>NZ_JQKJ01000087.1 GCF_000745975.1 Desulfobacter vibrioformis DSM 8776 | reverse complement strand
CAAGCATCCTTTTTATCTATTCGTTAAAAGATGGCCCACTATTTCATGAAAAACACCTCTCTGGAAGATGGGGTTTATAGAGCGCTTACCTTTCAGTTCTTCGTCTTCCAATGCTTCATACGTCTGCTTCCAATATACCCCTGTGCTTTCCATTACAATGAGTTCAACATCCGAAGTTTTTAACCATTTTGCAAGCTTATGGATATCATGCCGAAAAGTTTTATATTCCTTTGTCTGTTTTACCAGTTGACCGTCGGAATCTTCCTGCAGCAATGTGCATACAATAATTGCTTTATGGATATCCAAGCCCGCTACACACTTTGCAATAGCAGATATCATTCAATATCACCCCCTTTCTGTCTGAATTGATACAGATATTCAAATCGGAAAAAAGGCGGATGATTTTTGGGGCAAATCTCGCATTATCCTAAAGATTAAGGACTACACGGATCTTTTTACCATGCGTTCTATGCACAGCGTGCATGAAACAATTGGGGGTTCGAGTCCCAAAAAAACAGATCAGTTTATATCCCGGGGATTATACCTCCATAAAAAAAATCAACCTTTATTCCGCCCGTTAACCGTTTGAAATATATTATATTACAGATGGACTGCGGTTGTCTATTTTCATGTTTGGGGGTGGCCAACGGCGGCGGCCATGAACGTTTATATTTGCAATACCTTCTATGGTGCTTTCATCCATTCCCAAAGAGCTTTTAGCATAACCGAATAGCAGGCTTGCAACTGCGTTTAGCTTTTCAAGCGGGCGGCAACCGTCTTTTCGTTGCATATTTCAGATTGTTACTGGAGACTGAAGAGAGGTGCCCGTTTTTGGGTTATAAAAAAAAACTTCTAAAAACAGGCACTTGAAATACAGGTGCCCGTTCATAACCGGCAGAGGTGATGGCCGTGTTCACCGGCGATAACAAAATGGACATCGCATTCCGGCCTAACCGAACCTGTTTTTCTATCCACTGCCGGTGCGGTTCTCAGGCAGATCGTGCATGGAACGGTATCTGGTTTGCGTCCACTGAATACACCGGTGGCCGGGGTGGGG
>NZ_JQKJ01000086.1 GCF_000745975.1 Desulfobacter vibrioformis DSM 8776 | reverse complement strand
CCATAACAAACAAATTTGCTTCACCCCAAAGCTCAGGGAGGTATCAACACAACAGCATGTAAGTAGAAGTGTGTTGCGTCTGGCATGTTTTTTGGCAGTTATCTGCGGAGTGAGTCTGAGGAATATTGCAACAATATTCACAGTGTTGTTTCGGATTCCTGTAAGCAAGTCGTCTGTAAAAAGGTGGATTGACACAATTGGAAGCAGTCTTCCTTCGGAAGAGGAAATTTTAAAACAACTTCTGGAACTAAAAAAAGCGAATCAGTGTCATATTGACGGTTATTATCCCATGGGGACAAACAACTGCGTGATGGTTATAAAAGATGAGTCGGACCGGATTCTTATTACCCATGAGGTCGATTCAGAAAACAGTGATGATGCCATTCAGTTTTTACAAAAGATAAAAAAATGCGGAATGACAGTTACTTCGGCATTCTCAGATTATTCAGACAGCTATGTGAAAGCAATCACAGAGGTATTCCCTGATGCTAAATTTCAGGCTGATCATTTTCATACGGCGAAAAATATATGGAAAAATTTAAAAAAATGCCTTCTGGAATACAGAAGGAATCTGAAAGCGGAAGGTGAAAAAAATAAGGATAAAGATATGTTGGAAATTGCCTTAGAGCTTTGGAAACTGCGATGGATATTGCTGAAAAAGCCTTCCAACCTGACTGAAAATGAACGTGAAAAGATAGAAGCGCTTGAAAAAAGGGACAGCGGCTTTATTTCCAAATTTCGTTCCATAATCGGTCAAATTACAAATATTTTTGATCATTCAAATACGGAAAATCAGGCAAAAATCAAACTGAAAAATTTGAAAAATCAGATTGAAAAACTTGAAAATAGTTATCTGTGTAAGATAGCGAAGTTTTTTTCTGATCACTGGGATGCTGCTATGCAGTATCTGAAGAAAAAAGGGTTGGCCAAATATCAGCGTTCCTCAAATTCGGAATCGGGTATGAGACTTCTTAGACGTCTGGAAAAAAATCACGACGGCATAAGGTCGGCGGATACACGAAAACACTATATAAAAATTTATCAGGCGATAAAATATTTGTCGGTTGATGTTACTGAGTTCATAAATTCAGGTACAGAACAAAACGTTATGAAAAAGACCTCTATATATATGGATATGTAAAAGGTGGGACACACCC
>NZ_JQKJ01000085.1 GCF_000745975.1 Desulfobacter vibrioformis DSM 8776 | reverse complement strand
TTTTTTCTGGCTATAACGGATTTGGGGGGTGACCTTTTGACTGGATTTTTAGAGTGCTTTCGTTCATGGTTAAGTTGCAAAGCATAACCTGAAAAATGAAAGGAGCAACGAAAATTCAGACAACAAAGCCAACTCCCCGAAAGAATCGTACAATTGTACTCCCCTTTGATCAAGAGAAATATATGGTTTCGATTCAGGATCCCAAAAAATTCAAAAGAATAGTGGACAATTTCATCGAAAAGCATTCCGAGCTTTTCCCCGATGGAATCCGGAACGGATACGGGTTGAAGGATATTCGGCGTTCTAAAAAGCTTAACGTGCCTACAAGGCGAATCACGGTGGATTCGATCACGTACACGGTCAGGCCTTCCTTCGTGATGCCATACCACACAGCCTTTGCAGAAGACGTCGAAAAGGCCCTGTTTCTCAGAAAGGTCAACGTACCCTTTTGGGCCTTAACTTACGTCTTCGGCCGGAACGATATGTACTGGTACCGCATGGAACAAAGCCTGGGCAGGAACAGCCTTGTCGGAACCACGGTCAAGTCACCCGAATGTCTCCCCGGCAATCTTGGGGCGGATGAGAAGCACAGCCGGCGTAAAGGTGAGAAGGTTTATGTGCCAACAACCGTTGGCGATCAATGCATATTGGGTGCTTCCGTCAGCAAAGACGCAGGAGAGCGTGGCTTGAGTAAAGGATATGGCGTATTCAAGAATGAGGCCTTGAATTTGAACCCGGAATACGCTCCCAAGTCCGTGAATACTGATGGATGGCAGGCTACCATGAACGTATGGAAGATTCTATTTCCAACCATTTTTGTCGTATGTTGCTTCCTGCACGTCTTTATAAAGATTCGTGACAGGTGCAGCAAGAAATTCGGCGCGCTTTTCAAAACTGCGGCAGACAGGATTTGGAACTGCTACGAGGCCACTTCGAAGGCATCCTTTTCCCAGCGGGTTCGCAGACTCTGCGAATGGGCCGTGAGAGATGGGGTTCCGGACGTCATATCCAAACCGATTAAGAAATTGAAGGAAAACCTCCCAATGTATTCAAAGGCCTACGATCTTCCAGGATGCCTCCGAACCAGCAATATGGTCGACAGGCTGATGCAGAGAATGGACCGACACCTGAATTCTGCGTTTTACTTTCATGGGAGTTTGGCTTCTGCGGAACTGAGCATCAGGGGGTGGGCGCTTATCCACAATTTTGCTCCATGCAACCCAAAAACGATAAAAAATCACGATGGATTGAAAAGTCCGGCAGAGTGGCTAAACAAATCCAGCTA
>NZ_JQKJ01000084.1 GCF_000745975.1 Desulfobacter vibrioformis DSM 8776 | reverse complement strand
CATATCCAGAATGCCATGTTCTCCGTTATCGAACGTTACTGAAAGTATATAATTTTCTTTTGGAGTTACTTCTTTAACGCCTGGATACATATTTTGCCTCCTATTGAAGAGGTTGGATGTTAAATGGCTTTTCACCATTCATAATATGTATATCATCATTGTACCAGTTAACCAATTCGGTTTTGTTTTGGAAGCAGAATCGCGTGCTGGACGCAGTCAGCACCGCGATTCTCGGCGGCGCAGCCGCCGAGAACGTCCAGCTTGAGGGGCGCGCGGCTTTTTGCGCGTCCCTTCAAAGCTGTGGTTGGGTTTTGGTTATTTGATAGTGCATATGTATGAGCGCTACTCGTTTCCCATCAATATATTCACGTTCTTCCACGTCAAAAGGCTTAAAACCGAGCTTATTATACAGTATGAGCCCAGCTATATTTTGATTAAAGCACGATATCTGAACGACGCTTGCTGAATGCCTATGATCAGCAAGCGAGATCATAGTTTCAACGATGAATTTCGCCACACCTTGGCCTCTCGCGAATGGCGCAACGACAACATTACCAATACAGCAGATGCCATCCTTCCAACGATAAAAATTTGCAAACCCAACAATACAGTCATTTTGAACGAATACAGTAGAATCAGACCGCTGATCTATTGCACTTTGCAATTGTTCTGGAGTCAATGGATATAAAGCTTTGGGATAAAAATAGAACAACTCCTCCTCGCTCTGTGGAAATGAGCAGATGGATTGAAGATCTTGATTTAAGAATGGACGAAACTTGAGCATTTTGATCTCCATGAAACCCAACGCTGCTTCTTGCGTCCGAGTTAATTTGCGTTGTTATGTGGTAGTATTTTTTTGTGATTTAAATGTTGGTTGGATAAAAATTCATGGCCTGCTTTTGACTCAGCCAAAAAGAAATGAATGCATTTTGTCTCAATGACCAGCATTTTGAAGTTATCTTCCCGAAACCAACACTTTGCACTGAATAAGGTCTCATAGTATTTTTTAGATCGATTGAGATCGGTGACCTGAAGGCAAACATGGTCAATTCTTTTCGGTGTTATCATTTAAATGAGCATCCTTTTGTGTTGACACATAACGCCAAGGTGAGCAGCCTCGCAGAAATCGGCAAAAGTTCTCGCGGTCTGCTCTACCGGATTGTGTGTGCCGGGCACGGCACGTGTTCTTAAAAATGAGTCAAATATATAGAATTTCAATACATTTGGCAAGTCTTAGACCCAGCCGGATGGAGGCGAAGGGTGTAGTGGTAGTGCAACGGGGTATCGGTGACGGTGCTTC
>NZ_JQKJ01000083.1 GCF_000745975.1 Desulfobacter vibrioformis DSM 8776 | reverse complement strand
CCTATTTCAACGGTTTGAATGGATGAACCGGACCCGGAAGGACCGGTAAAAATAGCAAAAGGCAAGGTGAATAAATCGGATTCTTTCAGCGTATCCAGAAAAAGATCATACCTGTCTGAATACTTGGTCTTGATTGCAGTTAAGGTTTCTGTTTCGTCTAAGTCAGGAATGTTGTCTGTAATGGTAGTATCAATCGTTTGGGTGGGATCTATAAGACTATCTTCGACAGCTTCACCGATCTCAGCAGCCGTGGGGGCGTATACAACAGCGCCATTACCCGAAGAACCTGATTTATTATTAAGCTTACCAAGGAGACCATTAGTAATACCCAATAAATCGGAAATATAATCAAGATTTTTATTGGTTGAATCGGAATTACCGGCAATTTTTTTAAAAAGATCTGAGTCGGAATCACCATCAGCACCGGGAGATGAAGGGGCAGCGGGTTTAGATGGCTGAGGAACAACAGAATCCGGGGCCTTCGAAACAGAAGGAGAAGATCCACTCGTGCATATATCTGAGCCAGCTATCCATGTACCTTCAGCAATAACAAAATCAGTTGCACCATTCAAGGCTCCATCCGTACCAGTACAATAATTATCGCCACGATCAGTTACGTAACAGATATAAGATTTATCGCCGGAACTCGTATCGTCTACTGTCTGATATGCAGTCATCTTAACTGAATATGCTACTGGATCGTTCGGATAGATATCGCAATCGTCCGGCAAACCATCGCCGTCAGAATCAGGCGGAACCTGATCGCAAGGAGTAAAATCGCCATAGGTGTAACAATAAAAATGATATATAGCTGGACTGGAAGAAACATCTCCATAAGAAAAAGTCCAATAGCCAATACCTAAAATAATACCATTTGTAACTCCTGTTAAAGCTTCGATACTGCCACCAATGGAGTCATGAGCGGATGTAATAGCGAGCTGTGCAGCACCAGAATTACTATAATGAGAATAATGGAAGACCGATTCATTACCTTCATAATGTTTGTAATACTCATAATTCGTTTTAAAATCTGTCAAATCAGTGCATTCAGCATGCGCATAAGGTAACATTAGGCATGCAGAGATCAGGACACCGATTAAAAAATATAATAATTGTTTCATTTTGCCCCAAAAAAGTTGCCGTTGATCATAAAACACCTGTCAAATCGTGCCTTACTCCTCAATTCATGTGAAAAAACAGGAAAATGAGGAGGGGCACATGGGTTGCGGGTTTCCCGCATCAGGTATTTTCCTGCCAGTAAACCCG
>NZ_JQKJ01000082.1 GCF_000745975.1 Desulfobacter vibrioformis DSM 8776 | reverse complement strand
AAGGGTTTTCCTCTGGGTCGAGCAACGTCGATATATGAATCAACCAGCCGGCAACTTCACTCAATTGATCATAATCATCCGTAAAGCATTTGAGGGCTTCACTCAGACCGTGCTGTAACCGAATCAGCCGTTCATCTGGAATATGAGCGATGAATACCTCCAGGCAATCACAGACTTCCCTAAAGCCTTGATACATTGCAATGCCTGCCATGCGGAATGGTGGACGTCCCTTTAACGTCAACAGATAACGCACTCGACGTATCAGTGCATCCACAATGGAGTGCCGTTCCTGTTCCACCTGATCGACTGAATGTTGTTCCGTTTTCCCCTCGGTGGTAGGATTTTCAATGACAGCTGACGGCAGCAAACCCGTTACCGTCAATACCCCGGGTTGTTCCACATGCTCTGGGCGGATGATGTTCCCGACATTTTTCCGGACCGTTTTCCTGAGTTTAACTTTCATTATCTCATCAGCGGATGCTGCCGGTTCAGCAATATTTTTGAGATAATGCAACTGGCAGAACGCGTGTCTGGCTTCAGGGAAAATTTTATTAACCGCCGGCAGCAGGCCTCGCTGTTTATCGCTGAGAACAGCCCTGACGGTTAAGTCGGTTTCGGCGATCGGCCGCAGGAAGTTTTCAAAGGCGTTCTGTCCCTGCTCACTAAGCCAACCACTGCGAACCGTCAATCCCGTTTGAAGTTCACGCACAACCCACAATTGCGGCTCTCCTCCCTCGGGAGCCAGACCGTCCAAACTCAGGATCAGACCGAATTTTTGTGAAACTGGCTCTAATTCATTCCACCGGGTTCGTTCTTGAGAAGCTAATAACGGCAGGTAACGCTCGTGATACAGATGGCGGACCTGGGCTTCACTGATGGTGATTCTGTCAGCTAAATCCGAGTGAATCTCTTCAAAAGTACATCTGCTGGTCTGTCGTTGCCATCCGATCGTTGTAATAACGTCAAAACCATAGGTGCAATACATCGGAGCAATTTGCTGCCATTCGGCGGAGCGCCACTTTCGCTCGTAATTGATGCAGCTCCAATTGTCGCACTGCTTAGGCCAATAACCGACTTCCACTGTCGATGACAGGTTCTGTACAATTTTATGTCCGCTTGAATAACGACTCAACTCCAGTTGTTCACCACATAACGGGCATTGATCTAATTCACAAATGTACATTTCCGATGTTTGAGGGTATAATACACGGCGGGTTCTCATGGCATGTTCTCCTTTGGGAGTCTTTGTTTTTGGCAAAACATTTATTGCCATGAGAACTTCCTTTATTCAACCTTTTTCGGGGTGAGTTTTGCGGTATTGC
>NZ_JQKJ01000081.1 GCF_000745975.1 Desulfobacter vibrioformis DSM 8776 | reverse complement strand
TTGGGCCTTGCCCAGGTTCTGGACTACATCCATGACAATTGCCCGGATCGCAAGATAGCAAGAAAGTTCGTTTATAAAAATTTTGTTAAAGAAGAGCAACTGGAATTGTTCTCATGAAAATTTTAGTCGCATGTGAATATTCCGGACGGGTCCGGGACGCGTTTTTGAAAAAAGGTCATGACGTCATGTCCTGCGATCTGCTGCCGACAGAATCCCCAGGTCCACATTACCAGGGAGATGTCTTTGATGTGATTCATGACGGTTGGGATATGATGATCGCCCACCCTCCATGCACGTATCTCACCGTATCCGGCAACAGGTCTTTTTTAAATAATCCGGAAAGATGGAAACAACGCCTGGACGCGATGCTTTTTGTCCACGCCCTGTTTAACGCCGACATTGAAAAAATCTGCATTGAGAATCCGCAAGGTGTTATTTCCACGCATATCAGGCCACCTGACCAGTATATCCAGCCGTATGAATTCAGATATCCGGAATCTGAAAAAACAGGCCTTTGGCTTAAAAACCTGCCTTTGCTGCTTCCAACAAAGCCAGTGAAGCCGCTTTGGATAAATACAGCCGACGGCAAACGCCATTCTCCGACCCACGCCAGGATTAAGGATGCCAAAATTCGAAGCCTCACTTATCAGGTAATTGCTGACGCTATGGCGGATCAGTGGGACAGCGCCGGCGAATATGTTTTTCCAGTCGTTCCGGAACGCCGGCCGGAGCAAGGGAAATTATTTGCATAATGGTCATTCAAATGAAAATAAGTAAACCAGGTGATGGTATGACATATAGTCAATCCCGATTCCAAATTCATTTATTGAAAAGGGTTGAATTATGAAATTGAAATTTGAAATAAATAATCCATGTGAGCCCAATGCGGGTATTTCCCCTTTTTCTGAAATTTTAACTGTTGAAGTTGAAAGCGGAGATCCTGGTGGCTATCCCGGAGAGTTTTGTGATGCCATGAAACAGTTTTTGACTGATTGGTATGACGGTGCAGATGTAATAGAACACCATGATTAAATTTATAGCTTTTTCAACAATGATCATGCCTGCGTTTTTTTCTTTATATTAAATTTATAGAGGGCAAAAAATGGAACATTCAGTTTTGGTTATTAAAGTAATTGTTCAGAATAATTTAGGTTACTATCCTAGAACTGACAGGCAATATTAATGCCGGGAGTTGCACCTCCCGGCATTAAACAACAGTAAAAACCCCGCTCAAAGGAATTTTACATGCCTACTATAAATAAAGCTCATAAACAGAGATGTCAACCAGCATATATTGATGGTAGTTCCCTTGGTGGTTCCTCCCTC
>NZ_JQKJ01000080.1 GCF_000745975.1 Desulfobacter vibrioformis DSM 8776 | reverse complement strand
GCTTTGTTCCTAAAAAACGTGAGAAAAATTTACGTTTTTTGAGAATCACATATTCACAGCCAAGCCTTGTGTAATCTGGCTCAAACCTTGATTGATGAGCCCCAATCCTTCTTCCAAAATGTGGGGTTGTGTCGGATTGTTTGAAGAGTTGCTTTTAAAAGTAGCTGAAATAACAGGGTTTTTGAAATAGCGTTTGGAGGTAATTGAAGCCCAAAGCCATTTCCAGCCAGTATCCGTAACCCTATAAAATGATTTGTTTTTTTGTTTTACAATGACGTTTCGAACCACCAATTTTCTAATTTCATAGCGAATTTGGGCGGAATTTCCAAAAAGAGCACTCAAGGTTCGTTGCAGTTCAGCCGTTTTGAATCCGTTGACCGCGTATTTTGGTTTCAGCAATTCTTCACATAGAGCCAGTTGTCGTTCCTTTCTCAGATCAGGGGGTGTGACTTTTCGTTCCTTATGATCCAGTACGGTTTGATCAAAGGGGTCTGCTTCTCCCTCATAAATGGTGGATGTATCCACATCTGCACAGCAGTTGAGTAGTCGGTCATTACATCCAAGGCCGTACCACAGGCATGCCTGTAAAAAGAGTACAGGTTTCTTAAGCCCCAGCGATTTGGGGTTGTTGATGCTGGTTTCGGTTCTGATGTAATATCCGGTCTTGTTGTATTGCTTGATAGCGTTTCCCCTGAACCAGTGTTTGATGCAGGCGTTGTTGTCATACAGTCTCCAGAAGGATTTTGAACTTGAACGGGCAGGCCGTCGGCTGAATATCCTGGCAATAGTGTCGGGCAATCCGACACGTGAAAATTTGTCCAAAAGGCGTTCAAAGAGACTGGTGCAGTAACGGGCAGACTTAAAAATCATATTAGAGCAGACTTCAACCTGGGTTAGGTACCAGTCATGATACAGGTGTTTGGATCGTGTGGAATAGGTTCCTTTGTCGAACTTGAAAAAGCGGTTCATCCAGAAATTGATTCTTTCCTGGATCATTTTACCATCAATTTCCTGAGCAATGCGGTTGAGAAGCTCAGGATCAGAAACCTGGGTAAAGGCATTTTCCTTCATCTTGTATGAGATGCCTTTTTTATCCAGTTGTAATTTGATGTAGTTGTGACCGTTGAAATAGAATTCACAAGGGAAAGGCAGATAAGAAGAAATTTTCAGGTAGCAGGGGCCACCTATAAAGGAGTCATGGAAGTAGATGTAGTATTGCTTGACCGGCTTGTTGCACTTGTACAACACCTGATGCTTTCGGCCTTTTTTTGTTGTGAATTCCCTTGCTGCAACGGTTCTGACATTCTCTCTGTCCGTGATGATGCAGAATAGGTGGTCGCCTTGTCCATTGAATCTGCAGGCGTATTGATCTTCAACAAATTTCAGTTTTGCACCGTTAACGCCACCACCCATTGATGGCCACCAATGAATCTGAATTCCGTATTTCAGGGCTTGTTTGGAGATGTGGGCATTGAGTTGATCCGTGAGGATTCTCATAACGCCGTTGGTTTGTCTTGAAAAGCCCATGGCTTTGAGAAATCGGGCAACGCAGGCGACAGAAAAGAAATTTAGAATATATCCACGGATGAGAACACGGTCAAAACTGGTGTAATGGAATTTGATATTTTCGACAAACTGATTTATAAATGAGTTCTTGTTCACGGGTGCCTCCTTATTATAAAGGTTGTGTGGTGCTTCTCTTTATAAAAGGTTACTCGTGAACAATCAAGTTTTCCGGGTGGTTGGGCAGGATTGGAACTTCAGTTCGGTAA
>NZ_JQKJ01000079.1 GCF_000745975.1 Desulfobacter vibrioformis DSM 8776 | reverse complement strand
GTAAGGGTAGTATTCATTTTGACGAATTTCCTTTGTCTGAAATGTTTGTTTAGTGGTAAATGAAGCATATCATATAAAGCGGAATTCGTCAATTTAAATTGTAAATTCAATTGGTTATGATTTTATTCGCTGTTGTTTTTAAGCACCGAAAGTTGGGTGCTCTAATATCTTCGTGAACTTCGTGGTAAAATAAAATCTCAATGCTTAAGTTTATGGCATTGACTATATGCTCACTCATAAATACATCGATAAAATAGTTTAAATAGGAGATTTTATCCGTGATAAATATACATGTTGCTGGCACTGATCTTACTGAAAAAGAAGAAGTATATGTATTAGAGGCACTACGAAGCACATGGATCTCATCTACAGGAGTTTTCGTTGATAAATTTGAAAATGACTTCGCTAAATTGTGTGGAACGAAAAGTGCTTTGAGTGTCTGCAATGGAACTATTGCGCTTCACCTATCGCTACTTGGGTTAGATGTTCGCCCTGGCGATGAAGTAATTATTCCCTCATTGACTTACGTCGCTACAGCCAACGCTGTGCGTTATGTTGGAGCAGAACCGGTTTTTGTGGATGTTGATCCCGAGACATGGTGTATTGATCCGAAACTGATCGAAAATAGCATCACACGTAAAACCAAAGGTATTATTCCGGTCCATTTATATGGACATCCTGCGGATATGGACGCCATAAATCAAATTGCCGCTGTTCACGGACTATGGGTTGTCGAGGATGCGGCAGAAGCTCATTTGGCCCGTTATAAAGGCTGCCCAGTAGGTAGCTTATCGAAAATTGCAACTTTTTCTTTTTATGGCAACAAGATACTTACCTGTGGTGAAGGGGGTGCAGTTGTCTTCAATGATCCCCAATTGAAAATTCGTTTGAAAGCACTACGCGGTCAGGGGGTGGATCCGATGCGCCGTTATTATTTTCCTATAACTGGTTATAATTTTCGCCTAACAAATGTAGCTTGCGCCATACTTTGTGCCCAAATTGAACGACATAAAGAAATTATAGAACGCCGCAAAAAAATTTTTCAAAACTACGACGATAAGCTAAGAGGGATACCAGGAATTGGTTTTCAGCCTGTCGCCCCATGGGCCGAACCAGCTCCATGGCTATACTGTATAACAGTTGACGAAAAAATATACGGTCAGTCTCGTGATGCATTGATGAAAAAGCTTGCCCAGGACGGTATTGAAACGCGACCTTTTTTTATACCTTTACACCATTTGCCACCGTTCCGTGATGAGTCACGTCGCCGTGGTGAGAATTTACCGATTACGGACGCCTTAAGCCTATCTGGTCTGAATTTGCCGACATTTTCCCAACTCACTAATGATCAAATTGTAAAAATTACAGAAATAATACGTTGTTTTTCAAAAAAGTATGCATTTTGAGTTTTGTAATAAAAAAAACAAGTTGTATGCCACACTTTTCGGGGTTGATCATATGATGGGCCATATGGTCTCCCCAAAAAAAATTAAAAAAAGGAGTTGAAAAACAAAATAGGTAAACAAAGGGGGCCCGGTCTGTTTCTAAAGTCATCCTATTTCGTGGATTTCTTCAAGCGGATTGTTTGTTGAGAGGTTTGAACATGAATTTGCGGCTATACGTAAAACACAAAATGTACTGGGCGTGTGTAATGGTACAGTAGCGTTGTATTTGGTCATGTTCGTTCTGGGGACGAGGTATGCTTTGTTCCTAAGCTTTGTTCCTAAAAAACGTGAGAAAAATTTACGTTTTTTGAGAATCACATATTCACAGCCAAGCCTTGTGTAATCTGGCTCAAACCTTGATTGA
>NZ_JQKJ01000078.1 GCF_000745975.1 Desulfobacter vibrioformis DSM 8776 | reverse complement strand
CAGCAATTCTCAGTGAATTTTAGAGCCCTTGATTTTAAAGGGTCTCAAGCATTTTTGAAACTTTGATTATCGCAATCTTTTACTACCCAAACCATTAAAATTTTGACCTTGATCATCCTTCAGAGCGCTCTTTTTTACAAAAGATGTGGGATACCTGCGAGATGCTTTTTCCCTGCACGTCATTACACATCATTGAAGGGATATTTGCATGAAAATTTTTAAAAAACATGATAACATATTGAAATTACAGCAAATAAAAATCTAGATTTTTTACATATTTTGTGATAGCCTTCTTGTGATGCATACAACATATAGGGGCTATCGACTTGGGCATTGAAAAAAAACTCAGTTTTGGAAATCTCAGAAAAACTGTCTCAAAAAGAAGCATTGAGATTCCCGAGTTCCGTGAAATTGGGAAAATAAAATATTCTCTGCATGATGCCTGCCTCAGTTCTTTGGGCATGATGTTTTTTCAAGACCCCTCGATGCTTGAATTTCAAAGACGTCTTCAAAATGCGGTGCAGCAAAATAATCTGCAAACAATGTTTAACGTTTCGGATATCCCCAAAGACAACCAGTTACGGGATATTATCGATAATGTTCCTTCTGAAGAACTATACCCCATATTTACAGACTTTTTCCGGTTGCTTCAACGCGGAAACCACCTCCAGTCTTATCGAATCCTGAATGAGTGGTATCTGATCCCTATAGATGGGACTCAGTATTTTAAGTCCGAAGAAATAAGTTGCCCCTGCTGCCTAATAAAGGAGCATCGAAATGGAACGGTCAGCTATTCCCACCAAGCACTGTGTGCGGCTATTGTTCATCCTGATAAACGCCAGGTCTTTCCATTGGCACCGGAACCAATTAAAAACACGGATGGCTCTAAAAAACAGGACTGTGAAACCAATGCCGGAAAACGAATCCTTGAGCGGATTCGCAACGATCATCCAAAATTGAAAATTATTATTACCGCAGATGACCTATATTCAAAGGGCCCCTTCGTTGAGGCGCTTAAGCAGCAGCGAATGTCGTTTATTCTTATTGCAAAGCCGACTGACCACAAAATTCTTTTTCAGCAAGTCCTGAATAAAGAGGACATGGATCAGGCCAACATAATAGAATGGGAAGACAAAGAAGGGCGATTTCATAAATATGAATGGATAAATCATCTGCGGTTAAACGGTAGTCAGACATCCCCGACCGTCAACTTTTTCGAATATACCATTTTTAAGGATGAAGACACAGTCGTCTATACCAACAGCTGGGTGACCGATATTCATGTAACTCACGATAATGTCAGAGAGCTTGTCAAAGCAGGCAGAGCCAAATGGAAAATTGAAAACGAGAATTTCAACACCTTGAAAAATTATGGATATAACATTGAACATAATTTTGGCCATGGCCAAAAGAATTTGTCATTCAATTTTTTTATATTCATATTAACTGCATTTTTCATGCACCAGATTCTCGAATTGACTGATCGACTTTTCAAGGAGGCCAGGGCCAAATTCAGTGCACGTAAAGAATTCTGGAACCAATTACGCTGTACTATTCGAGTCATCATATTCCGTAACTGGGAGTCATTATTACTTCTTATTATGAAAGATTCTTCTGAAATCAGGGCTCCCTGATTCATCTTCCATCTTACCCTGCTTTTGGTACATTCGGCATGCCAATTTGTTAAAATCGGCATTCGGATTTTTGTTGCCTTTGGCAATCAGGTTGTTTACAAATATTCTGATTTTGATAAAATCTATCAGAAAAACAAACTGCCGAACTTGAATTAGCACGCTAACAAAGATCAAAATCTGTGAAACTGAGAACATTCAGGAAATTACTAACGTTCACTGAGAATTGCTG
>NZ_JQKJ01000077.1 GCF_000745975.1 Desulfobacter vibrioformis DSM 8776 | reverse complement strand
CCCATCTTTTCGACTAAAGGTTAAAATCATCTATGATTACAGTCTATTCCATTTTTGAAATCTCTGTTATGGCACTACTTTTGTTTATAACTCTCTTGGTCGTCGTACCAGGAAGAGAACATATCCCCAAAGCAGAATAAATTTCCTGTTGTCTTGGCTCCGGCCGAGTGCTTTTTCTTACATGCACCATGTCACCATTTTTGCAGTGCATTGAAATAGTGATTCGATGTTGCCCACTCAATTGCTCCCTCAAACCTGACCAGCTCGTGACAATGCCAGCTTTTTTTAATCGGTGTCGAATACTATGAACCAAATGATACGCCAGGACACTTATAAAGAGATGGCCTGTTACCCGTTCTGTGATCTGATGAAAAACAGGCCGCATTCCCAGCTCAGATTTTAATGAACGAAAAACGGCTTCCAGGTCTGTCAACATTGTATAGGTGCGCCAGAGTGTCTCTTCATTCAGATCCTTGTGGCTCGTTCTAAGACAATACACTCCGGGAAACCCATCTTTTGTATCCGGCTCGGCATTGCGAGTCCACTTGATTTTAACGGCATTACCACTTTTTTCATCTTTGGAGATATCTATTTGATAAAGCTTGGACGCTTTGGAGTTTTTTTGCTTTAATCGCCCAATTTTTTCAATAACCTTATCGTATTTTTTCAACCGCCCCTTGATATGCAACCCATCATCAAGGTATTTGAGGGCTTCCTCAAAGCGTACTGTGAATCTATTATTGATGGCTCGTTCTTTTTTTTCACGCTGTGTTGAGTGGCAATACAACAATACCTCATCGGTTTCCGAATCAATCACTTTTTGTGCTTTTACTGTACCGGTACAACCTTCATCTTGTTTGACCACAACAGCTTCATCGTCATTGAACTGTCGGTGCCGTTTACGGCTGACAACAATATAAGGGTACTGATTCTCCTTGAGCCACTCAATATTCTCTTCGGATGCAATCCCGGCATCCATCACAACAGTTGCTTTTTGTGGTTCAAAGATGTTCGGATTCTGACCCATTTTTTCCAGCCCATTGATCATTTCCTTCAATGTTTTAGGCTCGCTTACATTTCCAGCAAAAACCTGACTTGATTTTGGAAAGCCACTGCTGTCAAGCAGTATGGCCAGCGTCACCAGAGGGCAATCAGACCGTTTTTCTTTGGAATGTCCAAGTTCCCCCAGAAGATTGCCTTCACCTTGTCCCTCAAAATATGTGTTTGTGAGATCATACAGGGTTATGGTTTCTTGAAAGCCGAACAGCTGCTTTTCTTGAAGGTACAGATATTTTTCTATTGCCTCCTTATTTTTAAGGAGCTGATCAGAAATGGAATACATTTTGTACAGGTTGATCTTACTGAAGTCATAATCAATCAGTTCACCCAATCCTGAAACATTCTGGAGCCAGTAGTGGGTGGCCAGCTCGCTTGCCGGGTGACACATCCGCCCGATGATGGTTCCGGTAGTTGCCGCAAGCTGGGGGCCATTGAATCCCAGGGTTTTGAGACACTCATCAAGCTTCAATGAATTAAATGCCTCCAGAGCAACATGCTCACAACCAATGCTGCGTGGCCGGAACATTTCCAGGCGGTCTACGTCCACCTCTCTATAGTCTGGCTGCATATTCTCAGCTCTGTTTTGAGCTTTCGCTTGAATAATTTGAGCCGCAAGGTTCTGGGCCATTTTTTCTATTTCTTGGGACGATTCAAACAGCAGCTCCTCCCCGCTTATGATCTGCTGGACCCGGGAAACGACTTCAGACCATTTTTCCCGTGGTAGAGAAAAACCTGTACCCAAATTGAGTATTGTACGCTGGCGCACACCCTTCTCAGTTCGTTCTGATTCAACCAACCTGTAGGTGTAATACTGGCGGCCATCTTTTCGGCTTTTAATCGTAGTTCTTCGAATATACATGGGGCCACTATATACACATGTCAATGGAAAAATCAACAACTTTATAATTTTATGGCACTACATTGGAGAATATTGAAGGAGCCGCATGCAACACACTTAAAACATTATGAAATAAATTCATAGTGCCATAAAAAATAGGTGAAATTTTATGTTTGTCTTAGAATTTTCGAAAAGATGGGTTA
>NZ_JQKJ01000076.1 GCF_000745975.1 Desulfobacter vibrioformis DSM 8776 | reverse complement strand
GAGCAAGCATCCTTTTTATCTATTCGTTAAAAGATGGCCCACTATTTCATGAAAAACACCTCTCTGGAAGATGGGGTTTATAGAGCGCTTACATTATAGTAGCCTTGGAGACAAAGTCCTTTTTAGTTACCCTGAAAAAACCATGAAAATGGTTAAAGGTTTTGTTGATTCTGAAAGATACACTTTTGACTATCTCCCCGAGTGCATATCTGTATTCCGCTGGGACATCGCCCTTTCAAGAGTCTTACTTGATTTTCTTCAGCTTGGCGGCCAAAACCATATCCATTTTTGTAAACAGTGCGGGCGGTTCACCGTGATAAAGCGCAAGGGCCGGAAAGAATATTGTTCAAGTCTGTGCCGGGTCCGGGCCAGTAATGAAAGGATAGCACAGGCGGGGAATTAACCAGGCTGTTATTTTATCTTCCTGTTTCCAGGCCCGGTTTAAATTCAACATTCAAGTAAATTTCAGATAAATGCAGCTCACAGTTAACAGATTCTATTTTCACGCTTTGTTCTTCTTTATCGTACAATTTGTACTGCCAAATATCTTTGGTGCGGATATATTGTTCTACTGAATATTCGTATTGTGAAACAAGAATGTATTCTTTCAAGGTTGATATCTGCTGGTAAGCTTTGAATTTTTTCCCTCTATCATAACTCTCAGTAGATTCAGATAAAATCTCCATAATGACAACAGGGTTCATCAGTGTGTCAAATTCATTATCTTCAAATTCAGGTTCACCACAATATATTACAATGTCCGGGTAGACGTATTTATCTTCAATCTTTACGCGCATATCATTAGAAAGAGGGTTGCATGGGGATTTACAACCTTTTAGCTTCATTCCTAATTCTCTTATGAGATTTACATTAATCTGATTGTGATTGAATTTTGCACCTACCATGGCAAAGATTTCACCGTCATAAAATTCATGCTTAATATATAGGGAACTTCTTTCCATTTCCAGATATTGAGCAGGTGTCATTTTATTTTTTTCTTGTGGTTGTGCATTCATGCCCTGATTCCTATTTTTATTTAGATTCGTTTTTTTGGGTAAAAAGGCCGGTTAAGCAGTTTTAATACTCAACTGGCAGTCAAGGGCCTTCAAGACCTTCACTATGGTATCAAATTGAGGGGAACCGTTTTCCGACAACGCCCGATACAAATGCTGCCTACTTAGTTTTGTTGCCTTGGCTATATCCGTCATTCCTTTGGCTTTAGCAATATTGCCCAGGGCGATCTTTAAAAGCTCTGCGTTCCCTTCCTCAAGTGTGGCCTGTAAATATTCCCGGATCATTTCCGGGGAATCCAGGTGTTCACTGACATCAAATTCCCTTGTGGTGACTTTCATTGTAAATCCTTAATCCCGGCAAACCATTTATCAAAGGCTTTTGTTGTTTCAATTTCATATTCCATACACCACTGTCTCTTATAACAGACAACATATCAAGAACAATCTTCAAACCATAAAACACCACATTACGGTAAGATAGCGAAAAAGATCATTGTGTAGTTTGTACCTATTTGATTTTAAAGAATATTACCTTTGATTATTGCTTTACAGTTTGATATTATAAAAGAAAGTTTAAGTCAAACTTTTACAAAATGAGTTACTTGCATCTGACCCCAAACAGGTGACCAAAGAATAACCAAATTTGGGAAAATGTTACCCAAAACAAAAACAGCCGGATAGACATTTCATCTAACTGGCTGTTTTTATTATTGGTACCGAAGAGAGGACTTGAACCTCCACGCCTCACGGCACTAGATCCTAAGTCTAGCGTGTCTACCAGTTCCACCACTTCGGCAAAGCAAAAATATGACCTTGAGCGACCTTTATAGTTAGATACAGGCTATAATGTCAAGGGTCAAATATAAAAAAAATTATAAGGTAAACTGAAAAGGCACTGACAATAGCATGATACTTAAAGCCTTTTAATAGTAACACGGAGACATTCTACTTTGCCACACAGTCTCCCCATGCAGTACCATAGATACAAAAAAATCTCTGATAAAAATAAAAAAAACCCTGACCAAGTATCCCTTGATCAGGGCTTTTAAAAAAGAACCGGCAGCGTTCTACTCTCCCACACAGTCTCCCATGCAGTACCATCGACGCTAAAGAGCTTAACTTCCGT
>NZ_JQKJ01000075.1 GCF_000745975.1 Desulfobacter vibrioformis DSM 8776 | reverse complement strand
TTATCTTTTCGATAGCCTATAAAAGCCCCAATAGCTGCTCCAATTTCTGTCCAATCATCAGAAACAAATCCAGAGCCAGGAATAAAATCTATGACAGAACCAAGAATAGCTCCTATCAAAGCTGAAGAAGTCATGTTGCTTTCCGTTAGCTTTTCAAAACCTCCTTTCATATTGCTCACAAAACGATCTTGTTTATCTTCAGGGAGTTTATTTTTTAGTTTTAGGATTTTTTCCTTAACGTCTGTAGGTATTTCCATTTACTCCTCCTTATTTAGCGTTAGGAATGGACGAAACAACTTCCCCATTTGAAAATTGGACTGTACCGTTATTCAACGGTGTGTCTCAATGAAATGTCCAAGTTATTTCATCCCCGTTCCTTAGTTAATTTGTATTATGTTATATCAGTTGCTTCTGTATAGCCTAACGCAAACATCTGCGGCTTGCCCGTAGCATGTTTTGGTTAGGGAATATTCCGGTTCTGTATTTGGATTGTTTATTTTTATCAACAATTGTTGTATATTTTCAACAAGCACTTTCATCCTGCATTAATATTCTGATCTCCTTTCGAATGCTCCCAGTTATTTCCATCACCATTGCCGGTTCCGCCATGACCCAAACAACAGCACACAATTTTGATGTTTATCAGCCCCGCAATCCCAAGGCAAGCGCATACTACCAATGTGTTGAGAACCACTTTGAAGAACTGGAGGGGGTTTGGGACGCCATGTATGCATCCCGCCTGGGTTTCTGGCGGACATACGTCATGACCGTAATCTATCGGTACCTGGACTGCGGAGATCTACACATGGGGTTTGCCCGGATCCGCTGTGATGACTGTGGCCATGAGTACCTCCTGGCATTCTCATGCAAACGAAGACAATTCTGTCCCTCCTGCCACCAGAAACGGGTTGTCGAATACGGAGAATGGCTGCTTTCCAATGTGCTCAAGGATGTGCCCCACCGGCAGTGGGTGTTCAGTATCCCCAAGCGGCTGCGGATCTATTTTCTTTTTGACCGGAAACTATTGGCAAAGTTGTCTGTCTGCGCCTGGAACGTCATCAAAAGGTATCTCCAATCCAGTGTGGCTGATAAGGATGCTGTGCCCGGCGCCAGTATCGCAGTGCAGACCTATGGAGATTTCCTGAACTTCAACCCTCATCTGCATGCCATTGTTTCCGACGGCTGCTTTTCAAAAGATGGTGATTTCCACATGGCTCCGGGATTCATACTGGAAGACCTGGAAGAAATTTTCCAGTATGAGGTGCTCAAGATGCTCAAAAAAGAGGGCAAGATAACTGATGCCGTTATCGAAAACATGCTGTCATGGCGGCATTCAGGCTTCCATGTTTATATCGGTGACAAGATCTCTTCCAATGACCAGGCCAGCCTCGGCAATCTTGCCCGGTACATTATCCGTGCCTGTTTCTCCCAGGAACGTATGGTTTATATCCCGGCGGAAGAATCCGATGACGGTATTGCAAAGGTTGTTTATACCTCGAAGGATCGGAAAGATCGGAAGGTTTTCACTGCCCTGGACTGGCTGGCCAGACTGGTGACGCACATTCCCGGCCGGTATGAGCAGACTGTCAGGTACTACGGTCACTATTCGAACAAATCACGGGGGCTGCGGAAAAAGGCTGGTACGGATGATACCATTCCCACCGTTATCCCGAACGAGATGTCTTCCAAAGAGTTCCGGCAAAATTGGGCTCGCCTGATTCAGAAAATCTATGAGGTAGACCCGCTGACCTGCCCCAAATGCCAGGGCTCAATGCGTATCATAAGTTTCATCGAAGAACTGGACATCATCGAACAAATTTTGCGCCACCTTGGACTTTGGGACATCCGCAACCATGATCCGCCGAAATCCATTATTTCCAATTCTATCCCTGATTTGACTTATGATTTTTCCGATTCCCAAATCCCGGCAGGCGGCTGGCACTAATTTTAGCGCTTTGGGGGATTTCCGGTGGAGTATGGTCGAAATTAGCCCAAAAGATAGCTGTTCTGCTCTTTTTCAGCTGTTCAAGATCCGATTTTATATCTTTCTCTTTCAAGGATTGTTTCCGACCCCAACCGCCGTCCCCCCAGCCGGGAGCGCCCACAACATGTTGTGGGCGCTCCCGGCTGGGGCCATATTTCAGGCTCTTGATCATCTTTACATCTTTCGCTATACATTGCTTGGCAAAAAGCAACCTCCTATCCCT
>NZ_JQKJ01000074.1 GCF_000745975.1 Desulfobacter vibrioformis DSM 8776 | reverse complement strand
ATAAGAAAAATTTTGAGTTGGTGTTAATACCAAATATATCATAATAGTCTGTATTTACAATATATTTTTACTACCTGTTAACTTTATGACATTGCCCATGACCTTTACTCCTTTCTGAATTCAAATTTAGATGGTAATGGATGAATTAAATTCAAAAAGGAGTAAAGTCAAGATAAAAATATAAATACCTTCATTTTTGGGGATGTACGATCCCGGCACGTCCCCATAACATCCTGTTATAGCGACAACGGACGGATAATGGTCACCCTTTGGGGAGCTACCTCTTCCAGAAGAGAATAATCAACCATTTCAAGATAATTTCTCGGGGTTTTGCGTTCGACAAGATTGTTGTCCAGCGCCCATTGCTCTATACCTTCCAGATCAGTAAAAATCGACTGTTCCAGGCTTAGGTAATAATTCATTTCATGCCGTACGGTCTGGGCCATGTCCCTGACATCAAATTTCTTGGCTTTTGCCAGGATTTCAATACTTTCCTCTGTCTGGGTCTTGATAAATTCTTCACCTTTAAGAATGGCCCGCAACAACCCTTTGGCCTGTTCACGGTGCTGTCCCACCCATTTCCGGGAAACCAGGAGGTGGCTGGTCTTCCTGTGAATGGCCGGGTTCTGAAAAATCACATAATCCTCCCGAAGACTCTTTTTTGTTTCCGCAATGGGTACCCCATGCTGCATTGTGGCATCGGCCAGTCCGCGTTCAATGATGCCTGGAATCTCTTTTTTGTCCGCAAACACTTCTTCGACATCATTTAAGGTCAATCCGTTGAACAACAGAAACTTTTCAAGGTAAAAATGGGCAAAACTGGCCCGGTGCACAGCGATCTTCTTGCCTTTCAGATCAGAAACCCTGGCGATTCCAGCACTTTTTCTGGCAAGCAGTTTCAACTGGTTGTCGGAATAGCAAAGCGTCCCGATAATTACATGCTGAGATGCGTCAAAATCCGACCGGACAATATTGAGACTGTTGATTGTTGTTGCATCGGCCTTTCCCTGCAAATACGCTTGAAATGACCGAGTCGTCCCAGTCGTGGATAAAGTTGTTGTTTTGATCCCCTGTGCCTCGAAAAAACCTTTTTCTTGGGCAATGATCACCGGCCCACCCATTGCACCCCAACCCGTTGCAATGGTTAAAGGGGGGGGCCCCGCCATGGCGGGCTGGAAATAAAAGGAAACTACGGAAAAAAGACATACGGAAATAAATGCTTTCATGATCCTTCCTATCTTCTGAATTTAAATGAACATCTGCAATTTTTGAGGACGTTCAATCATGCCCTTCATAACATCCTGTTATAGCGACAGCGGACGGATAATGGTCACCCTTTTGGGAGCTATCTCTTCCAGAAGAGAATAGTCAACCATTTCAAGATAATTCCTCGGGGTTTTGCGTTCGACAAGATTGTTGTCCAGTGCCCATTGCTCCATACCTTCCAGTTCGGTAAAAATGGACTGTTTCAGGCTCAGGTAATAATTTATTTCATGCCGGACAGTCCGGGTCATATCCCTGATATCATATTTCTTGGCTTTTGCCAGGATCTCAATACTTTCCTCAGTATGGGTCTTGATGAATTCTTCACCTTTAAGAATGGCCCGCAACAACCCTTTGGCCTGTTCACGGTGCTGTGTCACCCATGCCCTGCGCACCAGTAACTGGTTGGTCTTCCTGTGAATGGCCGGGTTCTGAAAAATCACATAATCCTCCCCAAGGATTTTTTTTGTTTCCGCAATGGGTACCCCATGTTGCATTGTGGCATCGGCCAGTCCGCGTTCAATGGTGCCCGGAATCTTTTTTTTGCCCACAAACACCTCTTCGACGTCATTTAAGGTCAATCCGTTGAACAACAGAAACTTCTCAAGGTAAAAATGGGAAAATCCGCCATAGGGTACAGCGATTTTCTTACCTTTAAGGTCCGAAACCTTGGCGATACCCGCACTTTTTCTGGCAAGCAGTTTCAACTGGTTGTCAGTATAGGAAAGTGTCCCGATAATCACATGGTGAGATGGGTCAAGATTCGACCGGACAATACTGAGACTGGTGAGTGTTGCTACATCGGCCTTTCCCTGCATATATGCATGGAATATCTGTTCACCCCCAGTCATGGATAATGTTGTTGTTTTGATCCCCTGTTCCTTGAAAAACCCTTTTTCTTGGGCAATGACCACCGCTCCGTTCATTGCGCCCCAACCCGTTGCAATGGTTACAGGGGGGGAGTCCGCCATGGCGGGTTGGAAATAAAAGGAAACTACAGCAAAAAGAAATACGGAAATAAATGTTTTCATGATCCTTCCTATCTTCTGAATTTAAATGAACATCTGCAATTTTGGGGGAAGCTCAATCATGGCCCCTCATAACATCCCTGTTATAGCGATAACGGACGGATAATGGTCACTCTTTTGGGAGCTACCTCTTCCAGAAGAGAATAGTCAATCATTTCAAGATAATTCCTCGGG
>NZ_JQKJ01000073.1 GCF_000745975.1 Desulfobacter vibrioformis DSM 8776 | reverse complement strand
GGTTGATGTTACTGAGTTCATAAATTCAGGTACAGAACAAAACGTTATGAAAAAGACCTCTATATATATGGATATGTAAAAGGTGGGACACACCCGCTTTTTCGCAAGCACGGCCACATGACCAACCCGGCCCGTCAAAATAAGTGATTTTCTCCCTTTTTCATAGCATTCCACAACATCGTCTATGATAAGTTGATTTCTTATCTCATCTGATATTAAACTGGTTTTTATTTCCTGAAGGGACAATTGTGTTTCGTCTTCACCAGGCCCAGATCTAAAAGATGTGAACCTCGGGATTAGATAATGATCAAAGGGGCGTTTTTCAGCCTGCTTTTTTGCATCTACTGAAAAACGCACAGGCCCACAGTAAAAGAAAATAATCGGGTGGTGGCCGTCGGATCTTGCAGGGGTTGCCGTCAGGCCGTAAATATATTTTGCTGTGGTTTTCTTTAATATCGCCTCAAAGGTAACTGCAGGGACATGATGGCATTCATCCACAAGAATCATCCCATAATTCTTTACGACTTCTTTGACATCTCCTTTGGCATTCAATGACTGCATGACTGCTATATCGACAATGGAGCTCAGCCTGTCTTTTCCTGCAGCCATGTGGCCGATGATATGCTGTTCTTTTTTACGGCCTCTTTTTTCAGGCGGTTCAGGAAGGGATTCATTGATGATAAGAAATTGTTCGAGCCGTTCCCGCCATTGGGAAAGCAGTTGCTGCCGGTGAACCAACACCAGGGTATTTACTTTTTTAACACTGATCAGTTTTGCGCCGATAACGGTCTTCCCGAATGCGGTGGCAGCAGACAACACGCCATTGGTATGTGCCGACAATGCATCCAGTGCAAGTTGCTGTTCATCTCGTAATTCACCTTGGAATTCTACATTGATCACCTTTCCGGAATTAGATTCATCTTTTTGTATCAGGGTGACACCATTTTTTTTGAACAAAGATTTGATATCGCATTCGCATCCACAAGGCAGGGCCAGATGGTGTTTATAATCATCTGAGCAGAAAATGACTCTTGGTTTGCCAAAGGTTGACTTTCTCATGGCCTGGGCCTTATAGAACACAGGGTTTTTAAAGGCCGCATATCTTTTCAGGGTATTTAATGCTTTCTGGCTCAATCCTGTTTTTTCAATATACAGCATGCCGGATTTAATCATTGTAACCGTTTTGGGAAAATCCTTAGCTTTTAAATCAATGGATTGCTGTTTTTCCCACGGTTTTGAATCTGATATTTCCTCTTTTAATACGCCCAGGTCGTTTCCCCGGACCAGCTTATTTATTAACGAGGCCAGGGTTTTTTCGTTCAGCTTTTGAATGTTTGATAGGAATTGCCATTGATCAGGGTACGGATCAAAATTTTCATTGATAAAAACCGCATTGTCTTTGTCCCTGGCCATTTTTTGTAGCGGCAGGGCGATCAGATTACCAAAACCACCATCCGGCATTGTGTCTTGATTAGGAAACAGCCTGTCATAAGATTTGAACGAAATTTCATGCCGCTCACCCATGGTGTGTGTCAATAATGATGTCCCGAATTTCCGTGCCAAAGCAGCTGTAACCTTTTGTTCGAAGAAAAACCATGCATGACAGCCATTACCTGATTGAGACCGCTCTATTGCAACCGGTATCTCAAATTTCGAACAGATGTCCCGAATAACACCAATGTCTTGTTTCCATCCATCTTTGTCAAAATCGATAGCCAGAAAATAGCAGGTTTCATCAAGATTCATGGGATAAACCCCAATGACGTATTCACCCCTGAGATGCTTTTCAATAATGGATTCATTTAGCGTCCCATATGATTGATTGCCGCATACTGAGCATTTTATTTTAGGCTTATTGCAGATCCCGGGAAGCCATTCATTCCGGCAGACCGGGCTGTATCCTTTAAGTCCCTTTTTGCTTTGCCATTTTTTTGCATATACATCAGTCCTGCCTTTAAACAGAGACATAAAAAGATCAATTTTTTCATTTTTTTTCGAATACCGGGTAATTAAACCGGCATTTTTCTCAGGGGCTTTTGCCACTTCTGATTTAGGATTTGATGCAGTTTCTTTAAGTTCTTTGGATACTGTTGTCCTGGATTGGGCAGGCTTATGGCGGGAAGTAAAATTTTCGGATCCGGGTTCCAATTCCCGGATTTTTGCTTTCAACGCTTTGTTTTCTTCAAGCAGGGCATCATATTTTCTTTTCAACTCATTGTAATCGCTTATAGTCATATAACATCTGATTCATCGAAACCCATGGAATAATATTTTTGTTTGGGACTTCTGGGAACATCCGGTATGGTCTGGACCAGAATTCCTTCGTCCAGCAGAGGTCGCAGGACTTTAGACCGGAAATATTCCCTATGCTTTAATCCCAGGTGTTTCATGATTTCAGAGCTTGATCTGGGCATTTTGCAAAATTCTATAATGTTACGACGCCTTATTACTTGCTCGGTTACTTGCTCGGTTACTTGCTCGGT
>NZ_JQKJ01000072.1 GCF_000745975.1 Desulfobacter vibrioformis DSM 8776 | reverse complement strand
CGTACCCATCTCGAACACGGAAGTTAAGCTCTTTAGCGTCGATGGTACTGCATGGGAGACTGTGTGGGAGAGTAGAACGCTGCCGGTTCTTTTTTGAAAGCCCTGATCAAGATTTTCTTGGTCAGGGCTTTTTTTGTTTTATGGATATGATGCAATACCAGGGCATGAAAAGCTGTTTGACAAAAATGACTGCAATGCATACGGTGATAGCACAGCTTACGCACACTACCAGTTAGTTGAAAAAATAATTAAAACTCAACTTTTAAGGTATAAAATGGGAAGCCTGACTATAAGAAATATAGATGATTCGTTAAAGGCAAAACTTCGCATGGTAGCTGCCATGAACAAAAGATCCTCGGAAGAAGAGGCCAGGCAGATCCTTAAACGGTTCTTGCTGCAAAACCGTTGTTCGGAAGGGATCGGCTTCAGGATCTCCAAACGGTTTTCTGATGCTGGGAGCGTAATTCTGCCTGAACTTCAGAGATCCGGACCGCGTTTGCTGCCGGACCTTCCTTTGGATTAGAAATAGCGTGGCCTTTGGCATTGAACCACTGAACACAGATTGTTTATTTTAAAACTGGTTTATCGTTACGTCTATTTTAAACGCTTTCTTCCTGTGGGCGTTAATTATCTTCTTTTTTTGACTCCAGCAGACCTTCTTCTTTGGGTTGACAAAGATCTAAGTTATTTCTTAAATAATCGGCATAAAAAATTGTTGTTTCATAAATGTTCAAATAAGGAACTTTCTTATGTCTCAAACTGCCATTCTTCATTTTTCTGATATTCACATTCGTTGCGAGGGCGATGAATCCTTTGATTTTGGCGTGGTTTTTGATCCTTTGATAAATCGCATTAAAGAAGACCGGGAAAATAAAAAGATCGATGTTGAACTTGTTTTTCTTACCGGTGATATAGCATTCCAGGGGAAAAAAGAAGAATACGATATTGCAGCCGAACACTTGAATCGGTTGATGACGGAACTTGATCTGCCTGAAGAACGTCTGTTCATTGTTCCGGGAAATCATGATGTGAACCGGAAATTATATCGGCCAAGCGACCTGCCTTCCTATAAATCCATGAGGGATCTGAACAAGGAACTTGAGAATACGAATTTCAGGTCTGCCTTGTTTAAAGGGCAGCAGGCGTATTTTGATTTTATCAACAATCATTTTCCCCATTTGACGACCCTCAATGAAAATCTGATTCCATTTGTTCAAACCTGTGAAACAAAAAACGGTCATGTTTTAGGACTGCTGGGCCTTAATTCCGCATGGATGTGCCGCCGTTCACCGGATCAAGGAGAGGTTGCCATTGGAGAATATCAGCTAAAAAAGGCCATGGCGCATCTGAAAACCCTTGGTAGAACTAATCTCAATCTGGCCTGTTTTCATCACCCTTTTTCCTGGTTGTGGAAAGACGATCAGGATATTGCAAGACACCATTTAGATCAGTTTGTTCTTTTGACCGGCCATCTGCACGATGCCAGCGGTGGTTTTCAAAATGATACCGAGGGGCAGATTTTTTTGGCATCAGCCGGTGGCGCCTATTTAGGATCGGATTCAAACTATCCCATGGGATATCATTACCTGACCATTGATTGGGATAAGCAATTGCTCCGGTTTGATTTCAGGACATTTGACAAGAGAAAACATATATGGATTCTTGATAGTAGCCGGGGAAAGGACGGTGTGGCTGACATTCCATGTTCATTTGTTGATAGGGCAAACAGCGTTGAATCAAAGGATGGATCAAAGTCCTTGAAACCCAGCCCAGGTGCCGTGAAAAAAGTCCAAACAGTTGTATGTGATATTCTTCAAAATCGCCACCTTCACTATCTTCGAAAATTTTTGGCTTTGGAACTCCACATCACCGATGAGCCGGACAATGCAAATTTGATTGCCTCACGTCTGGTCTCTGGTGAAGATCTTTTAGACACGATAGCTGCCATGGGCCTGGCCGTTGAGAAATCGGTTCGTGAGATTCGGAACAGCGAGGAAAAAAGCAGGGATTGGATTAAAACTACATGGGAAGAAAGTGTCGATATATTGGGACAGCTTGTACTATTGGCGGTGAATGCCGACTGGTTGGACGCTTTTCACCTGAAACCCGTTGAACACATCCGATTTGAAATTCCTGTTAAGACTGATGCCGGTATTGAAGTGTTGTATTCAGGTATAACCGACACGCCTGCAAGATTTGGAGCGGATAACTCTCATGAAAGGAAAAGTAGTTTTATTCAAGGACGCGATTGTATAGATTATTCTATTCCTGAAAGTGGCTTCAATGTTCATAATACGGTCAGTGAAATTGTAGAATCCATAGGTGGTAAATTACTCCCCGAAAAAGAAATAAATAGAGGTAATCTGTCTACCCAAGAGTGGTATGCTTATTTAAACCGCATCTTAACACTACAGCGACACTAAAACACCTAATTTTTTAGCGACAGCAATCTGCTTTTTTCTATGGCTTTGATACGCAATGTAGTTACGTTTCAAATGGTA
>NZ_JQKJ01000071.1 GCF_000745975.1 Desulfobacter vibrioformis DSM 8776 | reverse complement strand
CCTCACTATCTCGATATGCCCAGTCTTGCAGGTCCTCTTTATATCGCATAACGAACCGTACTTGCCAAGGTGTGGTTTATTAAGCGCTTACGTTGTTTCAGTTATCGTGGCATGGATTACAGCTCGACGAAGCGTTCGATCAGAAGTAGACAAACTTAAGCTTGGTGCTCAACAAAAACTGCTTGAACAACTCGTTTCAGCACGTCTTGAAGTTTATCCTTCTCTTTACTCGTTAATAAGCGACCTTGTCAAATTTTTGCAAACGCCAGATAAGCCAAGCCTGTCTTTAAGTAGCTTGCTTGATAGCGTAAATGCTTGGGATTCCAAACATGCAATTCTTTTGGGGCCACACACTTCAAATATCTGTTATGACTTTAGGAAAGCATTGAAGAAAACGGCGGCAGATTATGAGGCAGGTCTTAACCCAGACTGGTCAAAGTTGTTTAGAAAAGCCGAACTATTGGAGTTGGGTTTGCGAAGTGATCTTGGTATTTACGGCGTCGAATTGGCTCCAGTTCCAGGGGCATTAAAGACACCGAGAGTGGAAAGCTATTGACCACGCCCAACAAAACGCTGGAGAGGGACCAGGCTTACTGCGCGGCCTTTCGGGAGTCCCTGGTTCAGGGAAATTTATCTTTTTATCGGAAGTTTTGGGGTTTAAAAGCCTGGCCCCTCAGCTCCCCGTTAGCCCCCAAACACCGAAGTGAACTGAAAAAAATGGAGATGTAATGAAACCAACTGAATTATCGACATGTTTTTGCACAAATGATGTAGATAGCTGTCGCGAATTCTATACCAAATATTTTGCGGCAAAAATTATTTTTGATTGTGGTTGGTACGTAAATTTAAGCTTTGGAGAAGATGGCCCAACGATCCAGTTCATGCAACCACAAGAAGATATGCAAACATATGATGGGACAGGCATCACGCTCAATTTTAAAGTCGAAAATGTAGATGCTGAACATAATCGGTTAATTGATGCGGGCTTTCAAATAGCAATGCCTTTGGAAGACCATCCTTGGGGCGATAGGGGCTTTTCTGTAATTGATCCCATTGGTAATTCTGTTTATATCTATTCAGACAGAGAACCAACAGAGGAGTTTAAACAATATTATAAGGGCTAACAAAACGCTGGTCGTGCCCAGATAAATCCGAATCGTTGGGATTCAACCGAACAGGAGGATGAAATTCGATAATGTTACCCAGTGGGTGTAAGTTCCACATGAACAAAGCTTAGCCGGCAGTTCATTAGTGAAATCCACAGGCAAAACCGGAGACGGAGGTCTGAAGCTGGATGGAACAAGATTGCAGGCTCTGTATTGAACTCCGAAAAATGTATAGTTGTGGTCCATAAGGATAAACCCTGCGATTGCAGGGGGAAAGCCGACGCATTCCAGCGTGACGGAAGGCAGCAGACTTACAAGGCGTTATGGCAAGCCTGTGAGTCACCACCGGGGTCTTCGGCCAGGGCATGTTCTCAAAGGGGTAGCTCGGAAACTGGGGAGGGCCAATTGGTTCCTTGCAGAAGAAGAACGGTAACAGGAGATCCGGCCGAGGGCAAAATCCCGACATCTGTTTGGAGACCTTAGCCTGCAGATGAGTCCGCCACAGGTGGAGACACAAACATAAAAGAAGGGCAACGCAAGGTAACGGGGGCGGATAGTTAAGAGCGAACAAACCCGTGATGGCCAATTGGTAGTCTTAGTGGATCATAGTACCGATGTACCGGACCTAACCGGTACGTGAAGGTGGGGAAGTGGCACCCAAAGCGACCCACTGTAGGGAAGGTGAAGCAGGGTATAACGTTTTTCTGGAAGGAACTATGGGAGATACACAGAAATCACCAACCATATCAACGCAAACCCAGAAAATTGCGTCGCAGGTAGCGAGCGATCCTGGAGGATCTTCAGCGAGCGGAGCATGTGATAGTCCACCAATACTCATACCGGAGTCATCACTTGCCCGGATCAAAGAGTTAGCCACGTTGGACCCGGAAATGGTGTTCATCTCACTGGCTCACAGAATAGATCTACACCTGTTACGGAAATCGTTTAAACAGCTGCGCAAGAATGAATCCACCGGAGTAGACAAGGTAACGGCTAAAGAATATGCCGTAGAACTTGATAAAAACCTCTATAATCTACACCAACGGCTGCGTAGAGGTCAGTACGTTGCATCTCCAGTGAAAAGAATTTGGATCGATAAAGAAGATGGAAAGCAAAGACCGATAGGCATTACCGCCCTGGAGGACAAAATCGTTCAAAAGGCGGTAACCAGTCTGCTGGAGGTAGTATATGAACCCATCTTCCACGACTTTTCACACGGATTTCGTTCAGGGCACAGCCAGCATATGGCGATAGCCGAAATACGGGACAAATGTACAAGTCTGAACATCAACTGGATCGTGAGCGCTGATATTACAGGACTGTTTGACAACATCTCCAAGAAGTTGCTAAGGGAGATGATACAACTCAGGGTAAACGATGGTGGTATCCTGCGACTGATCGGCAAGTGGCTGAACGCCGGAGTGTCGGAAGCAGGCAACATCATCTATCCCGAAAAGGGGACCCCGCAAGGCGGTGTGATATCTCCAGTGCTAAGCAACATATTTCTGCACTATGTGCTTGATGAATGGTATGTACGAGAGGTTCTGCCCCGGTTGAAAGGAAAATGCTTCATGATTCGTTTTGCCGATGATTGTGTGCCACGAAGGCAGACTCTGTTGCAATAAACAGTGCAGCCATGCTGCACAAAAGATGAGGGAAGGCCCCTCGAAGCCGCCATACAGGTGG
>NZ_JQKJ01000070.1 GCF_000745975.1 Desulfobacter vibrioformis DSM 8776 | reverse complement strand
TTAGACCTGGGCGTAAATTTGAACGAAAACATAAAGTTGCCAAAAGGGAGCATCATATGAATTTAAAACCTTGCCGTTAACTTTATGACATTGATAGCGGGTGAGCACCCAAAAAGTATTAATGAAAAGGAATTAGATCATTTCGCTTTTAGTAAATCTTCCAAGCTTAAATCTATATTACAAGCCGTTGATGAATATTATTTACATGCATTTTCTCCAGAGATTATCTCCGTTTTAAATTTTATTGAAAACTCAAAACTTGCGGCAGAATTAATAACTAAGCATCTAAAAATTGGAGGAGAAGAAACATTAAATACCTCTTTTTCAGAATCACGCTTTCAGATAAATTTAATGTATATTCAAAAGCAGTTTGAGACGGCTCTGTCCTCTATAAAATTGAAGAATAATCACTTATTGTTTATAGATGGTATAGATATTAGACCCGGTTCTATACCTTATGATGAGTACTTGGAATGCATAAAGGGTTTAGCAAATGCTGCATGGAATTTAAATAATGATTTTTTTGCAAACATTCGAGACTCTAAAGGGCGTTTTCGGGTAATACTATTATTACGGCCGGATATTTTTAATTCTATTGGCCTCCAGAATCTAACTAACAAAATCCGTGATAATTCGGTCTTTTTAGATTGGCGTACTACATATCCTAGTTATCGAACATCTCATCTGTTTGAACTGTCGGATAAATTATTACGAGCTCAACAAAGTGATCAGATCGAAGAAGGGGTGGCTTGGGATAATTATTTCCCTTGGCAATCTCCCAGCACAAATCCCAATCGAGATTATGATCCATCTTTTATACAATTTCTTAGATTATCCTATTCGAGACCAAGAGACATTGTAACAATGGTCCAAATATTAAAGGAGGAACATCATCAAAAAAAAAGGAGTGCAGACGCTGCTTTTGATGAATTACTTTTTAATAATAATGATTTCCAAAACAAATACTCTCAATATTTAATGGGTGGAATAAAAGATCAACTTTCATTTTACTATGATGAAGCCGATTATAATATGTTCCTAAAGTTTTTTAATTTTCTTGAGGGAGAAGATCAATTTAATTACTCAAAATATCTAAAAGTTTATAACAATTTTATAGACTTCGTATTGGATAATCATAATGATATTCCAAAATTTGTAGAAAGCGAAAATGATTTTTTACAATTCCTTTATGACACAAATATCCTTTGCTTTATTGAGGAGTATGAAAATGAATTTTTCTTTCGATGGTGTTATAGAGAAAGGAGCCCTTCAAACATATCTCCCAAGGTGAGCCCAAATGCAACATATCGGATACATTATGGCCTCCATAAAGCATTAAATGTGGGCCGTATGCACAGAAAAAATGGATCAGGAGCATAATCGGAATAGGACTCCCCATCACCACCCGGCATACGTGATCTCGCAACAGGGCGGTTCGGTTGACCAGGAGATCAATGCCCGGACAAATACTTTTTCAAGGGAACTGGATATAAAGCCAATTTTTGCAGACCATTTGTTAAGAAAAAGCGGACCCCACAATTTGTCTATAAGTCCGGAGTGTTTCGGAAATTTTTCAGCGTCAATATATCGTGTCAGTCTTGAGAGGCCGTGAATTCATTTTAGGAATCGTGTTTTGTACATGAAAAAAATCGGAAAAAATCCCAAAAATTATAAAATATTCGTCCAGGCAAAAAACTTAAAAATGTCAAAGTGGAGGCGTTTATTTGCGGGGAAAATGAAAATTTGTTAAAAATCCGTTAAATATTTTTATCGTTATCATAATTCTTAACGTATATATGCCTCAAAGATGATAGAAAAGTTTAAAAATATTCTTGGGTACGCCTTTCTTACCACTATGTATATAGGCATTGGATGCGCTATCATAGGCTCCGTTCTTAAAGAAAAGGGAATAGCTTGGAATGAATTACATACAAAGGCTCTGGCCGAAATTCGTACTCTTTCATTATTTGTTAAACAATTCTATCTTGCTCATCAGGATATTTTAGATATATATTTAAGTGCGTTGGCAGGAGTCATACTAACCATCCTCGTTACATTATTTCTGGAGTACCTCAAAGGCAAAAAATCAAAGGAATGTGAACAAAAAGAAAAAACCGAGAAACAAAAGCAATTAGAAGAAATATATTTAGAGAAAAAAAAATATAGCGCAGTTCCTCAGGAAATTGAATTTTCTGACAATCTCCTCTTTATTCCGAGCCTTGAAGAATTGGGATTTCCCAAAGTTGTGGCACAATTCCCCCATTACATAGAGATTGTTGAAAATCAAATTGGTCAATGGGTGGAAATTGGCGATATTCTGATGGAGATTCGATTTTATTTCTATCACAGTGAGTTGTCGAAATCGACCAATAAAATATTATCCCTCCTTTATTACGTTCATGATTTTTTTGAGCTAAGAAAGCCTTATATAGATACATTCACTATTCGATCTCCTATTAGGGGGTTGTTGGTCTACAAGCGTAATGTAGATTGTAGAGAAGGACGAACCCCAACAAAGAGAGATATTCAAGATAACTATCATTGTAGGCCCGGAATATTGGGCACAAAAAAAGAAGCTTTACCCTGTTTGCTAATCCCCAAAAGCGAGACGAATATAGATGATGATCTTTTATTAAATTTTCGTTGCTCTGTTAAAAACTCACTTAAAAGAAAATGGCAAAAAAATATACATGGCGTTCCAATATTGAATGGAGAGTGTTGCCGGATAAGAATCAGTGAGGCCATCGAAAAAAATAAATTTGGGGAAAGTATAGCACTGCAGCGACATATAAAATAATAGACAGAACGTTATTGATCTGATATGCTGATCTTCTACATGAAAATTGTGGAGGACATTGTGCAAACAAAT
>NZ_JQKJ01000069.1 GCF_000745975.1 Desulfobacter vibrioformis DSM 8776 | reverse complement strand
GCTGCGTCTTGTGGGTTCATTTGATTAGCCTGTTATTTATAGTGGACATGTAAAAATCCTTTGACCGCGGGGGTTACATTTTAACCTTCTCCCCTTGCTTGAAGCTCTTTTTCATAGCAATCAGAACAAAGGCCCCGGAGATCTGAACAACCACGAAGTATTTCGGATAAGAAAAGCCCTCTACCGCATGATTTACAGAAGTGCTTGAATCCATACTGGGTTACAATTTTGGAAAGTATTGGAACTAAACTGTTCCGAACGATTGACTTCATTTCACGGGTAAGCTTGATTTTACCATGACCGGTTTGGATGTAATCTATTGTGGGGAGTTGTTCTTTTAATGTGTAGGCTGCTTCTTGTGGGTTCATTTGATTAGCCTTTTTTTTAATGGTACAGTTGAATCTAAGTATCTATAAAAAATATAAATGTTTTGATATCTGAACTTTAAAACCTTTTTAGAATAGAAACGCAAACAATGTCAAGAAAAAAAATTGATATATCTGAACTTAGCTTGGAAAAAATTGGCGACAGAATAAAATATTTGAGAATCAAAGGGGATATGACACAGGCGCAATTATCCGAAATAATAGGGCTTTCAAAGGGGAATATCAGTTCTCTTGAAAAAAATCGCTACGAACCTTCGGCAAAATCAATAATAAAGTTATCTGAACTATTCGAAGTGACTACAGATTGGATACTTTTGGGAAATGATAAAAAAACAAATCCAGATAATAAAATTAAGATAAATTTCAAAATCCAAGATGAAGGAAGTGCCGCAATAAAGGCCTTGTTAGAAATTGAGAGTATAAGCCAACATACTTTCCTTAGGACAGTCGCGGATCTGAAATTTATTGTGGTCAAACTAAAAGAAGGGACCATCCCAAGCCCATTAATTTCTATTCCAGAAAATAAACCCCTGGGGAAGCTCACTAAAGAAAAAGACAATATCTGATAATCGACAATATTTTAATATATCTTGGAGGACATCGTGGTTCACTCATTTAAAAACTAATAAGCCGAATGGGAAGATTCCCATCAAAAAAAGTTTTCAATATGGCAATGATGGCACCGCGATCAAAACAGCGGTTTTGAGATAGATGACATAAATATTCATTTGGCACTAAGTCTAATTTTTACATTTTGCCTAAAGAGGATACATATGGATTTCGAAATTTTCAAAACAGGAATATTATCAGTCTTAATTATTGGCGGTTCAAGCGTTATCTTTTCAGCAGCAATATGGTTGATCATGAGGCCGGTGGTGTGCTGGTACTTCAAAATAAACAAAAGAATTGAACTGCTTTACGAAATTCGAGACCTGCTTAAAAAACAAAGTCTGAATCAAAAATCAATAATTACAAGTTTACCGGAAGATAACAGTCGTTGGGCTCCGCCTAAAAAAATATAAATGGACCCAAACAGTATTGGCGCCTGTGGGCGATAACCTTTGTTGGTTATGGAAACGCTTTACATTTTTGGTTTGTAAGGAGGGGGTGAGAATCTAACTCAAGGGAATACTAAAAAAGGGGGCGGGCTGGGCTTCGACAATCTCACGTTAACGCAACACTTCGGGAGGATTCCGGGGCTACCGCGGAATGGGACTGTTCATCGGGACATTGTGTTGACAGCCGGTCCACACCGACATAATCACGCTGGGAAGACCGCCCGGCTCAAGCACTCGACTGGCACACGCTCAAACTCTTTACAGAGCAACATTCCCACCGATCTCAGTAGCGGCGGTATCTTATAGGCGCTGATGACACAAAAGGATTCCCATTGGTCAACCGAATCTGCTACCCAATCCATGCCCCAGTTCTGCAAGACAACCAAACCAGGGGCTATCCAAAATACATAGTACTATATGTATTTTTATTTGTTTATGCAATTATGATACCATGCTGTTAACCGCCTATCTATCATGGATCTTGGTGTAATGGTGTGATTATTGCTTAAGTTAATAAAATACTTAGGGTTCAACCTAAAATCAACCAATAAAAAACACACATCTGGAAAACATCCGGCAGAAAGTACGCCCCAGAGGAAGTCCAGGAAGTAATCCACCCCCTGGGGGATCAGAGGTATCGGCTCCAGGGGAAGGCAGAAAGAAGTCTGATTCGGGGATAAGCCCTGGTGAGTCAGAATAGTTAACCGCAGATTAACAAGTTAACCAGGTTAACCACCGATGAATAAAGGACTTTGAGTTAACAAAATGCAAGCTGGACCGGGAAGACCGACCGGCTCAAGCACTCGACTGGAACACGCTCAAACTCTTTACAGAACAACATTCCCACGGATCTCAGAATTATAAATCTTAAAATCTTCGATCTGCCCCAGGGGGAAGTCCAGAAAGAAATCCGCTCTAATTGATTTCTGGCGTTTCAAAGAAAACACAACATATAGCGCCTGAACGTTTTTCAAAAAACCGAGGACTTATAGACAAAGTCAACACTTTAACGTTTGAACTGACGGGCCGCGCCGGGTGCTTCAAAATGGCGACTGAGCTGCTCGTGGTCCCGTCCAGTGATGGGTTATGCGATTTTTATTTTAAGGCGCCTATCATAAACAAAAAGCTGCCTATACCAAACAATACTCCAGCCAATTTTACCAATTTTCTGTCGATACCAGTTAATTCTGAAAAAGCCGATCTGCCAGTCGAAAACCAATGACTATTTTTAATGCCAATAATCGATAAACAAGAACAAGACATAAGCCACTCAACTAATCCTGCCCAATAAAAAGACTTTTGCGTTTGCAGTGAAATAAATCCAAATAAAAATAGCACTATACCAGCAGGCCATTTTATCAATTTTAAGTTGCTCTGTTTATGTGAAAATATTTTTGATATGGCCCCATCATTGGATTTAATAATCTTGTCGCCATAAATGATTATAGCTATTCCACATAAGAAAAGAATTGTTCCGACTAAAACTTCAGAGAGCATTTGATATGTTCCGTTTTATATTCACGCATAACGTTTCGCATAACCGGCTGGCAATGGAGCGCAGCGGAATTGCCAGTCCGAGTTGATGCGTTTGTGTGTGCCGGGCACGGCACGTGTTCTTAAAAGTGAGTCAAATGTATAGAATTTCAATACATTTGGCAAGTCTTAGACCCAGCCGGATGGAGGCGAAGGGTGTAGTGGTAGTGCAACGGGGTATCGGTGACGGTGCTTCGG
>NZ_JQKJ01000068.1 GCF_000745975.1 Desulfobacter vibrioformis DSM 8776 | reverse complement strand
ATGATCCGCGCAGCGGTACCTTAGATCAGCGACTTTCAGTCGCAACGGGCTTTAGCCCGCCATTCTATGGACTTTCAGTCCATAGTGGTTGAATTTTACCATTGCAGCCGAAGCAGTCAAACAAAGATTATAGAATTTAATGGTATTTTAATGAATCACTCACTTTTGCCTGTCCAAGACTTGAATCTATGAATTTTTTAAATCGCTTGATTTCAATAGCTTATTGCAAAACAGAACAAAGCGGCGCAGTTCTTCGGGCTTCAAGGCAACCGTAGTATGCCAGCCCATTGCCGTGAACATGAGTTCGACCGGATATTTTTCCGGGTCGGGCGGAATGGTCATTTCGCAGATGAAGTTCTGTGTTTCGAATTGGCAGGATTTTGTTTGGGGCATGGTGATTGATGTTAATTGAAATTGGCAAAAACAGTATATCAAAAATAGTATGCAATTGCATACTGATTCAGCAGATAAGTTGATATAAGGTTTGGTTTGTATGCAGCAGCCTGATCCTTTTCGCGGAGTCAAACTTTGCAGCTCAAAAGATGTACGGAAGATTCTTGGCGTTTCACGCGGGTTTGTCCAACGAATAATTGCGGAAAAAATGATACCGGCACAAAAAGTTTCAGGCGGTTGGATTTTTCCAAAAAGTGCAGTGCTTGAATTTCAGCAAAAAAGAATTCAAAAAGCGAAAACTGATAAACGGGTGAAACTCAAATAAATTATCCGATATGAAAAAGAAATTGAAACTGCTTGCAACTGGTGATGTCTGCAAGTATTTAAATGTCTCACAACCCCGCCTTTATTCTTTGGTAAAAAATTACAAAATTCCGTACTACAAAACTTCAGGCGGAATGATTTTTGAGAAAGAAGTATTGGACGATTTTCAGAAATCTCGACAGGCAAAATTGAAGCATCGACAGAAAAAATAAATACCATAGCAAAAACGGTCAATCGAAATCTTGCTTCATTTCATTGTATTCAAGATATTGTGAAGAATTCCGCCATTCATTTAAAACTTGCGAACGATTCTGAAAAATGGTTTTGAAAATTGAAATTCCTGATTGGTTAATATTCGATTTCTTTTGGGCAATCAAAATTTTAGTTTTCAGCCCTTTCCCCAGGGCAGGGAATGTCCCGCTTGGCAAAATGATAATGGCAACAGTGCGAAAATTTTCAAGAAAGAAACGGTGCGTTTTTTCATTGGCGAGCCTGCCTCTGAAATGCGGAACAACCAATCCAACGAATCCACCATCTTTTAGACATTGCCAGCATTTGTAGAGATGAAAATCTTGAGAGACAACCTTGTTGTTTGTTCCAAGAGGATGATTGACATATGGAAGATGCAGACTGAACGGCGGATTACCAACGATATAGTCACAAGCCGGAATGGATCGCATTTGCCGCATATCAACATTTTGAATCTGCGCTTCCGGGAATGCCCGTTTGGATATTTTCCAGGCATCGAAATCCTTTTCAACTCCATACAGACGGCAACCTTTGAGATAATTAAAAAATGACCCTTTGCCGGAGCAAATATCCGCCACCGTTTTTTCCTGTTCGATTTCCAGCATTTCGATAACGGTTCGGCAAACCTCATCCGGGGTGAAGAACTGACCCATTTCAAAATCCCTTTTAGCTCCGGTGTATTTAGCGAAATTTGGGAAATTTTGCCATTTCAATCCATGTAATCCACCGCGCCCGGTAAATGTCTGAAACGCATATCGGGCATTTTTTGAAATCAGTGCTTTTCTATTTTCAGACTTTCTTGCAGCTTTATCCGTTGGTGTTCTGTCGGGATTGTAGAATCGAACTGATTGGTAATTTAATGCTGAGGAGTCGAGATGTGAGAGTGTTTTTTGAGTCATGATAATTGGGTTAAAAAATTTTTGAAGGTCGGGCTGTTTCCCTTCCTTCGACTAGCTCCCAACAAAAAAACCGCGTGTCAAGGTGGAGATTCAGTGCAGGGCACCGGAACTGAATACAACCTTGACTAAGCGTTTTTTTTGTTAAAATTGGAGCAGAAGGAAGGAATAACTCACTTACAAAAATCATTTGCCGGGACTGTCCGATTCATCTTGCAATTCCCTGAAATAATTATTATGGATTAGTTGGTTGAGGGAAAAAAGTTTTCGACTCCTTTATTTGAGTTGGGCTTTTTTTCTGTGTCTCACCGCTACCTCTATTTGCTCTTTGACATCTCGGATACACACACCAAAACAAACAGGAGAACCAGCACTCACAAATCGTTTTTTATCCTTTAACCCCATCTACTATGTCTCCAAAAAATGATTGCATCTGCCCAAACGCTAAATGCGGTGCAGACTTAAAAGAAGCCGGTATCACTATGGTGAAAAAAGTGTATGTTGATGTTGCGTTTCAAGATGGTGCCTGGGATTTCGGTAACCGTAAAGCGGTCTACTATTCCGCATACTGCAAAGCATGCCGGAAAGAAATCAAAGACAAAGCTATTTTGGACGAACTAAGAGAGGGATGGCGTGAGGTAGCCCATCTCTGACACAGGAAAAGTCCAGTCATGGAGTAAGGACTTATTTTCCCTTTGAAAAACCGTTTGCGCTTCTCACGAATTGCGGACGGATTTTTCACCATGCTTTTTAACCCCAACATTATGAAGCATATCAAACCAAGGGGGCTACTGGGCAAAGCGATCTTCGCTGTGGCTCAACTGCTTTTCGGATTGGTCATGCTTCTTGTTTTCGGGTATCCCGATTTCAAGAGCTACGCCAAACGAAACACGCCCCGAGCAGGCTAAAGACTGTGAAGGAGTCTCTAATAACCTTCTAAGGTCGATTTCAGCAATGAGATCGACCTTAATATTTTGAGCGAAGCGAATTCACAATTTGGTGCGCTGGGGGTGTTGGGGCATCGCCCCGGCTCCGCCGCTTGGGGGTGCTGGTAAAAAAAGGCACGGGGATGAACCAAATCAATACCGGATTATAAAAACCACAAATCAAGCGGCGGAGTCGGGGGGCATTTTGGGCATAAATTTCTGTCTTTTCCGTGTGTGACTTCCATTTGGCAAAAAGGGAGCACGCGGAAAAGACATAGAAATTATGGTCAAAATGAGCCCCGACACCCCCAGCGCACCTTCACTATGGCATTCACGATTGCTTGGCAGGGTATAGAACGCTGGTTGTTCCGTCGTAAGCGCTCTATAAACCCCATCTTCCAGAGAGGTGTTTTTCATGAAATAGTGGGCCATCTTTTAACGAATAGATAAAAAGGATGCTTGCTCC
>NZ_JQKJ01000067.1 GCF_000745975.1 Desulfobacter vibrioformis DSM 8776 | reverse complement strand
CAAGCGCATTGTCATTGACCCGCTCTTTTCTTTTTCACTGACCAATTTTCAAAGATCAAAAAACTTGCAAAAAAAAGCTTCTTGAAGAAAACCGTTTTGCTTGTCCCCTCAAGAAGACCGGCGAAATATGCCTGAAAAAGATACGGGTGTCAAACAGTTTTTTTATTTTTTTTTATTTATTTCGGGTAAAAATATTATTCTCATATGATTCCAGCATATTGAATGAAATATTATTTTTATCAAAATCGATAAAACAATCAACATCTGCTATACAATGCCTGAACGGATAAAGGATTTTTATTATTTCAATGGAAAGCCCGGATACTGAATTGATAATCCCGGGCAGTTTTAAAGGTCCCCTGATTTTAGGTCCTGGTAATTGTGAAGTCAAAGATGCGACCGGCATCATGGAAGGACTTGAAATATTCCAGGATGATCCGGACCTGTTCAGTGTCAATATTTCCCTCTGCCGCGTCAAGACCGCCCTGGATATCGAAATCTTCAAAAAGCATCAAAAATTTTTCCCCACTATTTTGTCGATAATTATTTATTATTACAATTTAAATGGGTAATGTTTCCCGTGAAACATTATTAATATTAGAACATGGAAACAATTTAACAAAGATTTGATTTTATCAGTTTAATAAAATCTGATATTCTTTTTATTTTGATTTCATGTTTCAACCATTTATCGTTAGGAGTTTTTGACGTGGAACAAGACAATATTATTCGGTTTGCATCCCGAATGGATTACCTGCCCCCTTACCTTTTCGGTATGATCAATAAAATGAAAATGGAAAAACGGCGGAAGGGGGATGATGTCATTGATCTGGGTATGGGAAACCCAATGGATCCCACACCTGATGCGGTGATTGAGAAGCTGGTGGAGGTTGCCAAGGATCCAAAATCCCACAGATACCCGGAAAGTTCAGGACTTCCCCATTTAAAAAGAGAAATTGCCAAATACTATGGCCGCCATTACAACATTGGTCTGGATGCGGACAAAGAAACCTACTTTACCATTGGCTCCAAAGAAGGTATTTCGCACTTGTGTCTGGCCATCATGGGTCCCGGGGACTGCGTTCTGGTTCCGGCACCGGCCTTTCCCATCCATATCTATGCAGCGGTGATAGCCGGTGCAAATGTCATGAGAATTCCCCTGGAACCTGAAAAGGGTTTTCTGGACAGGATTATTAAAGTGTGTGAAGCCTGTTATCCCAGCCCGAAGGTCCTTATGCTCAATTATCCCCATAACCCCACCGGGGTTGTAACGGATAAAAATTTTTACAAGGAGATCGTAAAACTTGCCAAACGGTTTAAGTTCATGGTTATCAATGACTTTGCCTACGCCAAAATAACCTATGACGGATATGTTGCCCCAAGTTTCCTGGAAATCGAGGGCGCCAAAGATGTCGGTGTTGAATTTGGATCCTTTTCCAAATCATACAATATGGCTGGCTGGCGCATTGGATATTGCGTTGGTAATGAAAAAATTGTCGAGGCCCTTGGAAAAATCAAAGGCTATTTTGATTATGGTATCTTTTCTGCCATCCAGGTGGCAGGTATTATCGCGCTTCGGGACTGTGATGACACTATTCCGGAGCTTGTAAAAATATATGAAAACCGTCGGGATGTACTTTGTTCAGGTCTTGAACGAATCGGATGGGATATCCAAAAACCAAAGGCCGGCATGTTTGTCTGGGCAAAAATCCCTGAACCTTTTAATAAAATGGGTTCCATGGAATTTGCCATCCAGCTCATGAACAATGGAAATGTGGCGGTGGCACCAGGAGCTGGTTTCTCCGAAGAGGGAGAAGGCTATCTTCGCCTGGCCCTGGTTGAAAATGAAGAACGCCTGCGCCAGGCTGTCCGGCAGATGAAAAAAGCCATGGACCAGATGCAAATTTAATTTTGATTATTTCGATTTCCATGGCCCTTATTGATTGAAAAGCTGCCGTCGGTTTTATTTTTTTGATTAAAACCTGACGGCAGCGATTTTTTGGTGCTCGCCCGCTATCAAAAAAAGGGCTTCAATGGATTGTATTGGTTTTGTTACGTTTTATTCCTGAAATCATATCGTTTTTTTTTGCCACGTTTTCATTGATCAGCACAACAACCTTTTCATCGGTGATCAACTTATCAACTCAGGTGTTTTCCTCTAACAGCCCCTCACCAAACAAAAACCGTTCGATCCAGGAAAGTCCCAGCATAAGCAGTTCCCGGTCATCGTGCTTAACCGCGTCCAGTTGCTGCCCGGGCACATTATAACGCGACAGAAAACTGCTCTCAAAAACAAAACGGCGAAAGGTATCCATGTTGTAGCTGGCCATGAAAGCCATTTTCATGGACGGACTGTTCATATCAATGCCCTGGAACCTGAAAGAATTGGTCTGTAAGCGGGCAGCAATGCGTGCCCAGCAGTTGTTGGGTTCGTGGTACGCTCCCATTTCCTGATCCGCCATCCACGCTTTGGCAGTCCAGGCTTGATCTTCATCATGTCCCTTGCAGTAACCATGGTGCATCACATAGTACTGCATGCGCATGCTGCCGTCGGCGCCACCGTAAATGGCCGGTTCCAGGGGATAAGCCCGGCAGGAATAAGGTCTGTCTGAATAAACCGTGCACCCCTTTTCCGTCAGAAAAGTACAGGGGTTGCCCTGCCGGTCGCTCATTTTCAGCATCACGTTAGGAAAGGTGGGCATGTCCCGAATGGCTGTTGTGGTATGCGCAACCAGGAACGCTTCCGAGGTCATGTTAAGGTTCTGCTTCATGCGCACAATGTCATAGGGATAAAGATACATGTCAGCATTGTGGCAGCAACGGGTAAAGCAGGGCACTCCGTCGTGACAGGAAAATTGAAACGTGCCGCTGCCAAGTAAAGCACGATTTGCCGCGCTGTCTATAGTGTCGTCAGGTGTTGTCATGGTCGTATTTCCAGTGTTTGTCAAGTTTGTCCGTAATCAACGGGGAATATATTTTCATTACTGTATATTTTAACATATTCCCGCATTCATCAACCTTTGGATTAAGGTTTTGCACCGCATATGGCCGATCATGAATTTTTTGACTCTATTTTGAAGCGGCTGCGGTCTCCTGTCAATGCATAGGTATCACAAACATCCACAATAAAATGGCAGGCTCCGGTCCCGCTGAATGTTTTTTTTGAATTGATTCCCACATTACGCTCTTATCAACATACTCGTCTGAAATGTTCAAAAACTGATGAATACTGTGTTCACAACATGTTTAAAACGTATGAGAAACCGCTTTAAATAAGGATCTTAAATCGGTTCAAAAAAAAAGTATCTGATTGTTGAAAACAGGTTCAAAATATGTCGAGAAGATTAAAACGGTA
>NZ_JQKJ01000066.1 GCF_000745975.1 Desulfobacter vibrioformis DSM 8776 | reverse complement strand
GGGGGGGGGGGGCGGAATCACTGCCTCCGGGGTTTGTTTTGTCAAGTTTCAATGATTGTTCAGACCCCCGTGAAGACCGGGCTTACAGCCAGGTTTTCGGGAAGTGTCCCCAGTTTCAGTGTTTCGGGTTTGGGAAGATCAATGCCGATGGTTTCCCGGATCAGATCCTCGACCGTATGAATCGTCACAAAAGTCAATTGTTCTCTGACATCTTCCGGAATTTCGGTAAGGTCTGTTTTGTTTTCTTCCGGCAGGATAATTGTTTTTAGGCCTGCCCGGTGGGCGGCCAGAACCTTTTCCTTTATGCCGCCAACAGGCAGGATGTGACCCCTTAATGTAATTTCCCCTGTCATGGCAAGGGTCGGATTAATCTTGCGGCCCATGATCAGCGATGTGATGGCCGTAAACATGGCAACCCCGGCTGACGGCCCGTCTTTGGGCAATGCCCCTGCAGGGATGTGGATATGCAGATCATTTTTTTGAAAGTCAAAGTCCTTGAGGGCAAACGCCAGCCGGGACCTGAAAAGCCCCATGGATATAGTGGCCGACTCTTTCATCACGTCCCCGAGCTGACCGGTCAGGGTCAATCTGCCGGTTCCAGGCATATGGACGGCTTCAATAAAAAGGATCTCGCCCCCTATGGGGGTCCAGGCAAGACCGGTGACCACGCCTGGAGGATTGTCCGCCTGGGCCGCATCATGTCTTATTTTAGGATGCCCCAGAATCTCTTCCAGGGTTTCTTGTGTAATAATATAAGGTTGATCAGCCGTGCCTGAAACAATTTTCCGGGAAGCAAATCCGGCCACACGGGCAAGCTGCTGGCGAAGGGCCCTGACACCGGCTTCAACTGTATATTTTTCGATGATCGCTTTTAACGCATCCTCCGTGATTTCCAATTGGGATTTTTTTATACCGTGTTCCGCGAACACCCGCTTCAGCAGATGGTCTTTGGCAATACACAATTTCTCGCCGGCCGTATAACCGGAGACATCTATTACCTCCATCCGGTCCAGAAGCGGTGCGGGAATCCCCCTTTTATCGTTGGCCGTTGCAATGAAGAATACATCTGACAGATCATAAGGAACTTCCAGGTAATGATCGGAAAAACTTATGTTCTGTTCCGGATCAAGCACTTCGAGCAGGGCGCTTGACGGGTCCCCATGGAATGCCGAAACCAGTTTGTCCACTTCGTCCAGGACAAACACCGGATTTTTCTCTCCTGCTTTTTTCATGCCCTGAATGATCCGCCCCGGAAGCGCGCCGATATAGGTTCTTCTATGTCCCCTGATCTCTGCTTCATCGCTGACGCCGCCCAGGCTGATTCGGACATATTTTCTGTCCAGGGCTTTTGCAATGCCGGCTCCAAGGCTGGTTTTTCCGGTGCCCGGAGGACCGGCCAGCAGCAGGATGGAACCCTGTTTTTCTTTTTTAAGCTTCATCACAGACAGGTGTTCAAGGATCCGTTCCTTTATTTTCTCCTGCCCGTGGTGATGGGAATCAAGCAGTGCTTCGGCGTGATCTATGTCGATATCCTTTTTTTCGGTGGTCTGCCAGGGCAGCGCCACCAAAAGGTCAAGATAATTTTTTATGATATGGGCTTCATGGCTGCCTTGTCCCTGTTCATTTAACTTAGACAGCTCTTCCAGGGCTGCCTGCTCCACCTCCCCGGGCATCCCGGCCTCTTTGATCAGCCGGGCATAATCCTTTTTGCCCTTAGATTCAGGTGTGTCTTCATCCAGCTCCTGGTGGATCTGTTTCAATTGCTCTTTTAAAAAAGCCTTTCGATACCTTTCATTGGACTGGTGGGAAAATTTCTCCGCCATCTCAATTTGAAGCGTGATGGCCGTCTTGTGTTTGAGAAGAATATCCATAAAGGCGATGCCTCGTTCTTTCAACGAGTCTGTTTCCAGAAGCCGCTGTTTCTCTTCCATGGAGATGGGGATAAACGGCAAAAGATATGTCATGGTCTCAGGTATGGAATCCATCTGCCGGATGCGCTGGGCATAACTTTCTGAACCCTTGAACTGAATGGCGATTTCATGGGCAATATCCTTGATGTAATCCAGCATCTGTTCTCTGCTTTTCAGGTCCATGTCCTCATGGCCCGGTGCCGCCGTAACCACGGCCATGACCCGACTGTCTGTTTTTTGAAGGGATTGAACAGTGACCCTTAGGCGTCCGCTTGCCCGGAACAGGTCATTGCTGCCTTTGGCGGTGTGGGTTTTTAATTCGATCAGCGTGCCGGTGGAAAAAAACGTATCCGGGTCATTGCTCCCGGGATCAAACCCTTCTTTGACGGCCAGGGCAACAGCCAGGTTTTTCCCCTGATCCATGCGTTTTTTAAGCAGGCTTCCCAAAGCTTTGTTTACCTCTATTTCAAGGTTTGATTCCGGAAACAACACAGTCCGGCTGATGGGTACGACAATATATGTTGGGGTCTCAGGTGTTGATACCATTAATTTCTCCTTTTGGTGTTGGTTGAGCAGGTTGCACAACCATACAATAGGGATGATTTAAATTAGTTCAATGAAAACTAACAATATTTCCTTTTTATTCTGAAATTGTTTTCGCGATGTCGGATCACAGCAGCATTACACAGGGGCGTTTGGCAGGAGACTTTTCAATTTACAATGAAGTTAAGACAACTTACCGGAATGCCGTCTTATTTCATTATAGGCCAGAACCTGGGGATTCATAGACCGGGTTTGGCCCATGGCCGCTATCTTGACAAAAAAAATAATATCGAATAATTAGATATAAACTAACTGTTTTGAACAAATCCGGGGGTGTTTTTTTGGACAGAGAAGCGATCTACGAAGTGATCAGAAAGTTCAGCCAGCTGGGACGGGAGTGCAGTCATGAAATTTCGGAGAAACTGGGGGTCTGCGAACTTCAGGACAATCAATTATACTATTTGAAAATGATTGACAGGGCCATGGACATTACCTGTGGAGAACTGGCCGGGCAGTTGAATATCACCAAACCTTCCGTCACGGCTATCATAAATAAACTCATCGAACTGGGCGTGGTTGAAAAATCACGCTGCACCAGGGACAAGCGCATCCACTATATCAAACTGACGGAAAAGGGCCGCAATATTACCCGCCTTGAATACCTTTCCCACCAGCGCATGGTGGACAGAATACTGGAAGTTCTGTCCGAAGAAGAAATCCATACATTTATCCGGCTGACCAAAAAACTGTAACGCCAAAAGTCCTGAAACATTCGGGATAACCATGCCTTTCGATATCAAGTTATGATTACCTAAATTTTTGACTTGCCGGATGGCCACTTTAAAATCCCCCACCCGTGGCCGGGTCAAAATCCCCCGGCAACAGAAAATTAAGATCTAAGTTATTCTCTCAATATCTTCCATTTTTCCCTTTTTTCATCCCTTCTTATTGTTGCTCACCTGAGAAAGCCGCTGGG
>NZ_JQKJ01000065.1 GCF_000745975.1 Desulfobacter vibrioformis DSM 8776 | reverse complement strand
TAGACCTGGGCGTAAATTTGAACGAAAACATAAAGTTGCCAAAAGGGAGCATCATATGAATTTAAAACCTTGCCGTTAACTTTATGACATTGAGGCAGAGCTCCCCGAAAACACGGTGAAAAAAGCCGTTGATGCATTAAAGCGTATTTCTGCCGTCAAGTGCGATACGCCTTTAGGCGGGCTTTTCCAAAACGCGGAACTGCCGGTTGACGCCACCTGTTCCATGCGATTCAGTGCAGATTTGTTCAAATCATCGGGGAAAGGCCTTTCCCCGGCACAGTGCCGGGCCAGTGCCGTTATGGAATATGTGGAACGGTATTCCTGGCTTCACTTTAATTACAGGAAAGCCAAAGGGTTTATCCAGGCAAGCTATAATGACCTGAAAAACACTCATCCCACGATTCATCCAGACTATTTCATCTGCAATCTGATTCACCCAAAGGATCCCGAATACCTGACCGCAAGAATATCCTCCCTTCCCATGAAATGGATAAACGCGGTTTCAATGAAAAACGGTACCCCATTTTTATATCCCCTTAACTGGCACAACTATGTCCTAGGCTCCAATGGCCTGGCAGCGGGCAATAACCGGCATAAGGCCATGCTGCAAGCCCTTTGCGCGGTTGTGGAAAGGGAAAATATCTATCGCTTTTTTGGGGAGGCCCGTCCGGCGCCGGTCCTTGATCCTTCCAGCGTCAGCCATCCGGGCAGCCTGCGTCTCATGGCACAGGCAAACAAGGCCGGGATTGAACTGATCACAAGATATATCGGATTTGACTTTGGCATTCCCACTTTTATTGTCCGGGGGGTATTTCGGGCCCATCCGGAATCATTGTGGTACAAAGGGGTAGGCCAAGGCACCCATCCGGATCCCGAAAAAGCATTGATCAGAGCCTTGACCGAATATTTTGAAGGCATGAGCCAGACCCGGGATATGGAAAAAAAACTGTTGGAAAACCCCGGAACCCATCATGCCGCAGAAAAAAAATTAAACTGGCAACAATTCCTTGCAAATCATTCCAGACCAATGCATGGCGGCTTCATAGCAAATTACAGGCCTGATATGATGACCCGGGCCGCAGGCGCTGTCTCCATGAAAGATATTGCAAACCTGTCCCATGGTGATATCCGGGTGGAGCTTAACAGACTTGCAGATATCCTGGCAGGACACGGTCATGATATATACGTTGTGGATAAAACCCATCCGGAAATCGTTCATCGGAATCCGATATTTTTTCCCGGAGACTCATATGAGGACGCGCAATGTTATAAAAAGCTTAAAAAAAATGATCTACTTTTCGAGATTCTCCTTTTTTTTTGCTGAAGCTGAGAGTTTTACGCCCAAAGGGTGCTAAGGACTGCCGGATCGTAAGGTTCAACCTTTCCAGAAAGCTGGTGCCTATATTGAATCCCAATTTAGCAAGCCGCTTTGCTCCGCATCTGATGCTATGACTGATACCGACCAGTCGGCCTTTTTTCTTTTCTTTTTTTAGTGCCTTACTCCTGGGCTTCTGTCACAAAAAACAAAAAATTGTTAAACTCCTTTCTTCTTGTTTCTAGTTTCCAGTCTCTAGTTTCTGCGGCTCTGCCGCCTTAGTTTAAATATCCGAACATCGTTAATAAATCCAATGATGTCCTTGGCAAAAAAGAATCCAGTTTCTCAAATTCTTTATTTTTGATTAGTTCCCGGACTTTTGATGCACTAATAGGACCAAATTCGTTTTCCAACCTTTCAATTTCGATAACCGAAATTCCTTTTGGCGGTAAAGTTTTTTTCATTATCTCGCTGTGGGTTCGTGTTGTTTGACAGAATGGTTCATTGCCAATAAATCGACTTGCAAGATTTAAGGCCGGCGCAATATAATCAATGAACAGTTCAAAATCATAATCAACATCCATAGCGGGATTAAATATCTCTTCTTTGCTGAAATAATCAGGAAAAGTAAATGATGAAACTAAAAACTTGCCAGATGGAACAAGTTCAACATTGGTTATTTCTTTTAATCCTTCTTTTATCATTTGAAAGCGTTGTTTGAATGAAAAGTAGCTTTTGTCTTCTTCCAGAACAAAAACATATAAGGTATCAACCATTTTTGCTGCTGTAGATACAAGATATTTATGGCCTAATGTGAATGGATTGCAATTCATTGCGGCGATGCCATTATTGCCTGGTTTGTATTTAGATTTTAACGATTTGATATAGTCAGGAAATCCATCATCAACATATCGAATTGCCGCCCTATATCTGCAATGATCAATCTTTTGAAAAATATTTTTTTCTTTTTCAGAAAATGAATCCTTTGTTATACCTGTTGCTAAATTCTCTTTAACTGCCTTAGCAAGGAATTTTGCAACAATCTTATTTCCTGCCGGAGTCAAATGACGAGAATCATAAAACACATCACCATAGTTATGCGGACGTATAAATATCTCTGCCAAGTCTAAAAAATCAACTTCGTTTTTTATTTTAATTTTTTCTCCTTCAGAAAGAGGACTTAACCCATATAAAATAACCATATCTCCTTTGGATATTTCAGTGTCCAATATCGCAAAAGCCGAATTCATGGAGTCAGCAGCAAGTACCCCTCGATTATAGACATGGATGTTTGGGTCATTAATTTCTTTTTCCAATAATGCCGTTAAGGTGCTCTCTTGTCTGCAATATATTGAATATACGTGAGATGATCCAAATACATAAATAGAATTTGCGTTCTCGTTCAGCGCCTTTCTGGGGTTTTGACGATATCCATTGATGACCCGAACAAATTTATTTTCACAGTCTTCATTTACCATATAATTTTTTCTAAGTTTATTAGGGGTAACTATTTTAAATCTTGGTTGTTTAACATTGCGCATCAATTTTTCTTTAGCACCCGTATCAATAAGACCAAGGTTGTAAAGTAGTAGTAGTATTCTATTATTCCATCTTATAGACCGAATCTGTTTTTCATTTTTCGATAAATTAAAAAATGGGAATATCGGTCTGTTAACAAATAATATACTTCCTCCATTATCTTCAACATACCTCTTTGCTGCTTTTAATACAGGGATGTAGTAATTAATAATGGATTCTTTTTTTATTTCTTCTTCTATCAGTGATTGCAAGCTATTTTTTAAATCTCTATATTTTATTAAAAAATATGTACGTTTGCCTAAATCATAAATTCTTCTTAGTACCACTTGTTTCCTAATTATTTTCTAAAGTAAATAGAGTAAAAACCATAACACAATCAATCTTAATGAGTTCGTGAATCTTTTTACTACACTTGCCTATAAAAAAAAAATAAAAACTTATGCGATCTAAATGCCCTTAGCACGCTTAAATTTGATGATCTAATTTTTATTTTTATAACGGCCATGACATAGCGGACACAACAAACAATGAAAGATGTAAGTATTGACAAAAGGCAGGAATATGAGTCAAAATAATGAAATCCTAAGTTGCATTACACATCATTGCGATCAAAGCGGAATACATTTAAAATGACACAGATTTTTTCAGACCCTGACAATACCCAATGTCATAAAGTTAACAGATAGTAAAAATATATTGTAAATACAGAGTATTATGATATATTAATGGTATTAACACCAACTCAAAATTTTTCTTA
>NZ_JQKJ01000064.1 GCF_000745975.1 Desulfobacter vibrioformis DSM 8776 | reverse complement strand
GTCCCCCAGAAGATTTACGAACAATGCACAGCACTTTTAATCCTTCGGCCAAATACTTTTTTAGCCATTGCCGGATACCTTCTTTGCTGACTCGCAGAATCGCGGCAATATCATCAACATTTTTACCTTCCGCAATGGCCAAGATTGCCCGGATTCGATTGACGACCGTCAGTTGTCCTAATTTTTGGGATTGAGAGAGTGCTTTCAAAAGGGATTTGTGCTCAAACTTTGACAAAGTTAATCGAAAATCAAGCATGATGACCTCCAGAACATTTCGTGTTTTTCTTAATTTTTTTTAAATAAAATTAGGAATATAACGTTTTTCAAATGTTATCAATTTAATTTTCTGGAAACCTATATATAAATACTCCCCCTCTACCCCCCTCAGAATCAGTCACAAATCAAGACCGCCAGGAGCCTGCAACCTGGGCAAAAATCAGAGAGGGTATTATCGAAAAAGACCAACTCAATTTAGCAGCTAAAATGCTTCCCTGCCTGGAGGCTGAAATCAAGAGCGGCAGTGTAATTCTGTATGGGCCAAACAAAGTAGCATTACAAAGAATCGAAAAACATTACGGTCAAACGCTCAGAGATAATTTTTCTTTTTTTGGCGTTAAAACCCTTGTCTTTAAAGTCTTTCCGGAAGAACGCCAAAAGAAAAAAGATGAAGAACAAAAGCTGCAGGATCAAATTCACCGTCAGCGGCAAAAAGAAGAGCAGGAAAGGATTCTGGCTGAAAAACAGCAGCAGGAAGCTGAATTAAATAGTTTACCCCTTAAAAAACAATTTGAAATTCTTTTAAATCAATACCCCCGGAAAGCCGGGAAATGGCAGGCCTGGATGAATTTTAAAAAACTTGTTCAGGCCGGAGAAATACCCAAAACATCAAAACTTTTACAAATCATTGGAAAAAACAAGATGTCCCGGGACTGGCAGCGGGATAATGGCCGCTGGATACCGGGACTATCAAAGTTTTTGAAAGAAAGACGATGGTTAGATGAAATTAATACTTAGTACAGAAAACACCGGCACGGAAAGCCAGGATCAGGTTATTGAACTGGCAATTATTGATGCAGATACAACCCAAACACTTTTTAATCAAAGGTTCAAACCATCTGTTTTTATAAAGGAACAGGCTGCATCTGTACACGGCATTACCCTTGGTGCCCTGGCACACATCAAGACCTGGGCGGATTACCATGACCATATTCTTGAGATCATAAAAAATGCAGAGTCGATCATGACCTATAACTGTGATTTTGACTTCAGGTTAATGCGGCAGACAGCAGAGGCGTTTGATCGTGTCTGGCCGCAAGTTATCCCGCCATGCAGGGATTTAAGGGCAGCATATGCGGATATAGCTCAGATTGAATTCAACGAATATTACGGTACCTGGAAGTGGCAAAAATTAGAAGTGGCCTGCCGGCAGCAGGGTATTGATGTGTCTGACCTCAAAACGCACAATGCGCTTGATGACTGCAGGGCAATACAACGGCTGTATAAAAAATTGAAAGGGGCTTTTGACGCTTATTGGAAACCGTTTGTTAAACCTCAGTCCACTAGGTATGAAGAATTTAAAGAAAACATAGAAGAAATATCACAGCTGTTCTCTCAAGGCCTATCCATAAGTCATATTCATCAAAAACTTAGTCAGGACGGTAAAATATCCTTGTCGTACACGCATTTTACCAAGTTTTTTAAAGACTATACAGAAACTTATGTATCTTTAGCCGAGTCGCCAGCGCCCAGACTCGCACCGAAACGGGGACCTAAAATAGCCCGAGACAGAGAAATTGAGTTCCAGGCCAATAAGCATGAAATTATTGTGCTTTTAAACAAGGGATACTCCAAGGCCCGCATTCATAGAATGCTTAAAAAACAAGGCAAGTGGAATACCAGCTATGCCAATTTCACAGAAATCTGCCGCCAGTATAACGTCAGGAAACACCACAAACTCGATATTAATAAGGCTTTAAAATGAATTTAAAACCGACATGTAAAAGCCAATATTTGGCAGTCCACGGTGAAGCCAGGCAGCTGCTGGAACAGGGATACACGAAGAAAACAGTTTTTGATTATTTTGTGTCCCAGAAAAAAATCACAATGTCATACAAAGCCTGGGTGAAAATCGTTGATAACTACGACCAGAAATCACCGTTCTCTCGAAAAAAGAAGACTTCCACAGCCCGAAAAACCATAGGGCAAATCTCCAGCCCCCAAAAAGGAAAGTTCAGCCATTCAAATGATCCGTACCCAATTGAAGATGCAACTGACTCTATTGTGGCGGAAAAAGAACATGAAAAACCGTTTAACCTCATCAAGAAGGGAGAATAAGCATTTCTTATTATTTATTGATTTTAGACTCCTCAGTTTTGAGGAGCCTAAAACAGAGCATTAATTTTTTTTGGGAGTTTAACGATGGACATGGAAATAGAAAAACAAAAAATCAATATTATAACCACAAACGGAAAACTTACAGTCTCCTCAATGATGGTGGCGGAACATTTCGAGAAAGACCATAAGGATGTCCTGCGTAAAATTCGTCAAACTATCTCAGAACTTCCTGAAAATACAGATCATTTTAACGAGCGCAATTTTGCGCCCGTTGAATATATCGATAATAAAGGTGAAATGCGTCCCGCCTACGACCTCACCCGTGACGGTTTTGTTTTGCTCGTTATGGGGTCACCGGCAAGAAGGCGATGGCCTGGAAGGTTAAGTATATTGAGGCATTCAACGCCATGGAAAGGGCTCAAAAGGACAAATTATATTTAAAAGCCGCATTACAAATACCAATAGAAAGCGATCTGACAGTTTTATTGCCCACCGGCGAGTTCGGCATTTCAAGTTGGAAACTGGCCCGGGAAATTGACCAGCCTCACAATGCCCTGGCAACAAAAATCCATTATCTCGATATCCCCGCTGCATTCAAGGCAGAAAATTTTATCCCTATGGGCCATATTGCAGATCACGGTCCAAGAGAGGATGGTTACGGGATCACCTTGGCCGGTCTCGGCATGATGGGGCAAATTCTACGCAGTCAGGCCGCCAGGGCCGCGCAATTAAAAGCATATGATCAGTTAAAGGCTGTCAATTCCAAAAAAATCCAGGTGGGAACTGTCCAACTGCAGCCGGTCCCTGATGCGATCCCCCGGTTTCAGCGGACTGCTGTTCCAGAAAAAAAGATGCTCGCCCTCAAAGGTTTAATTTCTATCTGGGCATGGATCGAAAATACCAACACCGAAAAATTGGAAGCTGAACTATGTGCATACATGCAGATAGCAAACCTGAAAGGCATCACCACGTCAAGTTATGAAAATGCCATGGAGTATATCTGGTCAGGCATGAACATGCTGCAGAATGATTTTATAGACCTTTGTACTGAGGAAGAATTACAGCCTTTAAGGGGCCTGTTTGATTTTATGGCCTATTATGATGACAGAATAAATTATGAATCTTTGTTTAATAATTTCAAAAAAACTCACCAGTTTGAAGATTTCACCAAAGTTTCCAAAAAGGATTTTCAAAAAGTCATAATGTTAGCCTGGGGCACCATGTATGCCATGTGCCTTGGCGATAAAGCCGGATGCTGCAAAGCAAGCTGCATCCATAACCAATTAAAAGGATAAAAAAATGGCAGCTATAAATATGATCCTGCAAGGTAAGGGTGGGGTTGGGAAAAGTTTTACAGCCAGTCTGTTAAGTCAGTATTTACTTGATAGAGATCAGTTGGTCGGATGTTTTGATGCTGATCCGGTTAATGCAACCCTGACAGCTTATGCATCATTAAAAGCGACCAAAATAGAAATCATGGAAGGGGATTTTATTAACAGCCGGTTATTTGACACGATGATAGAAAAATTGATCCAGCTGCCGGATGAGGCATTCGCTGTCATTGACAGCGGCGCCAGCACATTTGTTCCCCTAGCTGCGTACATATCAGAAAACAATGTTGCTGAATTCCTGCAAGCCAGCGGCCACAACCTGACGCTCCATACCCTGATCACCGGCGGCCAGGCTGAAGGTGATACCATCCAGGGCCTTGCCTCCCTGATGGAAGGTTTTCCGGACACCCCTATAACAGTATGGGTAAACCCGTTCTTCGGTCAAATTGACTTTAAAGACCACAAACTGGCAAAGGCCAACCGGGATCAGTGCGGCACCACCATTGTTTTGCCCACGTATAAAAAAGAAACCTTTGGCTATGACCTGGAGCTGATGCTCAAGTCCCGCCTGACATTTGCCCAGGCAATCAATTCCGGCAAGTTCAACGTCATGGCTAAACAGCGGCTTAAAATCGCCAGGGATGAAATCTGGAACATCCTGGATGAATCCGGCCTGATCATTGAGGCCCGGGAACCGCAGGAATGAAAAACAAAATCCAGGCGGAAATAGCCAAAAGGCACAAAATGACAGTGAGTGACAATGATCCTGTATGGATCGTTGCAACTGTGTGTGAACTTATGGCCGAAGAATACTCACGAAAACTTTCTGACCAGCAAGATATTCTTGCAGAAAAATTCAAGGAGGCGAACAACAAAACAAACCCGCTGAATATGGTGATCGCCGTGCTTTTCGGCATCATTATAGGCCTGTCAATTCACCTGGTTATTTAAATAGGAGTTTTAGAAATGAAAAGATTTTTACCGTTACTTGTACCAACCTTTCTTTTTTTTGGCGTTATCACCTTTGTTGATACTGCGTTTGCATCAACAATTTCGGAATTTGAAACCCCGGCAGAAACCTTGATGGAAACCTTACGCGGGCCGTGGGCCAAATCCGTTGCCATACTGATGATCCTGGCGGCGGCTTTTGTGATGTGGTTCAAAAAAGATGATTTGGACGGGATGACAAAAGGTTTTCTTGTTGTTGTCTGCATCATATCCGTGCTGGCCCTGGCGGAACCAATCATTGATACGCTGTTCACATTCGGCAGCGGGGCATTAATCTAATGCGAAGGATAGCAATACATAGGTCACTGCATCGTTCAGACCTGATCATGGGCATAGAGCGGGATTTGCTTTTCCCCATTGGTATTGCCGCCGGCGTGCTGATTGTATCCAGCGGCAACCGCCCCTGGCAGATACTGATAGGTC
>NZ_JQKJ01000063.1 GCF_000745975.1 Desulfobacter vibrioformis DSM 8776 | reverse complement strand
TACTCTTACCCTGATGGATCTGTTGGATGAGCAGCACACCAGGACCCCTTTTTATGGGAGCAGGCGGCTGACCGCCTACCTTAATGCCCTCGGGCATCCGGTTAACCGGAAGCGAGTTCAGCGGTTGATGAAACTGATGCGGATAGAAGCCATCTATCCTAAGCCCAAAACGACCAAAAGAAATGAAAATCATAAGATCTATCCATATTTACTAAGGAATGTCGTCATTGATAGGCCGGACCATGTCTGGAGCACAGATATTACCTATATCAGAATCGGGAATGGCTTCATGTACCTGACAGCGGTGATAGATTGGTTCAGTCGCTACGTGCTCTCATGGCGGCTCAGCAACACCCTTGAAAACACGTTTTGCATTGAGGTCCTGGAAGAGGCTCTCTGCTTTTCCAAACCTGAAATTTTCAATACAGATCAAGGAAGTCAGTATACCTCATTGAAATTCTTGTCTATTTTGAAAGAGAGGAAAATTCGAATCAGCATGGATTCAAAAGGGAGAGCGCTGGACAATGTTTTTGTTGAACGATTATGGAGAACCATCAAGTATGAGGAGGTTTATCTGAAGGATTACCGGACAATGAGGGAGGCTCAGAGCTCCTTAAAGGCCTTTATCGACTTTTATAATAATGAAAGGCTGCATCAAGCCCTGGGATACAAGGCACCAGCATCCGTTTACCGAACAGCTTGACGGGGAGCCATATGCCTCTGACTCCCTTATGGGGTGTTATTCCGCGCTAAAGCGCGGGGGATTGGATTTATCGCATTAAGGATGGATGCATGGGAAAGGGCAGCATACATGCTCATATACTGCCCTCATGCTTCCATCACCAGCTACGGCGCTCGGGTTGCTTCCCAGCGTTGCCCTATCTTCCGAGCTGGCGAACGAAAAATATCATAGGAGGGAATTTTTTCAACAAAAAAAGGACAACAACGCCATCGGCCCCGCCGAAATAAGGCGGGCTTAAACCTAAAAAATGTAGCTTAAAAAATGTCAAAATCAGTCTTGACATGGGGTCCACTTCACTCAACACGAGAGAGCCTGGCCAGAATTTAGATTTTGGAAGAACCATCCTTCAGTTTTCTGAACCATTTGTCATACTGCCAGGTGCTTTCCAGTGTATATTTCATAGCTATATATGTATCTCATAAGATACATTATGTCAAATATAAAATGCCGGAATCAGTGCAATAAGCTCCTGGGTAATGTAAAGAAAAGTGTAATTTGTGATCGTTAATTGTAGCGACTCGGAATAATTCAGGCCGGGCTCACGTCATAGGTTGATAACATTCGAATTGACATCATCAATATCAGAAGTAGTCAACGCCTTGCCTGGAAAATTTCTCAGTATTCAATGATAGACACAGTCAACGGTCCTCTGGCCCAGAGTAAAAGGAAATTTAACAGGGCATAAAGTTGACTGCTGCAATTTTCGGCAGAGGATGTTTATCTCCAATTAAGGTGATGACCGAAGTACAGAAATGTGTACCTTCTGTATTTTTAAAACAGTAAAATAGCTTAAAGTTGATTGCTATTTATCTTCTGCTAACTCAACCGTTGCATCCGAATTAATGGTGAGAGTAAAATTTCGAGATGTTGACAATGTCCCTTCTACTCGTAAGACGACAGGCGGATATTGCGCAAGTTTTAAGCCATTGTCTAAAATATTTGATGTAAACTTAACACCGAACCTTGATTTCCCGATAAAATCGTTGCATTTACCACTATACCAACCATCGGCTAATTGGGCTGATAAATAGACATAGCTAATCCTGACCAATGGGCCGGGGAATTTAAGTGTCTGACCTTCCTCAAGCTTCTGGTAAGGTGTGCTATGAGATTTCCAGCCGAAGTAAAATAAATCCCAAGAGTGATAATGATAAATGAATGTTATATTAAAACAATCCGGATTGGAACTCATGAGGTTCTTTGCAGTTAACGTTCCGGCCGACGCTGTTGTGACCCCCCAAAAAACAACAGTAAATATTAGGATCGTATATACCCTTATAATTTTGGAAAAACATTTTTTTGTCATATGAGTAACCATTTTTTACCTCCCCACTGCAAATAAAGAGCTGCTAATCAAGATAGAAATTTTTGCACACTATAAGTCAAAATTTCCAGATGGTGTCTCTCCCAACTGGCTATGATCTAATGAGTAACAAAACTATTTTTTAAAGATGAAAAAGTCAATGAAAACCCACTGTTAAAAACTGTTAAAAAAGGTCACAACTATTTATTATTAAAACAAGTTTCTGTTTTTAAAAATGGCTGATATTTATCCGTCGGGCTGCCTTAAAAGAAAATCGACAAAAGCTGACGGATGGCGTTAGAGCTTAGAATAAATCACGTTAATACCAGGGCAAACGCATTAAAATTTCGGTTATAATAAATTCAATTGGTTACAAAGCATCATTTCACCTTTTCGTCTCTTTTCAAAAAGTACTATTGTTTAACCAGTTGAATTTATTGAAGTCAAAAATCATGCCAATTTTTCATGCGTTCACCCTGACGTTAATACCGGATAAACTTGACTGAGCCTTTATGGTATAATTGTGGCTCGAAACCCTTGTCAATAAAGGCATTCACTTCTTTTTCCAGTGCTCAGGCCACTCACGATCCGGAGGGTGAGCTTTAGTGTTGGAAATGCTCTGGAGTAACATGGCAAGTCTGTGCCAGGGTTCTGTCTACAAGGTGGTGCGGGCAGATGAGTAGTCCTCATCTAACGTTTCCAAATAAACGGTTTATCCGTCTTTATTTGGCTTGTTGTAGTTAAATGAATTATGTTTATCCAGAAGCCCTTTTCCAGCGCCCAGCTGGCCAATAAAATCCGCCAGGCCCTTGCCCCGGCTAATTCGCCTTAAGGGGTTTCCAGGAAATTTCGCACTCCCCGGTATCCCCGGAAACATAAACAACACCGTCTGAAACCGTTACGGAAAGGTCCATTGTCCTGTTGGTCAATCCAGCCAGTTCCTGTATGCCTTTCCATTGGAGCTGGAAAACCTCCGCACTTAACCCCTGGAATTTTCCCCCTTCTTTCTCCCACCAACTGTCGGACTTGAGGTTAAAGGAATATACCCGCACCGCAGAAGAGATCCGGCCGGCTTTTTTGATCCGGTCAAAAGAAGGTTCTCCTACCTCAACCCAGAGGGCAATCCTGCCATCCAGGGTTTTCTCCCAGATATCCGGCTCCTCCACAGTGGAAAGCCCCCGGGTCATGGTCAGGGCTTCAGTGGCATTCATGCAGAATGCGATCACTCTTGCCATCATACGCTCAACAGATTCAGAAGGGTGCTGGGCAAGGGTGAGGCTTAGGGTATCGTAAACATTCCGGTCCACATCGGCCAAGGTGATATTTGCTTTAAAAATGGTGGGTTTAAGGGCCACTTGATTATCCTATGGGTTAAAATCCTATCAATAAAATGTAAATTCTGTTGAGGGCACCCTTAACCGAATCCATATTCCCTTGTCAAGCAGAGCTTTGTCTCTAGTCTCACCTATCCCCAGATAAAATGCCCCGAGCAAAAAATATCCACGGTTTATAAAATGACCTGGGAATGCCTGTACGCCCTCTGCTGAGAATTGGAAGCCCAATCCATTTTCGTCATTCAGCCAAACCAGGTGTCCACAAGTTTTACACATTTCTCTATACAGGATACACCCTGACAGGTACCTGCACCTGCTTTACCCTTATATCTTCTGGCACCACCGGAGCTCAAAATAGAACACCGCCCGCCGGACGAGATCCAGAATCGTGGTAACCGTGGCCGTATCCATGGTATCGAAGACCATGGCCTGGATACCATACCCGAATTCCGGATGCATCACCCGGTCCCCCCGGGGCGGTGGCCAAAAGGATCTTTAAGTTCTGCTTGATCTCTTCATCTTCAGAAACCATGGCAGCAACCCTGCCGCCTTGGTCAAATTCCGGAGGAAGGCCCAGCCCGGCCTATAAAATTTCTTTCTTCAGCTGTCAGTACTCATCTCACTCACAATTTCGGCGGGTCAGATTTAGCTTTGGAAGTGCTCTGGAGTTACAGGGATAGTCTGGGGGTTTTTATTCACCCGAAATCGGAACCTGTTTTGGGGGTAGTCTTCGCTACAAAAATATTCGCATTTTTTAGAGGGATTATTTTATTCTTTGGGTATTTTCTTTTAACCACCGGGTAAATCCTTCCAAAGAGTAGTCACCTTTACCCAAATTTTCAAAAACGATAACTCTTTCCTCTGGTGAGACAACGAAATCCCAACCGTGTAACCTCAAAAACAGTCGTGATACTACATAGGCTGTTCTTTTATTCCCATCTAAAAAGCCATGATTTTTTGCCAACCCAAATGCATAGGAAGCCGCCAATTCAGGAACATCAGGAGAGCTATATGCTACGAGATTTTTGGGCTTATTAATAGCACTTTCTATTAATCCAAGATCTCTTATTCCATTCGCCCCACCATGTTCTTGGATCTGCAGGTCATGTATAACAATAACTGTTTCAAGTTCAATCCAAGAATAGATCATCTTTTGGACAGTTCCCTCAAAAGGTCTTTGTCTTGCTGCATTATTTTCTCAGCTTCTGCAACCTGTTTGGAAAAATTCTCATTATAGCCGCTTAAACGATAGCCACCATCTTCCGTTTCAGTAAAATAGAGAATTTCGCCTTCATTAACCCGCAATCTTGCCAAAGATTCTTTTGGCAATACAATACCAAGAGAATTACCAATCTTTCTTACCTTTAATTCCAACATATTGCACCTCCCATGTTATAACCATTGTAATAACATCTTTTTAAAATAGCAATATATTTAATAGATTGACCGTGAGAGAGAACATAGATAAGTAAAAAACATTGAGGTTAAAGCAATTTGGGAACCGGAATCACAGGGAAAGTCCGGAGTAGACCACCATCGAAAAATTGTGCCTCGTAGCCAATATAGTCCTCACCTCCCAAAAACTCAGGTTGATCTTACCAACATATATATATTGCAGAAAAACCGACCAAAAGAACGCCTGTGAAAAATTAAAATCCTGAGGTATATTAAAAAAGAGGTCTTTTTGCGGTATCATTACCGAAAACGGTTAACATAAGACAGGACGTTGCAATGCCGGAAATTACCAGGTTTTACGGGATCATTATAAAACTTTTTTTTGGGGACCATTCACCACCACACTTTCATGCTGTGTATGGTGAATACCTCGCACTTTTCGATATCAACTCTTTAAACGTGATTGAAGGGGATCTTCCGCCAAGGGCCAGGAAATTAGTTTTGGAATGGGCTGAAAAATATCAGGCTGAATTGAAGACAATCTGGGAAACTCAAGAATTTAAAAAATTACCACCTTTGGAGTGATTTTAAAAATGATTGTACCTAAAA
>NZ_JQKJ01000062.1 GCF_000745975.1 Desulfobacter vibrioformis DSM 8776 | reverse complement strand
TTGTCTCAGGCTCATTAATGATATCTCCTTAAATATTCCCGGAGCGCCTCAGCAGCAGCCGGGCTTCGGCCTTGCGGATGCGTTCTTCCTGGTCGTCCTTGCGCTTCCAGGCATTGGACAGTTTTGCGCTGATATCTTCAAAATCCGCCGGTTTCATCAGGTAATCAAAGGCCCCTTCCTTCATACCTTCCACAGCGGTCTCCGTGGACCCGTGCCCGGTGAGAAGGATGACTTCCACCAGGGGGTAAGTTGCCTTGATTTTTTTCAAGGTCTCTATACCGTCCATGCCGGGCATGCGGATGTCCAGGATCACCACGTCGATCTGAGTTTTTTCAAGCAGGTCAAGGGCCTCTTGTCCTGAATAAGCGACAGACACCTTTTCCCCCTGCCGGGTCAGACGCAGGGAAAACATCTCTACAAAATCTTTTTCATCATCAACGATCAAGATTTTTACCGGTATTTTTATCATGGGTTTTTCTCCTTAAAAAACTTATGAAAGAATTTGTAATCGTTATCATCTACAAGCAGCACACGGACAATTTTTCCGGTATCATTTTCAAAGGTATTGATTTCCATCGGGTTCAGAAAATTCCTTTTATATGAGACCTAAAAACTTCCACCATGTACATACCACGCCCACCAGTATCAGAAGCAGGGTTGGCGTTGCCACAAGCCCGAGCTTGGTCAGGTCCGAAGACTTAAAGTACTTGTATGAATAGGCAATGGCATTGGGCGGACAGCCGATGACCAGCAGCATGGCAAAGGATGTGGCCATACCAAGGCCCAGGGCCAGGATGGTCGGATTGACCCCTTCAAGCTGGGCCATGGGAATAACAATGGGCAGAATTAACGCCGCTGCCGCTACATTGGCCATGGCGTTGGTGACCAGGGCGCCGAACACGCCCACGCCCACAAAGAGCACCAGCCATCCTTTGCCCTGGATCAGCGGGAAGAACAGGTTGGCAAAGTAGTCTGCTGCGCCGGAATATCCCATGGCAAGTCCTAAAGAGATGCCACCGCCGAAAATAAACAGAGCTGTACCCCACTCCAGGTTGTCATTGATGTCCCGCCATTTTAAAACGCCGAACAATACCAGGCAGGCCACACCCACAATACCGGTGACGGAATAGTCTATACCATGGATACCCTTGGTGAGCCATGCTACAAAGGCGACGGCAATGATGATCAATGCTTTTTTCTCGACTGCTGTCATGGGGCCCAAATCTTCATTAAAAGCCGGAAGTTTGAATTTGGGATCTGGCCGGTAAACCAGGTAGGTGACTAGAACAGCAGCAGGCACACAGATAATGGCTGCCGGCATACAATACTTGATCCATTCAAAAAAGGTGATTTCAATGCCGGTAAACTCCTTTAAAAATGCAGCGGATACCATGCACCGGCCACCACCTATCAGGGAGCCCATACCGCCGCAGGAGCAGGCAAAGGGCAGGGAAAGCATCATGAATCTGGCTGTATTGCTGTGCGGCTCAACGCCCACGGCCCGCATCAGCGGAAGCATGGTGACAATGCCGATGGCACAGGCAGCGGCATCGTGCATGAAAGCGGACGCAAGACCTAAGCCCACGGCAATGATAAAGGTGAACCGTGTTACGGAATTGCCCGCTTTTTTAATAATAAAATACCCCAGGCGTTTTGTCAGCCCCACCTTGTCCAGGGCTATGGCAAAGATCAGGCAGCACATGATAAAGATAACAACCGGATGCATGTAGGGCGCCCATGCCCCTTTCACATCGGTGATGCCCAGAATCACAAGGGAGGCACCAATGAGCACGGCCGTAATTTCAAGAGGAATGGGCTCCACCACAAACAGGATGACCAGCACCGCAAGCACGGATAAAAACCGTTTGGCTTTGGGGCTCATGCCGTCCACATAATCCACATTCACTTCTGAAAGGCCCATCTCTTTGGCCTGGCCTGCAAGATATTGTGCCCGGGCCTGGTCGGTGCCAGGTGCCTTGGCCGTCAGAATAACAGGCTTGCCTGGCGCAGTCTGCCGGGTTGAAAAATATTGTGAAACTGACTGACTTAACTGGTCTGCACCGGAGCCGGAAAGTTTAAACTTTGTCCCTTCCGGCCTGGGCAAAATAAACACGATTACACCTATCAACACTGCTACCGCCAGTTTGAATCCGCTCGATTTAAGTATCATTGGTTTGTTTCTCCGTTCTGTTTGTTTTTGGCCTGCCGTGCCCGGCTGATTTTTTTTCATTAATTCTTTAAATTCAAAATGTTGTGTGTCAGGTAATCAAAAGCGCCCAGGGTTCATATCTTAATCTACAAATAAAAGTTTCATCTGCAACGTCTCCCTAAATGGTTTAAAGGTTATTAGCTGTATCTCTTGTTGACTGTTTGGCTGTCTGGCGGACATTTACGGGCAACCGGATCGAGAAGATAGTGCCCGGGCACCGGTTCGCAGAGATGGGCGCTGATCTTGTCAGAATAAGCCAGATGAAACCGCCAGTACAGAATGTCCGATGTCAGCAGCATGGGGATAATGGAAATCCGCAGAATACGGATTCTGATATTGCGGGTCAGTACCTGATAATATTCTTGTCTTTCAGCTATGGGGTCGTGCATCATATCAATGGCTCTGGTGAGACCGTTTTATCCGGCTTGAGCTCCTCTATCAAGATATATGCCAGATAAAAAAAGCTGAAAAAAAAGCTGAAAATATGGATTACTACTCTGAAATAATAAGATAATTTAAAAATATGGCAGATGGCCAAAAAGGTTGTTGCCTGTCACATTTTTTTACGGCATGTAAAGATATGATTTTCCAATGTGAATAATGATTTTACGTTACCTGTGCGTTGTGGGCTTGCGGTCCATGTGGGTTATAACCAAACTCACCGGATAACCTGGGTAGACGAAATGGTATTGATTCCGTACTTGTCTATTTTGGCATGCAGCGTAGGGCGGGAAATATTCAACAGCCGGGCCGCCTGGGAGCGGTTGCCGTTTGATATCTTCAATGCTTCTTCCACGGCCATGGCGCAGATGGTATCTGAAAAGAATTCAAAACTGTGTTCACTGGATGGACTAGCCAGGCAGGTGTAGACCCATTGGCGGATGGCCTCTTCCTGGTTTAAATCCTGGGAAAGTTCCCCTGTTTCCTGTTTTCGGATAATCTGGCTTAAATCACTGACGGACAAGGGATTGCCGCGGTTAAAGATCAGGGCCTTGTGGATCAGGTTGGCAAGTTCTCTGACATTTCCCGGCCATTCGTATTGTTTCAGAAGGGCCAGGGCTTCCTCCCGGATGCCGGGGTTGTCGATTTTCAATTCATGGGAGAACCGTTCCAGGTAATGGGCGGTCAGGGGTTGGATATCTTCTGTGCGGTTCCTTAATGGTGGCAGTTCAATGGTTACGACCTTGAGGCGAAAATAGAGATCCTCCCTGAAAAGCCCCTGGGCAATGGCGGCTTTAAGATCCCTGTTGGTTGCGGCAATGATGCGCACATCCACAGGAATGGTTTCATCTCCGCCCAGCCGCTCAATGCACCTTTCCTGGAGCAGTCGCAGGATTTTGGCCTGGATGGAAATGGGCATGTCGCCGATTTCATCCAGAAACACCGTGCCCCCGTCTGCCTGCTCAATTTTGCCGATATGGCGCCGTGCCGCACCGGTGAACGCGCCTTTTTCAAAGCCGAATAACTCGCTTTCCAGAAGGTTTTCAGGGATGGCCACGCAGTTGATGATGGAAAAGTTTTTATTTGATCTGATACCGTGCTGGTACACGGCCCGGGCCACCAGTTCCTTGCCGGTGCCCGATTCTCCCTGGATCAGAACCGTGGCATCGGTCTGGGCCACCCGGCCGATGGTTTTATACACTTTTTGCATGCCGGGGCTCTGCCCCACAATGGCGTCCGGGGAATAGGTTGCAGGCTCGGCATCCACATGCACCGGGGTGCGCATGCAATAGCCGGCATCAACGGCCTGGGTGATCAAGTTCAGCATCTCGGGGATGTCAAAGGGTTTGAGCAGATAATCAAAGGCGCCTGCCTTGGTGGCTTCGATGGCTGTGTCCGTGGTGCCGAATGCCGTGACAATGATGGCCGGAAGGGTTGCATCGATCTTTTTGATCTTTTTGAATGTTTCAAGCCCGTTCATCCCGGGCAGGCGCACATCCAGAATAACCAGATCAAGGGGGGTGTTTTTAACCATTTCAATGCCCGCTTCCCCGGAAGCCGCTGATACCACATCATAGTGCTCTTCTGTGAGAAGCTTGGAAAAACTGATTCTCAGCTGGTCGTCATCGTCAATGATCAGAATTTTTGCCATGGACATCCTCTCCTGCCGGCAGTGTGATGGTGAAACAGGTTCCCTGGTTTTCCTTGCTGTCCAGCACCAGACATCCGCCATGTTCGCTGATAATATTAAAACAGATGCTCAACCCCAGACCTGTGCCTTCGTCTTTTGTCGTGAAAAACGGATTAAAAACTTCGTCCTGGATAGATTCGGGAATACCGGGGCCGGTATCCTGGATTCTTATGACTGCCGTGTCCCTGTCTGTGTTGATACTGTCCATGGTTTCGGTGATGGTGATGCGGCCTCCTTTTTTCATGGCCTCGCAGGCATTGATGATGATGTTGGCCACAGCCTCCTTAAACTGGCCCGCATCCAGCCGTACATCGTCCAAAGGCTCGCTGCGTACCAGATGGACAGTTACCCCGTAGGATTTAAGGCGTTGTTCCAAAAGTCGCAGGGTATTGTCCACCACCTGGGATGGGCTTTGTTTTTTCATGGTCAGTTTCGGGGGTCTGGAAAATTCCAGGAAGTTTTCCAGGATTTTATTGATCTGACCGATCTCCGTTGAAATGACACTGATGTTCTCCTGCTGGTCCGGGGACATCTTGGCTGATCTGCCCAGGGAAAACAACCGCATTTTAATGGAGGTCAAGGGATTTCTGATGGAGTGGGCTGTGCCTGCGGCAAGTTGTCCCACCAGGGCCATTTTTTCGGACTGCATCAGGGATTCCCGGCTCCGGACAAGTTCGGCATGGGTCTGTTCCGCATTTTCAATCAAGCCGTGGACACTGCTTTTCAATGCTGCCAGCTCATTGCCGGATACCCGGCCATCGCCCATTTGATCAGCCTCTGCCGCCAGTTTGCGGATGGGCCCCAGAATGTGGCGGGTGAAAATATATAATTGATCAAAAGGCTGAGCAGTACCACGGTGACAATGGCCAAAAGGCCGATATAGCGCAAATGCCTGGCATCGGTGCGGCTGTCCTCCACGACAAGGTCTATGGCTTTTTTATGTGCGGTTTTAAATTTTTCACATAACTCAAAAATTCTGAAAAAGCTCGCCCTTACCTCCCGGTGAAGGGCGGCCCCGGTACCCGGGTCGCCCTTTTCATATAAAGCCATCACCCGGTCCTTGGCCTTAATATAAGTCGTGTACACGGATTCAATTCTGGCAAGGGCCTC
>NZ_JQKJ01000061.1 GCF_000745975.1 Desulfobacter vibrioformis DSM 8776 | reverse complement strand
ACGTGATGTGCAACTTTTTTTGACAACATGATTATATTCCCGATAGGCACTGATAATATCAGACAGGGAGGATAGAGTTATGTTGTCAATAGAAGATTTTATAATTGAAATATATTGTCGGACAGATGATTCTTTGAAAGAAATTTCCCGGGGTATAAAATTACGCAGCCGGGGTTTTCCTCCTTCGCTATCCGATAGCGAGGTCATTACCATGGAAATTGTGGGTGAATACATCGGAATTGACACCGATAAGGGGATATGGGAATACTTTCGGCGTCATTGGCTACACTTTTTTCCCGATCTTGGTTGCCGGACAACCTTTGCGCGCCAAGCCGCAAATCTCTGGTATTGGAAATTAAAACTTCAGCGCAGGTTTGCAAAAGAATGTGGAGCCTTTGATGACAATATTCATCTTGTTGACGGTTTTCCATTACCTGTATGTCATTTCAAACGGGCTTATTTTTCCCGAATTTTCAAAGGTGATGCCACATACGGATATTGTGCCGCCAAAGATGAAAAATATTACGGATTCAAAGGCCATGTGCTGATCAGCCTTTCTGGTGTAATTTCGTCCTTCACCCTGACTGCTGCCAACGCCGAGGAACGGGATGCCTTGTGGGAAATGCTTTGCGGCATCCGGGGGCTCGTCATTGGGGATAAAGGTTATATAAGCGACTTTCTACATAACGAATTGCTTTTGTACGGCATTGATCTGCAGACACCTTTTCGTTCGAATATGAAAGATGACCGTCCTCCAGAATCCGTCCGAATTATGACATCGGTTCGCAGAGAAGTCGAAACAGTAATCGGACAACTTTGCGAACGCTTTAATATTGAGAAAGTGCGTGCAAGAGATTTGTGGCATCTGACAAAAAAATGAGTTTGATCTATTTGAAATGGACAAAGAATTATTAAACGTTTCACTTACTGGAGCTTTTATTTGTGATGTTAAAGCTGAAAACAAAATTAGATTTGAAATAGATGACACCCATATAAAATCATTCCTTTTTCCTGAGACGACGATGGATTTAGGAGATGTTTATTTTAATGCAGAAAGTTACGATACTCTTAGGGATATATATATTTCGATAGTGGGCAGTATTTTGATAAGGCTTAAAATTGATCACAAATTAAGTATCGTTAGGATACCTTCTACTATTTACTACAACAACTTTAACGAAAAAGATAAAATTTTTTTTAACGCTATCAAAGAAGATGATAATAGTACTCAGGATATTATAAAAAAAGGATCGACTGCAATTATACCAGTCAGCCTAAAAAGTTCAACTTTTACGAAAGATTTTATGAAAAAGGTGCAAACAAAATTATATGAAAATAAGAAATTGAAAAGAAATGATATCGATGGCGTCATGGGGAAAAGGACAGAATTGGCATTAAACCATTTTCGAATAGAAAATGGTTTAAAGGAAACGAAAGGTGTTAATTTTGTAACTTTATCAAAACTAAAGGTACCCCTTATGTGGAGTGATATCAAAGCACTTGCGGATCTCGAATAACACTTGGTAAAGATGACAGGAAATCAATTTTAATGTGGGGTGTCTAAAAACCCGCTTTTTACCCCTCTTTTTTTGCTCGGTTTTTGGGCCTGCTATAATCGGCTGAAACGCCTTATCTGATAGGCTTTTCAACGACACAAAAGAGGGCCAAAAAATGAGCAATCGAAAAAGGCAGATTTAGACACCCCAATTTTAATGTATTCGTAAAACTAAATTGTATAGAATGCTTAATTTTGCTGAAAGATCAAAAGAATATTGCACAATCGGGATAGGACTCCCCATCACTGAGGAGCCCTCCCACACCACCCGGCATACGGATCGCGTACCAGGGCGGTTCGGCTGATTTCAGAAATCAGTTCCCGGGCAGATATAATCCTTTTTCGATAAAATATCTCTCAGGCATGGCAATGGCCACCCATTTGATTTTGCTCATGTGCCAGTACTTTTTCCGGGCATTGCCGCAAAGCATGGCATCATGGTGAGCAATACCAAGTTTCTCAAGGTTCCGAACCCTGGTTTTAGGATTTTTCCATTGTTTCCAGACAAGACTTCGCAGCCTTCGCATTATCCAGATTTTGAGACCTTTGAGGAAGGATTGGGCCTCTGTAAGCCGGAAATAATTCCACCATCCCCGAAAATATTGGTTCAATTCCTGAATGACCTGCCACAGGCTTTTACCCCGCTTGCGGCTGGTTAATTCCCGGACTTTATCCTTGAACCGTTTCATGCTCTTGGCGTGAATCCGAATCTTGGACTGCCCACACATTTGGAAGTATGTGAATCCGAGGAATTTGCGTAACCACGGTCTGCTGACAGCACTTTTGTCCTGGTTTACTTTAAGCTTGAGTTTCACGGTCAGAAACCTGGTGATACTCTGCATAACCCTTTCGGCCGCTTTCCGGCTTTTGCAGAAGATCATAAAGTCATCGGCATAACGGACATATCGGTGCCCTCGTTTCTCCAGTTCCTTGTCCAGCTCATCAAGGACGATGTTGGACAGCAAAGGAGAGAGCGGGCCTCCCTGGGGAGTTCCTTCTTCCGTAGGAATCGTAGCGCCTGAGATCATTACGCCGGATCTTAGATATTGCCGTATCACTTTTAATACGCGCTTATCCTTGATTCTGCCGGCGAGTTTACTCATCAGGCGGTCGTGCGAAACCCGGTCGAAAAATTTGGACAGGTCCATATCGACGACATAGGTATAACCTTCAACCATGTACCTTTTACCCTGCACCACCGCATCGTGTGCGGATTTGCCGGGTCTGAATCCATAGCTGTATTCAGAGAAAAAAGGTTCCCATACCTGTTCCAGGATTTGGGCTATGGCCTGCTGTATAAATCGGTCAAGCACCGTGGGTATTCCAAGTAATCGGACACCGCCGTCCGGTTTGGAGATTTCCTTCCGCTTCACCGGTAACGGTTTATGCTTACAATTAAGCAGGTCTTGTTCAATTTCAGGCCAGTGCTTTGCCAGGTAGTTCCCGAGTTGACTGGTTTTCATACCATCTACGCCGGGCGCACCTTTGTTGGCACAAACCTGTTTCCATGCCCGGATAATGTTGTTGCGTTCAAGGATCATCTCCATTAACCGGTCATTGTTTCCCAGACGTTCGGCAATCTGTGACGCTGGGAACAGTTCCATCTGCTGTGGCTGTCTGCTCACAAGTACACACCTCCTATTTGTCGTTATCATTTACCCGGACCATTCGGCCCAGGCACCGTTCAGGCCTTCACCAGGGTGAGTCCTCCCCGCTTTGCGGGGCTCGTTTCCACCGGCTACTATGCCTTCTGCTGACTTCTCCCATGCGATCAGGACCGGTTGCCCGGCCCTCAGCCGTTTCGGCACATGGGAGACCTCCCGGGGTAAACACATGCCTTTCAGTACGTGAATGCCGAGTTTACGGACATACCCTGTAATGGATAGAGGACTTTACCTTGTTGTGCAGGCTCGTCCCGGTATGTGCGCCTTATATCCGATTCCTGTACGTCATCCCGTACCTTCGCGGTACCTTGCCTCAGCAAGGCGGCTTCCTCCCGAAGCACCGTCACCGGTACCCCGTTGCACTACCGCTACACCCTTCGCCTCCATCTGGCTGGGCCTAAGACTTGCCAAATGTTTGGAAATCCATTACATTTGACTCACTTTTAAGAACATGTGCCGTGCCCGGCACACACAAAACGCTGCAGCCCGACCCGGGGAGGCTATCGACTTTTCGAAAGCTCTTGGTTTTGGAAAAAACTTGGCTTCGACAACCTGCTCGGCTATATGCCCCGGGCGGCTGAGCTCCCCGTTGGGGTGCGACACGAGGTCGCATTATTGGCTGTTTGGCGGGCCTGTCGGTCCTGACCAAACCCGGCATTCTCCTGCCGGTACCCTAGGTGGCATGCGGTTGCCGGTGCATCCGGCAGCGGTGTGAAGCCCAACCGACAAGTACCGAATTCCGCAATTTCGGAAGGGGTGAAAGCCGTGAGGCGGATACCCTCCTGGAAGCCTCATTCCGGGTGAGGGCAAGGGTTTGGATGATATGGTCAAATTAATTGAATGTTCCTTAAGCGTCGTCAGGGAGAACAAGCTAAAGAGGCTGGTAAGCTTGGACCAAAAGGTGAGCGGTCAGGTTGCAGGTTTCGTAACTGCCTGCACGGAGATGTTGCGCCGCCGGTGCAGTGGGCAGGCCTAAGTCATCCATTAATTGGCAATAATGCGGAACGTGGAAACCCCGTATCCTCGCCGGGACTATTCGGCAGGTGAAACCGCAAGGCACACTGATGGGGGTGCGGGAGTAAGATGCAGGAAAAAGCGAATGCCATCTTGTAATGAGGCGGATACGGATTGAGATGGATCAATTGATTATCAACATTACCCGGCCCGAAAGGGAGCTGACGTCCGGCGGGTGTGACTACAGACGCACCCGGGCAGGTGTTTCTTTGCGAGATAATCTGGAGAATCTTTGAAGATGGGAAAGCAAATGACGGCAATAGCTGGTGCGCCCATCGGCAGTTTCAGAAACTGGAAATCCATTCATTGGCCGACCATCTATGAAGCCGTTAAAAGACTGCAAATGCGTATCGCAAAGGCTGTGAAGGAAGGAAGGTATGGAAAGGCCAAGGCCCTTCAATGGCTTCTGACCCACTCCTACCATGCAAAGCTGTTAGCTGTAAAACGCGTGACCTCTAATAAAGGAAAGCGCACACCAGGTGTCGACAACGTCACCTGGAAAACTGCCAGGCAGAAATTCCAGGCAGCAGGTGGCCTCAAAAGAAGAGGATACCGGCCATCGTCGCTCAGGCGAATCTATATCCCCAAGAAAAACGGCAAGAAACGTCCGCTAAGTATTCCGACCATGACCGACAGGGCTGTCCAGGCGCTGTATAAACTGGCATTGGAACCCATAGCAGAAACACTGGCCGACCACAATTCATACGGATTCAGGTCACACAGACGCTGTGCGGATGCCATATCCCAATGCTTTAATACACTGGCCAAGAAAGCCTCTCCGGTCTGGATTCTTGAAGCAGATATCAAAGCCTGTTTTGATGAAATCAGCCATGACTGGATGATCGAGCATATTCCTATGGATAAGATGGTCCTCTCTAAATGGCTGGCTTCCGGGTTTATGGAAGACGGTAAACTATTTCCAACAAACCGAGGCACACCCCAGGGAGGCATTGCCTCTCCAATACTTGCCAACATGGTTCTGGACGGCATAGAAGGAACTGCTAAATCCGTGGCACCGGTCCGAGACCGACGCAACGGAAATGATATCAGTTCCAAAATCAATGTCATCCGGTATGCTGATGATTTCATTGTTACAGGTGCAAGCCGGGAACTTCTTGAATCCAAGGTCAAACCGGCAATAATCAGTTTTCTTTCGAAACGGGATCTATCCCTGTCCGAAGAGAAGACACTGATTACCCGTATAGACAAAGGGTTCGACTTTCTCGGACAAAACGTTCGAAAGTATGACGGCAAACTGCTCATTAAACCGTCCAGGAAAAATGTGCAGACCTTCATGCGCAATATCAACGAAACGTTCAGGAAGCACCGGGGGTCAGAAGCTCAGGCTCTGATTCATGATCTTAACATGAAAATACGGGGCTGGGCCAACTACCATAAACATGTTGTCTCGGCAGATACTTTCAGCTATGTTGACGGGTATATCTGGAATGAAGCGTGGCAATGGGTGAAGCGGCGTCACCGGAACAAAAGCATCCAATGGCTGAAAAG
>NZ_JQKJ01000060.1 GCF_000745975.1 Desulfobacter vibrioformis DSM 8776 | reverse complement strand
AAGACGCACCCATAGCGTAGCCCTTTACAGGGCTTTTTAGAAAAGCCGGATTATTTCATAGTGTTGTTCACCTCCAGTTAAATTGAGATTTGGTTTCTTCCTTTTGTTTTCCCTATCCTGCACCGGCAGGTTTTATTCCGAGGATTTTCATAGGCTTCCCGCAATGGGGGCATTTAAAAACAGGCCTTGGCCGACACACTATTGCCATAATCCGGACGTGGAGAATCATCTGTACCAGGAAGAGCAGTTTTTTTGCATTACCGTGAAGGAATCCGTAATCTCTTGTCCTACGAAATCCACGGGGCAGCACATGAAGCAGGATCAGGTGCAGGAAATCTTCACCTTTAAGGGTTCGATTGCACACCTCTTTGGTTTTGCCGTCAATATACTTGAAGGTCACCTGGCCGTCCTGGTTGGCAATAATATTACGTTCGCTGATCACTCCCCGGTATAAATATCTGGACAGGTACTTCAGGGCTGAGATGCCGGTTCCGACTCTGGTACAATCGACAACCCATTTGTGACGAGTACCTTTGGGAATCGGCAAGTCTTCTTTGTTCAGTCCGTCCAGGAAACGTGCTCGAAAAACCTTGGCCAGGGCTTTCCGGTTAAACAAATATTTGCCTTTTTTCTTTTTCCATTGCCGCCTGGATGGATCAACACCGCCACCTGGAACAACTACGTGAATATGCGGGTGAAAATCCAATCTTCTGCTATGAGTGTGAATAATCATGGTCATACCGATTTGGGCCCCAAGATGCCGGGGGTTAAGCCCAAAGTCTTTCAACGTGCTGGATACACATGAGAACATCAGGGAATAAACTGCCCGTTGATTCCGGTATGCCATGTCCCTGAACTGAGAGGGCAAGGTAAAAGTCACCATGAAATACTGGACGGGAAGCTGTTTATTTTGCTGCCGGTCGATCCATTGGCTTGTTTCATGGTTCTGACAATGGGGACAATTACGGTTTCCGCAGGATAGTGGATGCTGTTGAGTATGATTGCAGTCAGGACAGGCTGTATAAATCTGCCCGGCGTCTGATGTGCGGCAACTAAGTATGGCGTTTAATGCTTTGATTTGTTCCGGCAATGCCGTATCCCCGTAACGAGTCAGAAATGCATCATAATATTCTTCAATGATATAAGAAAGTCGCATGATTACACCTTCCGGAAATCTACATGAATGGTGTTAATCAAATCATTGATAGTCGTCCTGCAGTTCTTTTGCAGAGACAATGCCTCTCCCAAGCGCAGGCCCATTGAATAGGTTGTCAGCAGGAAAACCCGGTAACGCAGTTTGCGCGTTGCACCGATCAGATTTTCCACCTCACCAGGGGTCAGAATATCCGGAATGGTTTTAATCTTAGGCGGCTTGACGATATTCAACCATTCCCTTTCTTTTTTCAGAACATATTTCCAAAAATGCTGAAGCCCGAGACGATCAATTTTAAGGAATGAGTCTTAAATAACTTGCCCATTTCAAAATAGGTGCCTATTGTAGGTCCTACGTTTGAAAATTCTAATTGGGCATCTTATTTCATACTCATTCCTTAGAATCATAGGCCAAATTAGCCTTGAGGAACAGGATGAGAACAATCTTCCGATCAACCGTAGAAAAAAAGTTTCACGAAGGAGGTAAAAAACAGTCATGCAGGATTTAATGTATATGGCTGGCCGTTTAATTTATAGTGGTCGGCAGTGGAGCATTTCATTCGGTAAGATCAACCCGTTTGCTCAATTGGCTGAGAACGTATTATACCGGTTACGTTGTTCTCCAGGATAAGCACATTATCGGGTAAAAACTCGGGCTGGAGAAGTTATGCGCAGAGCGCTAATGGTGAACTGTTTCTATCTGGCGTGGTTTGACCATGGGAATCAAGTATAGTTCAGTAGAAAAATGGATTAGCTAAGATTGCTGGCCAATAATCCATCAAATATGCTCTTAGGTCAGGGTTTGCAGAGGCCAAGCCTCAGCAGATTCCTATGTATCAGAACACCAAGAACTAATATCGCAAATTTTATGCCGGGAATTCAGGATAAGGATAAAGACAAAGAAAGGTAACTGTGAAACATGAGAATCGGATTCTGTCAGTTTGAGTTGGAGGTCGGGAAACCTGAAAAAAATTACCAAAAGGCTCGCCGACTTCTGGACGTGGAAGAATTTGATTTGGTGATTCTTCCCGAGCTTTTTGCCGTTGGTGCTCTTTTTGTAAAAGGAATTCCCTACCGGAAGTTTTCAGAATATGTCCCGGATGGGGAAAGTGGCGTTTTCCTTCATGAAATCGCAAGAAAAAAGAACGCCATGGTGGCAGGAGGCGTTTGTGAAAAAAAAGGAAAAATTATTTACAATACATCCGTTCTTTTTGGCCCAGAAGGTTATATAGGGAGAAAAAGAAAACTCTGGATTCCTCGGGAGGAAATACGACATTTCACTAAAGGGGATTTGCCGGAGACCTACAGTAGAACTAATATAAATGCAGGTCTCTTTGTCTGTGCCGACTGTACGCTTGACAAAAACTGGGATGCCTTAGAGAAAGGAGGGTGTCAGCTGGTATGTGTTTCCGCTAATGTCTGCGGTTTTGATCTCATTGAGCGGGCTGGAATGGAAGCTAAAAAGAGGGAAATGTACGTTATTTTCGCCAATTGTATCGGTGCCCCGTGGGATACAGGAAACAAGGTGAGGTATGTGGGTAACAGCATTATTTATGGAAAAAACGGTGAAGTCCTGCTTCAGGCAGGAGAGGAAGAGGGGTGTGGATTCGTTGATATTTCCTTTCATTCATAATTATTTTGTGAATTTCCCATGGCGAGACCGGCATCCCTGCTACCGATAATACATTAACCTCCTTAGTTTTTTTCAGAATGGAAAAAGGGCCTTTGGCAAAACACCAAAAGCCCTTGAATTACTTAACTAACCGAAAACTTTTTCCAGGAAAGGAATGATCTGTTTTTTACGGCTCATGATGCCGAATTCTATGATTTACCCGAAATTACCATGCCTTCCTAAATCATACCAAAAGCTCTCAAATACAATGCTTTTAGAGTTTTATCCATGACCTTGACTTACTTTAAAATACCTGTATATTTACCATAGATGTGGGGGATAGTGTGGGGGATAATGAAAGTTCCAAAGCCCCAATAATCAATGGATACAGAAAAATATATGTTCTGAAAATGGGGGAAATTAGATGCCAAAGCAAATAAGAACAAAAACAAAATATGCGGGAGTGTTTTACGTTGAAGGAACCTCAGCCCAGGGAAAGCCGGAAAAAGTCTATTACATTAGATACCGCAAGAGCGGCAAAATGGTCGAAGAAAAAGCAGGTCGTCAATACCAGGACGATATGACTCCTGCTCGGGCGTCCGGCATTCGCGCACAAAAAATTGACGGAGAAAAAGAAACCAACCAAGAAAAGCGGGATGCTGAACTTGCAAAGAAGGCTGCCGAAGCAGGTAGATATACTATAAACAGATTATGGAAAGAATATTCTCTCCAAAAAAAGAAGAACCTGAATTACACAAAAGACAATAATAGATATGAGCAGCACATAAAGAAAAAGTTCGGCGATAAGGAACCGGACGAAATTATTGCTCTTGATGTTGAAAGGCACAAAAGAGAACTGTTAAAAAAATATTCCCCTCAGACGGTGAAACATGTCTTGGCTCTTTTAAAGCGAATTGCAAATTACGGCTTTGAACTTGGCCTTAGCAAAAATTTGCAGTTTAAAGTTAAAATGCCGAAAGTTGACAATATCAAAGATGATTCCTTGAGCCCGGAAGAATTAGCCCGTCTGTATGATGCCATTCAGCAGGATAGCCACCCTTTAGCCGGGAATATTATGTTAATGGCGCTTTACACTGGGATGAGAAGGGGCGAGTTGTTTAAGCTGAAATGGTCTGATATTGACTTTGAAAAAGGTTTTATCTCTATTCTGGAACCAAAGGGCGGGAAAGATCAAATTATCCCCTTGAATGATATGGCCCGGTCAGTTTTGGAAAAGGTTGTTCGGACAGACAGCGATTATGTTTTTCCTGGTCGAAATGGGGGGCAGCTATCCAGCATCAGTGGGCCGGTGAATAAAATTAAGGCTGCTGCGAATCTTCCAAAGGAAACAAGGCCGATACATTCACTAAGACATACCTTTGCGACAATGGCTGTTAATTCCGACAAAATTGATCTGTATATCCTTCAAAAACTGACAACCCACAAAACACCGCAGCTTTTACAGCGATATGCCCACTTGAATGATACCGTTTTAAAAAAGGGATCTGAGGATGCAGGTAATGCAGTCGCAGAGCATTTACAGAAGCAGGATGATGCAAGAATTGTTAACCTTCATGTAGACAAATAAATTTGAGATCACAATTTGTGACCTCCAATTCTAATAATATGGGTTTACGAAAGGAATCAACATACGCCTTGACAAATTATCATCAGGTGATAACATGAATGATAAATACGGTTCGCTTGACACCCTGTTGGACCTGGATGGTGAAATATTCCCGATGGATAATGGGTACTGGGTTAAATTCACTGCAAAACAGATACACCCGGACCAACACGCACCACACGGAATAAGGTATTCCATGTCACTGCATGACAGGCACAACACCCGAATTATTGGATTTGACAACGCCCATGCCGTGAAATCGAATCGAAAAAAAGGCTTTGCCGGGCGCATAGTCACATGGGACCATCAACACAATCTGGATAAAGTGGAACCGTACACCTTTGACACCTCCGGACAATTGCTTGAAGATTTCTGGGCGGCTGTGGATGAATACTTACAGGAAGGATGAACAACATGGCCAGCAAGGTTATGAAAATAGGCATCATGTCAAAAGAAGATTACAAACACCGGACCATTGCCATCGCCAAGGGGGAATACAAGCCCCGAAAAAACGAACCCAAGGTATGGTTTGAATCCATGGAATCCCTGGGCCAGGTTTTGAGCGGACAGAATCAGAAACTGCTTAAATTGATCCGGGACCGGCACCCGGCATCCTTGGTCGAACTGGAAGCATTATCCGGGCGAAAAAAATCAAACCTTTCCCGGACCTTGAAAACCCTTTCTAACTACGGCATTGTCGATTTGATCAAAGAGAAGGGTATGGTTCGGCCCATTGTCAATGCCACTGATTTTCAGGTTGAATTAAGACTGTAATCTCTTTCCCCAGGATAGGGTCCGGCTGATCACCGGTTCCGAACAGGCGGTTTCCTGGCCGCCTTTCCCGGGGTTCTTTCAATCAGGCAGGAAGACTACAGGAGTCTGAAAAATTGAATCAACCGACCCCACTTGTTGAAGAAGCCTACAGCGAATTAAAATTATTTGTATTGGAAGACCATGCAAAACAATGGGCCAAGGGTCACCCTTGTATCAATCGCATTACTTTATACAGAGCTGGCTACGGTGAGAGACAGCAAGGCGACACAAGGTATGTTCTTGCCGTGAATGCCCTTGATCGCCCTAATGAGCGCGGTCTCGGTTTTTGATGGAATTGTGGCCACGTAAAAGGATTGGCTATTTATTAACGATTTGAAAAAATAATATATTATGACACACTCCCCCCCTGGGGTTGATGGGAAAAGGCCTTTTTATAAGCGAAAAACCGGCCAAATGCCCGAATTTTGGTCAAGATCACTGATGAGAATGTGGTCAAATTATTGATGGAGATACCATAACCTGCTGATATAATGACGTTAAATTTTTTCGTATTGATTTTCTGGACCCGGAAAATAAAAGATTACCTCTCGGC
>NZ_JQKJ01000059.1 GCF_000745975.1 Desulfobacter vibrioformis DSM 8776 | reverse complement strand
GCCGAATGGCTTGGGTAAATGGTTGTGGTGAGTAAGTAGAAGGATTTTATGGGAATAATGCGGCAGTGGCCGAAATTTCCATAGCATGACTCTACACAAAACCCGATAAATCGGTGGGATAACCTACAGCCGATTTTGTTAACACCAGCCGAACCGCCTTGGTACGAGATCCGTATGCCGGGTGGTGTGGGAGGGCTCCTCAGTAATGGGGAGTCCTATCTCGATTCTCCGCCATGATTAAACAGCTACTGGAGTAAGAGTAAAAACATCTGCAAGTTGAGTAGCAGTTTTTACATCCCCCCTTCTTAGAGCATCGCGAACATCATCCAATTTTAATGCGTCATCAAGTGATAAATAGGGAGACCAACCATCGTCAGTATCAACCAACTCGATGTTAACCTTAGCTACATACTGTCCTTCATGGATTAGTTTTTGATGATGTCTTTTTTTCATTGTTTTCTCCTCATAAAATCATCTGACCACCTGTTTGGATCTGGTCTGTATGCAGTGACTAAAACAGCAGGCGATGAAGAGCCTTTGGGTATTCCCCATACTGCATGGATGGGATTCCCTTGACAGTCTTTTTGTAAAACCAGAACACAAGGCCCTTTAAAATAATCGGGATAATCTTCAACGACTATTCCGTTGGCGACACCTGATATAAGATCCTTAACAGGAATTGCATCTTCGGCAAGCTCATCATATCCATGGTCTGATATCACCACTTCTCTACCCTTGACTAAAGCAATAATCTGCTCAAGGGTCTTGCTTATTTCCATTATAACATAATTCCTTTGGTTTACATCGGCCATGGAGCTTTATTTTTGAACGGATAATGTTTAACTCACTGGCTTGTCCACGTGTAGTGGTTTGTTGATGAGCCCCTGGAAAGTGGGGTGGGAAATTCACCTTTGACTACGGCTGAAGCTTTGCTTCGCTCTGTCCGTCATAACGCAGTTATGCGGCAGCGAAGCAAAGCTTCAGCCGTACCATATTACTCGGATAATTTTCCAGCCCGCTCCAGCGGTGCCTCGGTCAACGGGGAGCTCAGCCGACCGGGGCATATAGCCGAGCAGGTTGTCGAAGCCAAGTTTTTTCCAAACCCAAGCACTTTCAAAAAGCCGCTAGCTCCCCGGGTCGGCCTTCCGGGTAAAAGCACCGGTTACCCAGCGCTCCCCCCACAGACCCGTACGTGAAGATTTCCCTCATATGGTTCCTCGGTTCAGGCTCTTTTTACCGAGCCGTCAACCAATCAGGCGACACCCCGATTGGCGCATGACTGTGCTACCCTTGGGCAGTAACAACTGCCCTAATGTGCACTTTACTGGAATTTGGTGGTGCAGTTTGTGGCCTTTGAGAGCCTCCTGTAGTACCTCCCAGTAAAACGTCACACCCGGCTTCTCCTTACCTGCAGTGGGTTGCTTGGGTTTCATTTCCCCACCTTACCATCCAGGCTCCCTGCCTGGATATCGGTATCATGATCCACGAAGACTGCCAATTGACCATCACGGGTTTGTTCGCTTTTAACTATCCGCGCCCGTTACCTTGCGTTGCCCTCTTTTATGTTTATGTCTCCGCCTGTGGCGGACTCATCTGCTGGCAGGGTCTCCATACAGATGCCGGGATTTTACCCTTTGGCCGGATCTCCTGAGACCTTACTTCTTCTACAAGGAACCAATTGGCTCTCCCCAGTTCCCGAGCTACCCCTTTGAAAACATGCCCTGGTCGAAGACCCCGGTGGTGACTCACAGGCTTGCCATAACACCTGTGGGTCTGCTGCCTTCCGTCACGCTGGAATGCGTCGGCTTTCACCCAGCAATTGCAGGGTTTATCCTTAGCGTTTTGTTCTGCTATATTATTTGCATTTATTGTAAACAAACTCTGGATCTAAGTCAGCTCCAGACTCCCATTCTATGGTATCAAAGACCACGCGGACGCGATTGAATGCACTTTGATTTTTAAGGCTTTGAAAAATCCCAAAATCTAAGAGTGGTTTCATATCCAGAATGCCATGTTCTCCGTTATCGAACGTTACTGAAAGTATATAATTTTCTTTTGGAGTTACTTCTTTAACGCCTGGATACATATTTTACCTCCTATTGAAGAGGTTGGATGTTAAATGGCTTTTCACCATTCATAAGTAGTGTCCAATTAGCCATCAGTTCTTCTTGATGAAGTTCTGCCCACGCAATGACAAGCCTTGATTGCTTTCTTTGGTAATTGGCCTTGGCTTATTTCACATGTCTGAATATCGACTGTAGCCCTGTGCTCTCCATAGTATACATGAAAATGCGGGGGTGGATGTTCACTTGGGGCATAATACATTCGTATGATACAGATGTTTCCGTCCTGTATTAATATTCTGATCTCCTTTCGAATGCTCTAAATTATTTCCATCACCATTACCGGTTCCGCCATGACCCAAACAACAGCACATAATTTTGATGTTTACCAGCCCCGCAATCCCAAGGCAAGCGCATACTACCAATGCGTTGAGAATCACTTTGAAGAACTGGAGGGGGGTTGGGACGCCATGTATGCATCCCGCCTGGGTTTCTGAAAGAAATTTTTCAGTACGAGGTGCTCAAGATGCTCAAAAAAGAGGGCAAGATAACGGATGCCGTTATCGAGAATATGCTGTCATGGCAGCATTCAGGCTTCCATGTTTATATCGGTGACAAGATATCTTCCAATGACCAGGCCAGCCTCGGCAATCTTGCCCGGTACATTATCCGCGCCTGTTTCTCCTAGGAACGTATGGTTTATATCCCGGCGGAAGAATCCGGTGACGGTTTTGCAAAGGTCGTATATACATCAAAAGATCGGAAGTTCCAGAAAGTCTTTGATGCCCTTGACTGGCTGGCCAGGCTGGTGACGCACATCCCCGGCCGGTATGAGCAGACTGTCAGGTACTGTGGATTATGCAAAGCTTTGCATAATCCACAATACCATACGATTTCAGCTGCAACTGAATTTCCATCATATTTTCGGATTGACAACTGGTGTGAAAAAATTCAGTCAAGAGGGGATTCATACTCCTTTGTTTTCTGGTCAAGTCATTTATTGTGCTGAATTCAGATACAGCAATTTTGTACAACCTGATATCCGCCATTTTTTCAATCATGCATCTCATGGAGCAACTGCTTCATTCAAGAGAGTTAAACCTTGAGATTAATCACTGAAAAATGGATATGGATCAAGTGAATATGGCTGGATTATATCACCGGGAAAAAATAAGTCACGCATACTTGCCGAAAGGACACAGTATTATAAGCTCAAAGCCAGACGAGGTGCCCAAAAAGCGATTGTTGCCATAGCCCATAGAATTGCAAAAGCCATCTACAACATCATCAAAAATGGAGACAGATATAAAGACCTTGGAGAAGAATACTTAAGCAAGCCAAACAAACAAAGTATGTTGAAAAATTTGGCGAAAAAGGCTGATGAGTTAGGGATGAAACTTGTTCCTTGTGAAGGTTAATCTATCAAAATTTTTTGTGCAGATTAAGGTTAGACGATACCAGGCTTGAAAGCGCTGACGGCTGATAGGTCCCATAAACTTTTAAATGAAGCTGACAGGGAAGCGTAGTGCGGGAAATCCGCATGCTGCGTTTGACGTGGAGGGGATTGGAAACGGGCTTAATTTGAACCGCGCCGGTCTTCGACCCTACCTGAGAGGGCCTGAAGGGGAAGTTCCTTTGGGCTACTCACCTGGGAGGGCTCCTCAGTGATGGGGGGAGTCCTATCCCGATTCGACATGTGATACTTCCTTCATATATCACAACAGGGCTTCAATGTACGTCTTATTCTTTTTTGAGTTTTCTATCCGTGGGATTGTTAAATTTTACGGCGATTTCATTTTCTCGTTCTATTTCACGTTCCAATTCATCAAAAGTAAACAAATCTTTCGTGACGTACAAATTCATCTTGTAGAGATGGCATCGACCCGGCTCATTTTCAGAACGGTCAATAAACTCAGATAATTCTTTTCCCTCACCAATAAGGTCGTATGATATCTTGTTCTGAATATTTTTATGAACCACAAATGTATGTTCCGTTCCTACCAGTTTTAATTTCGTTAATCCCTTGTTTTTAAGCTGTATCAATTCTTGCAGTTCTTTTTGATTCATTGGTTTTCCCTTTTGGAAACGGAATTGATTGCCCGTTAAATGAATTTCTTCCGTCTTTGTTGATAAATCGTTTACTTTATCAAAAAGGACATTTAATTGATAAGGTTTTGATAAAAAATCATCCATCCCAATGTCCAGGCATTCCTGCCGTGCTCTGAAATTACCTGTCACCGCCATAATAGGGAAATAGGCTACTTTACTTCGAATGATTTTTGTCGCTTCCAATCCATTCATTAAAGGCATATCAATATCCATCAGGCAAAGATCATATTTCCCGTCATGAATCTGAGCTTTTTCAACTGCCTCTAAGCCGTTTGAAGCAATATCAAAATCAAATCCCCAATGGTTCATAATGTTGCCGGCCATTGTCTGAAGCATTAGATCATCTTCTGCTATCAGGATTTTCATATCTCTTTCCCCTATCTGAAAAACACCCGTTTTAGTGCCTTACCCCTCAGTTTCTGGTCGAACGCGGAGCTGAGGGGCCGGGCTTTTAAACCCCAAAAGCTCAGATAACAGGTAAATTTCCTTGAACCACATACTTTCCAAAACGCCGCGCAGGTAGCCCGGTCCCTCTCCAGCGTATTGTGTGTGCCGGGCACGGCACGTGTTCTTAAAAGTGAGTCAAATGTAAACAATTTCAATACATTTGACAAGTCTTAGACCCAGCCAGATGGAGGCGAAGGGTGTAGTGGTAGTGCAACGGGGTACCGGTGACGGTGCTTCGGAAGGAAGCCGCCTTGCCGAGGCAAGGTACCGCGAAGGTACGGGATGACATACAGGAATCGGATGTGAGGCGCACATACCGGGACGAGTCTGCACAACAAGAGAAAGTCCTCTATCCATTACAGGGTGTGTCCGTAAATCCGGCATTCACGTACCGAAAGACACGTGTTTACCCCGGGAGATCTCCCATGTGCCGTAACGGCTGAGGGCCGGGCAACCGCCCCTGACCGCATGGGAGAAGTCAGCAGAAGGCATAGTAGTCGGTGGAAACGAGCCCTGCAAAACAGGGAGGTCTCACCCCGGTGAAGGCCTGAACGGTGCCTGGGCCGAATGGCCTGGGTAAATGGTGGTGGTGAGTAAGCAAACGGTTTTTATGGGAATAATGCGGCAGTGGCCGAAATTCCGATAGCATGACGTTGCCCAAAGCCCTATAAAATCGGTGGGATAACCTACAACTGATTTTATCAATACCAGCCGAACCGCCCTGGTACGTGATCCGTATGCCGGGTGGTGTGGGAGGGCTCCTCAGTGATGGGGAGTCCTATCCCGATTAGGCTAAAATACTTGGTTTATCTTTTGGCATCCTTCATATCACCATAAAAGTAGTTTACACTTTTTTGGGAAAGCCCCAGGAAGACGGAGTTTGGCGTCAAAAAGTGCAAAGTACTTGTGAAGGATGCCTATCTTTTATAGAAATATTTCTAGAAGCCTGCTTTTTTAAACTCTTCATTAATTTTTTTTTGTTTTCGGTATTCTTTTGCAGCTCCAGTTACTACCCCTGCTGCACCCCCAACTGCAGCTCCTACAGCAAGTACGCTACCACTTATAGCCATGGTTCCACCAATAAAAGGAACCCAGGCAGGAGCAGTTGCAATTACGCCTACGCCAGTTACAATAGTTGTAACAGCTCCTACAGCACTTCCTTTACTACCACCTTTTAAAGATTCAATTACGATTGATTGTC
>NZ_JQKJ01000058.1 GCF_000745975.1 Desulfobacter vibrioformis DSM 8776 | reverse complement strand
TACATCTTTCGCTATACATTGCTTGGCAAAAAGCAACCTCCTATCCCTTCGCTATACATTGCTTGGCAAAAAGCAACCTCCTATCCCTTATCCCTATCCCTATCCCTTAAAGCTTCCAGGATGTGCTCCCGTTCAATATCCTCCAGTCCCATTTATCAAAATTGCTGGTAAGACTGAAGTCCGTATCGCCCCGAATATAGATCTTTTCAAACGAATCAGACACAAGATCGAGGGTTTTGTCCAGCCACTTGGCAGAATCCAGATGAGAAGGGGCATTCCCGGAACGGTTAACCATATAGAGCACTTCTCTTGTGCCGGTCAGGGAAATGATCAAAGAGGCTCATAGAGAGGAACTATCACATTTAAGGTAAGCAATAATCATTTTGACCACTTCATCAACAAATATAGCCTGTGGGATAAACTGGTCATCAGGATGGGCTGCATACCGGTGGGTCAAACTCTCAACCGTCTGGACAATAACAAAGCAGGTATGTTCGAGACCGTTTGATCGAACTTCAGGGTACAAACGGATAAGGCCGGCTACAGTTTTGGCCGCATGTTGTTCAGCCTCAATCAATGCCTGGTGAACTCGCTCGGGCAATGGTGTCTCCTCAAGCAGAATATGTTGCAATCGTGGTTGCTTGGCGTGCATCTCCAGCATTCCAGTGACATAGTCGTGCAGAGCCTCGTACAGATTATGCTGTTCTACCACCATGTGTCCAACCCACTCGTGCAGGCGATGGTCAGTTTCAGCAAGATGCCTCTCAAGCAACGCAACTGCGATCGCTTCCTTACTTGGAAAATACTGATACAGAGTTCCAATCGACACTCCTGCTCGTGAAGCTATACGGTTGGTGGTTCCGGCTGCATAACCATGAGACTCAAAAACCTGAGCAGCTGCGAGGAGAATCACATCCACTGTTATTTTTGAACGTTTCTGAACCGGCTTTTTTCGGGGATCAAGGCGTTGTTTGCGTGCTGTCATAAACAATATCCAAAATGCGAGTTGACATAAATTAAGTATTTGCTCATAATTTCAATAGGCTGTCAATCTACTTTTTTAATTAATATGAATGGGAATGAAAAGACATATGATAAACTTTTTATAAAATAAATAATATTTGCTCTGCTCTGGTGATCCGTTCGTTTACAAAGATAAAGCCTGATCACCTCTCTAACTAAGGCGGGAAACCCGCAACCCATTTTCCCCCCCTCATTTTTTTAAACCGGAACTGAAGAGTAAGGCACCAATCATGTGGTTTATTGTGTTGGGAGAAAAAGAATGCACAATTATAAAATTCTGATATTATTAACAATTGTCGGTCTCATGGGGTTCGGGTCCTGGTTTGCAGCAACTGGCATCACCGATGATAAGCATAGGGTTGAAAAATATTTCGAAAGAGAGGACCAGCACAACTCCCTATTTTCGGAGACCGACAATGAAGGTAATGAAACCGCGGGTCAGATTGCAGCATTGCTTTTACTTATAGCGAACTTGCCGGTCGCAGTGAGCATTCTGATAAAGGGAATCAATCAATTTCTGCCGATAGGAACTGGATTAAAAAAAATACTGTCACATCTTAACAGAATACAAAAAAAAGCCTTTATGAGATTTCACTACTATTTGAATCTCTCGATTTTGGGAATCATTCTCTGGCACTGGTTGGCTTCACAATGTAAATCTTCATTCTTGCCGGAGCTTGGGGCGATAGTGATGTTGATTTCGATGATTTTGGGATTTCTCATGAAATTTAAGTTATGCCCCAAATTCTTCAGGAAGAGTGCCTACAAGATTCATACCCAGCCCATTATTTTTATCGCTATGTTTTTGGTCTTGACGGTAGGTCATCTGATTGTCGATTAGCCTGGAAAATGTTTGTCTGGCTGTATCGAGCATGGATCTGTTTTAACAGCTTAACTTTTGGATTTGATTTTAAAAAGATGCGTACTGATATTGAAAACCGATTTTTTATGGAGGAAATTAAAATGTATCACAAGACAATGTTTTTTATGTTTTGCCTGGTTTTCGTCACCCTTTTTTCGATTCCTTCTTTCCTGGTTTATGCTGATGATGACCATAAAGAAAATAAGAGGGGCAATCTGTTAGCCGACGGAAACGGGGATAATGATGACAACTGCCAACAAAAAAGAAAGCAAGACCACCATAGGGATGGAGATCATGGCAATGGCTCTGTAAAATCCTTGGCCAACCCGACTTACCAGTTTCAATGCGGGGCCTGCCATTTTGCCTACCAGCCGGAATTTCTACCGGAATCTTCCTGGATAAAGATCCTGACAAGCCTTGATGATCATTTTGGAGAATCCGTTGAACTGGATGCCGAATCAGAAAAAATCATTACAGATTATCTGAAATCCAACTGCGCTGACCATAGCACGACAAAACGAGCGGCCAAAATCATGAAGGGACTTGGGAATCAGACCCCTTTGAGAATTACCCAAATCCCGTATATCATAAAAGAACACCATGAGATTACTCCGGATATATTGAAGCGGGAATTCATAGGTTCTTTATCAAATTGTATTGCTTGTCACACAACGGCTGAAGACGGAATTTATGATGATGACAATGTAAAAATTCCCAAATAAAACAATTATGACAGAAATATGTTCCATTTATAAGTATAAGGATTAAAAATGAGCGGTATATCGTTTGAGAATTTAAAAGGTCTTGCGCGGGAGGAGGTAGTCCAGCGGCAGCAGCAGGATGGTTTTAATGAATTGCCGACCCAGGGAAAACGAAAGGGTCTGGAAATCCTGATCGGGGTCTTAAGAGAACCCATGTTCCTGTTGTTGATCGCATGCGGGGCATTGTATCTGCTGTCTGGCGAGTTTCAGGAAGCATTGATGCTGCTTGGGTTTGTTTTTGTCATCATCGGCATCACCTTTTATCAGGAACGGAAAACAGAGCGGGCGCTCGAAGCACTCAAGGATCTGTCCAGCCCTCGGGCATATGTCATTCGTGATGGGGAAAAAACACGCATCCCCGGCAGGGAAGTGGTCTGTGATGATATTATCCTGCTGTCGGAAGGAGACCGTGTTCCTGCAGACTGTATTCTGATTCATGCCGTCAATGTTTCCATTGATGAATCTCTTCTGACCGGTGAATCCGTGCCTGTGCAAAAAACATCCACAAAGGAGACCTCTGCTGAGATAGGTAAACCGGGAGGAGATGATCTTCCCTTTGCTTTTTCAGGAACTCTGGTTGTATCCGGTCAGGCCGTAGGAATTATAAAGGCGACAGGAATCCGAACGGAGTTGGGAAAAATCGGCAAAGCGCTTCAATCCATTGAAGAAGAGCGCACCCCGCTTCAGATTCAGACCGGGAAGGTCGTCCGCACATTTGCGATTGTCGGTTGCATCCTTTGCACGCTCGTGATTGTGGTATACTGGCTGACCCGCGGCAACCTGCTGGAAGGATTTCTTGCCGGATTGTCTCTGGCCATGGCCATCCTTCCAGAGGAATTCCCGGTTGTTCTCACCATCTTTCTGGCGCTTGGCGCCTGGCGGATCTCAAAATTCCGGGTGTTGACCCGGCGGGTTCCGGCAGTGGAAACCCTCGGCTCGGCCACCGTGCTCTGTGTTGATAAAACCGGGACACTGACCCTTAATCAAATGACAGTATCCGATATTGTGGCCGGCAATCAGGTATTTAAGGTTGAAAAGACGAATGAAATACTTCCCGAAGAATTTCATGAAGTGGTCGAGTACAGCATTCTTGCAAGCCCGGTCGACCCCTTTGACCCCATGGAAAAGGCCATGAAGGAGCTGGGTGAACAAACCCTTTCACAGACAGAACATCTTCATTCGTCATGGACGTTCCAGCGTGAATATCCCTTAAGCAAAGAACTGCTTGCCATGTCCCGGGTCTGGACGTCGGCTTCGGGTGAAGACCTTGTTATAGCCGCCAAGGGCGCTCCTGAAGCCATTGCGGATCTTTGTCATTTTGATGCACCAAAATTGAAATGGCTTGGAGAAAAAATCGATATGCTCAGTAATCAGGGCAAACGGGTGATCGGAGTTGCATGTGCCCGCCAGAGGAAAACAAATCTGCCTGAGGAGCAGCATGATTTCCAGTTTAAATTCCTCGGATTAATTGGCCTTGAAGACCCTGTCCGTCCCAATGTAAAAGGGGCTATCGAGGAATGTTACACCGCCGGCATCCGAACGATCATGATTACCGGGGATTATCCCGGTACTGCCATGAGTATTGCCCGGCAGATTGGTCTTCAAAATCCGGATCAACACATTACCGGTTCTGAATTGGAAGCATTAACCAATGAACAACTGGCAGCGCGCATAAAAGAGGTCAACATCTTTGCCCGCATGGTGCCGGAACAGAAACTGCGTATAGTTCAGGCCCTTAAAATAAACAAGGAAATCGTTGCCATGACGGGTGATGGTGTGAATGACGCGCCTGCCCTGAAAGCCGCGCATATCGGGGTAGCCATGGGGGGCCGCGGCACGGATGTCGCACGTGAGGCTGCTTCTCTGGTGCTCCTTGATGATGATTTTAATTCCATTGTGACGGCAGTGCGGATGGGGCGGCGTATTTATGACAACCTTAAAAAAGCGATGATGTTCATCCTTTCGGTTCATATCCCAATCGCAGGACTGTCATTAATACCCGTACTGTTGAAATGGCCCTTGATTTTATTCCCGGTGCATATTGTTTTTCTTGAACTGATTATTGATCCCGCATGCACGTTGATCTTTGAAGCTGACAAAGATGACAGCGGTGTCATGAACCGAAAACCGCGCAGTATTGATGCCAAACTCTTCGAAGGGTCGACACTTCTGAAGTGCTTTTTTCAGGGAGGCCTGACCTTGGCTGTTACCATTGCAATTTATCTGTTCATACGCAATGATCATTCTACTGAGACGGCTCGGGCACTGGCCTTTTTAACGCTTGTGGTCTGTAATCTTGGAATGATTTTATCAAATCGCTCCCTGACAAAATCAAGCATCAGCATGCTGAAAGAAAAAAACGCGGCATTTAAATGGGTCATGACCGGAACGGTTGCAGTCATGTGCCTTGTGCTTACCATACCTTTTTTCAAAAACCTGTACCGCTTCGGATCGGTTTCCTTGAATGATTTTTTTCTGGCTCTGGCGGGTGGTCTTGTGGCGATCATTCTTATGGAGCTTGTAAAGGTGATTCCTTTGTTCAACAGGAAAAACCGATTTGCCAAGAATGTATGAAAAATTTATAAACAACAAACACAGAGGAGAAAAATGAAATGAAATGCCCCGTATGCAAAACAAATGATTTAATCATGTCAGACCGACAGGGTGTGGAAATTGACTATTGCCCGGAGTGCCGAGGCGTCTGGCTTGATCGGGGGGAGCTCGACAAGATCATAGAACGATCTCTTCCGTCAACAGCCGCAGGATCGGAACGATCGTATCGTGACGCGGATCGTTCGTCATCGCATGACAAAAAACATGGTCATGGACATGGACATGACGATCATCACGATTCAAAGCATGGATATGGAAAATCATACAAGAAAAAATCTTTATTAAAAGATATTTTCGATTTTTAACATTGCTTGTGGACCCATTTATGAATTTAAACAGGAAGAAATTCAGTAAACATTTCTTCCCTGGAGAACCATGTTCGGAACCGTTTTAATTTCAGTCTGCACCTTTACGCATGTTTATGTTTTCAGGAGACCCGCTCCAGCGGAAGCCAGTTCCCTCCTCCGACGGGCATATTTTGAGAAGCCCTTTCTCGGGGACCTGGCTTCCACTTCCGATAGATGCTGAAGCAGACCGGAAAAGTGAACCGTGACACAAACTCATGAAAACTGGCGGAAATATAAAAAATGACGCTTAAATTGAATGGAAAACTGTCTTGACATTGGGGTCCACCATAGTCCAGAAATTATGGCGCTCACCTTTTAAAGGATGACGTCGCAATTCCGGCAAATCCATATCTTCAGGTCCCTTGACGCTTCATGAAATAAGCTTTTTCATACCAGGCCCCGGTATTGTCATCAAACACGGCTTCCTGCTCATGGATGAGTTTCACAGGTTCATCCGGCCAGGGCCCGTATGCCATCACCACGGTATCTCCAAGACTGAATTTCCGGTTGCAAGCCTTACATCCTTTTTCATTATGGGTGTTCAATATATCCAGATCCACCAGAAATGGGGTGTCAGTTTTTTGCTGCATGGGAACCTCCTTGTATGGGTTGCCCGTTGACCGCTTTTTTTACAGCCCACCGGTAACAGATTTTGATTTAAGACAGCACGCGTGTATCACATGCTTTTCATGCTGTCTTGTAATCAATAAAGTAAGAATGCCTGGGATGATTTCAACAGCAAAACAAACAAGCTTTATGCCGGTGATTCCATTTTCAAAAGTTTTCTTATTATCTTTTCGATAGCCTATAAAAGCCCCAATAGCTGCTCCAATTTCTGTCCAATCATCAGAAACAAATCCAGAGCCAGGAATAAAATCTATGAC
>NZ_JQKJ01000057.1 GCF_000745975.1 Desulfobacter vibrioformis DSM 8776 | reverse complement strand
AGGCATTTTCTTCCGGAGGAATAAATCATCAATAACCAAAAGATCTGCCTGTGTAAACAGTTTGAAGACTTTTTTTCGATTTTGAGTCTGTTCAGACTGTTTGCCAGAATTCCGGATTTTACGTGAAACGTTACAGGAGGAGCCGGATTATGGCAAACTTATGTTTGGCCTGTAACAAAAAAGCCGTCCTGGGAGCCGTCAGCTCCTGGGATGGCTTATGTCAAGTTGGATAACTTGTTGTTTTTAGTGGTGATCCCACCGGGAATCGAACCCGGGTTTCCGGCGTGAGAGGACTTTAATACCACCCCATAAACACTGAATCCCCTGGTTTTTCGTTACAAGGGAAATAAAAAAACACATGAAATACACAGCGTTTTGTATCCGTGTTTGTATCCGACATTAATACATCACCAGTTGAGCCTCTGCTCCCAAAGACGTTGTTATTGCTGTGAATGCCACAATAGCCCTTTATTTCAGTACGTCTTTTTTTACATACCTCATTTTTTCATCTTCTCTTGGATAAAACCCGCAACCAAAACCGCAACCATTTTAAACCTGTGCGTTACAGCACACTTGTATATATTGGGTTTGCATTCGCTTGGGTGTTGCGATGATCCGTTACATGAAGTATGATTCTATCATACCATTTTAAGAGGTGATTATATGAGACAAGATAAGGCCGAAAAAATAACAATCACCATTCCCCCTGAAATGCTGTCAGTTATAAAGAAAAAAGTCGATGAAGGTTTTTATAGCTCGACCAGCGAACTTATCAGGGCCGCTGTGAGATTATGGCAGCAAAGAGAGGATGAGCACGAAGCACGGCTTCAAGCTATCCGTATGCGTTTGGAACATTCAGAACAAAATGGTGATCCCGTACCGCTTCGATCAGCATTTGAAAGAATTGAGTATTTGCACAAACAAAGGTCGGAAAAATCTGCGAATGGATAAATATGATGTCTTTTTGATGCCTAACGCAATTGAAGACCTTGAAAAAATATATTTTTATATTGCAGAACAAAGCGGTTTTTCGGAAAGGGCTTGGGCATATATAGAAAAGTTAAAAGCGGCATGCCAAAAGCTTGAAAGATCACCTTTGAGAGGACAAAAGCGTGATGACTTAATGGTCGGCCTGAGAATTTATCCTCTGGACAAAAGAACCGTTGCGGCTTTTCTGATTGATGAATCCAAACGAGTTGTCCGGGTTTTGGATATATTTTATGGTGGTCAGGATTATGATGCCATTATGAAATATTAATTTAGCCCAACATGTTAATTGTTCTGAATCAGATTCACTGCCAGGGAATCTTAAATAATTGAGTTTGAATCAAATGGAATACTTCCCGGTCAGATCTGATGGAGGAGTATAATATATAAAATTTACTGGCAGCGTTTTCGGGTAGACACAATATCTGGTGGCCGGATAATTTCGAAAAAAGTGTTCAATCATACCATTAGTGCTTAGTTAACTATGTGCAAAATTGAAGAAAAAATTTGCACACCTTTCCATATAATGTTAATGATTTTATCATTCTTAACTAATCGAGGTTTTCCTATATGGAAGTTGGTCAATACATCAAATATAGTATCGGTGATGTCAAGTTTTCGTGCCACGTGGACGCTGTCCATGCTCAGAAACCGAGTGCGGACATGTACACTGGCGAAATCGTTCAACAGGTAGTTGGCCAGACCGGGGTCGCAGGAATTGTTGCGACCATTTCTCGAAAGGAAATGGATATCAATCGGCCGCCTGCCAAAAGCAATGCGCCAGCCATCAAAGAGTACCGCGAAGCTATTCGAAAAATTCTGGATTCCAAATGTTTAATTGCCGAGAGCGAGGCCGGATTAACTAAGAGGTATTTACACATTGCTGTTCACGGGATGCGAGATGACCATGACCCTCCAACGGACTTCGAAATTGGTACCAGACACGGGAATTCATGTGACGAACCCATTGCGACTTGGTTTCGTGATTTATTGAAATCCCATTTTCCCAGTGCAAAAATTGGAATGAACAATACGTTTCCAGGTGATAAATCGAAGGAATTCCATCGGCGTGGCGACCCTTACAGCGAATACAAAGGGTATGGAGACAACTTTAATACAATACAAGTTGAAATTAGTCGCAAACTACGAACAGGTGATAGGGCAGGCGTTGTCGCATTTCTGGCCGCAATAGTAACCACATTTGACAAACGTTTTAACACAGCCAACAACGTTGACGGATAACCACACCATGCACTGGATTCGAAGGGCCGGACCGTCGACGCCATCACAAATTTGGGCGTTAACGTGCCAATAGCGACTTCATCATTCCTTGCGCCCCATTGATGGTGAACGTTGAAGTGTTGATTATGTCTATGACCAATCGCTATTGTTCAAATTTTTTGAATCCAAATATATGGAGTGCCAATTTAAATCGAAAAACTAAACCCTGATACCATTATTGCGTGGTTCCAATTTTCTGTTTTTAGCATTCATCGAATAGTTGAAAAAACAATTGCGTACAACACAACCTCGCGCTTTAACATAAAAAAAAATTACTGAGAAAAAAATGCCAGAATGGTTGACAGATTTCGCTTCTATTTGTTCAATACTGGGACTTTTTGTTTCTTTATTTGTATGGATTGAAGCAAAAAAAATACGTAAATCGTTTCTTAGGAGGGCAAGACTTCCTGAAATCATGAAGGAAGTTACTCAGGCAAACAACAATCTCTCAAAGAATTTAAAAAATTGGAATGAAAGCAAACGTAATGGCTTTGAACAACTGAGTATCGCAAAAAGCCTCCTTGAAAACTTAGAAGGGAAATTACCAGATAAGGAACGAAAAAAGGTGCGTATATTCTGTAAAAAGCTCGAAATAAAAAAAATGTTAATATTCACTGTACCAATAGCCAATATTGAGGAGGATCAGGCTTGGGAGTTGTACACCCAACTAACAGGATTGATCACAAGTTTAGAACAATTATCGAAAGACTCAAAGTGGGATTAATCATGGAGACTAAAGATAAAATTGAAAAGCTGGCAATCGCCCTAACAAAAGAAACATATTTGGGTCAAATTAAATGGCAAGAAAGAGAAGCTCCCTATTCACTGATCGAAGGCACCAATAATATAATTCCTTTATTCTTGATTGGTATGTACAAAGGTAAATGCATCGGATTATATAGTGTAAGATATAAATATTACTATGACGAGATGCAGTGGTCTTGGACTGAAGACCAAGGAATTTGCTTTATTGGAGAGAATGACAATATAATTTGGGAATATAGTCAGCATTCTGGAGCAGTGGTTAATTTGTTTGAAGCTGCCAGGGAGCAGGCTTCAGGAATAAATGAAATAATCGATGAACTCCTAACTGATTGAGCTAACAAATGTTTCAACTCGACGTTTTCAGCCGCTCCTGAGTCGCTCTGAAAAATGTGGTTTAAACAGGCGTTGACTTTGTCTATAAGTCCTCGGTTTTTTGAAAAACGTCCAGGCGCTATATGTTGTGTTTGCTTTGAAACGCCAAAAATCAATTAGAGCGGATTTCTTTCTGGACTTCCCCCTGGGGCAGATCGAAGATTTTAAGATTTATAATTCTGAGATCCGTGGTAATGTTGTTCTGTAAAGAGTTTGAGCGTGTGCCAGTCGAGTGCTTGAGCCGGTCGGTCTTCCTTGTCCAGCTTGCATTTTGTTAACTCAAAGTCCTTTATTCATCGGTGGTTAACCTGGTTAACTTATTAACCTGCGGTTAACTATTCTGACTCACCAGGGCTTATCCCCGAATCAGACTTCTTTCTGCCTTCCTCTGGAGCCGATACCTCTGATCCCCCAGGGGGTGGATTACTTCCTGGACTTCCTCTGGGGCGTACTTTCTGCCGGATGATTTCCCGATGTGTGTTTTTTATTGGTTGATTTTAGATTGAACTCTAAGTATTTTATTAACTTAAGCAATAATCATGCCATTGCACCAAAATCCCTGATAGGCAGGCAGTTAAATAGCATGGTATCATAATTGCATAAACAAATAAAAATACATATAGTACTATGTATTTTGGATAGCCCCTGGTTTGGTTGTCTTGCAGAACTGGGGCATGGATTGGGTAGCAGATTCGGTTGACCAATGGGAATCCTTTTGTGTCATCAGCGCCTATAAGATACCGCCGCTACTGAGATCGGTGGGAATGTTGCTCTGTAAAGAGTTTGAGCGTGTGCCAGTCGAGTGCTTGAGCCGGGCGGTCTTCCCAGCGTGATTATGTCGGTGTGGACCGGCTGTCAACACAATGTCCCGATGAACAGTCCCATTCCGCGGTAGCCCCGGAATCCTCCCGAAGTGTTGCGTTAACGTGAGATTGTCGAAGTCTGTAATGTCCGGCTCTTGTCAGTCTTCTTATGTTACTACCCCCATCCCTCCTTATAAACCAAAAAAAAACTGTCATACCGCTATAAGACTTTCTCGGCTTATGCCGCTGTACAGCCTTTCGACTCTAAAAAAAGAAAATATATTTTCTCTTGGCCACGCGGCCTGGAGCTCCCTTAGGGTCGTTAAATTGCGTGATTTCTCGCCGCCAAGGGGCTCCAGCATTTAGACATCGTTTTCCGGCGAAAATTACGTGATTTCACGAGCCCAACAACCGAAGGGCGTTAGCCGATGAACCATAGGCCTCCCCAGGGGGCGAAAGAAAAGAGTTTATATAACCGGGCACCACCCGAGCCCCTTCGCGGAGCTGTTTTGCTTCTTGGAAAGAAGGAATTTTCCAAAAGTAATTCCCGTTAGGATCTCAGGCCGATGGCCCCGGGCTCCTCCAGGTGGGGATGAATTTAATGTTTGGATTGGTTTTTTCTATCCAATTGTTTATTTCCTTCTCGATGCCTTCGCTTTCTGCATTCTCTGTGAAAATTTTTACTTTCATAATTTATTTCCTTTTTCCTCAATCCCTAACTGCTGCCTAATCAGCCTACATGTCAGATCTTTTATTTCTGGATGGCGCGGAACCGGGGACACTTTACCATTTGCTGGGTTGATATATAGGTCATGCTTGCCACCATGCCGTTTCAGATAACACCCCTGTTCAACGATCTCCTTAATAAATTTGCGCCGCTTCATGCAATATCTAAAATTATTTCTTCGGTATGAAGCTCCGGTACCGGCAGTCCCATAGCATCCTCTACCAAAAGCTTATATGCATCGGCTATGTTTTCTTTCAGCTCTTCGAGGGTTTCCCCCTGGCTGATGACTCCCGGGATTTCTTGTAGGCGGCCAACATACCACCCATCGTCTTTGCCGTATATTAGTGTGAATTTCATAGTTGTTTTCCTTAATTCTATGTAAATACTTGCATAAAATTTGAATAAATCAGGGTTTCCCCGATATTGTCTGCCTATTTTTTTTGGTAAAGAGTATTAGCCTTTCATCTCCAGAAAAGCTATTTTTTAATAACTCAACCATAATCACCCCTCAACAGTATGAAAATATTGTCAATTATCAGATACGGTCTTTTTCTTTGGTAAGCTCCCCCAAGGTTTTATTCTCTGGAACAGCAATTAATGCTCCTGGGGTAGCGCCTTCTTTCAGTTTGTTCGCAATGTATTCTAAATCTGCGACTGTTCTACGGAAAGTTTGTTCATCTATATTTTCTATTTCCCAAAGGGCGGTTATTGCGTCTTGTTCTTTTTTGGGAAATTTGAATTTATTGTTAGCACTATTGCCGTAAGATTCAGTGGGGTTATTTGCTCCATTTGAATCTATAGTTTCATTCGTGGTCAATAATTTTAATACAAAATCAGCCCCCAAAATTAATTCAACGGCCTTCAAATGTAGTGCATTAACTGGCTTGTTTTGCTTTATACTATTTATGAAAGCAGGGTCCTTACCAATACTTCTTGATAGTTCGCTTGCAAGTCCACGTTTCGAATTGAGAAGGTCAATAAATTTTTTTGCAATTTCAATTTTAAATTTATCTGGATCTATGGGTTCTTTTTTCATTGACAAATAAAATCTATAGGTTTATTAATTATGCAAATAGTTTCATTTACCCTTCAAAAGGATAAACATATGCCCGAATTGTCAGTTTATCATTTTTCAAACGCCGTATCAAAACAATTACCCTATAGATGTCTTGGTTTTTGCATGGGCATGCGTTTCACCGGGACATCGTCCCCCCTGGCATATGGTGTTGGTAGCGCCGCCAGGGGGTTTTCTTTTCTTACAATTCAAGAGAGGAATTAAAAAAAAATGAACCCACAAGAAGCAGCCTACACATTAAAAGAACAACTTCCCACAATAGATTACATCCAAACCGGTCATGGTAAAATCAAGCTTACCCGTGAAATGAAGTCAATCGTTCGGAACAGTTTAGTTCCAATACTTTCCAAAATTGTAACCCAGTATGGATTCAAGCACTTCTGTAGATCATGCGGTAGAGGGCTTTTCTTATCCGAAATACTTCGTGGTTGTTCAGATCTCCGGGGCCTTTGTTCTGATTGCTATGAAAAAGAGCTTCAAGCAAGGGGAGAAGGTTAAAATGTAACCCCCGCGGTCAAAGGATTTTTACATGTCCACTATAAATAACAGGCTAATCAAATGAACCCACAAGACGCAGCATACGCATTAAACAAGCAACTTCCTTCAATAGATTACATCCAGACTGGCTACGGTGATCTCGAACTTACCCCAGAAATGAAAACC
>NZ_JQKJ01000056.1 GCF_000745975.1 Desulfobacter vibrioformis DSM 8776 | reverse complement strand
TAAGGAGTCAAATTGATATTTTTCCCATCCATCGATCCACTTCGAAACTGTTTCCTGAGTAGTCAAACATATTTGTGAAATCTGATTGATACTATACCCAGAGTTGCTTAACCGGATTGCTTGAGCCCTGAGTTTAGTACGGTTTGACTCTTCATCCGAAAATTCAATAAGTGACAGCCATTTTAATGCCAATGGCTCAATTGGAGAAACAAATTTTCTACCCGTACGTTCCATCTGATATCCTTGCTATGCAAATTAAAAAAACAACAATGATTTATTGCAAAGCAAGATAAAACAAGAATTATTTTTGTCCACCTACTTACTGTTAGACCAGTGGTTAATCCGGCACCGAAGCTTGACCGGTTGATTAGCCTTAAATTGATGTTTTTTACCGACGTCCTTGATGTTTATTATTTCCGGATCATCCTCATGTACCTGCATTATGTTATGAACGTTATAAGGCTTGAAATCCTGGCCTTTTTCCTTATCCGGTGTCTTTAACTTTGTTGAAATAAATGTTCCTTCAATGATTCCGATCATGGTTTTATTCCTTTCTATTGGTGGTTAAACGTTTTTAACGCGTTAATCTTTTTTCTCGATAACAGGCGATCCGTAAAACGCCAGTAGTTTATCCACTGGTGATGGTTTGACGTCAGGTTCAACGGTTGATTCAGGTTCTGATTTTTCAGAAACATACGGGCAACAGCAATCATTACAAAGACCCCGGTCCGGGTGATCGACAGGAATTAAACGGTCAGTTTCAACTTGAAATAAGGAAAGTTGTTTTCCGCAGGATTTGCAGAGAACAACGATATTATGGGCGTCAAACAAATAATCTGAGCCTGGCTCAGTTGATAATTCAGTGGTGTTTTTTTCAAGTTCAGGTGGTGCGTTCAGGCGTTTTTCAAGAATCGGCACCAGGGCTTTTTCTATGGCTGAACGCATTTCTTCATCAAGTTCAAGTTCGCCGTATGATGAGTTCAACGAACAGGCAGTGGGCAATTGTTTTGATATGGCGTATGAAAAATGATAGGGTAATTGGCTGGTCATGTGTTTATCCTTATATTTAGAGGGAAACATTGATCTAAATACCTATGAATTGATTAAAAGGAACTAAATTTAAAGCTGTTATTTAAAATATGAGGCAAGATTAAAGTTGTTCTTTATAAAAGTCAAGCATTTTTAAAGATGTTATGAAAAAAATAGATCTAAATTTAAATTATGACGAAATTCGAACAAGAATTGAAAAAGACAAAAATCTATTCAAACCTGGCAAATGGGCAGAAAATATTGGAGTATCCCCGGCTATTATCTCTAATGTTCATGGAAAATCAAAACAAAATCCCTCATTAGAATATATTATTGCTGTAGCAAGATTCACACAGAAGCCGATTGAATACTTTTTATGGGGACAAAAAATTGGAAATAATAAAATTGATAACAATTTTAGAAAGCCCCAAAAAGGACAAGACGCAATAAATGCACTTTTGGTGATCGAAAATATAAATGAACAAATTTTTCGTAGAACAGTAGCGGACCTAGAACTCATTGCGGAAAAACTAGAAGAAGGGGCTATCCCAAGCCCATTAATTTCTATTCCAGAAAATAAAAGCCTGGGGGAGTTAAAAACCCAAGAAAAAGACAATATCTGATGATCGACAATATTCTAATTTTTTTCGGAGGTAACTATGGATAATTCAGCGGCAAATGCAAATAAAAAAATGATCTCAACTACATCCTTGGCAAAGAAATATAAAATCTCAACAAAAGAAATGTTCGCCAGATTGCTCCAACTGAATTTCATCGAAAAAAAAGACAATCTATGGTTTCTTACGGATCATGGCATTAAATGTGGTGGAAAATTTATTAATAGTGAACGATTTGGTAAATATATTACCTGGCCTGAAGATTTGGAATTAGGCGATAATATTGGAGAAGTCTCTTTGATAACATCAACAGCCATTGGAAAACATTTTGGCCTTTCAGCAACAAAAATAAATTATATATTTTCTGAACTTGGATGGGTTAAAAAAGACCTTAAAGGTTGGAAGATAACTATTCAGGGAAAAAAACAAAATGGTCTTCAAGATGAAGATAAAAAATCCGGCATTCCTTTTGTTCGATGGCCTGAGTCAATCATTGAATCTAAAATACTTGTCAGCTCAATAGAAGATTTAAAAGGCACAAAGGATGATGATCCGACACAGATAAAACAAGAATTAAATGATGATAATACAAATAATTTCAGAGATAAATTTATTGCAAAGCATAGAGCAACCGATGGTCATCTTGTCCGATCAAAAGCCGAAATGATAATTGATAATTGGTTGTACATGGCTGAAATTATTCATGCGTACGAACGAAAATTACCAATAGAAGAAAACGTTTATTCTGATTTTTATATTCCGACAGGAAAGGTGTATATCGAATTTTGGGGATATGATAATAATGAAAAATACTTGTCTCGAAAAAAAGCAAAACAAACTATCTATAATAAATATGATTTTAATCTCATCGAATTAGAAGACAAAGACGTATTAAATTTAGACGATATTTTACCAAAATTATTATTAAAATTTGGAATTCAAGCTTACTGATTAAATCTACCAGACTCAATCGCTGTTCGCCTTGTAGCTGGTTTAAAAATTAAACCCATCCTCCCAGGCTCCTATCGTCGATCACCTGCCGGGTTTTCGAAATTCGACTGGAAGAAAAAAGAAGTATTTAAAGAGGTGATAGAGGTCATGCTAACGGAATTAAAACGGTGAAAGAAGTACACACCTGGAAAGATTCGGGTTCGGCGCATAAACACTTACCTACCTGGAGATCCTCGGGCGATCTTGAAAACAAAAAGTAAAAAAAAGGTTGTTGTTGACAGCCGGTCCACGGCCGATATGATCACGCTGGGACGTCCGCCCGGCTCAAGCACTCAAATGGCACACGCAGGAACGCTTTTCAGAGCAACATTCCCACGGATCTCAGTAGCGATGTTATCTTATAGGCGCTGATGACACAGAAGGATTCTCGTTGGTCAATCGAATCTGCTACCCAATCCATGCCCCAGTTCTGAAAAACAACCAAACCAGGGGTTATCCAAAATGAATAGTGTTCTATGTATTTCTATACATCCATGCAATTATAATGCCACACTGCAAAACTGCTTAATTGACGGTAGTCTTGCTACGATGGTATGTTTATTGCTTAAGTTGATAAAATACTTAGAATTCGATCTAATATCCACCAATAAAAAACACACCTCAGGAGAATATCCGGCAGGAAGTATGCCCCAGAGGAAGGCCAGGAAGTAATCCACCACCTGGGGGGCTCAGGGGTATCGGCTCTAGGGGGAGGCAGAAAGAAGTCTGATTCGGGGATAAGCCCTGATGAATCAGAATAGTTAACCATAGGTTGACGAGTTAACCGGGTTAACCTCCGATGAATAAAGGACTTTGAGTTAACAAAATGCAAGCTATACCGGGAAGACCGCCCGGCTCAAACACTCGACTGGAACACGCTCAAACTATTTACAGAGCAACATTCCCACGGATCTCAGAATTATAAATCTTAAAAGTTTCCGGTCGCTGACCTATGCAACGGAAATAATGTATTAAGCAAATTGTGCTTGATAAATGACCGGACAATATTTAGGTGGTGGAATTTTCTTGCCTTCCAATTTAGCACTTTCAATCCAAAGAGATTTAGCTTTTTGAACTTCAAGTAATGCCTCATTAGGAGTGTCACCGAATGCTGAACACAATTCAAGATCCGGAATGTCGGCAATATAACCACCGTCATCATCAGAATAAAAAATGTTTATATGATAATCACGCATTATTCGTTATCCTCTAATTTTAAATTGTGCTTTTCAACAAGTTTTAAAAATTGACGAATCTGATATATTTTTGCCTGGCCTTTAACATTTTGAAGGTTAACAAGTTCCGGAATATCCGGTCGAGTGAAGATATGATGACTTCCATCTGTTCTTGAAAGGATAAAACCAAATCCTTGAACCAGATTTTCCATATCAGAAAACCGTATATTTTTAGAGCCCGTAAGTATTTTATTAAGAATTTTTTTTCTATTCATTCTTCTTCATATAAAACATATGAACAAAAGATGTCAACAAATCGAAAAATCAAACGTCATCAGCTTTTATTGTCGATAGTCACAGTGGAAAAAAGGACATCCTCAAAACATGTTAAAAAATCAGAACAAAATTTATGAGTTTAGCGCATGTTTAGCACCTACAATGGGAAGCCTTATGAATAGGGATTGAATGCGGGTTCAACTCCCGCCGCCTCCACCATTTTATAGCCCGAAATGCCCGCCGTTTCGGGCTTTTTTGTGCCTTGTGACAGACAAAAAAGGTGCTGACTATGTGCTGACCTGGCAATATCAGTTTTTTCCGGCCTTTTGGGGGAAGTCCAAGACCTTGCCATCAGTTTTCTTTTTCTTAAGCAGTCCAGCCATTTTAAAGGCCGTATCATTTTGAAACTGACAATACCGGTCAAAAGCCTTATTCGTTTCATGCGCTGTAGCTTCTCTGGCTGACATGGTCCCGGCTTGCCTGGCAATCTCTGTTGTGCTGGTGTGTCTGGTCCCGCCGTAAAGGTCGAGGTCTTGTACTCCAAGTTCTTTACAGGCATTATCCCACCATATTTTAAAATACTTTGGCCCGAAAGGCGTATTTGGTTTCTGACTGCGGACCCCACCATGGTGTCGGAAAAATTTAAGTTCGGGCAAGGCCGGGAACTGATTTTTTAAATCCCGTATTAGCTCAATGTGTTCTGGAAGCAGACGAACGGTTTTTATTTTGTTTTTTGCCTTGGTAGGGTAGTGGATTGTGATGACGCCATGTTCCAGGTCAATATCCTTCTCCTTTATCTTGAGCAGATCCCCGGGGCGCAAGTTGACATATGTTGCCAGAAGGTCAATCCCGGTCCAAATTTTGGGATTTCGGTCTTCTGATAATTCCCGGACCTTAATTATAATAGCCTGCTGGGTTTTCATGTCTGTGATAGTCCGGTATCCAAGCTCATAAGTGATTTCGGGAAATGGCGGGAGGACATTGATTATCTGCCGTTTCAGAACCCATTTAAAAAAATCAGAAAGAGCACTGGCATAGTTGGCCCTGGTTTTTTCGGAAATCCCCTTAATGTCAAACAGATAATCTTCAATGTCGGCTCCGGTTATATATTTTACATTGCTGTCATAAAAATATTCCTGGGCTACGGTAATGTGACGCTTCTTTTCTTTAAAGCTTTTGAGATTAGCTTTACGTTTTAGATATTTTTCGGACAACACCCGGAAAGAATATGGTTTATCTGACGCATAATCTTTAATGTCAAAAGACCCTTCGCCTGTTTTAAACCGCAGACCATTGAGGAATTGTGCTGCTTTATCATAATTATTGAATTGCCGCTGAATGTGCCGCCCAAACCGGACAACAAATACCTTGACACATGATATCTGTGGATGATTCGGGCAAAAAAGCCCGTGTCTTCTGTCATTATGCTTCAATATTGCCCCGCATACCATGCACTTTTCAGTGGTAATGATATTACCCTTCATGCAAATAATCCCCGCCTTAAATTGATCTATCGGGGTTGTAGTATGGGGACGTGAGCCAGTCAAGTTCTATCCTCTACCTGTTAATATATTGAACTTTTGAAATAATACGCTTGGTCGTACATTCCGGTGCTCCGGCCATGAAACTACTTATTATTTCTTATTTTTCGACAAACGGCCTTTGGCATAATCCGCATAACAACTGTTCAGATAGGTGTTAAAATCAATCTTTCCCGCCATGTATTCATACTCAAATTTCGTTATGCTGTTTTTGCCGCTTTTTCTTACTTGTTGATAAAGGTGACTTTTTAATTCTCGTGGGTTCATTTTTTTATTCTTTATTAAGTAGTTGCCGGATATATGATTGAATTTATGGCAATGATGACAAGGAAATGCCCGGGATAGCCCACATAATAAAAATATTTCTGCATCATCCTGGGCAAGGGAAGATCGGTCCGGTAGTACATCAGGAACACGGCAGCCGGACCGAACAAAACATAGAGGGCTCCGGATAAATAATAGACCAGGAGATAAAAGGCGGTCATAGCGCCCAAGAGGTAGACCGGACGATTATGCAAAAAATAAATGGCAAAGACTATGAAAATATAGATTGAAACGACGTTGGCCAGAACAAGAAGCAGGGTCAAATAAAATGCAGGGAAGCCGTACCGCTCATACAAAACAAGAATGATCAAACCGAAAAGCAAGGTATAAAGATCATTGAGTCTATGCAGGTCCGGGAACAGGATATTAAACAGGGGCTGGGTGACACAGGCGCAAGTAACCAGTGCGATGATATAAAGCTGAAGGTCTTTGGTATATTTCAGGCCCTGGGTAATGAAATACGCAAAAAGGGGAAAGGACAGAGCGCCCAGGGAGCGCATTATCAATTCATGCTCCGGGAAAAAGAAAATGGCAGAATGGTCAATGACCATCGTTATGAAGGCGATGAGCTTAATCATGTTTCATTTAATTTTTTGATCCCAAACTCAATGAGTATGAAATCAATCTGAAAACACAAAAAGAAAAAGCGATTCCCACAACAGGCAAACCCACATAGGTGACGATCTCACCAATAAAAACAGAAAGGTCAAAGCCTTCGGGTAAAGAAATCAT
>NZ_JQKJ01000055.1 GCF_000745975.1 Desulfobacter vibrioformis DSM 8776 | reverse complement strand
AAGAGCATCTTCAGGGCCATCATCACCTTGTCTTCCGGGGTCCGCAGGTCAAAGAAGACGGTATCACGTGTCTCTGCAAAGCAGTGATCACATTTGTTGCAATAAAAGATACGTCGTTTTCCGCTCTGGGTCATATAGGTCGAAATGGCGCTAATATTACCTCGGTTCATCAGCCGATAATGGGAACATTCCGGGTTTGGGCATGGCTGGCCCCAGTCCTTGGGTTTTCGCATGGGTCAATCCTCCAATCAATTCGGTATATATATCCAAACTGATAGGATAATTGGCATTTTTTCTTTTTCAAAGTATTACCGGGTGAGCACCCGATAAACGATCTTGCCTTAAATTTTTATGATATTTATCTAATCCGGACGAACGAACCAGAGGAGAGTTACAGGGGGAGGTCAGACATTTATCTGGTATCCGTCCAGGAAATCCTTAAAGAAGAATTGGTTTACCCTGGACTTGCAAAGTACGCCATAAAAGTCCTGGCAACTGACCAACTTGCCGGAAGCGTCCCGGCCACAAATTGCTTGGCGACTTTAGATACTGTCCAGGTTTTTAACAACTCAACGTGGGTGGCTAAGTCCGCTAAAAATCCAGCCTGGATCTGTTATGACCTGCTCGTCCAGCATAAAATACCTGTGGGCAGGATTTTATATGATGAATTTTTAGAATGGGCTGAGTTCTGCGATACTAATGTCGCAGCATCCGGAGAACCTGAAGAAAAGCGCATTGAAATAAACATCGTTGTTCAGGGCGGTAATGTCTGGGAACAAATCCAGAAAATTGCAGCCATGGGCAGGGCTGTTATAATCCGGCGCAATACCAAATACGGCGTTTTCATTGACCGCCAGGATGATACTGTTTCTCATTTGTTCACCATGGGCAATATCGTCGAGCAGACCTTTTCAATGCAATATTTGCCGCAAAAAGACCGGGCCACGGCGGTGGAGATCGAATATACTGATCCGGATCGTGACTACACCCGTCAGATTGTAACCGTTTTTTCGGACACCTATATCAACGACAGCAGCACCCAGCAACAAAAAGCCACGGTCTCTTTTGAGGCCAGTTTTTCCCAGGCCCAGGCGGTCCGGGAGGGGGTTTACCGGATTAATTCCAATCGGTATCTTGTCAGGGTAGTCACGTTTGACGCTTTTATTGACTCTTTTGCGTGTGTCGTGGGCGATATCTTTGAGTTTCAGCATGAATCTGTAAATTATCTTAAATCAGACATCGGCGGAGTGATAAAAGACGCCGGGAACGGTGTTAATGGTGAAAACCCGTATGTAACCCTTGATAAGCCAGTGCAATTGGAATCCGGGTATGTTTATAAAATTAAAGTCAGGTTATCAGATGACACGCTTGTTGAAAAAACAATAGATACGGATTCTATATCTGATTTTTCACAACCTTTTCAAACCCTTCCATTAACGTTGTCCTGGACATCTGTTCCAAGCAACGACGATATTTACGCCTTTGGCCGGGCCAGCACATATCTTAAAAAATACCGGATTACATCAGTAAGCAAAAAAGATGAACTCACAAGAACAATTATCGGCCTTGAATACATTGAAGAAATCTACACTGACAACGATGGATTTGTTATTGAAGAACAGGTATGGGAAAACCGGAAGCAAGAAGCCACCCAAGTAAAAGCCGATGAATTTTTGGTCTACAGCGCAGACGGCGGATATACCAGCAATGTAAATGTAACCTGGCACCGGGCTTACAGCCTGGTATCAAATACCTGGGCAATATGGCTGGAAGATCAGACAGCCGGCACAGCCGCCAGAAAAATGGGGACATCGAGCGATTGCCAACACACGATTACATCTGGCCTTGTCGTCGGCCACACATACAAAATCTATATTACCCTGGGCAGCCAGGGGCTTATCGAAACTGGTTATAATACCACCACAATTACAAGCCTTGGAAAACTTGCTCCACCCGATGATGTGACTGACTTTTCCAGCGTTTATAATACTCTTACAAGGTCAGTAAATTTCACCTGGGGGGCCGTATCGGATATTGATTTAAGCTATTATGAGATCAGGCAGGGAGATGACTGGGAAACCGGCACAAAAGTTGCCATAAGTGTTGATAATGCCGCGTCTATTTTTATTTTGGAATCTACGGTTACCCTGGCAACTTACTGGATCAAAGCTGTCGATACCTCAGGAATAGAGTCCGAGAATGCTCTTGACTGCGATGTGGCTATAAACACAAATGCCAGCACAGACGTTCCTGTCCCGGATAGTTTGACCCTGACCAGTACCATTTCCACCAATTCAAACGGTGGCAGCGTTGCAAATCTTGTGGCTGCCTGGGAGAATAATGCCGAAGCGCTGGACTCCTTCAGCTATTACAAAATTTTGCTGCTGGATGTAGATGCCAACCAGTCCGCTGAATGGTTAACGACAGAAAATGAACATACCTGGACAGCCTTAGTTGCGACACAATACGGCGCAGCCGTCTGCTCTGTGGACAAGGATGGGAACGCCACTGCCTGGTGTGAGATGGTTTACCACACAACGGATGGAGATAAGGTCCCCCCTTCGGCCCCGACGTTTGACACAAACCTAAATATTGTTCCAGGGTTCAAAGTGATGGGCCTGACATGGAACGCAAACACTGAATATGATTTGTCCCATTACCTTGTTCAGCGGTCCACGTCATCAAGTTTCTCAAGCAATGTTGTTGAGATTGGCCGATTCGAGGTAACTTTTTTTACCGATACCCTTGACCCGGCTTTTAACCTTGACGGGGAAGGTAATTACGAATCCAGCATTACCTATTATTATAGGATAGCTGCCGTTGATACATCAGGAAATCAATCTGAGTGGAGTGCAGTTGTGTCAGGGGCTTCCCTCCAAACCGGTACTGCCGACATAGCCTACAACGCCATATTTGCAAATCATATATTTTCTGATCAAATCGACTCGAATCATATTAATTCCGAATCCATTTTTGTCGGAATGACCCTCCAGAGTAATAATTATACTCAAGGCGAAATCGGCTGGAAAATAGATCAAAACGGGAATATTGAGCTGAACGGTGGGTCTTTAACTATATCTGAATCTATCAGTTCATTATTTACTGCGGCTTCATCTGTGTCACTGCTTGATTGGTCTGGCGGGGAAGCTTTAGACAATTATACGTCAAGCAATCCACTTACAATCACATTTGAGGCTGATGCGGAAAGCATCTCTATTGTTTATGCGTATTTGTCAAAAGTTTTATCAACTCAGAGCCTTGACAAGGATAAAATACATATCTTGGTAAACGGCACTGAGATTACTTATGATGATGATGATATCGTTACATATGACAGTGGTATTTTTGGCGGTGGATCTGGTCCTGGAGGGAACAACGTAATTGAGTACGTGACCATATCCACAACGGGTAATGCTGCTGATTTCGGCTATCTTACTGTGGGGCGGCTGAGCCTGGCTGCAACGAGTAATGGTACAGGCGATCGAGGCATTTTTGCCGGTGGTGTCGGCGCTGACTGTTATGACGTAATTGATTACGTAACCATATCCACAACGGGTAATGCTGCTGATTTATGTGATCTTACTGTGCCACATTATAGTTTGGCTGGAACAAGCAATGGCACAGGTGACCGGGGTCTTTTTGGTGGTGGTGGTATTTGTGGACCAGGTGACGGTACCATAATTGATTACGTAACCATATCCACAACTGGTAATGCTGCTGATTTCGGTAATCTTACTGTGGGGCGGTATTCCCTCTCAGCAACCAGTAACGCCACTGGTGACCGGGGCATTTTTGCCGGCGGCGTTGACGATGATGAATATGAGCGGTCCAACGTAATTGATTACGTGACCATCCCCACAACGGGTAATGCTGCTGATTTCGGCTATCTTACTGTGGTGCGGAGCCTTCTGGCTGCAACGAGTAATGGTACAGGCGATCGAGGCATTTTTGGCGGTGGCCATAGTGATGAAACCGAATGGTCTAGCGTAATTGATTACGTGACCATATCCACAACGGGTAATGCTGCTGATTTCGGTAATCTTAATTACGGGAGTAATGGTTTGGCTGCAACAAGCAATGGCACAGGTGACCGGGGTCTTTTTGGTGGTGGTACTGGGCTCGATGATGATCTCATGATCGAGTACGTAACCATATCCACAACGGGCAATGCGACTGATTTCGGCAATCTTACTGTGGCTCATTATGAGACTTCTGCAACGAGTAACGCATGAAAGGATTTTACAATGGATAATCTACTGTTAACATTGCATAACATAACGTCACCTAAAATAATTGCGAAAATTAATGCAGGTATGCCTGAGATACACCGGGCGACTCAAAATTTCGGGCGGCAAAACAGTCAGACTACCGGACGCCTGATGAGTCTTACGATGCTTACAGCGGGTAGTCCGTACAGGATGCTCAGACAATGTCTTGCAGAAATCGCAAAAAGACGGAAGGCATTGAACGAAGTTTATTATGATTTAAAAATAGATGAAATCAAGGCCACTCGGTTATCCAAGTCCGACGATGAGATTGATATCATAATGGCAGAAAAGCTCAAAATGAAAATAGAAGAATCAAGAACCGCCATCCAAGGCGCCCTAAAAGATATTGCGTCGTTTATCGATGCTTATGATCAAATTCGGGATGCCAACAATATTCGAAAGGATTGGGACGAAGTTGATTTCGAAAAAGCAGAAACAGAACATCATCTGCGTACAATTTTCCAACATGGATACAGAGATGTGATGATGAATGGGAGGCTTGGAGCTGGGACATTAGAATACGCAGAACAATTTGGGCTACATCCTCAAATACTGCTTAATGAAGCAGGACAGTATGTCGCATCAGTCGCTCATATTGATAGCAACACACGGATTGATAGCAGCCATTTCCATGATTGGATGTCGGTTATGGCCGAAAAATATAAGCACCTGCCGGATAACGCGGCTAAACAATTGGGATTGCAATCCATCATTACGCCATGGGCATTACGTGAATCTGCGGCACATATATAAATTGAATAAAGGATTAAAAATTTGGGAACTGCCGGCTCACTATCAAAAACAGGTACAGCAAATATAGTTGCAGGCACAAATACCGTAGAAATTTATTCTGACGGGGACAGCAACGCAAGTTTGACTCGATTAATGATCGGAAATAGCCTGTCAAGCTACATGACCTCCGGCACAACAATGCTTGATGGCGGAAAAATCTCAACTGGAACAATCACTGCGGATAAAATAGTTGCTGGAGCCTTGAGGATCACCGGCAGCCTCCAGTTAGATGACGGGGTTGTATTAACTAATAGCATCGGTGAAGACCAAGTCACAGCAATAGCAACTGCGGACGTCAGTGATGGTGAGGATGTTTCGCTAACGATCGAAGTAACGGAAAGTACGCAAAAAATAATCGTATGGTTTTTTTGCTCTCTTTTTGTGGATGGCGATGATGCCAGTGCAGAATATACGATATCTCACGGAAGTAATGAAATATTGAGGGCCGGGTTGTCAACTAAAGGTACTCTCGCTTTTAGCCGGTCTGTGGTTTATGTTCCTGGGCAATCTGGAAATATAACATTTACCGGTAATAATCTTTCGGATTCAGGCTGCACTGTGACAGATAAGACTATAATTTTATTGGTATGTAAGAGGTAATTATTTATGGCAAACTTTATAATCTACAGCACCGAAAGCGGAGAGATTTTATCTACCGGCCTTTGCCCTCCCTCGTTGATTGCAAAACAAGAACTGAAACCCGGCACAGCAATCACAGAAGGTATTGCAACACCGGCAACTCAATATATTGATATTGATACCGGAAAAATCTTGACCAAATCAGACCTCAATCAGGCTATCTGGAATTATAATAAAATCAAAAATAAAAAACCTGACCTATCTGATATTAACGACATTGATGACCCCACTCTCAATGCCAGGATAGAAGCCTTCTTTTATAATCAGATTAGCGCACCAGCCTGGCGGGTTGAAAATTATACGGTATTGCGCAGGGCTGCGTACTCAAGCCTGTCTGACAGAGCTGATGCGGCTACCAAAATAGCCAGTGGTGACGAGGTTCTATCTGCTGAAGGGGTGGAACAGCTTAACAATATCAACGCGCATGACATCGCGGTTAAAACGCGGTTCCCAAAAGAATAATTAACTTGCCGTTTATTCGGTGTTTAAAATTTTATGATAGAAGAGCCGCCCTGATAGGTGCGCCAACACCTCCAGGGCGAATGGACTGAAAGCTCCAGACCAGACATCACAGCGTGACGACTCCCCGCTCGGACCGAGCATCAGGGGTATATCAAGCGAAAGGAAAAAAGTCCATGAAAAGCCCTCTTGCGTATATAGGCGGAAAATCTAAGCTATCGAAACAGATCACCTCTCTCATTCCGGAACATAGGGTATATTGTGAAGTCTTTTCAGGCGGGGCCTGGATATTCTTTGCCAAACAGCCCTCAAAAGTCGAAGTGATAAACGACCTGGACAGCGACCTGATATCCTTTTACAGAGTAGTCCAGAACCATCTGGAAGAGTTCCTGAAGCAATTTAAGTAGGTGGACAAAAATAATTCTTGTTTTATCTTGCTTTGCAATAAATCATTGTTGTTTTTTTAATTTGCATAGCAAGGATATCAGATGGAACGTACGGGTAGAAAATTTGTTTCTCCAATTGAGCCATTGGCATTAAAATGGCTGTCACTTATTGAATTTTCGGATGAAGAGTCAAACCGTACTAAACTCAGGGCTCAAGCAATCCGGTTAAGCAACTCTGGGTATAGTATCAATCAGATTTCACAAATATGTTTGACTACTCAGGAAACAGTTTCGAAGTGGATCGATGGATGGGAAAAATATCAATTTGACTCCTTAATTGATAAACCACGTCCTGG
>NZ_JQKJ01000054.1 GCF_000745975.1 Desulfobacter vibrioformis DSM 8776 | reverse complement strand
TAAGGAGTCAAATTGATATTTTTCCCATCCATCGATCCACTTCGAAACTGTTTCCTGAGTAGTCAAACATATTTGTGAAATCTGATTGATACTATACCCAGAGTTGCTTAACCGGATTGCTTGAGCCCTGAGTTTAGTACGGTTTGACTCTTCATCCGAAAATTCAATAAGTGACAGCCATTTTAATGCCAATGGCTCAATTGGAGAAACAAATTTTCTACCCGTACGTTCCATCTGATATCCTTGCTATGCAAATTAAAAAAACAACAATGATTTATTGCAAAGCAAGATAAAACAAGAATTATTTTTGTCCACCTACTTAACGAAATTTGAGTATGAATACATGGCGGGAAAGATTGATTTTAACACCTATCTGAATCGTTGTTATGCGGATTACAACAAAGGCCGTTTGTCTAAAAATAGAAAATAATTAATCGAATATCACCCTCCATGTAGATCAAAGGATAAAACTTGACCTCAATGCCCCGACATAATACTCTCGTTGATAATTTCAGATTGATGGGAGTATGCATGAAAGGGAATATAACTACCAGGGAAAGGTGCTTTGTATGCAATAGCAACCTGATCCATGACGAACGCCGAGGTGGTTGTTTTTGCCCAAATCATCCTCAAGTCGGAGCGACTTCCTTTATAGTCAGATTCGGGAAAGATGTTTACCGCAGGTTTCCATCTTATAAAGAAGCGTGTGATTTCTTAACGGGTCTCAGATATAAAACATGCGAAGGCACATACGATCCAAATGACTACAGAAAAGAAAACCCAAACGGATTTAATATCCTGTCTGAAAAATACCTTAACAGAAAAAAAACAAAAAAGTCTTATAGCAATATATGCCATTACATAAAGGTTGCCCAGGAACATTGGGGAGACACAAACGTAAAATATATCAATGGTGCGGATATTGAGGACTTCCTTTTTTCCATTGATAACATATCCGAAAAAACCAGGAACAACTATAAAAGCACTCTTTCTGATTTTTGGAAATACATTTACAAGCGTAAGGTAATAACCATTGTTCAAATGCCAGAGTTCCCGGAAATCGAATATGAACTCGGATACCGGAACGTAACAACCTGGGAGATCCAAAATCAGATCCTGGAGCAAATTAAAGAAGACTCCAAAAATCCAAAGCAATGGTTCGGTATTGAACTTTTAAGTGTTTACACAAAACTCAGACCTGCCGATCTTCTGAAATTGACAGAGGGTGATATTGATCTTGAATCCGGCATGCTTTTTATCCATTACCCCACCAAAAAGAAAAACAGTCTGTTAACTGTCCGCCTCGCCCCCGGCCATGTTGAAATATTTGGACAATTAAAAGAGCAATACCCTGCATTGCCAACCGTGAAATTTTTTAGGCACATTGATGGGATAAAAGGTGTACAAAGAGACGCTCCATTTGGTGAAAAATATTTTTATAAAGCATGGACCGCAGCCTGTAACAAACTCGAAATTGAGGGACTTGATCTCTATGGCGGCACCAGGCACACAACCACTACCGAAATTGGCAAAATGCAAGGTAAAGAAGCTGCAAAAAAACACTCCGGCCACAGGACGAACAAAGCCTTTGAGCGATACTGTCAGATGGATGAAGTTGAATCCGCTGATATGGCAGAATTAATTATTAAGAAAAAGGCAAAGGCCGAAGTGATAGAATTTAAAAAAGGCGACTCAAATCGACTCCAATGAGCCTGCCCCACTTCCGCCCCATTATTTTAAGGGGTGCATTTCATATAACGTATTGATTTTACAAATATTTTTTGGTGGAGGCGGCGGGAGTTGAACCCGCATCATACCACCAAGAAGCGCACCAATAAAGGGTTTAAAATGCTTAGTCAGCACTTAGTCAGCACTTCTAATCTATCTAAAAGCCAATAAACAGAATTTTCATATAATCATACCGGCTTATCCTGCATGGTAATGACAAATAAGTTGTACTATTCTTACGAAGTGGTAAAATTAGAAGTGGTATCACAAATCCATAACACAGCAAATATTTGAGGTTTATTCATGGGCAATCAAAAGATATTAGAAATATTACGTCATTATAAAAAAGAAGTAGCCGATGAATATAAAATTTCACAAATTGGAATTTTTGGATCAACCTCCCGGGGGGAGGCAAATGATGCAAGTGACATCGATATTGTAATTCGTGTCTCAGAACCAGATTTTTTCATGCTTGCTGGAATAAAAAACGATTTGGAAGATAGGCTTAAAAAACCTGTTGATATTGTTACGTACACAGACTCAATGAATTCTTTTTTAAAAAAAAGAATAGATCATGAGGCTGTTTATGCGTGATAACGAGCTACTTTTAGAAATTCTTCATCAGATTCAGGAATCGGCTCAGAAGATTATTCAGCGATTTCAGATAATACACAGTCCAAATGATTTTACAGACACCTCGGATGGTGTTGAAAAAATGGATGCCATTTGCATGATGCTGATTGTTATCGGTGAATCTTTGAAAAAACTCGATAAAATAACCGATTATGATTTGCTCTCTAAATATCCTGATGTTGACTGGAAAAAAGCAAAAGGGATGAGAGATATTATCACCCACCATTATGCTGATATAAACGCGGATACTGTATTTTTCACGTGCAAAAGGAAGATACCCGGTCTTCTTGATACAATTCAAAAAATCATAAATGATTTAAAGGCCTGAGACCTTTCTTTTTTCTTAACACAATATCTGGTGGCCGGATAATTTCAGAAAAAGCGTTCATTCATACCATAAGTCATCGGTCTTCCGGCCAAGAATAAAGGAGCGTTATACAGGGGCATTTAATTGATTATTGCAATTTTTGACAGGAATGTTTAAGCATTCCAATAGTAGTGATTTTAAAAAGGAAATATGCAGATCTGGTTAACATGAAAATAATCATGTTATGCAGTTAGATAATCAATCTTGAATGATATACGGATCTGCTGAACATATTGTTAGCCCCCCATACTAAGACACGGAAATTGAATGCCCTGGACCTCGGAACATATTAAATGGCTCGTCGACACAGGCGAACGACTGAAGACCACCGACGGCAAGGAAGTCGAAGTCTGGGAGTTCCGTCATGAGAAAAACGAGGCAGTGCTCTCTGCATGGGCGAAACACTTCCGCAATCATTATTGCCTGGATGCTGAAATCGATTTCCTGCGGGGCAAACGCCCGCGACCGGATTATCTGGCCAATATCAAGTTCCCGTGCAAAACATCCAAACTCGGTCCAGGAATCCGAGCGGGAGATTTTGGGGAAATCCTGGTTTCCGATTACCTGCAATGGCTTCTCGGTTACTGGGTGCCCAGGGTGCGGTGGTCATCAAAGGTTGTTCGAGATGAATCGCCCAAGGGCAGTGATGTCATTGGATTTCGATTTCAAAAAAAAGACGGCGGAGCCTCCACCAAGGACGTTTTGTTTGTCTTTGAATCCAAGACAAAGTTTTCCGCCTCTAAGATCAACCGTCTGCAGGATGCCATCAACGATTCTGCCAAAGATCACATTCGAATCGATGAATCGCTGAACTTCATAAAGCAAAAGCTCTTTGAAAAAAGGGATATCGATCAGGCTCAAAGGATCGAGAGATTTCAAAGCCCCGTAGATATGCCTTATAAAGAAACCTACGGCGCTGCGGCTATCATTTCTGATGAGTGTTTCGACGCCGATGAACTGGCTTCGGCAGACTGCAGAAAAATTCCCAAGTCATCGAAATCCAAGGAGGTCTTTCCACACCCTAATAGTGACAGCCTTGTCCTGTTGGTTATCAAAGGACCCGGCATGATGGACCTGGTCCACGAGCTCTACAGGAGGGCGGCGGATGAGGCCTGAAAAGAAATCCCAACTCCTGCTTGGCGTCACCCGGTCAAAGGCCAAGATGCTCGAGTACGGTGTTCGGGAAGAGCACCACATCAAAATCACCCAAGATCCGGCCAAGCTCTTTACCATCTCGATTGGTTTGCTGGGCGACCTTGCCGCCGCTATCAACCGGGAAGAGCCAGATCCCGGTTCCCTCTCGGAGCTGAGAACCAATCTGCTTTTTTCTGCCCGCTTTTTTGATTCCTATCTCCAATCAAAGCTGAATGAGACACTTGATCCATACCTCGTGCTTCTGGGTTCTGCCTCCTATTACCTGTGCGATCTTCCCGGAAGCGCGTCGGTATTGGCGAAGCGCATTGATGGCGACTGCCCGGATCTGGATGGCGATGGTTTAGAAGACCTGTTGCTCTGGTTGTTGCAGGCCGATCTGGGAACCTATTTTGATGGGGCTGAGGGACCATTCGGCGGATTCATCGAAGGGATTTCAAGATGGATTCTCCAGTTTTTCGAGGATGGGAATGGTGAAGAAAATCTTCTCGATTTGGCCACAAAACTAAGGGAAGCCGTCTATGAATTCGGCACTCCCAGGCAGCTTCTATTTGGGGATGTGATCGCGGCTGTATTGAGGAAAAAGCTCGAAAATTCCGCTTGGAAAGCCCTGCCATCATATTCCGGGCTACCCCGCGACAAATGGCTCCATGCGCTGCAAAAGGAATCATTCATCAAGGAGCTCTGGCCTGCACAACACCTCTTGGGCAAGGCTGAGGTTCTCAAAGGCAAGTCTGCCATCGTTCAAATGCCTACCAGCGCAGGTAAAACGAAGGCAACGGAACTGATCCTTCGAAGCGCGTTTCTGGCCGAGCGCGTATCACTGGCCATCATCATCGCCCCGTTCAGAGCTCTGTGCCACGAGATAAAGAACAGCCTGGTCGAGGCATTCCATAATGAACCCACCAAGGTTGATGAACTTTCCGACGCTTTACAGACCGATTTTGAAATTGCCGAGCTCCTGGGACACCAGCAAATTCTGGTTGTAACCCCCGAGAAGCTGGTCTACGTCCTTCGGCACGCGCCGGAGCTGGCTGGCCACGTTGGGTTGCTGGTGTTTGATGAAGGCCACCAGTTTGACAGCGGCACACGAGGCATCACATACGAGCTGCTCCTAACATCACTGCGCTCCATGATTCCCGAAGGAACCCAGAAGGTGCTGATCTCAGCGGTCATCAGCAATGCCGAGGCCGTCGGCGAGTGGCTAAACGGCGAGCCTAATGTCGTCAAGGGCACAACCCTGATTCCGACTTTCAGGTCAGTCGGGTTCGCGAGCTGGCTCGATCAGTTGGGAAGGATCGAGTACGTCGACAGCCGTGACGCCGAACAAAACGAGTTTTTCGTTCCGAGGGTGATTGAAAGATTCAATCTCGGGAGAAGAGGCAGAGAGCAGAAAGATCGCCACTTTCCAGAGCGAGACGATGGCCAGGCCATTGCACTTTATCTCGGTATAAAACTATCCATTAATGGCAGCATCGCTATCTTTTGTGGCAAAAAATCAACAGCGACAAGTATCTGTGAAAAAGCCGTGGAATTCATTGAGCGCGGCATACCTCTTCCGCTCCCGCAAGAATTTTCAGACAGAAATGAGGTTCAACGGCTTCATTACCTCCATGTTGAAAATCTTGGAGCTGAAGCATCGGCTTCAATGAGTGCCGAACATGGCATATTTTCTCATCATGGCAATACACCACATGGCATTCGTCTTTCAGTGGAACACGCCATGCGTGAAAACCTCGTGCGGTTCGTTGTTTGCACTTCCACATTGGCACAGGGCGTAAATCTTCCAATCCGATACCTCATTGTAACCAGTGTCTACCAAGGTATGGAGCGCATCAAGGTTCGCGATTTCCACAATCTCATTGGCCGGGCAGGTCGGGCCGGGATGCATACGGAGGGCAGCATTCTGTTTGCAGACCCGATTGTGTATGACAAGCGACGTAATCGAAAGGACGGATGGCGGTGGGATATAGTCAAGGAGCTGCTTGATCCAACCAAGTCAGAGGAATGCGCAAGCAGCCTCTTTCAACTGATCCCTCTGGTTATTCGGAATGACCGTACCAAGTCAAAAGACAAAAAGAATCATACGCTGACGTGGGACATCCTGTCTTTTGCCAAAGCTTATATAGCCGGGTGGGATTCCCTGGATGAAATTATTGGCAAGATTGCTCAACAACACGGTGGAAACGGTTTCACGGTCGATACGGTGAGGCCGCAATTCGAATTTTTCAGCCTGACTCTCGCCTCCATCGAAGGCTTTCTTCTCTCTAGCTGGGATGCTGTTGATAATGGGCTGACGGAGGCAGACATTGCTGATCTCGCGGAACAGACATTGGCGTACTTCTTAGCTGATGATGAGAAACGGAAGCAGATTCAAGAATTGTTCAAGCTTCTGGCTGAAAACATATCAGAAAATATAACTGACGTTAATCGGCGGAAAGCATTTGGGAAAACACTATATGGTGTCAACGATGCTAAAGCGATTGAGGGGTGGGTACAAGATAACGCTGATGAACTTATTGCCGCTCAAAATGGAGACGAAGTTCTTGACCTCGCGTGGCCGTTAATAACGGGGCATGTAAACAACAAAGCTTTCAATAAGTTCGACAAGAAGGACGTCCTGAAAGAAATTACGAAGAAGTGGATTTCAGGGACCCCATTTCATGAGCTTTTCCGAATTGCCGACAAAAATAAATGCAAGCTCGGTAAAGGAAAGAGGCCTAGGAAAGTCAAAATCGAAAATATCATTGATATCTGTGAGGGCGGGCTTGCCTATGATGGAGCCCTTCTTGTGAGTGCATTGTGTGAATTTGTAGAAATGCTGGACCGCGAAGGAATAGGCGACCCGATCAACCGTCTACAGCTTTTCCAAAAGCGCTTGAAATATGGTCTACCCACGGAAACCACCATTGCCCTTTACGAGCTTGGCTTTTCGGACCGAGTCATCTCTCAGGACCTCGCTGCATCCTTGAACCTGGTAGCGACCCAGAAGAAGGATCTCGTGAAAGCGCTGAAAAAAGACCGGGACGGAGCCAATGCGATGATGGAAAAATACCCAATATATTTCAAGGAACGAATGAATGAAATCATGGGCTAATAGGGATAGGACTCCCCATTACTGAGGAGCCCTCCCACACCACCCGGCATACGGATCTCGTACCAAGGCGGTTCGGCTGGTGTTAACAAAATCGGCTGT
>NZ_JQKJ01000053.1 GCF_000745975.1 Desulfobacter vibrioformis DSM 8776 | reverse complement strand
ACTCGCCGGTCCTCCTTGTATCTCATAATAGGCTGCCTCATACAAGATGCGGTTAATCTCGCGCTTACTTTTCTGTAACGCCTGAGTCACTGCCAGTGTGGGGCATTTACAGCCTAATTGAAACTGCCAAAGCAAATAGTCTTTAACCATACTGGTATCTTTGTTCCCTCTGGAAAAACTCCTCGATACTTATAATCAAGGATGATTACAAAACCTTGTTGCCTCACTATCTCGATATGCCCAGTCTTGCAGGTCCTCTTTATATCGCATAACGAACCGTACTTGCCAAGGTGTGGTTTATTAAGCGCTTACACACCAAACACCACGACCAAGCCACCACGTCAAACGCCACTATAAAGCGGCCAAGGCTCCAAGAACACCACTATCAGGGGTAAACATGTCATCGCCTCCTGGTAATTTTCTCCCACGAGCTCCCGCTTCTCTCCGCAAAATCCCGGTATAAAACCCCCATAGCCAATTCCCTCATATTCCCTGCCTCTTGATAGTGTCGTTGAAGAATTTGTCACCCGAGATGGCACTGACTATGGTGAGGTTGAGGTGCCCCTGGAAACCAAAGTTGCCCAGGTGATAGCCCAACTAAGATCCGGCAAGGCAGTTATTGTTTTCGACCCGAGAACTGAATCATGCACTATTTTAAATAGCGATGATCCTTTGGTGAAGACCCTTGGGAGATGAGATTTAGTTGGGGAAGTACTGACTGGGTTGATTTTCTGCTGATGACATTCTATGCCAACGGCTTCACATGGTCACCCATTTATTCCCCCTGAATTTTGAAACGCTAAAAGACGGCTTGAATATGAGTTTTCGAAAAAATCCATATCCGGTGAAGCGGAGAAAACTGATATGAAACACCGACATTCCATGATGCCGGATGAAAAAACCGGTTTTAGCGTTATCATGTTAGCCATGAAGCACGCCAGGTTGACAAAGAATGAATTCACTCATGTAATTGGCGACGGTGGTGACCTTATGGCTGAATAGCGGTGCCTGATGACAATCTGTGGCGAAGTCGCCTGCAATGTAACTGTTGCCGATTCTCCGCGAGCGTATGGTGCTCAAATCGGATCCGGCAATACCACAGGCAGAAACCACATTTTTTGTATTAGCAAAGGTCTCGATGAGCATTTTTTTATCGACTTGGCGGTCAAAGCCCTCAACGATAAGGTCGCAGTCGAAAAAAAGTTCCGCGCAGTTTTGCGCGTCAATATGCTGAACCTGCGCCTCAAGATGCACCTTTGGATTAATGCGGCTTAAGTTGATCTTAAGTGCCTCGACCTTGAACAAGCCGATCTGATCGGCAAAGTAAAACTGGCGGTTGAGGTTGCCGGGTTCTACCCGGTCGAAATCAACTAGTTTGAGTTGCTTGACTCCGCTTCGAACCAGGTTAAGGGCCACGTTGGAGCCGATACCGCCGACCCCGGCAATACCGATTTTCATCAGATGCAGTCCCAGTCTTTGTAAATCGGCTGATAGCCATGGGCGATAATCGCATCAGCCACCGCCTTCACGCTGCGGGCATCGGTAATTTCGAATTGCGGGGTCTGACCGGCCGGTATCTCGGTGTATCCACCTACACCGGTACTTGATCCGGCAGAGTAACGCGTGGCACCCAAGGGGAGAATGCGGTCGCGAAAGGTGGCGTTTTCACGGGTGGAGATAGTCAGTCCCGAACGTGGCAGGAAGATGCGCAACGCGGTCATGAACTGAACAAAGGTTTTGTCATCCACCAGGTAGTCGGGTTGGAAATCGCCTTCCGCTTCGTTAAACCGGGGCAGGGAAATGGCAATCTCGGTATCGATATACTTATTTTCAAGGTAGCGGGCATGTAACCCGGTGAAAAACATGTCCCGGCGCGGTTCACTCAGACCAAGCAACGCCCCGAGGTTGACCACCCGCATACCGCCTTTTGCGGCCCGTTCAGGCGCGTTGAGCCGCCAGTGGTAATCCATTTTTTTACCAGCCAGATGAACCCGTTTATAAACACCTTGGTCATAGGTTTCCTGGAACATGGTCATGGAATCGACACCAGCCTCGTTAAGTTGGCGGTACGCCTCGACCTCAAGGGGATAGACCTCAATCGCCACTGATGCAAAATGCTTCTTAAGCACTTGAGCCGCATCCAGCAGATAAGACATGGGGGTCATGTGCTGGGCTTCACCAGTGAGAAAAAGTATGTGCTGCATGCCGATTTTGGCAATGGCTTTGGCCTCAATTTCAATCTCTTCCAGGCTGAGTTTTCGGCGCAGAATCGGGTTTTTATGATTAAACCCGCAATAGGCGCAGCCGTTGTTACAGTGGTTGGAGATGTACAGCGGAATGAACATCTGGATCGTGCGTCCGAAATACTGCACGGTCAACTGATGGGCTTTACGGGCCATGGTCTCAAGATGTCCGGCAGCCCGGGGGCTCAGCAGGGTCAGGAAATCCATGGGGCCGGGTTTTTCCTTGGCCAGACTACGGATGATGTCTTTATCACTCACCTGGTCAAAAAAATTGGGAACATCAAAATCACGGTATTGTTCAACTACCTCATAAAATGACATGATTTGATCCTTGATCAGAACGCTTCAAGCTCATTGGTTTTCATAACGCGGCGCTTATGCTTTAAAGTTCTGATACGCTTTAAATGTGATTGATCGCTTTAGGGTTCTTTGCTTCTATTCTCCGTCAAGAAATCCGGTGAGCGGAGAAGAGGCGCGGGCAAGGGTGGATTCCTCGGCCATTTCAGCCAGAAAGGCAGCCCGTCCGGCTTTGACCGCGAGATCAAAGGCGCGTCCCATGACTTCCGGATCCCGGGCCGTGGCAATGGCAGTATTCACCAGAACCGCGTCTGCTCCCATTTCCATTGCAGCCGCGGCCTGGGAAGGTTTGCCGATTCCCGCATCAACAATGATCGGTACAGAAGCATTTTCAATTAACATGGCAAGCAGCGGTCTGGTCTCCAGTCCCCGGTTGGTTCCGATGGGTGCGCCCAGAGGCATGACCGCTGCTGCACCGGCGTTTTCCAGACGTTTGGCCAGGGGCAGGTCCGGCAGAACATAGGGCAGAACCTGGAATCCTTCTTTGGCCAGAATTTCCGTGGCCTTCAAGGTCTCCCAGTTGTCCGGCATCAGGTATTTCATATCGGTGATAACTTCGATTTTGATGAAATCACCACAACCGGCTTCCCGGGCAATGCGGGCAATGCGTACAGCCTGTTCTGCGCTGCGGGCCCCGGATGTATTTGGCAGCAGGGTCACATCTTTGGGGATATATTCAAGAATATTTTCAGACTGAGCCGTGATGTCTACCCGACGCAGGGCCACAGTGATCATTTGTGAACCGCTGGCCGCGAGCATCTTGGGAATTTGTCCATGGTTGCCGAATTTCCCGGTGCCGGTCAGTAACCGGTTGTTGAATTCTTTCTCCCCCAATAAAAGCACATCGTCGTTCATAATCATCCTCCTCCGACAAAACTGAGCATTTCCAGGCGATCTTCTTCCTGAAGTTCAGTTGTCGGCCAAAATTCCTGTTTAATGATTTGCTGGTTGAGCTCAATAACCAGTGCCCCGGCATCGAGCTTTTTCCAGGCAATCAACTGCGCCAAAGTGCAGGGCTCTGTGCATTCCTTGTTTCCGTTGACAAAAATATTCATAGGCAAAATCCTTTTTTAAAAAAAAAGCCGCTTTCCCCCAAGGAAGGGGCAAGCGGCTTATAATATGGCCTAAATCCGGATTTCTCCCGGTTTATTGCTGTCTTGTCCGCTTCCCTTCGCCGGTATTATCCGGATCAGGTTCAATGGGTATTATCTCAGGCGCTGTGCGCCACCCCACGCGATGGATTAAGCTATATAGAGAATGAAAAGATTTGTCAACCCCGGGTTGAACGCCTAAATTCCCCTCCCTATTTTCTTTACGCACTTGCCCGTGTGCAATCAGGACGTTTTTTGCTTGCGAGTTTTTTATATGATATTTTTCGTTCGCCAGCTCGGAAGATAGGGCAATGCTGGGAAGCAACCCGAGCGCCGTAGCCGGTGATGGAAGCATGAGGGCAGTATATGAGCATGTATGCTGCTCTTTCCCATGCATTCATCCTTAATGCGATAAATCCAATCCCCTCTTTTGGTCGTTTTGGACTTAGGGTTTTGGGCTTAGGATAGATGGCTTCTATCCGCATCAGTTTCATCAACCGCTGAACTCGCTTCCGGTTAACCGGATGCCCGAGGGCATTAAGGTAGGCGGTCAGCCGCCTGCTCCCATAAAAAGGGGTCCTGGTGTGCTGCTCATCCAACAGATCCATCAGGGTAAGAGTATATGAATCTACAGGTTTCGGCTTGTAATACAGGACTCCCTTTGAAATTTGCAGCAGTTCACACTGCTTGGTAATGCTGATCTCGGGATGTTTTTTGTCAACCAGGAGCCTTCTGTCAGCTACTGATTCTGTCAACCTTTTTTTAGCCAGTCATTCTCAACGGTGAGCTGGCCGATCTGTTTGTATAACCCCCATGTCCTAGCGGAAACAACGAAGCATGAAACTAAAGACACCAACAATGCGGGCTAAAAACGATATATTTTAATCAAAAGGTTGGAAATACAACTTATGAAAAGAATAAAGACTGAAAAACCTGGTGTTTTTTATCGTCTTGGGGAGAGGATTGGGGGTTCAGGCAATGAAAAAATTTATTATGTCATGTTTAAAAAAGACGGGAAGCTGCACGAGGAAAAAGTGGGACGACAATACGCTGACCAAATAATCCCTGCAAAAGCTGCCCTTTTGAGATCAGACCTTATTGAAGGCCGGAGGCTACCTAAAAGAGAGAGCGTCGCCAAACAAAAAAAAGAAGATTTTGAAGCTAATCGCCAAAACGTGACATTGTGAGCGCGGACTCGCAAATTGATGGATTGACGGTCAACAAAGATGAGGAACGCGTTGCGCTTATCGGTCGTATTTTTAAGACATAAGCGGAGAGGGTTTGAATAAAGTAAAAAAACGGGAAGAGGCGGTAATTAAAACCGCTTTTTCTGAGATAAATCACGATAAATCAGGGCGTGATCAAAAATCAAATGCATCCGGTTTTAGCCAATAATTTTTTCTGCTTTCAGTAAAGTCCTCGTCAGATACTGTGCTTTTTTTTGTTCACCCGCATGATTACTCCAATCCTGCCTTTCCTGGATAATACGATTGTGGATTTGCATTCGGGTAAATCCTCTTCGATAAAGCGCTAAAGCATATGCGAAATCAGTGGCGGATTCATTACCTTTATCATAAAGGGACCGGGTAATCTTGTTTTTATGACACACTCCCCCCTGGGGTTGATGGGAAAAAGCCTTTTGAGAGCAAGAGGATAGATTTCTTTCAGGGATATTCGCCTGACGTTTCCAATCAACCCATATCAGTTTTGCCAATGGATACTGTCCTGAAGGCGTTTTGTGTTTTGCCTTTCTGTTCCTGAACCCGGGGCATCTGCCCCACCTGTTTTTAGGGTCTGCACCGGGGTCGCTGTGCAGTTTCTTCAGCCAGTACCGTTTTTCAGCAAGGTCAAGGAAGCGAGAACTATGAATCCATACTTGATAATTGCCGGGCGAAGTTTCTATGACCATTCTGCCGGGTTTAAAAAATCCAGATTTTAATTGATGATGTCGGGTAAGCAGGTCGCTGTTTAAATCATCTGCAAGAAAATAATAAGGCTGGATGTCAGAATCCGGTTTAAGCAGGATGTGTCTGCCGCCGGCATTTTCGGCTTTAAGATAAGGTATATTTTTAGGGAAAGGGGCGACCGGCCATTTGCCTGTTGATTCATCAAGGACGGCCAGGCTGAAGCGATGGTTAAAATAATTGCAGATTTTCCAGAAAATCCTTTCCATGGGTATGCGCCCGGACTCTGAGGTCCGGGCATATGGGTTATATCCACTCGTCGTGATCTATTGGACTTTCTTTTTCGTCCTGTTCCATTTGGAATTTCCTGAACTCACGATACTCCCGATTCAAACTTTTAAGTCCTGTAACGGCGATGTCACGCATCAGATATCCTAATTCTATGGCAATTTCTTCAAATGTGATATCAGGGTCATCATAAATACTCATTTCATCTTCCTCTTATTTTTTTGACCGGCCTTGGTCTCTCGGTCAAAGATATTCAAGTTTTCAATCAGGTCTTTCATTCATCTCGTTTTGGTCTGGATCGGCTAGGTGAGAATAACTGAAAAAATAAGGCCTCATCTATTTTGGGCAGTTCCTTCACAGCAGCGGTATTTAAAAGCTCTGCAGCCATCTGGTTAAGAATCCGCAGATTGTTGGCGGCATGCCCGGCCAGGGTCCGTATTAATCCTTCGGACATCAACCGGCTGTTGCCGGCCTGATCCAATGCAAAATGAAGATAATCCTGTAATTGATCCGGCGTAAGCGGCTCGAGAACCAATCTTGGGCCGATCCGGCTTCCCAATGGCAGCAGTTCTGGTGAGCGGAACCTCTCAGGAAGCCTGTTGTCGCCACAAAGTATCGTAAACAAAAGGTTTTGCGAGTCGAACTGATGGCTTTGAAGAATTCTTAATTCGGTCAGGCATTCGTCAGAGACATGTTGGGCCTCATCAATGAGCAGAACCGGTTTAAACAAGGTGCTCCGGCAATGATGTATCCAATGTTCTCGAAGGGCTTTGAAGCCTCCGTACCTGTTGGCAGGAGACAGAGCCACATTAAATAACTCTCCAAGCTCCCTGTAAAAGTCCCCCAGCCTGCTTTGAGGACGCTGCATAACCCCCACGGCAAGATCAGGGATTTTTTCCAGGCAACAGGCCATTTTGTGCAGGGTCTTGCTTTTGCCCAACCCGGGTTCTCCGGTAATCAAAGCAAAGCCGCCCTGTCCTGCCATGGAACGAATACGAACTTCAAACATCTCTGATCCGGGAAGCGTGTAAAGTGCCTCTTCGGGGATGTTTGGTAAAAACGGGTTGTACTTAAGGCCATACAGACTTTTAATATCAATGTTATTCAATGGTGTTTTCCTCCTTGGGCAAATAAGCAGGCGGCAGCCCGGTGGCTGCGTGATCGGCCATCCACTTTTTGAGCAACGCCGGGTATTCAAGTGTATCAACAGGATCAGTCCGGACTAT
>NZ_JQKJ01000052.1 GCF_000745975.1 Desulfobacter vibrioformis DSM 8776 | reverse complement strand
GTTATCGGTATATTCATGGGTGCTTCCTTTTTTAGGGTATACTTCTCCTCAATGGCAAGGTCCGCTCTGAGAATGGGTATATAGATTTCCATAAGTTCACTGTTTTCCAGCACAGTCTCAGGCGTACCGGAAAACCGGCGCAATTGCTGTATGAACGCCTCTTTTGGCAGGTGGTGCAAAGGAGAAGGTTCGGGAATATGGGGAGCCCTTGCCCCCGAGACAACCAGATGGAGGGGAAGGGGCATTTGCTGCCGGCGCAGTTCCCGGATCATCTCAAAGGCAACCAGCCCCCCTGTGCTGTGTCCGTAAAAAACAAAAGGCTTGTCAAACCATGGTGCCAACGAGGGTAAAAGCCGGGCCACCAGGTCATGAACATCGGCAATGGGTGCTTCGCTTATGCGGTTTTCCCTGCCCGGTGGCTGAACCCCGCACAATTCCACGGTATCCGGTAGAAACGCCGGCCACATTCTAAAAGCTGCGGCACCTCCTCCGGCATAGGGGAAACAAAACAGCCGCAGGATCGCCCCATTATTTTTATACACCATCAAAGCGGGAGTTTCCCGAACATCTCCGGCTACCTTAGATATATACATACTCATCTCCTGTTTCAAAAGCTATTGGATTGCTCTCTCATTTTCCAACTGCGGGCGGTCATTCGCTTTGTCCACAGTTGATGATATACCCCCTGTTTTTCCAGCAAGTCATCGTGCCTGCCGGTTTCAACGATCTGCCCCTTGTCAACGACGACAATTTGGTCCGCGTATCGGATGGTAGACAGCCGGTGGGCAATGACGATCAAGGTTTTGTTTTTAACGAGTTCTCCAATGGCTTCCTGGATATGTTTTTCGTTGTCAGGGTCTATGCTTGCCGTGGCTTCGTCCAGCAGAACAATGGGTGCGTCCTTGAGGATGGCCCTGGCAATGGAAATTCGTTGCTTTTCACCGCCGGAAAGGGAACTTCCCGCTTCAGTGACCATGGTGTCATATCCCTGGGGCAAAGCACTGATAAACTCATGACACCGGGCCAGGCGGGCTGCGGCTATAATTTCCTCGTCGGTGGCATCGGGTTTTCCGAATCTGATATTATTTTTTATGGTGTCATGAAACAGATAAACCCGCTGGAACACCATGCTGATATTTTTTAACAGACAACCGGTGGTCATTTCCCTGATGTCTGTGCCGCCTATGGTAACAGAACCCTTTTTTACGTCCCAAAATCGGACAATGAGATTGGCAATGGTCGTTTTTCCGGAACCCGACTGCCCCACAAGCGCGGTCATGGTGCCTGGTTTTGCTGTAAAATTGATATCTTTGAGCACCATTTTGCCATCATGTCTGTCATCATAGGCAAAGCTGACATTATGGAAGGCTATTTCGTGGTTATGGGTTTGGATTTCCCTGCCGTTCACACCCATGAGGGGGTGATTTTTCAACGCGTCATAACGGTCGAGACTTGCTTTCCCCACTAAAAACGTAACAATGGCCCCACCCAGATTTATGGCCGGCAAAAATACGTAAAAGGCAAAGATCACAAAAACCAGCGCAAGTTCAATACTGAGTGTTCCGTCTTTGTAAAATACAAGGCTTGTCCATACCATCAGTGCCGTTGCCGCATTAAAGGCGGCTTTATAAAAAAAAGCCGGTGGGATGAACCGTTTTTCATAGCGGATACTGCCTTCTTTGGTTTCCCGGATCGCTTTTTTGACGGTCCCGGCCTTTTTGCTCGCAAGATTAAACGCCTTGATCACCGAGATCCCCATGACGTATTCCAGTATGGCTTCTGTGAGCTTGCCCTGCTGTTCCTGCCTGAGAACGGACTCCGTCCGGCAGACGCGCTCTATCCGTCCGGAAAGAAAAATTGAAAACACAGACACGATGACGGCAATGGCACCGATGCGAATATCTGCAACACAGAGCATGATGCAGCCAATCGTTGTCATGGCCGCGGCGTTGACTATGATATCCAGGTCACGTATGGCCCTTTCCTCAACAAAGGTGAGATCAATGGAGATGATGGCGGCGACCCTGCCCAGGTTGCCCTGGGTAAAAAATCCCATGGGAAAATACCGGAACCGGTCGCCGATGCCAAGCCGCTCTCTTTCACATGCATCATAGATGGAAAGATACATAAAATTATCAATCAACCAGGCCAGCAGCATTCTAATGAGCACGGCCACAAACATCACGACAAAGACCAAAAGAATATCGCTTTTGATCAATGTTCCCCCCGCAAGTTTAGCAAAGGCATACAGGAGCATGACCACTGGTATGTTGGCAACCATGCTTTCAAAGAATGCCAGAACAATCCCCAACTGAACCCGTTTTCTATCCTGCCCCAAAAAGGCCATGATGCGCTTGTAATATTCAATCATTCGGTGTCTCCTCCAACGGCGATACTCCATCCGGCAATATTTTCATGGGCGTTCCACAGGTGTCGGTAAATTTCACTGGTCTGCATCAATTCCCGGTGCTTGCCTGTCTTGTGAACTTTTCCGTTATCCAGCACCACAATCTGGTCTGCATGGACAATGGTAGATAAGCGATGGGCAATAACGATAACAGTTTTGCCGCTGATTAACTCATTCAAGGCTTCCTGGAGTTTGTCTTCATTTTCAGGGTCGGTAAAGGAAGTTGCCTCATCCAGAATAATAACCGGCGCATTTTTAATGATGGCCCGGGCAATGGTGACTCTTTGCCGCTCCCCGCCGGAGAGTGTGGCACCGGAAGCTGTGACAACGGTATCGTATCCCTGGGGCGCCTCCATGATAAAATCATGGCAGCATGCGGCTTTTGCTGCCTTGATAATTTCTTCTTGTGTGGCGTCGGGCTTGCCTATGCGAATGTTTTCCCCTATGGACATCCGAAACAAAAAATTATCCTGGGACACATAGCTGATGCACTGCATCAAATGATCAAATGGAATATCCTTAAGACAGATCCCTCCTATTTTTATCTCTCCGGTTTGATATTCCCAAAAACGCATCAGAAGCATTGCCAGTGTGCTTTTTCCGGCACCTGATTCCCCCACAAGTGCGGTAAGGGCATTTTGGGGAAAAAAGAGCCGGATATCTTCCAACACGTTTTTATCGGTATAGGCAAAATACAAATCCGAGATATCAATATCATAGTGTTCAGGGATCTTTTGGTCACTGCTTTGGCTCAACTCTTCCTCCTTAAGAATTGCTGTGATATGGGTGGATTTCTCCCGTAATATGGCAACAGAGGGGGCAAAGGACATCAACCGCAGAAGCGGGCCGCCCATACTGAGGGCCAGTATGGTCGAAAGGACCAGACCGCCGATGGTTAAGCGGCCGCCCGTATACAGGGTAAGCCCCACTGGCAGGGCAAATAACAGGGGAGATGTCATGATGACCTTGTATATGGCTGTGTATTTCCATGAGGATTTGGCCCAGTCAGCCGTATAGATTTTGAAATCCGAGACAGAATCACTGTATTTTTTGTAGGAAGTGGCGGTTTGGTTAAAAACCTTGATAACCTCCATCCCGTTGATATAGTCAATAATGTTGTTATTCATGCTTTTGGAGGCCGCATAATAGGCCTTCATTTTTTTTACGCCTTGAATGAACATGAGCATAAAGGCTGTCATACCGATAAGGATCGCGCCCATTAAGCCGAGAGCCATTTTAAAGCTGATGAGAAAAAGAGCAATGATAGCCACAACCAGGGACGTAATATTACCAATACCTTCGGGAATCATGTGTGCCAAAATCACTTCCATTTCCTCAACATTGTCCACAAAATTCTTTTTGATCTCCCCGTGCCCCCTTTTACGGACAATTCCCATGGGTATTTTTAAAAGCTTTTGTGCAAGGGCCTGTCTTAGATCGGCCAGGATGCTGAAGGCCACACCATGGGAGTAGTCCAGCCCCAGATATTCGAACCCGTTTTTTATGAGCATAAAAATCAGAGCGAGCCCTGCTGCAAAAAGTATATAAGCCGAGGTTAGAGGGGTATCGGCAAATATTTTTGTAAAGATATCTGCCACCACAAGATAGGCTGCTATATTTGCCGCGCCACTGAGCAACAGTTCACATACACAGACAATAAATTTACCCCTGTAGGGTGCGGCAAAACTCAGTATTCCGTTTGGGTTTTGTACGGTTTTTTTCATTACGCTCCTTTGGCTGTTTCTTCTATATATTGGATTTACTGGGTTTCATAAGTTTGTTTCTGTTTTGATGGCGAAAAGTTCATGATGCTTCAATCCGGACATAAAATCAGCCACTTTCACAATTTCATCCAGATAAAAACAACCAGCGCCTTTATATGTACCTTCCTTTAGCGTGGTTATAACCTCGGTACCGATTCGCCCATATCCGCCGATCACACCAAAAACAAAGGTATCACCCATAGTTCCACCCCATGAGTCTCGTTATTATGATTCAATTTTTACCCTCGGGAAAAGCTTGTGACGCCCCTTCTTCTGCATTATCAAACCCTTGTTGCAGAGAGCTGCTGCGCAGTAAGACAAAAGCTCCCGGCGCGCAAGATCCTGGAGCCTTGGATCTGGGATGTTTTTCAAATGTTTAAAATCGCAACGACGCTAATATACCAAAAGTTTGCGGCTGTCCGACATTTCCAGTAATTCCCGAAGCACTCTCCCTCCCATAGCTGAAATATTCTTCGTCAAACATGTTGTCCACATAAAGATACAGATCCCAGCCATCGCGTTCATATCCGATTTTTGCATTGTATATTTCAACGGATTTCTGACTAATGGTATTTGCATCGTTAAAGTAATACGCCCCATAAGCCTGCATGCCGGCTTTCAAATAAAGCCCTGAGTCAAATCTGTATTGAACCGCAAGATTCAGTGTATAGTCAGGTGTGCCTTCAAGCATATTTCCTGAGCAATCATTATTGGACGTATTGATGTATTCATCGTACTCGGCTTGTACAATTCCAAGGGCAGCTCTTATGTCAAGTCCATGGACAGGCAACGCTCTGAGTTCAATCTCCGCTCCTGTTGAGTGTGCTTCTCCTGCATTGCTGGTAATATATGTAACCGCGTCCGGCGCATAATAAACATGGATATCTTTGATATCCATGTAAAAAAGGTTAGCATTCAAAATAAGCCTGTTGTCAAACCAGGAGGTTTTTGCCCCTAATTCATAATCAACTGAGGTCTGCTCATCGAATTTTGCCTCCTCTTTGACATGCCCGCTCCAGTTAAACCCTCCTGCCAGATAGCCCTGGCTTACACTTGCATAAATCATGGCGTTTTTGTTGACAGTCCAGGAGAGAACCCCCTTGGGAAGAAGGGCGTCCCAGTCGTCGTCAATATTGTATGTCACCAATACCGGGTTTGCTGATCCAAAAGGATCTGCCGGCAACAGCTCCATTGTATCTGCGCGAACAACCTCATACCGGTAGTCCATCTCCTTGTGAGTTCGTTCATAACGCAAGCCGACGGTAAAAGCGAACCTGCCGGGAAGGGGAAACGTCACTTCACCAAAACCGGCTACGACCTGGTCATCAAGTTTATCCGCCCAATTGTAAAAGGTGTCGTAACCCAGCATTGCCTTGGTTTGATAAATCATTCCGCATTTATCCCAGTCGGATTTTTCAGTTGTGTAATAGAGGCCGCCTATCCATTTTATGCCTTCTTTGTTTTCTGGAGACTGAATACGAAGTTCCTGGGAAAATATATCGGTATAAGCATCACGGCTTGCAACAGGCATTGTCATTGCCATGTTTACATAGCGTTGATCCTGGCTCATATCTATTGAACTGTGCGAATATGATGTAATGGAGGTAACGTCAAAAGAATCCGTCTCATAGCCAATATTCAAAGCAGAATCAAATGAGTCCGTCTCACAAAAATCATCGGGATTTTTACTTGCGTGATATGACACCTCCCCTGTGCTTGCATCAATGGTATTATTGCTGTCATATTTTTTTTGGCTTATTCCCGCGTGAAAATTCATCTCCAGACGATCTGTGGGCAGCCATCTCAGGCGGGACTGAAACCGGGACCTCTCCTGACCGTCAAAAGTTCCTCCCGCCGGATCATCGTTGTCCATGTATCCGTCTGTTTCATAATAAGTTCCTGACAGTCCGAAGAACAACCGATCCTTAACGACGGGGCCATTTGAATAAGCTGAAAATCTGTATGTCCCGTACTCTGCTGTTTCTGCGGTAATTTTGGATTCAAAGGTATTGCCGGGCTTTTTTGAAATAATGTTGATAACGCCCCCGATGGCATTTTTGCCATACAAGGTTCCCTGGGAACCGCGAAGCACCTCGACTCTTTCAACATTGAAGATGTCCGAACCGTAATTCACATCCGTGTCCTGGGCAATACCGTCAATGAAAATCACGACCGGATTTTTACCGGTAAACTGACTGAGGCGCAACCCCCTGAAATTTGTTTCAAAAACGCCGGCATTAAATGATGTCTTAAACGTCATATTGGGTACGAAATCAATCACATCCCCGACCCCCAGAACACCGGCATCCTCCAGATCCGTTTCCGTCAATGTCGTAACTGCAACCGGAACCTCCTGAATGTTTTCCTTTCGTTTATTCGCAGTAACAGTTATCTCATCCAGGGTCAGACTGCTCTGTTTTTCTTGTTGGCCAAAAGTTTGTTGTGCACATACGGCAAGAATACATAATATTATTACACACCGGGAAATACATAACTTTAACATCTTGTTCCTCCTAATTCTTTATTGATTCGTTTTCCATACATCATGCATGCTATGTCTTGATAGCCGTGTTCAGAATCAAAGCTGTATCACCAGAAGGCGTTTTTATGTTAACAAAACCAGAATTTTTTTTAACACTTTAAGAAAGATCAAGAATTTAAATATTTAATGCAATTCCAAATATTGTGTTAAGTATCTAATTATTTTTCTTGACATGAAAAAAATTACAATTAATAACGATTAGTAAAAATTTACGTGTCCTTGGCGCAGGAATATTTTGCACTTAACAAAACAGGGAAATTTAAAATTTGGTGATATTAATTCGAAAGTATTGAAAAATGTCTGAAACAATAAATCTCAATTCAAAGAACCTATTGGGTGCGTTTACCGATCCTGAACATCTGTCAGCAGGGGGAGAATGCTTTGATAGCTATTGGGAATGGCCCCAAAATCTGGGTAACGGCTTTCTGGGAGCAATAAAACTCAAGCCAGATTTATTTTTGAGGATTGGTAAATACAAGCTGAATAAAAAGCTCTTTATTTCCTTTGATATGAGTGATGAGTATTTCAATTTCTGGTTTCCAATTCAGGGTAAAACGTTAAGCAGATTTGCTTTTTCAAAATATAAAAATGTTATTATGAAGAAACCCGGGAGTTTTTCGATATCATATCTGCCCGAATGTGTCGGAAATGTGCTGCTTGATAATGATACCCCAACTGAGGTCGTGGCAATTCTTGTAAAGCCCTCTGCATTGAGAGTGCTTTTTGGCAGTGATTGTTTGTTTCTTCCTGAAAAAATGAAAAGCATAATTTACAAACATGAGAATTATTTTCACCAGATTTATCCGGCAACAAGGGAAATTGAATTTATTTTAAGAGAAATTTTATTTTGTCGGTACAAAGGATTGATACGCCGGGTATTTCTTGAAGGAAAGGCTTTTGAACTGTTATCAAGAGCTGTGGGCCATATTTCCTTTCATGTTGAAGAAAATAAAACAAAAGAGATTTTGAAACAGACTGAGATTGAAATGACATACCGGATTAAGAGAATAATAGAGGAAAATATTGAAAAGCCCCTTAGTCTTCAGGCGCTTTCAAGGGAAGCCGGTATTTCCCATCCAAAACTAAACTACTGCTTCAAAAAATTATACGGAAAAACCATTTTTGAGTATTTAAGGGACATAAGACTGAAAAAGGCAAAACTTCTCCTTGATGAGGGACGGTTTAATGTCAGTGGCGCTGCATATGAAGTGGGATATTCAAATTTAAGTTATTTTACAAAGTCCTTCAAAAACCATTTCGGATTGAATCCTGGAGATTATCTGAAACAAGTCTCTTCAGAAAGGTATTGATGGAAGAGACAATTTCCACTTGACTCTGACAGTTGGGGCAAACTATCTGAAACAGGCGGTCGTAGAATTGATGGCCTCCCAGGACGGTGGTGTTCCCATCGTGTATAACCCTCATGTCCTATCGGACACAACGAAGCCCCCTGATTCACCGTCAAAAAAATAAAAGACCCCGTTCTATCTGGGCCTTGCCGAAGTATTCTGCGACAATTAACGGTAAATTAAGATCGGCTAAGTCCCTTAAGACTCAGGCGTTTGGTTGATTTATTCAACGGACAAAAAAAAGGGATAAAGGCGTGAGGACCGGCCTTTATCCCTTTTCGTTTGGATTCAAACAAGGGTGGAATGGGGTTGCAGGGAAATCCCATGTAAAAATAAGGTTTTTCTGGTTTTTTTGGGTGCTAACGCCTATTTTTCCAATCTGGAAATGGGGGAAATGACCTCTTTGCAACCACCTGTGAGCGACAATTTAATTATTGTGTAGATCATGGCATAGGGGCGATTCCAAGGACCTCACCCAGTACGGATAGGCCAGTGCATAGCATGACAGGTCCTTTTTTTCCGCAATGAATCCCATTAAAGATGTCATCATGTACCTATTTCATTCCTTAACAATCGAAGAAGAACTTGTGAAAGGCACTATATAGCCACTGCCAGTTCCCGATATCGGTCAGCAAAAAGGGCTGTGCTGAAATACCTATCCGCGCCGTCGGGGAAAATGGTGACGATATTTTTATCCTTTCCAAACAGATGCCGCATTTCAAGGGCTGCACATACGTTGGCACCGGAAGAAATTCCTACGAGGAAGCCTTGCTTACTTGCAAGCCAGCGGGTCATTTCCACCGCGCTGTCATCGTCAACTTCAATGACATTGTCGATCAGACTGGTATCCACAATGGAGGGAACAAATCCATCGCCTATGCCTTCTATTTTGTGGAGTCCCGGTTCATGGCCCAGAAGTGCAGAGGCATTTTTCGGCTCAACCGCAACAATCATGATTTCAGGATTCTTTTCCTTCAGGTATTTCCCTGTTCCCATGAGTGTGCCGCCGCTGCCAAGGCCTGACACAAAAATATCCACATGGCCGTTCATGTTTTTCCATATCTCAGGACCTGTGGAGAGATAATGGGACATACTGTTGTCATGATTTTCAAACTGGTCAGGGACAAAAATGTTGTCATCTTCAGCCATAATCTCTTTAAGCTTTTCAACAGCGCCTGCCACATTTTTTTCAGGAGGCGTTAAAATTAATTCAGCATTCAGAGCCCGGATCATTTTTTTTCTCTCATCACTCATATTTTCCGGCATGATGATCCTGACATCATACCCTTTGACCAAACCAACCATGGCCACTGCAATGCCTGTATTTCCGCTGGTTGCTTCTACGATGGACATTCCTTTTTTTAATCTGCCCTTTTTTTCAGCCTGTTCGATAATAAAAAGCGCAACGCGATCTTTGATTGAACCTCCCGGATTCAGGTATTCTGCTTTTGCGTAAATGTTCATGTCGTCATTTCCCCCAAGCCCGATCCGAAACATGGGGGTCGCTCCTATCTGATTCAAAATTTCGTTTGAATTCATTTTAAAATTACCTCCACTTTTAAAAAGGATACATTTATATTTTAAGTGCCGACTGCACAATTTACTGAAAAAAATCTGTTATCCGGGAAAGGCAGGATAAAAAAGCCGACCGGGCGGTATTGATGAAAAAATGCCCGCCTTGCAGGCCGATCAATTCAAAGGAATCCGTGGTATATCGTTTCCATGGTGCCATAACTGATTTGGGGGCCTCATCATCCTCAATACCGTAAATGGCCGTTATCGGTATATTCATGGGTGCTTCCTTTTTTAGGGTATACTTCTCCTCAATGGCAAGGTCCGCTCTGAGAATGGGTATATAGATTTCCATAAG
>NZ_JQKJ01000051.1 GCF_000745975.1 Desulfobacter vibrioformis DSM 8776 | reverse complement strand
ATAAAGGTTGTGTGGTGCTTCTCTTTATAAAAGGTTACTCGTGAACAATCAAGTTTTCCGGGTGGTTGGGCAGGATTGGAACTTCAGTTCGGTAAAACTTTTATAGTATAAACCGGCCGCCGCTGATGATTTAAAAAGTTGCCTTCTGTGCTTTAATTTTTACCCAAAAGAGATAATAGCTTTATTGATTTGATACCTTCAACTTGTAGCGGTAATGAAAGTGTTGTGGAACGAAAGGCCATAAACCAACAGGATACTATTCCCTTTTTTTAAGGGAGGTGTTTCATATAAAACAGTCATGGGCGTAAAGCCCACAACGAACAATGAAACTAAAGACAACAACAATGCAGGGCTAAAATGGGCACCCAGGCACTTTGCCTTCTTGTTTCCTGTATTTTGTCTATAGTTTCTTATCACTCACAGCGGCACTTCCGAAATCGCGCCTGTCAATGGAACCTTTTATGGGGAGCCTTTTATGGCTCTAAATCAGCTAAAATGTGGTGATTTCTCACTCCTTTTTCTGTGAAAAAAGACAAGTGCCGCTGTAGTGTTATAAACTGGTTACAACTTCCGCCTAACCAATATAGCCTGTGCTATGTTATGTGCTCAAATTGAACGATGTGGGCAGATTATCGAACGGCGAAAGCAAATATTTACTGAGTACCGTAAAAAATTTTTAAATATCCCGGGAATTGGATTTCAGCCGATTTCATTATGGGCAGAACCTGCTCCTTGGCTATTTTGTATTACGGTAGAAGAAAAAGCGTATGGCCGTTCACGTGATGAGTTGATGAGTTGATGAGATTATTAGACAAGGAGGGGATTGAGTCGCGTCTTTTCTTTATACCCCTACATCATTTGCCTCCATTCCGTGAAGAATCACGACGGTGTGGCGAGAATCTACCTATTACTGATGACTTGAGCCAATCTGGAATGAATTTAACAACTTATACACAGTTGGAGAATGTAAACTTGGATAGAATTACGCAGATTATCCGTTCCTAAAAAAGGTAAAAATGGAGTGCATAAAAATGCAAACGTTAGAGTTTAAAAAAGTAAGTCCTGAATTTCAAAAATCGATAGAGGTTTTCTTTAAAGATCTTGAAGAAAGCGGAATTGGACGTTATTTTCATCCGCATCCATTATCAAAGGCCGAGGCGCAAAGAATCAGTCAATATGCGGGCCAGGATCTTTACTATGTGGCAGTCATAGCAAACCGCGTTTTAGGATATGGCTTATTGCGAGGATGGGATGAAGGTTACACTATCCCCAGTTTAGGGATCTCCCTACATCCATCAGCGCAAGGTCAGGGTTTGGGCAGGGCCTTTATGTATTTTCTTCATGCTGCGACCCGGCAGCGCGGAGCTGTTAAAGTAAAGCTAAAATGCTACCCAGATAATATTCGCAGCGTGAATTTATATAAGTCACTCGGATACACTTTTCAAGCTGTCGAGGAAGATGGACAACTTGTTGGGTTATTAAACTTAGTATGAAGCCTTTAAAAATATGCCTTGATGCCCGTCTTATTAGCGGAACAGCCGGAGGTGTTGAACAATTTGTTATCGGCCTTGCTCATGGATTATCTCAGTTGACGGATGGTCAAGAAGAATATTATTTTTTGGCCTATTCTGATGCAGATGAGTGGATCAAACCATATATCTCTGGGCCATGTCGAATACTGCATTGCTCGAAGGCTCCTCGAAGCTCACGTTTGAAGACTTTACTAAAAATTAATGCGCCTAAGCTTTACGATCTCTTACAAAAACTTTATCCTGTTTCCGAACGCTGGAAGATAAGCAATTTGTGGTCAGATGGTACAATTGAAAAAGCTAAGATCGACATTATGCATTTTACACATCAGGTAGCATTTCTCACTAAAGTACCAAGCATATATCACCCACATGATCTTCAACATATACATTTGCCTCATTATTTCAGTATGAGCAAACGCGTGCTCAGAGAATTGCTATACAGGATATTTTCTAGTCGAGCTAAACTGGTAGCAGTATCTTCGTCTTGGGTAAAAGCTGATTTAATTAGGAATTACAATCTTTCAAATGAAAAAGTGCAGGTTATACCACTTGCTCCGGTAATTAACGCATTCCAAGAACCAACCCATGATGATTTTACAAGTGTTCAGCAAAAATTTTCATTACCGGATTCTTTTATTTTTTACCCTGCTCAGACGTGGCCGCATAAAAATCATTTGGGCTTGCTTGATGCCGTGGCAATCCTGAGGGAACAATATGGCATGGTTGTATCAGTGGTTTTCGCAGGTTCTATTTCTGGAACATTTTTCTTGGAAATCAAGCGACATATTGAATTATTGCGATTAGATGCACAATCTTGTTTTCTTGGGTTTGTGACTTCGTTTGAATTGCAATGCCTATATAAACTGGCTAAATGTGTAGTGATTCCGACCAAGTATGAGGCAGGGAGCTTCCCGATTTGGGAGGCTTTTCTTTCAGGAGTTCCAGTAGCTTGCTCAAATGTAACCTCCTTACCTACACAAGCAGGAGATGCGGCGTTAATCTTTAATCATGAGCAGCCGGAAGAAATCGCCGAAGCAATCAGACGGTTATGGACAGATGAATCTTTGCGCCAGACATTAATTGAACGTGGGCATAAGAACGTGAATCGCTACTTGTGGGAACGCACGGTGCGCATATTTCGGGCACACTATAGGCGCATTGCTAAACATCCGCTCACTGAAGAAGACCAGAAGCTGTTGATAGCACCACCATTGATGTAAGCGGATTTAGGGGTATGATTTGTTGAATTGTCTTTTTGGGTCTTGGGCATCCTTAGCTTTTTGACGGCATTCTGTGGCATGGAGCGCTATAAAACCTTCTTGAGCCCACTCACCATTTCATACGGCGAAAAATATATGAAAAAATTTAAAAAATGCCTTCTGGAATACAGAAGGAATCTGAAAGCGGAAGATAAAAAAAATAAGGATAAAGATATGTTGGAATTTGCCTCAGAGTTTTGGAAACTGCGATGGATATTGCTGAAGAAGCCTTCCAACCTGACTGAAAATGAACGTGAAAAGATAGAAGCGCTTGAAAAAAGGGACAGTGGCTTTATTTCAAAATCCCGAATATTTACCAAAATATTATTAGCTTCAGTTCCTTCGTTATAAACAAAAAAATGCTTTCAATTTCACTGGAAAATGCTTTTATTTTATTGGGATTCTATGCCTTTATAGCCTCAATACTTGCCACCTTGAAATATCGTAATGTCATCAATCCAATTACTTCCGCAAGCATTACACAAGTTGGAATGTATACTATTTTGTCAGGAATTCTTGCTAATTATATTTTAGCAACAAACGCCTACTCCCTTATTGATAGTAAACAAACTATTCTCTTTGCTGCAATTAATTTCACCGGTTTATTGATACCTTTCTTGTTTAAAGGTTCATTTCTTACAATTATTTTTTTTAAGATCATGAATTTTACCGGTTTAAACCTTATTAGTAGCGCAAAAAAATACAATACTTTCAAGTTTTTTTGTTTTTTGTTATGTATAATAACATCATATTGTTTATTACTAAAAATAGGTGGGGGTGGGATCTTATGGATAACTGATACCCGCAGAGCTTATCAAAATTTTCGTTCCGGGGCTGGACTATTTTTTCTTTTATCTCAATGGGCTATTACGTTCACATTTATTTACTACCTGTGGTCAAAGCATCCTATAGGTATAAAACTATTAATTGTCTCAGTCTTTTTTTCTTCTTTGGCATATTTTACCGGTTCAAAAAATAATATATTGATCATTCTCATTGTTGCCTTATTTTATAGACATTTTAAAATTAAGCGAATATCATTTTATAATTTATGCGCCATGGGTTTATTCTTTTCTGTATTATTTTTATCATTACTTATCCTCCAAGGATCTACGTCTTCACTATTGGAATCAACCTTCTATTTTAAAGATTATTTTGATACGACAACAAGATTTTTATCAAGATTCGATGAGTTTGAATTTCATTATGGAAAAGGCTGGTTATCTTCCCTATGGTTTTATTTTCCCCGTGGTCTATTTCCAGGAAAGCCTTATGAATACGGACAGACCCTGATTCATCAAGTTCTTTTCCCCGGAAAGGCTGAGATGGGAAATACTCCAGGTCTTTTAAATTGGTCATTATCTTATTTGGATTTCGGAGTGTTGGGTGTATTTTTTCATGGCCTTATTAACGGTTTTATTAAAAGAATGGCTTATGAATATTTCCTAAAAAACCGCGAAGAATTTTTTGCTTTTATTCTTATGATTCATTTTTCTATATGGCCTATATTTAGTTTTTTAAACCAAATTCCGACCTTGATTATGTGTCTATTTGTTAGTATTTTCTTACGATTAGTTTTAGTTAGTAGGAGCTCTGATAAATCTGATAAAACCATTAAATCACATATTTCAATTGAAGAATATAACGTTTGATGGAAGCTGAACATGAGAACCAATGATTATATCTCAACTTTCTGACATTGAATTTAGGTAACTTCTCAATAAGTGTGGGCGATTATTAATTTGGAAGGCACTAATACTCAATGTCAGAAAGTTAAAAAACTTTCAGATTAAAAACACGAAGTTTAGTACTCTAATATCTTCGTGAACTTCGTGTTCTTCGTGGTAAAATAAAATCTCAATGCTTAAGTTTATGACATTGGATCGATGGATGGGAAAAATATCAATTTGACTCCTTAATTGATAAACCGCATCCTGGAAGGACACCACTGATCCATGGTGAGGAGTATGCTGAGATTATTGATATTGTAAAGAAAAATCCAAGGCAACTTAAAACTACCATTACTGGAATAGAGGAAAAGTTTGGTAAAAAAATCAGCATAAAAACCCTGAAACGGATCATAAAAAAAACTGCGTTGGTGTCGCGGACGGAAATCTCTCAAAAGCAAACGCAATGAGAATGAGTTCAGGGAAGCGCAAAAGGAAATTGAAATCTTGAAAGAGGAAGATAAGGCAAATATCATTGATTTGTATTATGTTGATGAATCTGGCTTTACCGGCGTGCCTGAGATTCCATATGCCTGGCAAGATAAGGATGAACAACTCTTACTCCCGAGTGGAAAAACTCCAAGAATCAATGTGTTGGGATTTTTGAATAGGCAAAATGACTTTTTCCCTTGCGTTTTTGATTGCTCAGTTACTTCAGATATTGTAGTGGCCTGCTTTGATGCTTTTTCATCTTACATTACCAAAAGAACCATCGTTGTTATAGATAATGCTCCAATACATCACAGCTCCATTTTTAAGGCTCAAATTGAGAAATGGGAAGAAAGAGGGCTTTTTCTCTACTTTATCCTCAAATATTCACCGGAGTTGAATCTGATTGAAATTTTATGGAGACATATCAAGTATTTCTGGTTATCAGCTTCAGCTTATAAAGGATTTGAATTTTTGGCTCATCGCGGATTAGTGTGAAAAAATGTAAGTTGATTAATTTTATTCATTTTATGCGAGATATTTGCAATCAAATCATATAAATAACAATGGGAAAGGCCAATAATAACTAATGAGGGTTTCCCATGAAATTACTACCGTACATACCAAGTTTTATAAAGGACGCATCAAAAGCCGTGAAACGAATTAGCAAGTCAGAATTCAAAAAAACGGTGGATAGCACACTCACTGAATTATTGGGCATTGCGACCTTATTTGTAACCATGTATGCTATTCGTCGAGAAGGGAATCACGAAGCACTGCATCTTTGGTGTGCCCATCGAGATGATGTTGCTTTGTGCCCTCATTGTGGTTGCCTTTCACAGAATGTCCATCAAGAAGAAAAACGATCAATCCGACATTTAGACGTGTGGGGGAAAAAGACCTTTTTGCATTTTTCAGCCCGCCGTTTCAAATGCGAAGATTGTGATAAGATCTTTTCTGAGCAATTGCCTTTTGTAGAGCCCCATCGTAGACAATCAATTGCCTTTGAACGACATGTTTACCAATCCTGTCTTGAATCGACCCGTAAGGCTGTTGCTGTACGTGAAGGGCTGAGCCACTCTACGGTTAAAGAAATATTCAATCGTTTTGCTGCATTTAAGCATAATTTGGATAATTGCAACACAATCAGGGTTCTGGGAGTAGATGAGATTTCCCTCAAAAAACGCTACAAGCAATTTGTTCTTATTATTTCAGATATTTCAAAAAAATGTGTTCTTGCAGTACTGCCTAACAGAGAAAAAGAAACATTAGAAACCTGGATTGAGTCATTGAGCCCGGAATGTCGAAAGTCAATCCGCTTTGTATCCATTGATATGTGGAAACCTTATTATCAAGCTGCCCGTAGTAAGCTGCCCCGTGCCAAAATTGTGGTTGACCGTTTCCATGTGATGAAACAACTCAATATGCGCCTGACAAAGCTCAGGACAACATATCAAAACCAATGTGGTCCCGAATTAAAAAAAATACTTAAAGGCAGCCGCTGGATTTTAGTACGCAACCGATCTGAATTGTCAAATAAAGAGGAAGATCGGTTAAAACAGATATTGCAAGAATGCCCGGAGCTTTGTACTTTGTACTTACTAAAAGAAGAATTCCGTACGATTTTTGAAAAAATAACATGCAGGGAGAAAGCTGCCCGGTTTCTTGATGCATGGTGTCGAAAGGCTATGCGAACAGGTAACAAATTGATTGCAAAATTTGTAACTACTTTTAACAATTGGCGAGATCAAATCCTTAATTATTTTATCGAACGAATTACCAACGGATTTGTCGAAGGTGCGAATAATGCACTGAGAGTAATAACACGCATGGCTTTCGGATACCGAAATTTTGACAATTTTAGGCTACGGGTAATCGCAGGGTTAGGTGTTTGTCACACTAATCCGCGATGAGCCGAATTTTTGAAAGCTGAGTTAGATAATATATTGGCAAACGTCGGTAAGGAATTTACGGTTTCGTTTTCTTAATATGGATTTATTTTTGTCCATGTACTTAGATTTGAACCCTATCTTGATAAAAAATATGCCTCAATACGAAGAACTCTTGAACTACGGCGTTATTAGCGCCTAAATTTGTCCGAACCATTGTCTTCAGAAAATTATGATCATGGTTAAAGCTTTTTTGCAGAAAGCTCACAGTATTTCGGATGAAATCATACAGACCATACTTGATCAGGTCATGGGTACGGCGATTAACTACTGAGGATTAGAAAAGGCGCCCCCCCCATATTAGCAAACGAAGGGTAATGAGGATTTTATCTCCTCAGAAAGTTGAGTCTCTGATATGAAAATTTCTATTGTAACCGTTGTCTACAACAATAAAGCAAGCATACAAAATGCGATGGATTCTGTTTTATCACAGGAGTATGACGATATAGAATATATTATAGTTGATGGGTCGTCAACTGATGGCACTGTTGAAGTTATAAAAGAAGCTGTCAAAAAATATCCTGAAGGAAGCATAAAATTTATTAGCGAAAAGGATGACGGTATCTATGATGCCATGAATAAGGGGATTGGTTTAACTACAGGCGATGTTGTCGGGTTGTTGAATTCTGATGATGTTTATGCTGACAATCTGGTATTAAAAAAGATTGCAGGTATTTTTGCTAATCCTTCGATTGACATTTGTTATGCTGATCTGGTTTATGTGGATAAATTTAATTTGAACAAGGTGATTCGTTACTGGAAGTCGTGTGATTATCGGGATGGGTTATTAAGAAAGGGATGGGTGCCGCCGCATCCTACTTTTTTTGTCAGCAGAAAGATTTATGACAAATATGGCATGTTTGATCTTGATTACAAGCTTGCATCTGATTTTGAACTCATGGTGCGGTTTTTGGGCAAATATAAAATTCCATCGGTTTACATTCCAAATGTTTTGGTGAAGATGAGGCTGGGCGGTACAACAAACAAAAACATTAAAAATATCATAAAACAAAATCTTGAGATATATCGTGCTGGAAAGAAAAATAATGTGCATATTTCTCCGCTTTCACTTACGTTTAAGAAAGGCTTAAATCGCATAATCCAGTTCGTTTCAAAGCCTATAAAGGAAGTTCAATGAATGTAGCTGTAACAGGCGGAACCGGTTGTCTCGGCCGACCGCTGATTGAACGATTAATTGCGGATGGTGCGTATCTGAACCTTTTGGCTCTTCAGAATGATGCTTTCTTAAATTGCCAGAATAATAAAGTTAAAGCCATAACCGGGGATATTAATTCACCTGAGGCCTTGGACTTACTGTGCATGGATTGCGACGTTGTTTTCCACTTGGCAGGCAGGGTTCATTCAGTACCTAGAACAAAAGAGCAAGAAGAGAAGTTCTTCCGAGTGAATGTTGAAGGAACGAAGAATTTATTAGAGGCTGCGAAAAAAAACAGAGTTAAAAAGGTTGTCTTTTATAGCACTGTAGGGGTTTATGGAAAAGATGCCGATTTTCATGGTGACGAACTTTCCACATGCAAGCCAGGCTCTGTATATGCCGAAAGTAAATACCAGGCAGAACAGCTGGTATTGAACAGCTCCAATGATGGCGGGCCGGAAGGGGTTGTCTTGAGGTTTCCGGTTGTTTATGGGCCCTTGGATAGAGGGAATGTAGCGGCTTTGATAAAGGCTGTGAGAAAGAAAATTTTTTTCTATTTTGGGGATGGAAATAGTTTGAGGAGCATGATTTCGTCGAAAAATGCCGCAGAAGCCGCAATAAGGGTCGCCTTTGAGGCAAAAGCTGTAAATGAGCTGTTTTGTGTGACGGATGGACGGGATTATACAATGAATGAGATGGTTGATTGTATCTGTGGGGCGTTGGGTATGCGATGGCGGCCGTTCCATGCGCCTGTCTTGCTGGCTGATCTGGCTGGAAAGTTTGGTGATATTTTTCAAAAATGGATACATGTTCCGTTTCCGATTGATTCTGCCAGGGTGAGGAAATTGAGTAAACCGTTGACGTTTTCCTGTGAAAAGGCAAAAAGGGTGCTTGGGTATGAGCCACTGGAGACGCTGGAGGAGGGGATAAGAAGAGAAGTTGAATGGCTTAGAGCAATAAAGAAGTGGCGTTAGCAAACCCATCAGAATTATTTGGAGTCTCTGATATTGTATTTTTTTTCGATTGTTTTAGGTGGATTTGGGGCTTGGTTCGTATCCCGACATGCATATCTTTTAGGCCTGATAGATCGTCCAAATGAAAGAAGCTCCCATGACCGTCCAACACCCAAAGGCGGCGGAATAGGGATTTTATTCGTTTTTATGATGGTTTGTATCCTTAACAAAATTACAATCTGTTTTTGGATACCGGTGACAGGTCTTTCATTGCTCAGCTTATTCGGTGACCGGATCAACTTGAATCCCGGTTTACGCCTGGTCGTACAATTTGGAGTGGCGTTCCTGTTTCTCACAGAACTCGATATATCATCGCTAACCTCCGTAAAAGGGTTTCATCAGTTTTTGATATCAATCCTGATATATGTTTCTGCAGCGGTGTATGTCGTCGGCACCGCCAATTTTTTTAATTTCATGGACGGAATAAACGGCATTGCGGGTGTAACCGGAATAATCGGTTTCAGCTTATTAGGATCTTATGGAGCAGTTGCCGGTAGGAACCCGGAGTTAAGCACCCTGTCTTTTGCCATGGTCTTCGCCTGCGCCGGTTTTTTACCGTTTAACATCCCCAAAGCCAGGGTCTTCATGGGGGATGTGGGGAGCATATTACTGGGATTTGTGTTTGCCTGCATAGTTGTAGCATTTACCCATACATTTTCAGATTTTGTCATATTAGTCTGTTTTATGTTCCCCTTCTATATGGATGAATTGATCACCATGATGGAAAGAATTATAGACGGTCAAAGACTTACCCTGCCCCACAGGCGGCATTTTTATCAGGTGTTGGTCAATGAGGGGCAAATTGCCCATTGGAAAGTGTCCCTCGGTTATGGGATTTTGCAGCTCCTTGTCGGGTTGTTTGTCTGGTTTATTGTTCAGCAAAATTTGCTACTCGGAGTCATTGGAATTGGAACTCTTGCAATCATTTTTTTCTTTATAAATATGAAAGTGAAAAATTCTATAACGGGCTCTGACCGTAACTTCTCAATAAGTGGGGGTAAATAAAAAAATATAGTAAAATTAATATATTAGAATATATACAAGGTGACTTCTCAATAAGTCCGAGTATGAAGTGTCGAAATCCACTGTTTTAAATTGCTCATTTTTTGCCGCCTTAGTCCGGGTAAAAAGACAAAAGGATAGCAAATTCAATCGCAGTTAAACAGACAAATTGAGTAACTTCTCAATAAGTTGTGGTAAATTCCGATTTTTGGAATCGAAAATGCCCTAAAATCAAAGGTTTTACTTTTAAGATTTACGAGTTTACCACAAGTTATTGAGAAGTTAGTAAATTGAGAGCTTTGTTGATGATGAGATCACTAAGATAAGGAATTTTAGGTGCTCACTCGCTAATACTTTGATTATGATTTTGGCCATTCTAATACTCTGAATTTCCATGAAAAACAGAGGGTGAAAGCAACGGACTTATCTATTCCAACCATCTGAAATAATAAGTTAATTCTAAATCAAAGTATTAGCGAGTGAGCACCTAATCGCAGGGTTAGGCTTTGTTCCTAAAAAACGTGAGAAAAATTTACGTTTTTTGAGAATCACATATTCACAGCCAAGCCTTGTGTAATCTGGCTCAAACCTTGATTGA
>NZ_JQKJ01000050.1 GCF_000745975.1 Desulfobacter vibrioformis DSM 8776 | reverse complement strand
GACGCACTTGGCTCAGAGATGTTTATTGGAAGAAGGGCAAAGTTCATTTTTTCTTCCTTTTTAAAGAGTTTCCTTTTCCAGTATCCGAAACGATGGCGGGTCAAATCGTTCTGTCTACAATACTCAGCTTGACTGAGACCAGAATTTTTCCAATTATTCAAATGTTCTTGGTAAAATTCGCAAAGAATTGCCGGGGACTCCTGGCCGTTAATTGGGGTGATATTTTTTTTCATACTGGAGCAAGCATCCTTTTTATCTATTCGTTAAAAGATGGCCCACTATTTCATGAAAAACACCTCTCTGGAAGATGGGGTTTATAGAGCGCTTACTTTTCTTTTAACGACCCATCATCCTCTGATTCCTCTATATCATTGAATTGCTGATCAAGCATTCTATAAAAAACTTGTGTATCGGGCCTTGAAATCACTTGATAAATCCAAAGAAAACCTTTGCCACGCAGGCCACCGACTGATTTACCGCCATACACAATCTTCCAGCCCTCTCCTTCACGATACATTGCATACGGCACGTGATCTCGAAGGCCCTTATTAACAATTTTATACAGATCAACCAGATAGTTGTTTTTCAGTTTCCATACATCAGCATAGCAGAATTGGTTGGACTGGATTAGCTTTTCATATTCTTCCAGAAAATCAACAAGGTTCTCCCTTAAAAATTCTTGTGTATATTGTTTGGTTGAGTTCTCCTGAACCAGTTTTGCCATAGTGATGTGCTTTTCAAATTTTACACTGATTCGAGGGGGCAAACCTGGATCATCAATCTCATCAACAAAGAATTCCGGAAAAATTCTATTTTCGAAAGGATTTATTTCTGCCCAGAGGTAATTACAGGTATCAGCAGTTAAATTGCCAAGAGGATCTGGTCCCGAGGTTAAAATTTTTAGAAACTGTGCTGGAATAATGGGATCATTTGCAATCCGGTCTTGATTCTGGTCAATTATGTTGATCAACGCAGAAGAATCATTGATATGATTCTCTTCTAAAAGTTTTTCAACATTCAAATTATGTTCACGAGCATACGTTGTTAGGGTTTCTATCAATTGTGTATTTTCTTTTTCGTGATCAACCTTTGCCTGTTCAAAAGTTTTGCCCATGAAATAGTTGATCCCAAGGAGTGAATGGATCTGCTTAACCAGTTCAGTCCGATAATGATAGCGGGGGAAAATCCTGACGTGGTGTTCAGCCTCGTAATTCAGGCAATTCCCGATGTTTTTTTCATCAAACCAATAAACTGCTCTGAATGTGCTTATGGGATTGTTTGCATCACCGGCAAATGAACAATACTTGTCCTTTAGTTCTGGATTTTTTTCGACATGATCTATAATCTGGTCTGAGATGACTCTATCGTTTTCATTGGACGATCTAAAATAATCGATGTTCAATTCGTTTATGACCTCAGAATTCAGCATGAACGGGGATAAATAATTCAGGGTAGGTTCAAAACTGCTTTTAGGATAGACCAACATTTTTCCATTTTCACTTTCTGAGTATGATACAACCTCTATAAGTGAATTGGATAATCTGTCTTTAATTTTTAGAATGTCATTGTAGCTGGCGCTGTTGGTGACTGTCCTTTGGCATCGGGGACAGGTGAAGCCAATTATACCCTTTTCCGGTTTAACCAGAAAAAAGATACCATTCAGATAAATTGCCAGACGTAGGTTCGATTCGTTGAAGATTTGCCCACAATTTTTATGCGGACATTCAGGGGCCATTGTCACATCTAAGATGTTTTCATTCATAAGGCGAGCCTCACTCAATTGAAATTAATGCACGATACCATGTATGAAAACAAAGATTGCAACTAATGGCAAGAATTTTTAAAAATCCATCGTCCTTATCGTCCAAACGCCACGAGCATTGTGTTGATAGGCTTTGGACGATGGACGGTAAACATATACGATCAATTTATCCAATTTCATTCATCAGCAACTCGCACACCTCCCGGTCTTCGATGCCCAGGTACCGCATCGTAATGGCCGGGGATGAGTGGTTGTACCTCTTGCATAGGATCTCGAAACCTGCGCCATGTTGGGTACGTTGAAAATAGCCCCAGGTCTTCCGCAAAGTGTGTGCCCCGTACTGGCCTTTGAGATTGATGGCTGCTGTCCAAGACCTAACCAGCCTGCCGACGCTTTGACTGCTTATGTGGCCGCTGCCTTTCCGGGACTTGAACAAAAAATCATCCGGGGCTGGCTCAACCTCTGCCAGATATCCTTGTAACGCCTTATGCACAGCCTTGTTGATAACCAGCACATTGTTTTTGCCGGTTTTGGTTTCAATGATGTTGATCACGGTTCCTGGCTTTGCGCCTTCTATCTGACTGTATCTGATACGGACCAGGTCTTTTGCCCGTAGGCCGTTGTTAATTCCCATTACCCAAAGCAAATAATCCCTGGGCCTGGATTGCAACAGGCGGGAGATCGCTTTCACATTTTTGGCTTGGCGAATGGGTTCTACGGTTAAATTGGTGGTGCTGGTTCTGGACATGGCTGTCCCTCCTTCAATGTTGAGTTTGATATAAATTGGGCCACAAACTGGCCTTTCAAAACTGGTTGAATTTCATGAAATGGATGAAAGCCTTAAATGATATGGCTTTTATGATTTTATGAATGCTTACCTTTACTCAAAAGTGAGCATTGGGGTTTATACACGTATAGAAACGAAGTTTCCATATATGGAAAGTTGTAATGTCCGTATACGGACGGTCTAACTCCGAACTTGATAATTTCCCGAAAACCGGTAAAATCCCTCCATTTCAAAACCAATTACCCGGAGTAAACGATTGAACAAACTTGAACTGATTCAAACGGTTAAAGACAAAACAGGGTTAAGTAAGCAGGAAGCCATTGATTTGGTAAGGCTGTTCTTCGACAGCCTCACCGACGCTATGATCAACGGGGAACGGATTGAGATCCGGGGATTTTGTTCTTTCTTCAAGAAGGAATACGCTGGATACATCGACAGAAATCCAAAAACAGGGGAGAACGTCTCGGTGCCTGCAAAAAGATTGCCCTTCTTCAAACCGGGTAAAGAACTGCGGGAGAGAGTTGATTATCAGACCGATGCTACCAACCGGGCCAAATAAAAATGTCGGCTTTAATTATCCCGTGGGACCAATTGAGCCCGGAAGCTCTCCACGGTGTTGTTGAAGAATTTGTGACCAGAGATGGCACGGACTATGGTGAGGTTGAAATGCCTTTAGGCACCAAGATCGCTCAGGTGATGGCCCAACTCCGGTCCGGTAAGGCCGTTATCGTTTTTGACCAGGAAACAGATTCCGGTACTATTTTGAGAAGTGATGATCCTTTGGTTAAGGCACTGGGGTGAGCTTTAGGTGAGGTAGTGATGGGGATGCGGTTTTTGTTATGGGGAGCAATGTTTTGGGTAGTGGTGGGGGTACGGGGAGGGGGGAATTCCCCGTAATCATACCATCATTGTTGACCCTGGCATTTCTCATTTACCTCGTGGCTATAGCCGAATACCTAATCATTTTAAAAATCCATACTTGATGCAAGTATGGTTTACTTTTGAACGGGAAATTAAAAGTAACGAAGGTCCAATCTTAATTTTTAAATTCTATAATTATTTCGTTTTATTTATATGTTATATGATCAGTGCTTATTGATGCAGAATACCAAATCGATATTGTTAACATATTCACCCAAGAGGAACTCATGTCAGGACTTCCCAAAATAGACGTGAAAATTACTGATTTCATCTCAGTCGGTAACATAAAAAATAATTCAAAAATCGAACACCATTTTATTTTTTTTGATAAAATATCTTCTGAAAGAAATAGGCAGATTAAGCATGTTAACTTCCACGAATGTATATTCTCCTATGAACAAATAAAGCATTGGGATTTCCAGAAGTGTCATTTTGAAAACTGTCTTTTTAATGGTTCCCAAATTTATTCTTGTGAATTTCATAAATGTACTTTTTCAGAGTCTAGTTTTTACAAAGCTACCATTACATCGACGTATTTAAACCCCCGATCATTTAAGTACAGTAGAAAGTGGTATATAAAATGGTCCAATGTTAATACGTGGTGGTTTCAAGCTCTTTATCGAAATTCAAAAGATATGCATCAAGAAAAATTTGCAATGCATGCTGATAATAAATTTCGCTTCTACCTTCGATACCAGTATTTATTCGGGAAGGAAAAAAGACGGCTTAAATTTTTAAAAGGTCTAATTTATGATATTACCCTTGGAAATGGATACGGCATATGGAATTCATTAGTTCTAACAGTGATTTTTATTTTGATGTTTGCATTTGCTATAAATGGCCAAATTAGTACAAAAAATGCGGGTAATGTTATTGAATCTTTATATTTTGCTATAGTCTCATTTACAACTGTTGGGTATGGTGATTTATCGCCAGTAATGAACCAAGTCTCTCTGATCATAACTATGATCTTCCTTCTTCTATCTGTCATTTGGTGCTCCATTGTAACTGCTATTATAGTGAAACGGATAATCAAATAATGAGTTGCATCGTGATAAAATTCGGATCGGCTGCACGAGGCGATAAAAATATATGTAGCGATCAAGATTTCATTGGTATCCATTCCGAAGGATATAAAAAATTTCAATACTTAAAAAATAAATTTCCCAACATCTCCTTCTTGTCAGAATCAACAGTCAAGCGGATGAAAAACAAAGGAGCTCTATTCCTAACCCACTTGGATCTTGAGGGAATCCCTATCGAGGGTGACAAGGACATGTTAACTTTGATTAAAGGGTATAAACCGGCGTCTTTTGCTCTTAAGAATTCACTTTCATCAACAAAACATTTCTTCAATGAAATCCAATGGTTTCCCAACTCCACAATAGGAACACTTTGGTTATTAGATGTTTTATTTGTGGCTATCCGAAACTATATATATTGCCACAATGCAACACAGAATATTTATAAATTCAGCTATACAGAGGCGTTATATTCTTTTGGGGTCAACGAACAAATTATGGCAGATTTTCTTAAAATTCGGGACGGCAAGTATATTTTTCGCTCCCAACAAAAGGAGCCATCAAAACTTCTTCAAGTTGATTTACAAAATATTGAGAACGCATGTAGATTTATCTTCGGGGATTCGATGAAATTTAAATGCGGTGGGAAAACCAATTGGGAAAAAAGATGGAAATTTGATTATTGGGACGAAAGATTCATCGAAAGGGCAATTCTGAACGGGGAGAGTAAAAATAAGGTCTTTTGTTCGTTACTTAAAAACCATAATTACAACCGGAAACTATTTAAGAAAGCTATGAAAAAAATTGTGTTTGAAACCATCAATTTGGGGCATTAAAAGTTATCACGATTTTTCCCCGGCTCTGAATTTCGAAAAGTATTGTTAAAGATAGCATTTGAATTGCTGATAATTTTATAGAGAATATTAGGAATCTTACGGCGATGGCTATGTCTATTTATGAACGCCCAAGCCTTTATTGGATCGGGCGTTGACTTCTTTTGTTATTGAGGGCCTGGCATGCAAAATCCGGTAGATCAAACCGAGACGTTTGCAGAGAGGATTACTGTCAGAAAGAGGTCTGTTTTTTGGGTGAATCAAAACCCCCAATTTATATACCCCTCCCCATTGCCGGGATCACTGCCGACGTTTTCCAGGAAAACAAGCCCGGACCTGAGCACCAAAGGCAGTTGTGGATCATAATCCGGAAAAATATGAGCCACAAAATAATTCCTTGACACCATCCCACAGACCCGGCTAATGTAAATTATTCCTTGCAAATTCAGGGATGCCGGGTTGAGAGCCGGGAACTCAGGACGCGAAGAGGCGTCTACATTCTTATGTGAGCGCTTTTTTATATTCCATGCATACGCTTTTGGGCAGCATGGGGGATACCTTCGGGTATGCCGGTTTCCTGAGACCGGTCTCTCAACCCCTATGCTGCCCTTTTTGTTTTTGAGAGGACAAAAGGGTTTAATCAGAAATCTCAGGAGGCCCAAATGAAGTCGAATCAAAACCCCACCACGCCTATCAATAAAGGCACAACCCACAAACCCAACATTGATGATGTCTGCTTATCCCTGTGCAAAATTCGCGGAGTCGCAGAACTGTTTTCAACCATGCTTCCCGGTGAAATGCGGGAACTTGGCTGCGATGCCAGCGCCGGGATTTATGAAATCCTGAACAATGCTGCTGATGAGATCCAGACGATGGTCAACAACACCATTGCAGACTTAACCGCCGAAAACGAATCCAAGGCAAAAGCCCGGGAACATCAGGCCCGGAAACTTTATGGTATCCGGTGCGGGGAGGTGAGCAGATGAATAATTTTGATAAACACTATTTCGCCGAAAATGGGCCTGTTTATTGCTATGAGGATTTAAAAAAGGCCCGTCAAAAGCTAAAAGAGCGAGAGGACAAACTCAAAAAAGAACGAGAGGAAGAAAAAACCGTCACAATTAACAATAAAAATGATTTGTTATTTTCACTGGCAAGGCAATCATGTATGCAGACAGACCATTACCTTTTTATGAGTTCGATGCGTGATATTGCGGACATTGAAAAGGATCTTGTTATGGGTAAATGCAATGCTTTGATGGAAAGAATCTTAGAACTGGAATCTCAAATATCCACTCAGGTCCAACCGAAAAAAAGAATAACTCCCATTTACCTAACCAACAACGTGATCCAATTCCCGGGAGAAAGGAGGGTGGCCCAATGATTATCAGAACGGAAAAAAAAGCCAACTACACAAGATTGTCGAATGAATTCCTCCTGGACGAAACCATTTCCGATAAGGCCCGGGGAACCCTTGCCCGCCTGTTGTCAAGACCGGACAAGTGGAACCTGAACGTCAATTACCTGGTGAAAACCGGCAAGGATGGCCACACGGCCATAAGGTCCGCGATCCGTGAACTTGAAGAGGCCGGATATATCCAGAGAGAAGTTTCCAGGCATGAGAACGGGCGGATAATTGGAGTTGAGTATATCATCCATGAAAACCGGGTTAAACCCTGCGGGGATCGACCGGCACCAGAGCAACGGACGTATTCCTGCGAGGGAACAGACCTCCAAGCGATGCCTGATAATGAGAATGAAACCTCCTTGCCGGGCCAAGAACCGGAATCAATCCCCATAGCGGCACAGACCACGGTGCCCCCAGAACCGGAACCCGAGGTCAAGGAAAGCCAGGTCCAGGGAGCCCATATTGAGGTTGCCGACATTACGGAAAACCACATGCGGGAAACCGTAATCAAGGAAACCGCTCCTATAATAAATACTGATATTAAACAAATACTGAGGGTAACAACGACTACTACGCCGGAACCGGTACCGGTACCGGCCATCTGTGATCAGGCCATGCCGTTGCCGTCGTCGTGTCCCTCCAATGCCATTTTAAATCTTATCCCTGAGAAACACAAAAGCCCCATGGTGGTCACCTTTGTGAACAAGGCTATTGTTGACTATCCGGAACGAGAGGTTGAGGAGGCCATTACCTATGCCGCCGTGAATGTCCGTGGCGGGAGTATGCAATTTAAGGCATACCTGGACAAGACCCTGCAGAACAAATGGGCTGAGGGATATCTTGAGACCCGGCAGAATCAGCAGGGATTGTCAACATGGTTACCCAGGGGTAGATTCCCAAACGGTACTATTACGGGCTCCAAACGGATGGATAGTAACTACATGGCTGCCGCACAATTTTTAACCGAAATGGGTGTGGAGGTGTAGCCATGGATAAACAAGATTTGAAACGATTCACGGAAATCATGATGGCTGTTGCGGAAAACTACCCGGGGACGACATTCACCAGCAACGGCTTGAAACTACGATTTGAAGCCCTGAAAGAATTCTCCATTGACCAGGTGTCCGAAGCCGCAGTTAAGCTTATCAGGACTCATAAATACAATTCCATGCCCACCACTGCCGATATTATCGACACTATGGGCGGCGGAGTCAGCGTGAAAGACCGGGCAGAGATCGAGGCAGGAAAGGTCCTTGATCACCTGCGCAGGTACGGCAAGGGGATTATCCCTGAGTTTGAAGACCCCGTAACCAGGCATTTGATGTCAACCAGGTGGAGGTACGGCTCCTGGGCGGCATATGTCATCGAATCAGATTTAAAGTGGTGGCACAAGGATTTTGTCCGGGCTTATCAAGCGCATTCTGCCGATGTTGATATCGTAGCTTGTCTGCCAGGACTTAAACAGCTTGCCGGGCAGATCGGCCATTGGGGAAAGGAGGCCACCTATGCCATTTAAGAAAAAAATAGCCGATGAATTCCGGCAAAATGAACGACCAGATCTCAAGGGCGGCGTGGTTGTGATTTTTGGCAACGATGTGGCCGGTTGGATGGAGGTAGGCGATGCAAATTAAAGCTGATTTCACCAGAGAACAATTGTTAGAAGATGGAGACCCCTTATTTGAGACCTGCCGCCCGCTTGAAAAGCTAAAAGCTGTTGCAAGCCTGCTATTCGGCTATGCTAAAAGCTCTTTGGGAATGAATGAAAGCACCATAGAAGGTATTTCAAATATAATCGAGGATGCAGTGGAAGAAGTTGAATACCTGATTGATATTTCCAATGAGCAACAGCAGCGTGACCGGGAAAGATTGAAGGCGGCCAATATCTTGCAGTCGATGAACTCATAGCTAATCCCATTCACAAGCCCCTGGTGGTATGCACTGCCAAGGGCTTGTGAATGGAAAAACGGAAGTGAGGTTATTAATGTATCTGAATCTTTGGAAATCAGGATTATGTTTTATTAAATTGATTCTGGTGTTCCATCGCGTAGTGGTGGCGAAACCTGTTATAGCGACAACGGACGGATAATACTCACCCTTTTTGGATCTACCTCTTCCAGAAGAGAATAGTCTACCATTTCAAGATAATTCCTCGGGATTTTGCGTTCGACAATATTATTGTCCAGTGCCCATTGCTCTATACCTTCCAGTTCATTAAAAATCGACTGGTCCAGACTGAGGTGATAATTCATTTCATGCCGGACAGTTTGTGCCATATCCTTAATATCATAACCCTTGGTTTTTGCCATGATTTCAATACTTTCTTCCATATGTGCTTTCATGAATTCTTCGCCTTTAAGAATAGCCCTCAACAACCCTTTGGCCTGTTCACGGTGCTGTGCCAACCATGCTCGGTGCACTATCAACTGTTGAGTCTTCCTGTAAATGGCCGGGTTCTGAAAAATCACATAATCATTTCCAAGAATCTTTTTTGTTTCCGCAATGGGTACTCCATGCCACATTGCGGCATCGGCTAGTCCGCGTTCAATGATGCCTGGAATCTCTTTTTTACCACCAAACACCAGTTCAACATCATCTAAGGTCAATCCGTAGAACAACAGAAACCTCTCAAGGTAAAAATGGGCAAAACTGGCCTGGGTCACAGCGATTTTTTTACCTTTCAGATCCGAAACCTTGGTGATACCCGCGCTTTTTCTGGCAATCAGTTTCATCTGGTTGTCAGAATAGGAAAGCGTCCCGATAATCACATGGTCAGACGGGTTGAGATTCGACTGGACAATACGAAGGCAGGTGTTACACATTACATCGGCTTTTCCTTGCACATATGCCTGGAATATCTGTTGCCCCCCAGTCATGGATAATGTCGTCGCTTTGAGCCCCTGTTCCTTGAAAAAACCTTTTTCCTGGGCAATGACCACCGATCCGGTCATTGCGCCCCAACCCGTTGCAATGGTTAAAGGTGGCTGTTCCGCCATGGCGGGTTGGAAATAAAACGAAACTACGGTAAAAAGAAATACAGAAATAAATGCTTTCATGACTCTTCTCCTTTTCTGAGTTTAGATGGATAATAACACCAGCATCACCCGCTTTACCCAGAGCGTAGTGAGCGTAGCGAACGGAACGGCGGGGAAAGTCGAGTGTATGCATTTGTTATGTCAATTTCAACTAGATAAAACGTCAAGGTATATGAAACCATAATGACAAATTGCGCCAAGAAAAAATGATGATACCAATTCATTTATTCTCAAACGTTTTTCTTTTAACATTATCCGTAATAAAAACAGTGAAAAAGGTAAATAAATAAACATGCTACTCAATATACCTGGGGAATATTTTTTGAAAAATAATGTCCCCCCAATATGAAAAAATGCATTATTAAGAATCAAGCCAAAAACCCATGAAGTTACTAAGAATGCTGTTATTCGATTTTGTATTTTGAAAGCAATAAATGATATTGACACTGAAGCAACAAACATTAACAAATTATTGCGATGGAAATTAGTTGTAGTGAAATGAGGGGAAATATTCACATTTACCCAATGCACAAAACCAAATGATTCTTCAAGCATGTGTATTGCGTAGACGATAGGAATAATGAAAATAAGATGATATGTACAAAATATTTTTTTCAGATTATTCATTGTTAAATTATTTAGTTTCCTTATTCTTGATGACATAACAATACAATGAGTGGTTTCCGTTTATCTTTCATGCCCACCGATCTAACGGGATAACATGAATATTTTGAATGTTATACGGATATAAATAATTCCCCGCCCGAATCAATTTTATTGAAGATTAACCATCACCGACGATGAAAAAGCAAGACTAAATTTAATATATTAATTTCTGGGGCCAGCCTGCGGGAGATTGGCCGGACTGTTGCCGCTGAGGTTGAAAAGTATTTTGAGACTAAAATCAATCCCAGGACAATTGAAAAAAAGGCCTTGATCATTCTTTGGGTCAATTTTGATTATTGAATCATGAATGCTTGTCGAAACACCTTTAACGGCAATGGTTTCTGAATTTGAACATTGAGCCCCGTATGGTATCCTGCTGGGGGCTTTTACACACAATAATTGGAGAACAAATCAGATGATAAAGAAAGTAATCTCAGGAGGTCAGACCGGTACAGACATCGCCGGGGTTGATGCGGCAATGTCGTGTGGTGTTCCCTATGGCGGCTGGCTGCCGAAGGGAAGAAAGACAGAAAAAGGGCCGCTATCTCGAAGATATACGGAGTTTCAGATCATGAACCGGGGAGGCTACCCAAAGAGGACAGAACAGAACATTATTGATTCTGATGGTACGGTTGTTTTCAGTTTCGGGACACTAACCGGGGGATCTGCTTTGACTCGCCGGTTATGTCAAAAATATGGCCGGCCTTTTCTCTACGTTGACCTCAATGTCATAAAGTTAACTGAGTGCGGACTCAAAAAATGATGGAAAAAATCGCTAAAATGGTCCAGAAAAGTGATGGAAAAAGAGAGGAGCCCCCTCACGTTTCTTGGCCGATGCGTTGATGGAGGGCTCCTGCCACATTAAACCAATGGCGGGAACCATGATATCATTAGACTTGCTTACTCAACAATCGTTATTTTCTCTTCTTCATGAAATCGACTTAGATCTGGCGAAACAAACCAAAGAACGCAGCTGCCCTACTGTGAAGGGCCATTGCACTATGCCAATTACCGGC
>NZ_JQKJ01000049.1 GCF_000745975.1 Desulfobacter vibrioformis DSM 8776 | reverse complement strand
GCACGTAAAGAATTCTGGAACCAATTACGCTGTACTATTCGAGTCATCATATTCCGTAACTGGGAGTCATTATTACTTCTTATTATGAAAGATTCTTCTGAAATCAGGGCTCCCTGATTCATCTTCCATCTTACCCTGCTTTTGGTACATTCGGCATGCCAATTTGTTAAAATCGGCATTCGGATTTTTGTTGCCTTTGGCAATCAGGTTGTTTACAAATATTCTGATTTTGATAAAATCTATCAGAAAAACAAACTGCCGAACTTGAATTAGCACGCTAACAAAGATCAAAATCTGTGAAACTGAGAACATTCAGGAAATTACTAACGTTCACTGAGAATTGCTGAAAGTTCATGATCTTATTTAGACATCTAAAAAAGGAGGAAGTCATGACAAACAACGTGGTAATTGCATTATCCTGCGGCACCAATGATACCAACCGGGCCACCCGGGCTATTCATCTGGCAACCATCGCACATAAGGAGGGGAAAAATACATGCCTGTTCCTGCTGGATGAAGGGGTATATCTGGCTAGAAAAGGTATCATTACCCATGTCCGGGCTGCCACCGGTGATGTGGCGGACGATCTTTTGGCTTATCTTCAGGCCCATGAAGTGCCGATTCTGGTCTGCACGCCTTGCGCCAATGCCCGGCAGATTAGAGATGATGATCTTATCGAGGGGGCGCGCATGGCCTCGGCTGCCGAATTTATCAACCGATCCTGTGATGCTGCGGTCATCAGCCTGTGACAAATTATGTTTAGTGTCTGAACGCAAATCCGTTCAGACACTATTTCAGGAAATCAATATACCATCGAATTATCGACTCCCCCCGGAAAACGTAGAGCATAGCGCCCAGAGAGAGAAACGGGCCAAAGGGAATTTTGGCCTGTCTTTTTTCGGATTTTCCTGCCAGGGCCATGGCAGCCACCCCGCCAAGGGTCCCGAATACAGAACCTGTAAACAGTGTGAATAAGACCCCTTTCACGCCTGTGGCTGCACCAATCATGGCTAACAGTTTGATGTCTCCGCCCCCCATGCCCTGGCGTTTGCGAAGATAATAATAGGAAAAGGCCACAAGATATAAAACGCCGCCACCTGCCAGGATGCCCCATATCACCGAAACAAAGCGCATTTGAGGTACAAAAACACAGGATGTGGAAAAAATGATAATTCCGGGAAGGGATAACTTGTCCGGGATAATTTGATAATCCAGATCAATAAAGGAGATGGCAATGAGTACAGCGCCAAATGTAAAATAAAAAAGTGCGGCTGGCGTTAATCCGAATTTAAAGAAAAGTCCCAGGGCCAATACCCCGGTGAGCAGTTCCACCAAAGGGTAGCGTATGGAAATGGGCGCCTTGCAAAATTTGCATTTACCCTTGAGTATGAGAAAGCTTATGATCGGGAGATTGAAATAAAACGCAATTGGATGGTTGCAGGCAGGACAGTGGGAAGGGGGTGACACAATGGATTGACCTTCCGGCATCCGGTAAATCACCACGTTGAGGAAACTGCCGATGCAGGTACCGAAAATAAAGGACATAACAGAAATAAAAATAGATAGCTGGACCATAACTCTCCTTGGACGATGATCAACAGGTTTTAGTGCATCCGGGATGTTTGACAATGTCCTGATATAGTTTAAGTCAACTATCCAATGATAAAAATATTTTTTCAAGGATATTGTAAAAATATTTTTCTGTTGTATTGTAAATACAATTTAGAGCGCAGAATACACCTAACCCGTATGTGAGGGCCAATCCAGAAAACCACAGGCAGTTCGGTGGATTTCGGTCTGGTCCTGTTTTTTTATGAAAGGGGTCTGACACTCCTTCACCATGTGCCAGGGGTATACCTGGTGGAAGAATGCAGGCGCGGCCCATGGCCGTTATGTAATCAAGGAGCATAAATGGCAGAAGCAGATATTGATGATCTGATTGAAATAATTGAAAAAGAAGGTAATATCGAAGACATTCCAACGGTGATTCCCATGATTCCGGTCAGGGATGTGGTGGTCTTTATAGACATGCTGCTCCCCTTATTTGTTGGACGGGAAAAATCCATTAAGGCCATTGAGGAGTGTGTGGAATTTGACCGGTATGTTTTTTTGTCGGTTCAGAAAGACTCAGAAATGGAAAAGCCGGGGCCGACGGATGTCTATGATATCGGTACGATTGCCCGGGTCCAGAAAATGATTAAAATGCCGGACGGCAGGATCAAAGCTCTGGTCCAGGGGATTTCCAAAGCAAAACTCATTGAATTCGTTCAAAAGCGTTCTTTTTTTAAGGTCAGGGTGGAGACTGTTTCTGATATTGAACCTGATTCCCTGGATATCGAAATTGAAGCCCTGATGCGTAACGTCAAGGAGAACAGTGAAAAGCTTTTAGCCCTTAAGGGAGAATTTTCCGGTGATGTGGGAGACCTTTTATCTCACATTGGCTCTCCGGGCAAACTTGCGGATCTGGTGGCTTCTAATCTTAACCTGAAGGTGGAGGATGCCCAGGGTATTCTGGAAACCACGGATACGGTTGAGCGTTTAACCCGGGTCAATGACCTTCTGGCCCGGGAGCTGGATTTATCAACGGTTCAGGCTAAAATTCAGACCCATGTCAAAGATGAAATTTCAAAAAATCAAAGGGATTATTATCTTCGGGAGCAGGTTAAGGCCATCCATAGAGAGCTCGGGGAAAATGATGACAAACTTGCCGAAATAGTTGACTTTAAAGAAAAAATAAAAAAATGCAAACTGCCGGAAGAGTGTGAAAAAGAGGCCCTGAAACAGTTGACCCGTCTGGACCAGATGCATTTTGATTCTTCCGAGGCGTCGGTGGTCAGAACTTATCTGGATTGTATTGTGGAACTTCCCTGGAGCAAAACCACCAAGGATTTTTTAGATATAAAAAAAGCCGCAGAGGTTTTAGACCAGAATCATTACGGACTGGACAAGGCCAAGGAACGAATTCTTGAATATTTAAGCGTGCGTAAACTCAATCCAAATAAAAAGGGTCAGATTATCTGTTTTGTCGGCCCTCCGGGGGTGGGCAAGACCTCGCTTGGCCGTGCCATTGCCAAGGCCATGAAACGTAAGTTCCACCGGGTCTCTTTGGGTGGTATCCGTGATGAGGCAGAGATCCGGGGACACCGCAGAACTTATATTGGTGCCATGCCTGGAAGAATCTTGCAGGGTCTTCGTCAATGCGGCACTAAAAATCCGGTTTTTATGCTGGATGAGATTGATAAACTGGGAAATGATTTCAGAGGTGATCCTTCATCAGCACTGCTGGAGGCCTTGGATCCTGAACAGAATTTCGAGTTTTCCGACCATTACCTGAATATGCCCTTTGATCTGTCAGATGTGTTGTTTGTTCTGACAGCAAATATGGCTGACACCATTCCTTCAGCCCTGCTTGACAGGATGGAGTTGATCCATATCTCCGGATATACCCGCCAGGAAAAGGTCGTGATTGCAAGACAGCATCTTTTGCCAAGAAAAATTAAAGACAACGGTTTGACCCGCCGTGCCATTAATTTCAGCCCCAATGCCATGGAGTCCATAGTTTCGGAATACACTTTGGAAGCAGGGCTCAGGGAGCTTGAGCGCAAGCTGGATTCGGTGTGCAGAAAAATAGCCCGCCAGATCGCGGAGGGCCAAAAGGGGCGGTTTTCCATTACCTGTCAGAATTTAACCAAATACCTTGGCCCGCCTCAATATATTAATGAAATGGATCAGGAAGAAAGTCAGGTCGGATTGGCCACGGGGCTTGCCTGGACAGAAGTGGGTGGTGAGCATCTGTATATTGAAACCTCGTTGTTTCCCGGCAAAGGAGAGTTGCAACTCACCGGGCAGATCGGTGAGGTTATGCAGGAATCAGCACGGGCCGCATTGACATACACCAAGGCCAATCAGGAAGCCCTGGGGATAGATAAGGACGCCTTTGATTCCAACGACATCCATATCCATGTACCCGCCGGTGCCATCCCCAAGGATGGTCCTTCGGCCGGTATTGCCATTGCGACAGCCTTGGTGTCGGCGTTTACCGGTAAAAAGGTGAACAACAAGGTGGGGATGACCGGTGAAATTTCTTTGCGGGGCAGGGTGCTGCCCATAGGAGGCCTTAAGGAGAAATCATTAGGTGCTTTAAGGGCTGGAATTAAAACCGTGATTATTCCGGAAAAAAATAAAAAGGATCTCCATGATATCCCAAAATCTGTGAAATCCAAGCTGACATTCATCTGTGTGAAGGATGTCAGGGAGGTTCTGGATCTCGCCCTGGAAGCGGAATAATGTACCTTTTTGCCCTGAGTACGGCAGAGCAGGGCGCAAGCATGGCCCTGTTTGAAGAGAATACCCTTGTTTTTGAGTCCAGCCTGTTCAGCCGGCAGACCCATTCAAAAGGACTTTTATCCATGATTGAGCAGGCCGTTAAAAGTCGGACAGGGGGAGGCATTGACCGGATAGACGGATTCATTGCAGCCAGGGGGCCCGGCAGTTTTACCGGGCTTCGTATTGGCATCAGCATGGTTAAGGGACTGGCCAGGGCTGTATCGAAGCCCTGTGCAGGGATTTCAAGTCTTGACGGTATTGCGTTCAGATTCTGTCATTCGCAAAAGCCTGTGTGCGTGATGATGGATGCCAGGCGCCAAGAAGTGTATTCTGCCGTATATCAGTTCCATCATGGCAAGCTTATTCAAAAAAGTCCGGAAATGGTGTGTCCGCCGGAGACTGCCATTGACCAGGCCGGTGCCGGCGCACTGTTTGTCGGATCAGGGTCAAAGGTATACCGCAAAAGAATCTGCAGCCGAACCCATGACAAAGCTGTACTTTCTCATCCATCCATGGATGGGGTCAGTGCCTGTGCATTGGTTATTTCTGCACTGTCTGATAAAGGCGTGTTTGATTTTGAGAAGCACCCCCTGAATCCGGTTTATCATAGAAAATCCGATGCGCAGATCCATTTCGAAGGGAAAACAGGCGCTTGACAATATATTTGAATACTTGATATAAACATTCGGTTTTGGTTATTTAGGCAGGAGGATATGGATAACTCTAAATGGCCGGCAAAGGCAGTGTTTCCCATTGCCATGCCAGGCGTTAAATACGTTGTTGCAGCCATCCTTGTTACGGGGATGTTTTTTTATTTTGGGTGCCTGAAAACAGGGGGGCTGGCGTTGCTGGTCTCTTTATTTATTACTTGGTTTTTCAGAGACCCTGACCGTATGACGCCGGAAGGCGGGGATCTTCTGGTCTCTCCGGCAGACGGGAAGGTGATTGTTGTAGAGCGCATTGCCCGGTGTGAGTACATGGATGAACCCTGCCAGAAGGTCAGTATTTTCATGAGTGTATTCAATGTCCACGTCAACCGTATTCCTTTTAGCGGTATGATTGAAAAGGTTCAATATCATCCGGGTAAATTTGTAAACGCGTCTTTTGATAAAGCAAGCGTTCACAATGAACGCAATGCACTGGTAATAAGAACGGACGATGGCCGTCGTTATGTGTGTGTCCAGATTGCAGGACTCATTGCACGGCGTATTGTCAACTGCGTGGAAATCAATGAGCAGGTTCACAAAGGCGACCGGTACGGTATGATACAGTTTGGATCACGCTTGGATCTTTATCTGCCCATGGACTTTGAAATACTTGTTAACCCCGGGGACAAAACAAGTGCCGGAAGCAGTGTTATCGGTCGTATGTGCTGAAAAAAGACAATGAATGCGCCATGCACTGTGATGTCAATAAAAAAACTATGGAGTAAATTTTAAATTTTGGACCAGATACCTGTAACAAAGCAAGGTTTTTTGACCTTGAAAAAAGAACTGGAAAAATTAAAAACCGTGGACCGTCCTGAGATAATCAAAGCCATTGAGGTGGCCAGGGCCCATGGAGACCTGTCTGAGAATGCTGAATACCATGCTGCAAAGGAGCGACAGTCTTTTATTGAAGGCCGGATCGGTGAGCTTTCCTATAAGATCGGAAACGCTAAAGTAATTGACCCTGCCACTGTGGCCAAGGATGTGATACGTTTTGCCAGCCGCGTTCTTGTGGAGAATCTGGATACCGAAGAAGAAACGGAGTACATGATTGTCGGTGAGGATGAGGCTGATATTAAAAACGGCAAAATTTCTGCATCTTCCCCCCTTGGTTCAGCCCTGATCGGAAAAATGCCGGGAGAAGAGGCCGTTGTCCAGGCACCGGGCGGAAAACGGGTTTATGAGGTTGTTGATATTCTTTGATTTATTGTTTTTTAATCTGGTTTTTTTAGATTGCAGTAAATTTCAATAAAATTTTAGAAAGGAAAGTGCTGTGGCACGTGTAACGATTGAAGATTGTTTGAAAAATGTGGATAATCGATTCACCCTTGTACATCTGGCAGCTAAACGGGTCCGTCAGGTCAGGGAGGGGGCTGACTTCCTTGTACCATCCTCGAAAAATGAAGATGTTGTAACCGTCCTGCGTGAAATTGCCGCGAACCGGATTGTTGTAAAAAAAGATACCGAGTTTGACACTAAATAGTCTGGTTTGGGTAAAAGACTGACAAAACGTCTAATGCATCTGCTTGGCAAGGCGGTTCACGACTGGCAGATGATTGAAAATAACGACCGGATACTGGTGGGTGTATCCGGCGGAAAAGACAGCCTGGCCCTTTTTCATCTTCTTGCTTCCCTTAAAAAACATGCCCCTGTGGCATTTGAACTTATTCCTGCTTATATAGATCCGGGATTTCACAATTCTTTTGTTAAAAAACTGGATTCTTATATCAATGAAAGATATAAGAAGTCTCATCAGGGTATGGTGGTGGAAAAAACCGATTACGGCAGACGTGCCCACTCTGATGAAAATACAGAAAATCCGTGCTTTTTATGCAGCAGGCTGCGACGCAAACGCCTGTTTGAACTTGCCCGGGAGCATGGCTGTAAAAAACTTGCTATAGGACACAACAAAGATGATTTGATTGAGACATTGTTCATCAATATTTTTTACGCTGGGAAAATAGGAACAATGAAGCCTAATCAGTCATTTTTCGGCGGAAGCCTTAAAATTATCAGGCCGTTGTCCTATGTTGAAAAACATAAGATAAACAGTTTTGCAAAAGTTTGTGACTTGCCGGAATTTGTTAACACATGCCCAAGTGCCGGCCACACCAAAAGGCAAGATGTTGCAGATATGCTCGACATGATGTACCGGCAGAATAAACATATAAAAGGAAATATATTCAGGGCAATGGGTAACATCGCCGCTGATTATCTTTTAAAGATATCATGATGATTGATATACAGAATCAGCCGGATTTTCGGAATATCCCCATTGATAAAGTCGGCATCAAGGGGCTTAAATACCCGGTGACTGTCCGGGATAAAGCCAATGGTTCCCAATCCACAGTCGCTGAAATCAACATGTATGTGGATTTACCCCACCAGTGCAAAGGCACCCATATGAGCCGCTTTGTGGAATTGCTGCATACAGTTAATACCTCGGTGTCTCTTGATTCTCTGACCATCATTCTGGAAGATATGAAAGCCTCGCTTGGGGCAAAATCTGCACACATTGAAATATCTTTTCCCTATTTTATTGAAAAAATATCTCCTTGCACCCAATCCAAGGGTCTGATGGACTATAATTGCACGATCATTGGCTCTTCCAATGGCCGGAAAAAAGCAGACATTGTGTTAAAAGTGGCGGTTCCTGTTACCTCTGTATGCCCCTGCTCCAAAGAAATTTCAGAATATGGCGCCCACAATCAGAGAGGCGAGGTGCTTGTTGCGGCCCGTTTTCATAAATTTATCTGGATAGAAGAGATTGTCAACCTGGTTGAACAGGCTGCATCCTGCGATATTTATTCGGTGCTGAAACGTGCAGATGAAAAATATGTCACGGAAAAAGCCTACAATAATCCAAAATTTGTCGAAGACATTGTAAGGGATGTGGCCAAGGCACTTATCGAAGATCCCAACATCACCTGGTTTTCCGTGAGTGCAGAAAATTTTGAATCCATTCATAATCACAGCGCTTATGCCTATATAGAACATTCAAGGAATTAAGTTATGGCTGACCGCTGAAACCTTTTCTTTCAGCAACGCCCTGATTGCGTCATATCCGGTACTGGTTTGATTCAGCATGATTACAAAGGGATAAAGCCGGTCATCTTTTCCAAGGAAAAAGCCTGCACGGCTTCTGACATCTGACAGCGTACCGGTTTTATAGAATTCATTCCCATCTTTTTTTAAAAATTCATACCAGGGCATAAATGCAATAAGAATATCCCTCATCTGGGCAGGCGTCACCTGATTGCGCCGGGACAGGCCGGAGCCCTCAATAATCGAGACGCCCCTTAAGCCTAGCGTTTCTTCTGCAAATGTGTTCAGTGCAGCCGTTCCTTTTTCAAGGGTGGCTGGCGGGCTGGATATACGGGCACCCATGGTCAGCATGAGCTGGTTGGCAATAAAGTTATTTGAAAATTCCAGCAATTTTTTAACAATATCGGCCAGACTAAAGGACGATGTGTATACAATGCACTCTTTAGCAGATCCGGCAAATACACCTTCCTGGACAGTCCCTGTTATTTTTATCCCTGATTCTTTTAAAAAATAGTGCATCAGTATGCCCGGATAATCCTGCCGGAGTTCATAAGACAGAAGCATCCTGTCAGCTTTTTTTGATCCGGGAGTAATCTGCTGCGCCAGAATATCTGGGAACGGGGTTTGCTTTTCAGCAGAAATATATTGCTTGTTCTGGCTGTTCCATTTCAAAAAAATTGTGTTAAAATTGGCACATAGTGCCCCATTTGTGGCATCATAAGGATTGGCAGAAGAGCCGGCACCGGGAATTGTAATCCGGGGAGTAAAATAGGTCTGATCCACAATGATATTGCGGATAACCGCGGATGAAAAACGGCCTTCAGAGACCTGTTTGAAAATATGGCTTGAAATTTGATGCGCAAACTTGGTTATTTCCTCGGAGATAAATAAAGGATCTCCAAATCCTTTCAGGTAAAGGTTTAATGTTGTTTTGTCGTAATAGGCCCATGTCTGGAAGTGGAAATTGGGGCCTAACGTTCTGATTGCCGCAAGGCTGGTCAGTATTTTCAAGGTTGATGCGGGAATTAAAGGTTTATCCGGATTTTTTGCATAAATAGTTCTGCCCTGATCATCGGATAAAATAATACCCGATGATTGGGCGCAAACATGCATGGATGTGAAAATGATAAGGAAAAGACCCAAAATAGTCAGGCGAAGAAATAATTGAGTTTTATTTTTCATGGTATTAAAAAAAGACTATTGAAAGAAGAGGAAAAAATTGTCAAGAAGTTCCTTGACCTTGAATCGGCGGCGCAATGATTCCCACTGATCCGGAAAGCTTAACGGGCTGAAAAGAACACGGGCAGTATAAGGAAATCCTTTGTTCTTATCATCATAGGGAGAAATAAACAGGGCAACAGGCACCTGAACACAGCCTTCATAACTGATAATGGTATCATAGTTCAGGGTTTTTACCGATTTTAGCCCCTTTTGTTCTAACAATTGAATAAATGCATTCTGCTTTGATTTGGCCTCAATGGTCTGAGCCGCTTCCTGGGGCAGGGCCGGAATAATGCCGGATACTGGAAAATAAGAAAAATTTGCCGCCCTGAAATCCTCATGTGCTGGCACCATTGTCAGTTTTCCGTCGGTGATCCGTTGGCTGGAACTTTTAAGATCAAATCGAATGTAATAGGTGGCAATCCCTTCAAAATGACCGGCAGGCAGAGGTTTCAAGGATATTAAAACCAAAAAAAATCCTGTAGTGAGAAGCCATCCTCTTTTTTTTATAGGATAAGGTACGAAATTTGAATGGCTTTTTGAATAGATTTTTGGATAAGTTTTTAAATGTGTTCTCAAATTGGATTGCATCTGTTTGTCCGTTTTAACCGTGGGGAGTCGGCGTTATTTTAACTGTAAACGCAGAAACATCAATGTTTTTAAAGTTTAAAGCCCCAACTGACGATTTGTTTTTAACATGAATACAATATGTGAATCAATGGCTGACACATTTGATTTTGCAACTGTTAACCGCAAATGGGGAGATATGATGTTATGAAGAAACTATTGGCTCTGTCGGTATGTTTAATTGCTTTATTATTATGGGGGTGTAACAGGGGAGGACCGGGACGTATTACTTCTTCTGAGGGAGGGGCGGGAGGCGTCCTGGATTCTTCTGCAGGCAATACGGTTAATCAAAAAGTTGTCACGTTTCAGGTGACGGGCAAGGGGCTTGAGCCTGAAAATGCATTAACAAAAGGAGAAGCGATACTCATGGCGGAGCGTGCCGCTGTTGCGGATGGATACAGACAGCTGGTTGAAACCGTTCGTGGCGTTTATGTGGATGCCTACATGAAAGCAGGTCGGGGAACCATAAACCAGGATACAATCCAGGTGCATACGCAATCCTGGTTAAGGGGAACCGAAGTGATGGATATTACCCAGGGGGAATATGGCATTACCCTGGCCCGGTTAAGATTGAGAATTAACTTCTCCAGAGAAGGCATGATATGGTGGCCTGTGGGTATTGCAGATAAGGGCTGATGATGTTAAGCAGGCAAGCAACAAGGGATTGTGTCCGCCAAGGCATGGGAGAGATTCAAATTAACAGAAAATTAACAAGGGGGGCCTCATGGGAACTTTTCCTTTGACATCGACATTCCCAGGCAGGGTGGTGTTTGTCCTGATACCTTTGTATACCATACTTCTTTATTATGCCAATATCTCAAATGGCGCTTATCAAACATTTAAACTTGATCCGGAAACGTATTCAATTATAGAACTTGAGGGACTCCTTGGAGACTACCAGACCCAGGAGGGCGTTTTAAATGAACAAATCCATGACACTCAGAAAGATCTTGACTGGCTTATCGCCAAAATAAACCGCATAATTGATTCTGGAAGACATGTGCCACAGTTGCTCCATGACTCTGCTATATTGAAAGAGAAAAAAATTTCCCAGCTTGAGACGCAAAAAAAACATCTTTCCAACGCCGTTTCAAAGTACAAAAAGATCTATGACATGAAAAAAAACCCGGAAAAAAAGGCACCTCCGATTCAGGTTTCGTCCACGCCAGTTATGAAAAACGGGGTAAAAGTACCTGATAAATCCAATGTGCAGGCAAAACTTTCAGACATTGAACAGGCCGTTAAAAAGGCCGGCCTTGAAGACTGGGTAGAGGTCATGGAGGAAGGCGGAAGCTGCGCAAAGATTAACAATACGTTGCCGATCCTTTTTTCTTCCGGTAGCGCGGCCCTGGCCAAGGAATACAAATCCTTTTTAAAGAAACTGGCACTGTTCCTTAAACCCTATGACGTTAAAGTTTATGTCAACGGATATGCAGACCCTGACCCTATTCATACCAGCAAATACCCATCCAACCTGGAGTTAGGTGCATCCCGGGCAGCCAACGTAGTTCATGAAATGGTGAAAAACGGCCTGAAATCGGATATTTTTAAAATCGGTTCAACAGGAGAGTACCGGTTTGCAGCCAAAATGCAGTCATCAAAGAAAACCTTCCAGCGTCGAGCACAGCTCACGGTCGTATTCAGTGGTTAAATTTCAGGCAATTTCCATTGCCTGAGGAAATAATTTTCTGTTGAACTCCCACAAAGGCAAAAAAGTTATTGATATTTTATTAGACATTTATTAGGGTAATAAATGTCTTGATTGTTGAATTGATTCAGCTGCTTTCTGATCTGATAGGTCTAATATTTGTTTTGGTCAACTCTCATCTTCTTTTTTCATATTGATCCAAAATGTGTTCAGCGTCTGTAATCCAAATGTGCAGATTTTTATTACCAATATATAACATGGAGGAAGTATGGAAACAAAGTTAAGAAGAAGCCTTTGTCTTCTGGTTTGTGTGATGGTGGCCCTCTGTACGCTGCCGGCAATGGCTGACGCAAAGAAGGTGAACATTAATACCGCGCCCAAAGAACAGCTGATAACATTGAAATATGTTGGTGATGCCATTGCTGACAGGATAATCGAATTTCGCAAAACTACGCCCTTTACAAAAATAGAAGATATTATGAAGGTAAAGGGAATCGGAGCTAAAATGTTTGAAGCGAATAAAGATCAAATCCGCGTTAAGGATACGTGAAGCAGCTTACAAGATACGTTAAACACAATTAAATCTTGATTCCCAAGTATAAGCCTTTGCTCGCAGAGCATTCATTTTGCACTATTAAAAACTCCCATGCTGAATTTTCAGCATGGGAGTCTTTATTTCAGGCTGAACTATCGGACAGATATGGGCATAAAAGAAAAAAATATGCAGTTTGGAGAACGCCTGTCGTCCGGGCTTGTGTTATTGTAATATTAAAAATAAAAAAACTGTTGACAATGGTTTCGTATTTATATATTCTTCTCGAGTTCTGTTCATTTGAGGTTCTTGAGTAGAATTTTGATCTTTGAAAATTGGTCAGTGAAAAAGAAAAGAGCGGGTCAATGACAATGCGCTTGGGGCGTAACAGCTTAAAGTG
>NZ_JQKJ01000048.1 GCF_000745975.1 Desulfobacter vibrioformis DSM 8776 | reverse complement strand
AAATTTGAAAAGGTATCGGCCATGAGAAAAAAAATCTCACTTTTAAAACTTGGCGTAACATCCTGTTATCAAAATGAATTTAAATGCGTCCCAAGTTATTTTACAAAAAAATATCTTTTTCAAAATAAAAAAAATTTAGGTATCTTAAATAAAGAATCGTAGCCCCCCCCCTCTTATCCCCCCCAAAGGGGGGAGGAGGATGCCAAGGCATGGGCGGTTCCTGCTATCTTAAAATTCCCATCTTACGAGAAAGTTTTTTTCCCGTGAAATGTAACTGTAAGTGAGAATTTTTGCCGAATCTCAGGTACTCAAACGGTGGAATCTACAGGATGAGATCTGATATAGTCCACACGGAAAAAATTTAAAGTTCACCGCCCCAATCTAAGATCACCTAAAGGTTCTTCAAAACAAGTCAATTTGAATTTTGATTATGATTTAAGCTTCTTAATTTTTTAATTCTTTTGAATCTGCTGAGAACTATAAAAATTCACAACTGTAAATATTTTTGAATAATCCCTTTTAAATTTTTCTGATTATTGGCTTCGCACTCCCAAATTATTCTTACATTCCAGCCTAAATTCTCAAGCTCGGCCTTGTTCTTAGCATCACGTCTTATATTTTTTTCAAATTTTTCAGTCCAGAACGTAATATTACTTTTCGGCGTATAAGCGAAATGGCAATTCTTATGTCTATGCCAGAAACAGCCATGCACAAAAATGACCGTATTATATTTGGGCAATACAATATCTGGTTTGCCGGGGAGATCTTTCCGGTGAAGTCTGAAACGGTACCCCATTCTATGCAGAAGTGAACGAACAGTGATCTCCGGTTTAGTATCACGATTTTTAATCCGTGACATATTCCAGCTTCTTTTTTGGGGCGACAGTGTATCCATGCTTTTATATCATCCCCGACTTCTTTAAACTTTTGAACACGACCCCGGCGATCTGGAACGCCAGAAGAGGAGGAACAGCATTGCCGACCTGAATGTATTGCTGTGTTCGACTTCCTTCAAAAAAATAATTGTCAGGGAATGTTTGCAATCTTGCAGCTTCTCTTACAGTAAAGCTTCTGCACTGCACAGGGTCATAATGTATGAAATAGTGACCATCTTTGGAAATATGACTGGTTACAGTAGTAGATGGCATATAATGGACTTGAACCCGAAATCTGTCGTTAAATTTCCCACTTCTGGCATTCTTATGCTTTGGAATCAGCTCATTGGGAAATTCGTGAATTCTGGGAGATACACCATGACATTTGCAAAAACAGGATGCATAAAGATAACGATGTAAATCTGATGCCATATGCGATTTACTCTGGTGATTACATGCCCCGTCAAGCCTTTGATCTTCATACCACCATGAATTTATCATCTTTCCCGGAGCCTTACCTTGAACAAAGCGTCCACCAGTATCAAAATTTGGTGATGTTTCGATTTTTTTCAGGCTCTCTATCAAGCTGTCCTGAATTTCGCCTTTTTTACTGACATATTCAAGGAACCATTTATTGGACCTTAACCGAAGTACACGGTTTTTCCATTTTTCGGGAGAATCTTTATCTTTGGACAGTCCACTTCTTAACTTTGGCAAATCACTCAGCGTTTCTTCAACAGTTGTAACGCGCCTGCTTGGCTTGAGAGTATTAGGCCTTCCGGATGAATATTTCCTCCTGATGCCAAACAGTACAACACGGTGTCGCCTTTGAGGAATGCCGAATTCTTCAGATTTGATTATATAATCTCTGGGGTTTGTAAATTCAGGAGTAATAGCATCACCATTTTGAGGCATGATTAGAGGATAAATCTCATAATCATTTTCAAAGTCAGTATTTTCATTTTCAAAGTCAGTATTTTCATTTTCAAAGTCAGTATTTTCATTTTCCTGAAGAGTTTTAAGCGGACACTTCAAATCGCTGAGGATTTTTTCAAAAATTGATTTTCCATTGACCTTGGCAGAAAGCATTCCTGTAACATTTTCCATAATGAATGCAGCAGGCAGATGTCTGGCAATTATTCTTAAATACTCCTTGTATAAATAATTCTTCGGATCTTTTTCAGGTATATAATCCTTTTTCCCTTTATTTCGAGATCGACCAATGGTGGAGTATGCCTGACATGGAGGTCCACCGATCAGAACCCATCGGTCTCCATATTCACATTTAATAGATTTTATTCTGCTATCAATTTTTTGATTTAATGACTCAGATGAACCCAGTTCAGCACACCATGCTTCATCACGAGCTTTTTTGAACTCATCAGGAAACATAGTGAAAAGTGTTTCCTGACTGTCAATTTCACCTTTAAGGTAGCTGTAATATTCAAATGGTATTTTACCTTTTGGGAACTTTCGAAAGAAGCTTCTCAGCAGGAGTGTCTTGTGAGCATTTATCTCTTTTTCGATAGAAAGCATAATTTTAAAAACGGGACTCCCGTTATCATAACTCAGCGAAGAAAAGCCTTCGCCAAGACCACCAGGGCCTGCAAACAGATCTACAACAGCAACGTTTTTCATAGCTACACAGGAAAGCCCAGTTCTTTCACTTCATCAATAATTTTTTTACCCTGAAAAGCCTGCTTTCGAGAGGGGCTTTTACCTCGGGCAATAAGCTTCCCAATGCTGTAAGAAATACTTCTCTGCCATGTCTGTAAATTATCGGTCTCTTTTGCCCACTGTGCAATTTCAAACCATTTTTCAGAAGGGGTTTGCATTACCTCCAAGATCAACTTCTCATCATTTTCGTCCGGTCCATCAATTCCTTTTTCCGGGCTACTTGGCCGGAATCCCTTGGCAGTGATCTGATCCAAAGATATTTCAGAAAGTTTGACTGGCATGTCAAGATCTTTGAGGTTCTCCCAGCATTCTTTTTTCTTGCACCACTCAGTGATATTCCGCCCTCCTGGTGGATTGGTAATGTGTTCATGCACAGTAGCAGATATCTTTCTGATCGCTTCTGTAAGATCTTCGCTCAGGCATTGATTCTTCCAGATTTTATCCAGATCTATCCGCTGATATGAAATAAAGGAGAGCCAGGATAATGAGTATGCAACTATCTGCGCCCTGTAGCCACCATATTTCTGTCGGGAAATAATTTTTTCAGTTTCTTTGAACAATATCGCTTTTGCAACTAATCTCTGATAATAATCTTGACTGGCTTTAAAGCCTTTCCTCTCACTGAGGCGCGCAGCGAAATCCCTGAAATTTTTCTGGGCACCCAGACTTACAATCCACGGCACCTGAATCCATGTATTCTCATATTTTGCCAGATCCGTTTTGGCAAATCGTTTCTGGCTCGGATTTTCTCTGCTGAAATTACGTCTTTGAGCCGGTGTAAGCTTGGATTTTTCATCATTGTACTGCCCTCTGGAACGTTCATAAAACCAGTGAGTAAGCTGATTAGAACCACTCTGGGCGGGAGCCCATACTGTACGGGATAACTCTTCAACTTCGATATGAAACGGATCATTTGAATAAAAATCAGCTTCATTTACCTTATTCTGGCTGTTTGAATATCTTGATACCAACGGAACAACTTTATCAAGTCTGATCTGATCGTTAATAATGCATAGCTTTGCTTGAATAAACGCTGCAGACAGATCTGCTTTGTCTTTTTTTCTGGTATAGTACAATGAGGCAGTTGTCTGTCCACCGTTTACAATCTGAAAATCTTTCAGGTATGTAATACCCTTCCCCCCGGACTCAAGATTCTCAAGTGCGATACTTTCTGCAGTCCCGGTGATCCCGTTATTGTAGGCGAGAAACATGCCGGGTTCAGCATTGAGGGTAGCTCTGATGCCTTTATTTACTTTTCCTCTGGCCTGGAGAAAAGCCCTGACATTCCTTTCAAGCAGTCGAGCATTATATTTTTCATAAAGATCCGCCAGTATCTCTCCTGGGAATACTGCCAGAATAGTTTTGTAGTCAGTATTGGCATCATTTATCTCAAGGCAGGGAACAGCGGTTCCGAATTCTTTCTTGAAATCTATTTCAATGGTTTCTCTTTTGTTCCCGGAGTTGATTACTTGGCTCAATCTCTGGATATCCCAGATATGAAAAGATATTTTCAGGCTTTCCTTTTCGATCTCCTTGAAAGAGACCGGTTTTGAGCGACAGTCTGTAAAAAGAAAGATTCTGACTTCCTGGAGTTTATTTCGTCTTTCATGGAGCAGCAGGGCAAGATCCATTACAGGTGAGGCTTCCGGAACGAGATTGAAGTACCCTTCTGTCATGCATTTGCCCAGAAAATTTAAAGTTTTGTCCAGTTCATTCTGAATCTGATTTCTGCTGATTGACGCGGAAGGAACATTTCTGCTACAGAAAACAGTGAAAAGGTCTATGGAGTCAACATCATTCCCATAACTGTAACCGTTAACTTTAACTTCTCTTCTTTTAAATTCACACAACTCCCCATCATCCAGTTCTCCGGCCTCTGTCAGATGTTCTATCATCAATTCTGCAAACTGATCTTCCCACGAGGTTTCATCACCTGAATGAGCCAGGATATCTTCAATTTCCCGATTAATGGTCAGAAGGAGTTCTTCAGTGCTGTTTTTACTGTTCATTTTAAACTTTATTCTTTGTCAAATAATAAATTCATGAATCCAATTGATCTGTTCTCAACTGTCCCTGTAACCACACCTCTGTCAAGGAATCTGTTGAATTCTTCGCATGAAGTTTCCGGTACCAGAGCGCAGTTGTGGCAGGCAGCAAGATTGCAGGAATAAGGCCCCTGACCGCCCATGTCACCGAGTTCCATACATACCGGATCAGCCGAACACCATTGGGACCTGCGGACAGCATCCTTCAGCATCGGCTCAAACATTCCGGGTTTTCCCATCCGGACAAGCCCTCCCATAGTTCCCTCCGAATCTCCCGCCGCTGTATAAAGAAGGAGGGCTGCCATCGGTGCTGCCTTATCGGATGAAAAATAAAGCCTCTCCCTCAATGAGGCAGAACTGTAACCGCATTCAAATGTCAGTTGATTCATTAAAAGGTGAGAAAATGTATGTATCAGGATAAAAAACGGATGCAGTTCATTGTGAATTTCAAACCCCTGCCTCTCTCTTGATGCTGCTTCAAAGTTTCGTCGAAGATTTGAAACGCGCCTTTCAATTTTTTCTTTTTTGGGGCCAGTCAGCCATTTGGTCAGGGCAGTGTGGTCAAATTCCAGAAAAAGCCCTTCTCCATTAATAATTGAAGCAGGAAGCCATGAATCTGACTGATCCGGCTGGTTCAGCCACAGATTCTGTCTCAATTCAGAAATGTTCTGCTCACTTGGAGGATTCAAGCGTGTGAATCCGGTGAACACTCTGGTCTCTCGAAGTTTTTTTATCAGCATGATTTTAGAAAAAATTTTTGACACCGCACCAGCGTACCTTCCAATATCCACTTCTTCTGAATTCAGATACGGTATGTCCCACTCTTCAGACAGTATCCGGTATTCTTCTCTCCTGAATGCTTCCCGGTCATAGGTGCCCCAGGATTGTGAACCTTCGCTGCTTTCAGTTTCTGTCCCTGCTTTCAGATGCTTTTTGAGGACTGCCAGAACCTGTCCGGTATCATATTCCTTAAGATATTTACCATACTGACTTTGAATTTTTTCCAGAATTGTTTCAACGGCAGTATCCATTGATTTCAGAATATCTATTACCGAAGATATATCCGGTTTTTCAAAAATTCGGATTATTTCCTGGGTTTCAGAATCTGTTTTTTTATCTTCTCTGGGTAAGAATATTGAACTGAAAATCTGCGAAAAATAAATGTTGGATGCGTTTCGAAGGATGCCTCTGACAGGCCTTCCACAACCTGTTCCAGTTTCATCATGAAGCCACAGCCTCTGCCCGGCACAAGTGAAAGGTTCACCTTTTATCTGAAGTTCACCCGATGTAATACCTCCCAGTCGTTTCCTTTTTCCACACTTGGTACAGAGAACTTCGATACTGTCTAGGGTTCCGCCGCCATACTCCCTCAGTATCAGTTTATCCTCACCGCATTCCGGGTTCAGATCCTGATGCGCCCATTCATTCCAGGGAAATTCCTGGATGTGGCCCTGATCACAGACCGCTGCAAATCTGACTTGCACAAGTGGTACTTTGATAGATTTCTGTATCTGGCAGACAGGGCAGATATTTTTGTCTTTCAATCCCTGATACGTCAATGCCGTCTTTTTCATATAGCCGCAGTTGCTGCAATAATGCCACGTTGGAAATCTGAGAAACGGGATGGTCAGTCCGATATTGGGGACATCAACACCAGAAATTGAATTTCTATAATCTGGTGGTTTCCTCAAATGATCAACACCGAGACTTCTGTTTATTCTCCATTCATCTGTTATTTTGAATTCATCACAATCTGTTTCATTTTCAATTCTGCTGAACCAATGATCCAGCCCGCAGCAGATGAGAGAAACACCAAATCTGTCTGTATGAATTGCACCCGGTCCAAAAGGTGCAATCACCTGAGATTGTCGTAACGGTCCGCGTCCGGCCATTATTCTTCCTTTCCTTCCTCATCTTCATCACTTACATACATGGTGGTAATATCCATCTGGCATTCGGCATCTACATTCCTCATGGAGGTAGGTGTGGCCCAGGATGTTTTTTTCATATCCTCTGTCACCCAGGTTTCATATCGGCGCAGGAGGCAGTCTGACTGCTCCTGCTGTTTATCCCACCATTGCCTTTCCCATCTGTTGAACTGCTTCAACCTTTTATCAAATTTTTTCATTACCGAGTCATATTCATTCTCATCAATGAATTTAACTCGCTTCTCAATTATTCTTTTAAGCTGTTCAATCAGGGAAGGATCAACGTCTAAAGGGCTGTCCGCGGCAGAACTACTTCCCATCAGTCTGAGGTAAACGGCAAAAAGTGCATGCAGAGCTCTGTCGATAACAGGGGGAGCAAAAGGTGTCACGCTGGTTGGTTCAACCTGTGCGTACATCTGGCTGTGTGCACTCTGAAATTTTTCAAAATGAGACCTGTCCCTTGGTTTACTGCTGCTGAACAGTGTTGTAACCAGACCCGGTCGCTCCCACCATTTCCTGCCAACCCGCCCGGAAACCTGAATATACTGTGCTATTGTTTTGGGTTGGCCGACTATTGACATCAGAGCCAGACGATCTACATCAATGCCGACTTCAATAATGCTTGAGGCCAGACAGACATCAATGGAACGTGCATTTTTACCGGAATACTCTTTTGCAAGTTCTTCCAGCGCGTTAGGAACTTCCTCATTGGTCATCCTGCTGGTAAGCTCAAGGACTCTGTTGAGAAATCGTCTTTCCTTGAATCCGCGCCTAGCGGCAATTCCTTTCAATGCACCCGGAATATCGGTCTGGAATAATGACAGGGCACCACCGAGTTCTCTGATACTGTTAAAAAAAATAAGAAGTGTCCACCATGGGTCTCTTTTCTCAATACCGTCAAAAAGAATACTGCCCATCAGCAACGCTGAATACACTCGCACCTGCAGGGTCTGCATTGAAGGCAAACCCGGAGCATAAATCCCCATATATCTTCGCCCTGGAAGCAGTTTTCCATCATCGTCAACTGCATATCTGGCAAAAAAAGAATCACCAGCATCCAGTCCTGACGGAGGAAAAAGATTTGTCTTTTCCCTTGCAAATAATGAGCGGACCTGTTCCTGGTACCTCCGGATAGTTGCCGTCGAACAGACGATTTTCGGTTTAAAACCTTTACCATTTTCCCGGTCGGTACAAAGATCTTCTATAATCGTTTCATACAACCCGACCATAGTTCCAAGCGGGCCTGATATCAGATGAAGTTCATCCTGTATAATCAAGCCAGGTGGTTTTCCTGTTCTTTCTCCGTTTGAATCAATCCCGAAAATAGAACTTGACGCAGGTACCCATGAAAGCATCGCAAATTTATCAACTGTTCCAATAATCAAAGATGGCCTTATTTCATAAATTTCTTCATCAATGACATGAATCGGAAGCTTTTTATGGAAAAGACACTGTTTGTCCGGACATTTAAATATAACGGTTCCACCTTTTGCTATATACCCAGGGACATAAGGTTTATTTTTAATAATCTTTTGCCCCATCTCGGCACCGCACCAGGGACACTGCCTTATGACGAAAGGATTCTCAGCGTATCGATTGGTCTGCAGCTTTTTAAGGGCTGTTTTAGCACCATCTTTTTTGTTGGGAGTGTTTGCACTTCCTACCCATATGCCTATGGAGAAAGGGCGATCTCCCATTCCCCCTTCTTCCTGACGTATTTTTTCCATGGCGCAGATCAGTCTGCTGGCTCTCTGGAACTGCTGTGTTGTCAGAAGACGCAGAGTATAGCGCATAAGTACATGTACACCGTCATCGTCTGGATCTTTGAGCCTTCTATAAAACATCGCAAAAGCAGCAAGCCCCAGATAGGCCTCCGTTTTGCCACCGCCCGTTGGAAACCATATCAATTCTACCTCATCCCTTTCATCACAGTGCGTGACTGATGAACGAAGGGACATCAGAATAAAAGCTATTTGAAAGGCTCTCCAGAACCCCATCTGTTTCGGAAGTTTTTTCAAGCTGATATTCTTATAAGGCGGATTGAAAAGATTTCGTTTATTCTTAATATCATATTCAAAATCGCGTTTCCTGTTTCCCGCGACCTGCTGCAGAAGGATTGCTCTGTTTGAAAGAATAAAAGCCCTTTCAGCTAATTTGTCATTCATCAGGAATGCAAAGCCGGCTTCCATTCGATCTGCACAGATTGCTGCTCTGTCTATGTGTATCCGTGCAGTCTTCTGCAAACCGGCAGCGATTGACGGAATATCTTTAACTTTTGCAGTTATCCAAGAACGGTATTCGGCAATGAACATTTTGAGCAGATCATATCTTCCTTCCTCGTAATCAGCCAGAACGGCCATTGATATTTTCAAAAGCTGACCATCTGAAGTCAGCGCATCAGGAGTTATACTGGGGATTTCATATTCGGGGAGAGGGTCGGCTTTTATATATTCTGGATATGCATCTGAAGAATCATTCCAGCAGGCAGCGCAACCATGTCCGACAGCAAAAGTCTGTTTTCGACTGTACAGAAGTCTGAACGAAGCTCTTTCACTATCATTGTTCAGATCTGAAACCATTTCACCTTCAGGATAAGGCAGAATTCTGCCACCCTGTACATGCACGCTGAAACTGGACTGAAACAGGGTTAATTCGCTCTGCATTGAAGCGGTAGAGGCTTTTCGAGACGTCCTGTTTACAAGACAGACTGTGACCAGCCTTCTATGGTTAGGCTTTTCATCATTTGAATAACAGTCTGGGCGTGAGAAACATTCAACTGACAGTTTCAATCCATTGTCATATGATTTTTCAATATTTTTTACCGCCACGCCTTTCCTGACTTCGCTGCTGCTGAATGATATCCCTGGCAATGACACCGCTTCCCTGAAAAACCAGGTTCTGGTTATCCCTCCAATTTCAACCTGCCGGGGCTGGTACCTTCCTGCATTGACATCAACTATTATTTCTGAGCCTTCAGGCAGCTCTGCAAGAAAGCTTATTCCCATGCTGGAAGGTTGAAGCGTATTCGTTAATGACAAATCAAAGTCATCTGAATCACTTACAACATTTTCGGGTTTGCCGATGGGCTTCATATCAAAAGAATCCGAAGGCTCTCCCTGCTCAGGTACCTCCTGGTCCTTGCTGACATCCGAACTCTGAATTTCAGGATGTGCGACCTGAGGTGGATACAGCACCCCTATACCGTAGCGGTTAACCGGAGTTTCTCTTTTGATGATTTCATCATGAGAATTTTTCTGAATCCAGGGCTTCATCGCATCTTCCCATTTTTCAAAAAAAATGGGGCCTGAACATTCGAGCTCTTCCCCTTCAGTACACGGCCCCATGATTTCAGATTTCAGGAATGCTGTCAGCCGTTCCCTGTTCAAGATATGTTCAGACTCAGATTTCAGGCTCATTGTCATACTCCAAGTATATTTTTCAGATCAGCCTGGGCCTTTTTGTTTATCAGTATTACCAGCCTCGACAAAGCCCTTGTGATTGAAATATATAACAGATTAATAGATTCTGTTTTTCTGATTTCTTCCATGTCCGTAACAATTACTACAGGAGCCTCCAGCCCCTTGAAAGCATGAATAGTGCAGTAACTGATCCGGGAGTTATCCGTCACTCCTGAATATGAAACCAGACGTTGATTCCATGGTGAATCAAGTTTCCCGGCGCAACACCGTTTTGAAAAAGGAGAAAGTATAACAATCTCATTATTTTTATATCTCTGCCCGTACCTTATTGTTTCAAGCAGATCAGAAAGTATTTTCTCCTGCTGCCCGCTGCTGTCATAGAACTTCAGTTCAGGCCTGACATGATCATCCGGACGTAAAACAGATCTATAATCTGGATCAAGTCCGCCGAGAAGATGTGCATAAGCCGCTATCCTCGGAGTGTTCCGGCAGTTTATTCCCAGTGAATATACAGGAGTATTCGAACTGTGTTTTCTGATGAAGCCATCCAGATCCATTGTTGATGCCGAATAAATCTGCTGATTATTGAAATCACCGAAATACCTCCATCTACCTTTTTTCATGCCATTTTTTAAGAGTAAATCAAGAAAATCAATATAATTGTCTCTCAGCATATCCTGGGCTTCATCCAGCACCAGGCAGTCATATTCATGATCTCCTGCTTCCCCGGTATCAATTATTTTATCAACTGCTGCAGCAGGCAGCACATCTGTCCAGAATTCAGAAGATGTATTTCCAGGAATATTCAGGCCTGAAATTTTTAACATGAGCGCATGCAGTGTTGATACAGTGATCAATTTCAAATCCTCCGCATCAAACTGTTCCTTTATCCATATGGATATATTTTTGTTAAAACAGAGAAATAACACCCTTTTGTTTTCCATCATGGCCCGTCGGGCAGTTTCGATCGCCAGAAGGGTTTTTCCCGTACCGGCAGGACCGTTGAATATGACTCTGTGGTTGGTCTGCATGGCATCAAGGGCTGTATACTGCTCCGAGGTATACTTCTTCAAATTGTCAGACAGTTTTTTTCTTCTGCTGAATGGAGACTGATAGAACTCAAATTCCGGTCGAAGAATTTTCAGTATTTCCCGGCAGAGGTCCGGACTCGGCATTTCTGATGATTTTTCAAACCAGTTCAGCCCTGCCTTTCCCATCAGGAGTTTTGCTGCCTGGTCCAATACATTTGAAAAAAGTTGTGACGAAGGCCTTGAATTGAAGCTGTCACTGTCAATAACCTGCCATTCATTCCATTCAAGTGAAGTTTCTTTAAAAGGTATGAAAGGAAAAACAACGGCAGACCAGAACAATATTTTCCCGAAATCCGGGTTTCTGCTGCAAAGGTATTCCCTAATGCTGTGCATATTGGCCGATGCCTGTTTAAATGGTCCTCTTTTGTCTCCGGTGGTCTTTTTCCCGTAATACCACATACCTTTTTCAACCTTGAGAGACCTGCATCCTTTAACCTCAAGACACAGTATGCCTTTCCCGGGAATAATCATCACAAAGTCACATTCACCGGTTACCTGAGAGGTATGTTTCGAAACGTCAAGTGAATGCAGAACAATCCAGTGTCGGGTTTTGGGATCATTTTTTATATTCCTTGCGACTTCACGCTCTCCATCATATTTATAATCTGATATGACAGGCGGGATAATTTCAGCCATTGTCCTTCTCTCAAATATATTTCAACTTATCAACGTGAGTGGCACCAATTATAAAGTAATCAGAGGAAACCGCTTCGATATTTATAACAGACAGTTTTCCGGAAATACCGGGCAGATCGACTTCCATTCTTCCGTATCTGTAAAAATCATTCATGACGGTCGTTGTTATCTTTGATCTCAAAAGCTTGCTGATCTTTTTTCCAGCTTTTTTATGCATGATAGAAATCTGTTGAGCATTCTTCCAGTATAAATCTGTTTTCTCGGAAATACCTGAAAATTCCATTATCGCTTTGAACTCGTTGAAGTCATTAGGCTTAATCGTGTCACTTCTTATCCAGTTCCGGATGTTTGTGTCATTTGCTATCTGTGAACCGAAACGAATCAATTCCTCTCCAACCGCCGACAGATCTTCACAGGAAAATACTTTTTTTCTGAAACAGATTTTCCAGTCATCCTGCATTTGACGCATCAAGGCGGCTCTGGTGCCCAGAAGCATATCTGCCACGGCGGAGATGGAATCGTCACTTCCTTCTGTTCTGACAATCAAGGGCATCCCCGACCTCAGCGTTTTGTTTGGAACTTTTTCAACCTTTGTTTCGGGATCAAATCGGACGACTTGAGAATAACTTTCCATATCCTTATAAATAAAAGATCCGTCATCCAGAAAAACTGCCTTACATTCATATTCTGTTATATCCGAATGACATCCGGTTCGACATTTTGAACCGCCTGGAAGGAATGAAACGGGTGAAAAATTCAAATCTTCAATTGTTGTTTCCGTATTCTGCAAAGCAGGCGTTACATCTTCAAAGATTAATTTTTCTGTCACTGTCTCTGTCTTCACCGTGACAGGGAGCCTGTTCGGCTCCACGTTGAATACTGGTTCCGGGTTGAATTCTTCCTTGATCCAGGAAAAAGACAGGAAGTAAAGTTGTCTGCCCCTTGGTGAGCGCCATACATACTCATAGTCTGTATATTGATTTTCTGAAAACAGGTGGATAGAGCCGCAAAAAAATATCTGATCATAGAATACACTTTTCTTCAACTGCCTTGGGTTAATAATCTCATATTTTATATCCTGGAACAGATTTTTCTTTTCAATGAACTGTTCCACCCCATAAAGATTTCTTGTATGAGGAATACATATGGCGATGGAAGTTTCATGCGTTTTATTCAAATACTGCGTTTTAAGCCATTCCATAAACGGATGATCTTCAACAGGAAGGTCATGGATCAGCTCATTTATCAGGTTAAGCTGATGAACCGATTCGGGAAATTCAAGTTGAGATTCAAGACCTTTATTTAAGAGAGACAGTAGATTATCTGTTAACAGCAGTTCTGATGTGAAAGGCAGTGGCGTTGTTGCAACTTCATACCGGTATCTTTTAAGAAATGAAATCAACTCCGGCCAGAAAGAAAGACTTTTTTCTTCCCCAAGCCCGGCAATTAATTGTGAAATGGATGATGATAATATTGAAAGTTTATGATTTTCAAACCTGATGAGATTCAGTTCCGCGCGATTTTTATATAAATCAGTTATGTACTCTATATCCGGGATATCCATTTATTCCTCAAACATGATCGCTTCAACGCTTTCGGGCAGTTTTTCAAAAAACAGAATCTCATCTTCATTTTCCCTGTCTGAATAAAGCAGATCCAGCATTATCCTTGATGCATCTAAAAATCTGGGTTCACTGCGATCAAAAATTATGACTTTCATATCGGCATCCAGATCATCATAATGATTCAGAAATGGCAGAGATCCATCAAAAACAATGAGGGCCGGACAGTCATCATACTCCCCTGCGGTTTCATGACTTAAAAAAGTCCCTCTTGCAAGGTCCAATTCAGATAAAAGGAAAGGGTCTATTCTCAAAATATCAAGCAGAGAGCCGGAGAGTTCTTTCTCCCTCCTTTTTTCCCAGATTTTCATAAAGATCAGAAGAACATCATTTTCATTTTTTAAAACCGTCTTATTCCCAACCAAAGCAAATCGAGACTTATTTGATATCAGATAGTTTAAAATATCTTCTTCATTCTGACCATAATATCCCTGAAGAAATTCAAATCCCCGCATGGAATAGCCAAGCTGACGAACACCAACCTCTCGTTTTGGATCTACAGCTTTTCTTACTCTGAAGATACCTTCTTTGGTAACCGATCTGATATGACCTTTGTTATCGGTCCCAGGAACATTGACACAAAACATTTTCTGATTATTAACTGTTTCAATCCCTTTAGCAAAGCACCGCTTCCATCTCTGGTTGTCCCAGATAAGAAGCGGTGTGTTTTCTTCCACCTGTGTCAATTTGTTAAAGTATTCACTCTCATTCTTCTCTGTTTTAAAGCTTTGTATTGCATTCCATGTTTCAAATCCGAGAAGAAAAAACAGTGCAGCATAAGCTCGTGTTGGCAGCGAAAGCCCAAGGACAATATTTTTTTTGTCCTGGTGGATGGCAGCCATTTTCTCACCTGCATGAAACAGCCATCTCGCCCAATCCGGCACTTGCCTGTATCCTTCAGAAAGGTCTTTAATCAAGAAATTTTCTGGAAAGGAGCAACTACCTGGTACTTTAAATGAAATAGGCTTAGTGTTTTCATGCGATTTTAGCGATTGACCGGGAACACCACTGTTGATTTTTTCTATTTCTTTCAACAAAATGCTCAATGGTAGAAGGATAGTGATGCCGGGATAAATTTCTCCCAGTTGATTTTTAATAATTCCGGTAAACAGAGTCTTCAACAAGAGTTCATTTTGAGGCGTGTATCTGCCAATATTTTTTTTCGAAATATCAAATTGCTTTTCTATTTTTTCAACAAATGCAGGATCAACTTCCAAAAACTTGTTTCTGGAAAGTTCTTTTCCAAAATTCAATACTGAAAATTCAAAATCTATCAACTCTATGTTACCGGAAGATATCTGGTTAATGATTTCTTTTTCGTCTTTAGCTTCGATGAAAGGGAAATCTGCCAGCTTCAAACTCCAATTCTCTTCTATATTGTTTCCCGTTTTTTTCAGGAAGCTTATTTTATCTTTAATTTGCTTTTGGCAAATTAATAACAGGTAGAGTATTTCCAGTATATTTTTTTTCAGGGTACGAACTGGTTTGGTGGTATCGGACCATTTATCATTTAAAAATTTGAATGTGTACAGAAATAATGTAATTATCTCTTGAGAATAGGTAGGCCTATTCTCAATTAGAGAAAGTGAACATTTTTCAATAAAACGATGTAGTCCCTGAGACAGACAGTTTTCAAAATCAGACATACCTTTTCCCTCCCAAAGAATCTCTTTAGCATGAAGGGCTTGTCAACATCAGCAAAAATTAGTAAATCCTAAAAAAGCCATGTTGTCAAGTCGGTATAATGTTTAATGGCTACCATTTTAAGCCGGGACACCCTGTAGAATAAGGCTTTTAATGAAGTGCCTATCCTTGAGACTTAGGGTTTGACCATCAAATTGGTCACTGTTACTACAAATAATGTAGCTCTTGCCCTAAGTTGTTGTTTATTCAATGATTTTTCATCTATTTTTTTTGGATGTCTAAATTTGAGTCCAAGTATCAACCTCGAGACTTATGTGCTGGAAGACTCTCATTGACCGATTCAAACTGTCCCGCCTTAAGTCGGTAGCCTGTTTAATCAATTGTGCAAATACAGTGAAAAAGATTTTCGTTTTTCAAAGAGATAAATCAATGCTTATAGAGAGGACTATTCATTAAGCAGTCTCTGTTTTGTATGAAAGCCAACCACATACTTTCCCTGTAATTCAGGTGTGTTGAAAAACATTATAAATCGGATTGTGTCATTGATGACTCTATATTCAGGAAACTGATTGTTAGAAGCAATTAAGCGTTTGAAGGGTTTTCAGAAATTCCGTTTTTCCATAATTCATATTCACTAATATCAATCATATCATTCCAATATACAGCATATCCGCCTGGCTCCACTTTAACGTTTCTGAAAAATGCCTGATTTTTAAGAGGTGAAAACATTTCATTAGTTAACAGCCTGCTGATATTGTATTTTTTTACTTCTCCGTTAACAAATGTAATAACGAGAGTATTTTGATCTGCCACGACTGCAGTTTTTATTTTAGGTACAATCATTTTTAAAATCACTCCAAAGGTGGTAATTTTTTAAATTCTTGAGTTTCCCAGATTGTCTTCAATTCAGCCTGATATTTTTCAGCCCATTCCAAAACTAATTTCCTGGCCCTTGGCGGAAGATCCCCTTCAATCACGTTTAAAGAGTTGATATCGAAAAGTGCGAGGTATTCACCATACACAGCATGAAAGTGTGGTGGTGGATGGTCCCCAAAAAAAAGTTTTATAATGATCCCGTAAAACCTGGTAATTTCCGGCATTGCAACGTCCTGTCTTATGTTAACCGTTTTCGGTAATGATACCGCAAAAAGACCTCTTTT
>NZ_JQKJ01000047.1 GCF_000745975.1 Desulfobacter vibrioformis DSM 8776 | reverse complement strand
ATGCGGTTAATCTCGCGCTTACTTTTCTGTAACGCCTGAGTCACTGCCAGTGTGGGGCATTTACAGCCTAATTGAAACTGCCAAAGCAAATAGTCTTTAACCATACTGGTATCTTTGTTCCCTCTGGAAAAACTCCTCGATACTTATAATCAAGGATGATTACAAAACCTTGTTGCCTCACTATCTCGATATGCCCAGTCTTGCAGGTCCTCTTTATATCGCATAACGAACCGTACTTGCCAAGGTGTGGTTTATTAAGCGCTTACAAAGAAAAAACTGCCAAAAGTGACGAACTTAATATCGCTGATACTAAATTTTTTTCAGAAGTTGATTTTGATATCGAAAAACTGAAAACTTACAAAAAGGCTTATGAAAAACTTATACAAGATAAGAACTACGCCTACTCAATGGGAAACACGACAAGTTACGATCGGCAAATGAAAAGGAAGGAGGATTTCCTTCAGTTCTTACGCGATGAAAACATTAAGTATGAATTAAAAAATAATGGTGAAAAAATTCAGTTTCCCGCCATTGTTTCTCCAGAGACAGATTACAAAACCATAAATAATATGATTAAAAAAAATTACCTAGATGCCATGAAAAAACTCAAATCTTTGGATAAGAATTTACATACTTACTTCTCTAATCATATCAGGTCAGAGGGGGGAGCTTTCATCTATACTCCATCAGAGGATATTACCTGGCATTTAGATTGATCCCCAATAATATCCCCCCTTTAGTGTCTGCCCTCTTGTTTTCAGGAGGGCTTTTTTATTTCCATCATTTCAAATAGATAAGCAGCTACTACCCAAAAAGTCACACCGCAACAGCCAAAGTACCCCTTCATTTCCAGAGACAAGGACCCTGGAAAAGGAGAAACCATTTACAATGGCTGGCGGAAAAAATATATTAACTCCAGAGGAAACCGCAAAGTACCTGAAAAAAAGCGTGAGCTGGGTTTACAAACACGCAGAGGAACTGGGCGGAAGGAAGCTCGGAGGTTCATTATTTTTCCCAGCAGAGGAGGACCTCTATGAGTTTATATTTTGTAAAAGGAAAGGGGTGGAGGTACGACTTCACCCTGAACGGAAAACGGTACACAAAAAGCTGGTTCACAACCAAAAAAGAGGCCAAGCAGGCCGAAGCCAAGCGAAAGGAGGAAGTACAGAACCCGGAACATACGATGATCACAGACCCGATCCCAACCGACATGGACTTCTTGGAGTTGGTCAATAGACGGCTGGACCATATAAAAGAATACAACTCAGAGCAGCATTATGAGGGACATATCTATTATGCTCGAAAATGGTGCGCTTACTGGGGTGATAAGAAGTGCAGCGATATCACCGTTGATATGGTTCAATCTTTTTTGCTGAAAAGAAAACGCGATGTTTCAGCAGTAACAGCCAACAAAGAACTCAGGTTGTTAAGGAGCCTGTTTAATTTCGGGATCAAAGCCCCCAGAAACTGGATAAAAGACAATCCAACGGTGGGGATTGAATTTTTCCCGATTGTTAAAAAAAAAAAAAAAAAAGAATAAGTATTTTCCACCGAAAGAAGATGTGGTTAAGGTTGTTACGGCTGCCGATCAAGAAACCCAAGATTATCTGTGGACAATCATTTGCACCATGGGCCGAATGGGAGAAATCAACAATCTAAAATGGAGTGATGTAAATCTTGAAGAAAGATACCTGGTTCTTTATACAAGAAAGAAAAAGGGAGGCCACCTAACTCCCAGGCGGATTCCAATCAACAACAAATTGTTCGGAGTCCTTGAAAGCCGGTATCAAAAACGAGATGAGTCACAGCCCTGGGTGTTTTGGCATCGCTACTGGAGCAGAAAAGCTGGAGAGTGGGTCGAAGGCCCATACAGAGATCGGAAGAAAATCATGACAACTCTATGTGATAAGGCCGATGTAAAATATTTCAGGTATCATGCGTTGAGGCACTTTGGGGCGTCGATGCTGGATCATGACAAGGTGCCCATCGGGACCGTACAACGTATCCTCGGGCATGAAAACCGGCTGACAACCGAGATTTATCTTCATTCAATTGGTGATAGTGAGCGGGCTGCCGTGAGTTGCCTGGATCAGAGTTTTGATGAGTTTTCTCACACAGACTCTCACACAAAATAAAAAAGGCTTTCAAGCTAAAACCTGAAAACCCTTGTAGTTTGTGGCGCGCCCGGCAGGATTCGAACCTGCGACCCCTTGATTCGTAGGGAGAACCTTTAAGCTTTCAATCCTCTTTAAAAATTAGTAACTTACCGAATTTATTAACTAAAGCAATCCCACATTTTTTCCAATTTTTCATAATTTTTCCAGTTTTGGAAAAAAAGTCTCACCCCAATCCCCACCCCGGCAATGCTTAAATTTTTTGCATCAATCCTGCTTTCCGACAGGTTTAATGAATTTATAATAAATTGAATTGTTGTTTTTATCCGCATTTTGCTACTATTAGACTTCTCAGCACTTATCAAATGGCTCAATCTATTTTAAGCCTGCATCTTGTCGTTGAGCGGCAAAATGTGATCGGCGGCTATTTTGAAAGCCAGCAAACCGCCATTCCATTCGAATTTCGAGGTAACCCCAACCGAGCAACTGCGATGCTTAGAAATTTGTTGCATGATCAGGCTCAGAGACAGTCCATTAAGCCCTCAAAGCCCGCTTTAAGTTTGTCACCTGATGTTGGCTGGCACGACATTGCTATAGAAATGGCTGAAGAAACAGCCAGTATCTGGTGCAGAGGCAAACTCGTTGCCCATGATGTCTCTTACAAGGAAATGGGCTTCCAAGACTTAAAAAGGAAAATGCCAAATATCAGATGGGATTATATGCAAAAGCTGGCGAGGAACAGCTGCCTCGAACCCCAAGGGAATGATTTCGCTGGTAATTTAAAAAAACAGGTTAGCGAACTAAGACACGATTTGCGAGGCTTTTTCAAAATCAGTGAAGACCCGTTCCATCCATTTCAAATAGGCGGCTTTTACATGCCCCGGTTCAAGATCAAAATAAAACGCCATAAAAATGAAATAAAAGGCATCACTATCGAAAACCTCTGACCCCTTTGGATGAATTCACCCAAAATTGAAACTTCTTCCCAGTAAGGCTTAAAGGGCTTTTTCATTTTACCAGGGTGAATTCACCCCCTATAAGTAGAGAACACATTTAATTTCATTTCAAATGCAAGCCCAATATTTCCAAACAAAAAATATGCCGTTGGCGATCACGCTGATAACTGTGGGATTCAAGCTGGAGACGCTGGATCGAAAATCAGAAAAGACCACCTACTATTTTTTACGAGTCGCCGGACTGGATGAGGCTGTACAAGCCTTTTGGCAGCGGAATTTGAAAGTCGAACCTTTGGCTCTTTTCATTAACCAGGCAATTATTTCTTCCTGCTTTCTATCTGAATAATGCAACTCATTTTCAAAAACATCCTGTCCCATTTTTACCTTTAACCTTTTTTGTTAATGCAAAATTCCCCAGCCGCAGAAACGATCAAAGAGCCGGATCAAAATCATACGCCTGCTCCGCCAAAGGAAAGAGGTCAATGCAATGTCGTCTATTCCAAAATTTTTCAGAATGGGACGATTTTAGAAACGATCTATGATCCTGTTTTGGAAGATACTCATTTTGTTGTTGTAAAAAACGGCAGGGCAACGAAAATGGGCGAGTTTGAATACAATGGTAAAACCTACATTCCGCCGAATCCCTCGAATCCTTTAATCGAACGGAGATTTGTGAAACTGCCTTCATGTGTAGACCCGAATTGCGGAGATGAAAAATACCTCATCAAGGAAATTCAATCCTTTATTCACGCTTATGTTCAGCTTTCGGCGGAGTTTGAAAAAATTGCCGCCTATTATGTTCTGCTGTCGTGGACATATGACGCTTTTCAAGAACTTTCCTATTTGCGGGTGCTGGGTGATTTCGGCTCGGGTAAATCCCGCTTTTTAAAAGTCGTCGGTTCACTTTGCTACAAATCGGTTTTTCTAAGTGGAGCTGCCAGCATTTCAGCCTCTTTTCGGATTATCAACGAAATAAAGGGAACTTTTGTGTTGGACGAGGCAGATTGGCGGTTTTCCGACACCACCAGTGAAATTATCAAAATTCTGAATCAGGGCTTTTCCAAAGGCGTGCCTGTATTGCGAAGCGAACCGAAAAGCAAAAATTTAAAGTCTTTCGAGCCTGTGGCGTTCGATGTTTTCTGTCCCAAAATCATTGCCACCCGCCGTTCTTTTGTCGATGAAGCATTAGAAAGCCGCTGCCTGACCGCATCCATGGAATCTCTGACTCGGGATGATATTAAAGAAAATTTGGATGAAGAATTTGAACGCGAGGCGTTGTGGCTCAGGAATAAGTTGCTTGCTTTCCGGCTAAAAAAAATGTCCAATGGCATCCAATTTACCAGCTTGCCGGGTATCAGAATTGAACCCAGGCTCCGGCAAATCATCACCCCGCTCTATTCCGTTGTCCAGACCTTTGAAGCCCGGCAGGAGATTCTCCAATTCATCAAAAATCAGCAGCGTGAACTGACCGACGCTCGTTACCATTCCTTTGAAGGAGAGTTGTTGAAAATTTATTTTGAACTTTTGGAAAAACAGGCAGAGCCGTTGATTCAGGACATTACCGCCGGATTCAATCAGAAAAACACCAGCAACTACCCGGTGAAGCCCAAAAAGGTCGGAGCCGTCTTTGACCAGATTTTCCATTTGCAGAAAAAACGGATTTCAGACGGCTACTGCATTGTCTACTCCGAAGCCAACCGAATTCAATTGGAAAAGCTGAAAAAGAAATATGGACTGGAAGGCGGATGAACTTCGTGTACTTTATGTATTTTTCAATGAAAATTATAGACCTCCAAGATCGATTTAAACACTACGCGCTTTACGAGCGGGGCATTACTGCCAAAGCTGTTAAAAGCGTCTCTGCAAGTCTTAGGATGCTTTGCGACCATTCCGGCACGGAAGAACTCCGGGATTTGGATGCTGATCTGATTCGCGACTTTTTGCATTACGGTCGTGAGGTCAAACTATGGAAGCCCAAGACCTTTCACAACCACTGGCAAAACTTCAAAACTTTTTTCAACTGGTGCCTGAAAAATCAACTGATTCGAAAAAATCCGGTTGCCGGGATTGAAAAGCCCAAACTTGAAAAGGCTTTGCCGCGTTTCATCTCGCGGGAGGATGCTCAGAAGGTTCTTTACTACGCTGAATGGCATTCTTGGCGGTATAGTTTGGAAAAATACCGGAATCTTGCCATCATTGCCACATTCATTTTTACCGGGCTGCGCTTACAGGAATTATTGAACCTGAAAATTGAAAATGTGAATTTGAATAGCCGGGACATCATCGTGAAAATGGGTAAAGGGAAAAAAGACCGGATCGTTCCGATCCATTCCCGGCTTGTCCCAATTTTGAATCGCTACCTTGAAGAAAAACGGAAAGCAGGTAAAATGTCCATGTGGTTTTTCAGCGGAATCAAATCCGATAAAAAACTGTATCCCAAGGATGTCCAGCGCATCTGCCGTAAAGTTTCAACAGCATCCGGTGTATATTTTACCCCCCACTGTTTACGGCACACCTTTGGTCGCCTGATGGCGGAAGCCGACTTTGGACTCTATAAGTTGAAGGAGGTCATGGGGCATGAACAACTGACCACCACCCAGCGTTATCTTTCCGCCTCCATCCCCTCCATCAAAAAAAGTTTCGCGCAAGTGGACATCCTCTAATTCTTTCACATTTCAACACTCACAATTTAATTGCCTTGTGGTCGCTGAATCCTCAGCCCTATCTGAGAGATAAAATTCGGTAATTGGCTTAAACAAGGGAAAATGAGCTTAAAACCTTAATGAATACGGCTCATAACCCGGAGGTCGTGGGTTCAATTCCCACCCCCGCAACCAAATTTCCCTTCAAAAAGCCAAATTCTCAGAACAGATAGGACAAAAACAGTCATTCAGTGACCATCAGGCTCGACCCGATGGTCGTTGACTATGACTGAGATCCTTACATTACATCGTCGTTTCCGCGACTACTCCTTCGCTTTCAAGGGAAACACGCCCCGAACCGTGCGGTGGTTTCATGATTCCATGCGGAGTTTTGTGACTCATTCAGGTATTGAAAAATTGGATGAGGCTACCCGTGGACAAATTGAAGAATGGCTGTTTCGAGGTAAGAATGAACGGAGCTGGTCTGCCAAGACAATACGCAACCATCTTCAGGCATTAAGTTCATTTTTCGAATGGTGCGTCAAAGAGGAATTCCTGCCGGAAAATCCGGTTAAAAAAATTTCCCGTCCCAAACTGCCGAAGCGGATTCCAAAGCATTTGACCAAAGAACAAGCCTTGAACCTGATTGAATGGGCGTGGAATTTCAACTATAGCTACAAGTTTGAACGCAGCAGAGCCGCCGCCATTATCGCGACTTTCATTTTTTCCGGTGTTCGTTTGCAGGAGTTGGTCAATCTGAAACTTCAGGAAATTGATCTTGAGAATAAAACCTTGTTTGTGAAAAGTGGAAAAGGAGAGAAAGACCGGATTGTTCCGCTGTGTCCCCGCTTGATTGAAATTTTGAAAGCGTATTTAAAAGACCGGAACCGACTCAAGAAAAACTGTCCTTATTTTTTCACTGCCATGCGGGAAGACAACCGGATGGGAGATAAGGTGATCCCGCGCTTAGTTCAGCGGTTGAGGGAAAAAAGCGGCATCTACTTTTACCCGCACATGCTCCGCCATACATTCGCTACGCTCATGCTGGAGGGCGGCTGTGATCTTTTCAGCCTGTCCAAGATGATGGGGCATTCCGATATCAAGACGACTACCATCTACCTTTCTGCCACGGCGGGGCATCTTCAGGAGCAGATCGCGAAACATCCCCTCAATGATGCCTGACACAAGTGCATGAAGTACATGCGCGGCTTTTTGTTTGTCCTTTTCGGACAAAGCAAGATTGCATTTCACTAAGTGGATACCATTGAAATGCATCTTGCAAAGGCTCTGCCCCTTGACCCCGTTCAGGGGGTATCCCCCTGAAAACCCCCGTCTCATGGATAATGAATTATCCACTCGTCTAATCCAGCCCAATATGACTGATTCTTCTCCCGAAAATTACAACGCGCAGAAAAAAGCCGCGCAGCGGCGCAGGCGGAACCGCTACATGCGGGAGGATTACCGGAAGCGGAAAAAATTTATCACTTGTGTTTTTGAACCGGGACAGTACCAGGAGCTTGAGCAGCTTGCCGGAAAATTCGGCATTAAGCCCACAACATTTCTGCGGGAAGCTGCCCTGGCTTACGCCCGGCAACGCCGGATTCTCTCCCGAGAAATTACAGATCAATTGCCCTTGTTAATCGCCTTGCTCCGTAATATTGCCAACAACATCAACCAGATTGCCCGGCGGACAAACACATTCAAGCAAGCTTCATTCTATGACTTGGCAAAGGCACGGCGGAATGTGCAGAAGTTGGAGGCAGCAATTCTCAAATTCATTCATTCTTCAAATGATCATTAAATCCATGACGCGCAAAGGTTCTCCAAGTTTCGGTCAACTTTTAAGGTACATGGTCGGAGGCTCTGTTCCCGCCGTCTGCCCTGCCATTTTGCATAATCTGAAAACTGATGATGGCAACCTGACACGGATTGAGGGCGAGTTTTTGAAAAATTTTCAGCATTGCCCAAAGCGGAAAAACGGTGTCGTGCTTTTCCACGAGATTTTGTCTTTTTCTGTTTTGGATAAAGCCAAGGTGGCACCGGAAATTGTGGAGGATTTGGGGCGGGAGTATTTGAGGCTCCGTGCGCCGGATGCGCTGGGCTATGCTTGTCCGCATTTTGAAAAAGATTCTGCCCATCTGCATATCATGCTGTCCGGTAATCTGATCGGCAGCCGGAAAAAGCTGCGGCTGAGTAAAAAACAGTTTTCAGAAATCAAACGGGAGCTGGAGCGGATTCAGCGCGAACGGTATCCCGAACTTGCCAACTCAGTGGTATTTGAGGGTAAGGAGTTAAAGCCGCACCGGAAAGAAAATCGGGAAGAACGGGAGTTGGGGCGGCGGTTGAAAAAGGAAGGACAGCAAACGGAAAAGGAGCGGGTTGCAGAAGTGTTGGGCGCGTGTTTGCGGCATTCGAAGTCTGAGCAGGATTTTGAAGCTCGTCTGAAAAAAATGGGATTTGCATTTTATCTCCGGGGGAAAACCCCGGGGGTGAGCAATATTGAGACCCGGCGTAAGTACCGTTTAAACACATTGGGTTGTTTGCCGGATTACGAGGCGGAGCGGGAACGCTGGAAAAAATTGCCTATTCGGACGGCTGAAATCAAAACGATTCAACAGAATCGTTTTATGCAGCAGTTTAAACGCTTGGATTGCCGGAAGGATATTCGGGAGGTGCTGGAATCTCGGGGGCTGCCGGAACCGGATGAGATGCCGCATATTCGGAAACGCCGGATGGAGTTGCAGCGGGTGGCGCGGCTGCAACGGAATTTGCGCCGGAGTGTGCAAGCCCGGTTGAAGCGGTAATTGTCTTTTATTTTCCAATGCTGAAAGATTCTGAAATCTCGAAGATTGATGGCGGGGCTGAGGCTCAGACGCAGGAAATCCGGGTGGACACTCGGGAGGCGGTGGCTGGTTTGGAGGTGGAAGAACAAGGTTATGCTGATGTGGAGGTGTTGCGGGAATTTCTTATGAAGGAACTGAAAGGGAAAAAGTTTCGGCTTGACTGCGGACATCGGGTGACCTTTGGTCATCCTTTGGGGAATGATATTACGATTCGGAATGGGGTGAGACCGGAGATTGTTTGTTCATTGTGTGGGTATTGAGTTTTTGTTTTCATCGTGAATTTACGATTGAAATTCCCCCCAAAAGTAGTTTATTCTCAACTGAAATAATCTCAGGATTCGTATTTCAAAAAGGATGATGATCCCTGAGTCATCAATAAACAAACTAATAGACCGATTCATAGTTCTTTATTGTGCGATTATATGGAGTATCTTTTTATAAAAATTAAAGGAGTTCCCAATGTCAAAGAATCTGCAAACAAGGACAACAGAGGATGAGAAAGATATTCCTTCAGAGGAAACATTACATCTCCAGTTGCAAATTGAATGGCAAGATCATATCCAAACAAGAAACCAGACATGGAAGACTCTCCAAATTGATGCAGCTATTTTTCTTGCAGTAATCGGCGCAGATATCAAACTGAATAATCCTTGGCTTTTAATTCCTCTTGGTGGTGTTCTATTCGTTTCAACAATTTTTGGGATTGCTGTCACAATTCATCATCGGAAAGTTCAAGTTCAGAAATTCCAATTTATTTATATGTTGGAAGAAAAATTAGGGCTGTTAAAAGATGGATACCTATCAGGGATCAAAAAGCCGGATGAATTTAAATGGGGTAATATCTTTGATTTTGAAAGGATGAGGACTCCAACGTTTATCTTGGTGATGCATTTGCTTCTTTTAATATTTATGATGATATACATCGTTCTGCGTATAGCTGCTGTAGCAATATCATAATGCTGACAGCAGAAACAGAAGTCAGGCAAAGGTCGGCTGCAGAGCAAAATAACATGATTGCTGAATCTGAAAAACATCACACCAACGGCAACTCCAACTTCCTCCCTTCTCCCACAGCCCCTCGAATCTCCGCCTGAGCTTTTTCAGTCAGCTTGTTTAAGCGCGGAATCCTAAAATACGGTTTCATATTCAGCAGAATTGGGCGTTTCGCTCCACTGATTAGAATGCCTTTATCCTTCGGCAGCATGCGGATTTCATCCGCTGTCATAAGTGGCTTTGCCACTGTCCGGGCGTTTTCGGAAAAGTCGCCATACACCACATCATACGCCGTGTTCACACCCAGCACCCGTTCCAGATACAGGCATGTTTCTAAATCCATGCCGGAAAAAAAGAGCTTGTTGCTCATGCCGCCGGAGAAAATGGTGCTTGCATCATTCAGCCCATAGACGGCTTTGAGCTGTGCCAAGTCTTGCAAAATGATGGAAATGGAACAGCGGCGTTTGCGAAGGGTCGTGGCGATGGCGGCAAAGTTGTTGATTCTGCCGAGGTTGCCGAATTCATCCAAGAAGAAAAACACGGGTAGTGTGTGTGGTTCATAATGCCGGAGACAGTATTCAAAACAGGCGGAATAAAACAGGTTGATGAACAGGGAAAAGTAGCGCACCTTTTCTTCGGGTGTGATGATGTAAATGACGGTGGGTTCCCGGCGGAGGGCGGGAATGTCCACGAGGTTTCCGGCGGTTAGCCGGACAATGTCGGGATCGCTCCAAAGGTCGAGGGCGGTACGGGCGGTGCTGAGGATATTGGCGGAAAGTTTCGGGTCTTGGGCGACAAAGGCTTTGTATTCGGTGAACATGGTGTCATTCAGGGTGCGGGACATGAAGGTATGGATTTCATCGTTTTGCAGTCCGAGGTGGTTGAGCAGGTGGCGGACATTTCCGAGGTTGATAATTTTTTGATCTTTTGTGCCGACGACTGCGGCGAGGCAGATATGCAAAATATTAGCGGCGGCGTTTTGCCAGAAAGCGTCTGCTCTCCCCTGGCTGGGGCAGAGGGTGTTGGCGAGTTGTTTGAGTTCGGGCTGGGTGTGGCAGTGGTGGAGCGGATTGAAGGTTAGACTTTGGCTGAGATCGGCTGGGTTGAGGACTTGTATTCGGAAACCCCGGCTTTGGAGGTGTCCGGATGTTTTTTGGAATATTTCTCCGCTGGGGTCGGTAACGACGGCACTGCCTTGGAGGTTGAGCAGATTGGGGATGACATAGCGGGTGGTTTTGCCGCTGCCGGTGGGGGCGACGAGGCAGAGGTTTTTGTAGGAGTCTTCGAGTGAGAGGCGGTATTTTTCGGAGAGGATGAGTCCGTGGTGTTTTCGGGTGGACATGAATTTAAGCATGTCGTATCTGTGCATCCATTGGGCTTTTCCGTGGATGTTGCTGCGGGAAATACCTTTGAGGCAGCGGTAGGTGATGGTGAATATTTTTGAAACGAGAAAAAGGGTTTGGTGGAGGAAGTGCATAAGGCGTGTGGAAATGGATATTTTAACCGCTGTACCAAGAATGGTGAATAATCAGCAGTCAGAAAATCGCTTAACACTAAGTGAATGAATACATCAACGCCTTAGAGGGACAATATATCTCGTAGCCACCCAACCCGATAATATATCCACTGAATCTGTTACTTCCACTTCAACTTGTGTCCAGTTTTTCCTTTTCTGGATAACACGAACCAATTTCCCTCTATTCAACTTGGCAAGAACTTGAGATTTCATTTTCGCGCTCTGTCTCAAGTTAAGAATATCTGCTGTCACAACCCGATATTCTCCATAGGCTTCTAAATCAATTTCACGAGGTAAGGTTTTTATTGCTTTTGTAACTTCTCGACTTGATGTTAGAGAATGTGAATCAAGGATTTTTTGGACATCAGGAGTCAATAGAGCTGCTATTACACTGACCAGAAATGTGATGAGGATGTTATTTATTATCCAAATCGCTATGTTTTGGGCAGGTTTTTTCAAACACGACAAACGAGATAGCAGTAGGTCGATTGACGCTTTTTCAGAGATTTCTTCCAGAAAATCACTAACCTCAATGCTTAAATCTGCAAAATCTATGCGTTGATTTTCTAAGGATATACTTCCGTCATCATGTATATAGTAATTAGGTGTAGAAAAATTATTAGCGAACTCATTAATCTTCTCTGCTATATTAAAAGGATTAAAGTTTTCTTGATTTTGAAATGCTTGAAGCGTGGAGGCAACAACTCCCTTGAAATCTAATAATTCTTGAATTCTTTTTTGTTCTTTAAGAATCGTTTGTAAATATTTAGGCGGTTCAAACATTTTTCGCAAAGACTCTTGTTCCTCCATAAATTGTTTTATATATCCTGGAGGTTCATACATCTTACGAATATTTTCTTGTTCTTCTACTATCCGCTTTATGTAATCAGGTAATTCGCATATTTGTTGAAAAGACTTTTGTATTTCCTCGATCATCTGCCTCATTACCCCAGATGGTTCATACATCTTGCGAAAAGAAGCTTCTTGATCTTTTATGATTTGTTTTACATAGTCAGGTGACTCGTATATGTGCTGAAACGACTTTTGTTGTTCTTCAACAAGTTGTTTCATATATTCAGGAGGCTCGCACATTTTACGAATAGACTCTTGTTCTTCCATCATTTGTTTTACATAATCAGGTGGTTCATATATCTGTTGAAGGGACTTTTGTTCTTCGATCATTTGCTTCATACCGCCATGCTCGTCAATCGCTTTCTGAAACGCCTCCATTTCATTGACAATTCTTTTTATATTTTTGGAATCAGACATGTTCTCTTATTCTTTTTAATATCGCAGTTCATTTTGCAGAATTGAACCATTTTCTAATTTGTTTTTTACTCATAGAGTGCATCGACAACGCGCTTTTTGAAAGCCTGAAAAACAGTCGAAAGGAGATCTGTAAATAGCCCAAGTAAACACAAATATTCTATTAAAAAAAATTCTTATAAATCAATTTTCGTTCCAGCATTGATCAAATCTGCAACATTTAAAAAAATGGGAATTATTTTTTTTCCGAAATAAAGCACGCTAAAGTCACTGAGGATTGCCCCAATCATCGCAAAAAATGGATTCATATTTTTAATGGAAAATTTCTTTTTCATATTCCGGCTCCTTTTTCTAACAATAGAATCAACGCATGCTATATTTCAATATCAAACAATCAATCTAAATAGTTACACCGGATTTATTGATACCACAACAAAATGATTTAAATAATATTTTGTTTTTCCATCTCCCCCTCCACCAAAACCATTCGCACCGCCGCCTCGGGATCAATCCGGAATTTTTCCAATCGGAAATCCGGGTCTTCTCGGTGTAGTCGGAAAGCTGCAACCAAAATATCCTCCAGTGCATTCAAATTTCCGATGGATTCACGAATGTCCGAAGTTTTGAAATCCCGCTCAGTTTGCGGACTTGCCGCTTCCAGGATTTTTTCACAAGTGGCAATGAGATCCGCCGGGCTGTCGCAGTTCATGGCGAGCTGCAAATCGCTCAAGCTGTCGATCCCAAATCCAGCCAAAGCCGGAATCAATTTTGTGCTGAGTTGGTTTTCGATAGCGTGATGCAGTTCCGCCCGTTGGTGTGTCTCAAATTCAACAATCCGGTCTTCGATTTGATTCAAATTCAGACGACCGTCTGCAACTTGGTCATTCAGGATGCTATCCTTTTCTTGTTTTTCTTCTACCGCCTTTTTGACATCCTTCGGCAAATCATCCGCCGCCTTTCCCAAAGCTGCCCGAGCCGCCCGGACTTTTTCTTCATTTTCAGGAGTCGTTTCCTGCCCGTTCATGTCTTCCAAAATTTGTCGAGCATTTGAAATATCGTTGGCTTTGGAGTCATGTCCAATTGCCTGTTCATCCAGCACTTCGGCTTTCTTTTTTTGGCTAAGATTTTCTTTACCTTTTGAAGACAGAAAGCTGTTTAATTCTTGTGGTATCTCAAAAGATTCAGAAGATTCGATTTTTGAACGATCTAAATTTTCTTCATAAGGCATACCCCAGAATTTTAAAATCGTTTCAGCTTGTCCGTCAAAAAACCTTTGGCTTCAAGGATACTGATTGCCTGCTCATGGCTGAGTTTGTATTTCCCCTTGGGATCAGTCATTAGGTCGTAGAGGCTTTGAGATTCTGCATACATCTTTTCTTTGATTTTTTCTGCGGCTTTCCGTTTTTCCTCAGCCGCTTGCCGCAACTCCGCTTCCGCCTTTTTCGCTGCCTCAATAGAACCGCTCAGATCATACTCACCCGCCAAAGCCGGGATGATGGGAGGAACTGCATTCATCCAAAATATTATAGCAGCTAAAAATGAAAATACCGTGATTGACTGATTTACCCAGTTTGATTTCATTTCGACACCTCGAAAAGTTAAAGGGGCAACGGTCTCACCGCGCCCCTCTCAAGGTGTCGCCAAACACCTAACATGAAACACGACAAAACACGTGCCCCTACTGGGCACGTCTCCTGTAGCATCGTTTCATGTTTTATAAAGTTGGCGACTTTTGAGAGGAACGATTGCTAAAGCAACGTGACAAATTGTATACGGACGCTATACCGCGTCCTTAATCAGTCTATTGACCGTTTATGCTTATTTCATTAACCCCCTTCGGTTAAAATTAAAAATCAAGGCTTATGCCTCATCAAATTCCAAAATAATCCAAATATCCGGCAGAATCAAACTCTTTCTGCCTGCTCGCCGTATTGATTTCGCCCTAAAAAAGACTTATAATCTTTTTATATTTAAACTTCTTAGATATGGAGACATTAGAGGCAATGCCCACCACACTTCGACATATTCCGGGAGCGGAACTCTCCCCCATTTTGCAGAACAAATTTAATGTCAAGCCTCATCAGCTTTTGACGCTCACTATTGAGGTCGAAAAGGAAGATAGACCTGAGGAAGAATATGATATGGAAAATTTGGGAGAGGCTTTACTTGAAAGCCTAAAAGAAATAGCCGAAGCTAAAAGACAAGGGAGAGAACTGCCCAACGCCAGAGATCTAATAAACAGCCTCTAAAATGTATCAAATCAAATATACCGCTTCCTTTAAGCGCGACCTAAAGAAACTCTCCAAAAAGTATCCTCAAATAAAAAAAGACCTATCATCCCTGCTCGACCAGTTTGAAGAGGGAATTTTTGAAGGGGACGAATTACAAGATTTTCCCGGAACCGTCTATAAAGTCCGTGTCGGCTCCACAGATCAACGACGGGGGAAGCTTGGAGGCTTCCGAGTCATTTATTTGATTGTTGTCAATATGGAAACAGTCCATCTGATGACAATATACGCAAAGGCTCGACAGGCAGACCTTACCCATCGGCAAAAACAAGAACTCAAAGAGATAGTCGAATTTATAATCGGTTCTGAAGAATAGAAAAAATTTTGAATTTTCTTCTCTTACCTTTCATAATTTTTCCGGATTTTTCCGGCTTCTGCCAGTCAAAGGATTTGCGTTTCAGGGGAATGTGTTTTAAATTATAGGCATAATTACAAAGAATTATGGAGAATATGAAAATGCCAGCAACCGTTTTGGAAAATATAAAAGGTCAGGATTTACCGGCTGATTTGCAGAAAAAATTAAATATGCAACCGAACAGGTTATACACCCTCAAAGCCCAGCCTCAGGATGAATACATTTCCTTTCTACGAGCGATAAAAATAACACAACAAAATGCAAAAAAACGAGGCGTGACGGACGAAATGGTAGCTGATGCCCTTGGCGTAGATTCGATACTCTAATTCTCAATGTTGAAAATAATCTTAGACACCAACATCATTATCAGTGCTGCATTTTCGGCGACTTCAACATCAGCTCAAGCATTACAATTCGCTTTCAAAAAACACAGTGTTTTGGCTTCGCTTGAAACCTACAATGAGTTGACAACAGTTCTTTATAGAAAAAAATTCGATGCACTGATTTCCCCTGAAGATCGGAAACTGATTATAGACACCTTCTCCGAGGATGTTGATTGGGTTTATCCTAAAGAAAAAATCACCGCCTGTCGTGATCCGAAGGACAATATGCTCTTGGAGTTGGCAGTCTCAGGCAATGCAGATTTCATCATTACCGGAGATCAGGATTTGCTTGAACTGAATCCGTTTCGGAATATCCAAATTGTAAAACCGGCAGAGTTTCTGCAAATAGTGGAGAAGGAATAAAAGTCCAGCGATCAATACTCGTGCGACAACATGATGGTTAAAACCCGATTTGTTACATCCGGGTCGTCTTTGGCTGGTGAATGATACAAATAATCCTTGTCATAATAGTCGATTTTCCAGAATGCCATTTCCCCGTCTGCCTTCACCGAGCCCATATCATGCTCACCATACGGGTCATTCTCAGGGGTGAAATCATTGAACGCCATGATTTCTTGAATGATTTTTATCCGGGTGCTGTCCCGCAGTGCGGCGATTCCGGGAGTGCAGACAATTCGCCCACCTTCTAATGTCGTCCGTAGTCGATCATTCAACAGCCGTACTTTTTCCGTATCAATCTCATGGGGTGTAAGCGCTTAATAAACCACACCTTGGCAAGTACGGTTCGTTATGCGATATAAAGAGGACCTGCAAGACTGGGCATATCGAGATAGTGAGGCAACAAGGTTTTGTAATCATCCTTGATTATAAGTATCGAGGAGTTTTTCCAGAGGGAACAAAGATACCAGTATGGTTAAAGACTATTTGCTTTGGCAGTTTCAATTAGGCTGTAAATGCCCCACACTGGCAGTGACTCAGGCGTTACAGAAAAGTAAGCGCGAGATTAACCGCAT
>NZ_JQKJ01000046.1 GCF_000745975.1 Desulfobacter vibrioformis DSM 8776 | reverse complement strand
TCCTTGTATCTCATAATAGGCTGCCTCATACAAAATGCGGTTAATCTCGCGCTTACTTTTCTGTAACGCCTGAGTCACTGCCAGTGTGGGGCATTTACAGCCTAATTGAAACTGCCAAAGCAAATAGTCTTTAACCATACTGGTATCTTTGTTCCCTCTGGAAAAACTCCTCGATACTTATAATCAAGGATGATTACAAAACCTTGTTGCCTCACTATCTCGATATGCCCAGTCTTGCAGGTCCTCTTTATATCGCATAACGAACCGTACTTGCCAAGGTGTGGTTTATTAAGCGCTTACGTTGAGGACGCCTGTTGCTGTTTTGATCGGTGAGATCGACGCGATCCAGGACGGTATCCGAAAGCCCGATCCCGGGGCGATCCAGTCGATCCTGACCGAAGTCCTGCGCCTGAAGCGGCTGGTGGACGATCTTCATGTCCTGTTCGTCGAAGAGGCCAAACCCCTGAACTATGAAACCGAGGCGCTGGGGATCATGGAGACGGTGGAGGCGTCCATCGACCGGCTGGCCGCAGACTTTGTCCAAAGCCGCATCACCGTTTCCCGCAGATGGGAAACGGATGCGCTGGTGATGGGCGACAGGGAAGGCTTGATCCAGGTGTTTTCCAATATCTTTAAAAACACCTGCCGGTATACCGACTCTCCGGGCCGGCTGGTGATTTCCGGCAGTGTTGAAGCCCGGGAAATAAGCCTTAAGTTCGATGACACGCCCCCTGGAATTCCCGGGGACAAACTGGGCAAAATTTTTGACCGCCTTTTCAGGGCAGATCCGTCCCGAAGCCGGAAAACCGGCGGCAGCGGTATCGGGCTTGCGATCTGCAAGACCATTGTCGAACGCCACGGGGGAAGAATTTTTGCAAGCGGATCAAAACTGGGCGGACTCCGGATTGAGATCCGCCTGCCGCTTGCCGCCCGTTTCAACCCATCACCCTAAGGAGACCCATATGGACAAGGAACATATCCTGATTGTCGAGGACGAGGAGAAAATAGGCCGGGTGCTTGAAGATTACCTTGCCGGCAACGGCTACGGGACAAGCTATATTGACAACGGCGATGAAGTTCTCCCCTTTGTAAGGTCCAACGCCGTTGACCTGATCCTGCTTGACATCATGTTGCCCGGTATGGACGGTTTGGCCGTGTGCAGCAATATCCGCAAGTTCTCCCGCGTACCTATCATTTTTATCACGGCCCGGGTGGAGGAGGTGGATGCCCTGCTCGGCCTGGAACTGGGGTCAGATGATTACATCCGCAAACCCTTCAGACCCCGGGAGGTTGTAGCCAGGGTCAAGGCTGTCTTGCGGAGAGCTAAAGCGTTGCCTGTATCCCGGACGGCGATCGGCATCATGATGCTGGACGAGGAGGAACATCGCATAACGATTCAGGGGGTCCCCATGGATCTAACCCCCAATGAGTTCGGAATTCTGGCAGCCTTTATCAAACGTCCCAGCAAGGTGTATACCCGTTCAGAATTGACGACCAAAGTACAGGGATACACCTACGATGGATATGAGCGGAATATTGACACCCATGTCAAAAACCTGAGGAAAAAACTGGCCCTGGCTCTTCCCAACCGTGAGGTCATTAAGTCGGTTTACGGGGTGGGGTACCAGATCAATCCGTCCCAGCTGGATTGAGGGCTTGCGTGTCGCCTTGGGGCATATTTATCCTCCGAAACTGGCGAAGAATTGTGTAAGCTTTTTCTTCCAACAGATGCAATGTAGTACCTGGCTAACCCGAAATAACCGGTGCATAGCGCACGGGTGTGAGCGGTTTTCAGCCTTTAGGTTTTTATCAGTTGTTCACTGATTACTCTGGTTGTTTTGCGGATATTATGGCATTAATCATCCCGGCAATAATCACGGCGCATATTACACCCACAGAATTTGCAAACAGATCCATCCATTCTCCATAACGATTTACAAACGGTTGAATAAGCTCGATCGCACCACTGTATAAAATAAAAGCCAAACCCAATATTTTCCAATTGGCGGGCTTACGAAGTGATACCGGCAACATCAGCATAGCGTAGGCAATGCAATGATGGATTTTATCTGTGCCGGGCGCAGGAGGTAATGCATGTAATGGCAAAAGAGAAAAAAACGTAATTATTGTTAAAATGGCCAATGTTAAGCATTTCCACCGTTTTTTTATTTCGTCTATAAATCTTTTCATTTTTAAGATCGGATTTTAAAAGAGTTTTGCCATAGAACAACATAAAGGTTCGCCTGCACCAACCCTGGGCCAGGTATGTTTATGATTTCCACAGGGCACCGGAACACGCTTGTGATCCGGTGCCTCTGTATTTTCCGGGTTCGAAGTTAAAGATTTGAAATTTCCTCTTTATCAATAACCTTAATCCCCTGTTCGGTCAAAATAGTCTTTGCCTTTTCAATGTCATCAAAGCGGAAAATCATGATGGCGTTTTTGCACTGGGGGTTGGCAAATGCATACATGTACTCCACGTTGACGTCTTGTTCACTCAGCGGATCCAGCACCCGGTTCAGGCCACCGGGCACATCATTTACCTCCACGGCCAGAACACGGGTTTTGCCCACGGTAAATCCCTGACTCCGTAAGGCGGCAGTGGCTTTTTCATTATCATTGACAATGAGGCGCAGTACACCGAAATCCGTGGTATCTGCCAGGGAAAGCGCCCGGATATTCACCCCGGCATCCCTTAAAATGGCCGTGACTTCAGCAAGACGCCCTTCTTTATTTTCTATGAATATGGATATCTGTTCAGCCATGATAAATAGTCTCCTTGGTTAAAAAATGCGGTTATCAATAACCCTGACAGCCTTGCCCTGGCTTCTTTCTATGGTTTTAGGCTCCACAAGGGCCACCTTGGCAGATACGCCCAAGTGCTCCTTGATGTTATGCGAAATTTTACCTTCCATGGCCTGCAGCCCTTTGATGTCATCGCTGAAGGAGGCTTCGTCAATTTCCACCTTGACTGTCAGGATATCCAGGTTGTCCACCCGGTCAACCAGCAGTTGGTAATGAGGGGCGACTTCCCGGCTTTCCATGAGAACGCTTTCAATCTGGGAGGGAAATACATTGACGCCTCGGATGATGAGCATATCGTCCGTACGGCCCGTGGGTTTGTTCATCCGCATGTGGGTTCTGCCGCAGGTGCAGGGCACAGGATTCAAGGATGTAACGTCTTTGGTGCGGTAACGGATGACCGGGAAGGCTTCCTTGGTAATGGATGTGAACACGATTTCACCGGAATCTCCGGGGGGGACAGGTTCCAGGGTATCCGGATCAACGATCTCCACAATGAAATGATCCTCGGCAATATGGAGGCCTTTTTGTTCCTCAACACACTCCACAGATACGCCCGGCCCCATGACTTCGGACAGACCGTAAATATCCACGGCTTTGAGATTGAGTTTGGCTTCCAGTTCCGTACGCATTCTTTCCGTCCAGGGCTCTGCACCGAAAATACCCGATTTAAAGGACAGATCTTTGAAATCCACGCCCATTTCATCTGCCACTTCAGCCAGATGGAGGATATAAGATGGCGTGCCGCATAAAATTGTGGGCTTGAAATCCTGCATAATGGTGATCTGGCGTTTGGTATTACCACCGGAAACCGGAATAACAGAGGCACCTAACCGTTCCGCCCCATAATGGGCACCTAGGCCGCCTGTGAAAAGACCATACCCCCAGGCATTGTGAATGATATCTCCCGCGGTGGCTCCGGCTGCAGCCATGCTTCTGGCCATCAGATCTGCCCAGGTGTTAATATCCCGTTTGGTGTATCCCACCACCGTGGGTTTGCCCGTGGTGCCCGAGGATGCGTGGATACGGATCACCTGTCCCATGGGCACTGCAAACATGCGGTAAGGGTAATTGTCCCTGAGGTCCTGTTTGGTGGTAAAGGGCAGACGCCTTAAGTCATCCAGGCTTTTTATGTCAGATGGCTTGATACCGGCCTTGTCATAGGTCTCCTTATAGAAAGGGACCGTGGCATAGATCCGTTCAATGGTGGTTTGAAGACGGCGAAGCTGGATCGCCTCCAGGCCCTCCCTGGGCATGGTCTCATAGTCAATGTCGTATATGGGCATGTTTTATTTTCTCTCCCTGGTTTAAATATTGCCTTTGAATTCAGGCTTTCTTTTTTCTAAAAATGCTGATGTGCCTTCTTTTGCATCCGGGCTTGCCACGGCGATGGCAAAGGCATCATTTTCAATCAGGCACCCGGTCTCAAGGTCGCAGCCCATTCCGGCCTGGATCGCCTCTTTGGCCGCTCTCAAGGAGACGCATCCTTTGCCTGCAATGCGCCGGGCTGTTTTTTGGACCTCATCCATAAGGGATTCATGGGGGCACACCTGGTTGACCATACCATATTCCAGGGCTTTGTCAGCAGTAATATTGGCTCCGGTGAAAATCATCTCCTTGGCCCTGTTTTTTCCCACAAGCCTTGGGAGCCGCTGGGTACCGCCAAAACCGGGGATAAGGCCCAGGTTGATTTCAGGCAGTCCAAACACAGCCTTTTCCGAGGCATAGATAAAATCACAGGCCAGGGCAACTTCACTGCCGCCGCCCAATGCAAAACCGTTCACTGCAGCAATGGCCGGGAAGGGCAGGGCTTCAATTTTGGAAAATATTTTCTGGCCTTTGCGGGAGAAGTATTTTGCTGCCAATGTATCCATCCGGGTCAGTTCTGAGATATCTGCACCTGCGACAAAAGCCTTGTCACCGGAGCCTGTTAAAATGAGTACCCGGATTTCTTTATTGGCCAGAACCTGGTCCAAAGCGACATCCAGTTCATCAAGCAGTGCATTGTTCAGCGCATTCAGGGCTTTGGGGCGGTTAAAAGTGATCATGGCAATTGTACTGTCCATCTCAAGAATAATGTTTTCAAACGACATAACATCCACCTTTTATTTGATTATTTATAATAATTGTATTTTCCGGAAGGTCTTGTATTCCGGTACCGGGGGAAGTCCTGCCCGCCCGGGTCATATGTGCTTTGGATTTGTGGCATTGATATATTTTTCTATCCCGTCGGCAATGGCGTTGCAAATGTCATTGCGGTAGGAACTGGTCATCAGACGGTTGCATTCGGTTTTGTTGGAAATAAAGGAGGATTCAATGAGAATTGCAGGCATCCGCGCTCCGAGCAGTACATAGAACGGGGCCTGTTTGACCCCCAGATCACGGATGTTGCTGTATCTCTTTTGTATACCTGTAATCATGGCTTTATGAACGTCATTGGCAAGGCGCCTGGATTCTTCTATCTTGGCGTGCTTCATCAGATCATTGAGGATATAGGCCAGATCCGAGATGTTTTTTTCAGATGTGGCATTTTCCCTGGCAGCCACGGCAATGGCCTGTTCATCCGTGGCAAGGTTCAAAATATAGGTTTCAATGCCGGACAGTTTTTTGCTTTTGGCGGCATTGCAGTGCATGGAAATAAACAGGTCAGCCCGCTGGGTATTGGCAATGGCGGTTCGTTCCTCCAGGGTCAGTTTCCGGTCTGTGGTCCGGGTAAGCATCACTTCACAGTTCAAACGTTTGCGCAGTTTTTCCGCAAGGGTTGTTGCCAGTTTGAGTACGATCTGTTTTTCCCATACCCCTTTGACATATCCAGGTGCCCCGGGATCCTTGCCGCCGTGGCCGGGGTCAATGACAATTTTTTTGACACCTAAAGCCAGCTGGCGGGCAATGTCCGAGGATTTCAAATTGTCCGTGGTAATTTGGTCCGGCTTTTCATCAGAAGGGTTTGTTCTTGTCGTATCTTCGACGGCAGCCTGGTCCATGGGCGCGGCCCTGCCGTCCTTGCCCCACAGGTCGATGACGATGCGGAAAGGGTCTTTTAAAGAAAAAATCTTATAATTATCAAAATCTTTTATATCCACCACCACCCTGACGGTGTGGGGGGTAAATTGTCCGGCCCGGGCCTGATTCAGCAGATCATCGTTGATGGGGGTATGGTCCGGCACATTGCGGCCAAGTCTTGACTGGTCAATGTCCACATACAGCCGCTGGAAATGGACATTTTGGGTCGGGTCTTTTTTTAAAAGTCTGTGGGTGTATCTTCGCTCGCTGTCTGCATTTACCACGACCCTGGTATATTCCGGGTTGGACCAGAACCTTAAATCCGTAACGGTTGTATCCCCTTTGGGTTGCGGCAGGTCTGTCTTGTCCGGTTGGGTGGTCCCGGGACCGCAATAGGCCGTATCTTCTGTGTTTTCTTTTATAATATCAGCCGGTTGTTTATACTCCCCTGTATCGGCCGATTCGGCTTGTTCCCGTTTCTGCCTGCTGTATTCTGCAATGGCCTCGTCATTGCGGGTCATCGCTTTTTGGGACTGTTTTGTTTTTACTTCGCCATTGTTCTGGCGGGACTTTGAGCCATTTGCTGCAGCAAGGGTTCCGGTACGGGCACTGTAGGCACTTTGGGGATAAAACCGGTTGATGCGGGCGATAAGATCATCGGCCTGCTGGTTCCAGCTGGCATTGCCCGATTTTTTGGCAAGCTGGAAATAGAGTTCCGCCGCCTTGTATAACCCGGCCGGTGCCCAGGAATCCCCGGGAAAGTCCTTGTGAATGGATTTATATTTTTCAATACAGCTCAGCCAAGAAGACACCTTATTGATATCCACCGCAGATCGTTTTAATTTTTTAAGACAGGTATCTGCTGCCAGGTACCTGTCCTTGGCCGTATCGGCAAGGGCTGTCCCCGTGGTCCAGGTAAACAGGAAAAAGCAGGCGATAACCGGAATAAAGACGGTGAATATGCGGCTGACCCCAGTGTTCATGCCCCAACCTTGCGCTTGAGATCATTTAAAAAGTTCAGGGCGTCAAGGGGGGTCATTTGGGCAATATCCACGTTGTGCAGCATCTGGCGCAGGTCATGGTCCGAGGGACCGAACAGGTTCATCTGTCCGCTGTTGTCCCGGTTTTTTGACCTTTTTTTCTTCTTGGCTGGCAATGCCAAAGGCGCAGGTGTCATGGGGTGGTGTTCCGCAGATGCCAGAACCGATTTGGCAAGGTCAATGATATCGTCTGGAACCCCTGCCAGGCGCGCTACCTGGATGCCGTAGCTGCGGTTGGTTCCCCCTTTGACAAGACTGCGGAGGAATACAATATTGTCGTTGAATTCCTTGACCTCAATATTATAATTTTTGATCCGGGGTTTGAGTTCCTCTAGCTGGAGCAGCTCATGGTAATGGGTGGCAAAAAGGGTTTTTACCCCTTTACCGTTCAAGTCATGCAGGTATTCGGCAACGGCCCAGGCAATGCTCATGCCGTCGTAGGTGGATGTGCCCCTGCCGATTTCATCCAGGATCACCAGGCTTTTTTCCGTGGCATTATTGACAATATTGGCAGTCTCCTCCATCTCAACCATGAAGGTACTCTGCCCGGAGGAAAGATTGTCAAGCGCGCCCACCCGGGTGAATATCCGGTCTGTGATGCAGATGGAAGCCCCGGCCGCAGGCACAAATGAACCCATCTGGGCCATGAGAACGGTTAAGGCCACCTGGCGCAGCACCGTGGATTTGCCTGCCATGTTGGGGCCGGTGATCAGAATTTGCTGGCACTGGGTGTCGTCCAGGAAAATAGAATTGGGCACATACCGCTCGCCCTGGATCAGTTTTTCCACCACCGGGTGCCTGCCATCCTGTATATCAATGCGCCGGTCATCATTGATGTCAGGTTTTACATAGGCGTTTTCCACGGCAGCCCTGGCAAGGCCCTGGACCACGTCAACGGCGGCAATAAACTGTGCCATGGTCAGGATATCCTTTGTCCGCTGGGCCACCTTGTCCCGGATTGTACAGAAAATGTCGTATTCCAGAGCGTTCCGGCGTTCCTGGGCATTGAATATGGTGTCTTCCACCTCTTTCATCTCCTGGGTAATGAACCGCTCGGCATTGACAAGGGTCTGTTTGCGGATATAGTGATCCGGTACCTGGGAAGACTGGGCTTTTGATACCTCGATGAAATACCCGAACACCTTGTTGTATTTTATTTTAAGCGAGGAGAGTCCTGTATTTTCCTTTTCTTTTTTTTGCGTTTTCGCAATCCAGGATTTTCCGTCCCGGGTGATGGATAAAAGTTCATCCAGTTCCGGGCTGTATCCGTCATTGATCAGGTTGCCTTCGTTGAGTACATGCACGGCATCTTCCCGGATGGCTCTGCCGATCAATCGGGCTAGTTCTTCAAGATTCCGGACCAGGGACTGTTTTTCATCCATGCCGGTACCGTTGAGAATCGGGCTTTTAAATGCTTGGATCTCCTTGAACAGACCGGGCAGAACAGAAAGGGAATTTTTAAGGGAAAGCATGTCCCGGGCATTGCCCTGGCCCATGGATATGCGGGAGCCCAGCCGTTCAAGATCATATACGGATTTAAGAAGATCGCCAAGTGCCTGATGGGTGGCAGGCGCCCCGATCAGCTCTTCTATGGCATCAAGGCGCTGGAGAATCTGGCCTTTGTCAACCAGAGGATATCTGATCCACTGCTTGATCAGCCTGCCGCCCATGGCGGTGACGGTTTTATCCAGAATGTGGATCAAAGAGCCTTTGGGGCTCTGGGTCTGGATATTGGTCAAAAGTTCAAGGTTTTTGCAGGATCTGTCGTCAATGACCATGAAATCATTGAGGTTATATGGAATGACCTTATAAATATGGCTGGTGTCAGACAACTGGGTGTCCCGGACATATGACATCGCGGCGCCTGCGGCTGATATACAGGCCTGCATACGTTCAATGCCGAATCCTTCAAGACTGCGGGTGGCAAATTGTTCTGTCAGCACCTGCCGGGCATTGTCAGGCCGGAACGTATCGTTGCCCAGATAAGTGATTTCAACGTGGGAAAATGTTTTCCTGATGGCGGCCATGGCCGGATCAGACTTGAAGCTGTCCGGCAGCAGCACCTCCTTGGGGGAAAGTTTTAAGGCCTCGTCTAAAAGGGCGTATGGGATGACACCCGAGACGCGTTTTACCTGGCAGGTGGTAAAGCTGCCCGTGGATATATCTATGCAGGCAAGACCTGCATGGTCAAAGGTTTTTGAAATTGCCACCAGAAAATTGTTTGTTCCCCGGTCCAGAAGGGAATCGTTGAGGATCATGCCCGGGGTGATGACCCGGATAATCTCCCGTTTGACAAGACCTTTGGCCTGGGCAGAATCTTCCACCTGCTCACACACCGCAACCTTGCAGCCCTTTTCAATGAGTTTGGCAATATAAAGATCGGCTGCCTTGTAAGGCACACCGCACATGGGAATGGGGTCGGGGTCGTTTTTATTCCGGGAGGTCAGCGCAATTTCAAGGATGCCGGCCGCCTTGACAGCATCCCCAAGAAACATCTCATAAAAGTCCCCCATCCGGTAAAAGAGTATGGCGTCCTGACAGGTTTCTTTGATGGCCAGGTATTGGGCCATCATGGGTGTTTGTTTTTTTTCGACCATTGATGTTCAAATGAGTTTTTACTTCAGGCCCTTTATTTTTCCTCGGTTGCCGCCAGCTCCTGATCTTTGCGGGCTTCTTCCTCTTCCAGGTGTTTTTTGATGTAGGGATCGTGAATAAACATATCAAGACGTGTCTGCAGAGAATTTATTTCTCCTTTCAAACGTTCAATGCGCTCGTCCCTTGTTCTAACCTGGCGGCCCAGGCGAAAGGCTGTGATAAGCCCGCGAATTCCTGTGATCAAAAGGCCTAAAACCAGACAGAGAGCCCAATAGGCCCAGTTGGGAAGTTCCATGGCCGTGTAGTTCAGGGATGCTATTTTAAAATCAATGTGAAGCGCTCCACCTGTCAGAAAGTATTCCTGGTTCTGGATGCCGAAAACGGCCAGAAGTATCAGGATAATTATGAATAATACAATTTTAAAAGTTTTCATTCATTCTCTCCATATAGATTTTGAGTGTATCCTTATAAATTTGGTGGTGACTATAGATCAATATTAGTTATTTATCAATTCTTCTTTTGATTTTCAACGGCTTCTATTGACAGGAAGTTCATACTGATAACCTGGCGCGTTATTTCAGCACCGATATGTTCTTTTGCGTAAAACATGGTCTGTCCCCTATTTTCTATGAATCTCCCTTTCCAGAATCGCCAATGCCTCTTTAAATTTGTACCGCTTGACTAAGGCTTTTAATTCCTTGTGTCCGGTCAGTTCTTCAAGCAAGGGGGTATACAAATTTTTACGCCTGGATTTCAGTGCGGTTTTGAGTTCTGGGAGCAACGCCGCCTCACGTTCAGCTGAAAGAGGGTCTTGTACCGTTACATCTTCTTCGAATTTAATAGTCCGGATCTCATCACATACAAGATTTAATTGTTCCTGAAAGGCGGTAAGGCTTTCAACATTGGGATCATCCTCCAGTGTTTTGGATACATCACTGAGCGTTTCCGCACCGATGTTCGCGCTGAGCCCCTTGATCGTGTGGATGATTCTCTTAAAATCTTCTTGCGTCGGAGAAATTTCCAAGGCACCATAGTTGTTCGCAAAATCACCCAACAGCTTTTTATAGAGCGTTGCATCCCCCATAACCCTTGACAGGCCGGCCCGGGTATCGATATGGACCATATCAGGCAATGTACTGTCTGGATTCGTTTTCGGTTCCAGGTTACCGGGCTCAGTTTTTACCTCGCATTTTTTACTGATGTACTTGAGTAGTGTGGCAAATAGTCTTTCAACATCAATGGGCTTGTTGAGATGCTCCTGCATCCCGGCCTCTTTGGTTTTGGCAATATCGCTGACCAATGCGTTGGCAGTTAAAGCAACAATGGGCAGCCTGCGATCCTTCTTCCGAATCAGACGTGTGGCTTCATATCCATCCATCTCCGGCATCTGGATATCCATCAGGATCAGTTCATATTTGTTTGGTTCCGCATCTACCATTTCGACCGCGTCCCTGCCATTGGCGACATCGACGATGAATATACCGCTGTGGGAAAGCATACCGTGAATGATCTCCCGGTTCATGGCGTTATCTTCGGCCAATAGAATCGTGCTTCCACTCAGGGTCGTGAGTTCATTTTTAAGAGAGGAATTCTGAACCGTTTTATGGTATTCGTGCTTTATTTTCTCGCCAAAGGCCTCCATGATCACGGCGTAGAGCAGGGACGGATTGACGGGTTTCTGCAAAAAGATTTCTATGCCCTCCTCTTTGGCGGCATTGAGCAGGCTCTCCTGGCGATAGGCTGATACCATGATGATGGTTGGCGGTAGGCTTTGGCATTGTTCCCGGATTTTCCTAGTGGTCTCAATCCCGTCAAGGCCCGGCATCTTCCAATCCATCAACACCAGGTCAAAATTTTGTTTCTGCTGGCAGAGCATCGCAATGGCTTCTTCACCGCTGCCGGCTGTTGTCGAACTGATATTGAACCCTTTGAGCAGGCGGGTCAGTATCTCTTGCCAGCTTGGCGTATCATCCACAATCAGCACCTTTTTGTCCGGGAATTGCCGAAGGGTTTTGGGGCTGCTCTCCTGCTCTCCCAGTTCCACCTCAAATGTAAAAGAGCTGCCCCTGCCGGCTTTACTTTCAACCCAGATGCGGCCCGCCATCAGTTCCACAAGCTGCTTGGAGATTGCAAGGCCCAGCCCGGTCCCTCCAAACTTGCGGGTGGTGCCGGCATCAGCCTGGGAAAAGGATTGAAAAAGGCGGGACTGCTGTTCGGGTGTCATTCCGATGCCTGTATCGCGAACCTTGAACTGGTAGCGGTTCTGTTCCAAACGGGTGATGTAAATACCTACTTCTCCTGTTTGGGTAAATTTCACAGCGTTGTTGGCAAGATTTGTGAGTACCTGGCCCAGCCGCAGAGGGTCACCGTGAAGACTCATATTCATCCCTGGATCATAGCTGACAACAAATTCCAACCCCTTTTGGTTGGCTTTTAGTTCCACCAGGGTAGCGACGTTGTCGATGACGGTGTGCAGATCGAAATCAATTTTCTCAATGGCAAGCTTTCCAGCCTCAATCTTGGAAAAATCAAGGATATCGTTGATCAATCCCAACAATGAGTTGGCCGAGTTCTCAATTTTATGCACATATTCGCTTTGTATTGGGTCAAGACAGGTTTGTTTCATCAAATAGGTCATGCCGGTAATGGCGTTCATGGGCGTGCGAATCTCATGACTCATATTGGCCAGAAAAGTTGATTTTGTCAGGGTCGCCTCTTCAGCCTTTTCTTTGGCTGTCGTAAGCTGATCATTGATATGGCCGAGTTTGCGATTCCAGTAAACCCCACCCATCAGGATCAATACCACGCCCACCAGAATTTTCCAGATCAGACTATAGTCCGTTCCTTTTTCCATGCGAACCGAGAGCCATTTATTGCTGATCTCTTCACTCTCATTGTCTGACAGGGATAGCACCGCTTTTTCCATAATTCCCTGCAATATGGCGTCATTTTTTCTTACCCCTATGGTATAGCGGCTTTTGAGGCCTGTATCACCTGAGATTTTAATATCAAACACCCGCTCTTTGGCAATAATATATGCCGCCCCGACCAGAGGGGTGATCGCAGCATCCAGCTCTCCTCCGGAAACCATTTGCATGGCTTTGGTATGATTTTCCACATCAACAACCTGAATCCCAGGATATGCATTGCGGATCCCGCTCCCCCGGGAACCGTTGACCACGCCCACCTTTTTTCCTTGCAAGGCGCTGAGGCCTCGAAGATAGGAAAGGTCATTTTTAACGATGATCACTTCTGGCTCTTCATAGATGGGACTGGTGAAATTTAAAAAGGATTTGAGATCAGGGGTGGGTTCTAAAAATGAAACAATGTCGCACTTCCCGGCTTTGGCCTTTTCCAAGGTCTCTTGCCATGTTTTGGTGGGTAACAGGGTAAATGGTTTTCCGATTTTTTGGGCAATGAGTTGCAGGTAGTCAGCCGCCAGCCCTTCATGTTTTCCCTGGTGGCTGATCTTTTCATAGGGTTCCCGGTCGGGGTTAATGCACATGGTAATGGTTTTCTTTTCGACCAGGTATGCCCCCTCTTTTTTACTGAATTTTATAAGGCTGGCGCTGCTGTCCTGTGTCCCGCCAATCCATCGGTCGACCAATGCCACTTTTTCTTCCTTGGAAATGGAATCCAGCGCCTTTTGAATGATCGAACGCAGGATGGGTTTGTCCGGGCGTATGCCAAAACGCAGGTCCTCTTTACTGATATTGGGCAGTTGAAGTTCAGCGGCCAGTTTTAAATTTGTATAAACATGTTTTTTGATCAGGTGGTTGATGTTCGGCAGATTCTGAATCAGGGCATCGATTTTTCCAAAGACCAGGGCTTGGGTTATCTCTTCATATGTTTCGTAGGGCACAAGTTCCATGAATCCCAGTTCGTCCAGCTCTTTGCTGTAAAAAATATCCTTTAGCACCCCCACTTTTTTACCTGCCAGGCTTTCTAATCCCTGGTATTCTCCGAAATCATCCCGTACAAAAATCATGATGGGAATTTCGTAATAGGGTTTCGTGAAAATGGTAAATGCCTCCCGTTCTTTTTTGTACGAGATGCTGGCTATCATATCTACTTTTTGGGTTTTGAAAGCCGTCAGAATCGAATTCCAGTTGCCCAGCTGCTTGGTAAACGTCAACCCCGTTTTTTGGGAAATCAATTCGAGCAGGTCGTGTTCGAACCCGCCGATTGCATCCTGAATTATGTATGAGAATGGGGAGAAGTCCGGCATCATGGCAACCCTGACTTCAGAATTTGAGGTGATGAATGCCTTTTCCTCTGGCGTTAATTCCAAAGCACCGGCTGTCACGGGAAATATAAATACCAGATAAATTATGATGCGGACCAGAATTGATTTCAAAATGATTCCTTCAATTATACATTCCTGAAAATACTTTGGTTCCGGCCGCCCTCCTTGGCTTTATACAAGGCCGTATCAGCCTGCCGTAACAATTGATCCAACGTGGTTATTTCTCCTTGGTTACAGGCGACACCACTACTGATGGTACAGGATATGGTCGAACCATCACCGATATTGATGAGGGTTTCACTTACTTTCTGCTGAAGCAGGGACACGACGTTCATGGCTTGGGTATGGTCACCTGTTTTTAGAAGAACGGCAAACTCTTCTCCTCCCATACGGCCAAAAAGCGATGATTTCGGAAGTGCCTGGGAAATGGCGCGGGTTATATTTTTCAATGCGTCATCTCCGGTATGGTGACCATATCTGTCATTAACCCGTTTGAAGTGATCAATGTCGATCATTACGGCGTAGAGGTCATCTGATGCTTTTGCATACATTTGTTCAGCCAGTTGGAAGAATTTTCTTCGATTGTAAATACCGGTGAGGCTGTCGCGGGTAGCCAGGAAATCCAGCTCCCTGAGTACAGTCTGAAGTTTGAGCTGAACCTTCACCCGTGCCAGAAGCTCTTTGGGTTTAAACGGTTTGGTCACAAAGTCGGCACCGCCTATATCATAGGCTTTTTCAATACTTTCTTCGTCAGTTTTAGCCGTAATGAATATAACCGGAATATCTTGGGTACCGGCTTGATTTTTAAGCCGTTGGCACACCGCATATCCGTCCATTCCTGGCATGAGTATGTCCAGCAACATCAGGTCGATGGATTCTTCTTTGACCAATGCCAGGGCATCCTCACCGGAAGTTGACGGAATGACGTCATACTCCTTTAAAATGGCAAGGATCATATCAATATTACTTTCGTTATCATCCACCACCAGGATCGTTTTTTTTATATTCTCATTCATTTTTTCCACATACCCCGGAAATATCTTTGAATTTGTTTTTTGGGTCATCCAATAAAGTGCCGGGACGTAGATTAGAGTGACTCATAAATCATTTGTCAGGCAGTTGAGTCTTTGTTGCATTTGCTTACAGGTGGCTGCTATTTCCTTTCTGTCCATGGGATCTTCTTTTTCCAATGCGTTCATTATATTATCTGTCATATCAATGAGTTGTATTAGATCTTGTTTGAATTGAGATGGGTCCTTTATAAACGCCAATTGGGCCTGCTCTTTTACCATTCCTTCCAGCCGGACCTGATAGCTGCGCAATTTCAGATGCGTTTGGACGCGCGACAGGAGTTCTATGGCGTTAAAGGGTTTTGCAACATAGTCCACGCCCCCGAGTTCAAAACATTGCTGTATATCCTGTTCGCTGTTTTTAACGGTAATGAAGATCACGGGTATCTCCCGGGTCTTCTCAGCAGCCTTGATGCGGCGGCAGACCTCAAAGCCGTCCATTTCCGGCATGAGGATATCCAGGAGTATCAGGTCCACTTCCTCTTCCTCCAAAATTTCCAATGCCTCTTGGCCTGAAAGTGTTGGGATGACATCATGCTTTTTTAATATTCCCACGAGTATATCAAGGTTCATTTCTGAATCATCAACAGCCAAAATGGTTAGTTTTTTTCCCATTCATTCCTCACAGCTTATTCGTTCATTCTCTTCTGACAAAGAGAGTTGGAAGAATACCATGAAAAGGCAATTGAGTTAAGGATAAATAGGTTGATAAAAACATCTAATAATTCCTTCCTGAAACCTTTGGGAGCTTTGATTGAATCCAAATATTTCTCTTGATCGAAGGGTAGATCTATTGTACGACTTTTTTTTTGGGGGGGGGGGGTCCGGGCTGAATTTTTGGTCATCCTTCCATCCTTGGGTTAAGGGCTCAACTTAACCATAAAATTGAAAAAGCTTCTTTAAATCGGGCCGGATTTGTTGTAATCAACGGGCATGGAAAAGATAACAAAACCGTTAACCATGCGTGTGTCCATCGTGGATGATGAGCCCATTGCATGCAGGGAAATACAGCGGGGGCTCTCCCGCCGGGCCGATTATGAGATTGAATCATTTGCAGATGCCGAGTCTTTTCTTCAGCGCATGAAGACTGTGCGCTTTGACCTGCTTTTGTGTGATCTTAAACTGCCGGGTATGGACGGCCTGGAAGTGCTTTCCATTGTTAAAAGGTCATACCCGGATACCGAAGTGATTATTCTCACCGGTTTTGGTTCCATTGATACCGCGGTTGAGGCGGTTCAGGGCGGCGCTTTTCACTTTCTGGCCAAGCCCGTTAAAATGGATCTGCTTTTCTCTTTAAGCCGGCGGGCGCTGCAGGCTGTTCAGCTTGTCCGGGAGACAACAGCACTTAAAAAAGCGTTGATTAAACAGTCCCGGGAGCAGTTTCTTATTGGCCACTCCCCGGCCATCCAGAAAGTGCTCCAAATGATTGACAAGGTGAAATCCTTGAACTGCAGCGTTTTGATACAGGGGGAAAGCGGTACCGGCAAGGAGCTTGTGGCCCGGGCCCTTCATTTTCTGGGGGCACGGCAGAAGGAGCCGTTCATTGCCTTCTCCTGCGGCGGCTTCTCCGACGATCTCATTACCAACGAACTGTTCGGCCATGAAAAAGGGGCGTTTACCGGGGCGGTCAGCACCAAGATCGGGTTACTGGAATCTGCGGACAAAGGTACGATTTTTTTAGATGAGATCGGTATGATGCCGCCGAACATGCAGGTAAAGCTCTTACGGTTCATCCAGGAAAGAAATCTTCTGCGGGTGGGAGGGACCAAGCCCATCATGGTGGATGCCCGCCTGATCGCCGCCGGCAACCACGACCTGAAAAAAGAAGTTGAACTCCGGAATTTCAGGGAGGATCTTTACTACCGGCTCAATGTGATCTCCATCATGCTGCCGCCCCTGCGGCACCGCAAGGAGGATATCCCCCTGCTTATCCAGCATTTTTTGACCCGGTACAACAAACAGTTTAAAAAAGAAGTGTCCGGCGTGGACAAAAAGGCCATGGCGGTTTTATGGCGGCTTAACCTCAGGTGTACAATTGCTGGGGAGAGATCTTGATTTCTGCATTCTAAAGAACAGAATGCGGAAATCAAGAAGTGCTGTTAATTCGTCATCAACTCACAGTCATCATTCAGATGGCTTTTAAAGATAGTGGCCGCCATGGCAAAGGTAGGTAGAGAAAGGAAGATTCCCAGTACGGGAAGAAGGGTGATTCCCAGAATGAACAAGGCGACTCCGAACAGTACGGCAGCAAATCCAATCAATAGTTTGCTTATTTTTTGCGGTGCACAGTTCAAAGCTTTCATAATGACCTCCTTAATGGGACCGGAAGCAGGGAAACTTTCAACGGTCCTAATTTTTATATCCCTATATAAGTAAGCGCTTAATAAACCACACCTTGGCAAGTACGGTTCGTTATGCGATATAAAGAGGACCTGCAAGACTGGGCATATCGAGATAGTGAGGCAACAAGGTTTTGTAATCATCCTTGATTATAAGTATCGGGGAGTTTTTCCAGAGGGAACAAAGATACCAGTATGGTTAAAGACTATTTGCTTTGGCAGTTTCAATTAGGCTGTAAATGCCCCACACTGGCAGTGACTCAGGCGTTACAGAAAAGTAAGCGCGAGATTAACCGCATCTTGTATGAGGCAGCCTATTATGAGATACAAGGAGGACCGGCGAGTTTAGTCTTATCGAGG
>NZ_JQKJ01000045.1 GCF_000745975.1 Desulfobacter vibrioformis DSM 8776 | reverse complement strand
GGGTGCAGTCTAAAAATTTAGATTTCAGCCTTAGTCGCTATGTCCATGAAATCACACCGCAATGAATGAGCCCAGTTTTTTATAATGTTACCCCAGCGACCATACAAAATTTGGGCCCTCAAATAGATAACCGTTTCAACAAAATCCAATTTCCAAAATGAACCAGGTGATTTCACCCGCATATTTATTACTCTACGGATAGCACTTTCAATAACTCCAGAGCCGGTTGGCAATTTTACAGCCCGGCTTGCTTCGTATTGCATTCGGGTGGTGTTGGATACGAAGTAGCTTTTAAGTTTCTTCATGATTTTGCTTGATGCCCTAACATTTAAAAGCGACTTGACCTCGGTCACTATTTCATTGATTTTACCCGAAAATAGAAGATTCTTGAAATGGTTGAAATCGACCTTCTCACGTTTTTTCTTTGAAAGCATCTCAAATGCCTTGTTCAAATTTTGCTTTGCGTGCGTCCAGTCTATAATTTCAGTAAGTTTCAATTCATCACCCCCAATTGAATGAATCAGTTTTGGGATTCGTTCCCATATCCATGGAGCACCATCACCAATGAGAACAACTTCCGAGGCATCCTCTATTTTTAAACGGACAAGATACTGTTCAAGCAAGGATATAAATTCATCTACCTTGCCTGTAGTTCCATCAACAAAAGGAGCTATGTCCTTAACAATATTGCCGTCTTCATCAAGTATATAAAGGGAGAACAATTTAGGTTCAATCCAGTCCGTATGAAATCCGCATCTTTTATAACCACTGGGCCAGGGGCCTCGTTTGTTTTTCCGTTGTCTCAATCGTCCGCCGTCTGCGGCAAGAAGAATGCGTCGATTCTTAAAGAGGGAGGCATCATCATCACTCAATACTCTGTCAACTCTGGAACAAAGATTTGGACTTTCCATTTCAGAGACCAACCGTCTGATTTGATTGGCACTGAGATTTATGCCTTCTTGCTTAAGGGTTTTAGATGCCATATCAAAAGATGGAGACAGGATTGATAATTGAATTGCACGAAAAGCCAATTCAGGTGCAATTTTATTCACGAATCCCATTACTGAGAGCAGTAAATGCCCCCCTCGATTTTGTGGTCCACGTTTCTTTCTTCCTCTTTTCGGGGACGCTTTAACAAAGAAAGGGCTTTTGATCTGAATTTTTGTTCCCGTTGGTAGAGTGATCCAGATTGGCTGATATGAAACCAGGCGCATTCCTTTTTTAGCGGCCATCTCCCGAAGCCATGATAGGATCATTGTAGATTGAAATAAGGAGGTTAAATATGCTTCCCAGACCAGATCTTCAAGCAATGATGACAATTCACGTATTGCTTCTGTAGCAGAATCAATGGCACCATTTATTAACGCATCGTAAATTTTGGTTCCCGTAAAATCAATTTTCTCGAACAGGGGTTGTTTTATTAAATCAATGATCATATTTTTAGTCTGGGTTATGCTTGTGGCTTCCATTATCCCCTTTCTTTTTTTGGTGTTACTATGTTTGAGGAAACCGTAACTTACTAAAACAAGAACAAAAATGGAAGCCATTTCACTGTTTTTCAGAAAACCTAAATTATTGAATTACACCCAATCCTGTTGTTGCAACGATGGACCTGCGAACTCTCCGGGATATCAAGTAAAAGCAAAATTTTGCCGTGAATTTTAATTTCCTGAGGAAGAATATATAAAGGCGGATTCAATTTCTGAGGATTATTTAAAGCTGTGGCCAGGTCCTTTTTCATTTGATCAATGGCACCTTCTTTGATCCCTGTTATGGTGCCGTCATCTTCTATTCCCAAGAATACCAGACCGCCGTTACGGTTGAGGAAGGCACAGATACTCTGATAGACATCCGAAGTTATCTTTTCCCTGCTTTTTTTGAACTCAACAGTCAACCCTTCACCGTTGGCAATAATATTCAATAGCTTTTCCATGATCATTTATTATCAGTTTTTTTTATTACATGCAGCATATTATCGGACAATTTTCCAGCCCGCCCACGCGTGTCCAGATGAACCCGCAAACATCTGCGGCTTGTCCGTAGCATGTTTTGGTTAGGGAATATTCCGATTCAGCATTTTGGATTATTTGTTTTTATCAACAATTGTTGTATATTTTCAACGATCTTTTTCATTTTGCATTACTTTTCTGATCTCCTTCCGGGTACTCACAGTAATTACCATCACCATTACCGGTTCCGCCATGACCCATACAACGGCACATAATTTTGATGTTTACCAGCCCAACAATCCCAAGGCAACCGCATACTATCAATGTGTTGAAAATCACTTTGAAGAACTGGAGGGGGTTTGGGACGCCATGTACACATCCCGCCTGGTTTTCTGGCAGACATACGTCATGACCTTGATCTATCGGTACCTGGACTGCGGGAATCTCCACATGGGGTTTGCCCGGGTCCGGTGTGATGACTGTGACCATGAGTACCTCCTGGCATTTTCTTGCAAACGCAGGCAATTCTGTCCCTCCTGCCATCAAAAACGGGTTGTGGAATATGGTGAGTGGCTGCTTTCAAATGTGCTCAAGGATGTGCCCCAACGGCAGTAACTTGAAGGTCAGAAAGTGGGGGTTCAGCATCCCCAAGCGGTTGCGGATTTATTTTCTCTTTGAGCGGAAATGTTTTCAGGGTATGGTAGACCTCAATCAGAGCCGACAGATAACAGCTGAATCCATCACTGAAAAAGCACGGCACGCCAAAGACCACGCCAGCCGTCATCAATATCAATTGCAAGGCGCTCTCAAACGTTCTCGGGCCGACAAACGTCGCCAGAATAAGGCGAAACTCCGGAGCAAAGCTGATCCATACCCACTGCCGCCCGTCCTCGTTCAGGTCGCTGCTTTCCCCATCCGCCTGGGCCTGCTGTGCATGCTTACGCTTGATAAAGCGCCACATTTTCGCATGGGTCAATCCTCCAATCAATTCAGTATATATATCCAAACTGATAGGATAATTAGCATTTTTTCTTTTTCAAAGTATTCACGGGTGAGCACCGAGAATTTAACTGGCAATGGCTGTTCCCGGCCAAAGAATTGACTTATGTCGAAGATAAGAAGGAATACCGCCGGGCCCATTTGCATGAACGTCATGTCCAAAAAGCTGTCAAATCGGTCGTAATCCGCTTGCAACTGAATAAACGGGCAACGCCTCATACGTTTCGTCACAGCTTTGCAAGCCATCTTCTCCAAACAAATTACGATATTCGAACGATTCAGGAACTTTTAGGACATAGTGACGTTAGAACAACTATGATTTATACACATACCGTCAAATCTAAAACATTGAAAGAAGTCAAAAGTCCTTTGGATCTATAAAAGGGATCAATCATGGCTGGGCTGTTTTGATCTTTTTCAGTTCCCGGATCTTGTCCCGATATTGTGCGGCCTGTTCGAATTCCAGATTTTCAGCGGCTTTGTTCATTTTTGCCTCAAGGTCTCTGATCACATCTTCCAGGTTCAGTTCATCTGCGTCATAGGCTTTGAGTTCCTCATTTACAGCCGCTTCCACGGTATTGGCATTCATGTCGGCCATGGTGTAATCAAAGGCGTTGATCTTTTTGCTGATGGTGGCCGGTGTAATGCCGTGGGCCTGGTTATATGCATTCTGGATTTTGCGGCGGCGGCGGGTTTCAGCCAGGGCATGTTTCATGGAGCCGGTCTCTTTTTCCGCATACATGATCACCCGGCCATAGGCATTGCGGGCGGCCCGGCCGAAAATCTGGATAAAGGAACGAAAAGAACGTAAAAATCCCTCCTTGTCCGCATCAAGAATGGCCACCAGGGAGACTTCCGGGATATCCAGGCCTTCGCGCAATAAATTGATGCCGATGAGCACATCAAACAAACCTCTTCTCAGGTCCTGGATAATATCAATACGCTCCACCGTGCCAATGTCCGAATGCAGGTATTTTACCTTGAGCTCCAGGTCTGAATAGTAATCGGTAAGGTCCTCGGCCATGCGTTTGGTCAACGTTGTGACAAGCACCCGCTCCCGGGCCTCCACCCGTTTGAGGATCTCCTGGTACAGGTCGTCAACCTGTGTTTTGGCATCCCGGATCTCCACCGGGGGATCAAGCAGACCCGTGGGCCTGACAATCTGCTCGGCCACCCGGACCCCTGCTTTTTCCAGTTCATAGTCCCCGGGGGTAGCAGAGACAAAAATGGTCCGGGGCACCCGGGCTTTAAACTCCTCGAATTTCATAGGCCGGTTGTCCACGGCAGACGGCAGGCGAAACCCGTGTTTGACCAAGGTTTCCTTCCTGGACCGGTCTGCCTTGTACATGGCCCCAAGCTGGCTGACCGAGATATGGCTTTCGTCGAAAAAAAGCAGAAAATCCTGATCCATATAATCCAGAAGCGTGGGCGGCGGCTGGCCCGGAGCCCGGCCCGTAAGATGCCGGGAATAATTTTCAATGCCGTTGCAATACCCGATCTCCTCCAGCATCTCAAGATCGTACCGGGTACGCTCCTCCAGGCGCTGGGCCTCCACCAGCAGGTTCTGGTCATTCAGATAGGCCAGACGCTCCTTGAGCTCGGCCACAATACTTTGAACCGCCTGTTTCCGGGTCTTTTTATTGGTCACGTAATGGGAGGCCGGATAGATGGTCATCTGGTCAAAGCCCTTGATCACCGTACCCTTCAGGGCATCAATCTCATTGATCTCTTCAATGGTGTCCCCGAAAAAATCAATGCGTACGGCCTTGTCTTCCTCGTAGGCCGGAAAGATCTCCAGCCGGTCCCCCCGGACCCGGAAGGTGCCCCGGTGGAAATCCACGTCATTGCGGGTGTACTGGATATCTACAAACTTGCGGATCACCTCCTCCCGTGAAATCTCCATGTCCCTGTCCAGGGTCACCCGCAGATCCAGGTACTCCTCGGGCGCACCCAGACCGTAAATGCAGGAGACCGATGCCACCACGATCACATCCTTTCGGGCCAGAACACTCCGGGTGGCCGAGTGCCGCATTTTATCTATCAGTTCATTGATGGATGAGTCCTTCTGGATATAGGTATCCGAGGACGGGATATAGGCTTCGGGCTGGTAATAATCATAATAGGAGACAAAATACTCCACGCAATTATCCGGGAACAGCATCTTGAACTCATTGTAAAGCTGGGCCGCCAGGGTCTTGTTAGGCGCAATGATCAGGCTTGGCTTTTCCACCTGGCTGATGATATTGGCCATGGTAAAGGTCTTGCCCGACCCTGTCACCCCCAAAAGCACCTGGTATTTTTCATCATCCTTTATCCCCTGGACCAGATAATCAATGGCCTTTGGCTGATCCCCGGCCGGGCTATAGGGAGACACCAAATTGAACAGTCCCATAAATTTTTCCTGTACTTTCCTTTATTCTGAACAGATAATTAGTGTTTGAATGAAATAATGCACATGGGCCCCAAGCCCACAACAAACAATGAAACTAACGACACCCAAAATGCAGAATAAAACTGAGCGCCGCAGGCGCGTCACCCTCTTGTTTCTTGTATCTTGTCTCTAGTTTCTATATCACACAGGAGGTACAAAACCCATGGAAGAAAAAAAAGAGACCGTTGCCGTAGTAGGCGCAAGCCCCTTGAAGGACAGATATTCCAATAAGGCCCAGATCATGCTGGAAGAGTACGGACACAGCCCCGTACCCGTGGCCCCCAAACACGAAACCATTGAAGGCAAAACCGTTTATCATACGCTTTCCGATATTCCCCAGGCCATTGACACGGTGACCATGTACCTGGGCCCGGCCCGGCAGGACAAGGTTATTGACCAGATTCTGGATCTCAAACCCCAACGGGTGATCTTCAACCCCGGCACGGAAAACCCCCAGGCCTATGAAAAACTCAGATCCGCCGGAATCAAGGTTCAGGAGGCCTGTACCCTGGTTCTTTTGAAAACCGGCCAATATACGAAATCTTAGATTACAACTCCCCGGGCATCAGCCGAGCACCGTGTATAACGGCAATAACATCAATCTGCTCCGGCTTGATCCGGTATATAATCCGGTACGGCTTCTCGATCACTTCCCGGATATTCTGGGCATCGTACTCCGGTACCTTTCTGCCGGCGTACGCATGCTCTGCAATCTGCTCGGAGCGCCGTGTGATCCGATCGATCATCCGCCTGGCATAGGTGGGCGAATTGAACGCGATATATTCATAGATATGGACCAGATGATCAACGGCATTGTCGGTCCAGTGAACTCTCATTTTAGCCCGAACTTCCTGCGAACATCCTTAATATCCATGGTGCGACCCTCGTCGCTGTCCTTTATGCCTGCCTCAATGGCCTGGCGGACGTAGATCTGCTGCATCAGGTCGTCCCAGGTGGCCTGGTCCGGAAGCTGGTCCAATATTTTATAGGCTTCTTGTTTTATCCCCTCGGTCTGCATGGTTTTTATCCTTTTAAGAATTAGCTTGCGTCCATCGACATGTAGTTTATATGCGAATATAACATAATCGTAAAACGCATTAAAATTTTTCTTGACAGAATTTTTTACAAGGGTGTTTAAAAAAAAAAGCGCATCCCCCCTCTATCATTGACCACCCGGTAACTGAAAATCCGGGCGGACTGTACCCTGGTGCTTCTGAAAACCGGCCAATACACGAAACCCTTTAATCCTTAATATGAATATGATATTTAGATTCATTTAATTAAATTTTTTTATGAACCCATCTGGAAAGAAAAACAAATGGAAACACAAACCGCCAAAGGGCATTTTATTGAAAATATCATCAAAGAAGATCTTGCCGGCAATAAAAACAACGGCCGCGTGGTCACACGCTTTCCGCCGGAACCCAACGGCTTTCTGCACCTTGGTCATGCCAAATCCATCTGCCTGAACTTTAAAATGGCCCAGCAGTTTAACGGGAAGTGCAACCTGCGGTTTGATGACTCCAACCCGGCCAAGGAAAAACAGATTTACATTGATTCCATCATGTCAACCGTCAAATGGCTGGGATTTGACTACAATACCCCGTTCTATGCATCAGACTACTTTGACGCCCTCCACGACTTTGCCGTTGAACTGATAAAAAAGGGCAAAGCCTATGTGTGCAGTCTGTCCGCAGAGGAGATGAAAGAATACCGGGGCACCCTCACCGAGCCGGGCAAAAACTCCCCGTACAGAGACAGAAGCGTTGAGGAAAACCTGGATCTTTTCCGGCGGATGAAAGAAGGAGAATTTGATGAAGGCGAGCACATCCTGCGGGCCAAAATCGACATGGCCTCTCCCAACATCAACATGAGGGACCCGGTGATCTACAGGGTCAAAAAAGCACCCCACCCCCGCACCGGGGACAAATGGTGCATTTATCCCATGTACGACTTCACCCACTGCATCTCCGATGCCCTGGAAGGGATCACCCACTCCCTGTGCAGCCTGGAATTTGAAGATCACCGGCCATTGTACGACTGGATTCTGGACAATATAACCATCCCCTGCCATCCCCAGCAGATTGAATTTGCCCGGATGAATATCAACTATACGGTGTTAAGCAAAAGAAAACTGCAGCGCCTGATCAGCGAAGGCGTGGTATCCGGGTGGGATGACCCCAGACTCCCCACCCTGGAAGGCATGCGCCGCCGGGGATATACCCCGTCTGCCATCCGTAATTTCTGTGATGTGATCGGGGTCTCCAAAAAAGAGAGCCGCATTGACATGAGCCTGCTTGAATCCTGTCTCCGGGACGACCTCAACGAAAATGCCCCCCGGGTCATGGGCGTTATCCGGCCCCTGAAAGTCACCCTGGAAAATTATCCCCAAGGACAGACCGAAACCCTGGCAGCCATGAACCACCCCCAGAAACCCGAAGCCGGCAAACGGGAAGTCAGTTTCTCCAGGCATCTCTATGTGGAGCAGGATGATTTCATGGAAGATCCCCCCAAAAAATTCTTCCGCCTGGGACCGGGCCGGGAGGTGCGCCTGCGGGCCGCTTACCTGATCACCTGCAAAGAGGTCATTAAAAATGAGGCTGGAGAAGTGGTTGAACTGATCTGCACCTATGATCCTGAAACCCGCGGCGGCAACGCCCCGGACGGCAGAAAGGTCAAGGGCACCATCCACTGGGTAAATGCCCAGGACTGCATAGATGCCCAAATCCGGCTTTATGACAGGCTTTTCAAGGATGAAAACCCGGAAAGAGACAGCCAGGATTTTGTGGAAAACCTCAATCCCGACTCCCTTGAAACCCTGGAACACGCCAAGCTGGAAAGAAGCCTTGAAACGGCTGAACCGGAAGCGGTTTACCAGTTTGAACGGTTAGGCTACTTTTGCCTGGATTCAAAGGACAGCACCCCTGATAAACCGGTTTTCAATCGCACGGTCACCCTCAGGGATACCTGGGCAAAGGTGGCGACAAGAAACTAGATACAAGAAACAAGAGACAAGACGGCGAAGCGCCTGCGGCGCTCATTTTAGTCCTGCATTGTGAGTTGAGCCTGGGAGGTACAGACCAGGCTCACCCAGGGCTGTTATTCAATGCGCCAGGTTGTGCCTTGGGGGCCGTCCTCCAGCACAATCTTCATTGCCAGAAGCTGGTCCCGGATCTCGTCGGCCCGGGCGAAATTTTTAGACTTCCGGGCATCAGCCCGCTCGGCAATAAGGCCGTCAATCATAGCAGGATCCACATCCTGGTCTGCCATGGCCCTGTCCTTTTTGGCCCCAAAATAGTCCGCAGGGGACATCATAAAAATGCCCAGGATTTTTGAAGCGGCCCTGATATCTGCATAAATACCGGCCAGCATTTTTATCTCATTTTCCTTGGGCGCGTCATCGGCATCATCCAGCAGCTTATTGCCCTTCTTGACCGCGTCAAATACTTCGGCCATGGCCTTGGCTGAATTAAAATCATCGTTCAACGCCTCAACAATATCTGTCCACAAAGACCTGTGTTCCTCTCCGGCAGATTCCGGGGCAATACCTGCCTTGTCCAGACGCGCCAGGAAAGCATAAATACGGTCCAGGCCCACACAGACCTCACGCATGCTGTTCTCGCTGTAATCAATGGGAGACCGGTAATGCTTGGACAACAGGAACATGCGGATCACTTCCGGACTGTAGTCGGCCAGGACCTCCTTGATCATGGTGAAATTGCCTAAAGACTTGGACATCTTCTCATTGTTGATATCCACAAATCCGTTGTGGATCCAGTATTTGACAAAGGGCACGCCAAAGGAAGCCTCGCTCTGGGCAATCTCGTTTTCATGGTGGGGAAAAATCAGGTCCTTGCCCCCGCCGTGAATATCAAAGCTTTCGCCAAGGTATTCGTAACTCATGGCAGAACATTCAATGTGCCAGCCAGGCCGGCCCTTTCCCCAGGGGCTGTCCCAGGAAGGTTCTCCGGGTTTGGCCGGTTTCCACAGGGCGAAATCCAGAGGACTTCTTTTTTTATCATCCACGGCAATCCGGGCGCCTGCCTGCATATCATCGGGGTTGCGGTGGGACAGTTTTCCATATTCACTGAAAGATGAAATGGAAAAATAGACATCCCCGCCCGCCACATGATAGGCCTTGCCCAGGTCAATGAGACGCTGGACAAAACGGATAATATGATCAATGTGCTCGGTGGCTTTGGGCGCGATGGTGGGCCGAAGCACATTGAGCGCGTCCATTTCATTGTGAAATTCATCAATATATTTTGTGGTGATGGCAGTGCAGGAAAGGCCGGTCTCATTGGATTTTTTGATAATCTTATCATCCACATCCGTAAAATTACGCACGTAGGTCACCTCATACCCGAGCTGCATCAGCCACCGGTACACCACGTCAAACACCACCACGGACCTGGCATGGCCGATATGGCTGGTATCATATACAGTGGGACCGCACACGTACATGCCGGCCTTATGGGCTGTAATTGGAACAAACGCTTCTTTTTTCCCGCTCAGGGTATTATAAATCCGTAAACTCATTGCTTTGTATCCTGTAGTGTCTTAACTTTCATTTTTATACAGCAGTACCGTGGCCTGGGCTGCAATGCCCTGCTTTCTGCCGATAAATCCCAGATGCTCGGTGGTGGTGGCCTTGATGTTCACACAGTCCGGGGACAATTCCAGGACCTTGGCAATACAGGCGGCCATGGCCTTTTTATGGGGACTCATCTTTGGGGCCTGGGCAAAGATGGTGCAGTCCAGATTGGCTACCATAAAGCCCTTATCCTGAATTTTCCCTTTGCATATATGCAGAAACCGGGTGGAGTCCATGCCTTTATATGCCGGATCCGTATCCGGAAAGTGTTCGCCGATGTCCCCCAGGCCCGCAGCCCCTAAAAGGGCGTCACAAACGGCATGAAGCAGCACATCCGCGTCTGAATGTCCTTTCAGGCCCATGGGGTGGTCAATCTCGACCCCGCCGATGACCAGCCTGGGCCCGGCCACCAGTTCATGGACATCGGTTCCTGTGCCCACTCTTATATGCATCTGCGATTAACTCTCCTTTGCATCAAATTAGCGCATTAATATATGCATCCTGAATCCAAAAGTCAAAAATCCAATTTTGCTTTTTCATGATACTTTCGGGAATTCAGGCAGGGATGAAAATCTTGCACGCCCATCTTTTCAGACTGCCCAAAGCAGGTCAAAGGCGTTCAGTGTGCTTATTTTTTAAAATATCTGTTTTTTCAAGCTCGGCACACAGCTGGCTGAACCATTTTCCACTGGGGAAAAACTCGATGCGTTCATAGGTTTGAAGGGTAAACATCACGGAAAAAAACCGGTTGTGGCTGGGCATCGCCACAAACAAGACGGCAATGAGCATATATATGCAGATGGTTGCTTTGATATTCCCAATGCTTCCGAATTTAAACGCCGTGCCTGACGATTTTTTCATTTTCAAGCTTAAAAAATTGAAACTGTACAGTTCATCAAGTATAAGATGCAGGATCGAACCGCCAAAAACAAATCCCCCGGCCATCCAGGATACAAAATCGTTGAAATGAAACACGCGGTTCAGACCGATTGCAGCCATGCATCCAAAGACCACTGCCGCGGGTATGGAATGGATAATGCCCCGGTGTACCGTCAGCTTCGTAAACAAGGAAAAAATAAAAAATTTTATAAAAACAAAACTTGCCGACCAGATGATGAACAGCTCTATCACCGTGTTATCCACCAGCTGTCTGAACATGATTAAAAACGATATCAATGTCGCACTGAATGTAAACACCAACCGGACCGTTAAAGAATTGTCTGAATCAATATCCGGCAACAGGCCGCCCACCACACCGAGAATAAAGTAAAGCACCACTTCCCGGGGGGATGCAATGGCCGATGCAAACAGCATTGTCGCCGCAATGCTGCTTCCGATGCTTGCCACGGTAAGATGTGTTTTAAAATCAGCCACGGTTCAGACCGAATCATTCTCCTTGAAATGCATTTTTTGATACCGCCCCAAAGTCATATTTTGCCCAAAAACACACACCTTCGTTAAACCCCGGGGCTCATGTTCAAACTTTGTTGCAGGAGAGCCTGGACCCAAGACCAGGCAAACCCTTGGGTGTTATAGCATATAGGATTCAAATTTGTAATAAAAAGGGTCAACAAGGTGACTGCGGGGGCGGAAAAAATGGCCGCAACCATGAATTCAGTGGCTGCGGCTACACAAGAGAGCGCAGCCACTCTGTTTGCCCGGAATGTGAGTGGTGTTTATTTCTTTTTTTTACTCAAAGGTTAGCGGAGAATAATCCTTGGGCAGGTGGGCTGTTCCCAGGGTGCAGGGCAGGCCTGATGCCTGGGAAATATTCGCTGCGATCTTTTCAATGTCCGGACAGAACCCGCCTTGGGTCTTATCCCATCCATCTTGGGTTTTGGACGCAAATGCACAGGTGCACACATGGATAGCCTGGGCCCCTTTTGACTTAAGAATTTTTGCCATGTCCGCCACGTTATCCCCGGGGCACCGGCAGGTAAACACCCCTGCCGGCGTGCAGGCATCATAACCGGCAAACCCCTGGCTGGTTTCGATCATTGTTTTAAAACAATTGGTCAAAGGGCACCTGGTTTCATTTTTTTCGCACCGGATAATTCCGACGTTTGTCATACGCACCTCCTGTTTTTTACTCATGAAAAATTGACTGATCCTAACGCTGTCGGCCCATGCCGCAACCTCCGCCCATGCCCCGGCCGCCGCCCATACCTCTACCGCCACCACCGCCCATGCCCCGGCCACAACCCATACCGCCACCGCCACCCATGCCCCGGCCTGCCCCCATACCCAGGGTCCGGGAATTCGGGTCTGCCATGGGTCTTCGGGGGGCAATTTCCGGATTCATGCCTGCCTTTTCTTCCGCAGTGGCCTGGGTCACATTTGTCAATTCATTGTTTTTCAGCCGGGTCACGGCCCGGGCCACGGAACCGGCCTGCCCCTGATACACGGCCACACCGGCGGAGTTAAAAACATCCATGGCATTGGGACCGCAACTGCCCGTTAAAACCGCCTGAACACCTTTGGAGATGACAAAGGAGGCGGTCTGGATGCCTGCTCCTCCGGTCAGGTTCATATTTTCATTGGCAAAGCGCTCAAAGGCCATGGTATCTGTATCAACGATCAAAAGATAATCACACCTGCCAAACCTGGGATTGATATCAGCGTCCAGATCCCGGCCGTATGCACTGACTGCGACTTTCATAAATGCTCCTTGAATTTAAAGGATTGAAATGTTGCTTCATCAGTAGATATTAGCAAAACCCATACCAATCCTTATATTCTTTATTTTCAATGTGTTGTATTTTGACAATCCTTCCGGAAGCCGTAAAACAAAAACTATGGGTCGCATAATTGCGACAATTCATCATTGCAATAGGCAATGGTCAAGACAAACTGCCGGGCCTGGGGTATTCCAGAATCTGTCAAATTAATTTATTCGTAACTTCCGTTTTTTTTATTTGCCCTCTATAATACCCCAATGACTAAAGCGCCACCTATCAACAAAATAGTTGTGTTCACAGATCTTGACGGCACACTCCTGGACCACGACACCTATGATTTTGAACCGGCCCGGCCGGCTTTAGGCCGGCTTGCCCGAAAAAAGATCCCCGTCATCCTTAATTCCAGCAAAACCCTGGTTGAGATTCTTAAGATTCGCAGCGCCCTTGGCAATGACCACCCGTTTATTGCGGAAAACGGCTCTGTGGTGGCTGTGCCTGAACATACCTTTGCCGGCCTTGCCCGAAAAGATCCTTTATTTCAACCCCGATCCGGGCTTCTGGTCAAACGGCTTGGGGGTGACAGGGAAGCGGTTTTAGACATATTAAACCATTTGCGCCGGACACATGGTTTTTCCTTTGAAGGCTTTGCCGATATGGACCCTGCCCGGCTTTCCCGAGTAACCGGGCTGACTGAAGATCAGGCCATACAGGCCGGGCAGCGCCTGAGTACCGAGCCTATTCTCTGGCAGGACACCCCCGGACAGTGGGAGGCGTTTGCCGGGCATCTTGCAGGTGCCGGCCTTGGCTGGGTCCAGGGGGGGCGATTCATTTCCATATCCCGGCCCTTTGATAAAAAGGACGGCGTGGCCTGTCTGCTGGATCTTTATACCGCAGACATGGGCTGTGTGCCCTTTACCATTGGTCTTGGGGACAGCCCCAATGACCAGGCCATGCTGGATATGATGGACATTGCGGTTGTGATCTGTTCGGCCCGCTGCGATCAGATTAAACTCAACCGGCCCCCAACCATTATCCGCACGACGGCCAGGGGGCCTGAGGGATGGCAGGAAGCATTCAAGAGCATTAACTTAACGCGTTAATGGCAAGAAACTGGAGACAAGAGACAAGAGTGGGAAGCGCCTTTGGCGCCCATTTTAAAAAATTTTAGGTACAGAATTAACTTAAAAAGGCATTAAAACATGGGCGATTTTCATCAAAACGGTATTATTACCATATTGCACAACCTCTCCCGGCAGCCGGTAGAAGAACTGGAAGCCCAGCTCAATCAATTTTCAAAAAAACGGCCCATGGGCCTGGTACTGCCCTCGCTTTTTTCCGAACTTGAGGGGCCTGCCCTGGACCATATTGTGGGAGAAGTTGCCAAGGTCACCTACCTGGACCAGATTGTCATCGGTCTGGACCGGGCCACTGAAGACCAGTACCGGCATGCGCTGAAATTTTTTTCCCGCCTGCCCCAGCACCACCGCATTCTCTGGAACGACGGGCCGCGATTAAAGGCCATTGATAAAAAACTGGCACAAATGGGGCTGGCCCCCACGGAACCGGGCAAGGGCAGAAACGTCTGGTATTGTTTCGGATATGTGCTGGCATCAGGGCTGGTGGATGCCGTGGCATTGCATGACTGCGACATATTAACCTATGAACGCACCCTTCTGGCCCGGCTGATCTATCCTGTGGCCCATCCCGACTTTACCTATAAATTTTGCAAGGGCTATTATGCGCGGTTCACCGAGTCCAAGGTCAATGGACGGGTGAGCCGGCTTCTGGTATCGCCGCTCTTATCCGCTCTGAAAAAAATCTGTTCATCATCCGAATCCCTGGATTATCTGGAGAGCTTCAGGTATCCTCTGGCCGGGGAATTTTCCATGCGGACCAATGTGCTTAAAGATTTACGGATGCCCACGGACTGGGGTCTTGAGGTGGGGATTTTATACGAAATGAAACGAAATTACAGTCTTAACCGGATCTGCCAGGTGGACATTGCCGATACCTATGATCACAAGCACCAGCCATTGAGTTCCGGGGATGTCGATGCAGGGCTCTCCAAAATGAGCATTGACATTGCCGGGGCCATCTTTAAAAAGCTGGCCACGGAAGGTGAAGTGTTTACAGCGGAAACCTTTCGGACCATTAAGGCCACCTATTACCGCCAGGCCCTGGATTTTGTGGAAATCTACCACAATGACGCATTGATGAACGGCTTGAACCTGGACCGCCACAAGGAAGAACAGGCCGTGGAGCTGTTTGCTGAAAATATCCTGGCCGCCGGGAACACCTTCCTTGAAGAGCCCCATACAACGCCGTTTATACCGGCCTGGAACCGGGTAAAATCTGCTTTTCCCGGCATTATGGATGAATTACAAGACGCGGTTGAAAAAGACTATGAACAATATCACCCTTAAAGCGCCGGCCTGCCTGCTTGACAAGGTCAGGACCTTTCTTGAAATCATTTACCCCGGACAGGATGCAGACACACTGGCCCAAAAGGCCATTGCCGTTTTCGAACCCATTCATGATTCCCTGGATGACAGCTGTGCGTCAGCCACACCCCTGTGGTCTGAAAAAGACATTGCCCTGCTCACTTACGGCAATTCCCTTGTGGAAGAAGAGAACCGGCCCCTGAGGACCCTTGACCGGTTCCTGGCGGAGTTTACCCATGACCGGTTCTCCATTATCCACATCCTGCCCTTTTTCCCCTATTCCTCGGATGACGGATTTGCGGTCATGGATTATTACACGGTGAACCCGAGCCTGGGGAACTGGACAGATATACGCAAAATTGCCGGGCGTTGCCGGCTTATGGCCGATCTGGTGGTCAATCATACCTCGTCCCGGACCCAATGGTTTGAAAATTTCAAAAAAGGGATTCACCCGGGAAAGGATTATTATGTAACCGTGGACCCGGAAAGTGATCTGTCCAAAGTGATCCGGCCCAGGACCTCGCCCTTGCTGCGGGAGGTGGCTACGCCTGACGGCCCCCGGCACGTCTGGTGCACCTTCAGCCATGACCAGGTGGACCTGGATTTTAAAAACCCTGACGTGCTCATGGAATTTTTATCCATTATCCGCCATTACCTGGATAACGGGGTACAGATATTCCGGCTGGATGCCGTGGCGTTTCTGTGGAAGGAGGTCTGCACCACCTGTCTGCACCTGGGTCAGACCCATAAAATTGTCAAACTCATGCGCACCCTGATCCAGGCCCACAACCCCAGGGCCATCATCATCACGGAAACCAATGTGCCTGCCCGGGAAAACCTGTCCTATTTCGGCATCGGCGACGAGGCCCAGGTGGTTTACAATTTTCCTTTGCCCCCGTTTGTGCTCAACACCATGGTCACAGGCAACAGCAAAGGGATTACAGACTGGCTGAAAACCATGCCCGACACCATGGAAAGCAACACCTGCCTGAACTTTATCGCTTCCCACGACGGCATTGGATTACGCCCCGTGGAAGACTACTTTTCCCACCAGGAGATGAGACAGCTCATTGATCTGATGAAGGCCTTTGGCGGCAGGATTTCCACCCGGGCACTCAATGGCCACAAGGATAACCCCTACGAGATTAATATCAGCCTGTGGGATGCCATGAAAGGGACGATTCACTGCCGGGCGGATAATTTCCAGACCGAGCGGTTTATCTGCGCCCATACCATCATGCTGGGCCTCAAGGGCATTCCCGCCATTTATATCCACAGCCTGCTGGGCACGGAAAATGATTATGACCGCAGGGAAAATCTGCAGTCCAACCGGGCCGTCAACCGCCATATCTGGGACTACCCGGATCTGTGTAAAAAGCTCGCCAATCCCGACGACCATCACCATCAGGTATTTTTTGCCCTTTGTGCGCTCATTGACAAAAGAAAAGAGCAACCCGCCTTTCATCCGGATGCCGGGCAGACCACGTTTAACATAAACCGGAAAGTGGTGGCATTCCGGCGCAGGCCGGATGAAAACAGCAACGCCTTTGCCCTGTTCTGCATTCACAACATCACAGATCAGGCCCTGACCATTCCCCCCAAAGATCTGCCCGAACAGTGGCAGCGGGCCGGCGTAGATCTGATATCGGAAAAGACCGTACAGCTTGATACGGGACTGGACCTTGCCCCTTACCAGTCCATGTGGATCAAAATGACAGCAAATCATCACAGGATAGATGTATAAATTCCGGTGGATCAATCAAATTTCATCCGACCTGAAAAAATCTAAACCCTTTATTGCCGGCCACATAAAGGACAACCGCATCAATGGAAAAATGAGGAAAGGTTTGCAACGCATCTTTTTTATATCTGATCACCTGATCTGCATCCTTTTTGAGCGGGGCGTTGAGGGATAAAATGTTATCCGCCTCCTTAGTGGTGGCAGGCGCATATTTAAACTCGATGATCGTTTTGGTGTCCTTGTATTTTGTATGGTATTTGCCGGTCATTTCCCAGTCGCTGCGGCCCGAAGGGTAATTTACCTCCATGGAAAAGGTGAACCAGCGAGACAGATAACGGGTGCAAAGTTCATAAAAAGCACAGCGGACAAAATTTTCGTTTATCTTGTCCCAGGCCTGGGCCGGGAATTGGCCAAGATAGGTTTTGTAAAAGCCTGCAAATAATTTTTCCAAGTCAGATTCTGCAAGAAATTTCCTGAACATATCCGTGTATCCTTTGGACACTTCATAGCGGTTGAGTTCATTGTAATAATCAATAAAAATTTCGCGCAAGGTATTATTGGGAAGGCACATGGTAAAATCATCAAAGCAGGAGACCATACCCAGGTAAAACAAAGAAACAGGATAGTAATCCTTTTCAAAAAACTGCCGCATATTAAACTTGGACACAAGCTGTTTTTGATCGTACTCAAGGCTGTTCTCAAACACCAGGGCATCCATCATGGCATCTGTGTTTTCCTTAACCGCGGTCAGCCGCTCTATCCAGGACACATCGGTTTTAATATTGTCGTCTATGAGTTCCCGGGGGATTTCACCGTTGTTTAAAACAAAATTTTT
>NZ_JQKJ01000044.1 GCF_000745975.1 Desulfobacter vibrioformis DSM 8776 | reverse complement strand
CTTAAATTGGCCCAGGAAAGTATTGAGTTGGCAATAAGTATTAAGTTTGGCGACTGCGATGACTGCAAAACCGTTGTAACAAAAATCAAAACTATTCAGGATATCAACCTGCTGAAATCTTTGAAGGGAAAAATACTGTCTGCTAAAACAGTCCCGGAGTTAATGAAGTCTATCGAAAATTAAAATGGCGGTGTTATTCGCTTCTGGGTTCACCGCCAAGGGCATACCCGGAAAGATGGAGAACAGTGGGCAACGTTTTGCTTTTACCACCCTACCTGCCATCCCACGATCGGTACAACAGACCTACTGGTAGGCAACCGAAGGCAGCCACAGGATGATTTCAGGCCAGATAACAATGACGGCAAGGCCGATGAGCTGGAGAATGATAAAGGGGATAACGCCTTTATATAGATGCTTCAGTGTCACCCCGGGCGGGCAGACCCCCCTTAAATAAAAGATGGCAAATCCCACGGGCGGCGTGAGAAACGATGTCTGGAGCACCACGGCCACCAGGATGGCAAACCAGATCAGGGTGGGGTTATCGATGTTGGGCCAGACCCCAAGGTCTATGCCCAGTGACGGGATTACCGGTGCCAGCAGGGGCAGGACGATCAAGGTGATTTCAATCCAGTCCAGAAAAAATCCCAGAAAGAATACAATACCAAGAATAAAGGCGACAATGCCGTAAGGACCGAAGGGCAGGCTTGTCAATGTCTCCTCTACCAGGGCGTCTCCGCCCAGTTCCCGCAATACCAGGGCAAAACAGGTGGCGCCGATGACAATGGCGAAAATATAGGCCGTTATACTGAAAGTCTGGTGGACCACTTCCTTCAAGGCCTTGAAACTGAACCGGCCGTTGACAATGGTGAGAATCACGCCGCCCAGGGCCCCGATGCCGCTGGCTTCCGTTGGCGTGGCCATGCCGAACGAGATGGAGCCTAGAACGGAAAAAATCAGGATAACCGGCGGTATACAGGTTTTCAGGGCTGATCCCAAAAGTTTCCAGGTCAGGTCCGGATGATCAGCTGCCAAAGGCGCTTTTTTCGGTGAAAGCCAGGCCAGAACCAGAATATAGACCATGTAAAGGGTTGCCAGTACAAGGCCGGGGAACAGGGCCCCCATGAACAGATCCCCCACGGGCAGTCCCAGCCTGTCGGCCATCATGACCAGCATGATGGAGGGCGGGATGAGAATACCTAATGTGCCGGCCCCGCAAATGGTACCGCAGGCCAGGGATTTGGAATATCCCTGGTTGAGCATTACAGGCATGGATAAAAGTCCTAAAAGGACCACCGATGCCCCGATGATCCCGGTGCTGGCAGCCAGGATAATGCCGATGAGCGTCACCGTAATGGCAAGCCCGCCCCTGACCCGGCCGAAAAGGACCTGGATACTTTGCATCATATTTTCGGCAATGCCGGACCGGTCCAGCATCAGGCCCATGAAGATGAACATGGGCAAAGCCACCATGATCCAGTTATCCATGATGGCAAAAATCCGGTTGACCTCCATGCCGATGGACATGAAATCCAGGCCTGTCATGGTATCAAAATAAAGGTCCGAGACATAGCCGATGCCGGCAAAAAGAATGGATACCCCGCCTAGAATCAGTGCAATCGGGAAGCCCGTGAACAGCAGCCCGATAAAGGTGGTCATCATGGCAATGACCAGGATGTCTTCATGGGTCATGAGGCACCATCTTTTCCGGAAATCACCAGAATATGTTTTAAAATACGGGCCAGGGCAGCCAGGGTCAGTAAACTAAAACTTAGGGGAATCACAGATTTTATAATATAGTAGCAGCCAAGTCCTGTGGGAGAGGCAGATGCTTCCCTGACCCGCCAGGAGGCTGCCACAAAATCAAAGCCGTGCCATATAATCACATAGCACCAGGGCAGCACCAGCACGGTCAGGCCGATGATATCAATCCAGGCCCGGGTCTTTTTACGAAATCTGCCATGGAACAGATCCAGGCGCACATGGGTATCACAGGTCAGTGCATAGGACAAACCAGTCATGATCCCCACGGCATACAGATGCCACTGCAGTTCCTCCAACGCCACCCAGCTGAAGGCAAACAGATAGCGCAGCACCACCTGGATCAGAATAACCAGGATCAGCAGGACATGGAGCCAGGATACGGTTCTACCGATGCGGATAATGTTTTTTTCAATTATATTAATAAAGGTATTCACAATATGTTACGTTTTACAGGGGTTGCTGATGTTACCGGGGCAGAAATCCCACATCAGCCCATTTCTTATATTCGGCCCTGAACTGTTCCAGGTCTTCCCAGGTTTTCTTGAACATGGGGTCTTTGGCGATCTCTTCTTTAACGACCTCTTTCCAGGAGCCTTCAAAGGCTGCCAGCATCTCGTCGGACCAGTACAGATTTTTAACCCCATGTTTTTCCACGTTTTCCTTAATCACCTTGCCCTGCATGCCATTGCTCAGTGCCATGGATTTCAGGGTAGCAGCCATACATGCGGTTTCGATCAGGGTCTGCTGGGATTCATCCAGAGAATTCCAGGTGTCTTTGTTGATTAAAAGTTCCTGGACTGTGGAGGGCTGATGCCAGCCCGGGTAATAATTGTATTTGGCCACTTTATAAAAACCTAAAGGCGCATCACACACGGGCATGGAAAATTCCGTTGCGTCAATCAGCCCTTTTTCCAGGGCCTGGAAAATTTCACCTACGGGCAGCATGGTGACAGACACCCCAAGTTTGGTTAACACCTTACCCCCAAGGCCGGAGATACGCATTTTAATGCCTTTAAGGTCTTCAACCTTTTCAATGGGTTTGGTAAACCAGCCCGAGGTCTCGGCACTGATAATGCCTGCCGGAAACACCTTGACGTTATATCCGTAATAGTCGTACATCTCCTGGTAAAGTTTTAAGCCGTTGCCGTAATAATACCAGGCAATATACTCTTCGGGATCCGGTCCAAAGGGAAAAGAACTGAAAAGAACACTGGCCGGGTTCTTGCCTGCATAGTAGAACGCCGCAGTATACCCGGCATTGGTTTTTCCCGAACTGACCGCATCAAGCACTTCCAGGGACGGTACCAGTTTGCCGGGATCGTAGAGTCTGACTTTCAGTGTGCCGTTTGATGCCTTGTTAATGGTGTCGGCAATGGTTCCGACAATATCGTGACCCAGAATGGGAACACCGAACGGCACCGAACATGGCACTTTCAGTAAAACTTTTTTGGCAAAGACCTGGGTGGTTATCCCAAAGGCCAGACAACATGTTAATGATACAATCGCAAAAAAACGAATAATTCTGTTCAAAACTTTTTCCTTCTCTTTTATGTGAAGATCTCTTTTTGCTCCCTTCATTTAATGATATCCGCAAAGTTATAGTCTGGCATGACCATTCATGCAATAATTTTCATTTTTTTGTTCTGCAATATTGTGGCAACGATGGATGAACACACTCTATGACGGTGAATACGAACGAATCAATGGCGCTGCCCGGGGTTGGGATGTTTATGAATATACTGGTGGATATGGACATCTTTTTGCAACTGCCCGTTTTCCATCATAAACATGGCATTGGCAATCTGTGACATAAAATCACTTTCATGGGAAATAAGGATATAGGAAAGTTCAAGGCGGTTCAATACCCCAACCAGAATGGCTTTTGTTTTTTCATCAAGGCCTGTGCTGGGTTCGTCCAGAAGCAGCAGTTCCGGCTCCATGGAAAGCACCGTGGCCAGGGCCACCAGGCGCTTTTCCCCGCCGGACAGTTTATGGGTGACCCTGTTTTCAAAGTGGGCAATGCCAAGCCGTTCCAGGGTGTTTCTTGCAATCTCCCTGGCTTCGGGTTTTGATTTGCCAAGGTTAAGCGGCCCAAAGGCCACATCTTCGAGAACCGTGGGGCTGAACAGCTGGTCATCGGCATCCTGGAACAGCAGGCCCACTTTTTTATAAACTTGTCTGAAATCTTTTTGGGTTTTAGCAGGTTTTCCAAAAAATTCAATGGTACCGGAAGACGGGGTAAGCAGGCCCATGATGATATGAAACAGGGTGGTTTTCCCGCTGCCGTTGGGCCCCACTAAACCGATGCGGTCCCCTTTGCGGATTTCAAGATTCAGATTGTTTAACACCCGGCCCTGGCCCGGGTAGCTGAAACTGATGTTTTCAAGGCGCAGGATGGCAGGGGGAGTTGTCACAGGAATATCTCCATAAAAACCAGGCAAGCGGCCGCTGCCAGGGCCGCCAGCGCCCAGATTATGTCTGCAGGGGAAAGGGCAAATTCATGCAGACAGATAAATCTGCCTGAAAACCCCCTGCATTTCATGGCATTGTAAACCCTTTGGGCCCTGGCCGATGCCCGGACAAACAGCATGCCGCAAAGATAGGCATAGGTCCGGTAGGTGTGCATATTGGTCCGGGGGCGAAAACTGCGCAGTTTTGCGGCACGGACCAGGCGCCGGTACTCCTGTTCGATAACAAAAATATACCGGTAGGTTAACAATAACAGATGCACAAACTTTCCAGGAAGTTTGAAAAAATTCAAAGTATAGCCCAGGGTGCCCAAATCCATGGTGGTGATCAGGGCCATGGACACCAGCAGGATGGCATTGGATTTAATGCTGATTGCCGTACACAGGTCAATGCCCTGCCGGGTGATCCCAAGTTTTCCTATTCTGTAAACCACATCCCCGTCATAGGTCAGGGGCAGAATAACCCAGAAAAATACCAGAAATCCCCAGATGAACACCAGGCGCTTGAATACCTCGGCAAGGTTCAGGCGGGCCCAGAGCACCAGAATCAGTGAAAGTCCCAGGCCTGCCCAGAGCATGGGCATTTTCCGGCCAAGGGCGATGACAAAACACAGCAGGGTGGCTGCGGCCACCCTGCACCTGGGATCCGTTTTGTGGATAAATGAATGGCCGCAAGCAAAAATCTCTTCAATCATGGAATGTTTTTATCATGATTTCTTCTTGCGGGATGAAAAATACATGGCCACGCCCATCAGGCCGAATATGTATCCGATGCCCCCAAGAATTTCATTCATGGACGGGCCTTTCTGTTCCAAATCCGCCACCATTTTTGTCAACGGTGTGATTTTTTTATTTAACGCCTTTGTCACGGCCCTTTCAACAATGGATTCTAACCGGGCCGGATCAATGGAGGCGGCTGCCTGTACTGCCTGCCCGGAATCCGGCGTTGCCGCAGCTTCAGGCGCGGGTGTTGTTCCTTCATCCCGGGCGCTTGGGGCTGCAATGGTTTCTCCCAAATCTTCAAGGGGAATGGTCCATTCGGCCTTGTGTCCCATTCCGGCAATGAGTTCAATGCGCATGGCTGTTTTTCCAGGAACCGGAAATGAAAATTCTCCCTTTTCATTGGTCTGTGTGCGTAAAAGTTCCTTTCCATTTAAGTCCCAGACAATAATCTCCGCGTTCTGGGCCTTTTTGCCTCCGCTGAATTTAGTTTCCCCTAGAACGGTATCGCCTTCCACCCAGGCAAATACCGTAACTTTATGCGCCAGGGCATTTCCGCCTGAAAGAATGAAAAAGAGCATCAGACAGGACAGTTGTATAACATATTTTCGATCCATCATTATTGTTCACCATATATAAAAACATTCGTAATCTGGATATTATACTTGTTTTTCCGCCATTTTTGTTCTGCCGTCCAATGCGGCCTGCGGTTGTGCCCCAGACCATTGGGGCAAAAGTTCGGGCTGCACCTTTTTAAGAAAACTGACACAGAAAACCGCCACAAGCCCCTCGATGATCATAACCGGAAGATGGGCAAGAACAACGACCCAGGCCACCGATAGAAAGCTTTCCTGGGTAAACATCAGGGCGGCCCCCACAAGCAGGCTGCTGAAAAAAACGCTTAAAAATCCGCAGGCAAAGGAGGCGGCATAGGATACCGGGCCGGGTTTATGTACAAACCCTGCAAACAGGTAATAACAGACCACAGCAGGCGTGGCCATGATCACCGTGTTAACCCCTAAGGTGGTGATTCCGCCGAACTGGAACAGTACACCCTGGAGCAGAAGTGCAATCAAGATAGAGGGAAAGGCGACCCAGCCAAGCATCAGCCCAAGAATTCCGTTGAGAATCAGATGGGCGCTGGAAGGCCCGATGGGCACATGGATCAGGGACGCCACAAAAAAAGCGGCCGACAAAATAGCGGCCTGGGGAATTTTATCTTCTTTAAGTTTTTTCAAGCCCACGGCAGTGCCAGCCACAGCCAGCACCATCCCGGCCCCTAAAACCGGCGCGGAAAGGACACCTTCAGAAATATGCATAATACCTTCTTATCGCTATCCAGCCGAGCTGATGACAATCATCTGTCAATCATCCCGGCTGGTATTTTCTATTTTGTTTTCCAGTCTTCGAATTTTACCCAGATCACCGCACCCAACTCAACACCTTTTTCCTGTCCATCAGCTTTAAGGGTAAAATCAGCTTCATTAAGCGCAGCAAAACCCCACCAGCCGGCCTTGGGTGCAGCATAGGTAAATACACCGTTTGCATCAGCCTTGATGGTCTGGGTCACCATATAATCAGTGGGCGCTTCGGATTTACCGTCCTCGTTGTAATATTCCACTTCAACTTCTGCATAAGGCACTGCTTTGCCGTCCAGTTTTACGATACCCTGGAACACGTTGCCGGCATACTGTCCAAACGGTTTGGACAAGGGTACGATTTCTGTTTTCAGCCCGATCTCTTCGTCCCATCCTTCGTCATCACCAAAAGCGGTAACCACGGTTTTGGTGTAATGAATGATAAAGCAGTCTTCGGCAGGTTCCCAATAGGGTACAGGCTCCATGTAAAACATGTAAACGCCTGGTTTTTTGATTTTGTAATCTGTTTTCCAGGCCGTGTGATCCATAACCTTTGCCTGTTTCAACGTGTCTAAAAGATTCTGCGCCTCGCCGTTTGCGCGCACGGCAAATACTTTGGGTTTGACAAGTTCCATCCCGATTCCCTCAAAGGGGTGGGAAAAAGAGGCCGTAATATGAACGGTGCGGTCGTCATCCTGCATAACCATGTTGTCCGAAGGGATGAGCATTCCGTAATGTGCCTGGACACTTACGGCAGTAAACATAAGAACAAGAAACATGAGCCCTGATGCAATCATTGATTTTTTCATCGTTTTTTCTCCTGTGAATCCTTAGAAGTATTAAAAAATACGCAAAACAGCATTGCCAGCTTAAATTCTCAACCTTCTTGGCCGGGTCCGAAAAAAATAATGAACTTTAATGTGAACCACAAGCTTCATGCCTGCATTAGGATTTTTCTTCTTCTATATTAAAAAAACGATTGAATCAATGGGAAATAGTCCTCTATTTTTCCAATGCAAAAATTTATCCTAAAATAATTCCCTGGAAAGATCAGCCGACTTTTGAATTCACAAGATCACCTATAGCTCCTATTGGACCAGCAGATGGCCGAATCCGGCAAAAATTGCAATCATTACGCCGGAAAAAAGCTGGGCATGGACCAGATAACCGTAACGTTTCAAAAGTGCCGGGGTAAACTTGAGAATCAGAAAAAGTCCGAAAATCCCCTGCCAGGCCAGAAGTATCAAGACCATAATGAGAAACGGATTCCACATCCGGACGCCCATCATCAGCGCATGGGCCGCAATAATGATAATTGCTGCGGCACCGACATATCTGTGTGTCCGGTTGAGGAAACCCAGGACTTTTTTTGCGATAGAAATGGAACGGTCATAATTGTCATCCGGTATGAATCGATGCAGGAGAGGGCCTTTGCCCAAGACAATTTTTAAAAGGCTGCGAATGTATATGACGATTAGAACATAAAAGCCGGTTCCTCCGAAAAACTCGGCAACGTCCTTTAAAGAATTATGGACTGCCGGGGAAGAGACCTTCGCAGGTTGAAACAAAAGATAGAAAAACCCCAGACCGGAAACCATTGCCAGGGCCAGGATAAAAATAATCCAGAAACGAGGTGAATACTGTTGTTGTGGTTTCATAAAATTCCAGATGCCTTTCTTGATGCGGGCCGTTTCCTGGCTGCATCACAAGTTTATCATTTATGGTAACAAGCGGTTTTCAAACCAGAGGGTGTACGTCCGGTTTTTGATACAATTTTGAAATTTTCATTAATCGTTATGACATTTCAAACAGCCGGTAAACTCCGGATGCGGAGTGGCCGGCCCTTTTGCATTGTCTGGATGATGGCATTCAAGACATTGCGCATCGGTCTGCCCGACATTGGCATGGACATCCCATTTCTGCCGGATGGAAGGGCCATGGACGCCCAGATAGGCCCAATGACCGCATCCTGCAACAAAAAGGAGTAATCCGGTTAATAACAGTTTACGAATTTTTGCTTTCATTCGTTTTCTCCTTTTATCCGCCCGTCCGAAAGATGCAGGATCAAATCGGCAAACGGAATGATTTCCTTGTCATGGGTCGCCACAATCATTGTTATTTTTTCCTCTTTTGAAAGCGCATGCATCAGGCGGATCAGTTCGAGCCCGGTACGGGTATCCAGACTGGCCGTGGGCTCGTCTGCCAGAAGCAGCCCCGGGCCATGGGCAACCCCCCGGGCAAAAGCAACCCGTTGCGCCTGGCCCCGGGACAGAGAAGACGGCATTGCATCTGCAACATCTTCAAGATCAAGCCGGTTCAGCAAAAAGGCCACCCTGTCTTGAATCTGTGCGCTGGCATATTTGTTCAATATCAGCGGAAATTCAATATTACGCCGGGCACTCAGACTGGTTATTAAATTTCCGGATTGAAAAACAAAACCCAGCTGCTTGCGGCGGAAGTTGTTCCGTTTTCTGCCTGAAAGTTTATCCACCCTTATTCCAAAGCAGTTCACGCTTCCCTTTTGCGGCAGATCCAGTCCGCCGATACAATTCAGCAAAGTTGTTTTGCCCGAGCCTGATTTGCCTAAAATCAGTGCCAGGTTCCCATTTTTAACGCTGAACGATACATCAGACAAAACGGTGACGGCGGCTTTGCCCCTGGCGTAGATTTTAGAAAGGTTTTTCAACTGAATCATGTCTGATTCTACCCCTTTGATATAATATCGCAGGTTTTTTGGCTTGCAACAAGCCAAACCGGCCAGGCAGCGGCGATAAAACAAAATCCTAGCAATACGGCAGGCGGGATACCTGCGGCGCCGATACTCAATCTGGGAAATATCAATGCCGTCGCCGCAAAGTATCTATTGTGAGACGTCCATACGGACAGGTCAATGCCGGCCCTGCCAACGCTCCATACTGCCAGCATTCCGGCCAGCACACCGACTGCCGAGGCGATCACATTCATTAAAACCACCTGCAGACAGATCAATATCCCGGTTTCCAGTCCTGTCACGCCCATTGCACGCAACACACCGTACTCCTTGATGCGGCTGACAACAAAAATTGCAAATGAACCGGCGCATCCAAGCGACACCACACCAAGGACGATGAACACCAGGATATTAACACAGATGTCGTTGAGTTCCAGAAGCTGTGTCAAATCCGGCATGGATTGAGTCCAGGGTTTCAATCCGTCCATCTTTAAACCGGACCTGGAAAATTCCCGCATGGCAGATGAAAGATCGGTTCCGGCTTTAAGAAAAATAGCTGCCTGCCATGTTTCCGGCAGGATAAGGCCTTCAAATACCGGGCAAAAGGCCAGGGCCCGGTCCAGGCTGTCAACCCCGGTCTGAAAAATGCCGGCTACTTTCAATTCATATTGATGATCACCAATCTGTCCAATAATCGTATCACCCGGCTGTGAACCAATCCTTTCAGCAGTTTCAAGGTTTAATAAAATCTCTTTCTGTCCTTTCAGAAGGAATCTGCCGGCTATGACCTTTTTGTAAAAAAAACTGTGGGCTTTTTCCTGATCCGGATAAATGGCCACAAGATCCAAAGGCCTTTCCCTGTCTTGGCGGATAAGCGTTGCAGGGAGCCTGAACCGCTGCAGAACAGCAGTGACAAAAGGCTTTTTCAAGTCCTCCGGACTGATGCGTGAAGGCAGGTTGCCGCCGGAAATCTGGCCTGAATACATACCGGTCGAATTGGTGATCATAATATCCGATATCCCGTTGGCAAGGCTGATAATGAAGACCAGGGTTCCGATGGCAACGCTGATTAAAAAGCATAAGATAAAAGTAGTTCGCCGGTTCACTACCAGGAACGCAACTGCCGTTCTCAACCACAGAGAAAAATTCATTTCAAAGGTGCCTCTCCCTGATGGGTTTCAAAATAGGATTGCACGCCGATCCGTTGAATTAAAAATGAAACGCAAAATGGGATCATGGATTCTTGCTCGCCGGAGAACAACACCCGGCACCCCGATTTAATGCAGGTTACCGCCTGATGCGCAGCAGATCGGAACAAATCCGGATACGCCTGCTGCAGCGCTGAAATCAGCCGTTTGCCATCAATGGTTTCTCCATTTTCACGAACTTTTTTGATGAATTCCAGACATGCCTTTTTTTCAGATTCATAAAAAAGAGAGACCACGTAATTGTGGCGCTTCATTTTTAAATCGATAATCAGATCCGCCAGGTCATCTAAAATCTGACACCCCAGTCCAATACTGAACAAAGATTTTTTTATTTTCTCACAATTGCCGGGGTCCAGTTTGTCTTCGAACTGGTCGGGCAGCGCCCATGGTGCCTGGAACAACAGGCCTGTTTTGATGCTGTGAATATTATTTAAGACGGATTCTGCCGGCAGGATTTCATAAATCCCCTTTTCTTCCCCGGCTTCCTGGGCACCGCTTCTAATCAGTGCATCCAGGGAAATTTTCCCCGAAGATTTAACCTGGTCCAGTGTAAAAATGTCCGTCTCAAATCCATGAAACATAATTTGAGTTAAAACCCGGTCAGATACCATAATATCCAGAACAGACCTGAATGTTGTCGCTTCTTTGGGAAGTCCGGTTTCAAGGGTGACCTTATACTCCTGGTCCAGCAGGTTGTCACATCCGGTGACCATTCCTCTCAGACACTGATTGGCTGCCACATACAGGGTCCGCTTTTGCGGATCAATGCCGGCTTTAAGATAGGCATATAAAAACAGCAGGGAGAAAAAATGATCTTCCAGGCGGATGTCATCTCTTTTCGGAATCACAAGGTCCACCCCACTGTCTGACAGGATGTATGCCGCCTTTTTCCAAAACAGGATCAAACCGGTTCTCAATTCTTCCTGTATCATAGAGAACAGTTGAAAATCTATTGCCATGGGGGCAGTGGTTTTTTTCTGGCTGTCTGATCTCATACTGTTTACGGTTTAAGGCTTGTAAACAGGCTGATATAGCCAAGATAGGTTTTTTCTAACACAGGCGGGGCAAATCCTGCCTGCTTGATAACGCCGGGAAGCACACCGCGGATATTTTCACCGATCTGGGGTTGAAACAGTATCCATCTGGACGTATGTGCCACAAGCCATCCGAAAACCGTTTCAGGAATGTGCATATCACAGACCACCAATCGTCCCCCCGGTTTTAAAACACGAAATAGCTCTCTGAACGCAATTTCTTTCAGATCCAGCTGAATATGATGAAAAAAAAGCGTAGAAACTGCACTGTCAAAGCTTTCATCTTCAAAGGGCAGATCTTCGGCAGCCGCTGTTTGAAACCGGCAATTATCCGCGCTTCTTTTTTTTCGGGCACCCAGAATCATTTTACCCGCCGCGTCGATTCCCATGGCCATACCATGACCCTCTTTTGAGAGTCTGTCTGCAATGGCTTTTGTCACAACCCCGGTCCCGCATCCGACATCAAGGACCCGGTGGTCTTTTTGAAGATTTAGTGCATCAATTACGTCGACATTAATTTTTGACTGTTGCCCGAACATGACCCAGGGTTCCAGGATATCATATACCCCGGCTGCATAATCAAGAGTTCTGCCACGAGTTGGAACTGAGTCAAATGACATTTTAATCCATTCCTTTCATGAAATAATTCTGGTAGTTTCCAAATCCGGTGCTACACATCCGGCTGCAGCCATGACGTTAATGCCGACCGCCACTGTCTGGTTTAAGTACTGAAGTGTTGTGTAGGCCTTTATAATTACTATACATAGTTTATACGCGATGATCCAGTTTTAAGACGTGGAAGAACATAACAAAAAAATATAAAGAGGCATTTAATAATGAATCCCGTACCATCTTCAGATAGAATGGAAAATGTCCATTCAGACATACGCGGCCCTGTTTTTGAAAAAGCCATGCAAATGGTTTCTGCCGGCATTGATGTATTAAGACTCAATACAGGAAATCCAGCTACATTTGGGTTTACTATGCCTGATAGTGTGCGCACGGCCTTAATCAGTAATGTGGATAAGGCCGTGGGATATTGTGACTTAAAAGGTATGCCAGATGCCAGAAAAGCCATATGTGACTATCACGTTGGTAAAGGCATTTTGGACCTTACCATGGATGATGTATTCATTGGAAATGGCGTCAGTGAAGTTGTCAATATGGCGATGACCACGTTTTTAAATCCCGGTGATGAGATGCTTATTCCATCTCCAAGTTATTCACTTTGGACGAATATGGCGTATATTGCAGGCGCGACGCCAGTGCTTTATCGCTGTGATGAGGCGTCTGAATGGTATCCTGATGTGGCCGATATTCGCAGGAAGATCACACCGAAAACACGTGCCATACTTATTATTAACCCCAATAATCCGACGGGTTCGTTATATTCGAAAGACGTGATAGAGCAGATCGTTCAAATTGCAAGGGAACACAAGTTGATTATGTGTTCGGACGAAATTTATGACCGACTGGTGATGGATGAATTGGAACATGTTTCTACAGCGGCACTTGCGCCTGATCTGCCGGTCTTCACCTTCAATGGGTTATCTAAGTCGCACATCGTATGCGGGTTTCGTTGTGGCTGGCTCGCAATCAGCGGGCCGCGCCGGCAAATTGGGGGTTTAATCGCGTCTATGACGAAACTGGCTGCCATGCGTTTGTGTGGCAATGCATTAACACAACTTGTGATTCCGGCGGCATTGGAGGATGAGGAAAGCACAAAAGCGTTGATTGCTCCTGGAGGAAGAATTTATGAACAAAGAGAGGCGACAATCAAAGCGTTAGATCAAATTGAGGGAATCACATACGTTAAAAACTCGGCAGCGTTTTATCTTTTCCCAAAAATTGATACCCGAAAATTTAATATTACAAGTGACAAAAAATTTGTACTGGATTTACTGGAAAGCAAGCATATTCTGCTTGTTGCGGGAAGTGGATTTGACTGGCCGGAACCAGATCATTTTAGAATAGTCATGTTACCAGAATCAAAGGTCCTGTCAGGCGCAATTCAGGAAATAGGTGATTTCCTCAGTACGTATCGCCAAGAATAATCTTTTTTCCCAGTCCGTCCCCCAATGCCATAAACTTAAGCATTCAGATTTTATTTTACCACGAAGAACACGAAGTTCACGAAGATAGAAGATATTAGAGAACTAAACTTCGTGTTCTTCGTGAACTTCGTGGTTTTAATCTGAAAAGTTTCTTAACTTTATGACATTGAGTCCGTCCCCGTCAAAAGGCGCAGGAGGCCTGGTGCCAGGCCAGGAACAGTCCAAGAATGCCCAGGCCTGCGAATACCTGTGTCCCCCGGAATCGGAACCGGCGGAACCGGAAAGCCAACGTGCCTTTCATGGATATGCCGTGAACAGTTCCGGCCCGGGCAGGACTTTACGACGGTCTCACTGACGAAGGCACAAAACCGGCGGAGATGGTGCTCAGCTGGTTGCCCACGGGACTGGCTTCCCGGAATTTATCCCTTGACCGGGATGCCATCCCCGATGCCATGCTCCAGGCCGGGTTCAAAACAGTAAAAGTTAAACCCATACCCTTTTCCATGGGTGAATCCATGGATATGTGCATCGGCAGAAAATAGAGGAAAGGGGGAAAAGGAAGATGGGCTAAAACCTTGATTTGTGATTATGATTGACGAATCTATAAAGTTTGAATAAAAAGTGGGTCTTTGGCACGACAATGCATGGGAAAATTTGGCTTGACGCAGGTCTGATTTTTTTGTTAACCACTTCTGATTATGAGAGTTAACCAAACATTGCCGGATAAAAGGCAAATGATTCTTAAGGTTTTGTACCAGTCAGATGGTGAACCTGTTTCCGGGGTCAAAATCAGTGAAGCTGCCGAGATTTCCCGGGTGGCGGTCTGGAAGCACATTAAAGCCTTGAAACAGGCTGGCGTGGATATTAAGGCCCTGCCAACGGGGTATGCGCTTCAGGATGCCGGCAACCTGCTCTACCCGTTTTGTTTCCCAAAGCACATTCAGGACAAAATTTTCTATTTTCCGGAACTTGATTCTACCATGGACCAGGCCCGAAGAATGGCCCGGCAAGGGGTCCGGCATGCCAGCTGCGTCATTGCCGAAGTCCAGACAGCCTCCAGGGGCCGGCTGAACAGGCCGTGGGACGCTGCCCGGGGCGGGCTCTGGTTTACCCTGATCCTTAAACCGGATTTGCCGCCCCCCCTGGCCTGGACCGTGAATTTTGCCGCGTCTGCCTGCATGTCCGAAGTGCTGGCCGGTTTATTTGACCTGGATGTCCGTGTCAAATGGCCCAACGACCTGCTTCTCAAGGGCCGCAAGCTGTCCGGGATGCTGTCGGAAATGGAAACCCGGGCTGATATGGTGGATCTTTTGTTTCTGGGCATTGGCCTTAATGTAAACAATGAACCGGAATCAGATCAATACCAGGCTATTTCCCTGAAAACAGCCCTGGGAAAACCTGTCTCCAGAAAACAGGTCCTGGCCCGGTTCCTGGATCTGTTTGAATCCCGGATTACGGCCATTGATCCGGCCCGGATCATCAGCCAGTGGAAGGAACGGACCGCCACCATCGGCACCGAAGTCCGGGTTCAGACCCATGACCGGGTGTATGAGGGCAAGGCCCTGGATGTGGATGACACCGGTGCACTCATTGTCAAAGGCGTGGACGGCATCACCCGGAAAATTATTTATGGCGATTGTTTTCATTCCTGAGATACCCCATTGAGATAAATGTAAAATCCATGGATGTTTCTGTAAAACAAAGCTTATACTGAAAACATTGGGGGGGCCCGGCAAGCTTAGATTTTAAACTGATGAACAGCCGCAGTCAGTTTTTCAGTCACCTTGACCAGGTCTTTCACTTCCTCCAGTATGGTGTTGCTGTCCTGGCTGGCATCCTCGGCAGCCTGGTTTACATGGATAATATCCTGGGAAATTTCATCGGTCCCGGCAGAAATCTGGCGGACATTCTCATTGACTTCCTGGACGCCCTGCCCTGCCTGGGCAATATTATTTGAAATCTCATGGGTCGTGGCAGACTGTTCTTCAATGGCGGCAGCAACGGTTGCCACAATCTCGTTGATCTCATTGATTACGCTGACAATTTCATGGATCGCAGTCACTGACTCTTCCGTGCTGGATTGGACCCCTTTGATCCGTTCATTAATTTCATTGGTGGCATCAGCCGTCTGCTGGGCAAGGGCTTTTATTTCCCCTGCAACAACAGCAAACCCTTTTCCTGCCTCTCCTGCCCGGGCCGCTTCAATGGTTGCATTCAGTGCAAGAAGATTGGTCTGTTCGGAAATATCCTTAATGGTTTCGGTTACTTTGGAAATCTGGGAAGCTGCACTTCCCAATTCATCGACTTTAACCGAGACCTGACTGGCTTTTTCTACCGCCTGACTGGTTGTTTCGCTTCCCTTGGAAACATTGGCAGCGATTGCACTAATGGTGACTGACATCTCTTCTGTCGCAGACACAACTGTCTGGATACTGGCAGCAGCCTGTTCGGTTGCCGAGGCAACACTGCTCATATTACGACTCATTTTCTCTGCTGCTGCGGAAACCGTACCTGCTTTTTCAACCGTATCCCGGGAGCTTTGGGTTATATTCACTGAAAGATTTTCAATTTTATTGGAGGACGTACTAAGGGTTAAAGAGCCGTCTTTCATATCCGTAATCAGTTTTTTTAGATTTTCACACATCTTGTTAAGGGCATTTGACAGGGCCCCGATCTCATCATTTTGCTTAATTACAAGCGTTTGGTCAAAATTGCCCTCAGCAACATAGCCGGCAAACTTTACGGCTTTGCCAAGGGCGGCGGCTACGGAGTGGCTGATGCCGTAAGCAATAAGCGCCGAAAAAATTAAAACCGAAATAAGCCCGGAGGCGATTAATTTTGTTTTTGAAGCAGTGTGCGCCCCAATTTCCTTAAAAGAAGTTAACAGCGCTTCTTTATGTGCTTCAACAATCTTGTCTATGATACCGGCCAGCTTCTCGGCAAATGGATCAAACTCCTCCATCATTGGATTGCCTTTTTCCGGGCCGGCGGCAATATAAGCCTGGGCCATTTTTTTGCCCATGTCATAATAATCATCCAAGCTATTTTTCATATCTTTAAGCTGTGCGACCATCTCAGCTTCGCCATATTTGTCATGCTCGACAATGGCGGACTCAATTCTTTTAACAGCATCTTTATAATAAATTTCAGCTTCCTTATACCCGTCATCATACCCTGCTGCAGCTCTTGTGGCAGATATGTCCGTAAGCCATTGCTGGATCTGCTCTATATCCCGTTTAATTTCAATAAAATTAAGGGCATACGGCAATGTCTTATTTTTTACCCCTTCCAGCTCATGAATGGTTTTATTGTTAAAACGAATGGTCACAATGCCCACAATGACGAAAAAAATACAGACAATCCCAAAACCAAAGAAAAGTTTCAGCCTTATAGATAGATCATTGAGATTCCCCACTTTTGTTCTCTCCCATTTTTTATTAGTTGAAATTTCGAGTAAACTATTTTCCAATCCCCATTTTTTTCTGCCCATAGGTCTTGAACTTCTCAAGCACGGTGTTCATCTCTTCATCCGGCAGAATGACGGGATTTCCGATGCTTTTGGTCTGATAATAAATCCGGGCCACGAATTCGATCTCTTCGGCAGCGGCAAAGGCTGTATCCATACTGGAGCCAACCGCCACAAGTCCGTGATTGGCAAGCAGCAAGGCGTTATAATCCCCAATATATTCGGCTACTATTTGCGCCAATTCCGGCGTGCCAAAGGTAGCATAGGGTGCCAGGGGTACTTTTTTTCCTGCAAACCCCACAAGATAATGAACCGCCGGGATTTCCCACCCCAGGCAGGCCATGGTAACCGCATATGGCGAGTGGGTGTGGACAATGGCCTGTATATCCTTGCGCTGGCCATAAAGGGATAGGTGAAACCCAAGCTCGCTTGAAGGCCTGGCCTCTCCATCTATGACATTTCCCTGCATATCGGTGAGGACAACATCCCGGGGCTGTAATACCGCGTATTCGATCCCGCTGGGACTGACTGCCACCGTTCCGGACTTCCTGTCAATAATGCTTAGATTCCCACCGGTACCCGTTGTCAGGCCTGATTCCACCATTTTGAGGCCAAAACGCACAACAGCTTTTCTTTCATTTTCCAGTTCCATGAACGCCCCCATAAAATCTGAACTAGATTATCGCCCTTCGGACGGGTTGTTAAGTTTGAACTTCATATCATGATTGAAAGAGGCCCCAATATCGGTAGATTCTCTGACATCAATGATTCTAATAAGTCGCAAGTCTGAAATTTACAACAAATTCAATTAATAATAGTCCCATGTATTTTTAACGGCCAAGGCTTTAAATATGTCAGATTTTACCGGTTGAGTACAGAAATTATATACGACACGGTACTGCTTAACAATTCACCCCACGGATACAGTCAAAATCCAGTAGTCCCACGGACAAATCGTCCGGGATCAGAAAATTGCCGGAGTTGGGATCTGCATGGTGTATCCTTTATAAAAGTTCTGTTAAATGCAGAAACTGGGACATGGCAGTTTCTTTTTTCAGATTTTGCTTGAGGTTAAGTGCGATTAATTCTATAAGACCAAGTGGTATTTAAGGAAAGAACTTATATGGATGGCTGCCGGTTGTGGGGGTCATTCATGAGGATTATAACTGAAACAACACTTAATTTTTAGGAGGTTTTATGTCAACTCTCGTATTTGGTCACAAAAATCCGGATACCGACTCTGTCGTTGCAGCCATTGCGCTGGCCGATCTGAAAAAAAGCCTTGGTGAAGACATCGCACCGGCTATGCAGGGCAACCTGAATCCCGAATCCAAATTTGTCCTGGACAAATTCGGCCTGGCTGCCCCTGAAGTTGTCACCAGCTATGCAGGCAAAGATGTTTACCTGGTGGATCATTCCGACCTGGCCCAGAGCCCTGACGACCTTGCGGATGCCAATATTCTGGGTATTGTAGACCATCACAAACTGGGTGATGTAACCACCGGACAACCCCTGGAATGCTGGATCTGGCCTGTGGGCTGCACCTGCACTGTAATTGCTTCCATGTACGATTACTTCAATGTCGAGATCCCCAAGGGCGTTGCCGGTGCCATGCTGTGCGCCATTCTGTCCGACACCGTAATCTTTAAGTCCGCTACCTGTACAGACAAAGACAAAGAAGTTTGCGCAAAACTGTCTGAAATCTGCGGCGAATCCGACCTTGACGCCCTGGGCATTGAAATGTTCAAGGTAAAATCTGCTGTTGACGGCACCCCGGTTCGTGAACTGGTTCTGCGCGACTACAAAGATTTCAAGATGGGTGGTTCCGGCATTGGCTGCGGCCAGCTCGAACTGGTTGACCTGTCCATCGTTGACGGCATCAAGGCTGATCTTGAAAAAGATATCCGTGATATGAAAGCAGAAAAAGGCCATCACACTGTACTTTTGATGCTCACCGACATCATGAAGGAAGGCACTGAGCTTCTGGTTGCTTCTGATGACGAATCTGTTGTTGAAAAAGCTTTTGGTGAAAAACCGGTTGACGGCAAATGCTGGCTGCCCGGCATCATGAGCCGTAAAAAACAGATCATTCCTTTCCTGGAAAAAGTTTTCGGTTAGTTAAGTAATTCAAGGGCTTTTGGTGTTTTGCCAAAGGCCCTTTTT
>NZ_JQKJ01000043.1 GCF_000745975.1 Desulfobacter vibrioformis DSM 8776 | reverse complement strand
GCAAATTCATACACTTTTTATGGGAGCAACAGAACCGATTAGACCTGGGCGTAAATTTGAACGAAAACATAAAGTTGCCAAAAGGGAGCATCATATGAATTTAAAACCTTGCCGTTAACTTTATGACATTGGGCGTTGGGTGAGACGGCAATGGCAAGTCCTTTGTCCGTATTCTGCGGGTTTTGAATATAGACCACGCCTTCCCCGTAGAATACCGGTTGTGCCTGAATGGAACCTAACCGGTTATCAGCATCCACGAACCAAATCAATCCTTGTTGGGTCAATGCGTTTTCGGGAATGCAAAGCAGGTTCGGGATGTCCCGGCCGGACATTTCGGCCCGGACAAAAGTACCGGGCAGCAGGGGCGGCGTCTGGTCCAGGGGCTGTTTTACCTGAAGGAAAAGGGTGTGCAGACGCGACCGCGAATCAAGGCGTTGGGCGTCCCTTACCACGCGCGCCTGCCAGGATGCACCTGTCTGGGGAGAGACAAGGCGCACAGTCATTTGCTCCATTTCCTTGCCAAGCAATTCCTGCTGGGCAGCAGCCACATACACACTGACTTCCATGGTCTGCACGCCCCAGAGCGTACAAATCTTGTCGCCGGAAAAGAGCGTTTCCCCGGGATTGACCTGGCGTTCGAGGACAATGCCGTCAAATGGGGCGCTGATCCGGGTGTACGAGCGCTCCTGTTTTGCATTGGCAACCGCGTCCTGGGCCGCCTTAAGCGCGGCGCGGGACGCTTCCAGTTGCGGTTTGCGCAGCACCAGGGACGAGGATGGTGCTTCCTTGATGCCGGAGCGCTTCCAGTTTCGCTGGGCCTCCTGCGCTTCCCGTTCCTCTTTCAGCAAGTTGAGCCTGCACTGGGCCGCCTGGCTTTCGGTTTCACTGACCTTGGCCTCGAATGAGGTCTTGTCGATTTTTACAATCAGTTCTCCTTTCTTAATCAGATTGCCCGGCTGAAGCTGATTTGAAATATACAAAACCGCTCCGCCAACCCGCGCCTTGACGCTTGACTGCCACAGAGGCTGTGCTTCCCCCAGGGCAGTAATCCGCGCCGGATAGGAGGATGGTTTGATTAATGTAATCGTTACCGGCATGCCGGATAATACCGGGCCTGCATCCGGATCGTCTATTCCGGCAGACACTTTTTCCGGTTTTGTCTTGAAAAAAAGGGCTGTTCCGGCGGCACACAAGAAAAGCGTGACGATAAAAATGATCCATTTATTTGTTCGTAGACGGCTAAACATGTTGCTCATGGGTTATCTCCGATCCCTGCGCCAACCGCCAAGGCCAAATCAATACGGTTTCCAAGCCGATCCGCCTTTAACTGGTTCAGGCGCATCTTAACTGTCATCTCCTGTTCCCGGGCAATGAGCAGGCTCTGGATGCTGTCCAGTCCCTGCCGGTAACGGTAAACATAATAGCGGCTGCTTTTTTCCGATTCTTCCACGGCAGACCCAAGAGCGACTATTTGGACGGCCAGTTCTTTTTCAAGGGTCAATGCGTTTTCAACTTCGGAAAGCGAGCGCAGGACGATTGCATGCAGGTCCTCAATGGCGGCCATGGCTTCCGAGTGTTTGGCCCGTGCTTCGTCCCGCAGCCGGCCTCCCTGGAACAAGGGTTGAAAAAGAGATCCCAGCACGCCCCAATAGGTCGTGGCGCTGCCGATGTCGGAAATACGCGTGCCGGTCCGGAAAATCTCGCCAGACAGGCTGAGCAAGGGAAGCCGGGCCTTGTCTGCGGCCCGGGCCAGGTTGCGGGCGGCTTCCACCCGGGCCAGCCCCGCCTGGATATCCGGCCGAAGCGATAGGGCTGCGGCCGGCATGTCCACAATCGGCATGGGCAAGGTTGGCCACTCTTTCCCCGAAGATAATTGCCCTCCGGGGTATCGTCCCAAAAGAATTTCAAGGGCGCGCACCGAACGGTCAAGGTTTGCCTGCCGCGTACTCAGATCTGCTCTGGCGATTTGCGTTCGGCTTCTGGCTGTGGAATATTCGTCCAGGCTTCCGAGACCATCCCGGTAGCGCTGGATCAGTACCGCTTCGATGTGCTGTAAAACAGCCAGCCGTTCCTCTTCAATGCCCTTTGCGCGGCGGTCAGCTAATTGGTTGATCCAGGCCTGAATGGTCCGTGCGGCCAGGGCATCCCGGGCCTGAAGGAAATCCTTTTCCTTTGCCGTTACTTCCTGTTTTGCCGCCGAGTATTCGTTGGCCAGACGTCCCCACATATCAATTTCCCAGCTCACATTTGCAGATATTTTGTGGTAAGTCTGGGGTTCCGTTCTTCCGGTATTGTCATTATTCCCCTGATTATTTCTGCCCCTGGAAATACCAGCCTCGACCTTGGGCAGCATTTGCGAACGGGGCCTGCCGAGCAGGAATCCTTCGGCCTTGAGCCGCAGGGCGGTGGCCCTGAGATCCGGATTGTTGTTCATGGCTTCATGAACCAGGGCCTTTAGTTCCGGCAAGTCGATGAGCCCGAGCAGGTTCGATGCAATGGGCAGGTCATCAACACAAACCCGGGTGGCCCAGGTTTGTGGAAGATCCTCCGGCAGGGTGATCTGGGCTTGTCTTTTCGTCAGGGTACATCCCGCCAGGCTTATGCTTATGGTCAGGGCTAAAAGTCCCAGGGCGAAGATAGCCCGGGTTTTTGCGGGTGGATCATGCTTGTCAAAAGCTGTAGCCAATTCCGGCTCCCACCAGGAGTGCATCGCTGTCATAAAAATGAATATTGGCATCCCTGCGGTCATAGGTGATGACGCAGTTAATGGAAAAACCGGACCATCCAAAAGGCTCCGCAAAAGAGATGAGTTCACTCACCGCGTACCCCTTTTCCTCGCGGGTTTCGTGGAAAACAGGATGCATCTTGTCAAATTCCTTTTGGCTAAAGGAAAGCGAGGTTGCAAAATTCCACGAGCCCATCTCCAGTGTGTGTGCCAACGAAATCTGGGCCTCTTTGCTGGAATTGCTGTCACCGTCGCGGTTGTCTATTTTCACGCCAAGACAAGGGATAATCATCTGGTTTTCTCCCAGAGGAAAGGCATAGCTCAGTGCGGTCGTCACCATGGTTCCATCCCGTTTCAATTCCTGATACTGGCTGCCAATCAAATCATCATCCACTTTGTAACGGGTTCCCGTAAGCGATGCCGTGGCGCCTGATCCCGCGATTTCCTGTAGTTGCAGACCAACAGTATAGGCGGTTTCATCGGTCTCCTCCCGTTCGACGCCCACCAGAAACGGATCCTTCCACACCTCCTTTTCTCCGAATCCAAAGGAGGCCTGAAAGGTGCCTATATGTTCCAGAGCCTGATCCACAGTCAAAGATACCGCGGATATTTCCGTACACTTTTGGTTTCCCAATGAAATTTTGGTGCCAGTGCTGACGATATTGTAGCCCAATTCGCCCATAATGAGCACAATTCCTTCTGATTCCCGTGTTGCCCGCTCATCCAGGGAGTTGATCCTCTTGTTGTCATCCGTTACGTCCAACTGGCTGGGTTTTCCGGAGGTCCATCCTCCGCCAATGGCGATGCTGCCGAAAAAACCGCCTTTTTCCTGTTCATCGGGTTGCGCCAAGGCGAGTGCCGGGAAAAAAGTCAGTAGCAGTACATACCAAACATGATTCATTCTCATTATTACCATCCTTGTTTAAATTTTATTAACGCCACCCGCCACCAATGGCAGGCAATTTAATTACAAGGGTAGGGTACGAAAAATGGGACAACAGGTCTGTTGACTTTTTGTAGCTGTTTGTAAGCAAATGTACCGGGTCTTAAAATCCGGCGTTTTTTGGGCTGATTTAATGTTGACCCCGGGCCTTATGCGTGTGAAATTGACAATAAAATATTCATTGAACCGGGAAAATGCCAGACCGCGGCTCAAACGCGTCCACCTTACTGCATATTTGCCGTGCAGCGGATCAATCCAGTTTTTCAACAATCGCCGCCACAGCCCTTTCAGCCGTGGCACCGAACAGGGTTTCAATGTCCACAAGGTTGAGGTATTTATCATCCCATGCCACATTTTTACTTTCAAGAATCCAGTCCTTAAGCCGGGTGTATTTTCCGCCCAGGGCTTTTATTTTCTTCAACAGGGTAACTTCTTGGGTGGATTTAAAGGCAATGTTTAAAGACAGAAGAAATTCAATGATGTTGGGTGACGTCGGTGAAGATGAAAGCACCGGAATCACAAGAATGCTTCTGTTGTCTTTCCGGCCTTTCCCGATATATACGTTGCCTTCTCTGACAATGATGTTCTTTGTGCCCTTGAGCCGGTGATCTGTTTCCACCCTGGAAGATTCATTGGCCAGAATGCCTGTTTTGGATACTACATCAATGCGGGTGTCTGTGGTTACTTTTCCCAAAAGGCTTAAGCCGGTGATGCGGTAGAGCAGTGCGCCTTTAACTTCGGATATGATTTCCTGCAGGTTTTTAAGGACCAGTACATTGGTATTGGTAATCAACGGAATCTGGATGTTATGTTCAGCCAGGGCATCAAATAAAATGCCTTCAAAGCGTTCACTGATCCGGCTGGTGCCCACGGTAACTGTTTTGGCCTGGTGCTTGATGGCATCCACGGGCCGGGCCATGATATTAATGGCCTGGTTCATGGTGGTAAAAAAGGTGGACAGCATATTGGGCGGGGTGCCTTTGACGCCAAAATCCATTTCAAAATCCGACACCGGCAGCCTGCCGGACAGATATTTAAGCAGCAAGGTGATGTTGGAAACCGTGTTCAGGCCGATGGCACTGGGAAATTCCCCCTGGCGCCTTTTCTGGGAAAACTGATTGTAAAACGCTGCCACGGTTTCCGTAAATTTGTTGTCCAGCAGCACTTCGTAATCATCATGACCCAAGCGCTTGAACGCTTCAATGGTATCTTCTATTTTCAGCCGTTCCTCATAGAGAAATTTTGATTTGTCATTGATGGCCAGCGCTGCATAGTAACCCCATATATGCCCCACAAGGGTATTGAGAATGGGGGCAAAATGTTCCTGGACTTCAGGAATTTTGAATACGGCCTTGGCGTATAAATCAAACCGGTCTTCGCCCTGGGTGGTGATCACAATGGGACAGGCTTTGTGGGCATGGAAAATGGCTGTGTCCTTGATGATGTCCCCAAGCACGCTTTCCCTGGTACCGGCGGCACAGATAATGATCAATGGCTCGCTTGACAGGTCAATATGTTTTTTGTCCTCAACAAAATCCGAGGAGATGGTTTTGTAGCACAGTTCCGACAGTTTGATCCTGATCTCGTCGGCAGATGTTTTGTTGGCACCGGAACCGACTGTGGCCCAGTAATTTTTGGAAATGGCCAGGCGGTCCGCGCACGCCTTAATCTCTTCGCGCATGCCAAGCACGGTTTTCATTTTTGCCGGCAGTTCCAGCAGCGCCCGAATCTGCTCGTTGATATATTCTTCATTTCTGGCATTGAGCAAGGCAGCCAGGTGCAGCCCGAGTAACGCCCCGGCCGTAATCTGGGAGTAAAATGCTTTGGTGGAGGCCACGGACATTTCAATGTCCCGGCCGGAGCTGGTGTATAATACGCCGTCTACCTTAAAGGTGAGATCCGAATCCCTGCGGTTGACAATGGCAAGGCATCTGGCACCGTGGGCCCGGACCATGTCCACGGTCCGGTTGGTGTCTGTTGTGGTGCCGGACTGGCTGATGGCCACAACCAGGGTGTCTTCCATGGCTGTGGTGTTTTCCCCTTCGCAGCCGATACTGAATCCGGAAAGCTCAGACGCTTTCTGGGCACGAATATCCATGGATTTTCCCCCCAGGTAATGGGTAAGAAGATCCGCACATCCCTGGGCCGCTATACCGGCGGTACCCTGGCCAATAAAATATATTTTTTTAATTTTTCCGGACCGTAAATCTTCTTCCAGTTGCGGTGGAATAATGGTCCTGTTCAGATTGACATTGAGAAGCCCTGAACCCGGATTCTGTTTGAATTTGTTTTCCAGGGTTTTTTCAACGGATAAAGGTGCTTCAGATATCTCTTTGAGGAAATAGTGGGGATACCCCTGGCGGTCAATGTCCCTGGAGGTGATCTGGCTTGTGAGCACATCCTCCCGGGTCAGGGTGATGGGCTGATTGTCATAGTAAAAGGAGCGTATACCTTCAATGCCGCCGGCACTTCTCTGGTCCAGGATCACGATCTGGCCCTTTTCTTCGCCGTTGAGTTTGATGTAGTGGCGGGTTTCCTCCACCACCCCGTATAATTCGGATGCCGCAATGTAATGGTCCGGGGCAATCCCCACAAAAATAGCCTGGCCACTGCCTTTCTGGGCTAAAAATAATTTGCCGGGCGCAAGGTCTGTGTGCATGGAAATGGCATGGGACCCCTCAAATTCATTGACCGCCAGACGGAACGCCTCCTCAATGGGCGCACCCATTTTCAGGTGGTGTTCAATCTGCAACGGGATCAATTTGGTGTCCGTTGTGATCTGGGGGGAAATTTTATCGTACCGGGCCTCGTACTCGGTTTTCAGTTCCAGGTAATTGTCAATATCTCCGTTGAGACAGACATGGATGATCCCGTTCTGGACGCCCCCGGCATCTGTGGGTGTATTGTCCAAAGGATGGCAGTTGGCCTCGGTGATATCACCTACGGATGCCCACCTTGTATGGGCCGAAACCGATGACGCCAAAGGGGCAAATTCAGAAAGCGCCTGGAGAAGGTGGTCATTTTTAATCTGATTCCTGATAAAAGCGATATTGTCGCCAAGGGCACCGATCTCAGCGGCGAATTTGTAAACAAAACAGATGGTAATCTGGCTTGGGACACCAGGTCTGCGGATTTCATTGATCGAGATGGTGTTGTTTGACAGAATCTGGCGGTTGCTTCTGTTTTTTAAGCCTTTGGCGATTTCTTTTGTTTCCAGAACGCTTTTGTACGTTGAAAATTGCTTTTCATCCAGGGTGCACAGCACTGAAATGCCTGCCGAGTCCCGTCCTCTGACCTCCAGGCGGTCAAGGCTGTTGAGTACGGCATTGATCCGTTTGAAAAGCGCGATGCCTGCAGGGTTGTTTTGCTTCTCTATACCCGGGGCCAGATGTTCAATGGCCCCAATATTGTCAAGAACTTCTTTTTTCAGGCACCAGAGAATATCCTTGAGCCGGTCAATATAATCTGCGGCAATCTCCACCTCGGGCGCGGATAAGCTGGCTGTGGCAGATTTGAATCTTTGGACTTCATCCCTAAGAAATTCTTCAATATCTTTGGCAATTCCGGACAGTTTGCAGATTTTTTCCCGGTTATAAAACAGGGATGCAAAAATTGTTTCCTGCTTAAGGCTCTGGGCATGGTCAAACAGGGTGGATAAAAATTCTGCGCCCCCCAGGTAATCTTTTGAAACCATTGGGGGGGTGTTTTCGGAAAACGGGCCAAGACAATTCTGTGAAAGGGTTTCAATGCCCTTGGACAGAAATTCTATATCATTTTTACAGGCAGGCCCTTTAAAGGCCACAAGGGCACAGATCCCGCAGCCCAGGGTGCAGCCGGTGTCGGGGAAGAAGAGTAAGGTGTTCTCCTTTACCGATGATAACGGTTTGCCCATGTCCACATTGATCTGTGCGATCTGTTTAAGATAATTAGAAATCTGTGTTAAAAGATTGCCTGGCCGTTTCATATGTACCCTCCTTGGGTTTGACTTCGCTGAAGTAGGTTTTCAACATGTTTTTTGCATGGATGCATGCCCGGGTTCCGATATATTTGCCGTGCCCCACCACCACTGCGACAATCAATGTCTCTTTTGTGGTTTTCTGTTGTCCGAATCCTGTGAACCAGTCATATCTGATTGTATTTTCCCGGTTGGACAGGGAGCCGGTTTTCCCGCCGATCACCAGATTGGATAATACCTTATCCCGTGAATAGCCCCTGAACGATTTTCTGGCTGTGCCGCCTGATATGGTCTTTTTCATAAGTCTCATCATGATGGCGGCTGTTTCAGGGCTGATCGGTGTTTTATATATCTCTTTGGTGCTTTTATAGAGCTTGTCCTGGTTTGAGTTGGATATCCTGTCCACAAGACGGGGGACAATGCTTTGTCCCTTGTTCACCACAGCTGAAACCATAGTCATGGCAAATACAGGTGAAATCCGGGTATCTCGATTAAATCCGCATCCAAGTTCTGCTAAATGGTAATCACTGCCTGTGGCGGAAAAATGGGGAGCTGGAAAATCAAAATCCGTATCCGGACTCTGATTAAAACCAAACTCCTGGGAAAAATCGTTAAGCACTGTTTTGCCCAGGGCAAGTTGTCCGAGTTGGCCGAATACAGGGTTGATGGATTCGGCAAAGGCTGTCTCCAGGGTAACCTGATGGGTATATTTTGTTTTTTTCTTTGTTAACTGCTGTTTGTACAGGGTGTATTTCCTGCCGTTAAAATAGAGGGGGGTGGTGGCTGTGTAATTTAATTTTTCCACGGCAGCAGATGCGGTGACAATTTTGAAAAGACTGGCCGCCGGATAGATGGCCGATGTGCAGGGGAGGGTGGCCGGACTGTTCGGATTAAATCCGGCCATGGCTTTTATGAATCCGGTGCTGGCGTCCATGGCCACCATCCCGATGAGTTCGGGTTTGCCCCGGTCCAGGGTTTTAAGGTGGTCCAGCGTACGGATCAGTTCTGCCTGGAGGCGCGTGTCCAGTCGGGTGTGGATGGTGTATGTCCAGGACGGGCCTTCAGCAAAGAAAAGGTCTGTTTGTGAATTAAGAATATCCATGTTTTGGACCAGGGCTTTGACGTCAGATTTTTCAAGGTGCTTGGGCGGGGCAGGCTTACTTGAGACCTTGTCCGGTTTGGGGGAAAGCAGCCGGTCACCGATCTTGGGTACGGTGTGGACCCCAACCCAGAGCAATGCTGCGGCTGCGGCACCAAGGCAGAGAAAACCTGCAATTTGGCGTATACGCCTGATCATGACCTGTTTTTTTGTCTGCTGGAGATAGCCTGTCTGAAGTTCACGCCAGGAACGTTCTCTTTTAATAGAATGCAAAACAATATCTCAAAATATTAATTATGTCTGCTTGCCGATGCAGGGATTATTTAATCTGGCTGCCGGGCTTAGGACTGCCGTTGAATCCGGAAAGAATAAGATCCTTTTTCACACTTGCCGCAAGTATCATGCCTTGGGACAACTCACCCATAAGTTTTACGGGTTTCAGGTTGGCAACGACAATGACCGCTTTGCCCACTAGGTCTTCGGGGGCATAGGATTTTCCGATGCCAGCCACAATCTGTCGGGTCTGGGCCCCTAAGTCCACTTGAAGTTTGAGCAGTTTGTCCGATTTTTCAATCCGTTCTGCAGACAGAATTTTGCCGGCTCTCAGGTCTATTTTTGAGAAATCCTCAATGGTGATCTCTTCTTTTAATGCCGGTTTAAACGGTTTGGGTGCCGGGGGGGCATCTTCTTTTTTTTCAACTTCCACCCGGGGAAAAAGAATCCGGGGCTTTGACAGGGTTGCGCCGCATGGGATCTGACCCCAGGGCCGGATGGCATCCAGGGAGAAAAACCCTTTTTCAGGCAGCCCAAGGCCAAGGGCCACCATGATTTTACCGCTGGTTTCCGGCATGACCGGCCAGATCAGTCCTGCCACAAAGCGAATCCCTTCCAGAAGTTCATACAGGACCGTACCCAGGTCGCCTGTGCGTGCCGGGTCTTTGGCCAGGGCCCAGGGTTCATTGGCAACAATGTATTTATTCATGGTTGACACCAGGTCCCATACGCTTGCAAGGGCTTTATGAAACTGGCACTCTGCCATGGCAGCCGTGTATCCTTCCAGGGCTGCTGCTGCCTCGGGTTCAAGGCTTAAGCCTTTGTCTGAATCCCCAGACTGCCCCTGGATGATGCCTTTGAAATATTTGTGGTTCATGGACAGCACCCGGGAAAACAGATTGCCCAGGTCATTGGCAAGATCTGAGTTGATCCGTGAAATAATAACATCTTCGGTGAAATTGGCGTCCAGACCAAATACCATCTCCCGCATCAGAAAATATCTGAACGCATCCACGCCGAACTTTTCTGTTACCTCCACAGGGTCGGTGACATTGCCGATGCTTTTTGACATTTTAGAGCCCTGGACATTCCAGAATCCATGGACGTTCAGCCCATTGTATGTCTCAATGCCGGCTGCCTTAAGCATGATGGGCCAGTAAATCCCGTGGGGCTTGATAATGTCCTTGGCCACAAAATGCCGGGTGGATGGCCAGAATTTTTTGAACCTCTCCCCGTCAGGGTATCCAAGGGCCGTGATATAGTTGACCAGGGCGTCAAACCATACATAGGTGACATAGTCTTCATCAAAGGGCAGGGTGATGCCCCAGGTCAGCCGGGTTTTGGGCCGGGAGATGCACAGGTCTTCCAAAGGTTCCTTGAGAAATGAGAGAAGTTCCTTTCTGTACTGTTCGGGCCGGATAAAGTCCGGGTGGGTTTCGATGTGCGCAATGAGCCAGTCCTGGTACTTGCTCATTTTAAAGAAATAGTTTGATTCCTTGATGGTTTCCGGCACAGTGCCGTGGTCCGGGCACTTGCCGTCCACAAGCTCGCGCTCCTGGTAGAATCTTTCACACCCGAAACAGTAAATGCCCTCATAACTTGAAAAATAGATGTCCCCTTTGTCGTAAATCGTGGACAGGACTGATTTTACCACCTCAATGTGCTGGGGATCGGTTGTACGGATAAAGTGGTCGTTTTCGATATTGAGCAGGGGCAGAACATCCTGGAATCGTTTGCTGATTTTATCTGCGTAAGCCTTGGGTGTGGTGTTCTCCTTTTCCGCAGCCTGAACGATTTTATCCCCGTGTTCATCCGTTCCTGTTAAAAAAAAGGTGTCTGTGCCTTCCATCTTTTTAAACCGGGTGGCTACATCTGCTGCAATGGAGGTATAGGCATGGCCCAGGTGGGGTTTGGCATTCACGTAGTAAATGGGCGTGGTATAGTATTGACAAGTCATTGAGATGGGTTTCCTGTGTTTTCTTTTTTCAGTTGGGACAGACATATTTCCTTTTCCGTGCGGTCATCAAGTCTGACAGTGACACTTTGTCTGAGAACATTCTGGCGGACTACCTTGCCTTTGATATCTTCAACCATAATGGTTTTGCCCAGTTTAGGCATTTTTTTCTTTAAATGGCGGTAGGTCTCATCTTCAAAGGTCAGACAGCACATCAGGCGGCCGCACACCCCTGAGATTTTAGTGGGATTCAGGCTCAGTCCCTGCTCCTTTGCCATTTTAATGGACACCGGATCAAAGGTATGCATAAAAGAGGAACAACACAGTTCCCTGCCGCATTTACCCACACCGCCCACATGCTTGGACAGATTTCGGATACCGACCTGGCGCATTTCAATACGGATGGAGAATTCTTTGACCAGAAGTTTGATCAGTTCCCTGAAATCAATCCTGCCGTCCGCCGTATAAAAAAATGTCAGCTTGTTTCTGTCAAAGGTGCTTTCCACACTGAACAGGTTCATGAAAAGGTCCAGGTCTTTTATGCACTGAATGCAGTATTCATGGGCCCGCCGTTCCAGTACTTCAAGTTCCGTGCGCTGGCTGAAATCCTCCGGGGTGGCCTTTCTGACAATATCTTTTAACGTATTTTCATCTTTGTCTTTTTCCCGGGTCGGGACGGCAACGATGCCGAATCCTAACCCCTGTTCTGTTTCAACAATCACCCGGTCTCCTAAATTCACGACCAGGGCGTTGCTGTTGAAATCGTATATTTTACCTGCGGTTTTAAATTTAACGCCGGCAACATTTACCATAAAATTGGGTCCCTTATTCAAATACAGACAATGAAAGGAAAAACCGGTCAAGGATCAGTCTTGTGCCGCTGTTGGATTCCAGTCTTTTTTCCGTCTCATGAAACAGTGTCATCCATGTTAACATCCGGACGTATGAATGCATCGCACTAATATCTTTAAATGCGCTTAAAAAATCAAGGTTAACTATTTTATCCGGCATGTATTTTAATATGCAAAAGTCTCTGAATACGGTTCGGACCACTGTCATGGCATCATGAATATGTTCCGGGCGGGCTGACAGCAGCCGGGATAAATTAAGGCTTTTAAAGATCCTTTGATGCTGGGGTACGGTCAGTAATCCGCAGAGCTCTTTGATCAGCCATGGCCGCAGCAGCATCCAGTCAGGCGCATCCCCTTTGTATAGTCCTGAAAGGCGCAGGGCCTGATCCAGGTCGCTTCCGGCCGTACCACTGATAATGTCGGCGGTTCCGGGATCAAGCCCGTATTGTGTGCATAAAATCTTTTTGATTTCGAGGGCTGCAAGGGCCTGGAAGTCAATGCGCCGGCACCTGGATAAAATGGTGGACAACAGGGGGGTGGTCTGCGCTGCGGCAAGGATGAAAAATGTGCGGTGCGGCGGTTCTTCAAGCATTTTGAGAAGGGCGTTCTGGGCCTGGGGATTCATCAGGTCTGCCTGACGGATGCACACCATCCTGAACGCTGCTTCATTGGCACGGGATGCGATGATTCGGCCCATGTCCCGGATTTGGGAAATGGTGATCATCTTTTTGTTTTCAGCCGGATCAAGAAAGATCATGTCCGGATGCATGCCCGCAGATATTTTCTTGCATGACGCGCAGATATTGCACGGCCGGCCGGTGTCTGCACGGCAGTTGCAGGCCTTTGCAAAAAAAAGCGCAGCCTGTTTTTTGCCGGTTCCCCGGGGCCCGTAAAAAAGAAGGGCATTGGGGATCCGGCCGGTCTGAACAATATGGGTTAATTCAGATAATGGCAAAGACCACGGAAGGGCTTCCCGGTTTGTTTCGGAAGGTGCAGGATGCATATCAGATACATGGGACTAATAATCAACCCGCTCTTTGAGCTCTTTGCCGCATTTGAAAAACGGCAGGCGTTTGGGCGGGATGTCTACTTTTTGTCCGGTTTTGGGGTTTCTGCCCACATAGCTCTTATACTCTTTGATATGAAAGCTGCAAAGCCCTCTTATCTCGACCCGTTCGCCCTTGACAAAGGCGTCTGACAGGGAGTCAAAAAATATTTTTATTACGTCGGCTGCTTCTGATTTGGTCAGGTTGGCCCGATCTTTCAATGTGGAAATCAATTCAAGTTTATTCATGGAACCTCAAATATATTAAACAGCTAAAAAGTTTTTCCAGTTTTCCAGTCCAGGGGTTTTAATGAATATGCATCAAAAAGTCAAGGGCTTATGACAGCAGGTCCGGAATTTTCTCAACCTTGTCAGAATCCACCTCCACGCCGGCGTATCTGCCTAACAGGTCTATTTTGACAATGACCCTGCCCCTGCCCTTATGTTCAAAGAAATCTCCTTTCAGCCCTGCCATTGGGCCTTCAAGGATGATCACCGGATCTCCTTTTTTAAGTTTAATAATACTGCCTGTAACCAGATTCTGGGTTGCGGAAGTCAAAAGTTTGAGCGAGTCAATCTGATATTCGGGCACGGGCAAGGGGCCATCACGGTTTCCTAACAGCCTTACCGCACCCAGGGTTTTTAAAATCGGCAGCTGATCCACCGGAGCCATGGTGGATTTGACAAACACATACCCTGGAAACAAGGGGGTTTCTATCATAAGCTTGCGGTCCTTCCTCTTGCTGGGCTTTCTTGTTGTGGGCAGGAACGCATCAATTTTTTTTTTGCAGATATTGGAATACACGGTTTGCTCGAAATTGCTTCGGGTCAGCAAGGCAAACCAAAGAGCGTTGTTTTTCATTTTGTGCCGAATTCGCCTATACCTTTCAGATTCACCATGAAGGCAAAGGATTTGTCTGCCGATTCATCTGTAAATTTCAGGTTCACTCCCCAGCATGGCCGGTTGATGAAAATGCCGATACCTGTCTCAACGGTTTTCTGGTCTTCAAGATCGTTTTCAACAAAGTAATAGGCACCCAGGGTATCTGGAACCAGATTTGTGCTGATTTTCGTTTTCCAGGTATGTGAATACTCTTTCGAATATCGATAGGACATGTTAAGGCTATCTCCTCTTGTATCTGATATCGTGCCTCCGATTTGGATTTTAGTGAAATGGCTGTTATTGGGATCAAAGGCTATGGTGCCGTTTGATCTCAGATATTCCAGCGGATTTAACTCATATTTAAATGTCAGGTCCTGCCAGGGGTCGTCTTCGGCATCATCCCCGTCCTCTTCATACCGGATGTCATAGCCCTGGGAGAGCCTGAACCAGAAAAGTTCTTTGTATTCCCTGGATTCTTCCCCGTTTTCATCCGTTATGGTATGCCTGGAGGTGAATGTGTGGGTCAAAGACCAGGTAATGATGTTTTTTTCTGAAATATCATCTATGTCGTCAAAGTAGGGCAGATCTTCCTGGTCCACAAAGGGGATATAATTATATTCCAGCCTGGGTACAATCTTGTGTTGGATTTTTTCGGCAAAATTCGTGTCTAATGTGAACACACGGTTAAGGGTTGTTGACAGGTCCATGCCCATTTCATAGAGCCCCCGGTTTCTGGCGCTGGAATTATCCCCGTCGCGGTCAGTGAAATCATCTGCATCCCATAAGGTTCCCCTGACACCGGCATAGGGCTCCAGAAAAAATGCCTTGCCCAATTTCATGGGATAATAAAATACCGGATGAATGTCTGCCCTTCGTCCGGTAATCTCTGTATTGGTGGTGTCCTGGCGGTAAAAGGACTTTAATTCGGAATCCATTTTATAATAGAGCCCGGTTTGTCCGATCTGCTGGCGGGCGGCAAAAAATTCAACCGAGGGCAGGGTCTGCAGGGTGGTGTCATCTGTGTCTGTTTGCCGGGCCTCGACATTATCATACCAAAGGGCCTGCAAGTTCATGCTGTAAGCGTCCCAGTTTTTTGTGACAAGCAGGCTGTTTTTTCTGATCTCTTCGTCCGCTTCATCCAAGTCCCTGCCAAACATCTGTTCAAAAGCACCATCTGTACTGTCAAAACCTGCGAAGCCGGTTCCAAAAGTTCGCAGATAATCCATATCAGACACATAATCAATGTCCAGTTTGGCGTTAAAACCATACCCCAGTTCCTGGTCTGACTTCATTCGCAACCAGTACCTGTCATGGTTGGTGCGGTCAGGTGTGGCGGAAATATTGTAATCTTGGTTTTCATCCGCGGCGTCTCCAATGGTGTCATCATCAAGATAGCTCATCATCATCATGCCTTTGGATTCCGGGGACAGTACATACCTGTATTCGCCGGAGAGCATCACGCCTCTGTCCGACATATAGTGGGGATACAAGGTCGCGTCGGTATTGTCTGAAAGCGCTAAAAACAGCGGTTGCTGGTATTCAAATCCCATGTCGTCTGAAAATCCTGCCATGGGCATCAAAAGTCCGGTCTGGCGTGTTGTTTTGGCCGGAAATATAAAATAGGGCGCATAAAGGGCGGGCATTTTTTTTGCCCAGAAGATGGCATTGCTGGCATGGCCGTACCCGTCAACGGTCACCTGAATCTCTTTTCCCGTAATTTTCCAGTCCGGGGTTTCCCCCTGGCAGGTGGTGATGGATCCTTTTTCGGCATCATAGGTAAACGCGCCGGTTTTTCGAAGTTTATCCCCTGAAATATAATAGTTGCCGTCCTGGATGAATATGGTGCCCTGGCTGATCGTGCCTGTTTCCGAGCTCAGGTTGACATTCATGGATTTGCAGGTAATGGTGTCCTTTCCTGAAATAAACAGGACATTGCCTTTGGCAAAGGCGTCTTTGGTGATATCTGAAAATTCGACATAATCCGCTTCCAGGCGCGTTTTTCCCCCGGTGATCACCACCTGGTTTTCCGCAATGTAAAGCTTGCGTTTATTTTCGTAGCTCACCTGCCGGGCCTGGATGTGCCAGGACACCTTCTCGGTGGGCATGGTCGCGGAGAAACCAAGGGCCTGGCCGCAAAGAAATACAATGGCGGCCTGGACAATACCCAGGACGATACATATCTGCCACAGCGTTTTTTTACATGAAACCATACGGAAAAATGGTCCTGTTTAATAAATTGCGCATCAAATAAAATTACTGTATAAAGCCATTTTGTACTTGAAAAGTCAAGGCCGGTGCGGAAATTGGCCCGGCAAAGAGAGGATACGCATGTATGCCAGCATTATTGATTCAATCGGCAACACCCCCCTTGTAAAAATTCAGACACTTAATTCCGTGCCGGGTGTCACCATCCTGGCCAAACTTGAATACATGAACCCGGGCGGGTCCATCAAGGACAGGGCTGCTTTGTATATGATCAGCCAGGCCGAGGCTGACGGTGAGCTGACGCCTGAAAAGACCGTCATTGAAGCCACTTCCGGAAATACGGGAATCGGCCTGGCCATGATCTGTGCGGTCAAGGGCTATAAACTGGCCCTGGCCATGTCCGAAAGCGCCAGTGAAGAACGAAAAAAAATACTCAAAGCCCGGGGTGCCCGGATTATTCTTACCCCCCGGCACCTGGGATCGGACGGGGCCATTGAAGAGGCCTACCGCCTGGCCAGGGAATACCCGGACAAATATTTCCTTACGGACCAATATAACAATGAGGCCAACTGGAAAGCCCATTACCACACCACAGGGCCTGAAATCATGGCCCAGACCAACGGCCAGGTGGATGCGGTGGTGGCGGCTGTGGGCACCTCGGGGACACTCATGGGCCTGTCAAGGTATTTCAGGGATCAGGGCCATCATGCCCGGGTGATCTGTGCCGAACCCTATCTAGAACACGGTATCCAGGGCCTTAAAAATATGAAAGAGTCTTATACCCCTGGAATTTTTGACAAAACCCTGCTGGATGACAGCGTCCACATTGATGATGAAACGGCTTTTGAGACGGCCCGGAAACTGGCAGCAAAAGAAGGCCTTTTTGTGGGCATGAGTTCCGGTGCGGCCATGGCCGTGGCCCTTGACCATGCCAAGGGTCTTCAAAACGGGGTTATTGTTGTGATTTTTCCGGATTCCGGCGAACGCTATCTGTCCACCGAGCTTTTCAGCGTGAAGAAGAATATTCACCTTACCGTCTACAATTCCCTGGGTGGGAAAAAAGAATCCCTGAATCCCCAGGGGGACAAGGAAGTCGGTGTTTACACCTGCGGTCCCACGGTACACCGGCGGCTGGATATTACCCATTTCCGCCGTCATGCGTTTACGGACCTGCTCATCCGCTACCTTGAATACCAGGATGTAAAAGTCAGACATATCGTTAATATTACGGATTATGACGATAAAACCATTGAAGGGGCACGGCAGGCGAAAACCACCCCCCAGGATTTTACCCAGCCCTTTATTGATGCCTTTCTGACGGATCTGTCACGGCTTGGCATGAGGCCGGCCCAGGCCTACCCCAGGGTGTCTGAACATTTTACGGAAATGACGGATCTGACCAGGAAACTGCTTGTCAATGACCATGCCTATGAAAAGCTTCATTCCGTATACTTTGATCTGGCAAGCTTTGGGGATTACGGCCGCCTTTCCCGGGTGGACGTCAACAAGATCCGGGTGGGGGCCACGGTTGACCTGGATGAATATGAAAAGAACAATCCCAAGGACTTCACTCTTCTCAAGCGGGTGAAGCTGTCGGAACTTAAGCAGGGTGTGGGCGTTAAAACGGAATGGGGCAATGTCCGTCCCTCACTTCATCTGCAGTGCGCTGCCATTGCCTCAACCTTCCTTGGCGCAGAGTTTGACATCCATACAGGCTCAAGGGAGCTTATGTTCCCCCACCATGAAAACGAAATTGCCATTGCCGGGGCTGCCGGTGGTTCTTTTGCCAGGGTGTGGATGCATTGCCACCCGGTGCAGTATGACGGATCCCTGGATACGGATGATATCTGGTCTCTGACCCTGGACCGGCTGGTTGATATGGGATGGGACGAGAAAACCATTCGCTTCTGGCTGCTGTCCGCCCATTACAGAAAATCTTTGCTGTTATCCAGAAAAAGTCTGGATGATGCCAAAACCGTTCTTTCCCGGATCAACCGGTGCATTGAATCCCTTGGTCATGTGTCAGGGCAGTCCAATGAAGAGGAGATTGCGCAGATTACCTATGATCTGCGCCAGGGCATGATGAATGCCATGGCAAGCGACCTCAAGGTTCCTGTCCTGATATCCGGTCTTTTGTCCAGCGTGAAGCGCATCAACCGGCTTGTCGTTGAGGATCAGGTGGGACCGGGGGGCGCCGCGCGCCTGCTTAACTGTTTTAAAGATGTGGATGCGGTGCTTAATATTTTTGATTTCAGCAGAAAGGGTCTGTATTCGTCAGCGGTGACCGCGCTCATGGCTGAACGGGATAAGGCCCGGCAGCAAAAAGATTTTAATACAGCGGACAGGATCCGGAAACAACTGGATGACATGGGGATCCTGTTACATGATCATAAGGTATAAAATTGGAAGGTGTATAATGTTATGATAAATTTTTATTTTTTCCCGTTTACCTTTATGGATGCCCGTCAGGCAAGGGTCCTGTCCTGTTTTTTCAACAGGTTTAAAATTTTAGATATTCACGGCGGGGCTGTGTTACCCGAGCCCATGGCCGGCCTGGCGGCCAAAGGAACGCTTACGCGGGTCCAACTTGATAAGGAAAAACTTGTTCTATCGCAACAAAAGGTCCGCGCCTACCTGGACTGGGCCGCCATTCATAAGGGCAATGAAAAAAATCTTCGGGCGTTGATTCGTGAAAACGTGTTTTTTAAAGATGATTCAGGTGTGGCTGCCATCCGGGCCGACATCCGTAACAGGACAGTTTCCCAAGAACCTTGTGAAACAACCGCCGGGGACAGCATTGATTCACTTGTTTGTCTTAAACTTGCAGATATCCATGACCGGGAATCCCAGGACATCCAGGCTGCGCTGGATGCCCTGAATCAGGAAAAAGCGGCACTTTTTGCCGAACTTAAAGGGGATGGAGACATGTCCCTGTCAACGGGCCATACCCAGACGCCTGAACCGGGCCAGGCCATGACTGACAAAAGAATAAAGGCCTGGCTTGGGGCGGCTGTTGATGCAAAACTTTTTGACCAGGGCGATATCCCGATTCTGATTACCACCAGCAGGGCTGTGATGGATGAATTTTTGACCGGTGCGGGCAAGGCGATAAATGCCCTTGACATTGATTCCATAAAAGTGCATGAAAACGATTGTGAATTCATAACAAAATGGCATCTTAAGATAAATGCAATCCTGGCGCAGATGGCGCAAGGGGAGCAGATGGCTGAAGGCCTGGGGCCTGAGCCCGAAGAAAAATATTTTGGGGATGCCGCCCAAAGTCCTGTAACCGGTCGGATTCAAATCCGGTTTTTCCCGGGACTTAGGTATGTGAATTTAACTAAAAAAAATCCAGGCGGACAAATCGGCGTATGTCTGGTGGAATTAAACTCATAAAAAAGCTTGTTTTAGCAAAAACATTGTTGTAAAAGCGGGTGCTGAATCAGGTTATAATCATTTAAAAAATGAGTTTATAAAATTTTATTATTAATTTTTTAAGGAGGTTTGAAATGGCTTTTAACCCGGTAGTTGATCAGGCAAAATGTGTAGGTTGTGAAGAGTGCGTTGATGTATGTCCTGCAGAAGTATTTGAAATGGAAGACGGAAAATCCAATCCCGTCAATGCAGAAGAATGCATGGGCTGCGAAAGCTGCGTGGAAGTTTGTGAAGAAGACGCCATCATCATAGAAGAAGATTAGCAAGAAACTAGGAACAAGATACAGGAAACAAGAGGGCGAAGTGCCTTTGGTGTCTTTAGTTTCATTATAGCAAAAGCAAATGCCGGGTTGTCCTTCAAGGTTGCCCGGCATTTTTTATTCTCCACAGGGTGTTTATGCATTTAAATTCTGGCAGGTATTTCAGCGGTAAAGCCATTTGCCAGGCTCTGATTTCAAATCGCCTGATCTCTTCGAATCAGGCAAAGGATTTACTTAGCCGGGAGCGTGAGATAAAAGAGAAACTTGTCGCACAAACCAGTGGCAATACCACTGAAAACAGGCAAAGGGCATTTTCCGCCATCTCTTTCATTGATGTGCTGGTCCATTTGAATCTGAACCGGCTGGACAAACCTGACAAAGTGATTGATGAAGATCTGATTTTTAAAACCCTGGCCGATTCCTGGCACTTGCCATATAAAAAAATTCTGGCTATAACGGATTTGGGGGTACGTGCCTGTAACCTCCCAATGATGCCGATGTCAGCAAGTTTTGGAGCCAGTTTTCATGATAGCTGGATTTGTTTAGCCACTCTGCCGGACTTTTCAATCCATCGTGATTTTTTATCGTTTTTGGGTTGCATGGAGCAAAATTGTGGATAAGCGCCCACCCCCTGATGCTCAGTTCCGCAGAAGCCAAACTCCCATGAAAGTAAAACGCAGAATTCAGGTGTCGGTCCATTCTCTGCATCAGCCTGTCGACCATATTGCTGGTTCGGAGGCATCCTGGAAGATCGTAGGCCTTTGAATACATTGGGAGGTTTTCCTTCAATTT
>NZ_JQKJ01000042.1 GCF_000745975.1 Desulfobacter vibrioformis DSM 8776 | reverse complement strand
CTTGTTTGCGATGGTCCATTGAGCGCTGTTTTCAGGAAGGTAAAATGCATCTTGGAATGGATCACTATGAACATCGATCATGGCCGGCATGGCATCGGCACATGCTTTATGTAATGCTGGCACAGCACTTTCTTTTCCGTGTCAGACGGCAGTTAAAAAAAACTGCTTAAGTTTAGCAATGGCCAAGAAATTGCTTCAAGCTGTTTTGCCGATTCATTCCATTACACGGAAAGGGGTTTTAGATATTGTAAAGTACCATTTGAAACGTAACTACATTGCGTATCAAAGCCATAGAAAAAAGCAGATTGCTGTCGCTAAAAAATTAGGTGTTTTAGTGTCGCTGTAGTGATAGAGGAGCAACTTTCAATAGAGTGGCTGGCGTCTACCGATTCATTAGAAGAGACGAACGGACGCTGGAACATTGTAAATTATGATGACGTTGATCCAAAAATAAAAAAGGGAATGGAACATAAAATTCATCACTTAAAAAATAAATACCTGGACTTGAGTTTAAAGCTTAGTCATCTAAGAATAAGCACTCTTTCCAGTATTCATGAGGCAAGGGGGGACGGTTAAAGACAAAAAGAGGACCTTATGCTGAGATACCTTTGTTCTGTCTTTGAACAACAGTGAGTCACTCGAATTTTATCTGAATAGAAAAAAATCCTGTTTACCAATAGAATTTTGAGAAAAAGCCACCCCCACAATTTGTCTATTATTCATGAAACCGCCGGGCTTAAAAAAGGGCATGAATACCAAAAGTATTGTAGGGTAATGCCGGAGTCAAATATTAGGAAATAGGCTTAAATTCAACATTTACTTTATAGCCAAGGGCATTGGCGTACTTGGAAATAGTTGCCAGAGTCGGAAAAGAAACATTTTCCCCGCACTCAAGCCGGGAAATGTTACTTTTGTTGGTTCCCATTTTTTTTGCAATTTCAGCTTGCGTTAGGCCTTTGCTCATCCTCATTTCAATCAATTTTTTTCTGAGTTCATAAACAGGGGCAAGAGCATCATACTCTTTTTTGACGTTATGGTATTTCAACGCCTTTTCTTTGAAATTTTTAAAAGTTGGTCTGCTCATTGTTTCTAATCTCCTTTAACGTATTTCATTCTTTTTATTGCCAGATCCAAATCCTTTTTCGGTGTTTTCTGGGTCTTTTTAATAATTGAATGAAGAATCACGACTTCATTATTCTTAATCGTACAAAAAAAGGATCTGCCAATTCCCTCTTTGCCTTTTGCCCTGATTTCAAATAATCCTTTACCCATGGGTGAGGTGTGAGGCTTGCCCAGATTTGGTCCGAACTCTTCTATCAATTCCAAAATGTGAATTAGATTCGCCAAAATTCCTTCTGGAAATGACAGGGTTTTACTCTCAACGTTGGTGTTGTAAAAAGTAACTGTCCACGTCATAATTTAGTATTGGGATATTCGGTTAATAGTTTTAATATAGGTTATCATTTTTGACAACCTTGTCAAGGAAAGGTGTATTCTTATCTTTGGGACTTTAGGTTCTGGCTATGATACAGACCGGACACAAAAAAATCTCGGAGTCATCCTCTCTCAGCTCTCTTTGTCTTAAAGGGAACAAGGGTTCCCGGTCCTGCCAACCCTTTTTCAAGGGCTTCCCTGGTCGATTCGAGACCAATCTTTGTAATTTTTGTTAAGAATATCCCTATTCCGGCAAAAGTGCATTACCCCGGAGGCAGACATCAGTGGAAGAATGAAACCCTTAAAAACAATACGGTCAAACCCTGTCATCACATCCTTGACCAAACCCGAAAGCCTGTCTATAAAATTTTTCATAAGCAGTTCCGTGTTGTATTTTAAAAATATTCAATCTACCTTTATCATACATGAGGAACTGCTTAGCTCATATCACCGTTTATTGGGTTGCGGGCATAGCCCGCCGTGGTGTAATCATCAAGGTTTGCCCCCCACCCCACTTCCCCGCATAGAGACAAATGCCGGGGGTTTTAACTCCTAAGATTTCTCCTGAAAATTTTATCTGAGAGGTTACAATTTACCTTTCAGCATATCGCCAAGCCCGGCAAAAGGATTGGTGGTGCCGCCGGAGTCTGCGGCACTCCCGGCAACTTCATCGGAATAGGCATCAGCGACCTGGTCCCGGGAATGTTCGTTGTCGTGGCAATAGATACAAAGTAATTCCCAGTTGCTCCCATCAGGCGGGTTATTGTCATGGTTATGGTCTTTATGGTGAACCGTGAGTTCCTTGACTCGTTTGCCTTCAAACTCACGGCCACAATGGGCACAGATCCAGGGGAACATCTTAAGAGCACGCTCCCGGTAGCCAGCCTGGCGGGACTGTTGCTCTTCCAGCACTTTCCGAACAAGGTTCTCTTTTTTACTTGGCATATAATCTACTCCTATTTTTTTCAACTGGTGCTTGAACAAAAATTACCAACCTATTTCGTTATCAATGATGGCAATTTTGATTAAAAAAACAAAAAACGCATCTCAGTGCCCGCATCTCCTTAAATTATCGTCCTTTGGGCGGGTTGTTAAGTTTTAAACGTCAGAAAATGGAATTTCCTATCCTATCAAAATATTAACCTCTTTCAGGTGTTCCCAAAACCGATGCTCCTGATTTCAATATGTCAGTTTTTTTTACAGCTTGAAAAACCCATCGACAAACTTAAGCTTAAAATCTGGCCGGGGGTGCTGGCGTACGAGCGAATACTTTCTTTAATTTCAATATATTAAACTTTTTTTTACACCTGTTTTTTATCCGGCACCATAGTTGCTCTATGTAGCCCCAAACAAGCGAACCTTCTTTTCAACAAGAAACAAAGGGGCAAATCTTGAGCAGATTAAAACAAAACAGACAGCAACTGAAAAGAGTAATTTTTCTTAATATGACTTTTTTCCCCATGATCCCTTTTATTATTGTTTTGGGGATCAGCTTCTACTTCTTTTCTTCAACCCTGGATAAATCCACCCAGGCCAGCCTTGAGAGAATCCTGACAGACCACCGCAAGATGATTGAATCATTCCTGCTTGAAAGAAAATCCGACCTTGAATTGATTACCCGGGCATATACCTTCCAGGACATCATGGCCGAGGGCGCCATCGGCACCATCTGCCATAGTCTGCAGGAACGGTCTGCGGCCTTTGTTGACCTGGGACTGTTTGACGAAACAGGTAACCACTTAAAATATTCCGGATCCTTTGCCCTGGCAGGAAAAAGATATACCCAAGAGCCCTGGTTCCAGAAAACCATGCTCAGGGGATTTTACATCAGTGATATTTTTCTAGGGTACCGCAACATCCCTCATTTTGTTGTGGCCGTACGCAGGACTGAAAATAACAAAACCTGGGTGTTGCGCGCCACCATTGACACCGTGTTCTTTGACTCCATGGTATCCGGGGTGCGCATGGGCAAAACAGGCGAAGCCTACATTTTAAACCACGAGGGGGTAGCCCAGACCGCCAGGCGTTCCGGGGATATTGCCCTTCTTGATAAAGATCCGGCATTTGGGTGGATGCAGAATCAGTTTTCCGCTAATCAGCAGACCTTCCAGTTGTCACCCAAGGGCCAGCCTTTTTTATATGCGGTATCCAAACTGGCCAATAAATCCTGGTACCTGGTGGTACGCCAGGAAAAACATGATGTTTACAGAGCGCTTTACTCTGCGGTCCTGATCTGTGTGGGTATCGCCATTTCAGGACTGGCAGCCCTGGTGGTCCTGGCCTATTTCACCTCGGAGACCATCTGCCGGCGCATGGAGCGCCTGGACGAGGAAAAAGAACAGCTGGGCAGCCAGCTGATCCGGGCCGTTCAACTGGCGGAAATCGGGGAAATGGCAGCCGGATTTGCCCACGAAATCAATAATCCCCTGCAGATCATCAAAAGTGAATATGCCCTGATCAAAATTCTCATGGAAGAACTGTACCCGGGCAAGGACACCGTCCCCGATCCCCAGACCTTTAATGATATCCGGGAAAGCGTGGACCAGATCCATAAACAGGTGGAGCGCTGCCATGAGATCACCTCGGCCATCTTAAAATTCGGCAGAAAAAAAGAAGTCAAACACACCACTTTGGATCCGGGCACGGTTATTCCCGAAATTCTCAAGCTTGTTGAAAACTCCGCCCGTACCAGCGGTGTAGAGATCCTCACCCGGATTGAAGAAAATGTCCCTAGCTTCATGGGCGATCCCGGACGGTTCCAGCAGGTCATGCTGAACCTGGTTAACAATGCCATGCATGCTGTTACCAATCAGCACGGCGCCCAAGGCGGCAGAATTGAGATAAGTGCAGCCCAAACCCGGGACAATGAAGGCCAGACCATGGTGAACATTCAGGTTAAAGACAATGGGTGCGGAATAGCGCCTGAGCATATGGATAAAATTTTTTCACCCTTTTTCACAACAAAAGCCGTTGGCAAAGGAACAGGTTTAGGGCTTTCAGTATGTTTCGGCATCATCGAAAGTTTTGGCGGCACCATGTCCGTGGACAGCCGCCCCGGAGAAGGAACCGTGTTTTCCATTCAGCTTGCGGCACATGAAAATCAATCGTCTTAAAGGAGGAGATCGTATGGAGAAGATGAAACTGTTACTGGTAGATGATGAACCCCGCTATCTTGAGACCACCAGCAAACTCATTGAAAGAAAAGGCTACGAGGTCTGGACAGCACCAAGCGGAGAAAAAGCGCTTGAAACCATGGCTGCCCACAACATCCATGTGGTGGTTCTGGATGTGAAGATGCCCGGTATGGACGGCAATGAGACCCTTAAACATATCAAGGAGATGTATCCGTTAACGGAAGTGATCATGCTCACCGGTCACGCCACGGTGGATTCAGCCATAGACGGCCTGAAATCAGGTGCCTGGGATTATCTGATGAAGCCTGCAGATGTTGAACAGATCATTGAGAAAGCAGAGCTGGCATTCCAGAAACGCATGAACCAGGAAGAAAAAATCCGCTCTGCCCAAGCCAAACAGTATTTGAAATCCCCCCGGGAAATTCTCAAGCAGGGGAAAGAGTAAACCTGAACACAAGGAGTAAATTGAATGAAACAAGAAAAGAAAAAAGTCACCGGATATGACAAATACATAGACTGGAAAATCTTTATCTTTCCTGTGGTTCTGTTTTTTGCTGTGATCCTCATGCCCACTCCGTACGGCATGAAGGATGTGGGTATGGAATACACCATTGCCCCCTCAAAAGTGATCTCTTATCTTACGAATGAACTTTTTTCCGTCAAAAGTGAAGAGGCAGCCCAATGGCAGTTGCTCACCGCCCAGATCATGGAACAGAACATGCGTATCGGCGCGCTGAGTAAGGAGAGATTCCTTAAACGGGATGCCAAATGGTGTAAAAAATATAAAATCCCGGTCCAGAAGGCCAACCTTGAAAAGGCACAGGCGTATATTAAAACCAGTGTCAATGAGGCGGATTTCAAGGTCTTGATGGACAATGCCCTGGAACTGCGGAAAACCGGGCTTAAATATGAAAACCTCAAGGATAAGGACAAGGCCAACGCAGACAAAGGTGCCTGGCACATCAAGGTTGCCATTGCCATGGGTGTTTTTGTGGTCCTGTGTTTCTTAACCGAATGTATCCCCTTGCCGGCAGTTGCCTTCTGTATTGGCCTGATTCTGGTGTTCACCGGCGTGGTCAGCCGTCAGCAGGTGGCCATGCTCTACTGGTCTGATGCCTGCTGGTTCATCATGGGATCGCTGATGTTTGCGGCTGCCTTTGTAAAAACCGGGGTGGACAAACGGGTATGCATGATGATGTTCAAGCGCCTGGCCGTTCCCAATCCCAAATGGATCACTCTGATCTTCTTTTTAATCATCACGCCTCTGGCGGCCTTTATATCCGACCATGCCCTGGCTGCCATGTTCCTGCCCATCGGCATGCTGCTCTACCAGAACAGCCTGACCGAAGAGGTGCCCGAGGACAAAGAACTTGCCAAACTGTTGATGATCTCCATTGCCATGGCCTGCAATATCGGTGGTCCTGGCGCACCTTCCGGCGGTGCCAGAAACGTTATCATGATGACCTATCTCACTGATATGTTCGGCCTTGATATCGGTTATTTCCAGTGGGTCACCTATTGTTTCCCCTTTCTTTTCGTTATGATTCCGGTGTCCTGGTTCATCATCAACATACGCTTCAGGCCTAAAACCGTGTCCCTGGCGCCTGCCATGGATCATCTGCGCCATGAAATCGATCGCATGGGTGCCTGGAACAAGCACCAGATCTGGGCATTGATCATCTTCATTATCATGGTTTTCGGCTGGTTTACGGAAAAAGCCTTTTACAATATAGGTATCTACCCCATTCGCCTGGGTATCGGCGTTATTGCCGTGGCCGGCGCCATCGCCTACATCCTGGCCGGCGTGGTTAACTGGCGCGACTACCAGGACCGTGTGGACTGGGGCGTTGTCTGGCTCTATGCCGGGGCCATCATCTTTGGCCGGACCCTGGATTCAACGGGCGCAGCATACTGGCTGGCAAGGACCGCCATTGAATTTTTGTCCAATTTCGGCATGGATTCAGGCCTGCCGCTGATGGCTGTATCCAACGGTTTGACCGCTATCCTGACCAACCTCATGGCTGACGGCCCTGCGGCTGCATCCGTAGGCCCCATCACCCTGAACATGGCCGGCATGGTTCATCCGGGCACCTCTTATCTGCCCTTTATGGCCATGGCCACGGCAGTTGCCTCGTCCTTTGCATACTGCCTGATCATCGGCACGCCGCCCAACGCCATTGTATATGCCAGCGGTTACCTGGAACCCAAAGATTACCTGAGAGCCGGTCTTCCTCTGTTTTTTGCTGCCAACGTAGTACTGCTGTTGCTCACCGGTGTTTACTGGACCGTTAGAGGATTCGGCACTTTACCCGGATTCTGACAGAAATTTTCAAGGAGGTCGATATGACACAGATGTCAAAAAAAACAAACGCCCAAACAACCAAAAGCAGAATCTACTTTTCAAAAGAGGCAGAACGGCGGGTATTTTTCTACATGACGCTGATCATGCTTGCCGCAGGGGTTATAAGCAAGCTGTTTTAAACAACGGTTTATGGAGGACAGTCCAGTGAAAAGCCTTTCAGAATACGCTTTTTCGCCTAAGGAGGATAAAATGAATACACCAGGGGCACTTTCGGCATTGAAATTCTACAGCCAGGGTGTGATCCGGCTGCTTATCGAACCAGTCCTGTTTTTTGCAGAACTTCCTGCGGTTCACACCCTGGGCAAAGCCCTAGGGTTTACAGCCCTGTGTGCTGGATTTTATGCCGGAGCAGGACTGCTTACAGGTCCTGGTCCCCAATCTCCTGCGGTCATGGCATTGATCTATTTTATCAATGCCGCAGGCATGGTGTTCATCAGCACCATCACCGGCTTTTGCACCATGGTGATGATCAGCGGCAAAAAGCAGGGCTTTTCCCTGGTGTTCGGGCTTTACGCCTATGCTTCGGGAATCACCATGCTCATCTCATGGCTGCCCTTCATGCTCTGGTTTACGGAGCCGTGGAAATACTGGCTGGTTTATACAGGATTCCGGCAAAGCGGGGGCCTGTCCAAAGCCCAAGCGATTACCGTCCTTTTGATATCTGTGCCTGTCCAGTGGTGCCTGATTTATTCGGCCGTAACAGCGGTCACCGGCCGTGTGTAAAAAATATTTTAAATAGGAGCAATATAAAATGAAACAACCCATAAAGGTCTTAATGGTTGATGATGAAAAACGGTTCAGGGAAACAACACGCAAAATTCTGGAGCGTAACGGTTTTCAGACCATTCTTGCGGAAAACGGAGCCGAGGCCATAAAATGCCTGGATCAGTCGCCGGATGTTGCCATTCTGGACATCCGCATGCCCGGCATGGACGGACACGAGGTCCTTGAAAAAATAATCAAATTACAACCTGATTTGCCCGTGATCATGCTCACGGGCCATGGCGATAAGGATTCGGCAGAACAGGCCCTGGTATTAGGTGCCTTTGACTACCTGGCAAAGCCTTGTGACATCGACCTTTTGTCCGATAAGATCCGGGAAGCATGCCGGAGTAAACAACAGACGGGAAAACCCGAAGAAGATCTGGTAGGCTCGGCCATGATTCCCTTAAGTGCGTATACCACCATTGACGAGGATGCCACCATTGCCGAATCTGTCCAGGAACTTAAAGCCTCCTTTGTAACGCTTCCGACCTCGGACCTGATCATGGAAACCGGCCACAGATCCATACTGGTCATGGACAAAAAAAAGCAGATCAAAGGCATTCTCACGATCTGTGATCTTCTAGAACGGATTCTGCCCGCCTACCTGACCTCGACCAAACCGGCCATGGCGGATTCCATCCAATACTCCCCCATGTTCTGGCGGGGGATGTTCACAAGCGCAGTGGAACAGATCCGAGATTTAACCATCAGTGAGGTGATGTCCCCGGTCCCCGTATCCATTGATGCGGAATCCACCCTGATGGAGGCGGCCTGGATCATGGTGGACCAAAACCAGCGCCGCCTGATTGTCACTGAAGACGGCAAGCCCGCAGGAGTGATCAGGGAACAGGATCTGTTTTTTGAGATGGGAAAACACCTGATTCCCCCAAGATTACGGTAAGGAGCAGCCGATGACTGACATCAAAACTATTATGGCCTGCATTGACCTGTCCGACTATTCGCCCATGACCCTGGCTTATGCCTTCGGTCTGGCACAGCAAGGAGATATCAAGGTCATCATTTGTTCCGTTATTTCCCTAAGGGAGGCCACCCCGGTGTTCATGACCGGGACAATATACCACTGCAGGGAAGATACAAAGGAATATCTGGACGAACTCAAAGAGAAGCGGAAAACCCAGATTAATGAACTGATCATGGAACGATTCCCGCAATTTTCCGACAAAACGGATATCCGTATCTCAATGGGACATCCGGCAGATGAAATTCTTGACATGGTTGAACGCATCGGCCCGGACCTTGTTGTCATGGCAAATAAGGGCCGGTCCAACCTGTCCAGTTTCATGTTCGGCAGTTCTGCGGAATATGTGTTCCGTTACTGCACAACCCCGTTGCTCAGCGTCAGGGACAAACGTATTTTCAAACGCATGCACCCAGGGAAGGCCACACCCGAAGCCGGAAAAATCCGCATCATTATGGCGGCGGTTGATTTTTCTCCCTGGTCTCCGGCTATCCTGGCCAAGGCCGGGTGGGTAGCAAAAGCCAGTGGGGCAAAACTGCATGTATTCAACTGCATCAGCACCAAGGAAATCGCCTGGGTAAAGTCCCACTACATTCCTGAAAATACGTTTGACTTGGAACTGTTTTTGTCAAAGGAAAAACAGCGGCGGTATGATCTTCTGGCCGACCAGATAAAGGCGGCCGGCCTTAGCAGCATTGAAGACATAAATATCTCCATTGATTCGGGTGTACCTTATGAACAAATTCTTTCAGTGTCACAGGAGATTGGTGCCGACATTCTGGTACTGGGCCCCAAAGGGCGCAGCCGTTCGACCAGATTTAGCCTGGGCAGCACCATAGAAAAAATCTTTCGTCACAGCCCGGTGCCTGTGCTTCGTTTAGGCCCGGATATCGTCCATTAACAAAAAGTCCCCCGGGTTCGGCAGAATCAACCGGCCCGGGGTTTTTCAAAGGAGTGCCCCCATGTCAGATGAGAAAAAAATATTGGTTACCCTTGACGGCTCAAAACGTGCGGAAAGGACCGTTGACTATCTGTGCAGCTTCAAACCGTTTAGAAACAGGCAGGTCACTTTATTTAACATAACAACGCCCGTGCCCGAAGCCTATTATGATCTGACCCGGGATTCTTTCAGAAAAATTGCCGTAGCCCAGGTAAAGGCCTGGGAAATGGGCCAGAAAAAAATAATGACCCAATTTTTGGAAGAGGCACGCCAGGAAATGATAGCAGCCGGTTATGCGCCGGGCAATATCGGGTTCAAGCTTTCCAGTCGGGAAAAGGGGGTTGCCAGGGGCATTCTCAACGAAATCAGGAACAATGAATACCATTGTCTTGTCATCCGCAGAAGGGGAAGTGCAAACTCCATTCTCGGCATAACCATGGGTGGTGTAGCTGCCAAGCTGGTGGAAAAAGCAGACACCATTCCTTTGATTATCGCCGGAACCCGTGAGATCCGCCACTACCTGTGCATCGCGGTTGACGGCTCCCCGGGATCCATGCACGCGGTCCGGTTCACGGCGGATATGATGGGAAAAACCGATTGCCGTATTCTTCTTTGCGCAATCATGCGCACCACAGTTACAGATTCAGTGCCTGAAGGGCAGGATCCCTTTGCAGACATGTCTCTCCAGGCCAAACACATGCTTGATGATGCCCTGGTCCAGGCAAAAGAGATCCTGACCCGGGCGGGAATCCCGGAAGACCGGATCGAAACCCGCCTTGTCCAGGGTGCCCAGAGCCGGGCAGGCGCGCTTCTGGACGTGGCCCGCACCGCAGAATGTGACACCATTGTCATGAGCCGCAGGGGCGTGTCAGATGTTGAAAATTTCAGTCTGGGACGAATCCCCAGAAAAATTATTTACGCGTCCAGAAAATTTACGATTTGGCTGATTCCATGACCTATACTTAGGACTGCTGCGGTTCTTAATGCTTTAACGATCGGTTAAAAAAGGAGGGGCAGATGGGTACGCAAAATTTATCCAGAATGTTCAATCCCGGTTCCATTGCTGTCATCGGGGCCGACGACGACGAACAGGGCCAGATGGGTCATACCCTGATACGCAACATCATTGAAGGCGGGTTTAAGGGCGCTGTTTATCCTGTCAATCCAGCGCGTTCCAAAATTATGAATCTGCCTGCCTCAAAAAATATCAGAGATATTCAGGGCATTGTAGACCTGGCCCTAGTGGCAGCACCCATCAACCAGGTTCCCCAGATCATTGAAGCGTGCGCAGACAAAGACGTAGCAGGTGCCGTGGTCATCAGTGGCGGGGGCAGGGAGACAGGGGATCAGGGTTCCCGGATTGAACTGCAGATCAAGGCCGCTGCCGGACAAAGCGGTATACGCATCATCGGCCCCAACTGCATGGGCATTGCCCATCCCCCGTTTAACCTGAATGCATCCCATATGCCGGGCACCCCGGCCAAGGGCCGCGTTGCCTTTCTGTCCCAGTCCGGATCCGTGTGCGCCTCGGTCGTGGATCTGGCTGAAAAGGAAAATCTGGGGTTCAGCCATATCGTCAATTTAGGATCCATGCTGGACGTTAATTTTGCCGATATGATTGATTATCTAGGCGAGCAAAGGGACGTGGACAGTATTATCATGTATATGGAAAACATCGCCCGGATCCGAAACTTTATGAGCGCAGCCCGGGCAGTCTCCCGGATAAAGCCGATCATCTGCCTGAAATCCGGGCGCTCGGCAGCCGGGACCTGGGCCTCCTCTTTTCATACCGGCGCACTTGCCGGAGAAGATGCGGTCTATGATATTGCCTTTGAACGAGCAGGCATCCTTAGGGTGGACACGTTTGAACAATTGTTTGACTTCACCCGGATTCTGGCAAAACATCATCGGCCCACGGGCAGACGACTGGCCATTGTCACCAATGCCGGCGGTCCGGGCGTAATGGCGGTGGATGCCCTTTCATCTTTTGGCCTTAACCCGGCGGTGCTCAGCCCTCAAACCATTAAGGCCCTGGAAGCCACCCTTGAAAAAGCATGGAGCAAAACCAATCCTGTGGATGTCCTGGCAAATGCCTCCTGTGCCCAGATTGTCCGGGCCGTTACCATTGCAGCCCAGGCACCGGAGGTGGACGGCATCCTCATGATCCATTCGCCAGTGGAGCACTTTGCCCCGGCTGATCTTGCCCAGGGCCTGGCTGGCCAGATCGCCTCCCTGCCCTGCCCTGTATTTACGGCCTGGCTGGGCGGAGCAAGCATGGACAAAGCCCGGCAGATTCTCAAGGAAAAAGAAGTGCTGACCTATGACACCCCGGAAAAAGCGGTGAGCGCATTTGTGGGATTGTACAGGCACAGCCGCAATATTGACATGCTCAACGAAATACCGGTCAGGCGCGACATCAAGCTGAAGATCAACCATGAGCAGGCCAGGTCAATGATTGAATCCCATCTGAAAAACAACCAGCTCATATTGAGTGGCGCCGATGCAAAAACGATCCTGGAGGCCTACGGCATCCCCGTAAGCCTTGCAAAATCTGTCCGGAATAAGGCACCGGACTTTGAACTTTATGCCGGTGCAAAACTTGACGCCCTGTTCGGGCCGGTCATTAAATTCGGCATGGGCGGCGCGATGTCTGAAATCTATCAGGATACTGCACTGGCCCTGCCGCCTTTAAATTCAGTCCTGGCTGCCCGGACCATCAGCGCGACGAAAATAGCCAAGGCATTGAAAGGGAACCATCAGTTCAAAGCCGTAGACCAGAGTCTCGTGGAAACCCTTTTAATACGCCTGAGCCGTCTGGTCACCGATTTTCCCCAGATCTGCGAACTTAAGATCAATCCCGTGGCAGTCATCAATGGGCAACTTATGGGGTTTAACGCCTGCATCCACCTGGCCCCTCCCCCGGCAGAAGCGCCGGACCACCTGATCATCAGCCCGTATCCGGCCTGGCAGGAACAGCTGTATACCACCCAGGAGAGTGAACAGGTGCTGATCCGTCCGGTAAAGCCCGAAGATGCCGAACCCATGCTGGATTTTTTTACAAAACTGTCGGCCCAGACTGTATACTTACGTTTTTTCACACCGCTTAAACAATTGTCCAAACGGATGCTGATCCAACTCACCCAGATTGATTATGACCGGGAAGTTGCCCTGGTGGCGCTGTTTCCTGCCCAGTCTGGAGAAAAGATTATTGGCTCGGCCAGAATCATATTCACCGCCAACGGCACAGAGGGCGAATTTGCCATCATGCTGGCTGATTCCTGGCAGGGCAAGGGGGTCGGAGCGGCGCTTCTGAAGTCCTGCCTGGCGTTTTCCAAACGATACGGCCTGAAACGGGTATTTGGTGTGGTGCTGCGTGAAAACAGGCAGATGCTTCGTCTTGCCGACAAACTGGGATTTAAAAAGGTCAGCACCCCTGCCTCGGGTGAAATTGAAATTACGATTGATATTGAAAAACTGGATCTTTACACGCTGTAAAGAAACGTGACAGGTGACAACCTTTTTGACCACCTGTCACATTCTTTGAATTGTCGATTAATTTCAATACATTGACCTCTTTTTTTAACGCTTTCCCTCAACTGGCATATATCTTGATACTCTTGTGTACAAAAAATTAAGCCTAATAAACGGCCTCACAGGAGCCATAGAGATTATGCACGAACCCATAGCTGACAGAAAAGAGTTTTATCAGGTACTGACCCGGAATATCAGAATCCGTATCCTGCTGGTTTCCATTATCCCCATGATGCTGACCTCTGGCATTCTGTGCTGGCGGTTTCATCTGGCTTATTCTGAAAAAATCAGTGCCCATATCAGTGAATTGGTGCTCAAGCACACCCAGAACATTGATGCATTTCTTACGGAAAAACTGGGAAATATCCGTTACCTGGCCCGGCTGCTGCCCACGACTGATCCCAAGATGGCCCAGCAATTTCTCATATCACAACTATCTGAACTAAAAGATGAATACGGAGATGTGTTTACGGATCTGGGCCTTGTGGATTCAGATGGTATCCAGTTAGCCTATGAAGGCCCCTTCCGCCTTGTCAATGCCGATTACAGCGAGGCGGCCTGGTTTTTAAAGGCCATGAACAGCCCCTATTATATTTCCGATGTCTTTGCCGGTCTTCGGGGCCATCCCCATTTTATCCTGGCCGTCAAACTGTCCGCCCAGGGCCGCACCTATATCCTGAGATCCACCATTAATTTTACAGCCTTTAACAGTCTGGTTGAAAATGTCCAGATCGGGAGAACCGGTACGGCATTCATTGTCAATGCCAAGGGAGATCTCCAGACGCTTCCCCGCTCGGGAACCATGGAAATCGTCCCTTCATTTATTGCGGATCCAGCCATTTTCAAAGACAATCACACACTTGTTCTCAAGCATGAAAATGACAAGGGCAACACCTGCCTGTATGCCCTGGCCCTGTTTAAAACCGTGGACTGGCGCATGGTGTTCCGCCAGGATGCCGGGGATGCGTTAAGGGATATGTGGAAAGCCGAAGTACTGACCCTTATCATATTTCTGCTGGGTTGTGCCGCCATCGTGTCAGTTTCTTTTACACTCTCCAGAAATCTTGTCAAACGCATCGCACAGGCAGACCGGAAAAATGAATCCATGAACCAGCAGGTGGTGGAAAGCGGAAAACTGGCCTCCATTGGGAGGCTTGCTGCGGGCATTGCCCATGAAATCAACAACCCTGTGGCCATCATGGTGGAAGAGGCCGGGTGGATGAGCGATCTTCTCGAAGAGGAGCCCGGAATGACCCCGGATAACAAGAGTGAGTTTCACCGGGCCATTAGACAGATCTCAACCCAGGGCCGGCGCTGCAAGGATATTACCCATAAATTGTTAAGTTTTGCCCGGAAAAGCGATGCCACGGTGGCAGATATAGACATCAATGACACCATCCGGGAAATTGTCGGGCTTACCGCCCAGATGGCCCGGTACAACAATGTCACTATTTCCACCCGGCTTGCCCCTGACCTGCCCTTTATCCGGTTTTCCCCCTCCGAACTGCAGCAGGTTATTTTAAACCTGACCAACAACGCCATTGATGCCATGGGCAAAGACGGCGGCACCGTGGAGATTGTAACCGGCGTCAAGGCCCAGGACGATAATAGCATTGAAATTAAAGTGAACGACAACGGACCGGGCATTCCAGCCCAATACCTGGACCGGATTTTTGATCCTTTCTTCACCACCAAGGCCGTGGGAAAAGGCACAGGATTAGGCCTTTCCATCTGTTACGGCATTATTCAGAAAATGGGCGGCACCATTGAAGTGGAAAGCCAGGTGGGAAAAGGCACCTGTTTCTTAATCCGGTTGCCCCTGAATATCCGCCACACAGCCAAACCGCCAACAAGCGATACAGCCAATAACCTTTAAACCATTTAGGGAGAATTTGCAGATGAAACTTTTATTTGTCGATGATGAGAAAGCCTTTCTGGACACCCTGATCAAACGGATTGAAAAACGCGAATTTAAAGCGGACGCCGTTTATGACGGGCAGTCCGCCGTAAACTTTCTGTCAGAAAACACCAACACGGATGTGGTGGTTCTTGACGTGAAGATGCCCGGCATGGACGGACTTGAAACCCTTGCGGCCATTAAAAATGAAAATCCGCTGGTGGAAGTGATCATGCTCACGGGCCATGCCACAGTGGAAAATGCCATTGAAGGGATGAAACGCGGCGCATTCGACTACCTGATGAAACCCTGCAATCTGGAAGAGCTGATTGCCAAGATTGAAGAGGCGGCTACCAAAAAATTTAAACATGAAGAAAAGATCATGGAGGCCAGGGCCAAGGAAATCACCGGGCGCATGGTATAAAAATGAAAGAGATACCCCATACCCGTCTGCTTCTGGTGGATGATGAGAAAGAATTTGTGGATGTGCTGAGCAACCGGCTGGGCCGCCGGGGCATTGAAGCCGTCAAGGCCTATTCCGGTGCTGAAGCGCTGCGGGCGCTTCGTGAGGCCCGGTTTGATGTAATGGTCCTGGATCTGAAGATGGAAGATATGGACGGCATTGCGGTGTTGAAAATTGTCAGGAAAATGGCCCCGGACCTGCCGGTGATCATTCTGACCGGACACGGTTCGAGAACAGCCGCCGAGGAAGGTATGACCCTGGGCGCCTTTGATTACCTGACAAAACCCTGCGAACTGAAAGAATTAATGAAAAAAATCAGCCTGGCACGGCAGGCCAAAAACAAACAGAACGGAGAAACAGACCAATGATATTCAAATCGAGCGGATTCAAACTGGCGGTAGCAGTGTTGATAGGTGTAATCGTGTTTATTCTGCCCAGGCCGGAAGGGACAAAATTCAAACTTTCCGGCACCGGCGCAGACCAGTTAAGTCAGGCAGTTTCACAATATTTTTCAACCCAGCAAACAGCACCGGGAAAACCGATTCTTTTGACGGCCAAGGCCCCTGGCACCGACCAGGCCCGGGTGCAATACCTTGTCGGCCAGGCCAAGGAAATGGGCCTTTCAGAAGTGAATGTGGATTATGTGGACGGCATGAGCCCCAAGGCGAAACGGTTTTTATCCGTGCTTGCGGTGCTGGTCATTCTGTTTGTGGTGGAGCCCATTCCTCTTGAAATTACGGCCGTGCTCATTGGTGCCTCCCTTGTAATTTTGGGCATCACCGATGTGAAAGGGGCATGGGCGCCTTATATGCATCCTGTTGTTATTTTCATCATGTGTTGCCTGATCTTTGCCATTGCCCTGGACAAGGTGGGGCTGACAAAACGATTAGGGTATTATATTATCAAAAAAGCAGGCAATTCCGTAACACGGTTTACCTTTATCATTGCCATGGGTTTGGGGATTGCGTCTTCTTTCATGCATGATGCAGCCGCCTGTGCCATCGGTATTGTCACCATGCTTCCGCTGATGCGGGCCGTGGGCATTGAACCGCATACCAACACGGCAAAATTCATGATGCTGTCCCTGCCCTTTGCCTGCTCCTGCGGCGGCATGGGAACCCTGGTGGGCGGTGGCCGGTGCATGGTGTCCGCTGCATTTTTAAAAGAGTTCACCGGCATTGAAATCACCTTTTTTGAATGGATCAAGTATTGTATGCCGGCAGCCATTGTCTGTGTGCCTGTTGCTGTTCTGGTCACCTACCTGGTTTACCGGCCAGACCCGAAATTCAAACTCCCGGCTTTTGATGAAGATTTAGGCCCCATGACAGCAACCGAGAAAAAAGCGCTGATCATTATTGCCATCTCCTTTGTGTCATGGCTCACCAAGGGCATCCACGGCCTGCACTATTCCGTCACCGGTATGGTGGGCGTAACCTGTCTGGTATTGTTCGGCGTACTTAAATGGCGGGACATCAACGACAACCTGGAGTGGGGTACAGCCCTGTTCATCTTTGGCGGCGGTATTTCCCTGGGCCTTGCCATGGGCTATTCCGGCGCAGCAGACTACTTTGCCAACCTGTTTTTCCCGCTGATCCAGGGCAAAGGGTGGCTGGTGCTCTTTGTGGGTGTGGCTGTGTTCGGCGCCCTTGTTACCAATGCCATGGCCAATGTGGCGGCAGCCGCGTTAATTCTGCCCATTGTTATTCCCATGGCCCAGCTTGAAGGGGTCAACCCGACCATCCTGGCCCTGGGTCTTGGTATGGCCACATCCTTTGCCATGCTGCTGGTCATCGGCTGTCCGCCCAATGCCATTGCCTATTCATACAAATACTTTAAGTCTTCGGATCTGACTAAGCTCGGGCTTGTGGCAACGCCAACCCTGCTTCTGATACTGGTAGGCGTGGTATGTACATGGTGGAAATTTTTGGGTCTAATATAGGAGGCTCTTGCTGAGAACCTGATGGAAATCAATACCCTTGAAAATGATACCGGAAAAGTTGTCCGTGTGCTGCTGGTAGACGATGAGGACAGCTTTCGCAACGCCATTGCCCGGCGTCTGGAGCGACGGGATATGGTCGTCAGCCAGGCACCGGACGGCACCTCCTGCCTGGAATACCTCGGCGCTAATGAAGCCGATGTGGTGGTGCTGGATATGAAGATGCCCGGTATGTCGGGCATAGAGACCTTTAAGGCCATTAACAAATACCATCCAGGCCTGAAGGTAATTTTTCTGACCGGAAATGCCGCTGTAACCGAAGGGGTGGAAGGGGTCAAGGCCGGAGCCTTTGACTATCTGTCCAAACCCGTGGAGATCGACCACCTGGCCGGCAAGATCCGCCAGGCCTGGGAACTTAAACGCCTGGAGGCGGCCCGGGAGCGGGATAAAATCTTCAGGCGGCGTCTGGAGAAACGCATGATGCATACCCAGCGCCTGGCCTCCCTTGGCACCATGTCCACAGGCATTGCCCATGAAATCAACAATCCGCTGGCTATTATCAAGGAGTCGGCCGGGTTCATGCGCATGGTGCTGGAGGGCCCGGGGCAGATTCCGGAAAAAGATATGCTTTTCAAGGGACTTGACAAAATAGAGAAAAGCGTGGACAGGGCCAGACGGATCACGCACCAGCTGCTGGGCTACGTTCAGAAACACAGCCAAGGTCTCTCCCCGGTGGATATCCGCCAGCTCTCCGAGGATACCGTGGTGTTGATTAAACAGAAAACACAGGCTAAAAAGGTATCTGTGCAATGGGATACTGAGCCTGAACACCAGATGCTGATGTACACCGATCCGTTCCAGGTCCGCCAGGTATTGATCAATCTTCTGGAAAACGCGGTGGATGCCGTTCAGACCGGCGGACAGATCCGGCTGGCCCTTTACAGAAAAGATCAGTCGGTCTGTCTTGAAGTCCGGGATAACGGCAGCGGCATCACGCCGGAGAATATGAAGAAAATATTTGATCCTTTTTTCACCACCAAGCCCAATGTGTCGGAAAATGAGTCCGGCACCGGACTTGGGCTGTTTGTGGTGCACAAAATAATCACCGGGCTTTCAGGCAGCATCCGTGTGGAATCAGAACCCGGACACGGCGCGACCTTTACGATCTGCCTGCCTGAATGGCATTCCGATTAAACAATTACAAGTTCTTTCATAAATTTTTTAAGGAGAAAAAACCCATGGTAAAAATACCGGTAAAAATCTTGATCGTTGACGATGAAAAAGATTTTGTAGAGATGTTTTCCCTACGCCTGACCCGGCAGGGGGAAACGGTGTCTGCCGCCTATTCAGGACAAGAAGCCCTTGACCTGCTTGAAAAAACTCAGATCGACGTGGTGATCCTGGATATCCGCATGCCCGGCATGGACGGCATAGAGACCTTGAAAAAAATCAAGGCCGCTTATCCCTTGGTGGAAGTGATCCTTCTCACCGGGCACGGGTCCACGGAAACGGCTGTGGAAGGCATGAAGGAAGGGGCCTTTGATTACCTGATGAAACCGGCGGATTTTGAAGATATCAGCGCAAAACTGGCCAATGCCTGGAAGCGCAAGGACGAACAGGAAGAACGCATCCGCAAGGCCGAAGCGCGGCTGCTGCTGAGGCGCTCCGGGGATATTTAAGGAGATATCATTAATGAGCCTGAGACAACGGGTCTATCTTGCCAATGCCGTACTTTTAGGAATAACGGTCATGGGAACCATTGCCATGATCTGGTATACTTATAAAACAGAAGATCTGTTCACCGGTATTGTTGCAAGACATATCCCTGTGTACCAGGCTGCCGAAGCCCTTGAAACCTCTTTGCTCAACCAGAAAGGATACCTGTCCTATTATCTTCTGGACAAAAATCCTGAATGGCTCAGGCAGTTGGCTGACTTTAAACTGGATTTTGAAAGCCAGCTGGCCTGTGCCAAGCCCCTGGTCACAGAGGACTGGGAAAAGGAGGCCCTTGCCAGAATTGAATCCGTGTACACGACTTATATTAAGGCCAAGGACCGGGTGATGGCTTTATATGAAAAGGGCGACCCGGGTACCGGAGCCGCCCTTCACCGGGAAGTAAGGGCAAACTTTTTCAGAATTTTTGAGCTCTGTGAAAAATTTAAAACCGCACATAAAAAAGCCATAGATCATGCTGTGGAGGACAGCCGCACCGATGCCAGGCATTTGCGATATATCAGCCTTCTGGCTATTGTTACCGTGGTACTGCTCAGCCTTTTGATCAATTATATTTTCACCCGCCACATCCTTGGGCCCATCCGTAAACTGGCGGCAGAGGCAGATCAAATGGGAGATGGCCGGGTGTCAGGTAACGAAATGGCAGCGTTAAAAAGCAGCGTTCACGGTTTGATTGAAAATGCCGAACAAACCCATGCCGAACTTGTCCGGAACCGGGAAACCCTGATGCAGTCGGAAAAACTTGCATTAGTCGGCAGGCTTGCCGCAGGCATGGCTCACTCCATCAGAAATCCCATGACATCAATTAAAATGAGGTTGTTTTCCCTGGGACGGTCCGGAAAGTTGTCCGGCGACCAAAAGGAGAATATCAGCGTCATTTCAACGGAAATCGGGCAGATCAACAAAATTCTGGAAAATTTCCTGGAATTTTCCAGACCGCCGAAACTGACCATGGAAAAACAAAGTCCATCCCAGGTGGTGGACAACACCCTGCGGCTGTTGGAACAGCGCCTGAAATCCTACGGTGTAACTGTCCATCTGATTCGCAGTGCCCCCCTGGACGAGGTTCTGCTGGATGCCGGCCAGCTCAAGGAGGCCATGGCCAACATCATCATCAATGCCTGCGAAGCCATGAAAAAAGGAGGCCGCATTACCATCACCGAAACCATGGACAGCATTAACACAGACAGGGACACGGCAGTCATAAGAATCCAGGATTCCGGGCCCGGCATTCCCGCATCTATCCAGAATGAAGTTTTCAATCCATTTTTTACAACAAAAGACGACGGAACAGGTCTTGGGTTGAGCATCTGTTTTAATATCATCAGTGAGCATGGCGGATGTCTGGTGCTGGACAGTCAGGAAGACCAGGGGACCTGTTTCACCATCACACTGCCGGCAGGAGAGGATGCCCATGGCAAAAATTTTGATCATTGACGATGACGACCAGCTGAGAATCAGTTTTTCCAAACTTCTCACAGAAGGGCACTATGATGTGGTGTCTGCCGCCTCCGGAAAAGCCGGCATTGAAATTGTCAAAATCACGCCCCTTGATCTGGTGATTCCGGATGTGCACCTGCCCGGGATGAACGGGCTTGAAACATTCAAAGAGATAAAAAAGTAAGTTCCGGATTAAAACAAAGGTCTTTCACCTGGGCTGTTTTGAGGAATATATATTACTTTAATGTTTGATACAAAAAAATAATAACAGTTATATTGACAGCATATTTTTTATGCTCATTTTATTTTCAAACAAACAGGAGGCGAACTTAACCAGCCATCCGGCAGAAACAACAATAAATAGAAAGGAGTATGAACTATGTTTACAAGAATGAATGAAATCGACAGAATGTTTGGGGCCATGGATCTGCTCCGCGCCAGAATGGACAGACTCTTCAATGAAACTAACAGGCCTTACCTGTATGGACCTGCATTTTCCCTGGAGACCAACTCACCCAGAACCAACCTTCTGGAAAACGGTGACAAATTTGAAGTCCGGGCTGAACTCCCGGGTATCTCAAAGGATGACATAAGCATTAAAATTCAGGGCAATTATCTTGAAATAAGCGGAAAACGTGTAATTGAAACGCCCGAGGGGTATAAATCCCACAGGAATGAAAGATCTGCCACCACATTCTCACGCAGCTTTACCCTGCCCGATGAGGTTGATGCGGAAAAAGTTGATGCAGCCCTTAAAGACGGCATTTTGTATCTCACACTTCCCAAATCAGAAACTGCTAAACCCAGGCAGATCACTATTAATTAAATATAAACTGAACGACAAGGATAAAATCCAGGAGGTTACCATGACTGACAGAAAAGATATCACCAGAACCGAAGACAAAACTATTGAGAAAACCCGTGAACTGAGAACCGCCACCCCGTCAGTAGACATTTATGAAAATGAAAATGAGATCCTGCTTTATGCGGACATGCCCGGGGTTCGCAAAGATGATGTCACGGTAAACATTGAAAACGGCAAGCTCTCCATCTCCGGTATCCGCCGGCTGGACCACCAGGGCGTGTCAAACTGGGAGGAATTTGTGGATGTTGAATATGTCAGAAGCTTTTCCATCCCCCAGACCATTAACGTGGAAACTGTAGCGGCTAAGCTGAAAGATGGGGTTCTCACCCTCCATCTGCCCAAATCCGAAGCTGCCAAACCCAGACTAATTGAAGTCAAGGCTGCCTAACCCCTTTTCTTTCTACCAGGATCAGGATGACTGCGGTAAAAAAAATCTGCCCCAGTCATCCTATTTTTTCCAGCGCACCCTGTCCCAGCCGGTAGATGCGGATTAGTCCCAGGTTGACCCAGGGTTCGAAAACAGGATATTGATGATAATCATACCACGGTCAAAACCGGTGGAAAACCAGACAAGATACAAATTCCCAAGGAAACAAATTAATGGACCAGGCAAAGCCCAAAGGAGCAGGCAAAAGCAGTTTTGAACTGATTAACACCGATATTTTAAAACAGAGCCTGTCGGTTCACCAGGGATCTGTGATTCTGGATCTGGCATGCGGGAAAGGACTTTATTCGCTGTTTCTATCGCAGCTTGCAGGGCCGTCCGGACTGGTCTATGCCGTTGACCTCTGGGAAGCGGGACTTGGGATACTGGAAAAGGAGGCTCGGAAAAAAGAGGGCGCTGCCATTGCAACCATCAAGGCGGATGCCACCAAGGGGATAGAGATAGAAGCCCATAGCTTGGACCTGTGCCTGATGGCCACAGTACTGCATGATTTCAAGGAGATGAATGCCGCACAGACAGTCTTAAAACAAGTTCTCAACCTTCTTAAACCCGGGGGATGCCTGGCCGTAATCGAATTCAAAAAAATGGATGGGCCTCCTGGTCCGCCGGCACATATACGCCTGACCCAGGAAGAAACGGAAAGGCTGGTCACTGAATTGGGATTTAAAAAAAAAAAAAGCTGGCTATAACGGATTTGGGGGTACGTGCCTGTAACCTCCCAATGATGCCGATGTCAGCAAGTTTTGGAGCCAGTTTTCATGATAGCTGGATTTGTTTAGCCACTCTGCCGGACTTTTCAATCCATCGTGATTTTTTATCGTTTTTGGGTTGCATGGAGCAAAATTGTGGATAAGCGCCCACCCCCTGATGCTCAGTTCCGCAGAAGCCAAACTCCCATGAAAGTAAAACGCAGAATTCAGGTGTCGGTCCATTCTCTGCATCAGCCTGTCGACCATATTGCTGGTTCGGAGGCATCCTGGAAGATCGTAGGCCTTTGAATACATTG
>NZ_JQKJ01000041.1 GCF_000745975.1 Desulfobacter vibrioformis DSM 8776 | reverse complement strand
TCAATACTTTCATCCATATGGGTCTTGATGAATTCTTCGGCTTTAAGAATGGCCCGCAGCATCCCTTTGGCCTGTTCACGGTGCTCTGCCACCCATTTCCGGGGAACCACGAGCTGGCAGGTCTTCCTGTGAATGGCCGGGTTCTGAAAAATCACATAATCCTCTCCAAGGATCTTTTTTGTTTCCGCAATGGGTACTCCATGCTGCATTGTCGCATGGGCCAGCCCGCGCTCAATGGTGCCTGGAATCTCTTTTTTGCCCACAAAGACTTCTTCGACATCATCTAATGTCAACCCGTTGAACAAGAGAAATTTTTCAAGGTAAAAATGGGCGAATCCGGCTCTGGGCAAGGCGATCTTCTTGCCCTTCAGGTCCGAAATGTTGGTAATGCCCGCACTCTTTCTGGCAAGCAGTTTCATCTGGTTATCAGAATAGGAAAGTGTCCCGATAATAACATGGTCAGATGTGTTAAAATTTGACCGGACAATACGGAGACAGGTGTTACACGTTGCATCGACCTTTCCCTGTAAATACGCCTGGAATTCCAGTCCTGCTATTTTACTCCCCCTTCCCATAGATGTTATTGTTGTATTTATCCCCTGTTCCGTGAAAAATCCTTTCTCCTGGGCAATGTTCACTGTTCCGTCCATTGCGCCCCAACCTGTTGCAATGATTATAGGGGGGCCTTCCGCCATGGCAGGTTGGAAATAAAACGAAACTACAGCAAAAAGAAATACGAAAATAGATGTTTTCATGACCCTTCCTCGCTTCTGAATTTAAATGAAAATGATCCTACCTAAATTCAAAAAACAGATAAAGTCAATAAAAAATATGGTCTTTGCCACTCTATTTCAATAATTAATAACGCGTTGGGATGATTCAGATTTCAATCCGGGTGCCGGTGGCAAACACGTTGATGGGGCGCGCCATTTTGCGGGACATGTAGGCCGGGGCATCCGGACCTGTGCAGTGGCCGGTATAATAGGCTGTGCCACCATAGGATGACAGTTCATGGGTCAGAATATCCAGGCGGCTGTCCGGTTCAGTGACCCGGGTGATTCGGTTATACAGGTGGAATCCGCCGATCACATGGTCAATCTGATCCCGGCCTGTGCGGGTAAGCACCGTATCAATCATATTCCCCATGCCCGAGTGGGCGCACCCGGTAAACAGGACCGACGTGCCGTCTTCCACGATCAGCAGGGCCAGTTCGTGGGAAAATTCATCTTCAATCAGCTGGCCGTTTTCCTGCTGCCTTAAAAGACCTGAATTATCCTGGGGGATAAACCCCTTTTTTGAAAAGCCTGTGATAAGGGTTAACTCACTGGACAAGGCCAGATCCGAATCAATAAATCGGCACCGGCTTTTGTCAATGGCATCGCAATCAAGGCCGATATATCGGGGATCATAATCCAGGTACCGGGCATAGTACCTGCCTTCAATGGCCCCCCGGGTCATGATGATTTCTGCCGTTGAATTGATTTTTTGAAACTGCGGGATGCCGCCGCCATGGTCATAGTGCCCGTGGGACAGCACTGCCATGTCTGTTTTTGCCAGATCTACACCCAACTGTTTTGCATTGTCTGCAAATTTGTTGTCCGGCCCCATATCAAAAAGAATGGACCGGGTGCGTGTGCGGATAAAAAAACTTAAGCCGTGGGCCGGTGCAAGTTGCGGGTCCGTGGTGTTGTTTTCAAGCAGGCAGGTGATCTCCATGGCATATTGCTCCTGTGTTTTTTCAAGTCCCTTAAAGGGCAATATCCTCCAGAACCCGGTCCCTGATATGGGTGCAGACTTTGGTCAGGAACGCTTTGTGGGTGACGCCCATCTTGACCTTGCCGTCCAGGGTGCGCACGGACAATACCTTGTCTTCCTTTTCCTTGTCACCGATGGTGATGATTAAGGGAATATAATTCAGCTGGGCTTCCCTGATTTTCTTTTTAAGGGTCTCGCTTCTGTCATCCACATCGCAGCGGATGTCATGGACCTCCAGCAGATGCTGGACCTCTTTGGCATAGGGGGCCAGTTCCTGGTTGATGGGCAGAACCACGGCCTGGACCGGGGCCAGCCACAGGGGGAAGCGCCCGGCAAAATGCTCCACAAGGATACCGAAGAACCGTTCCATGGAACCGTAGATCACCCGGTGGATCATGATGGGCCGGTGCTTTTCATTGTCCGCGCCCTTGTAGGCCAGGTCAAAACGTTCCGGCAGCGCCATGTCCAGCTGAATCGTGCCGCACTGCCAGGTTCGGCCCAAAGCGTCCTTGATGTGGATGTCTATCTTGGGCCCGTAAAATGCCCCATCCCCTTCATTGATCATGAATTCCCTGCCATAGGCTTCCATGGCATTGCGAAGGCCGTTGGTGGCTGTTTCCCACTGCTCATCCGTGCCGATGGATTTTTCAGGCCTTGTGGACAGCTCCAGGTGAAAGGATAGCCCGAAACGTGCATAGACCCGTTCAGCCAGTTTTAAAACGCCTAACACTTCTTCCTGGATCTGGTCCGGGGTCATGAAAATATGGGCATCGTCCTGGTGAAAGGCCCGGACCCGGAACAGGCCTGACAACGCGCCTGAAAATTCATGGCGGTGTACCAGCCCGATCTCTCCGGCCCGGTGGGGCAGGTCTTTGTAGGAGTGGGATTTTGTTTTGTAAAGGATCATGCCGCCGGGGCAGTTCATGGGCTTGATGGCGTATTCCTCGTCATCAATGGTGGAGGTGTACATGTTTTCCCGGTAGTTTGCCCAGTGCCCGCTTTGCTCCCAAAGTTTTCTGGTCATCATCACAGGGGTTTTGGTTTCCACATACCCGTCTTTTTTATGTTCCATGCGCCAGTAGTCTAACAGCGCGTTCCACATGGCAATGCCTTTGGCGTGGAAAAAGGGCATGCCCGGTGCTTCGTCATGGAAAGAGAACAGATCCAGGCGGGTGCCCAGTTTCCTGTGGTCCCGCTTTTTGGCTTCCTCGATCAGAGTCAGATAGGCGTTGAGCTTTTTTTTGTCAAAAAAGGAGATACCATACAGTCGCTGGAGCTGTTCTCTGGACTGGTCCGCCCGCCAGTAGGCACCGGAGGTTTTTAACAGTTTGACGCCTTTGATCATGCCCGTATTGGGAATATGGGGGCCCCGGCACAGGTCAATGAATTTGCCGTTCCGGTACAAAGAGATCTCTTCGCCCTGGGGCAGCTCGTTGATCAGTTCCACCTTAAAGGGGTTGTCGGCGAAAAGTGCCAACGCCTGTTCCCGGGTGACCACCTGCCGTTCAAAACCGGCCTTGGCTTTGATGATTTTTTTCATCTCAGCTTCGATTTTTTCAAGGTCTGCTTCGCTCACCGGTGCCATGTCAATATCATAATAAAATCCATCCTCCACCACAGGGCCGATGGTCAGCTTGGCGTTCGGGTAGAGATTGAGAACAGCTTCGGCCATGACATGGGCCGAGGAGTGGCGCAGGATATCCAGACCTTTGTCGTCATTGGCTGTGATGAAGCTCACCCCACTGTCCTTTTCAATGACAGCGCCTAAATCAAGGGCTTTCCCCTCTATTTCCATGGCTACGCAGTTGCGGGCAAATCCTTCGGAAATGCTTTTTGCCACTTCCATGCCTGTGGGCGGTGTGTCAAATTCTTTTACTGCATTATCCGGGAACGTAATTTGAATCATTTTTTTGCGTCCTGTTATAAGAAACTAGAGACAAGATACAGGAAACAAGAGGGCGAAGCGCCTGAGGCGCCCCTTTTAACCCGCATTGTTGGTGTCTTTAGTTTCATTGTTCGTTGTGGGCTTGCGGCCCATGTGGGTTTATATGAAAAAGTTTAACCACGGAAATCACAGAAGACACTGAAGATAGAATTCTGTGATTTCCGTGTGTTCTGTGGTCAAAATGTTTTTCATAGTTTGTTGTGTCCGTCAGGTCATAGCCGTTATATATCATGCCCGACCTTGCCCAATTTCCCAAGGCAGCGTATGATCAGACGTTTATGATTAAGCATTGTAATTAAAAGCCATTAAATATAAAAAAAGAATCTTAAAAGAAGTGTTTTAAACAATCAAGGGAAAATTAAGGTGGTTTATCAGTTTGTAACAACGGACACAGAGCTTTCACAAGTATGCCTGAAACTTCAACCCTGTAAGATAATCGGCGTGGATCTGGAAGCCGATTCCATGCACTGTTTTTCAGAAAAGATATGCCTGATCCAGATTGCAGGCCCAAGCCAGGCCTGGCTGGTGGATCCTTTTCTGATCAATGATTTTTCGCCCTTTTCCCGTATCCTTGAAGATCCGAATATTATCAAGGTGTTTCATGGATCAGATTTTGATGTCAGAAGCCTGGACCGGGAATTGTCCGTTGAGATTGAAAACCTGTTTGACACCGAGATCGCCTGCCGGTTTTTAAATATAAAGGAACGGGGCCTGGGCGCACTTTTGAAATCCTTTTTCAATATAGATGTGGATAAAAAATACCAGAAGGTGGACTGGGCAAAACGGCCCTTGAAAGAGGAGATGATTGCCTACGGTGTGGGTGATGTGGCAACGCTTGTGCAACTGCATGACCTTTTAACGGACCGCCTTGAAAAGATCGGCCGCCTGGCCTGGGCCCAGGAGGAGTTTGGCTTGCAGGCCAGGGTAAAATACGAGAGCAATCATCTACGCCCCTTGTTTAAACGGTTCAAGGGGGCGGGCAAACTTGATAACAGAAGCCTTGCTGTGCTGGAGCATCTGTTGGAAGTCCGGATTTGTCAGGCGGAGAAAAAGGATCTGCCACCCTTTAAAATCATGTCCAACCAGTCCATCCTGGCCATGGTTCAGCACAGGCCGACCAGTGTTGAGGCTGTGCTGGCGCATCGGGCATTAAGCCCGAAACAGGCAGGTATGTACGGGCCGTTGTGCGTCAAGGCCATTGAAACCGCCCTTGCCTTACCCCACCGGGAACTGCCTTCTTACCCCAAAACCCGGATGCCCAGGAAAACCTCCCAGGTTCTTGGCCGCATTGATGCATTAAAGAAAATGCGTGAAACCGCTTCCCGGACCCTGGCCATGGAGCCCGGATTTTTGATCAACAACAATATGATTGCCGCTGTGGCAGCGGACAAGCCAGCAAGCCCGGAAGATCTGCTGCAGATTCCGGGTATGCGAAACTGGCAGGTCCAGGCCCTTGGGGATCAGATTATGGATACCCTGTCCCGGGTGCAGTGAGTACAAGAGACTGGAAACAAGAGACAAGAGGGCGAAGCGCCTTTGGCGCCCATTAAGTGAGAAAGAATAAACAATGCGCATCAATTTCTGGAAAATGCACGGTATCGGCAATGATTTTATCATGCTGGATGACCGGGACAAGACCATTGCCGGGCACATAGACTATCCGGAACTGGCTTTGCGCCTGTGTCACCGGCGGTTTGGCATTGGTGCCGACGGCATTATCCTGGCCCGGCATTCCGATACCCATGATATCCGGTTTGTCATCATTAATTCCGATGGGTCTGAACCTGAAATGTGCGGCAACGGCATGCGGTGTTTTGCCAAATATCTTTATGAAAACAATATGCTTGTCAAAGATGAACTCAAGGTTCAGACCCTGGCCGGTACCATGGTGCCCCGGATCGAAAAAAAGCAAGGCGGCCAGGTGATATCCGTATGCGTGGATATGGGCGTGCCAAGGCTTGTCCCCGAACAGATCCCTTTTGTCCATGACGGGGATACGGCCCTGGAGGTGCCCATTGAAACAGGGCAGGGCACAATGTCCGTTTCCTGTGTCTCCATGGGGAATCCCCATGCTGTGATTTTTGTGGATGATTTGTCATTGGTGGACATTGAAACAATTGGCCCCATGGTGGAAAATCACCCTCGTTTTCCCGAAAAAACCAATGTGGAGTTCATTGAAGTCCTTTCTCATACCGCATTAAAAATGCGGGTGTGGGAACGCGGGGCCGGTATAACCCTTGCCTGCGGCACCGGGGCCTGTGCCGCGGCCACGGCCGCTCATCTCACAGGACGGGCAGGGCGTCAGGTGCGTGTTCATCTGGACGGCGGGGCCCTGGATATTTCATGGGATGAATCCAGCGGCCATATTTTTAAGACCGGGCCTGCCCAAACTGTTTTTAAGGGAAATATTGATATTTAGGAGAGAATCTCTTTGTTCTCCCCCAATACTCTCCGGATTTCCAGCGCCATATCGGATTTTAAAACAGGTTTCATCAGAAATCCTTTTATCCCTAGGGCATTTATTTTTTCTCTGTTAATCCGTTCACTGAAGCCGGTAAGCATGATGATCGGGATATCCGGTTTAATGGCCAGCAATTCTTTTGCCAATTGATCACCGGTCATGTTGGGCATGGTCATGTCTGTAACTACCAGATCAAATGAGTCGGCGTTTGTCTTGAACGTTTCAAGGGCGTCAACACTTCCGGTACGGGACGTTACGCGATAGCCAAGCCGTTCAAGCAAGATTTTCAACATCTGAATAATCTGTTCTTCGTCATCAACCAAAAGAATGCGTTCATTGCCGCCCGGTATCATTTGCATGTTTTCTTCGGTTGTGGTTTCGACCGATTTTTCCATCAAAGGAATATAAACATTAAACGTGGTTCCTTGTCCAATTTCACTGTAGACTTTTATCTCTCCGCCATACTTATTGACAATTCCGTGAACAACAGAGAGACCTAAGCCGGTACCTTTGCCGTTCTCCTTGGTGGTAAAGTACGGATCAAATATTTTGTTTATGGTGTCAGGGGCAATACCTTTACCTGTATCCGACACGGTCAGCATCGCGTATCGGCCGGGTTCAAGTGAAAAGGCCGGGATATCCTCCTGACAAAATTGTGTTTCAGATAGTTTTACTGATATTTCTCCATGGCCCGGGGCTATGGCATGATAGGCATTGGTAATAAGGTTCATGGCGATCTGGTGCAGCTGTGTCGGGTTCGCTATTATAAAACCGCATTGGGGATTGATCTCCTGGTGGATTGTTATATCGGTGGGGAGGCTTGACCTGCAGAGATTAAGCACCTCTTTTAAAATACCTTGAAACTGAACCGGCATGGTTTTGTCTTCGGATTGACGGCTGAAGGAAAGGATCTGCTTGACAAGCTCGCTGCCCCTCCTGGCCGCCGTTAAAATTTCCCTGGCATTTTGATATTCGGTGCTGCCTTCGGAAAAATCTTCCATGAGCATTTCTGAAAAGCCGATAATCGGAAAAAGGAGATTGTTGAAATCATGGGCAATGCCGCCGGCCAGGGAACCGATGGATTCCATTTTCTGGGATTGCTGCATCCGTTTTTCCAACTGAATCGTCTCTTCTTCCATCTGCCTGCGGTTGGTGATATCCATGATATTGCCTATTACCTGGACCACCCGCCTGTTTCTGCGAACGGCCTGGGCCATGGTGCGAATCCATTTTTGCCTGCCATTTTCAGTGGTCAGCGCACATTCAAAATCATATGGTTCACCATCTCTGAGACATATCAAAAAGGCATGGCTGACCTTTTTTTGATCATTTGAATCGTAGCAGGGCAGACTGCGCTGAAAGGGATCCGGAATATTGGGGTCAAACATCTTCTGATCAAGTTCATAAATACGGTAAATGCCTTCGGTCCAGGACATCTTTTGCCGGTCCACATCCCATTCCCAGCCACCGGTTTGACTCAACTCTTCCGTGATTTTCAAAAGGGCCTGCTTTTTTATCAGCTCAAATTCCATTTGTTTTCGTTCGCTGATATCCCGTAAAATAAAATTGACCCCCTGCTGGAGACGCCCCTGATCGTCCCTGCCCACGCTCATTGAGAACTCTACCCATATCCGCCGGCCATCGGCAGTCAGCCTTTCGGACTCATAAGCGGGCACTTCCCCGGTTTCATGCACCCGGTGCATCACTTTTTCGTGTTCTGCCAGGCGGTCTTCAGGACAGAAGCGTGTGATGGGCGTGCCCAGGACCGCTTCTGCCCCGCAGCCGAACATTCTTTCCGCGCCGGGGTTGAACACCGTGATTCTGCCCTCGGGGTCAGTGGCCACCACCGCATCAACAGAAGCCGCCAGTACGGCGGCGTATTGACGTTCAACGGTTTTTCGTTGATTTTCGTTTTCAATGGCCCATAGGGCAAAGGCAATGTCGCCTGCCACTTCCTTTATGAGGTCATGTTCTTCAGGGCAGTGGGAAAATTCGATGGGGCAGGACAGACAGAGCCAGCCAAAATTATTGCCAGCGTGATTCAGACTCACAGACAGCCCGGCCCGGCCGGCATACTGGGAGCCCAGCGGACAGTCTTTGCATTGGTCCGGCGGACTGCTTTTTACCTGAATATCACCGGACATGCGGGCTGCTTCGGCACAGGCTGGCATATTTCCGGCGGTCAGGCGCTCGGCCATGGGGGTAAATCCGCCGTTGAATCCTGTATGGTAAAATGGTTCCTTGGGTCGCCCGTCCACCGTCAGAACGATCCATGCATTATGGAACCCCCGGGTTTCCACCAGCAGACGGCAGGCTTCATCCAAAAGGTGATCCGGGTCCTTTTCGCCGACAATGAGCTGGTTAACGTTGCGGATGGCTGCCAGCACACGGTTCTGGTGGTCCAGGCGCATTTGCAGTTCCACATGTCTGCGGTTGAAACGATTCAGTAGGATCCCCATCAACAGCGCCGCGGTCACGTAAAAGGATCGAAAGACCACCTCTTTGGGGTTTGCCCCATGCACGGCTATTTCCCAGAAGGTTTGTCCCTCACGGGGAAAAAAAAAGTAATTCACCAGGACGTCCAGTGTCCACAGGGTCAGTCCGAACAGCAGGACCCCGGCATATATGATCATGGTATCGCCCTGGGTGGACCGTGACGGCAGGCCGAAAAAACGCCGGACAGGTTCCAGGCTGAGCGTCACATAAGCTGCTATCAGAAGAATATAGGCTGTCACCGTTTGTTTGACCGCCACGGTCTGCAGCCAGGCAGGACTCACGTGGTCCCCGGTAGCCAAAGGGTTCCAGGGCGGTGGGTTCAGCGATACAAGCCATTGGAATACCAGCACAAAGCCCAGTTCAATAATGATGCGAAACGGAATTTCCACAGCAAACGAAGACATATACCAGGGATGGCCCTGGGGGCGGTGGTCTGCCCACCAACCGTGCCAGACGATCCATAAGGTGAAGACCGGTACCGAGTAAAGTATCCCCCAGCCGTCCCCGTACCAGAGCCACCACATGGCTTGGCATCCGCCGGCCAGGGCGCAAAGCAGCCCGTAGCGCCAGCCCCAGGCCAGGGCAATGAGCAGGGGAAAAAACAGCCCGGCCAGAATGCTGATTTTATAATCCGGGCTGTTTATAAACTTGATGTCCAAAAAGTTCACACCAAATCCGATTAACCCAAATACAACGGCCACGCCCACCTGGTAGGAACGCATCCCGGGAAATTTAATCCCGGGGTTTTGATTCCAAAAATTGTTTTTGTGTCCATTGTTCATTACGTTTTCTCCGAAAACGGGGAGGATATATGATTCGATAGTGTAGACAACCAAGCACCTAAAGGCAAGTATTTAGCCGAGTCAAGGCGGCCATCTAATCCGCAGCAAAACAGCTTAAAGCGCTTTTTAGGGCAAAAGACAGGTTTTGTTGCTTTATTTTATCCCGGCAGAAAAGTCAAAACACCCTGGATAAAGGCCATGCACAAAATTGCCAGAACAATGCCAAAGCTGATACGGCCCACAACCGGACCTGATAAAGGTGCAGACAACGGATAATAACATAACCCGATTCCGGTACCGGCAAGAAAACCAAACAGATGGGCAGATACATCGGTATGTTCACCGTGGCTGAACATGGCTGTAAGTGTGGCTGCCGCTGCAAAGGGGCCCAGCCATTTGAGTTTTGGAAATATGGAATGGCCAGGATCTGTGTCAATGGTCATGCGCCGGGCCCCCAGAAGGCCTGCTGCGGCCATGACCGCTGTGGAGGCGCCGATGGAGAGCCTTAAATCCCGGCCCAAACTTTCAGATATCAGATTGCCGGCCGTGCCTGCGGCCAAAAGCAGTAAAAGGCCCTGTCCGTAACCGGTCACACGCAGTAACGGGCCAGCAAGTACAAGTATTCCGGCCATATTTCCCAGGAGATGGGCTGTATCGCTGTGCAGAAACAGGGCTGTCACAGCTCTGAAACTTTGCCCCTGGCTCAGATAGTACGAAGACGAACCAAAGTTCAGAATCGCTTGTTTGTGCAGGCCCCTGGTGATGATGATGTAATGGATGGCTGCCAGAAAAAAGGCCAGTGCCAGGGCCGATGGGGAGAAAAAAATTCTGGCCGGCACAGGGGTGGCAGGCCTGGGGACCAGCTTGTTCTCCCTTGCGTATTTTTTCAGTTGCTGCCGGGCCTTAAAAACATCGTCATCGGACACAAGGATGTTGCACAATCCGTCAGGACTTGTATCAATGACCGCCCTGACAGACTGGGAAGCCAGGACCACCAGGATAATATCAGCCTGCTTTCTGCTGTTTTCATTGTGTATACGGGTCGTGAAGATCGATTTCATTTTTTCCTTGCCGGATGTGATTATTTCTGGCTGAATATAGCCCATGCCATAAAAAGAATAAAGGAGCCTTAAATGAAGATCATTCGTTTTATTACCCAGCAGGGTAAAGAAGTCATGGGGTGCGACTGGGACGGACAAACGGCGTGTCTGGTGGAACAGTCTGAGGACAAAAGTTTCAGCAATACCGGTGAACGGGTGGATGTTGTGAAACTTCTGCCTCCGGTGGCGCCGTCTGCCATTATCTGCATCGGTATAAATTACCGGCGGCATGCAGAAGAGACCGGCCAGGAAATCCCAAAATATCCGGCTGTATTCATGAAATATCCCGGGTCCCTGGCAGGGCACAAGGATGCCATCGTGATCCCAAAATGTGCGTCAGATCCGCCCGAGGTGGATTACGAGGCCGAGCTTGGGGTGATCATTAAAACTGCCGCTAGAAATGTTCCCGAGGATAAGGCCTTGGATTATGTGCTTGGCTATACCTGCACCAATGACGTCTCTGCCCGGCGGTGGCAGAAACATGCCGGTGCATTCCAGTGGACCAGGGGAAAAAGCTATGATACCTTTTGCCCCTGTGGACCGGTCATGACCACGGCAGACGAAATTACAGATCCCCAGAATCTTGCCATCAAGTGCCGCCTGAACGGTGAAGTCATGCAGAACAGCAACACCAGCGACATGGTATTCAGTATAGCGAATATGATTTCCTACCTGTCCCAGTCTTCCACGCTTTTACCCGGCACCCTGATCCTGACCGGTACGCCCGAAGGGGTGGGCTTTACCCGCAAACCCCGTGTGTATCTGGCACCAGGCGATCGGATTGAGGTTGAAATTGAAGGCATTGGCGTGCTTGAGAATCCTGTGGAAAAAGAGCGGTAAAAAGGATGTCCCCCCGGGTGTGTTACCCGGGGGGACAGGAGAGAAGGGAGTTGATGGAAGGATATGTGGTTGAGCGGTGGGTATTCGTTATTTTTCGGAGGGGGGTTCATCTTGGGGATCGTCAAATCCCAGGCCCGGGCTACCATTAAATCCGGTGCCCCTGCCAAATCCATGATGGCCAGGGCCGTTACCCCGGAAGCCGTATCCCATACCAGAACCGTTAAATCCTGGGCCCATTCCCATGGGCATATATTTTAATTCAGGAGATATTTTTCTGGCATCCAGGGCAAAGTCCATGCGTTTAACATCCAGATCTTTTGCTAAATCGGCTTTTTCCATGATCATGGATTTGAGTTTTGCCGGATCAGGATTAGATGTTTCCATGTACATGCGGATCTGCTGATCCAGGTTCATCAGGTCCGCACGCATCTCATAGGTGTCATCAATAAATTTTTGATGCAGATCGCGAAGCTGGTTCTGTTGTTCATCGGTCAGGTTCATGCACGCCAGGGGCCTGGCCTGCCTTACGTCCTTGCCTTTTTTGGGGGGGCTTGCAAATGCACTGGCGGAAAAGGTGCATGTGATAACCAGGATGGTTAATGTGGCTAATGTTTTTTTCATACTGTCTCCTTGTGGCCCTTGGTGTATGTTCTGTGATTCGTGTTTTATGTTCCTAAGCTTATGATCCTTGTTGCTGAACTGTATTGCCAAGTATAGATAGCAAATGGCGTGCCACATGTCTTAAAATTCATTGAAACCGTTTCGTATCAGGCCTTTCTGAGCTAAGTGTAATATCAGGATTTTTTTAAAAAACAGATATAGTGTATATTTTTTACCCAGATAGGGGTATACAATTGGGTAAAAAATATACTGTTTATACCTCTGTGTTAACCTAAATGAATAGATTTAAATTAAATATTCCCCGGAAAATGCCGGATCTGGTGCCGCCTCTGATTATGGTGGGGGTCCTGGTTGTGCTGTTGCCGGTGTTTATCCTGATGACCCTGGACCGGGTTAAAAAACAGGATGAGTTTATCCGGGAGCGGTTTTTAATCACAGGCACCTCTTTAATCCGCACATTTGAAGCAGGTACCCGGATTGGTATGGGATCCATGCAGTGGGGCACCGAAAGAATTCAGTCCATGCTGGAGGAAACCGCAGGTCAGCCCGATGTTGCCTATATTATGATCACCGATGCCATGGGAAAGATCATCGCCCATTCCGATGCCGCCATGGTGGGTAAAATTTATGACAGATGGGCAGACCTTGGCCCGTTGCCCAGGGATCCCCACCTGATCTCCAGCCGTTCCCTGAACACACCGGATGGGCCGGTTCTGGAAGTGGCCAAGCGTTTTGTGGCGTTTAATCCTAGGTTCAGAGGTCGAAGACGGGGACCCGGCACCGATCCCGGCTACGGCTACGGCCACGAAAGGATGCCGCCCGTACCGCCAGGCGCTGAACGATTGGCCAGGTCAGCTTTCGGCGAATTTGGGCAGACCGATCTCTATATTTTTGCCGGCATGTCCATGACCGGGGTGCAGGCAGCCCAGGCCCGGGGATTTAAGAACATTGTGATCAAAGGGCTTTTGTTTTTTGTTTTCTGCTGTTCCGGAATTATTGCCCTGTTTGCCCTCCAGGCTTACAGGGCTGCCCAGTTATCCCTGGAACAGGTCAAGGCGTTTTCCGACAATGTGGTCCAGAATATGCCCTCGGGCCTGATCACTTTGGATCCAAAGTTTAATGTGACTTCAGCCAACCGGGCAGCGGAAAAGATCCTGGGAGAAATTCCTGAAAAAGCCTGTCCCCAGATGGCTGCCATGGCTGCAAGGCTTTCGGCTTCAGGCGGTGCCGTGTCCGGGGAAGTGGCTTTGAACCGCAAAGAAAACGGCGATCTTCGACTGGATATGACCATTTCGGCCATCCCGGCAGACGAAGGCCAGGTCCAGGGCTTTGTCCTTTTATTCAGGGATCTGACCCAGATCCGGGAGTTGAAAAAACAGGTGGAAACCAACCGGCATTTAGCTGCCATAGGCAAACTTGCCGCAGGTGTGGCCCATGAAATCAGAAATCCGTTAAGCTCCATCAAAGGCTTTGCCACCTATTTTGCCCGGCAGTATGAAAATGAACCCGAGGATGTGGAGATCGCAAAAATCATGGTCCAGGAAGTGGAGCGGATGAACCGCTCCATCACCCAGTTGCTGGAATTTGCCAAGCCCATGGCCGTGGAGATCAAGCAGACCCGGATCGAACCCCTTATCCGGCACTCCCTTAAACTGGTTTCCCATGATCTTGGAAAAAAAAAGATCCGTGTTAAAGCAGATATCCGTACCAGAAGAGAAACCATTCATACGGATCCGGAACGGATCTGCCAGGTGTTGCTGAATCTGTACATGAATGCGTTAAATGCCATGGACAGCAACGGGGTTCTTGAAGTTGGCGTGGCTGATGCGGAAGAACATCTTGAGATCCGGGTGGCGGACAACGGCTGCGGGATCCAGGCAAAAAATCTTGAAAAAATATTTGACCCCTATTTTACCACCCGGGCCAAGGGAACAGGTCTCGGGCTGTCCATCGTTCACAGGATTGTTGAGAATCTCAAAGGTGAGATCCGGGTGGAAAGCGGGCCCTCAAGAGGCACTGCGTTTTATATCACCCTGCCTGATCATGAAACAGCCATGGCAGTAACTGGCAATGAGACAATAGAATAAAATCAAGGACTTTTTGATGAGCGATAAGACCGTGCTGGTGGTGGATGACGATACAGCCCATGCCACCATGCTTAAAACCCTGATGAAAGGGTGGGGATATGCCGTGCAGGTTGCCCCGGACGGAGATGAAGGTGTAAAAGCGGTGACAAACAGCCCCTTTGACCTGGTGCTCATGGATATGAAAATGGTGAAAATGTCCGGTATGGACGCCCTGGCCAAAATTCATGCCTTTAATCCGGCCCTTCCCGTGATCATCATGACCGCCTATTCCTCGGTGGACACGGCTGTCCAGGCCCTGAAAATCGGGGCCTATGATTACCTGACCAAACCCCTTGATTTTGACAGGCTTAAACTCACCGTGGACCGGGTGTTTGAACGTCTTCACCTGAAGAACGAGAACCAGGATCTGAAAAAACGATTGGAAACCAGCACCTTTCACCACGATATCCTGGGCAAGAGCCCTGCCATGAAAGCGTTGCTGGATACCATACACATGGTGGCACCCACCGATGCCAATGTGCTTGTCACAGGGGAATCCGGCACAGGAAAGGAACTTGTGTCCGCTGCCCTTCACAATAACAGCATGAGAAGGAAGCATCCCTATATCCGGATCAACTGTGCAGCCATCACCGAAACCCTTCTGGAATCCGAACTGTTCGGCCATGAGCGTGGCGCATTCACAGGGGCTGACAAAAACCGAAAAGGCAAATTTCTTCTGGCGGACAAGGGCAGTATCTTGCTGGATGAAATCGGCGAGATGAGTCTTGCCATGCAGGCAAAGCTGCTGCGGGTGATCCAGGAAAAAGAGATTGCACCCGTGGGTTCGGAAAAGACCCTTGCCGTGGATGCCAGGGTGATTGCCGCCACAAACAGGGATTTAAAAGCCATGTCCGCCGAAAAAACGTTCAGGGAAGACCTTTACTACCGGCTTAATGTGGTACACATTGACATTCCGCCGTTGCGCCGGCGTCCCGAGGATATCCCGGAACTTGCCATGCACTTTCTGGATGAGTTTTCCCTGAAAAACCGCAGGGAGATCAAGGGGTTCTCTCCCAATGCCATGGATACCCTGATCCGGTATGAGTGGCCCGGCAATGTCCGTGAACTGATGAACGCCGTGGAGCGCGGTGTGGTCATGGCCAGAACCGATTACCTCTGCAGGTCTGATCTCTCTTTTATTTTAGATGATGAACCTGAACAGATAAGGGGTGCAGCGCTGAATCTTGAAAATATCACCCTGTCCAAGGTGGAGGAACGGGCCATTTTATCCACCCTGGCTGCGGCCCAGGGCAATAAAAGCGAAGCTGCCCGACGACTTGGCATTACCCGGAAAACATTGCTTAAAAAACTCAAACAATACGGGGATGAGGCGGACGGATTGACTGGCCCGTAAAAGAGGGCAGGGCAGGATCGGTTTAGAACCGTTCAATCAGTTTATTTATAAAGTAGGTGCTTTCACGCAGGGCCTGGTTGCCGAAAGGCCCGAACCATTCAGCGATCTGGTTAAATTCTTTGATGAACGCGTCCTTATCTCCGGATTCAAGCATATCAAGGAACTGGGTCAAGGACTGAACAAATGTTTTTAAAAGCTGGCGCCGCTCAGGTGTGGCAAAGATGATTTCAGCGTACAGATCAGGGTCCTGGGCAAAAAGCCTGCCCACCATGCCCAGCTCCAGGCGGTAGATCGGGCTGGAGAATTCAAGGGTACGTTTAATGGGTATACCCTGGCGGTAAAGAAAACTGCCGAAACTGAACGTGGCAAAATGCCGAAGAGCCTGGACAATTTCCATGACCTGGTCATGTTCCCGGGCACTTGTTTCCACAACCACGGCACCCCAGGCAACCAGCTGGTCAATCACCCACTGGCAGGCATCATCTTTCTGTCCGGAGCATGCCGCGATGATCTGCTTGTCCAGGTTGTTCGTGGTGGGGCCGAAAAGGGGGTGCAGGCCCAGTACAGGACCCGTGTGTGCCCGGCACATGGCTTCAAGGGGGAGTGTTTTGACCGAAGTCAGATCTGTGAGCACCGCATCCGGCCGCATCAGCGGGGCCAGGGCGTCAATGACTTTAACCGTAACGTTAATGGGAACACAGACAATGACAAGGTCTGCGTTTTTACACAGGGCCTGGGCACGGTCCCAGTCATCTTTATCCAGGATATCCACCGGATAGCCGGTGTCGGTGAAAAACCGGACAAACAGACGGCCCATCTCTCCGGCACCGCCCACAACAAGTATCCTTGCCTGGGGCCGGATCAAACTGGTTTTGGACACACGGGTCTGACTCTTTCTGGACTGGTGCATGATCGTTCTGTAAAGATTTTCCACCAAATCAGGGTCCACATCCATGTCCGAGGCTTTTCCCCGCAGGCGGGATATCACGTCTTCCTCCCGGGCCGGATGGTAAATGGGCACCTTGTGCTCTTTTTTTACCGCCACGATTTTTTCCACCTGTTCCCGGCGCTTGCTTAATAAGGAGATAATCCGGGCATCAATGGCGTCAATTTCATCCCGAATGGGTTTGATTTGCTGTGCAAAAGAGGCGTTGTCTTTGGTCATGATTTATGGTCTTATCGCAGTTTGTGTTTATGGTAATGGGTTAACACGGCCCACAGTATCATCAGTCAGTGAGTTCTGGCAATATAAACTCTTGGCTGTTTTTTTAATGCAAAGATCCTGATCCGGGGCATTTTTTTAGCGGTTCTCCCGTAAAAATCTTATTGTCTGGTGGCCGCAAGCCTGATGCCCAAGGCGGCAAAGGTCAGGGCAAAAGAGCGCTGTATCCGGACAAGTACCCTGGGTGAATTGGTGATGTACCGGCTCACTCCGTTTGCAGCCAGACCGTACAGGATAAATACAATTAAGGTCATTGCCATGAACAGAAGACTTAAAACCATGAATTGAAAAAGTGCCGGACCTGCTTCAGGGGATATAAAATGGGGCAGAAAAGCCAGGAAAAATATGGACAGTTTCGGGTTTAAGATATTGATCAGAATGCCCCTTGCCGCGATTCGTCCCAGGCTGTTTGCCTGTGATGGCGATTTAATCCGGATCATGCCTGTGTCGTGCCACATGGCCCATGCCAGGTACAGCAGGTACAATGCGCCGGCATATTTTATTGCCTGAAACATCAGCGCAGATGTGTGAAGAATTGCGGAAAGCCCCAGGACAGAGGCCGCCAGGTGAGGAATGATACCTGCCGTGCATCCGCAGGCTGCTGCCATGCCGGCCCGCTTCCCAAGAAAAAGTCCGTTGGAAACCGTGTAGATTACCCCGGTTCCCGGCATCAGCACGACGATGAAAGATGTCATTAAAAACTGCGCAGATATCATATTGCCTCCCATTGCGGATGTGAATAGTTTTATTATTAAATTCAGAAATAGTGCGGTAATAAAATATGATGTAAAATGACCGCCGTCAACAACATAGTCTAAGCTTATAATCCGTCCAGAGGGCTTTTCACGCCTTTTCCCCCGCGGTTGAGCACATGTGTATAAATCATGGTTGTGGAGACATCTGCATGGCCGAGCAGTTCCTGTACCGTCCGGATATCATAACCGCTTTCCAGAAGATGTGTGGCAAAACTGTGCCGCAGGGCGTGGCAATTTACTTTTTTGGGAATACTGGCCTTCAGGGCCGCCGTTTTTATGGCTTTTTGAAGACCATTCTCGTGGATATGGTGACGGCGGGTCTTACCGCTTCTTGGGTCAACTGAAAGCCGGCCGCTGGGAAACACATACTGCCATCCCCACTCTTTTGCGCCATTGGGGGATTTTTGATCAAAGGCATTGGGAAGGTATGTCTCACCAAATCCTTTTTCCAGATCTGTGTCATGAATCTTACGCACCGCTTCAAGGTGGACTTTAAGCTCGTTTAAAAGCCGTTCAGGCAAGGGGACCACACGATCTTTTTTCCCTTTTCCGTCCCTGATCACGATCTGCTGGTATCCGAAATCAATATCCTGAACCCTGAGTCTGACACAATCCATCAACCGCATACCCGTACCATAAAGCAGGGAAGCCATCAGCTTTTGCCTGCCATCCATCTGGTCGAGAATTTTTGTGACCTCGCTTTGGGTTAAAACCACGGGCAGGCGCCTGGGGCGTTTAGCGCGTGCAAAATCCCCAATGTTACCCAGGGGCTGTTTCAGCACCTTGTCATAGAAGAAGACCAAAGCATTCAACGCCTGATTCTGGGTGCTTTCCGCAACATTCCGCTGAACGGCAAGATGCTGCAGAAAACTGACAACCTCACCGCTGCCAAGCGTTTCAGGTTCCTGGTTTCCGCAAAAGGAGATAAAACGCGTCACCCATGATTCATAAGACTGTTCGGTTCTTATGGAGTACCTTCTTGTCCGTAACTCCACTAATAGCTGCTCCAGGATATCTGTATGAAGTTTTCGAACGGCGGTAAGTTTTGAGCGCTTTATATTTGACAGGTGATCAATCGTTTTTTTAACCGCCGTACCGGCGGCAACCGTGGGATGCGATTCTGTCAGGGACGCGGCTGAATCCATCCAGAATTTCCAGTCCACTTCGGGTAGCCAGGTTACGCCAAGCATGACAAACAGATTCTGTATAGCATCCACAATCTGCCTGAACTGCCAGTCCTCAATTTGGCCTGCTCTTCCCTGTTGTTCCAGATAGGCGACCACCTCTTCCGGGCCGTGTTCCGCCAGACGCTTGTCAGGGAATGCCTTGATATACTGCTCGGCTCTGATTACATGCCACCTGATAACATTGGCTTTGATACCAATATGTTCCAGGCGGTTTATGTAATTATCCCAAAATCTTTTAATTTCGTTTTCTTGTGTTGATTTCTGTTGATTCATGTGATACGAACCCATTATATTTCTGGGGTAATAGTTATTGTGTACAATAATACACAAATGTTTCAATAAATACAATAGGCAGAATCCGTCTATCACCATATTGGCCCATTCTGTCTATTTCACTGTTCGCTTTCAAAAAATGGAAATGAATAGGCTGAATGAAGCCTGGATAAAGAGACGAAAAAAGGACTTTGATACCAGATTTTATAAAAAAATAGGCTGCTTGATACTTGGTCCATAAAGGAAAGCTCTCGGCTTGTTGACACATTATCATGGGCCTTTACCAAACGTGTTCAAGGCAGGCAGCCTAACTGGCTTTAAGAAACATTTTCATAGGGCCTTCCGAAAGGATTCTGGCCCTTTGATTGATGGATGACTTGACCGTCCAAAAAATTATAAGGGAACTTGATCTTTGGTTGGTAAAGGCAGCGGAATAAGCAGCTTGACAAGTTTTGAAATGTTTTTCTGGAAGGAATTGGTTTTATAAAGGGCGAGTACCATTTGGGCCGATTTCCAAAAATATCCTTGGCGAGGCTGAGCAGAGTACAGAATTTTGCACAGCCTTCCATAATCGTCCTCAAAGCAACATGGAAAAAATTTTGAACTTTATACCAAGCGAACAAAACGTTGGAGAGGGACCAGGCTTACTGCGCGGCCTTTCGGAATCCCCTGGTTCAGGAAAATTTATCTTTTTATCGGAGCTTTTGGGGTTTAAAAGCCTGGCCCCTCAACTCCCCGTTCGCTTTTCAAAAAGGATACGCAATGAAAAATTTACGAAATGAAAGAGGACTAATCCCAATACCGGTCATTATAGCTATTGCTATTGTATCATTATTTTGCGGTGCTGGTTTGGTAGTATGGTTATCTGGTTCTGCTAAAATGGGAATTACATTATTTGTTTTCGGCGTTATTTGTGGTTTAGTTGTGCTCCCTAATTTACAAAAAATTATCAAGTGGGGAAAGAGTGTTAAAAACGAATTCAAAAAATAAAAACACATCCAGTATTGTTGTATGTTTTTTACTGCTATTCTTAACCTCCTGCGCTTCAAGCGAAGAAAAATTAACAGGTTTAGGTTTTTTTATATTAATTTTGTTTCTTTTGTGTTGGGGTGCATCCATCTTTCTTCCCAAAGTACAAGAAAACAAAAAAATCAAAGCAGTTATTTCCAAATCAAAACAACCAACAAAAGTAGTGGCCAATATTTTAATATGTATTTTTGCTATATTGTCACTATTGTTTGTTTTTACAAGCGACGGCATTTTTATTCTTTTAGGCGCTGCTTGTGGTATCGGTATCATAGGACTGTATTATTTGAAAAAATGGGCCGATTCTACAGAAAGCAAAAATAAAATTGAATTAAAAATGGTTGCACTTTCAATTAGTTTTATTATTGCATTAGTTTGGCTTGTTTTTTTTGGCTCCAGCTTACTTCGGCTATGAAAAGAAGCGAACAAAACGCTGGAGAGGGACCAGGCTTACAGAGCGGCCTTTCGGAAGTGTCTGGTTCAGGGAAATTTATCTTTTTATCGGAGCTTTTTGGGTTTAAAAGCCTGGCCCCTCAGCTCCCCGTTCGCCTTATAGAACGCTGCAAAAAGCAAATGCCCAAAGGGGCTGGAGCATGAAGTAACGAATGAAAAGATCGAAACCATTCAAACCGAACTCGAATGCTCTAACCAAAAGGGTAGAGTTCTTGAAAGGCTACAGCATGGTCCATTAGGTGAAAGATGGACGGCAGTTGCTCTCTGGTGACAAAAAACGGACCTGATCATAACTTCGGCCACTTTGTGCTCATTTTTTCAGAGTTTGAAAAATAATGCCGGAATTACAAGCAGTTGAGAGTGGCCTGAATCGGCTTTGATCATGAATGGCCCATTTTATGACCAACCCACAAAGAACAAGCAGCCTGTATCGCAGGCTAATCGGACAGGTAACTGTTGTTGTGATTGAATGGCTCCGACTGCTGATGGCATCAATGTGACCATGGCTGCTGAGATGCAACAGGGATCAATGCGGATGTCACGCAGATCGCTAAACGGCTTCTTGACATTGCCGGGATAGGGGGCAGCAGAAAAATTGCGAATGCGGTTACAGCCCTCCTTTTGGAAAGGTGTTCTGCGATGAAGCTCCCCTCTGCTGATCTCTGAAGGGGAGATCACATGTCGAACAAAACGCTGGAGAGGGACCGGGCTACCTGCGCGGCGTTTTGGAAAGTATGTGGTTCAGGAAATTTTACCTTTTATCGGAGCTTTTGGGGTTTAAAGCCCGGCCCCTCAGCTCCCCGTTAGCCTCAAACAAAAATCATGACAGATTCCATAACTAAAATAAAAGAAATAACAGCTTCAAAAGCTCCCATGAACTTGCTTCTGCAAGCAGATCCTTCAATAAAGAACGTAGAATACTATTTGAGGCAATCAAAATGCTTTATTGTGACATTGGAAGATCAAATTGTTGGAGCATGCGTTGTTAAACCAATTTCTGAAAATACGCATGAATTGATGAACATCTCAGTTGACCCTGAATATCAAAAAATTGGTATCGGAAGAAAATTGCTTCAATATGTGATCGCCGCCACTCGCGAAGCTAAGGTGAGACGGTTGGAAGTAGGAACCGGAACATTTGGATATCAGTTGGCCTTTTATCAACGAGAAGGATTTCGAGTATACTCAATTGAAAAAGACTTCTTTCTGGTTAATTATGAAGAACCAATCTATGAAGATGGGATTCAGCTTAAGGATATGCTTAGGCTAATGTTGGAATTTGAAGGAGACTAAGAACAAAAAGGCTAACAAAACGCTGCAGCTGACCGGGGGGAGCTAGCGGCTCTTTGAACGTGCTTGGTTTTAGAAAAAAACTTGGCTTTTAGAACGTGCTCGGCTATATGCCCCCCGGCCAGCTGAGCTCCCCGTTGGGCCTTATATTGCTGGCAGCTGGCAATCAACGGCATGTTATCGGAGCGTATGGGTTCGCGTTACTGTAGCAGGAAAACATGATTATGTGATAATGCTGATATTGATTTCCATGCACTGAATCGTATTGATGAGTCTTCCGGTGGTATATTTCGGTCAATATTGAGCTTGTCGACGGCGATGTTGAACCTTTGTCATCATATTAGACATTATACCGATTTTGACTAAGTGTCTGATTTTATTGGATCCTTGAAAGTCAGCTTTTCAGTAAAATCAATAGGTTACGGAAAATCGGTATAATGTCTATTAAATTGATAAATCGAAGGAAGTGTAATCGAAAAGGCGGAGCTATAGCTGCTTGCAGCCTTAAATACAAAAATATGGTATGAAAGGGCAGGGTGCTTGTGATACATTCCGGTACTCAACCGTTGCTCAGGGTGATTGAAGAAAGGTCGTTGCCGAATACAACGTTTGGAAGCGTACTGCTACTCAATCTCCCCGGATTGTTTATCGCGCACATGATTATAAACTTGCATTATTGTCATACCCGGAAGTAAACAACGACTATGATTATCGTTTCGCCCAATACTGCAAACGGGTTTGATTCAGAGAAGAGGCTATGTAAATTCAGCATACGTTCATGTACCTTGGAGCTGGCCCAAACGAGGATCAAAGCTGGTGGATTCTTAAAAAGAACGGCATCCTTCATATCACCCCAAAAGTACTTTACACTTTTTGGGGAATGATTCCCCAAAAATAGGGGTGCTTGCTCCAAAACTGTAGAAGGGTGCCATTTTGCCCAACAAAACGCTGGAGAGGGACCAGGCTTACTGCGCGGCCTTTCGGGAGTGCCTGGTTCAGGGAAATTTAACCTTTTATCGGAGCTTTTAGGGTTCAAAAGCCTGGCCCCTCAGCTCCCCGTTATATTTCAACTGTCTGATAATTTTAACTTGAATTAAAATTAAAGGATGCTTATGAGAATAAATGACGACCATATGTATCATGGTGCAGCATTGACTCAGATTGCTGAACATGAACTGTTCACCTCAATAAATGCAGTCCGTTTTAGTGACCGTATTTCACGTAGCGCTTTTCGAATCAACGAAACAATTGGAATTTATTTGAAATACGCAAGTAAACCATCTGGTCTTGATTACACAATTACGTTTTCAAGTGAAAACAAACAAGAAATCAAGAAACTCTGCAAAATTTGCAATAGTGTTTTCATCGCAATGGTTTGTGTTCAAGAACGACAAATATGTTGTTTAACAGAAAAAGAATTAGACGACTGGTTTATAAAGCGGAATTCTAAATTGGGAAATGATGAAGACATTTCAACAATTCTAGTTAATCTTCCAAAAGGAAAATCATTTAGAGTAAACATGAATCTTCCTGGCCGTCGTAAACGATATTTAGACACTGCTCAGCTTATACCCCGAAAGAGATTTCCAGATATTTTGTTTAAATAAAAATATAACGAATAAGGATAGATCGTGTGAGGAACGAACCACGATCTTATCCGATTGTTGAACAAGCCCGGCCAAAATGAGCCGGGTTTTCCATATATATGAAAATATCTTTTT
>NZ_JQKJ01000040.1 GCF_000745975.1 Desulfobacter vibrioformis DSM 8776 | reverse complement strand
CCAGTGTTTCTGTAAGGATCGGGCCCAAATGAGACGGCGTGTGACCTTCTTTCAAGCCTTCTATAATTTTGCCAGGCCACATATGAGTTTGCGCTTACCTTTGTCTGAGCAGGAAACATCCGCCTTGGGATTGATTCACCCCAAGTGGCAACATCGAACCCCTGGAATGGCTGCCGGACTGACGAATCATGTTTGGACATTTCGAGAGCTTCTGACCGCTAAATTTGAGCCGTTTCATAATCAAAGTAATAGCGGGTGAGCACCAGTGAAAATACTTTCATAATAAAAAAAAACTGGTATATTAACCGCATGCAGCAGCTTAGAACGTTTCCGTACATTCCCTTAAAAGTACCGCGGTATAAGATCCTTAAACGCCTGGGGTATCAGCGCCGCCAAAACGAGGTCTCACAACGTATGATGTCCGAGGTGGACAGATGGATCACCTATGCGGCAGATCATATACATCTCAAGGCTACGGCCTGTATCGGAGATATACAGATTGACCACGGGAACAAAACCGTTGCCTTAAAGCAATCCGATACAGTGTTTGAAAGCGAAAGGTTTACCCGGTTTCTCGGGGGGGCTGACCAGTTGCTCATTATGGGCATTACCGGTGGCCAGGCTGTTGCAGATGAGATCAGACAGCTTCAGAAAGACAAAAGGATGACCGGGGCTGTGATCGTGGATGCTGCGGCGTCTGAAATTGTCGATGAAGGATTTGACTGGCTGATGGCATTGTATAACAAAGAGCTGGTCCGGGAACGAAGGACATTGAAATTAAAACGGTTTTCTGCCGGTTATGGGGATTTTGACATCCGGTTCCAGGCAGACATATATCATATTCTCAAAATGGAAACGCTTGGGGTGACCATGACGCAAACCTGTATTCTGATGCCGGAAAAAAGCGTCACCGCCTTTTGCGGCATATCTAAAGTGACAGGGGGGTAGAGACAACGTGGGAGAAAAAGACAAAACCATACTGGACATTATTAAAAAGCGAATTCTTATCCTGGACGGTGCCACCGGTACCGAGATGCAGAAACGCGGCCTGCCGCCGGGAGTCAGCCCGGAACTATGGTCCGTGGAGAATCCCGATGTATCGGCCGACATATATCGCGCCTATGCCCGGGCAGGGTCAGATATGCTCTACACCTGCACCTTTGGCGGCACTCCCTGGAAACTTGAAGAGTTCGGTGCCGCAGATCAAACTGAGCTGATCAACTGCCAAATTGCAGAAAATGCGGTGAAAACGGCAGATGAGCTGGCGGCCCGGGAAGGCATTCGCCCGCTCATCGTCGGGGATATCGGTCCCTGTGGCCGATTTATCATGCCATTTGGCGACCTTGGGTTTGAACAGGCCATCCAGGGATTTAAACGCCAGGTAAAAGGGCTGATTGACGGCGGCGTTGATCTTTTTGTCATCGAAACCCAGATTGATATCCAGGAGAGCCGGGCAGCCCTGCTTGCGGTCAAGGAGCTTTGCGGCGGGTTTACCATGGTGTCCATGACCTTTGATGAAACCGGGCACAGCTTAAACGGCACCACCCCCGAGGCCATGGCCGTCACCCTTGAAAGTCTGGGGGCAGATGTGGTGGGCGTCAACTGCTCCACCGGCCCCACAGAGATGCTTGATGTCATCCGGCGTATCCGAAAGATGGTGCAGATTCCGGTGATGGCCAAACCCAATGCGGGGATGCCCGTCATAAAAGATAACGAAACCGTATTCCCCATGGATGCAGATGAGTTCAGCAGTTTTGCCCGGCCCTTTGCCGAAGCCGGCGTCAATATCATGGGGGGCTGCTGCGGTACCACCCCCGCACATATTGCCAAATTGGCCCGGGGCATGGAAGGACTCTCTCCTTTGGAAATAAAGCCGGTGGAAACGGCCATGCTTTCCTCGGCTACCCAGGCCCTGATTACGAATTCAAAGAGTACGATCCGCATTATCGGTGAACGCATCAACCCCACCGGAAAAAAAATCCTGCAAGGGGAACTGAAAGCGGGAAACATGGCCTATGTGCGCAAGCTGGCCCGGGACCAGGCTGCGGCCGGGGCCGACCTGCTGGACATCAATGCGGGGATGCCCGGGATTGATGAAAAACAGACCCTTTTAGATATCATCTCAAGTGTGGTTCCCGTGGTCAATCTGCCCCTGGTCATTGACTCTTCGGATCCGGATGTGGTGGAAGCTGCCGTACGCTACTACCCGGGCCGGGCATTGATCAACTCAATTTCAGCCGAAAAAGAGAAGCTTGAAAAACTTTTGCCGGTGGCGGCCAAGTATGGGGCCATGCTCATTGTACTGCCCCTGGCCGACAATGAGTTGCCGGACAAGGCAGAACGAAGAAAAGAATTAGTTACTGAAATTGCCGAACAGGCCGCAGTCTATGGGTATAAAAACAAAGATCTGATCGTGGACGGCCTGGTCATGACCGTATCCAGTAATCCCGAAGCTGCCAAAGAGACCCTTGCAACTGTTAAATGGGCGTCTCAACAGGGGTTTGGCACGGTTCTCGGGTTGTCCAACATCTCCTTTGGGCTACCCGAACGCGGGTGGGTGAATGCCTCATTTTTTGCCATGGCTGCCGGTGCCGGGCTCTCCTGGGCCATTGCCAACCCTTCCCATGAGCTTTTGATGAATACCAAGGCGGCATCGGATGTTTTAACCGGCCGGGACCAGGATGCCCTGTCATATATAAAACGGTTTGCCAAAGATAAAAATGCGGATAAAAAGAAAGAGGCCTCCTCCCCAAAAACAGCGGACCTGCCCGTGGAAGACCAGATTGTTGACGCGGTGATCCAGGGCCGCAGGGAGGATATTGAAAGGCTTTGTAATCAAGCCCTTGAAAAGGGGATTGCCCCGTCCGAACTGCTGGAAAAAAAGATGATCCCGGCCATTATGACCGTGGGGGAATACTATGATGCAAGAAAGTATTTTCTTCCCCAGCTCATTGCCAGTGCCGAAACCATGCAAAACGGGTTTGCCGTTCTTGAACCCGCCCTCAATGCCTCTGGTGGCAATGAAAAAAAGGGCACCCTGGTCTTTGCCACGGTCCAGGGGGATATCCACGATATCGGAAAAAACATCGTGGTACTGATGCTCAGAAATTTCGGGTTTGATGTGATTGACCTGGGCAAGGATGTCACGGCTGAAAATATCATTGCGGCGGCCCAGACCCACAAGGCTGATCTGATCGGATTGTCTGCCCTGATGACCACCACCATGGTGCGCATGCCCGAGGTCATTGCCCTGGCAAAGGAGAACGGGCTTGAATGCAAGGTCATGGTGGGCGGTGCCGTGGTGACCCGGGAGTGGGCCGAATCCATTGGCGCGGAATATTCCTCCGACGGTGTTGAAGCAGTCAATGTGGCGGCCCGGATCTGCATGGACAAAAGATAGTGGACAACTACAACAACATTATTGACTTATCCATTGGCTATCTTGTGGGCCGGTTGTCCCGGGCAATCATCAAGCGGCTGTCAAAAAAATTTCAGGACGCCGGAATTGATGTCAGTTACGAGCAGTGGAGCCTCCTTGTCCATCTTTACCGCCAGGACGGCCAGACCCAGCAGGCCCTTGCCCGGATCGCCGTTAAAGACAAAGCCGCCGTTACCCGCCTTTTAAATGGGCTTGAGAAAAAAAATATTGTACTCAGGATTCCTGACCGAAATGATAAACGCAGCAACTTTATTTATCTTACAAACAAAGCCAAGGAATTAAAGCCCCATCTTATCGGGTTTGTAGAAGAGATGTTAGCTGAAGCCGAGCAGGGAATAGATCCGGATGAAATGATCCGGTGCAGGGCAACCATCAATAATATATTTACAAATTTTGATCGCCTGAACAACCCGGATTCACCTGAAAAATAACGCCCCATACAATCGTTAAGCAGCCCATTAACCCGGATATTTGCAAAGTTCTTCCCAAACGGAAGCATAAAATAGCCGAATTTAAATGCCGGATTATCATTGACTAATTCACCTAAATAGGATTTAATCCTATTTAATATTTTTCTAAAAGGACATCGGGTTGGATCTATTCTTCGAAAAATGCAGAGAAAACAAGCTGAAAATTACGCCCCAGCGCGTAGCAATCTATAAGGCGTTAACAGCATCGGTTTCCCATCCTAGTGCAGAACAGATTCACAAGGAGGTCAAAAAACTATTTCCGAATCTCAGTCTGGATACAGTGAACAGGACGCTTGTGACCTTTGCAGGAGCCCACATGATTGATGTGGTGGAAGGCCATGGTGATTCCAGACGGTTTGATCCCAATCGGGAAGCGCACCATCATTTTTACTGCGTATCATGCCGCAAAATTTTTGATTTCCAGGCAGATTCCTTCCAGGCAGACCCCTTGGACAGCCTGGTCCTGCCCCGGGAAATGGAAGAAAAATTTTTAATCACGGGAAAAAGGATCTGCCTTACAGGTTATTGTGACCAGTGCCGCAGCAAAATGGCAGGTAAAAAATTAACTTTGGTTGCGGTAAAGCACCGCATATAAACAATGAATTTAAGGAGATTTTACTTATGGCAAGTCTGAAAGGAACCAGAACAGAAAAAAATCTGCTCACCGCATTTGCCGGTGAATCCCAGGCAAGAATGCGCTATACCTATTTTGCCAGCCAGGCTAAAAAGGAAGGGTATGTCCAGATTTCTGCAATTTTTGCCGAAACTGCCGACCAGGAAAAAGAGCATGCAAAGCGGTTTTTTAAATTTCTTGAAGGCGGAGAACTTGAAATTTCCGGCACCTTTCCTGCCGGTGTTATTGGTACAACCCTGGAAAATCTGAAAGGGGCTGCAGCCGGAGAATATGAGGAGTGGTCCCATATGTATCCGGAGTTTGCCTCCATTGCCAGGGAAGAAGGCTTTGATGCCATTGCCATGGTTTTTGAGATGGTGTCTGTTGCTGAAAAACAGCATGAAAAAAGATACAATGACCTGGCTGCCAATATCGAGGCAGGCACGGTTTTCAAAAAAGATGCCCCGGTCACCTGGCGGTGCCGGAACTGCGGTTATCTGCATGAAGGAACACAAGCGCCTGAAATGTGCCCGGCCTGTGCCCATCCCCAGGCTCATTTTGAGGTTCTTGGTGAAAACTGGTAATTCGTTCAAACACTGAATAGTGCCTGAACACAAACCTGTATTGGAACGTAAAGTTGCCCGGATGCAAGGCGCAGACGGGTAACTTTTCGTTCAAACAGGTGTCAACAGCAATGCTGATTTTCGGTGTCCAAACAAAATTGACAAAAGCCGATTATGAACGTATAGTTACGACAATTTTAACCTAAAAATAGGAAATAGCTATGGCGGAAAATATTATTGACCTCACTGATGAAGATTTTGACGAACTGTTAAAAACGTCTGACAAGCCGATTATGGTGGATTTCTGGGCACCTTGGTGCGGTCCGTGCAAAGCCATTGGCCCGACCCTTGAAGCATTGGCCAGTGAATTCGGTGACCAGGTCACCTTTGCCAAGGTCAACGTGGATGATAACCCCATAAGCCCCAGTAAACATAATGTACAGGCCATTCCAACCCTTATCTTTTTAAAGGATGGGGCGGTTGTTAACCAGATTACCGGCATGGTGGCAAAGGAAAAACTTGAAGAGGCAATCAAAAGCATTCTTTAAGGAGAGTTCCAATGAGTGAGTATGATCTGGTGATCATCGGCGCCGGGCCGGCTGGCCTGACTGCAGGTCTGTATGCGGCCCGGGCCCGGATGAATGTTCTGCTGATTGAAAAAGCTGTCCCCGGCGGTCAGATTCTTGTAACGGACTGGATTGAAAATTACCCCGGTTTTCCCGAAGGCATTTCCGGGTTTGACCTGGCCGAAAAAATAAAAGAACAGGCTTTGGCCCTGGGGTTGACCATTGAAACCGCAGAGGTTCAGGGACTTGATCTTTCCGGGAAGATCAAGAAAGTCATTCTTAAGAACAAACACATTAAAGCCAAGTCCCTGATCATTGCTTCTGGCGCATCGCCCAGGAAACCCGGGGTTGGCGAGGACAGGTTCATGGGTAAAGGGATTTCCTTTTGCGCCACCTGTGACGGGCCTTTTTTCCGGGACAAAGTGGTGGTGGCCGTTGGGGGCGGGGATACAGCGGTTCAGGAATCCATTTTTCTCACCCGGTTTGCTAAAAAAGTATACCTGGTCCATCGCAGGGATGAATTGCGGGCCACCAAAATTCTTCAGGAAAGAGCTTTTTCCAACGACAAAATTGAATTCCTCTGGGATAGTGTCGTAACGGGAATGGATGGCGTTTACGGCGTTGAAAAAGTGAATATAAAAAATTTAAAAACCGGCAAAGCGTCTGAAATCGAGGCAAATGGCTGCTTTCTCTGGATCGGTATTCTGCCCAACACCGAATTTATAAAAGGTGATGTGAAGACCGATGAGGGCGGTTTTATTCTTGTGGACAATAGAATGCAGACAAACGTGCCCGGTGTGTTCGCGGTCGGTGATGTCAGGGATACGCCTTTACGCCAGATTGCAACGGCTGTGGGAGATGGTGCTGTGGCTGCGGTCAGTGCAGAGCATTATGTAGAGAGCTTATAAAAATGAATAAATTTCTCATTGCAGGATTGGTCTTTTTTTTGCTGTCAGGGTGTTCCCTGTTTGAAGAAGAACATCAGCAGATGAACAAAAACGCCCAGCAGCTGGCAGCGGAAGGTGCAGCTTCATTCATGAATGAGGATTACGCGGCTGCGGTCAAGGCGTATACGGATCTTAAAGACTGGTATCCGTTCAGTAAATATGCCATTCTGGCGGAATTAAAGATTGCCGATGCTCATTTTCATCTTAAGGAATATCCCGAAGCGATTGCTGCCTATGAAAACTTTGAGAAAATGCATCCCAAAAATGAGGCGGTTCCCTATATTATCAATCAGGTCGCCATGTGCTGGTTTAATCAGATTGACACCATAGACAGGGATGCAACACCTGCGAAAAATGCCATGGCTGAGTTTGAAAGGCTGATTCGGTTGTTCCCGGACAGTGAATACACCCAGGAAGCTTTGGCGCATGTTGATGCCTGCATTGACAATATTGTCAGCCATGAGTTGTATGTTGCCAATTTCTATAATAAAACAAAGAAATACCAGGCTGCACTGAAACGCTACCAATATATTGTGGAAAACTATGCAGGAACCGATCAAAGCCAGATCGCCCTTGAAAAAATTCCCACGGTGTCTGAGCATCTTAAAGCGGTCAAATCCGATAACGAAAAAAAATAGAAAACCTTTACTTTTATTTTAATCTATTGTATTCATGCTGGGTTTTAATTTTGATAGAGCGATTTTATTAGGAGTATAAATTATGTCAAAAGAATGTGCAATTTGTGGAAAAAAGCCAATGGTCGGCAATAATGTCAGCCATGCCCATAATTTGAATAAAAGGCGCTTCAATCCCAATCTCCAGAGAGTTCGTGCGGTGATTAAGCCCGGTTGCGTTAGAAAAATTGATGTATGCACCTCTTGCATTAAGGCGGGAAAAGTAACCAAAGCCTCTTAAATAGTGTTTGACCGAAAAGTCACCCATCTGGGCCTTGCATCAGGGCAACTTTTCGTCCAAACACCGCTGCCGTACAGGCACTAAAGATATTATCAATAAATTCCGGTATGTGTGAGCATGCCGGAATTTTTCTGTTTCAAGAAGGGGAGTAGGCAAGGTGTTTTTTGCGGTGGTTGTCCCTACCGCGACGGGACTGTAATGCCGCAGGTGAGGCAAAAATGCCTTGCTTATAGAATTTTGGAGGCCAGCTCCGCTAACTCAGAACGCTCACCCTTCTCAAGATTGATGTGGGCATAAAGGGTCTGGCCCTTCATCTTTTCTATGATATAGGCAAGCCCATTGGTCTGGGTGTCCAGATAGGGATGGTCTATCTGGAAGATATCCCCTGTAAAAACAATTTTTGTGCCCTCTCCGGCCCGGGTGATGATGGTTTTCACCTCATGGGGTGTCAGGTTCTGGGCCTCATCCACGATAAAGAACACCCGTACAATGGATCTGCCCCTAATATATGAAATCGGTGTGATAACGATTTTTTCCTCTTCTATCAGCTCCTTGATATTTTTCCCATTGGAACCGTTTTCACTAAAATGATTCTGGATAACAGCGAGATTGTCATACAGGGGCTGCATATATGGATCCAGCTTGGATGCCACATCTCCGGGAAGGAACCCTAAATCTTTGTTGCTTAGCGGGACCACGGGGCGGGCTATGAAAATCTGGCGGTAGAACTGCTTTTTGGCCAGGGCCGCTGCCAGGGCCAGCAGGGTTTTACCGGTACCGGCCTTGCCGGAAATGGTGACAAGGGAGATATCCGGATTGAGCATGGCATTCAGGGCAAATGTCTGCTCCGAGTTCCGCGGTTTGATGCCGTAGCAGATTCGGGGCTGGATCAGTTTCACGGTCTGGCTTGCGCCGTCAAAATAGGCCAGGGCGGACTTGGAGCCATTTTTCAATATCACATTTTCATTGGCAAAGAGTGCAACATCCCGTCCCAGGCTTGCGGTACCGGTTTCATAGGGCTTCTGGTACAGTTCGTCCAGTACCTGGGAGCTGATGTTCTCCACCACCTTCATGCCGGTGTACATCTCGGAGATGTTTTCAACATACTGGGAGTTGTAATTTTCAGTTTTCAAACCAATGGACCGGGCTTTCAGGCGCAGATTCACATCCTTGGTTACAAAAACGACATTCTTGAAACCGTTTTCTTTGGCGATGGAATAGGCAATGTTTATTATTCTGACATCCGGGGTGATCTCATTAAAGTTGTTTTTAATGATGGGATCCAGGGCCGTGTCCAGGCGAATGGCAATACTTCCGCTTCCGTTATCAATGGGAACCCCGCCGTTGAGCATGGTATCACTGGACAATGCATCCAGGGTCCTTAAAAAGTCCCGGGCATTACAGTTAATGACATTGTTTCCTTTTTTAAATTTATCCAGTTCCTCAATCACTGTAATGGGAATATAAATGTCATTGTCTTTGAATTGATGAATGCATCCGCTGTCATGCAGGATGACGTTGGTATCCAGGATAAAGATTTTTTTCATACAGATCTCCGCATTAAAATTAAGGTGTCGGGGTGGATTCAGGTGTTGCTTGGGGGCGAGGAGGTGGGTACCGGACCTTTCTTTTCCGGTCTTCTGGCGGGGGCTGGTAAATTGAAAGCTTACCATAATATTCCAGGCTAAAGCGTTAATGTTCGGGCCGGGCCACATTGATTAAAGAAAATTAGATCCGGCTATCTTGACCATAAATAAAAAATGCTTTGTTGTATACCCAATTATTAAAAATTTTGGTTAGGAAATGATGAAGGAACACGAGTATTACAATTGTGAGGACCGTGCCCCAAAGCGGCCCTGAATTAAAACGCCTTGGAACGGTGCTTCATTATTTTTCTTCGGTGAGGACGACCCGTTTAACATCGTTGACGGTTTTTACCCGGCGAAGTTCTGCCATGACTTTGTTAAGCTGCCCGGAACTTTCCACCATGATGGTGAAATAAAAAACCCCGATGCCTTCATCCGATGTTTCCGAGTGTGCATTTAAAATATTGATACCGGCCTTTGAAATCACAGCGGCAATGTCGGCCAGAAGGCCGTGGCGATCGTCTGTCTTGATGCAGATGGACGCAGGGTATGATTCCTTGATGCCACTGGCCCATTCGACGTCAATAACCCGTTCACTGCTCATTTTTAAAATATTAATGCAGTTCTTCCGGTGGATGGCGACTCCCTGGCCCTGGGTGATATACCCGATTATGGGGTCTTCGGGCAGGGGGGTGCAGCATTTTGAGAACTTGACCAGAATATCATTGAGCCCTTTTACAATAACCCCGGTGGCCCGTTTGTCCAAAGGCCGGGAAACGGTTTTTTCAATGAGGGCATCATCGGCATTTTCTGAATCTTTTTCTTTTTCAAGTTCCGGCACAGCCCGGTTCAGCACCTGAAGCGCTGTCAGTTGTCCGAATCCCACATGGGCGATCAGGTCGTCAACCGTTTTGAACCCGTATGATTCTGCCACCCTGCCGATATCACCTGATTTGATCAGGGCATTGAAATTCTGGCTGCGTTTTTTGAATGTTTTCTCACACATTTCCCGTCCCAGGGAATAGCTTCGCTCCTTTTCCCGGGCATTGATATAGGCCCTGATTTTTGTCTTTGCCTTGACTGTTTTGACAAAATTGAGCCAGTCCCGGTTGGGGTGGTGTCCTTTGGTGGTTATGATTTCAACGGTGTTGCCGGTACGCAGTTCATGGGACAGGGGTACAAGCTTGCCGTTGACCCGGGCCCCTGTGCACTGGGCCCCAACCTCCGTGTGAATCCGGTAGGCAAAGTCAACGGGTGTGGCTTTTTTGGGCAGAGTCTTAATCTCTCCTGCCGGCGTAAACACGTAAATTTCTCCGGGATAGAGATCGATGCGTACATTCTCAAGGAACTCATCCGGGTCTTTGAGGTTTTCCTGGTTCTCCACAAGATTCCGGATCCAGGCAAACAGTTCACCGGTGTTTTCATCAATCCTGGTGCCTTCCTTGTATGACCAGTGGGCTGCAATGCCGGACTCTGCCACCCGGTCCATGTCATGGGTCCTGATCTGGATTTCCACCCGCTCACCCTTGGGGCCGATTACCGTGGTGTGGATGGACTGGTACATATTGGGCTTGGGATTGCCGATATAGTCCTTTATTTTATAATAGATGGGTTTCCACATGGAGTGAACCGCTCCCATGGCCGCATAGCACTGGGGAATGGTGTCCAGGATGATTCGAAAGGCAATGATGTCATAAACCTCATCAAACTCAAGACCCTGGGACAACATTTTCTGGTAAATGGAGTAAAAGGACTTAAACCGTCCCTTGATCTGGCAGGGCAGATTCATCTCCTCCATTTTATAGTGCAGGGAGGTTGAGACCTCTTTGATATACGCTTCCTGCTCGTCCTTGGCCTTATTGACCAGGGTCAGGATTCGATCATGTTCTTCCCGCAGGGTGTAAAAAAAGGCGATTTCTTCCAGCTCATTTTTAATCCAGAAGATGCCCAGACGTGCGGCAATCGGTGCATAGATATCCAGAGTTTCCTGGGCGATGGCAGCCTGTTTTTCAGGCTTTTTGTGGTATTTAAGGGTCCGCATGTTGTGCAGACGGTCTGCCAGCTTGATAAGTACCACCCGGATATCATCTGCCATGGCCAGGATCATTTTACGCAGGGATTCTGCCTGCTGGGCTACCTTGGTGGCCGCATGCAGGGCGGACAGCTTGGTCACGCCCTCCACAATATGGGCCACCCCGGGGCCAAACATATGGGTAATATCTTCTTTGGTGGCAGGGGTATCCTCAATGACATCATGGAGCAGGGCCGCAGCAATACTCTCCATGTCCAGCTTCATGTCTGCCAGAATATTGGCCACCTCCAGGGGGTGGGACAGGTAGGGTTCTCCTGAAAGGCGGACCTGTCCGTCATGAACCTGGGCCGAGTAGATATATGCCCTGTCTATGAGCGAAACATCCGCATCCGGACTGTATTCATAGATTTTGTCCAATATGTCGGTGATTCGAATCATTTAATTTCCGCCGGCTTTGCTTTGTCCCAAGTTTAGTAGGCCTTGGCGAACAGGACCCGTCGGCCGCTTTTGGCGCCACAATAAATACAGGTTCCGGCTTCGTCAGGACTGTCAAAGGGAATGCACCGGATGGTTACGGACAGATCCTGTTTTATTTTTTCTTCACACTGGGCCGATCCGCACCAGTGAGCCAGGACAAACGCACCGTTGTGATACCCTTTTGCTTTTTTATACAGATCGTAGAATTGGGCTTTTTCATCCATGGAAAAGGTGTTGGCTTCCCGGAAGGCTTGGGCGCGCCGGAGCAGGGTGTTCTGGATGTCATCCAGAATGTCGGCAATGGTATTTATAAACGCGTCTCTGTTCATCCCCTTTTTTTCACCGGTATCCCTGCGGGCCATGAACACGCTGTTGTTTTCAATATCCCTTGGACCAAGTTCCACGCGCACGGGAATGCCTTTTTTCACCCAGTCCCAGCCCCTGGCACCGCCGATGTCCCGGCTGTCGATCTCCACTTCCACGGGCAGGCCGTAAAAGGTCTGCTCTCTTAAAGCGGCTTTAAGTGCTTCAGCGCTTTCCAGGACATCGGAATTGTCAGTCCCTTTCTTGAAAATAGGCAGGATCACCACATGGGCCGGGGCAATACGGGGAGGCACCACCAGGCCGTCATCATCGGAATGCACCATGATCATGCCGCCGATCATCCGGGTGGATGTTCCCCAGGATGTGGTCCAGGCATAGGCGTCCTGGCCTTCTTCATTCTGGAATTTGATGTTGGAGCCTTTGGCAAAATTCTGGCCCAGAAAATGGGAGGTGCCGGCCTGAAGCGCTCTTTTATCCTGCATCATGGCCTCAATACAGGTGGTGTCGTCAGCGCCGGGGAACCGTTCGGATTCACTTTTGCGGCCTTTGACTACCGGCATGGCCAGCCGCTCCTCAACAAACCTGGCGTAAATGTCCAGCATTTGAAGGGTACGTTCCATGGCCTCCGCTTTGGTGGCATGGGCCGTATGCCCTTCCTGCCATAAAAATTCACTGGTGCGCAGAAACATACGGGTGCGCATTTCCCAGCGCACCACATTGGCCCACTGATTCAAAAGAATGGGCAGATCCCGGTAGGATGAGGTCCACCTGGACATGGACTCACCGATAATGGTTTCGGATGTGGGCCGGACAATCAGCGGTTCGGCCAGCTCTCCGGCCGGGACAAGCCTGCCGTCTTCGCCTTTTTCCAGCTTGTGATGGGTGACAACCGCGCACTCCTTGGCAAAGCCTTCCACATGCTCAGCCTCTTTTTCAAGGTAGCTCAGGGGAATAAATAATGGGAAATAGGCGTTTTTTACCCCGGTTTCCTTGAACATGGCATCCATCTGGCGCTGGATGTTCTCCCAGATGGCAAATCCCCAGGGTTTGATCACCATGCATCCGCGGACCGGCGAATTTTCCGACATGTCCGAGGCTTTTACCACCTCCTGGTACCACTGGGAATAATCTTCTTCCCGTGTGGGGGTGATGGCTGTTTTAACTTTCTTTCCCATTTACATCCTCCGCGTTTAAGGTCATTGCGTCAATCTCTTTTATCAGTTCATCCACAAGACACGCCTGGTCAATTTTGCGGATGACTTTTCCCTTTTTAAACAAAATTCCCCTGCCGTCGCCGCCGGCAATGCCGATGTCCGCTTCTTTGGCTTCTCCGGGGCCGTTCACCATACATCCCATAATGGCAACTTTAATCTGTGCCGAACGCTCAAGTAAAGCTTTTTCTACCTGTTCGGCAATTTTAAACAGGTTTATTTTACACCGCCCGCAGGTGGGGCAGGAGATCAGCTCCGGACCCCGCTGGCGCAGACCCAATGCCCGTAAAATTTCAAATCCGGTGCGGATCTCTTCCACCGGGTCCCGGGTCAGGGAGACCCGGATGGTGTCCCCGATCCCTTCGGACAGCAGTATCCCGATGCCGATGGCGGACTTGGTGATGCCGGCATAAAGACCACCCGCCTCGGTGACACCCACATGAAGGGGCACATCGGTCAGCGAAGAAAGCTGCCGGTAGGCCTCCACGGTTCGTTCCACATCCGAAGCCTTCAGGGATACCTTAATATCATAAAACCCCAGATCCTCCAGAATCCGGATATTGGCAAGGGCACTTTCAACCATGCCCCGGGCTGTCACACCGTATTGTTTCTCAATCTGCCTTTCCAAAGATCCGCCGTTTACCCCGATGCGGATGGGAAGCTTGTGGGCCTTGGCACAATCCACCACAGCCTTTATTTTGTCGGCCGTGCCGATATTGCCCGGATTGATCCGCAGTCCATCCACACCGGATTCGGCCGAAGCAATGGCCAGACGCCAGTCAAAATGGATGTCGGCAATCAAGGGAATGTGAATCTTTCCTTTGATTTTTTTTAACGCCTTTGCCGCTTCCATATCCGGCACGGCTGCCCGGACAATTTCGCACCCGGCCTTTTCCAGGGACAATATCTGATTTACAGTGGCTTGCACATCCTGGGTCTGGGTGTTGGTCATGGACTGAACCGAAACCTGTGCCAGGGAGCCCACAGGTTGTGAGCCCACCGTTATCTGCCGGGTTGTCCGGCGTTCTTTGAGCAGCGGCATAAACTAACTCCTTTTTTTAAAAATGCAAATGCCTGCATCGCAATTCTCAGATGCAAGCATATCGTTGTAACCCAATAAATTATCATACCGGGACAGGTTTTTTCAAGATGTTGATGACAGGCCGGCCAGGGCAAATTTAATTATCCTTAATACTTTTCTTGACAAAAAGCGTCTTCCTATCCTACAACCACATCGCTTTGAATCAGAAAGCGCAAAATGACCTGGGCTACAGACTTGCCGTACTTGTCACCAATAGCCTTGATGGACGAATGGGTGAACATATCCTTGCGTCCCTCAGCAAAGGGGCCCCAGGACTGATGCTGTACGCCGTATTTCTTCATGATGCCGTGGCAGAGAGCTTTTTCGGTAGTTTGAAGACTGAGAGGGCCTTTTTTACAAACTACATGACCCGAGAGGACGCCCGGAGAGACGTCATTGATTACATCGAAATGTTTTACAATTGCAACAGACGTCATTCCTATTTGGGATATATCAGTCCAAAAGAATTTGAAAAACTGTGGTTTTTAAAAAAAGCCGCTTAACAAAAGTGTCCACTTTTACTTGACCAGGTCAGGTTTTTATTCCCGAAGATAAGCATACGATGTTGTTCTCGAAATTTTCATAAGTTCAGTTTTTGCTGTTAGGATTTTAAGAACGTAATTCTCGCATCAAGTCGGCAGGACTTTGGCCAAAGTAGCGCTTGAATTCACGGCTAAATTGGGAGGGGCTTTCATACCCAACCTTGTCGGCGGCAATATAGGCTTTCATTTTTTTCTGCATCATGAAATCTCTTGCTTTGGTTAACCTGATTTTCTTCAAATACTGTAGAGGAGAATCGGAAGTGATATCTTTAAAAGCGCGATGGAAGGCAGAGACACTCATATGGGCCGCCTTGGCCAACTGTTCTACATTGAGCTTCTCTGCATAATCGTTCTGTATGCTATTCAAGACACGCGCCACTTGGGAAAACGTGTCACTATACATGGCCAGCGAATGGAGCACCGATGCCTGGGTACCGCAAAGAGCCCAATAAAGGACTTCCCGCACGAGAGCTGGTCCTAAAATCTCTGCTTCCGTCTCTGATTGCAAACACTTGATCAGCCTTGTCATTGCATTCAGCATATCCTCGTCCATGACTGCCGGGCCGACCCCACGTGGCAATGATCTGTCACCGCCATTGCCGATCTCCGTTACGAGATCAATTCGACCGATCAGGTCACGTAACTGGCCGAGATCAATATCTATGACGAGACCGCGCACCGGTTCTTCAGGGCTGGCAAAGGTCTCGTATTCCATGGGCATGGCAACTGAAACCACCAGGTAATGGTTTGGGTCATAGCGAAACTTTTCACGACCCAAGTAGGCAATCTTATGGCCTTGAACAACGATGCATATGCTGGGTCTATAAACTGTCTGTCTCTTTGGGATATGCTTTGTCTCTTGAAATACAAACACACCGTCGAGCCGGGACGGGAATGTTCCGTCATCGATTATCGGAAAGCTTTGTAACAGTTCAGCAATCTTGGACATGAAAGCACCTCCTATTTCAAATGTCATTTTTGGCAATATAAATAACGAAAAACCACCTGAAGTTCAATAGCCAAGCAGAAATAGGCAAGCTTTTGAGAGGAACAGGTATTCACGGACAGCACCCAGGGCACTATATTTATTAACAGAAAATGAAAAAATCAGACAAGGAGGATGAAATGAACGATTATTACCAACTGTTACCTGATGAATATGCGTGACCGAGGCGGATATTATTGAAGTGCTCAAGGCCGAACTATGACGGACGTTTGCCTGGAGACCTTTCATGCAGAAGATGGAATAAATTATGAATAAAAATGAATTTATGGAACTGATCAAACGAGGTGATCCGATTACTGGTGGGACAGAGGCGCACGCGCTTTTAGTTCAGTACAGTAACGAAGCATTGCGCATTACGGCGGAATTGAATGGGGCGTACCATGAACCGGATAAGGTTCGAGCGCTGTTCTCGCGATTGACGGGGAAAGACATTGACGATTCTTTTTTTATGTTCCCCCCTTTCTACACGGATTTCGGAAAGAATATCACGATAGGGAAAAATGTCTTTTTCAATACCGGCTGCACCTTCCAAGATCGTGGCGGAATTACCATCGGTGACGGGACGCAAATTGGGCAGAATGTTGTCCTGGCTACATTGAATCACGGAGTTGCTCCCGAGAAAAGGCAAGTAACCTATCCCTTTCCCATCGTTATCGGGAAAACCGTATGGATCGGTGCAAATGCGACGATTCTTCCCGGTGTGACGATTGGTGACAACGCTATCATCGGGGCCGGTGCCGTTGTTACCAAAGATGTTCCCGGAAATGCTGTCGTCGCAGGAGTGCCTGCAAAAGTTATCAAGATGATTGAGTAAAAAACGTAAAGGAGAAACAACTATGAACAACTGGAAAACCGTCGGCTTGATTGCCGCAATGATTGGAGCATGGACCATGACCAACACCCCTGTATCAGCAAAAGACCTCTCTCTCGAAACCAAATGGGATAAAACCTTCCCCAAGAGCGAAAAGGTTGATCACCAGAAAGTTACTTTCAAGAACCGCTATGGCATCATCCTGGCTGCAGACTTGTACCAGCCCAAAAATGCCACCGGCAAATTGGCAGCAATTGCCGTCAGCGGTCCCTTTGGTGCTGTGAAGGAGCAATCATCGGGTTTATACGCGCAGATCATGGCCGAACGCGGTTTCGTCACTCTGGCGTTTGACCCCTCATATACCGGGGAAAGCAGTGGGGAGCCGCGCAACATCGCATCTCCGGATATCAACAGTGAGGATTTCAGCGCTGCCGTGGATTTCCTCGGCTTGCAACCGACTGTTGACCGCAACCGCATTGGCGTCATCGGCATTTGTGGCTACAGCGGCATGGCACTGACTGCCGCCACCAGCGATTCGCGTATCAAAGCGCTCGCCACAGTTTCCATGTATGACATGTCCCGCAGCATGAGTCGCGGCTACAAAGACAGCTACACAATGGAGCAGCGCCAAAAGGTCATCGACTACCTGAGCCAACAGAGATGGGCAGACGCGGAAAGCGGCGAGTATGCACTCGGCTATCACGAGGTGCCGTTTGACGACAAGGGCAATATCGTGAAAGGGCAGCGTGTGTTGCCTGAAACCTTGCCCGAAAATCCAGACCCTGTTCTGGCTGCATTCTTCAACTACTACAGGACCCCACGCGGTTTTCATCCGAGGGGTATCAATTCGACGACGGCGTGGACTGCCACGACCCCGATGTCCTTCTTCAGCTTCCCGATGTACGCGAACATCGAGATGATTGCGCCACGCCCGATTCTGCTGATCGCAGGTGAAAACGCCCATTCTCGATACTACTCTGAGGACGTTTACAAGATGGCTTCCGATCCCAAAGAATTGCTGATCGTGCCCAATGCAGACCATGTCGATTTATATGACCAAATGGACAAGATTCCGTTTGGCAAGATTCAGTCCTTCTTTGAAGAAAATCTCAAGGCAACTCAAAAATAGGGAGATCACCATAACGCCTGCGCTGAATAACGCAGGCGTTATGCTATGCAAACAAAAAGATCCAAAATGATACTAACCATAATCTCTTGGGTATTACAGAGATCCCATGGGCACGCCCCTTTATCGGTATGTGCCCTGCAGGGTAACGCCCCGATAGGCTTTAAAATTTTCCCTAAACTCTATGGTGTGGTATTATTTAAAATTCAATCTTTGAGACTGATATCCAATGCTGTTATGAAAAGAAATAAATCGAAAATGAGAGGCAAACAGGAGAAAACTATGGAAAAAGCAAAGGTTTATTTTACTGATTTCCGCACCAAAGCGTTTGGGGACGGACTGCCAACAAAACTAAAAAAACTCATAAAGAAAGCCGGGATAGGAGAGATTGACATGGCCGGAAGGTTTGCCGCCATCAAGCTGCATTTCGGAGAACTGGGCAATATCAGCTATCTTCGCCCAAACTATGCAAAAGCTGTGGCTGACGTGGTCAAAGAAATGGGGGGAAAACCCTTTCTGACCGACTGCAACACCATGTACCCTGGCAGTCGGAAAAATGCCCTGGAACATCTGGAATGCGCCTGGGAGAACGGTTTTAGCGCCCTGACCGTGGGTTGTCCCATTCTCATCGGAGATGGACTGAAGGGCACCGACGACATTGAGGTTCCTGTGGCAGGCGGCGAATATGTCAAAGCGGCCAAAATCGGCCGGGCCATTATGGATGCAGATGTTTTTATCAGTCTCACCCATTTCAAGGGACACGAGGTCACCGGTTTTGGCGGAGCCATCAAAAACATAGGCATGGGATGCGGTTCCAGAGCCGGCAAAACCGAACAGCACAGCAGCGGTAAGGCCCAGATTGATGAAGACCTTTGCCGGGGATGCCTTGCCTGTGAAAAAGAATGCGCCAATGACGGCCTCGTTTTTGACGCAGAAACAAAAAAAATGAAAGTAAACCTGGATAACTGCGTCGGCTGCGGCCGCTGTCTGGGTGCGTGCAACTTTGACGCCATTGCCTTTGATTTCGATGCAGCCGTGGAGCAGTTGAACTGTCGCATGGCGGAATATACCAAAGCTGTGGTGGGCGGGCGGCCCTGCTTTCATATTTCCCTTGTGGTGGATGTCTCACCCAACTGCGACTGCCACGGGGAAAACGATGTGCCCATCCTCCCCAACCTGGGTATGTTTGCCTCCTTTGATCCTTTGGCCCTGGATCAGGCTTGTGTCGATGCCTGTCAGGCGGCAGACCCGCTTCCCGGCAGCCAGTTGGCTGAAAACCTGGCCAAGGAGGATTTCAAGGATCATCACGACCACTTTGCCAATAACCGGCCTGAAACAGAATGGCGCTCCTGCCTGGCTCATGCTGAAAAAATAGGACTGGGCACCAGGGAATATGATCTGATAAGGATCAAATAAAACAGGTTCCTCGCTTCTTCTCCTGTTTCATCCAAAACCACAACGATGTGATTTCGATCCCCCAAATCCATTCCAATCGTGACGTTTTCTTTTTTCATGGCTGGCCCCTCCTTCTTTAAATTTCCCTTACCGTGAAATTATATCACGGAGGGTTCCAGCCTTCTCATCTTATCTATTATTGAAACCCAATTCACGTCTCTTTAAAAAGGAAAATCCTCACCCGTATCCGTCTCCATCTTTTTTTCCTTCGGCTTTTGGGCTGTTTTGTGCTTTGGGTTGCCGTCCACATAGATGGCCCTGAAGGGCTTTGTGGGACAGGCATGCTCGCACCCGCCGCAGCCCACGCAGATGGTTTCGTCCACCTCAGGGATGACTAGCTTGCGGCCGGCCGCATTAAGGTAAGGCACCATGTGCACCGCCTTGGTGGGACAGTGTTCCGAGCATGCTCCGCAGTTGGTGTTGTCCGTATAGACCACGCAGTTTTCCTTAATAAATTTTGCCACGCCGACCTGGGTGCGCTGTTTCTCCGACTTGGACAGAGGCTGGATGGCGCCGCTGGGGCAGATATTCGAACAGACCGTGCAGTCATAGTTGCAGTGGCCGGCGTTGAAATCCATCCGCGGCTGCATCATCCCGGACAGGCCAAAGGAAAAAACAGACGGCACAAGTACCCGGGAGGGGCAGGCAGAAACGCATAGATGGCAGGCGGTGCAGATGGAGGTGTATCTGGCAATGTTGACCGAACCGGGAGGGGAAAGCGGGTTGGTTTTATTTTCGGGGATGGTGGTGGGCTTGGCCTGAACCGGCAGGGACTCGGATGCGGCATGAGCACGGCTTGCGGCCATGCCAAGGGTCCCGGCTGCCAGGGCGAGTACGAAATTCCTGCGGTCCCGGACAGCGTCTTTTCCTTGGCGGGTCTGCCGGTCTGATTCATGATTGGACTGATCATTGGGCTGGAAACTTGACTGAAAATCAGATCGAAACACCATGGCCTGATCCGGGCAGGCAGAAAGGCAGTTAAAGCAGGAAACACAGCGGCTGACATCCACGCTTTTTGTTTTAACATCAATGCATCCGGCCTTGCAGACCTGCTGGCACCGGCCGCAGGACCGGCAGGAGCCGATATCAATATTAATTTTTACCAGGGAGAATTTTGAGGCCAGGCCCAGCAGGGTTCCCACAGGGCACAGCGTATTGCAGTAAAGGCGGCCGTGCCGGACGCTCATCCAGCCTACCGTCCCCAGGGTGGCCAGGGCAACGCCAAGTGAGACCTGCGCAAAAACCGGCCACTGGACACGGTAGAGGGTATGGATTCCTGTCGCCTCTGCCAGAGGCGTCCCCAAATTGTTCAGGAAGATGACAAGAGGGCGGAACAGATTAGAGAGGATTCTGCCGAAACTGCTGAAAGGATCAAGCAGGTTGAGCAGCAGACCGGATCCTGAAAAAAGGAGCAGAAGGGTCGCCATCAGCACCGTATACCGCAGGATGCTGCGGGGCGGAGAATATTTGGTTCTGGCAGACCGCCTTTTCCTATCCCGGGTCTTTGCCCTGTTTGAAAAAAGACGGGAGACCAGGTCCTGGAATATCCCGAAGGGGCAGATTGCCGAGCAGTAGACCCGGCCGAACACAAGGGTGATCATCAGAACGACGATAAACCCGGCAGCCCCGGCAGCCGGATGGTTTAGGAATTTGAACGCAGAGGGTACAAACTGGAAAAAAAGCAGTTTGCCTGCCACTGCCCTTATCCCGATTTCCCATATATCCAGAAAGAGAAGGACCGTTGGCAGGAAAAAGGCCAGGGCAATGCAGACCCGCAGGGGTTTGAGAAGGCGGCGTGTCATTTAAATCGTATCCGCTAAATTTTAATTCGATTGATAGACAATTTTTCAAGGTTCATCTGGCCGAGATTCATCCGGGAGGCGATCTCAATGTGGCGGATGTCCATGGGGTCTGAACCGAAGAGTTTTGCCCCGGCCGCATCGGCCGCCACGGGGTCAAGGGAAACGACCTGGGCCTTCATGGATACCACATCGCTGACAGACACACCCCTGGGACCATTGCGTTTCATAACGTTATAGGCATCCACCACCGTAAGATCGGGTTTACGGAAGGAGGAAAAGTCTGCGATACATTGGTGAAGGTCGTTGCGGTGCCAGTACCACCGGTCCCAGACCACGCCCATAAGGTTTTTCATGCCGATGGTGACCATGGAGGAGCTGTGGTGCTTGAGGACCGGCGCATTGATGAAGACATCCGCGTTCAGGAGAGCCTCATGGACCTTGGCCTCCTTGAGCCGCTGTCCCTGGGGTACGGAAACGCTTTTGTAGTAGCCTTCACTGTCGCCGGATACCATTTTACCGCCGGCTGCCTTTACAGCCGCTTCAATGCCGCTGTTGGTATAGCAGCGCCGCCAGTTGTCGCAGGTGTGATCGAACACGGTGACCTCTTTGGCCCCGGCGGCCAGGCACTGCTCGACAATTCGTCCCACAAGGGCCGGGTGGGTGTTCCCGCCTCTTTCAGGCGGCACGTCCCAGCCGATGTTCGGCTTGACCAGTACCCGGCTTCCCCTGGGCACGAAGGTCTGCATACCGCCCAAAGAGGCAATGGCGGCATCGAACATCCGGTCAGGTCCCCCGCCCCGGACCGCCACCAGGTCATAGGCTGCACCCTGCTGTGCGGCCAGAAGTTTTTCCACCCCCGGGAAGACAAGGGTGGAGCCTGCGGCGATCCCGCCGCCGATGGTTTTTTTCAAAAAATCCCGCCGGTTCATTCTATCCATTTTATCCATGGGGCATGTCTCCTTAAATGATAGGTTGCTTGGGTTTATTCATGGGACTTATCTGATAATTTGCGCACCAGTCATTCCAATACTTTTGCGGCCTTATCCTTATCCGAATCATCCGGGCCGATGGCGACGACAATATACGGAGATGCTTCCTGGATTAAGATGGGTTCACCGTTCCGGCCGGACATGGAATAAAGATTATCCTTTCTGGCCTGATTCGTAAACCGTCGAATACACTCAGATCTGGCCTTCGGACCAGATTTACATCGGCGATGCACTGGGACAGGAATTCGGGATCATCGTACCAGCCGCTGGATCCTGAGCCGAAATGAAAAAAATGGTTGGTCGAGGACGAGGTCAGCCCCATCATGTTTTTCATGGTGCCGGTAGGCGCCGCCCGTCTGTTTGAACAGCCCGATCTCCCTGGCCCTGCATCCAGGCACATGCGATAAAGTGAGTCAGTCGGCTATGGCCTGACGCTTTCTGAGCACAATCCGGGTGATTTCCGAAGGGACGCCAAGCCGGCAAGAGAAACCCGCCCAAAGACCGGTTCCGGGGCTTACATAAAGCTGGGTTCCATCTAAATTATAGAGTCCGCAAACCAGTCCCCCGTTAAAATGGGCCAGGAGGATCTTCAGGAAAAAAAACATGCCTCCATGGGTATGACCAGATAGTTGTATATCTGCTCTCGCCTTGCCTGATTCGACGTTCGGCCGGTGGGACAGAAGGATTCGGGTCGCATTGGCCGGAGCGCCTTGCATCGCCTTGGCCGCATCAGGCCCTTCCCCGGAGAACCGACTTGCCGCCGGGTCGGGAACCCCGGCAACAACAATTTTTGCCCCGCTTTGGTCTGTCACGACTCTGTGCCCGTTATTCAGCATGGTGATTCCCATGGATTCAAACACGATCCGCCACTCTTTTTCCCGGAAATAATACTCATGGTTGCCTGCCACGCCAAAAACGCCGTACTTGGATGAGAGCAGTCCCAAGGCGGCGACGTCTCCTTTCAGATTTTCAGGATAGCTGTCAATCATGTCGCCTGTCACAGCGATCAGATCCGGAGCCAGGCTATTCGTCTTTTCCACAACCTTTTCCAGCCAGGCTTTGTTGAGCAGGGACCCGATATGAAGATCTGAAAGCTGGACGATGGAAAAGCCGTCCAGATGCCTGTCCATCCGGGGCAGATGAATTTCAACGGTGCGGATATCCGGCACACGGACCGCCTGCCATGCACTCCAGGACCCTAAACCAAGGGAGAGAATCAGGATTCCGGTGCTCCTGGCGATGTGAGAAAAGGGCAATACCCATGTTGTCCCCAGGCAGCGGCTCACCCAGAGGATCAGGGCGGTGCAGTCTTTGATAAAGAGCAAAAAGCATAAAATGACCATAGTGCCGTATAGCATTTCCATCCCTATCATCAGTCGGCCCGGGATGGCCGGAGCAATGAAGGAGCCGAAACATTTTTCATAAATGACATATTTCAGGCTGATGCAAAGAAGCGCGGCAGCGGCAACAGCTTTAACCTGGGGGGCGGCATGGGGTTGGCCAGACAAGGCTCACCATAACGTAGCTGAAAAGAATCAAAGAAGGCAGTGCAAGTCGCATATCACTTTCCTGACCCTGCAGGGGTGTTGGCAGGGAATCTTGTTATATCCGGTATATATCTAATCCATATTGTATATTACATTCACTTTCAACAGGAGGTGCTCACCCGCTAATACTTTGATTATGAAACGGCTCAAATTTAGCGGTCAGAAGCTCTCGAAATGTCCAAACATGATTCGTCAGTCCGGCAGCCATTCCAGGGGTTCGATGTTGCCACTTGGGGTGAATCAATCCCAAGGCGGATGTTTCCTGCTCAGACAAAGGTAAGCGCAAACTCATATGTGGCCTGGCAAAATTATAGAAGGCTTGAAAGAAGGTCACACGCCGTCTCATTTGGGCCCGATCCTTACAGAAACACTGGGTTTTTCTCACCAGAGGCGCCAAGGCATGACG
>NZ_JQKJ01000039.1 GCF_000745975.1 Desulfobacter vibrioformis DSM 8776 | reverse complement strand
TTCCTTTTCCAGTATCCGAAACGATGGCGGGTCAAATCGTTCTGTCTACAATACTCAGCTTGACTGAGACCAGAATTTTTCCAATTATTCAAATGTTCTTGGTAAAATTCGCAAAGAATTGCCGGGGACTCCTGGCCGTTAATTGGGGTGATATTTTTTTTCATACTGGAGCAAGCATCCTTTTTATCTATTCGTTAAAAGATGGCCCACTATTTCATGAAAAACACCTCTCTGGAAGATGGGGTTTATAGAGCGCTTACGTATCTCACAACATCTGATGGCAAATCCCTATTGGAACAGGTTAAGGCATTGTCAACCGTTTCCGGAGGAACTTGGTTCGGCGGTGCTTTTTCATATTTAAACGATCCTGTCATCTCAGATGATGATTTTCTAAACCAATATGTGGAAGACCGCTCAAAATATGTTGTGACGGATCCGACAAATAAGCTGCCGGAAAACCTTGTTCTGGATAAACTGCCCGAAGGAAATTTCGGAAAGTGCATTAGCAGTGATTTTGCGTATTTCCCCAATCTTATTGCTTCAATGTTTCAGATGTATCAACAAAATGCAACGCCCCTGGGATCAACTTATCAAACATTTGTCGGACAGTTGATCTTGGAAAAATTCGGCTTATATTCTGGAGGCGATACAGAGCCTGATTCCACCTTTTCGTATGATGAACAAACAAAAAAGGAGATTCTGGAAAGAAATCCAGGCCTTGCGAATAAAACGGTTCATCTCTATCCGGTCCCGGAAGCAGGCAAACGGTTACGCAGACCTTTTTGGATCAGCAATTTTTCAATGCTTACCAATAGTGTTGCGCCTGATCATCCTGTCCGGCTGGTAATTCCTGTGCAATCCACTCCTTTTTATACTGGTGTTTTCAGTTCTCCGCCAGGCCTAGTGGACAATAACAAGCAACCCATCGGTGGCGGAGGCGTGGAAACCTTTGCTTTTAATTCGCAACCCAGTTCGTTTAAGCAAGATACTGATACTGTTTATCAGCACCGACTTTTTTCCATTGCCGATAGCATTGGCGCCAGCAGTTCGTTTTATGCTTATTTCTTGATGGGTCAAAATCAATTTAGTCCAACGCCCAAAGATTCCCAAGGATGGAAAAACACTGTGGGGGGGATTTTAGGTATGATTGATCAGCTCAATCTGGAAGATATCTTTCAATCTATAATAGCCGTGTCAAATCAGAAGACGGTCAAAGCCGGTTCTTCCATTCCCACAGAGCACAATTTGGATGAATTGGCAGCGATGGCTGTTGATATGCTGAATATTACCGGTTTGACGGAGAAACTGAACAAGCTGGGTATTAAGGACATTAACGAAGTGATTACCGCTGCATTCAACTATTTTCAAGTCAAATTTCCTAACCTGAACTTGATGGACGGGTTAATGGATGCCGGCGTTGCATCGTTCATTTTGCTAATGATCACCTCTTTGATTGATAATGTGACGCAACGGGCTGGAGACCAATCAGCCAGTGTTATCAATTCATTTAATAATCTTTTTAAATCGTGTCCATTGTTACAGACAATTAAAAAAGATATAAAAAATTTCGAGACGATAGCAAAGGATATCAAGACAATAGTAAAAGATTTCGAGATAATACCAAAATATATTGATGCTGCCGCAAATGAGGTGGTTCCAATGCTTCATGAGCTGGTCCCCAGGTATTATTACTGGTCAAAACACAATGCCCAATCGCAGCAAAACTGGGCCTTTCAACCCGATGAGTTTTGCGATGGCGGTATTCTGGAAAACTATGGTATTGCCAACATGCTCACTTATACGGATATTGACAATATTATTTGCTTTATCAATTCATCTCCGATAATACTGAATGCTGGGTACTTTGATCCTCAAATCCAAGGGGATGCTATTATCACAGGTATAGAAATTGACAGAGGAATTCCTCCCTTGTTTGGCTATCATACCTATAATGCTGAAATCAGGGGCTATGTTCAGTATAAGGAAGGGGATACATCAGATATCCTGAATAAAAACAACCAGGTATTTCCAAAATCGAAGTTCTATGAAGTTCTAACCGGTCTTATTAAAGCAAGCGGCCGTAATTGTCGTCAGAAAAGTACCAACTTCAAACAGGCTCTTACTACTGTTGATAATGCTTTATTTGGTGTCAAAGGGGGCCGAAAGGTTAATGTGCTGTGGTCTTATTTGAATTACGCCCAGGATTGGGCAGCCGGACTTAATGAGGAAGTACAGGAGCAAGTCCGGAATATCAAAGATTTTCCGAACTACACGATCTGCTTTATGCAATACAACAACAGAGAAATAAATTTGATGTCCGGGCAGGCCGCTTGGAATGTTGCTGGAAACAAGAATAAAGACTTGTTTATCAGCATGTTTGAATCATAAACGATACGCTGATATTTGGATTCAAAATTTATTGCTCTCCGCTTCCATGAATGGGACAAACAGATATAAACAAAATCTGAAATGAGCGAATGCCAAACATGATAACACCATCAAAAAAATTTTTAATTTGTTTGATGGTTATACTTTTTTCCGGATATGGATATGGTGCGGATCCCATTGCCAAGTCGGTGCAACCGGAAACCGGAACCGGGAGCAAAACGGTAAAACTCGTATTAAACGATCTGGTAAATTTAGAGACATCAGATACCGGGTTAACCTATCAATCCAACGATTTCCAGATATTAACATTTCAACCGCAAGGGGAATACGCCGTTAACATGACAATTGCTTCCGGTGGAAGTGACAACCTTGCCATCACCCTGCCGCCGGGTTCTCCAACTGCCTATGCACTCGTACACAGGTTTAACAAAAACGCCATCAGCATCACCAATCAAAGTATTGCCCAGACAACGGTCAGTGTAGGATATTTTGGACCGGCAGCCGGCCCCACACATGCGCTTCCGGCAGCCGGCGGGAAGGTGGGGCTTGCACAATATCAATCCCTGGGGTTAATCACAATGGCACGTCCCATGATGCTCACCATTGAGTGCCGCAATGAGGCATCCATGCTGTTTGCCTTGATGGCCGGGGCAGAAGCACCCAAGCTGATCGCCCTCAATACAGACAAAAATAAATTACCCAAACAATATGCCGGACTCACCGACTATCTTGAAATTCAAAAAGCCAATGTTTACACCCTTTCTAAAAACTGGGACGGGGTGGCGCTGTTTATTGTTAACATTTCGATTCAAAAGGCTGATCAGGGTAACGTCTGTAATTGTGTGATTTCCCCGGAATAGGAGCTAATTTAAGATGAATACCAACTCTCCGGCAAAACCACTGAAACTAAACATCCGGATGCCTGTGACCCGGTTTCCATTAAAAATCGCCATATTACTGGCATGGACTCTTTCACTTGTTTTCCAGGTAAAAGGCTTTGCCGGTGGTGCCCCCCAAAGCATATCCCTGCCAAGCACTGGAGTACCAGTACGCATTGGACAAGGGCAACAGGCCTGGCTTCGGGAAAGTGATAAAATGGACATGGTGCTTTTACTGGCAAACAGATCAAGCGGCTTGTCAGGTGAAATCGTAAAATACAGTTTGGTGTCCGGCAGTTCCAGCTATATTAAGCAATTGGACGTGGGCGATCCCCGGCCCCAAATCATTATCAAAAACTGGAATGGGGACAATCTGGTGATTACCAACCTCAGCACTTCCGGGACAGCGCTTCTTGATATCCGTTTATACAGTGGTAATGCGGTGCCTGATGTTGCCTTGTCCAATGATTTCAAGCATACGGATCTCAAGCAATATCAGACCGCAGGCGGCCAGATTGCGTCAAATTCAGCCTATTTACAGGTGGGAGCGTCCTTTGAGAACGGCATATTCATTATTTTCCTGGGAGATATGGTGAATACCTTCCAGGTGAATGCGAAAGAAGATTACAGAGATTCAAATGAGTTCAAGACCCAATCAAATGTCTACAATATCCCGTTCAACAACCAGACCGGAAAACGGCTTTTCATTATCAATGCATCCAAAACACTGACCGTCCAAGGGTATGTGGCATACAAAGAGCTGACGGCACAAGAAGAGTAGTGTTTTAACATACGCTGAATCGTAAACGTATTGGAACCATTATCAAATTAAAAGGAGAGAGTGATGACAACCTATAATAAAACAGCACCGGGTGTTTACATTGAAGAGGTCCAGCAAAGTCCCATGATAACCGGGGTTGGCACTTCAGTAGGCGGGTTTGTCGGCTGGTGCCAGACACCTGCCAAAGGAGGCGCCGAAGCACAATTTATTACCAATTTCACTGAATTTACCAATAACTTTGGTACATTTATTAATAAAAGCTACCTGGCGTTTTCAGTGTATTCATTTTTCCAGGAAGGCGGCACCCAATGCTATATTGTGAACTTGAACGGTGTATCCGTAAAAGAAACACCTCCAAAGACAAAACCCAAAGAAACGGAAAAGAAACCGGATAACAACACAACGATTCCAGGTAAAAAAGGGCAGCTGACGATCACCGCCGAGGAAGGGGACCTGTCCATACAATTCTCAACCACCGCATTTGATCAACAAATCAAAGCTATTGTCAGTGGCAGCACAACGACCGATGACGAGACTTTTCCGCCGGCTGACTCGGTTTCAGGTTTGGTAGACAACATAACAGCAAAAAGCAAACTGATTAAAGCCGTGCTGACAGGCTCCATGGACTTCAACGAACTAAAAAACGCCGGTAAGATATCACTTAAATACGAAGGGCCTGCCAGCGGCAGCGGGGAAGATGACCCAAAGACCTCTGGAGGCGGCAGCGGAGGAGATGACCCAAAACCTTCGGGTGATGACGACCAGGACCTCACCAAATTTGCAAACGATAAGATCACGTCCAGCCTCATCGAAACAGGACTCAAGGCGTTTAACGTTGTTGAAGACGTCAACCTGATTATAGTGCCGGATGTCGCCTTAATAACGAATGAAGATGACCGAAATACGGCGTATCAGAAAATCTATGACTATTGCGGGGCAGGCGAAAAAGATGGAACCCGTAAAGACCTGTTTTTTGTTGGAGATATCCCGGGGGCAAACACCAAATACGGCGACGCTAAAACCTTTGTAAAAACTTTGAATTCAAAAATCGGAGCCAAAGGGGCCAATTTAGGCGTGGGTGCCTTGTATTACCCCTGGATTACGATTCAAAACCCGGTTCCCGCGTTTAAACCCGTCCCCCAAACTGTTACGGTACCTGCATCCGGGGCGGTTGCAGGCACTTATGCGGCAACCGATGCCTCGCGCGGCGTCTTTAAGCCGGCCGCGGGGATCAATGACGGGCACCTGGGTCTGGCACTCTCCGTAACTGAAAAATTATCCCAAACCGAGCTTGGCATTGTCAATGAAGCCGGAATTAATAATATCAGGAATGTCCCAGGCTCTGGAATTTGTATCTGGGGCGCGCGGACAACCGCTCCCAAAGGACAGGAATGGCAATACCTGAACGTCAGGCGGTTGTTTATCTATGTCGAGCAATCCATCAAAAGGAGCAGCAACTGGATTGTATTTGAGCCCAATACGCCCCAGCTATGGGGGGTCATCATCCGAAACGTCACTGCATTCCTTACGAATCTATGGAGAGAAGGCGCGCTTTTCGGAAGCTCGGCCGAAGAGGCTTTTTTTGTGAAAGTAGATGCGGAAAATAATCCGCCCGAGCAGCGCAGGCAAGGATACCTGGTGATTGAAATCGGCATCGCACCTGTTTTCCCGGCAGAGTTTGTCATCATTCGGATCGGCCAAAAAACCCTTCCGGCTTAAACGGGAAATAACCGTCTGATATTCGGAATAATTTTAAGGAGAATGGAAAAATGACAGCAGGAAAAAGAGTAGACCCCTATCAAAATTTCAGGTTCAGAGTTGAAATTGACGGCATCCAGATCGCCGGATTTTCAGAAGTTACCATTCCGGATTCCACCACTGCGGATATAGAATACCGGGAAGGAACTTATCCCACCCATGTGAGACATCTTTCCGGACTCACCAGCTCCGGAAATATTTCACTCAAGCGGGGAATCACCGACGGCATGGATCTTTACAAGTGGAAACAAACGGTGGAAAAAACAGGGGCCGGAAGCGCCCGTAAAAATATTTCCATCATTCTGATTGATGAAAAAGGCGATGACAAATCCCGCTGGGACATCGTCTATGCCTGGCCCAGCAAATATGAGCCCGGATCCCTGGATGCCAAGGGAAGCGATGTGCTGATCGAGACCATGGAAATTGTACACGAAGGCATTACCCGGGTTAAATAGCACCGGACCAGTTGCAGGTATGTGGCGGATATATAACAACCATATTCAAAGGGAACATTGCCAATGGAATCATTTCAAACTGAATTCAATTTTATTTTACCCATGGGATACGTTGACAAGGAAGGTACATTACACAAAGAAGGCACCATGCGGCTGGCAACGGCCGGCGATGAAATAATTCCCCTGAAAGACCCCAGGGTCCAGCAAAACCCCGGATACTTGTCAGTCATTCTTCTTTCCCGGGTCGTCACAAAACTGGGCGGCCTGGACATAATTAATACAAAAGTCATTGAAGATTTGTTTGCTGCTGATTTTGCATACCTCCAGCAGATGTACAACCGTTTTAATCAAACCGGCCATTCCCAAATCAATGCGACATGTCCGAAATGCAATCATACTTTTGAAGTAGAGGATGAGTTTTCGGGGGAATGATTGGCTATCCCCTTGACCGTCTTTACGAGGAGATAGCCTTTATATCCTATTATTTTCATTGGGATTATAAAACCCTCATGGGAATGGAACATCCGGAAAGACAACAGTGGGTAAAGCAAGTCAGCAACATAAATAAAAAAATCAACAGGGATGGCGGAAAAGACGGCTCTTCCGTTTCCATTTTGTCCGTTACCTAGATACAAATTCCGGGAGGAAAAATTTGTCTGCCCCCAGCAGTTCGTCTCAAACCAATGGTCACGCCAAAGAAGATCCCTATAAAAATTTTAATTTTGTGGTTGAAATTGATGGGATGCTTGCTGCCGGCTACAGCGAGGTATCAGGATTGAACGTGGAATTAAACGTCGAGCGAAAGAATTTTGGCGGTGAAAACGATGTGGAGTATAAATTCCTGAAACCGGCAACCTACTCTGATTTAATTCTTAAAAAAGGCATTTCAGAGTCCGATTACATGTGGAACTGGTATGAGCAGACCATTAAAGGCCAAATACATCCCCGGAACGGAAGTATTTATCTGCATGACCCGAATATTTCCCAAAGGAAAGTATGGAATTTTTTTCATGCCTATCCCATAAAATGGGATGGCCCTTCTTTGAACGCAACTGAAAATAATGTCGCCACGCATAGTATTACCCTTACCTACCGGCAGTTGAGCAAGGGTTAAAACGTAACCAATAAATTCTCTGAAGAAGAAAGCAAAATATATCATGCTTGCGATTCAGCCCCTGACAAATAAGGAATTCAACTCTTTTTCTGTTAATTGGACGGCCCAAACAAAATATCTTACATTTTTTAAAAATATTTCGAACAAATATGGTTTCATCAGAGGAGAATCAGGTCCGGACTTGATCTTCCTTTTCCCCCTCATCCCCGTACCACCCCATACCCGCAACAATCAAAATGCCCCCCCAATATCACGGCAATTTATTCTGAATATCTTCTTTGATCAATTCTACAATGCCAATATCGGATCTGACACAGCCAACATTATTCATGTGAGGAAAAAGTCCTCTCTTTACCTGGTATCCCACCGCCGTGGACAAGCAAGCCACATCAAATCGTCACACGTCCAGCCAATAGACCGTTTACACAAGCCGTTCCATAATGCGATAAAACGGATCTCCATTATTCCCAGGGGCATGTCACACGCTTTTGCGCCGCTAGAAAAAAAGAGGCGGCACGGAGAGTTAAATCCTGCCATGATGCCGCAACCGGCACTAAATTATCCTGTTTCTCTCGGTCAACAGCCTTATTTGCGGAATGCAGGACCAACCCATATAAAGTGTTCTTCTTCGTGGACTTCGTGTGCTTTGTGGTTTAATCCGCACATTTACCACGAAGAACACGAAGTTCACGAAAAAAATTCGGTCCTGGCTTATCTGAAACGCATACCCAATCCATGTGCGTTAGACCAGTTGCAGAATGCTGTAAATCTGCTTTCAACCTACCCTCGTCACCTATTTCAAAGGATTTCATCCCATTATTTTCATCCCCTGTCAAAAGAATGGATTCACAGGTCGTTAAATACTTTTGTCACAAGGGGGAGTTACAGAACAAAAAACCAGGCAGGGACAACTGAACTGGCGAATTTTCATCCGGGTTCTCCTGGTCAACACAATTTCTTTCAGAATACAATTCAAACGGTTTCTATTTTACCACTGCAAAAAAAACGGAATGCAGGACCACCCCATATAGAGTGTCCTCCTTCGTGGACTTCGTGTGCTTCGTGGTTTAATCCACACATTGACCACGAAGAACACGAAGTTCACGAAGGGAGTTCGGTCTTGGCTCGTCTGAAACGCATACCCACGCCATGCGCGTTAACCCAGTTATGGATTCACAGGTCGTTAAATACTTTTATCACAAGGGAGAGTTACAGAACAAAAGACCAGGCCGGGACAATCGAACTGGCAAATTTTCATCCGGGTTCTCCTGGTCAACAAAATTTCTTTCAGAATACAATTCAAACGGTTTCTATTTTACCACTGCAAAAAAAACGGAATGCAGGACCAAACCATATAGAGTGTCCTCCTTCGTGGACTTCGTGTGCTTCGTGGTTTAATCCCCACAGCTACCACGAAGAACACGAAGTTCACGAAGGAAATTCGGTCCTGGCTCATCTGAAATGCATACCCACGCCATGCGCCTTAACCCAGTTATGGATTCACAGGTCGTTAAATTCTTTTGTGACAAGGGAGAGTTACAGAACAAAAGACCAGGCAGGGACAATCGAACTGGCAAATTTTCATCCGGGTTCTCCTGGTCAACAAAATTTCTTTCAGAATACAATTCAAACAGTTTCGATTTTACCACTACAAAAAAAGAGGAGACACGGAGCGCAGGAGCCTTCCATGACACCGAAACAGCCACTAAATTATCCTGTTTCTTTCGGTCAGCAGCCTTATTTGCGGAATGCAGGACCAACCCATATAGAGTGTCCTCCTTCGTGGACTTCGTGTTCTTCGTGGTTTAATCCCCACAGCTACCACGAAGAACACGAAGTTCACGAAGGAAATTCGGTCCTGGCTCATCTGAAACGCATACCCACTCCATGCGCCTTAACCCAGTTATGGATTCACAGGTCGTTAAATTCTTTTGTGACAAGGGGGAGTTACAGAACAAAAAACCAGGCCGGGACAATCGAACTGGCAAATTTTCATCCGGGTTCTTCTGGTCAACACAATTTCTTTCAGAATACAATTCAAACCGTTTCTATTTTACCACTACAAAAAAAGAGGAGACACGGAGCGCAGGCACCTGACAGGGCACCGAAACAGGCACTAAATTATCCTGTTTCTTTCGGTCAGCAGCCTTATTTGCGGAATGCAGGACCAACCCATATAGAGTGTCCGCCTTCGTGGACTTCGTGTGCTTTGTGGTTTAATCCGCACAGTTACCACGAAGGACACGAAGTTCACGAAGGAAATTCGGTCCTGGCTCATCTGAAACGCATGCCCACTCCATGTGCGTTAACCCAGTTGCAGACCCCTCGTCACCTCTTTCAAAGGATTTCATCCCATTACTTGTGTTTTTTGCAAAAAGGAAGGAATAAAGGCAGGCCCAATGCGGCGATGATACCGGACTTGACAGCTCACGTTCCTGACGCCGGTGGCCAGCAAGAATATTTGCCCCCCGCACAAAAAAAACGTATGGTGTCTTACCCTCAAATGAGGCTCCCGGAGAAACCTGACAACTTGCTGCCATATCATTCGAAAACAGCGGAAAAACAAGCCGGTCAGGAAAAAACAGAACAAAGAATCCGAATTTTCCATGACGCAAAGGCTCTACTTGAAGATATTGTATATAAACAAAACACAAACATTGATCAATTGCTCAAACAGTCTATGAAGGCGGAACAAATTCAACAGAAGAACCATGGCAATATGATTCAGCCCAAATATCCCGGACAGGAATATCCCCCGGCACAATCCGATGCCGCCATGACAGGACTCTCACACCGGGAAACCCAAAAACTCGCGGGCCAGGTATATCAATTGATAGCCAAGCAAGTCGCATTTGAAAAAAGGAGAAGGGGACTTTCCTGATGGTGGAAAAAGCAGAGATTATTGTTGTGGAAGATGGCAACCGGAAAATCCGGGTCATGTTTAATCCGAGTGAATATGAAACAACCATCGCGGCCAAATTTACCGGAAAAGACAGTGCCCTGCAGTATAGCGCAACAGACCTGGAAGATTTTACCGTCTCGCTTTTTTTTGATTCATACGAAGCCGGAAAAGACATCCGGGAAGAAACAAAAAAAATTGCCGACCTGACCCTGCCCACCTATTCGGGAACCAGTACGAAAAGGCCGCCGATATGTCTTTTCAGCTGGGGTGGATTTACATACCGGGGCCTGGTTTCCAAGGTCCGGCAGAAATTTACAATGTTTTTGTCAACGGGCATACCTGTCAGGGCGGAGCTGGATGTGACCTTCACCTCCCGCTTAACCGGGGAAAACGAAAAAAAATACAGCGGAAACGAGGCCTGTGACAAATACACCACGGTCAAGGAAGGGGACCGTCTGGATCTCATTGCATACGAGGAACTCAAAAATGTAAAATATTGGAAAAAAATTGCCGATGCCAACAATATAACGGATCCCCTCAGGTTTCCCGCGCAACACATTGGAAAGAGACTATTTATCCCGGATATTGCATCCATTGAATGATACTTATGCATAGCCATGAGATGCCCATGAAAGAAATTCAAGTTCCCAATTTTGACATTTATAAAAACGGCAGTAAGCTGTCCTTGAAAGAGAAGGCCTGTGTCGAAGAAATCATTATAGATGAAAAAAAAGATATCCCGGCATCATTTATGATCAAATACAATATTGTGGATTTTAAAAAGTTCGCGTGGGACGCCATCGACCTGGTGGAATTTCAAATCGGAGACACCATCCGGGTGGATCTGGGCATGGATCAGCCCCAACAGGTCATATCCGGCGAAATCGACAGCATGAATGTGGTTTTTGGTGAACACTCATACATGGAAATAAGCGGGTTTAACCTGCTTTACAAACTCACATTCGGCAGGAAAACGCGAAAATTTGAAAACATGACCGCCAGCGACATTGTCTCCTCAATTGCATCTGAAAGCGGCCTCAGCCCCCAGGTGGATTCCACGAAAACCAAACATGAAATCATCACCCAAAACAACAAAAGCAACTACCTGTTTCTGATGAATCTGGCAAAGCGAATTGATTATGAGCTGATGGTGAACGACAAAACCCTCATTTTTCGAAAATCCCGGGAAAATGACAGTCCCGTGGTAAAATTCACATTTGGTGTGGATATCTTCGATTTTTCAACACAAATGGTCAATCTGGACCAGGGAAGCCAGGTTGAAGTCAGGGGCTGGGACATGAATAAGAAAGAGGCGGTGACCGGCTCCGCATCCAGCGGTGACGAAGATGGAAAAATGGGAAAATCGGAATCCGGTTTTTCCATTGCAAGCAGGCAGTCGCCTGTCCAGTGGCAGACCGCCATGCCGGTTGACCGGCAGGATGCCGGGAACCTGGCCAGAGAACGGTATAACCAGTATCTGATGAAATTTATGACAGGATCCGGGCAGTGCAGCGGCAATCCTGATATTCGACTGGGAAAAACCATTGACATACAAGGACTTGGGAAACGGTACAGCGGCAAGTATTATATCCATGCAACCACCCACAGACTGGATGAAGATGGCTATTATACTGATTTCTCCGTCCGGAAAACGGCAATTTAATCAACTTCATTTGCGCATACCTGCACGATTAAGGAGACCCCATGGAGGAACTTTTTGAAGGACATGAACGCGATGCCATGATAGTTGAAGGGGTGGTGATCGGGATTGTGACGGATAATAAAGATCCGGATAACCTGGGCCGCATCAAAGTGAAGTACCCGGTTCTGGACCAGACACTGGAATCAGGCTGGGCCCGCATGATCACGTTTATGGCCGGCAAAGACCGCGGTGGATATTTTCTGCCGGAGGTGAATGATGAAGTTCTCGTGAGTTTCGAATTCGGCAATATCAATCACCCGTATGTTCTGGGGGCCTTGTGGAACGGCGTGGATACACCGCCCCTGAATAACGCCAACGGTGAAAACAACATCCGGGAAATTAAATCCCGAAGCGGCCACATTTTCAAATTTGACGACAAATCCGGTGATGAACAGATAGAAATTATTGATAAAACCGGGAACAACAAAATACGGATCAGTTCCAAGGACAATACCATTACAATAGAAACAGCCAAAGATATCGTACTCAAAGCCCCCCAGGGGACCATCACCCTTGAGGCCAATCAAATCAAGATAAAAGCCACGACAGAACTGAGTATGACCTCCTCGGGGACCGGAAAACTGGAAACAACCGCCAGCCTGGCGGTGAAATCCAGCGCAATCGCCGATGTCGAAGCAAGCGGCATCATGAATATTAAAGGCTCACTCATCAATTTAAATTAGCAGTCGTGCAAATTTAAAGGAGTTACGGATGACATTCACTGATTTTTTAGGTACCGGATTCAATTTCCCACTGAAAATTGAGAATGGCAGGGTTGCCCGGGCACAGGGAGAACTATCCATTCGCCAGTCAATCATATTGATTCTGGCCACGGCCAAGGGGGAAAGGGTGATGCGGCCTGATTTCGGATGCGGAATCAATGGACTGATCTTTGAATTAAACACTGCCAAAACCGCCACCCAGACATCCTATCTTGTCAGGGAAGCACTGGAAGCATACGAACCCAGGATCGACATCCTGAACGTCGATGCCCAGCCCGATGGAAAAAACAGGAATAAGCTGAACGTGATGATCGAATACCGGATCAGGAGCACAAACGCAAAACAGAACATGGTATACCCGTTTTTCCTGGAGGCGCGGTAATTGGATTTTTCACATCCCCAAAATGAGTTCATACCCTTTAAACTGGATTCCCGGACCGAGGAGGAAATATACCGGGATTGCCTTGCCCTGGCCAGGCTGTATTGTTCGGAATGGGCCAATGTCCACGGCAGCACGCCTGACCCGCGGGATTTCGGCCTGGTTCTGTTCAACCTTTTCGCCAAATTAACAAAAATTGTCACCACCCAGGTGAACCAGATCCCTGAGAAGCAATTACTCACTTTTTACGATTTCCTTGGCATGGAGCTATATCCGGCCAAGCCGGCCGATGCCTTGCTGACATTCGGCCTGTCGGAAAAATGCAGGCAAATCGTCCATATTCCCACGGAAACCAGGGTGGCATCTTCCGGAAATCCAAAAGTCATTTTTGAAACCGTCAACGACCTGGATGCGGTTAATTTGCCGATCCAGTCGGCATTTTTATTTAACCCGGATGAGGATGCCTACCAGGATATCACTTCCCAGGTTCAAAGCCGTGAATCGGTATTTTCCCTTTTTCCCGATAAGCTGTCGGAGCCTGTACAGTTTCCACATATCCTTTACCTGACAGCGCCTGATTTCTGCTTTAAAACCCCTTCAGATCTCACGCTTCGCTTCTCTGTCACGCCGGATCTTCTTACCGGGGAAAATGTAACATGTTACTTTAACCAATGGTCCGGGAGTGAAACGGCCAAAAAAGAACCCAGTACAATAGATAAAATAACTTTCAACGGCAAATCCATTGAGATCAAGTTCAAGGACGTGGTGTTAAAACAAACCACTATTCAGGGGACTGCCGAATACTGGCTTCAACTCTTCCCACATAAAGAGCTGTTTTATACCATAAAAGATGAAAAACAGTGCCGGAACACCCCGGAGGCACTCCGGATAGAGCGGATCAGCTATGATTTGTCAGCCCAGAATCTTCCCTTTGACGGCATATTTGTGAATGATGTGCCTGTACAAGCGGAAAAGGGATTCTATCTTTTTGGTAAAATACCCCAAAAATTCGATACGGTTTACTTTGGATGCCGTGAAGCATTCGCCCCCGGATCAAAAGTCACCATGACCTTTGAATATTATCCCGGAGTGCCGTCAGAGCACCTCAAACTTCAGTGGGAACACTGGACAGGCCAGGAATGGCAGGAATTCAAACTGGAGTCTCCGGCCAACCCGTTCCTGTTTGGGCAGAAAGCGTCCGGGAAACCAGATTCCGGCAAAGACAAATCAGATCAGCCCCAAATCCAGGTGGTTGAGTTCACCTGCCCAAATTTTGATACATCAAAAGTCAATCAAGTTGAAAGCAGGTGGATTCGCATCCGGATCATTAATGGTGACTACGGCGGACAATATGTCCCCGCGGCCATAGATTCGGATGAGGCCAAAAAACTCCAGTCCCTTCTGGATAAGGAACTGGACGGGCTGACTGAAAACTGGATTTCCCGGGTTTTTCCGGATTCAAGTGAATTCCAGATTAAAAAAATATTAAATTATGGGAAAACCACCCTTGATTCGATTGTGGAAACAGTCCTTGACATCATGAAAAAGGGAACCTTGTTTTGGAATCCTGTGTTAAGGGGCCTCTCCTCGGGCCTGGGCCTGTTCATCGACCATCTGCCCGAGACCAAAACAATCAAAGAACGGAGTAATATCATTCACTTTGCCGGATTGGCCGTCCAGACCCTTAACCAGAAATTTAAAGAACTCTTGGGACCCTATTTTAATGCAACGCAACTCATTAAAAAGCTGACAAAACAAAATTGGATGTTATGCCATCTGGAAAAATGCACCCCTCCTTATATTGACAGGGTTGCCATAACATATGAAATAACGGATAAGATATTGCCCCAGTATCAGGCCTACAACAATTTTTCATTTGCCGGCCCCCTGTCACTGCCCTTTACCCCCTACGTTAAAAAGGAAGGATTACCCGGATTTTATCTTGGATTTGACGGGAATATGCCAAATGCCAACTGGAACGCATATTTTGCTTTGGACAATCCCAAAGTAAGCCGCGATAATGAGTATCACAATCCCTGCTCGCTGAATCTGACATGGGAATACTTTCGTGAAGATAAAGGGGAAAAAACCACCGGTGACAGCACAAACTGGACTGCCCTGCCCATTCAAAAAGATGAAACGGTTTCCTTCCGGCAAAGCGGTATTATTGCATGGACCTATCCTGGGGATATCGGATCCCATCCGGAATTTAACCAGACAAAACAATGGATTCGCGTCGGGTTAACCCCCAAGGACAAACCGTCATCACAGGTTAATTTAAAGGGGATATACCCCAATTCGGTCTGGTCAAAAAATTACATGACCGTGCATGACCAATTTTTAGGCGCCAGTAATGGCGAAGCAAATCAAGTTTTTACCTTGTCTGCCCATTGTATTTTCGATAATCCGGAAATACTTGTCAGGGAAGCGTTTTTACCGGATACGGTTCAAATGGAGATCATTAAAAGAGAAGAAGGCGAAAACGCCATTCTGGAAACAGAAAATGGCAACAATGAAACCGAAATATGGATACAATGGCATATGGTGCGCTCACTGACCCTGTCAGGGCCCTGTTCCAGGCACTACACCCTTGACCGGGAAAAAGGCGAAATTCAATTTGGAAATGGCTCCCAAGGCATGATTCCGCCCGTGCTGCCCAACAACATCAAGGCAATGCAATATCAAAAAGGGGATCGTGTAAGTGACATCCCAGCCCAAAAACAATTGACCAAAATACAAAAAGCCATTCCGGATGTCATTGATGTCACCAATTATTTCCCTGCCATAGGCGGAAAAGGCTTTGAAAATATCCGGGAATTTCTCAGCCGTGTGACCAAGAGCATCAAAAGAAGGGACCGCGCCGTCACCAAAGGTGATTTCCAATACCTGGCCCAAAAAGCCTCGGACCTGGTCTGTAACTCAAACTGCATCCTTAACAAACCCGATGAGATACTGGACATCCTGATCGTGCCGTCATCGGAATACGGCAGCCCTTACCCGGGAACGGAACTCATTGACCTGGTCACGGAATACGTCCAGGACCGGGCCCTGCCGCAATTAAAAAATAATATACGGGTAACAGCCCCGACCTATCGCCTCATCAATGTGGACGCCACACTGACGGCCAAACCTTCTTTTCCGTTTAACAAAGTTGAAAAAACCGTATCCGATACCTTACAGATATTTTTTGATCCGACTGTCAGCCAGTGGAACTTTGGCGCAACCATATTCTATTCCCAGGTCAAACATACCATTCAAACCTGCCTGGGAGTTGAAACGATCTGTGACCTGACACTAAGGCTGACATGCAATACGGAGGCTGTTTCAAACCTGAATGGAGAGCCGATTCTACTGAAAGAACGTGAATTGCCGTATCCCGGGGAGATAAGGATTCATGAAAATAAAAATTCCTGATCTGGATAAAAATTATGAGGATTTAATAGATGAATTAGTTCAATCCATACCGAATTTCTCAGCGGAATGGACTAATTTCAATCCTTCGGATCCCGGCATTACGCTGCTGGAATTATTCTCCTATATTGCCGAGTTTCTTATTTACCGCTCAAACCAGGTGACGCAAAAGACTTATTTCAATTTTCTCCAGCTTATTGCCGGTGCAAAACAATTAGACCCATTAGATGATCTGCAGGCGGATCTGCTGGACCAGGTAACGAAATGGGAAAAAAATCAACAAACCGATCTTCCGACAATCCGGGCCATGGTTCAAAGATATTGGAGTTATACCAACAGGGCCATCTCCACCAGGGATTTTTATGCATTGGCCCTGGAAGCCTATTTCAGTGTAGATACCGCCATACCGGCCCCGAATATTAACTACCGCGAACTGACACTGACGCAGCTCGAACAGATACGGCGGGTTATTGTCATTCCGGATGAAGACACCTTTGCCATCAATGTGATGTTGAATCCCCCCCCGGAACCGGCGCTGGATTCCGGCGCATTACTCCTGGCGGTGAAAAACAACCTGATTACCAAACGCCCCATCGGAACGGTTATTAACGTCAGGATGGTGCATTATACATACATATGCCTGTACATGGCGCTGACGATTTCCAGCTCCTTTGCGGAAAAAACCATTGAAGACACCATCAGGACAAAAATCAAAGCCTACCTGAACTCCATCACCGGCGGCAATGACCACAAGGGCTGGCCAATGGGACAAAGCCTGGGGTTATACGAATTGAAGCTGATCGCCGAAGATGTGGAAGGTGTGGAAGAAGTGGATCAGGTCTGCCTTAATCATTACGAGGTAATTGATGAAGATGGTGAAAAACAGCTGCTGAAGAGTCTGGGTCAAGATGCGGCAAAAAAAATTTTCCCCCACCTGGCCAACATTAAAAATCCCGGCACATACCTGAAAACAGGATCATCAGCAGCGGAATCGGCGATCTTTTTGAACAATTATCTTAAATCCCCGTTACTGGTGATTGCCCATCCCCAGGATACGATAAAAGTCATCCGGAAAAAAGCGGACACGGCAAAAGCCAGGGAGGCGGAAGACAAAATTCCCTTTAAAAGTGTCTTTGTTCCGGAATTAGTCAAGCTGCAGGATATTACGTTCGTATATAAGCTGGAACAAGGGCGTGTCGATGGAACCTTTAGTCATTAATTTTGTAATTGATTTTTCTTTTGCCCTGGGAATAAGACTGGCATGACACAAAAAAAAGAATCACACAGTACCTTTCTCAATCTTCTGCCGCTGCCGTTCCGGGCAAAGCTGGATTTTATTTCAGAGGCGTATTGGGACAAAGATAATTTTACCAACAGATTCCTGAAAATATTTGAAAGTATATTGACCGGTGATGAAACGCTCCCAATTCCCGGTGCAAAACAGCATGCCATAAAAAGCATTGCCAAAATTCTGGATGCAGTACCAGACTATGCCTGTCCGGATTGCGTTCCCAGGCCCGTACTTGACGGTGATTTCGGCACCTGGTTCATGGGGCGGCTGGGATTGGAGTTCACCGGTACCTGGACCTATTACCAGAAAAAACAGATGATCAAGAACATCATTCCCATCTACCGGATGCGGGGCACCCGGATCGGGCTCCAGGCATTCATCAGTATATACACGGGCTATGAGGCTGAAGTATACGAAATCTTAGGCATATACGGCATCGGATATTACAGGGCTCCGGTAAATTCTGTAGACGGACTGGAAAATTTAGACCCGCCAAACCCCAAAATCATCCGGAAGACCCGTATCGGAAGGGATACCGTGATCGGCGGGAAAATGGTGCCAAACCTTTTTATTATCAATGCAACCATAGAATCATGCAGGGAAAAGGACTCACAAGGCACTGACAGTCTAAAGCTGAAACAAAAAATAGATAACCTGAAGCTGCAAATTGAATCTGAAAAACCTGTCTATACATACTACCAGCTCACCATAAAAATGACCATGCTGCAGGTCGGTGCCAGGGGCAGTTGTACCATAGGTGTCAATACTATCTTGAGGGAAAACAACATGATTGTGGAGACCGCCAATAGTTGGGATGCAAATAACAATACGAGCGTTAAGAATACTAATATTGAAAGTGCGGATGCCTCCCCGGAACCTTCCGGGATAAAGAGAGGAGAAAACAGGGCAAAATGACACAGACACTGAACAATCCAACCAGGATGAATTATTACAACGGCCTTTTTATGCAGGCCGACGATTTCAACACGGATCAGCATTACCACATGGCGATGCTCCGGCTCCACAGCCAGTACCTGCACAATGAATCCGGGATATTTTCAGGGTTGACATTGCAGAATATCAAGGTGTTTGATACGGGCACACAGGCATACCAGGTTCAATTGGATGTCACAAAAGGATTTGCCCAGTGCCGCCTGGTAAAAATGGCCCAATGTCCAGAACAAAAACCGGGCGCCCAGGAGATGAAGTTGTCAGCCGGCCTGCTGCTGCCCGAGGACACAACGGTGACCATACCTGATTCCATATCAATTGACCCCAATGGAGAGACTTCAGTGTATGTGACGATCGGGTATCAAACCCTGCATGAAGATTATGTAGCGGACAAGGGCGACAAGAAGATACATATCGTGGAAAAACCCTTGATCGGGTTCTCCACCCAAGATCAATCCGGTGCGTTTAAGACGTGTGATGACGGATTTTCCTATGAAGTGATCACGCTGGGAAGGATTGTAATTACCCCGGCCAAAGCACCAGCCGCGGAACCGAAATATGACTGCCGGGATCAGGTTTACCTTTTGAACGAAACCATCTCCGTATCAAAACCGGCCCAGCAATTCATTACGCAAATCGGGGATGAACATGCCATTACATCACCGGACCCCAACGCCATCCTCCTGGTTGGCGGCGGCATACAATGTTCCGGTATCTTGAAAGCCGGCCGGGATATTACCACCTCAGGCGGGGGCATCACGGCACAATATGATATCTGTTCAAAAAACGGGGGCCTGGCGGCCCAGAATGACATCCGGTCCAGCAGTGGCGGATTATCCGTTAGTAAAGATATTCAATCCTCCGGCGGCAAATTATCCGTCAGCGGAGATATAAAATCCTCCGGCGGCGGGTTAACGGTTCAACAGGATATGTCAACCAATAACGGGAACATCAATGCCAAACAAGGCACTCTGACCGCTAAAAATGCCGTCATCACCGACAGCCTCTCTTTTGGAAATGATCCAAGAAAAAATTTCACATTAAAACAGGGCCTGGATATAGAAACCGGGGACCTGACCCTGGAATCCGGACATTTGAACATATTAAAGGATGGGGCAAACATTACCGGTGATGTACAAGCCCGGAATATCACCGCAAAGGGGAATTTAACCGCCCGGGAAGAGACCCTGCTGGAAAAGACAACCATATCCGGTATACTTCATACTAAAAACGACGTTCAGGCGGATCAGAACATTACCGCCGGCGGAGAATTGGCTGTTAAAAAAAATGCCACCTTTTCGGAAAATCTGACAGCCAAAAATATCACGGCCACCGGTTACCTGACAGTGAAAGAAAATATCAACTGCACGGAAAATCTGACAGCCCTGAATATTACGGCAACCCAGGGACTGGAGGTCAAGCAGAATATTGATGTCACGCAGAATATCAATGCAGGCGGGACCATCCAGGCAAACAACCTTGTTGCCGATGACGGGACCATCCATAATGCGCTGACCGTGAAAAAGAACCTGGCCGTGGATGCCGATGCAACAATCCAAAAAAATCTGACCGCCAACAGTGTGACATCCCTTTCCACGCTCACGGCAAAAGAGATTAAACTCAACAGCGGATATTCAACCCAGAACGGAAAAGTGGTCAGGGATTTTTTCACCTTTTCAAACCTAGGGTCAGCCACCTCCAACGCCCCGGTTTACCTTGAAACCAATATCACCACCAACACACCGCCGGGCCGGTTGTTTATCTACAGGATCCTGGTTGAAGGCTACAGTCTGTATTCCGGGGTCATAAACGCTGATGTGGCCGGAACCGTCAACGGCAAAAAGCCCACCAGGGAGAATAAAACAAAAATTCTTGACGGATTTGCCAATAACTACGCCAGTGGCGCCGCCATATACCAATATATCAATAAAAATGGAAATCTTGTGATCCGGCTGTCGCCCCAAACCAGCGACAGCAACACCACGTACCAGGTGGGACTGAGTGTCTCGGCCTGGTTTTTTAACGAAGGATTTCCTGAAATCTGCGTCACCAAGGCACTGCAAACCCAAAATCCACTTTAAAGGAAACCCAAGTATATGGGAATTCAGGTATGTATGGGAGGGACCATCATGTGCACCTTTGGTACCGCACCCTCAACGCTCACCATCCTGCCGGCAAACCGGGTGAACACCTCCCGGATGCCGGCAGCAACCATCATGGACAACATTCCCCTTGTAAACATATTGCCTTTTGGCCTGTGTACATCCCTGGCCAACCCGGCTGTTGCCGCGGCCACGGCCGCCGCCATGGGGGTGTTGACCCCCCAGCCCTGTATCCCGGTCATCCCCGGGCCATGGGTGCCGGGTGTTGTGACGGTGCTGATCAATAAAAAGCCGGCCCTGAACGATTCCTGCAAACTCTTCTGCACCTGGGCCGGAGTCATATCCGTCACCGTTCCCGGGCAGTTTCAGACAATGGATTAACGCAATAAAAGAAAGTCCCTGTTATGATTGATGAGGCATTAAAAATTATAAAATCACAACTTCAACAATTCATACGCCTGAAAATGCAAATTGATAATGTTGAGGAAAAAGTCGTGTTGACATCCATCGTTGACCAGCAGGGAAAGTCCACCATTCCCACTGATTCAGTGGGGATTACATTGTACCGCATTGAAGAGGACCAGGTTTCCGAAGTGGAACAATACACCCTGGACCCGGACCACCGGGCCGTAAGAACCCGTCCTGCCGTGAAACTGAACCTTTACATCCTGTTTGCCGCGAATTTCAAGGATTATTCGGAATCTCTCAAATATATCCGGGCCGTTCTGACCTTTTTTCAGACCAAAAGTTATTTTGACACCACCAATACACCGGACATGCCCTTGGGCATGGAGCCCATGAGCCTGGTTCTCCATACCCAGAGCGTGGATCAGCACAACCATACCTGGGGATTATTCGGGGGGCATTATATACCCTCGGTCATCTACCGCCTCAGATCAGTTTACATCCAGGAAGACCAGGTCATTGATGTGGATGCGCTTGTGGAAGAGATGGATATCATTGTGGAGGAAAAACCCTTTTCATCCTAAGGACGCCCGGTAACCAATGAAAATGAAATTCAAAAAAATATTTCAATTTCAAATAGACAGCGGCTATTTCCCAAACAGGGATGAACCCCTTTTTAATTTTGCGCCCACCGGGTCATGCCGTAATACGTTGAAACAGCATCAAATCACCTTCCGGCCCGTTTCAAACGGTTTTTTCCTGTTTTGCCAGGTCACAACCACCAATGAAGATAAAAACCGGTTTAAAATGTTGATCCCGCCCCGTGACAAACTGGATTTAACATTTGCGGCCTATTCCCCGCATCCCAACCTTGCCTGCTTTTCCGCACTTCCCCTTCAGATGCCGCGGCACTCAGCATATATTTTCAACAACCTGGATACCACACCGTATAATGACAGCGGCCTGTACCTGATCCCCAATACCCCGGAAGCCTTTGCCGCAAAAAAATACCGTCTACCGGTGTATGCAAAAAAGTTTTCACTTCCCTGTAACGCCATTCAAGGCCGGGAAACGCTGCGCCTCTTTAGATGTGGTGATGCCTCGCCCCTTCCCGGACAAACGCTCAAAATTACAGACCAGACCATTTACGTTGACCTGGCGGATCACCCGGCCGGACAATACGAGATACGGGACCGGAAAGAAAAGCGCCTGCAGTTTTACGCGGACAACCAACTCTCATGGCAAACACCATTTGCACTCCTTGAGTTTCAGGTAAACCGGAAAGTGCCGCCCCAAAGCCGGTTCATTGAGATCAACTCAGGCCGCCTTTCGTTCAAACATTTTTTAATATCAATTCCGTCACGGTTGACCACATGGCGCTACTACGTTATCTGCAAATACAGCCAGTTAATTGACGCGTCAAAATTGCGGATAGACGCCCCCCTGCCCACCCACGCGTTTTTGCCGGGTACGCCCATACAATTAAAAAACGGCGTAAAAGCCACCTGTTTTGTATCGGAAAACCCCATCTCCCTGACCCAGGCCGGTGTCAAAGGCATTGAATTAAATCTGCATGAAGACGGCCGGGAAAACCGGACACTGATTTCCAATCTTCCAAATCCAAATGAAGGCAGTATTTCATTTGATAAAAATAAACCCTATTCGGATATATATGTCTATATTTAGCGCCTGAAAAATCATGGTATCCCCCACTGAAAAAAACGCGAAAGTGCTCCAGGCTGAATTTGACTGGTTTGAAGCGGTCTTAAAAATGAGGATCGAAACCTATTTTGACCCAAAACCGGATGAACCGGATCCCTTGGGATTACCATGCCCCGGCATTGAAGCCGATACCACCCCCTATGCAAGGCAGATCATCCGACACCAATTCTCCGCTGAAGAACGCCTGGTGATACTGCTGGCGCTGGCGCCTTGCCTGAAACCGAATCTCCTGGACATTTTCCTGACAAGAAACAAACTCTATAACTGCCCGTTCACGGAATTCGGCGGCAGGCACCAAAACCTTCACAACGGATTTCTGCCGACCATTCAAACCGCACTGTTTCTCCTCAGCGGCAATAACCTTTCCAAACGCCTGGCGTATCACCGTCTATTCGATACTGGCCACGTTTTCAGGCAAAGGTATCTTCTGGACCTGGAAGTTCCGGAAAAAAAGGCCCCGTTTACCACAGCTCCCCTGTGCCTGACCCCTGAATTCCTGGACCGGCTCATTTACGACCAGGCAAAAGACCCGGATTGGGGGGAACATTTTCCGGCCAAACGATTATTAACGCAAATGGCCTGGGAGGACCTGGTCCTGATGCCCCAAACAAGAGAACAATTGAGGGAATTATGGACCTGGTCCGCACATGGCCATGAACTGCTCAATCACTGGGATATGGGAAAACGCCTCAGCCCGGGATACCGGTGCCTCTTTTATGGTCCGCCCGGCACCGGGAAAACCCTGACCGCCAGCTTATTGGGAAAAAGCGCCAACCAGCCGGTGTATCGAATTGATCTGTCCCAGGTTGTCTCCAAGTATATCGGAGAAACCGAAAAAAACCTGGAAAAGATCTTTCAACGCGCCGAACAAAAAGAGTGGATCCTGTTCTTTGATGAAGCCGATGCCCTGTTTGGCAAACGCACCCAGGTCCGCGACGCCCATGACCGCTATGCCAACCAGGGAACCTCCTACCTGCTTCAACGGATTGAGAACTGCCCCAATATCGTCATCCTGGCCAGCAATTTGAAGGAGAACCTGGATGATGCATTTACCCGCCGCTTTCAATCGGTTATCTATTTTCCAATCCCCCGGAAAAAAGAACGCCTCCAATTGTGGCGGCAGTCTTTCAGCCCCGCCTCCCGGCTGGAAAAGGACATTGATATCGAAAAGATCGCGGAAGAATATGAAATGGCCGGAGGCGCGATTATGAACGTTATCAGGTATGCCTCTTTAATGGCCATTTCAAGGGATACAAAAACCATTACCATGAAAGACTTAAACCGGGGCATCCAACGCGAGTATGCAAAGGAGGGCCGCACAGCATGAATCCTCTTGCGGGATCTGAAACTGAAGACGCGCTCTTCCGGCGTCCAGTCTCTGGGGCGTTTTTCTTTTGATTTCAAGTTGATGTTATGCCTTTTCTGTATTCTCTTAATCATTTGCCAATAGTTGACCGCCCAATCCCAAATTCTTTTAAGGGAGTTGGCTTTCAAACCGTAATGCAGTCTCATAATGCTTAAAGGAAAAATTATGAATACTCACGCTGACAAAACACAAGAGAATAAAAGTCAATCAGTTTCTGTCACTGGTCTACAGTTGCAAAGCAGCGGTGAGTCTATTTTTCAATCTGTCGATAATCGCCATGAGACTGTTGTTCAAAGGAAATTGCAAGAGATAGCGAATAATAGTCCACGAACAATGCAGTTGAAAGCTATTCAGGAAATGCCTAACAATAGCCCACAGGTTAATCAAGCAGTTCAATTGCAGGCTATGGCTGATAACTATGCTGCTCAACAACAGCAGTCAATTCAAAAGAAAGAAAACAACACCGGTCTTCCAGATGATCTAAAAACGAATATTGAAAATGTATCCGGATACTCAATGGACGACGTAACGGTCCACTTAAATTCAGCAAAACCAACTCAATTACATGCATATGCCTATGCACAGGGTACAAACATACATATAGCATCAGGACAGGAAAAACACCTACCTCATGAAGCATGGCATGTGGTTCAACAGAAACAAGGTCGTGTAAAGCCTACCATGCAAATGGAGGGTGGGGTAAATGTAAATGATGATAAATGTTTGGAGAAGGAAGCGGATGTAATGGGGGATAAAGCCCTGGAGATGAAGACGGAGGCAGGGAATAATAAAAAGATAGATTCTGATTTGATGGATAGACGATCGAAGGGGGGCGCACAAAGAAAGAAGAGAGAACAACCGATTGGATATTCTGATTTTTCTCCGATCCAAATGCTAATGGGCAATGTTGAATCTGGATATTTCCGTTTGCGACATCCTAGGCATCCTATAATTGCGGATTGGGTGGTTAATGTGGGGGCTGACTGGATACATGCCGAAAGCATCTATAATTTAGCTGTTCTTTTAAATGCTCCCACTCAGGCCTATACGAATTCCTTAGCTCCGTTGGTAACGGACCTAATCGGAAAAGGTACAATCCCAGATCTTGCAGCTATGATTCCTGCTGCGGTGGCACAGGGAGCAACGATTGCAGAGGCTGATGCATTACTGGTTGCTTCGCCAAACGGAGCGGGAACCACAAATGC
>NZ_JQKJ01000038.1 GCF_000745975.1 Desulfobacter vibrioformis DSM 8776 | reverse complement strand
AATGCCATGGAATACATCTGGTCAGGCATGAACATGCTGCAGAATGATTTTATAGACCTTTGTACTGAGGAAGAATTACAGCCTTTAAGGGGCCTGTTTGATTTTATGGCCTATTATGATGACAGAATAAATTATGAATCTTTGTTTAATAATTTCAAAAAAACTCACCAGTTTGAAGATTTTTCAAAAGTTTCCAAAAAGGATTTTCAAAAAATCATAATGTTAGCCTGGGGCACCATGTATGCCATGTGCCTTGGCGATAAATCCGGATGCTGCAAAGCAAGCTGCATCCATAACCAATTAAAAGGATAAAAAAAATGGCAGCTATAAATATGATCCTGCAAGGTAAGGGCGGTGTTGGGAAAAGTTTTACAGCCAGTCTGTTAAGTCAGTATTTGCTTGATAGAGATCAGTTGGTCGGATGTTTTGATGCTGATCCAGTTAATGCAACCCTGACAGCTTATGCATCATTAAAAGCAACAAAAATCGAGATCATGGAAGGGGATTCTATTAACAGCCGGTTATTTGACACGATGATAGAAAAATTAATTCAGCTGCCGGATGAGGCATTCGCTGTCATTGACAGCGGCGCCAGCACATTTGTTCCCCTGGCTGCGTACATATCAGAAAACAATGTTGCCGAATTCCTGAAAGACAGCGGCCACAACCTGACGCTGCATACCTTGATCACCGGCGGCCAGGCCGAGGGTGATACCATCCAGGGCCTTGCCTCCCTGATGGAAGGTTTTCCGGACACCCCCATAACCGTATGGGTAAACCCTTTCTTCGGTCAAATTGAATTTAAAAACCACAAACTGGAAAAGGCCAACCGAGATCTGGGTGGCACCACCATTGTTTTGCCCACGTATAAAAAAGAAACCTTTGGCTATGACCTGGAGCTGATGCTCAAATCCCGCCTGACATTTGCCCAGGCAATCAATTCCGGCAAATTCAACGTCATGGCTAAACAGCGGCTTAAAATAGCCAGGGATGAAATATGGAACATCCTGGATGAATCCGGCCTGATCATTGAGGCCCGGGAACAGCAGGAATGAAAAACAAAATCCAGGCGGAAATAGCCAAAAGGCACAAAATGACAGTGAGTGACAATGATCCTGTCTGGATCGTTGCAACTGTGTGTGAGCTTATGGCCGAAGAATACTCACGAAAACTTTCTGACCAGCAAGATATTCTTGCAGAAAAATTCAAGGAGGCGAACAAAAAAACAAACCCGCTGAATATGGTGATCGCCGTGCTTTTCGGCATCATTATAGGCCTGTCAATTCACCTGGTTATTTAAAGAGGAGTTTTAGAAATGAAAAGATTCTTACCGTTACTTGTACCAACCTTTCTTTTTTTTGGCGTTATCACCTTTGTTGATACTGCGTTTGCATCAACAATTTCGGAATTTGAAACCCCGGCAGAAACCTTGATGGAAACCTTGCGCGGGCCATGGGCCAAATCCGTTGCCATACTGATGATCCTGGCGGCGGCTTTTGTGATGTGGTTCAAAAAAGATGATTTGGACGGGATGACAAAAGGTTTTCTTGTTGTTGTCTGCATCATATCCGTGCTGGCCCTGGCGGAACCGATCATAGATGCGCTGTTCACATTCGGCAGCGGGGCATTAATCTAATGCGAAGGATAGCAATACACCGGTCACTGCATCGTTCAGACCTGATCATGGGCATAGAGCGGGATTTGCTTTTCCCCATTGGTATTGCCGCCGGCGTGCTGATTGTATCCAGCGGCAACCGCCCCTGGCAGATACTGATAGGTCTGGTAATTCTGTCGGGCGGCTTTGCCCTGGCCAGGAAAGCAAATAAAAAAGAGCCGATCCTTTCAAAGGTTTTCCGGCAGCATGTACAGCACAAAAAATTTTACCCGGCCAAAGACAGCCCGCAGTTGCCCCATAAATCCATCCATTACAATGCCATGGGCAGAAAAGAAAAGGGCCTGCAAAGTCTTTTGCAGTATGCCGTGATGGCGGATAACGGGATTATCCTTTGTAAAAACGGTTCGTTCCTGGTGGGCTATGAAATAACAACCCGGGATACGGCCAGTTCAACCGATACAGACCTTGAAAGCTTCTCAAGTTCTATATCCGCATCTTTAAAAAACCTAGGCGATGGGTTCACCCTGCACTTTGACTGCATCCGGAGCCCTGAAGATTATTACCCGGATAAAAATGAAAATCATTTCCCTGACAGGATCACCAGAGCCATTGATGATGAAAGGAGAATATATTTTAAAAAGGGCAGGCATTTTCGCACAACCCATTATCTGTTTATCACCTGGAAGCCGGATATATCAGCGCAGAAAATGGATTCCTTTTTATATACGGAAGAAAAGGAGGAACGCCAGAGAAAAAACGGTGATGATGCCGGTGTCAAGGCGTTAAAAACCCTTCAAAACAACCTGGTCGAAATCGAGGACAGGCTTTCGTTGTCTTTTCGGCTCAGGCAACTCAAGGATATATCCCTCCAGGATGGCATATATTCAGAACTTCTGGAAATTATCAACTTTATTATCACAGGGGAACGCCACAAAATAAAACTGCCGGAAATCCCTATGTATCTTGATTATCTTTTATCCTCCCAGGATGTCACCGGCGGCATAGTCCCGAAAATCGCGGATAAATATATCAGTGTGGTTGCCATTGACGGCTTCCCTGCAGAATCTTACCCCATGATGCTGTCCGGGTTAGACAGTTTATCCATACCCTATCGGTTTAACACCCGTTATATCTGTATGGATCAATGGACAGCCTTGCAGCAGATAGAAAATTACAGGAAAAGCTGGTCCCAAAAAATCATTGGTTTCTTTGACAAGCTTTTCAATAACGCCAAGGCAAAACCAAACAAAGATGCCGCCCTGATGGCCGTGGATGCGGAGGAAGCCTATTTAATTAATCAATCCGGATTTGTGGGATTCGGTTATTTTTCCGGCAATATCATTCTGCTGAATGAAGACAAAGAGTTGTTGCAGACGCAAACCAGGGACATTCGGAAAGTGGTTTTATCCCAGGGATTCTCTGCCCGGGTAGAAACCCTCAATGCCCTGGAAGGCTGGCTTGGAACCCTTCCGGCCAACAATTATTCCAACCTGCGCCGCATTATTTTACACAGCCTGAATCTTGCCGACATTTTACCCTTGTCAACAATATATGCGGGATCTGCGACAGCCCCCTGCCCTTTTTATCCGCCGGGATCACCGCCCCTGATGTATGCCGCCACAGACGGATCAACCCCTTTCCGGCTGAACCTGCATGTCAACGATTTAGGCCACACCCTGATTTTTGGCCCCACTGGTGCGGGTAAATCCGTTTTGCTGGCCATGATCGCAGCCCAATTCCGGCGTTATAAGGATGCGTGTATTTTTGCATTTGATAAGGGATTGTCTATGTTTCCCATGGTCTCTGCAGCAGGCGGCACCCATTATCACATTGCCGGCGATGACAGCCGTCTGGCTTTTTGCCCTTTAAAATATATTGATACAGATCCAGAACAGGCCTGGGCTGAAGATTGGATAACCACCCTGGCCACCCTGCAAAAAGTTGATATCAAGCCTGAACACCGGACAGCTATACATGACGCTGTTACACAAATCAGGAACTCCCCGGATCAGCACCGCACATTAAGCAACCTGTATCATTATATCCAGCACCAGGAACTCAAAGAGGCGATCCAGCATTATACAAACCAGGGGGCCATGGGTAAGCTTCTTGATGCCCCTGCCGATTCCATGACCCTGGAAAATTATACAGTGTTTGAAATCGAAGATTTGATGAATCTTGGCGAAGCAAACTTAATCCCGGTGCTTTTGTATATTTTTCACCGCATAGAGAAAGCATTTAAAGGGCAGCCAAGCATGCTGATTCTGGATGAAGCCTGGATCATGCTGGGGCATCCTGTTTTCCAGCAAAAAATACGGGAATGGTTAAAAGTGCTCAGAAAGGCGAATTGTGCCGTTGTGCTTGCCACACAAAGCCTTTCTGATGCCAGGAATTCAGGCATTTTAGATGTGTTGTCGGAAAGCTGCCCAACCAAAATATTTTTACCAAACCAGGATGCAGAGAAAGACACGCAAAAAGGACTCTATCACGGCCTGGGCCTCAATTCCACCCAGGTTAAAATCATCGCACAGGCCCGCCCCAAACGTGAATATTACGTGACCTCTTCACAGGGTAGCCGCCTGATCAACTTATCTTTATCCCCCCTGGCCCTGTCATTTGCCGGAGTATCGGGCAAAGGAGATATTGCCGCAATTAAGAATTTAATAAATGAGTACGGCCCTGAATGGCCGACACAATGGCTGCATGCCAGAAGTATAAAACCCCTAAAATTTAAGGAGCCTTAAAATGAAAAACAAAATCCAAACCACAATCGCTTTATTGTCCGTCATTGTCTTTGTCAATGTGTCTATGGCCGGTATTCCTGTTACCTGCCTTAATTGTTCCAATTTATTCACCCAGGCCCTGGAATATATAAAAGATATTGAACAGTTGGCAGAAGCAGTCAAACAATACGAACAACTCGTTCAACAAACAGAAAACGCCATCACCAATACCATGAACCTGCCCAGCAACCTGCTTCCAAACCTTCAATCTCAAATCAGGGCAGCGGTTGCCAATGTGAATCGTCTGAACTCATACAAGGCTGATATGGGAGCGCTGCTGACAATTTTTACTGACACCTGGCCTGAATTACGGAACTTAAAAATTGATGACATATTGATGCAGGATCGTATTCAAATGCAGTTAGATCAGTTTTCAAAGGCATCTGAGAAAATTGACAACGTTTTACAGTCTAATTTCCAGCTTAGCGGCCAGCAGTTACAAGACCTGCAGGATTCAGGGGATTTTGATGACTACTTGAACGATCTTCTTTCAAGCAAAACCGGCAGACAGCAGGCAATTGAAGCCGGCAACCAGATCAACGCCCTCACCGTCCATGAATTGAGACAGACAAGGGCATTGTTGTCTAATTATGTTCAGGCTCAGACTGCCGCTTTGGCTCAAGAACACAATGCTGCAAAGTTGAAGGATGCTGATTTGCAGCAGGAAATGAAAATTGGAGTAGACCGAACAGATGCAGTTATCATTCCATAAATCAAGGAACGATAACCGCGTCAGCTCTATCTATCCCCACTTTTTTCTCTTGTGCTTCGATTCTTTTCCACTCGGGCTCAGAGTCACCGGACACACGGATATAGACGCCGACACTGATACTAATAGCGACAACGATGGAGATCGTAAGGATGATCAAGTTTTTAGACATAAAGAAAACTCCTGTTAAAATTTGTCTTTATTTTTTGATAATAGCAAGTTCTTTAATTATTTTCAATAATTCAGCAATGGCTGATATTAATCAGACAGTTATCGAAAAAATCATACAAGGATACAAAGACGTAGGTTCTACCTGGGGAGACAACGTCAAAACCCACGCTTTATGGTTACTGAAATGGCTGCTCGTTATCCAGCTTGTTGTAATGGCCGTAAAGCTGGGGTTCAAACAATCCACATTGCAAGACGTTGTAGAAGACCTTGTCATGACGGCAATTTTTGGCGGTATCTTTTGGGCTCTCATCATAAAAGGTCAGGCCTGGGGTGTTGATTTAATTCAAGGTATGCTGAAAATGGCTCAGGATGTTGCGGGCGGCGGTTCGCCGCCTGGTGAGGCGTTCTTTGCAAAAGTCTTCACCGATGCCCTCAAGGTCGCAGATAACATGATGTATTCCTGGAATCCTATGTTAGTTCCAGCCATCTGCCTGTGTTCAATCTGCAGTGCCGTATGTGGTGCTTTTATCTACGGCATGTATTTGGTGATTCTCTGTGAGTCCTACATAGCCTTTAATCTCGGCATTTTTATTTTAGGCTTTGGCGGTATGAGATACACCAGAGGCTTTGCCACAGGTTTTTTAAAATACACCCTCAGTGTCGGCCTTAAATTATTCGTAATCCGGTGTCTGCTATATATCCTGGGCTCATTCCTGGCAGATATGGTGTTATTCACCTTTAAAAGTTTTACAGAAACCCTTGTTATCACTGCCTGTTTCTTCATTCTGGCGTTTCTCATCAAAGTATTGCCCGACACAATAGCCAAAATGGTCACACTGCACAGCGGCAGCAGTGCCGGAGCTATTACCGGAGCCATGGCGGCAGGCGCAGGTATGGCGGCGGGTGCGGCCTCCATGGGCGTCGGCGCCGCTGCCGGCGCTGCCAGCGGCGGCATGGCCGGGGCATTCAGCGGTGCCAGGGGCGGCGCATTGAGTGCCCTGGAAAAAATAGCCGAAGCAGTAAAACCCAAAGAGGAAAAGAATAATGATTAATGCCACAGAACACCAGGAACAGGTTTTACAACCAGCGGAAGAAAACCATTACCTGGCAGGCCGTAAAGCCTGGTCAGAAATGTATGGATCGTTCATCAGAGAAAGAAACCTTTGGCGCTTGGCAGCCATACTTGTTTCGATTGTCGCTATTCTGCTTGGTGCCGGTAATATCATACAGCTAAGGCAGCAAAAAGTGATCCCGTACATGGTTGAGGTTGACCGGGCCGGGCGGATCAGCGGCGGACAGATGGCCAGAAAGCTTGAGACCAGCCAGGAAATGATTCAATACAGCCTGGGCCAGTTTATCACGGCCTGGCGGACAGTCACGGCGGATATCGCCCTGCAGGAAAAATATATAAAGCAATCAAGTTTCATGTCCATTGGTGCTGCAAAAAGAATCCTGGCTAAATGGTACGCAGACAACAATCCATACATCTCCAGCGCAGAAAAACTGGTGGAGGTGCGGATTATGGCCTTGCCTCTTTATGTCAGCGGAGAAACCTGGCTGGTCGAATGGACGGAAATAGAGCGGACACATAAAGGGGTTGAACTCTCCCGGACCACTTTTCAGGCCAACCTTATCATCAAGCGCAAGCTCCCTGAAACACAACAGGAAATCATCAATAACGCCAGCGGCATATATGTGTCGGAAATCAGTCACAGCAAAAAGATACAATAGGAGATTAAACCATGAAAAAACTTGTAATAATCGCAATGGCAGTATCCTTTGCAGGCCTGGCAACATGCCGGGCTGCGGATTTCGTAAGCCCTGTATCAGCCCAATTGGACAGCAAAGAAAAGAAATCTTTAGCCCTGCAGTCAAGATGGCAAAAAAACACCATGGACCCGATCACCGCCAGAAACGGCATGACCTGTTTTGTTTACGGCCATTCAACTCCCACCATCATTGTTACCCCGTATAAAGTGGCTGACCTGGAACTGCAGCCCGGAGAGGTGATTAATTCCATGGTCCTGGGCGATAACGCACGATGGTTCGCAGAAATCGTTTTTTCCGGCAGCGGCGATATCAGCATCAGCCACGTTGTTTTCAAAGCCCTGGATTCCGGGCTCACCACCACCGCCGTGATCACCACTGACAGGCGGGTTTATCATATTAATCTCAAGTCCGACCGCAGCAAACACATGCTGTACACAGGGTTCATTTACCCCGAAGATCATATCGCAATCACCCGGGCGGCCCGGGAAAAAGAAATCCAAGAAAAAGAGAAAAGGACCACCGCTGAGGGCTTTGATATGGCCAAGTTAAACTTTGATTATGAGATATCCGGGGATGCCGGGTGGAAACCGCTTCAGGTTTTTGACAACGGCGTTAAAACGTATATCAAGCTGCCCAAACTGCAGGAGATGCCCATGTTCATGGTTAAAACCACTGCGGGTAAAGGTCTTGTAAACTACCGGGTAAAAAACAACTGTTTTATTGTGGACCGGATTTTTAACCAAGCCTATTTAATCGTCGGTGTGGGCAAGGATAAGGAAGAATTAACCCTGACCCGGCTGGAGGCGAAACAATGAAAAAGCTGACCAGACTAATTCTTCTTTTTTTTATGGCGTTAAACTGTTTTTCCTGCGCCCACCTTTCCCCTAAAGGATCATGGGTATTAATTGATTCTGAGCCGCCGTTACTGCTTTGTGATGTAATTATCAGCCGCCTGATCCTGCAATATCCACCGGCAAAAACCACGATAACGCTTCTTAAAAGCGGCAATAAAACCTTTGACCAGCTGATTGAAAAACAGGCCAGACGGGCCGGGTATACAATCAGCCAGTCCCAAAACGCTGTAAAGATCAGCTATGTCATTGACATGTTATCGCAAAACCCCGGCACCGGATACTTTCATCTTAAAAGCAGTGACGGATTCGGTTTCAGCCGGATGTTCCGCCTGCCCGGCTATGACCTGGCAGACACCTATACCCAAATTGAGGTCAAAAAATGAGCGCACCACGGGGGCTGCAAAGGCCGGGCGTAATGACAACCGTATTGAGCAGAAAGCCTATATTGCTGCTGTTTCTGTTCATTGCCATCATTGTATTGTTGCTGCTTTTTTCAATCTTTGATGACGGCAAAAGAAATAAGAAGAACAGCGGCCAGGACCAGGAGACCCTGCTGATAGAACCCCGGCAGTCATCCGTATCCACAAATGAAGAAGGGCTCAACCTGCCCAAAGCCCCGAAGGAACGTAAGGGCCTTGCCTCTGAAACCGATATGAACACCCCGGGCAAAAAGGGGGATCAAAAGACGCTTGAACCCATTGAGGTTGTGCGCGCTAACTCCCCTCCTCAGGACCCTGTAAAAGCCGCCCTGGATAAGCAGCGGCAAAAAGAGCTTGTCACTGTACTGCAGTACCGGTTCGAAAAACAACGCCAGGCGTTGGAGTCCAACCCGGTTGCTTACAAAAAAAATGCCTCAATGGATATCAGCACCTCTGCCGGTGTTTCTGACCAAACCAGCCAGCAATACGGATCTTCAGCAAGATTGTCAGCCTTAAACAGTGAACTTGCAAACGCCAAAGCAAGTCTTGGCCTTGGAGACGCCGGTTCACACTCCACAGCATTGGTAACAACGAAAACCGGTTTATCTGCAAATCAAACCGGAAGCAATGATGATTCAATGTGGGATAACGGTTATTCCATGGATCAGGATACCAATGCCTTATCCATTAAAACCGGGTCCATTATACCTGTGCTGCTGATCACCGGGATTGATTCCACCCTGCCCGGCTATATCAGCGGCCAGGTGAGTCAAAATGTATGGGATACCGCAACCGGTTATAACCTGCTCATCCCCCAGGGCACCAAAGTCTTTGGCCAATACCAGAACAATATCATCATGGGCCAGGAAAGGGTGTTTGTTGTCTGGAAGCGGTTAATATTCCCGGATGGCCGGGCCATGACCTTAAAGGATATGCCCGGCGGGGACCAGCTGGGTTACGCCGGCCTGAAAGACAAGGTGAATAACCACTATTTCAGGATTTACGGCCATGCCCTGCTTATGAGCCTTGTCACCGGCGGCACCGCTTATGCCATGAACACCCTGGACAGCGATAACAGCGACGAAACAACAACGCTTAATGAGTCCATGGGAACGGCCTTTGCCGACCAGATGGGACGAACAACCATGGGGCTGCTTGAAAAACACATGAACATGTCTCCCACGTTAACCATCCGGCCCGGTTATCGCCTGAACATCATAGCGGTCAAAGATTTAGAGTTCACCGAACCGTATGAAGGCAAATTATGAAAGTTGATAAAAAATCCTGGCAAGAAGGCTATGAGACAGGACTCCGGCAGCAGGAAGCCGAACCGGAAAACACAGAGGTCTTAAGCTGGCATGCCGGGTTTCTTGAAGGGCAGACAGATGCTGAAAAAATAAAAGTCCACAAAGAACAAAGTAATCTGAAAGGAGAAAAAAATAAATGAATGAAACCAGAACAGAAATATATCTGGAAAGAGTTCTGCAAGTTTGCCGCCAACTGTCTGATTATAGCCATCAAGGATATTATAATATATTCTATTTGTCTGCTGAAAATGCCAACATTATGAACTGCCTGCAAGAGCATCCTAAAACCGTAGCAACTATTTTCCCCTGGACAATTGAAACAATTGAAAGAACTGATTTGTTTTTTGAGAATCTTCTTTCTGCTCTTTGCCCGACATATTCGGATGTGGGGTTGTATCCTTCTGATCATCCAAAATTTGAAAACCATCATATCGATCTTTATTTTGCCCGCCGCAGTGACTGGTGGACAGGCCGGGATTACAGCCATGAACTTATTAAGTTTGAAAACAGCGATCCAAAGAATAAAGAAGCCTGCTTGAATCGAGTTGTAAAAGTATGCAGGCATCAGCTTTTTGAGAGGCTGAAGTCAAACAGGCTGTTCATGGCTGCGCTTATGAACAAAAAATATGCAGCGGTTTTCGAGATGATTGCATGGTACAGGGGGCATCTTAGGAGCAACGATATTTTTTTCATGAATCTGTATCGGGCATTAGACGGAATTATAAACAACAAGCCTGATTTTCCGGACTGGCCGGGCCAGGATTACACTTTCTTACTTTTTACATTTAAGAACCCCTGCAAGATTAAGGAGTAATTGACAGTGTTCTATAGGACAGGCAACCGGAAAACCATTAACTCCTTGTGCAATCAACCACAAGGAAACTTTAAACAAATCTATTTTTTCCGGGAGCCAGACAGAAGGGAACGGAAGCATATATATCTCCTGATTAATAACAAATTTACAAAACATAATAACAGGTTAAGGAGAGAGAAACCATGAGGCTTTTCATAGCAGAAAAACCATCCCTTGGCCGGGCCATTGCCGCAGGCCTGGGGGAAGCCGAAAAAAGAAACGGTTACATAGAATGCGGTCCGGATATCGTGACCTGGTGCTTTGGCCATCTGTTGGAAATGGATCAGCCCGAAGCATATGATGAAAAATATAAAGCCTGGAAAAAAGAAGACCTGCCCATTTTACCAAACGCCTTTAATGCCTCGGTCAGAAAAGATGCTGCCGCACAAATGAAAATCATAGGCAAGCTTCTCCAGGATGCTGAATGCGTAGTTAACGCAGGAGATCCGGACAGAGAAGGACAGCTGCTTGTTGACGAGGTGCTGGAATACCACGATTATGCCGGTTCTTGCCAACGTATCTGGCTTGCGGCCCTGGATGACAAATCAGTCAAAAAAGCCCTGTCGTCCATGACAGACAACAATAATTATACCGGCCTGCGTGATGCGGCCCGGGCCAGGTCACAGGCAGACTGGCTGGTGGGCATGAACTGCACCCGGGCCATGACCCTCAAGGGCCGCGATGCCGGCAGTCAGGGGGTGTTATCCCTTGGCCGGGTCCAGACCCCCACCCTTGCCCTGGTGGTCAACCGGGACCTGGTTATTGAAAACTTCAAACCCCACCCGTATTTCACCCTTCATGTTGAAATCCTTCATGAAGCATGTACGTTTACCGGCACGTTTCAACCCCTTGACACACAAAAAGGGCTGGATGACCAGGGCCGCTTAATCAACCCTGATGAAGCCTTCCGGATCAAAAAAGAGGTAAGCGGCCAGGCCGGAAAGATTATAGAGGCTGTTACAGAAAAGAAAAAAAAGAATCCTCCGTTACCCCATTGTCTGTCCTCTTTACAAAAAGCTGCATCGGCAAAGCTCGGCATGGGAGCAAAACAAGTGCTTGATGTGGCCCAGGCCCTTTATGAAAAAAAGCTGACCACCTATCCCCGTTCTGACTGCCGGTATCTGCCGGATGAACAGTTCCAGGAGGCTGGTAATATACTTGCGGCTTTGGCAAACCTGCCCGGGCTTGAGCAAATTGCCGAGAACACGGATTGCTTGATCAAAAGCGCAGCATACGACACGAAAAAAGTAACTGCCCACCATGCCATTATTCCCACAGGTGAAACCCCTTCGAACCTGTCCGATGATGAATCTGTCCTGTACCGCATGATTGCCCAAAGCTTTTGCATCCAGTTTTATGCGGCCATGGAGTTTGAAGCGCAGAAAATTCTGACCGGCATAAATAATACGGTCTGGAAATCAACGGGCAGAACGATATTGAATCCCGGCTGGACCGCCTTCATCAGGGAACAAGAGGATGAAGCCGCCGAAGACCAGGTTTTGCCCGGGGTACACCAGAACGACAATATAACCGCAGCCCAGGTTGATATCAAATCCCAAAAAACCAAACCGCCTGCAAGGTTTACCGAAGGTACCCTGATTGAGGCCATGGCAAATATTCACCGGTTCATTGAAGATACCGAAGCCAAGAAAACCCTGAAAGAAAACGAAGGCATCGGAACAGAAGCGACCCGGGCCGGCATCATTGAGACATTAAAAGCCCGCCACCTGCTTGAACTCCAGAAAAAGAACATCATTTCCACTGATCTTGGCCGGCAGCTGGTCAAAATGGCCCCTGAAGTACTCACCGACCCTGTGACAACGGCAAAATGGGAATCCAGATTATCAGCCATTGCTGACGGTAAAGAAAGCCTGTCCGGGTTCATGACAGACCAGACCATCCAGGTTCCCGAACTTGTTAAAGCAATATTTGCCCTTCAATTAAACCCGTTGCCGGGAACCCATCTTTGCCCGGAATGCGGCCGGCCTTTACGCAGGCAAAAAAGTCAAAAAGGCTCGTGGTATTGGGGATGTTTCAACCAGGATGGGCATGCAACGCCCGTATTTTTCAATGATAAAAACGGCAAGCCGGATTTAACGCCAAAGAAAAAAATAGAATTGTCAGAACACAAGTGCCGGGCCTGCGGTAAACCCCTTGTTAAGCGGGAATCAGAGAAAAAAGGCAAAGGAGGCAGGAAAAATTATTGGTGGGGATGCTCAGGCTTCCCTGAATGCAAAGAACGTTATTTTGACGATAACGGCAAACCCCGGTTCAATAACAAAGGAGAATAAAAATGGATTTTGAGTATTTTGCAATGAAACGCAACATGACTGTTGATGAGTACATAGCCTGGCTGAAAAGGCAGCTTGACCGTCTTGATTTTGATTCTGACGATATCCCGGGAGATGTTGCCGAATATGCCGGAGAATCCTTTGGCCTTATAAAAATTTCTGCAGAAGAATTGGCCAGAATGCAAAAATCTCAGTTGGAGAGTGAGGGGGGTGAATTATGAGCAGATATCAGGACCAGCTCAATGAGTTTTCAAAAAGGGTTTTAGAGGCCATTGAAAAAGGCGATGCGCCCTGGCAGAAACCATGGAAAGAAGGCCAACTGTTAGAACTGCCTAAAAACTTAACCACGGACCAGAATTATAAAGGTGTAAACCTGATTAACCTGGCAATGAGCGGTTTCAATGACCCCAGGTGGATGACGTTCAACCAGGCTAAAGATATGAATTGCTTTGTCAAAAAAGGGCAAAAAGCCGCCACCGGATTTTTTTATTCGCCTGCCAGATTGGAAAAAGAGCTCGATGATAAAGGAAAACCCGTCCTGGATGAAACTGGTGAAGAAAAAATAACCAAAGTAAACAAGCCTGTTTTCAAAACCTTTTCTGTTTTTAATGCCACCCAGGTTGAAGGCATAGAACCGTACATGCATCCGGAGCCTGCCTGGAAACCGGAAGATAAAGCAGAAAAGATAATTGCATCTGCAAATGTGGAAATCACCGGAAGTCAGCTTGATAAGGCTTTTTATAATTTTTTAACCCATACCATTGAAACCCCTGACAAGTCACAGTTTGATGATACGTCAAAATATTATTCCACCATATTCCATGAATTGTCCCATGCCACGGCCCATAAATCCATGATGGACAGAAATGTTGACTATGCGGATAAGGATTCCAGGGCCAAGGAGGAATTAAGGGCGGAAATATCAAGCTGGCTGGTGTGTTCTCAAACCGGCATTGGCTATTCTGCCGAATCCAAAGAGAGCAATAAAGCGTATGTTTCATCCTGGCTGACGGCAATCAAGCCGGAAGACCGGGTAAAAGAGCTTGGGTTTGCAATGAAGGATGCGGAAAAAATTGCTGAATACCTTATGGGTCTTGATCTGGACCGGAAATTATCACCAGCCGCCCCGTCATATGAAATCCAGGCACATACAGTCGAAAATGGCAAAGAAATTGACAACACACCTGATTTTGTAAAGGAGAAGAAATTCAAAAGCCTGGATGAGGCCAAATCCACAGCGTTTGCGTATCACCTGGCAGTTATAAGTATTGATAAGGCAAACAACGAACTATTTAATGACCTGCCTGAAAATACAGTTTTTACAGTTCGGGATGCAAAGGGCCTGCAGGTGTACAGCACACCATCTGAAGTCGAAACAGGCCAGGAACTGGAAACCGGGTGCGGCCCAAGCCCCCGGGAGCCGGACCCTTTAAATGAATCGGGCCGGGGAGAAAGAGAACCGGAATTATCCAGGGTGTATATCAACGTGCCGTATTCAGAGAAAGATGAAGCCAAAGCCCTTGGCGCAAAATGGGATAAGCAGGAAAAATCCTGGTTTGTCGAACCTGGGGCCGACCAGAAGCTATTTCAAAAATGGCTCGAACCTGCCCGGGAGAACCGCCTTGATATGAATGAAGTATTTGCTCAATTCCGGGATCAGGCTTCCAGGCTCGGCCTGAAAATTGACAGCCCCCAGGCGGACGGCAAGCTGCACCGTGTAACGGTTGAAGGAGATAAGGGCGGCAAAAAATCAGGGGCATATACGCTTTATCCTGACGGCAGGCCTGCGGGGTTCATTCAGAACCATAAAACCGGGGAAAAAGCCAATTTTAAATATGAAGGAGAAATCGGCAAAACAGTAATTACCCTATCTGATAAACAGGCCAGGTCAGCAGAACGGGATAACGATCATGAATCTGCAGCCAAAAAAGCCTTTGGCATTTACATCAATGCCGAAAAAACCACGGATCACCCGTATCTTAGGGATAAAAAGATCAATGGCGACAAAGAATACCGGGTAGACAGTAACAACCGGCTGATTATCCCTGCCAAAAATCTTAAAACCAACAAAATAGAATCCCTGCAGTTCATAAGCGAGGACGGGCAAAAGCAGTTTCTGCCCGGCGGTAAAAAATCCGGGAACGCTTATACCATAGGCGAACTCGACGAACAAAAACCCATACTGCTGGCTGAAGGGTTTGCAACGGGAAAAACTCTGAATGATGTGAGCCACCTTCCGGCAGTGGTCTGTTTTGATGCAAACAACCTTGAAAATGTGGCCAGACAGATCCGGGAATTGATGCCTTCCGCTGAGCTGTTCATTTGTGCGGATAATGACCACGCCAAAGAAAATAATGTGGGAGTGGAAAAAGCCCAACAAGCGGCCAAGGCCGTTGGTGCGAAAGTCATTATCCCCCAATTTACGGATGAATCAAAAAAACTTGGGTACACGGATTTCAATGACCTGGCCAAATGCAAAATGGGTAAGAGCCGGGTTCAAAGCCAGTTGAAATCCCAGATCCAATATCTTTCCAAAAACAAAGGCATAGGGCTTGAACGATGAAAAAACAGGAATACGGCCTTAAGCAGGCCAGGGTAAAAAAAAGCTGGTATCCCCTGCTCTTCCCGGTTTGTTTTTTGCTGTGGGCCTTTGCCTTCATGGGTTACGCCACCCAAACCGTAGCCAGGGCGTTAAGATACCATCCTGACCTGGGCAGGCCGCTGTTTGATACCTGTTACCTGCCCTGGAAGGTGTTTGAATGGAATAAATACATCACAGACACCCCGGTGGGTAATCAGGTTGACTTGATCTTCGGGGCTTTTGTCCTCAGCACTGTCTTCGGCTTTTTCCTGATTCTCCGGAAAAAGCCGAAAGGCAATTTAAATCTGCACGGCACGGCCACCTGGGCAAAGAAAAAAGAGTTGCCTGCCATGGGACTTGACGCCAAAGAAGGCGTATATGTCGGCGGCTTTCCATTGGCCAGGGGAACCAAATACCTGATTCATAACGGTCCGGAACATATTTTAGCATTTGCGCCAACCCGATCCGGTAAAGGGGTGGGCCTGGTTATCCCCTCGTTGCTTGCCTGGCCAGGCTCAAGCGTAACCCTGGACATCAAGGGTGAAAATTACGCTTTGACGGCAGGATATCGGGCTAAAGAATTAAATCATAAAATTCTTAAGTTTGATCCTGCTGATGAAACCTTTTCTTTTGCTAAATGGAATCCTCTGGCAGAAGTGCGGATTAATACCAATCATGCCATTGCCGATGCCCAGAATATTGCACAGATGATCTGTGACCCGGACGGCAAAGGCATGAAAGATTATTTCACCCAGGCCGGGTATGCGTTGCTGACCGGGCTGATTTTGCATGTCATTGTATCAAAGCAGGGTGCCACCCTTGCCGATGTCGTGGCCGAAATCACAAAAAGCGACAATGAGGGTGATGTAAAAAACCTGCTCTATGCCATGATAGACAAAGAACACGCACAAATCTTGAAAAAACGGTATCCGGACATGGATATTGATCTGGCAGACAACATACAATCCACCATTGACAGTTATGCCGGTGAGGCTGTAATCAAAGCCGACCGTGAGTTGTCCGGGGTGGTATCCACCGCGATTACCAACCTTTCTTTGTACCGTGATCCCATTGTCGCAAAAAACACCTCTGAGTCTGATTTTTTCATTTCAGATATCATGAACGCTGAAATCCCTGTTGATTTATACCTGGTTGTCTCCCCTGCCAACCTGGACCGGTTAAGGCCGCTGTTGCGTGTATTTTTCAATCTGGCGTTAAGAAAGTTCACCCAGAAAATGGAGTTTGAAAACGGGCAGGCCATAGTTGGCTATAAACACAGGCTGCTGCTCATGCTGGACGAATTTACCAGCCTGGGCAGGTTGGAAATCATGCAAAAGGCCCTGGCATTCATGGCCGGTTACGGGGTGAAGGCTTATATCATTGTCCAGGATTTATCCCAGCTGCAGGAAGCGTATACCCGGGACGAATCAATTACATCAAACTGCCATGTCAGGATTGCATATGCACCCAACAAGATAGAGACCGCAAAGCTCTTGTCCGATATGACCGGGAAAACCACGGTGGTTGACAAGAAAACCAGTGTTTCCGGCAAACGGTTAGGCGGCATGGGCAATGCCTCGGTGTCTGTCAGTGAAGTGGCAAGGCCGCTGCTCACGCCAGATGAATGCATGAGGCTGAAAGGCCCGGTCAAAGACGAAAAAGGGGGAATCAAAACCCCCGGAGATATGCTTATATTCGTTGCCGGTTACAACACAGTATACGGTCAGCAGATACTCTATTTTTTAGATCCTGTCTTCCAGGAGCGGGTTAAAATCCGGCCGCCCGGCCATATGAATTTTTCAAACTAAAAAAGGGATAGAAGAATGAAATATAAAAGCAAAATCATGCTGCCCTGCACTCTCTTTTTTGCGGCCTGTTTTTTTATATCTCAATACTGTTATATCAATGCATCCGCCAGCCTGCCCATAGGCATATATTTAAAAACCTCCCGGGCCATTGCCAACGGTTCCTTTGTTGTTTTCCATCCCACCGCCGCACAACAGCCCCTTGTATCAAAGTACGTTAAAAATATCCCTTTAATGAAACGTGTGGCTGCTTTACCAGGGCAGGCATACCAACTGCCCCCGGCCTCGGATACAGACAGCAAAGGCCGACCTATTACAGCGTTTGAACCCAAGACAGGCATTGTGCCTGCCAATCATCTGGTTGTGGTTGGCAACACAAAATTTTCATTGGACAGCAGGTATATCGGCTTTGTGCCCCAATCCTCAATAATTGATACGATAACCCCTCTTTGGGTTTTCGGTCTCTGAGAAAATATTGGAAAGGAGTGAAAATGAACGTTGTTTTGGACAGTTTGAAGCATAATTTAGGCCCTGTTGTTACCCAGGCCCTGGATGATGATAACGTGATTGAAATTATGCTCAATCCTGACGGCAAGCTATGGCTCGATACATTTGACAGGGGCATGGTGGAAGTGTCCGCCATTCCTGCATCATCTGCTGCCGGAATACTGAGCCAGGTTGCGTCCATGCTTGGCGCCGTCGTTACAAAGGATTCTCCCGTTGTTGAAGGTGAGTTGCCCCTGGACGGCAGCCGGTTTGAGGGGTTGTTCCCTCCGGTTGTGGCGAATCCCTCTTTCACAATCCGCAAAAAGGCCATCAGAATATTTACCCTGGATAATTACGTGCGGTCCGGGACCATGTCACCAGATCAGCAGCAAATTATCTGCGATGCCATTGCAAACAAAAAAAACATCCTGGTGGCGGGCGGAACGGGTTCCGGCAAAACAACCCTGACAAATGCCATTCTTGCACAATTGGCAAATATTGCCGGCGATGAACGGCTTGTCATTATCGAAGACACCAGCGAACTGCAGTGCCTGTCAAAAAACAAGGTGATGCTGCGTACAAACCGGAACACCAATATGCAGCATCTTCTTAAGGCCACCATGAGGCTGCGGCCAGACAGAATCGTTGTGGGTGAAGTAAGGGGCGGTGAAGCCCTTGACCTGTTAAAGGCGTGGAATACCGGCCACCCGGGTGGCGTGTGCACCGTCCATGCCAATTCCTGTGCCGGGGGACTGGTCCGGCTGCAGCAGCTCATTGCCGAAGTTGTGCCCAACCCCATGGATGATTTAATCCGGGAGGCAGTTGATTTGGTGATTTTTATTAAAAGAACCAAACAGGGCAGAAAGATAGACGATATTGCCGTCATAAACCAAAAGGATGCGGCCATACACAAGTTAAAAATTCCAGCTTAAGCCTGGACCATGGAGGGATAAATCATGAAATCACTTAAGATCACAATTGTTTTTCTATTGGCGTTTGTTTCAATCCAAGGATCAGCCCAGGCAGAATTGTCAAATATTCAAACACTGGCCTGTGAAACCATCCTGTGTCTGTCATCCGCCGTACAACCATCGGAGTGCAATCCGGCCCTGAATTATTTTTATGGGATCAAGGGGGATAAAATATCTGACACCCTGGATTTAAGAAGGGCATTCCTGAATAAATGCCCGGATTCATCCGCACAAGGAATGCCGGGCCTGATTAATGCAATAGTCAATTATTCAAGCCCGTTCTGCACCCTTGAAAGTTTAAATAATAACCTGGTTGAAGTACGGATTTTGGTGAAATACGGCAGAAACAAATATCATGTTAAAACCATAAAAGTGGTTGATCCTGAGTTACCGGCAGCTTGCCGGAATTATTATAACGCGCTCATTAACCACGAATACACAGCATATTCACAACTCTCTTATATTGGTACTGATTTAGGCACCAGGAGGGAAGATGATGATGGAGATGAATTTTATGGAATCTATGCAGACTCCAAAAGTGAGCAAAACGAAATTGCTGCAGCGTTATCAGATAACCATTGGGAATGGACCGATTAACCAGTTAACATAATTTAAAAAAAGGAGAAGATTAAATGAAAAAATTGATTATCACTGGTGTTGTTATTGTTTTATCAGCCACTCTTTTTTCATGTGCGGCTATGCAGACAAATCAAAAGAAGGGCACGGCTGTGGGAGCAGGTACCGGCGCAGCCGTCGGTGCTATTTTAGGTCAGCTTATCGGCGGAAACACAGAATCCACACTGATCGGTGCTGGTATTGGGACTGCCCTTGGAGGGCTTACAGGTAATCAGGTAGGTAAGTATATGGATCTGCAGGAGCAGGAGTTAAGACATGCAATCGCAGCATCAGAATCGGCAAGTATACGGCGTGAACAGGATATTCTGAGGGCGACCTTTAAAGGGGAAGCTTATTTTGATTATGATTCAAGCCGGTTGAAACCAGGGGCATATTCGGAGCTGCGAAGGATTTCTGATATTTTAATCAAGTATCCCCATTCCCGCATTGAAGTGGCCGGACACACTGACACCAAAGGTTCGGAAGAATATAACCTTGATTTATCAAAACAACGGGCGGAAGTTGTCGCAAACCAATTAATTTATAATGGGGTTTCTGCCCAAAGAATCATGGCCGTGGGCTATGGGGAGTCCCGGCCAATATCTTCCGACGACGCAATGAATCGCCGTGTGGAAATCCTTATTAAGCCGGTAGTGAAGGGCTCTTTGTAAATGGGCGGTAAGACACTCAAAAAAAAATATGCAGATTCCAAAAGTGAACAAAACAAAATAACTGCACCACCACCAGAAATAATGGTACTGACCAACACCGTTGTTCCTGGTGGTGTTTTAATGAAGCCGTCGATTATCACAGAATTAAAAAACGCAGGGGTTTTTAATGAAAAAAGACAAGCGGGAAATAACCCTCAAATCTTATGTGACGAAAAAAGAATACAGCCAAATCAAGGAACTCGCCAAACAGACGGGCTTTTCTGCCTCTGAATATATCCGCAGGATTTTAACTGGCCAGCGGATTGAATCAAAGCTTGATCAACAGGCTTTTTTGTGTGCCCTTAAAGTGAACGCTGACCTTGGCAGGCTTGGGGGGCTGTTTAAATACTATCTTGCCCAAGGGTTTAAAAATGTGCCTCCTGGAGAAATAAGAAAAGTGCTGCATGACATTGAAGACAGGCAGCGGCAGCTGAAACCGGTCATTTCTAAAATTCGGGATATGATGTAAGGTTGCAGCCCTGTCTTCCTCCATATATTCAGGCAACACCGACACTTTTAATGGCTTTGGATCCTAGTACCATCATCAAAGTTTAATGCCATGATATCAAAACGTATCCATTGCGAACCGCAAAACGACAACATAAAGCGTTTAGGGCTGTATATAGGCGCTGGCCATGAAGGGGAAAAACTTTTTGCAAAATGGACAGCCGGCTGTTATGCCGGGCCGGATTATGATCTGGCCATTGATGAAATTAAAGCCACCCAGGCAATGAATGCCCGGACAAAAAAAGAAAAAACCTATCATATGGTGGTCAGTTTTCATCCCGAAGATTTCAAAAAACTTTCCCTGGAAGATTTCAAAAACATTGAAAAAGAATTTGCGGCCGCTTTAGGTTTTGAAGACCATCAACGGCTCTGCGGAATACATATTAACACAGACAATCCCCACATGCATGTTGCTTACAATATGATTCATAAAGAAAAGTACACCAGGCATGATCCTTTCTATGATTATTATAAACGGGATAAAACGTGCCGGCACCTGGAGGAAAAATATAAGCTTAAGGTTGATGTCGGTGTTGAACAGCAATTTAGCGATTACGTGAAGCTGCGGCAAGCAGATGTTAAGCAGGCCTTTGACAATGCCAAGGATTGGCAGTCCTTGCACAAAGAACTTGCCGTTTACGGCCTAACTGTGCAAATGCGTGGGAACGGTTGTGTCCTGGCTGCAGTCGGCCACAAACAAAAAGATGGCCATCATATAAAATTAAGCGATTTTGATAAAAATCTGTCAAAGAAAAAACTTCAGGACCGGTTTGGATCTTATGAAAAATCAGCCGGGGATTATGAGGTAAAAGAATTTTTTCAACGGGAGCCAAAACGGGAAAACGCTAAAGCCAGAGACTTTGAAACTAAAACCGGACTAAAATCCTTTGAAACCTTTGTTTTAGAATCAAGAGATTTTATCGCCCAGGCTGCAGTCAAATCTGATACCTGGCAAGATTTCCACAGGGAACTGGCCAGGATCGGCCTTGAAATCAAACCACGGGGGGCAGGTTTTGTTTTAACTGATATCGGCGGAAAGACCCAAAAAAATTCAAGCATCCCTTTTTCTAAAACCGGTATGCGGATTGCCAAAAACGGCATTATCCTTGAACGCCCCCAAAAAGGAGATATGAATAATGGAAGAAACACAGGACAGCCCGATAATTTGAAAATTTTAGGAGAATTTGAACCATCCCAAGGCGGTTATACAATTGAAAAGCCGTATAGATTTGAACCGGTGAAAAAACTCAAATCAGCCAAAGAAAGAGAAGCTTGGAAGATTTACATCCGTGAACGAAGACAGCATAATTATAACTGGATAAAATTTAATAAAAATTTCCAGCGTTTTTATGGTGAAGATTATGGGATGTAAATTTATCGTTTTCAGAGGTTTTTAAATGATTTGATATTAATCCCCCCCCCCCTCCACAATACTTCTGCTATTGAATGCTACTTTCAAATAGGCCTGTGCGACCAATGATACCATGATTGCTCGGTTCAATTTTTCTATATTTCCGGGCTATTGTGAGCCGGGCAGGTAGCCCTTTATTAATTAATCGATAGATTTACCCGTCACGAAAAAAGGCACCCCTCCTCATCATATAATTTAGCGCATTTTGTAAAAATTTATTTCACAAAGAACTTGACAACCACTCCTCAGCAAGTTAATTGTTTTTACAAAATTTTTGTAAAAAAACTATTTCATAAGTCACGATAGATTCAGCCGGATGAGACTGTGTTCTCATACACGTTTCCTATATATATAAAGTTGTCTATTCTGTCGTAGCAACAGATCAAAATAATATTTTGAATTGATTATTAACCCTAACGTTGCATAAAATAAGTACCATTGAATAGGAAGACGGTTGCTATCATAATGGAAAACCATTTTTTCTGATTATAACGGATTTGGGGGACTGGATTGGAGAGCCATGAAATAGACTGAAAAAAATCATTTTCTGCGTTATGGTTGAAGTGCTCAACAGCAACTATAACAAATAGGAAAAATGATGACTCCAGCCTCTAACACTGCTCTCCGACTGAATCGAACTATTTGTATGCACATTTGTCAAGCACAATATCGTCTGCTCATTCAACATGCCATTGAATTTCGTATTATCTTGGACGTGGCAATCAAGGAGAATCCTGATATTTTTCCTCCTGAAATCTCCTTCGGATACAAAATGAAGGATACCAGAGTGTCAAAAAAATTGAATTTAAAAATCAGAAGAATAGTTATAGCTGGTATCAGTTATACCATAAGGACGTCTTTTGCGATGCCCTATATAACTGGATTTATAAAGGATGTTGAAAAACCTTTGTTTTTACGTAAGTTTGCTGTTCCATTTTGGGCTTTGAGTCACTGTTTCGGAAAAAATCCCATGTATTGGTATCGCCTTGAAGCCAATATTGGTCGGTACAGCCTTGTGGGCACCACTATCAAATCCCCAGAAAAATTACCCCAGCACCTTTCTGCTGACGAAAAACACACCCGCCTTCTCGGACAGAAGACCTATATTGCCACAACGGCCGGAAGTAACTGTATTTTAGGCACCAATATCTCGAAAACGGCCTCCAGTAAAGATCTTCAAGAAGCATACGGTATTTTTAAAAAAGAAGCTGAATGCATTAATCCGGGATATCAGCCGGATACTGTCAATACCGACGGATGGGCCTCAACGCAAAAGGCCTGGAAAAATCTGTACCCCCAAATAACCGTACTATCCTGCTTCCTACACATTTTTATTGGCATACGTGATCGGTCTCGCAAAAAATACAAGAAGTCTTTTTTGGATGTATCCACCAGGTTATGGATTGCTTCAAGGCAGAATCCAAAGGAGCATTCTCACAGAGAGTTCGCAGGCTTTCTGAATGGTGTCAAAATACGGAAAATGAAGTTCCGGACGTCATTTCAGCCAAAATCAAGAAGCTCAGGGCGAATCTTCCACAGTTTTCCCAAACCTATGATTTTCCTGGCGCACATAGAACGAGCAACATGGTTGATCGGTTGATGCCGCGGATGGATCGTCATTTGTTCAGTACCAAGTATTTTCACTGCACTATGAAATCTGCTAATCTCAGCATCCGTGCTTGGGCTCTTATCCAAAATTTTTCTCCACTTAATCCATGGACGGTAAGGCAAAAAGTTTATGTGAGTTCATTTGAAAGAGTCAACGAATTTAAGTATCATGAAAACTGGCTTCATAACCTTTTAATTTCGGGTTCTTTGGGAGGCTTACGGCCAGGTCCCCCAAATCCGTTATAATCAGCATTTTTTTAGAACAAATCAGGACCTCACCCAAAGTGAATGCCTGAAATTTGCTTAAAAAATTGAAAAACTATTCAGCGGCAGTCAAACAAGAATTGGGAAAGATGATTTACCAAGAATCTTTGAGTTAGTGCCTTACTCCTCAGTTTCTGTCAAAAAAAACAAGAAAATCATACGGCCATTTTCAACAGATTTTCAATGGATGAGGCTAATATTACGTTCAAAGCTTTGATTAGCCGTGTGCCTTTGAGCGTTACTTGATACCTATTCTGATTCGGTAACTTCCGAATAATTCCGTGCATTCGTAGCAACCGAAAATGACGACTGACTTTTGCAGATAATTGTTTGTCTGTGCGTCCTTTCCCAAAAGAAGTGTCAGACAACAATTTTCGAATCATTTGATTGTTAAATCCTGATATTAAGAATGCAGGATCGCTGAGTGCAAGAATCAACTCTTGATCTTTGCTAACTGGGTCAAGACCACGGTAACGATGTCCGTCTTTCATGATATGGCCTGTCAGCTCATTCATGATATCGCTAATCGGTGTTTTTTCCTCCAGAGTTGCTAAGTCATTCATGAAACGATTATTGACATCTTGAGAAACAGAGGCCCGCAACGGAGTATCCATCACGCCCTTACGCATGGGAAGGCGTTGTTTGGATTCGTTTTCACTTTGTCCCTGCTTGTGACGGTACACTTTGAATTGACCTGGATCATTTATAGTCGTTTCTACCCGAAGAACATTCTGCTCGTTGTATATTTTGACAGAATTTTTATTGACCCAGTGGCGAAGACGTATTCCATCGTTAAAGCCGGTAAGGCGTGTCACAACAGAATCTGAAGACTTTGCATAAGGATTCCCGGATTTTGTCAAAGGTCTATCCAGATACCGCAGAACCCGGCTGCTTGTACCAGTTATCTGTGCATGGTGTATCAGGGATTCCATGATTGCTTTAAGCGAGTCAGGTGTCTCGAAAATAAAATCTGTGGCCCACTCGCTTTGCCATAGAGTCCAATAATAGGAAAGATCCGGCCCCAGGATTTTTTCCATATCAGGAAATATTCTTTGGGAAAAACCGGTTAGCATATTGGTAAATTGTGTGTTGAGTTGCTCGTCAAGCAGTTGCTGAGCCTTCTGGTAATCAGCGATATAGAGAAACTTATTTCCGTGGACAAGAAAATCTATTCCAGCTCGCTCAAGTCCACGACGCAACCATTCACGCCCATTGAGACAAATTTGAATATGATAAGGGAACCATGTCTGCAGCCTTATATTCATAAATCCGTATTCGATGTCATCAAAATAAAAGTACAGATGTTTGCATTGTGTCTGATAATTTTTAAGTTGGGGGAAACCATTTTCTGAACAATACACTGCCCTATACGATGAACCCTGTTCCAGGCAGGACCAAACACCGATTAAGCCGCTTGATATTCGATCCTTTCGCTGTTTTTCATGAGCGAGTTCTTCTTTTCTGATACGCCATGTTGGAATATGAATAACAGAATGGCCGCAATTGTTGATAGCGTACTGTTCTGTTGTGGCAATTATGCTTTTGGTCTGAGATAACATCCAGTCTTTGTAATTTTTGTTGAGAATCCCCCTGTTTCGGCAGAAGTGCATCACTTCAGAGGCAGACATCAGTGGAAGAATTAAACCCTTGAAAACAATACGGTCAAATCCTGTCATCACACCCTTGACCCAATGTCATAAAGTTAACAGGTAGTAAAAATATATTGTAAATACAGACTATTATGATATATTTGGTATTAACACCAACTCAAAATTTTTCTTATGAAAGGAGAATAATATGTCAAAAAAAGTTCAAAAACAAAACGATTGTGGCACGGAACCTGCTTTCTAAGATCTGTGCCGAACTGATCGAATATCTTAAAGAAATTTTGAATTCATCCCAATTTGTAGAGAGGCACAAACAATCCCAAAAAGATTTTATACGCCAAAGAAAACTTCCCTTTCAAACTCTTTTCCTGTTTTTCATAAATTTCATCAAAGGATCATATCAAGA
>NZ_JQKJ01000037.1 GCF_000745975.1 Desulfobacter vibrioformis DSM 8776 | reverse complement strand
TGTTTCAATCCACGCTCCCGCATGGGGAGCGACCGTTACTATGCTAACCTGCTATAATTTAACAAAAACAAATTGTCAAAGAGCGATCCTTCCGAAAATATATAATTTTTAAAATGAGTGTGAATTATTGAAGAGAAAAATAATGTGATTTCAAATGGTTTTGAAAATGCGAACCTATGAGTATCCAATCTTGCAACATCCCTATTAGGAACCTGATTTGGCTTTTTAATAAAATTTGAACTTAGAGTTCGCATTTTTTCACAGGATCAGTGGTTCATCAAAATCAATCGACTTTTTGGCTCCGATATGTTCAACCCGCCTTTTCCAGTTTGATCCGAGAAAATAAAATCTTAAACTGTCTCTTTCAGGATTTATTTCATCAATCAGGTTTTGCCTTAAAACTGTCCACTGTGCAGGATCGACCACACACTCAAAAACAGAGTATTGAACTCTTTGACCATAGTTCTGACATGCTTTTGCAACGCGCCGTAAACGCTTTGCGCCCTTTTCCTCTATGGAAACGTCATAGCTTACCAATACCAGCACAATAACTCCTTGACCTATTTCCAGATAAAAGGCGGGTATCCGTCAAGATCCCCACGGATAAACCTTGCCAGAAGCAGGGCCTGGATGAAAAACAAGGTTCCGATCTGGATTTTTTCATTTAAAAATGGATGAACCAGGCTTTCCTGCTTTCTTTTCTGATAAGCCGTCAGAATAGTCTTACGGGTATCATCATCCATATGAACCGCGCCTGACTCTTTTATGGTAAATCCGTCAGGCCTGATCTGCCCCCTGTTGATCATTGACAGTACAAGCCTGTCAGCAAGAAACGGCCTGAATTCTTCCATCATATCCAGGGCAAGACTTGGCCTGCCCGGACGGTCCCGGTGAAGAAAGCCCACTGACGGGTCCAGCCCCACGGACTCCAGAGCGGAACGGACATCATGAACCAGCAGTGTATAAACAAAAGAAAGCAGACAATTCACCCTGTCAGTTGGCGGTCTTCTGTTCCGTCCGGAAAAAGTAAACGCGTCCTTTTGCTGAAAGATCAATTCGTCAAAAATACTGAAATATTGATGGGCGGCATCTCCCTCAATTCCCCGAAGACTGTCCAGATCGTCTTTCTGCAACTCTTTTTGAATGTACATGGACAGCCGGTTGGATACTTTTTTTACAGAGGTCTGATCCATTTTTTCGGAATGATCCCGCAGGCAGCGTTCAAGCACGGTCCGGCAGTTTGCAATTTTTCCGGTCAGGACAAAACCTGCCACCTGTGCTGAAACTTCCGGCTTGTCCGCCATCCGGAACTGCTTTCTTCGCAGCAGGACATTGCCTGAAACCGGTCCTTTGACCATGGCCAGAAATTTCCCATATTCGGTCAGAAAGCTGATTGCCACATCTTTTTCCGCGCAAAACCCCATCAGGTAGGGACTGCACCCGACGGAACCGAAACAGACAATTCCGTCAAGGGTATGGATGGGGATGCGCAATACGGTTTTCTGTTCGATTTTAACGGCAACGGTTTCCCCGTCTTTGCCCAGGTATGCCCCCTGGGTGGTGATAAACAGGGTATTCAGATGTTTTTTCATTCAATCATATCTTCCCGAACCATTCTTTTTAACCAGGAAGAAACGGTCCGTTTTTTTGTAAGAGCCTTTGGCATGCATAATGATAGAAATGAGCAGGCATCACATTTTTTATCGTACTCAGGCGGTGGGGTTATTCCGGATTCAATCATGGCATGAAGTTGCCCTGCCGTTTCCATGGTTTTATGTCGCAATTCTTCATCAAAAATTACCTCCAGACGGCGTCTTGTCTTCCCATAAAAAAGTGCGCCGGACAGGATGTCAGTATTAAGCATCTCCTCAAGGCACATGGCCTGGGCACAAAGCTGGACCTTGTCGGACAGATTTTTTTTGGGTTTTCCTCGCTTGTACTCCACAGGGAAGGGGACCCATTTTTGAACGGAAGAATCTGTCCGGTGAAATTCAACCACATCCGCCTTTCCTGTTAAGCCCAGGCGGGCTGATTTCAGGGGCAACCCGTATTCAATTCTGATTTTACCTCTGTCTGCCTGATCGCCCCTGTCCACTCTTTCATGCATGACCCGACCCTGGGCCGTGAACAGGTTTTCCTCCCATAGCTGTTCAATATGAATCAGGGCACACTGCCGCCGGCAGAAAAGAATATGCTGCAGTGCTGATAATTGCAGATATTCCTTTTCCGGATACACCATTATTGCCCTTTTCCGGCACGTATCTGCTGTTTTTTATGAATCTCATCCACCAGATCCATGGACGCACGCCAGGCCTGTTCACAAAAAGCGGCAAAGGGTTTTATTGTCTCCGGTTCCGGCAGCAAATCGTCCCCCTTCTCAATCTGCCCCACGGCATAATGGTATTGGGACAAGGCGTCAATATAGGCTTTGCGCTGTTCCCTTGGCACAATGACAGGCGGCAGACCGGCCTTTAACACCGGCAGATTGGCAACAAGTCTTGCCATTCTGCCGTTTCCGTCAAAAAAGGGATGGATGCGAACAAAGGAAATATGAAGTGAAACATAGGCCTGCAACGCCTTTTTTTTATCTCCGGGGACAGCAGAGGCCATAAGCACATGATACAGCTTAAACCATTGTTCCATAAGTGACGGCACATCACCTGGTGTCGCATACTCAAAAACCACCTGCTTCTCATCAACCACGCCTACAGTTGAATTGGGTTCTTTTTTCCAGCCCCCTACAGGTTTGTATATGTCAATAATTACATGGGTCTGAACTGCTTTGTGAAGGTTGAATAGCGCCTCTTTATTAAAAGGCGTTCCCTGGTCCAGCAGGCCGTAGACCAGATCAATGGCCCTGGCGTGTCCCACCACCTCCTCATGGTCCTTGAGGGGCTTGCCTGAAATGGTCAAGCCCTCTTCAAGAACAAAGGCGGTTTCCCCCAGGGTCAGGGTGTTGCCCTCAATGGCTGTGGAAGTGTGGGTCCACAGATTGCGCAACTGGGTTATCAGGGCCTTTTGGAGGTCGTTATCCAGGTTTTGTAAAAAGTAGAGCATTCTTTGCCTTGATGGTTTAACCCGCATTGTGTTTACATTAATTCTTGTAAGGTAACACCGCTGGGAATTTGATCTTTATTTATTACAACTGAATAATCATCAAATTGGCGTGCAGGTCGGGCATTGTCTTTTCGTTCAACTTTTATAGTATCAAAGAGCTGATGAGCGGGAGCATTTCCCAGTTCGCTGTCGTGTTTGAATGCAATTAGCTTGCGGCTGCTCATGAACCCCCGGGCAGCGGAACGATCATGTTCAAACATATTGCTCAAGGCATTCCAAAGTAACTGCAAATCTTCATCACTAAATCCTGTTTTGGCAGACAGAGGCGCAGATATGAATCCTTTTGCCATATAGAGTCCATAGGGAACGATGTGTTTCCGTCCCATGGTTCTTTCTTTTTCCAGATCTTTTATATTTGTTACTGCCATGCGGGTAATGCTTATTTCCTGGGAAAAGATCGGCTCGACGCTTTTAGCAAAAGCCAGTTGAACAGGCCCTCTGACTTGACCGCAATTTACTTCAGTGGTCATTACCGCCCCAAAGGCGCGTACGTCAAAAAAATTGCTGCACATCCATCCGGTAACTTTTTTGGCATCTTCTTCTTTTTTGGGAAGCTTTTTTTTCTGGGGTTCAAAATTGTATTCTTTATACGCTGATTTGTTGGTTTCATTGAGTACGGCCTTTTCCTGAATATAAATGTTATACCCCGGTTTTCCGTCCATTAGAATAGATACGTGATTTCTTATTTTCCGTTTAAGACAGACATCTGTTACGAGTCCGTAACCGGTTTCAGGATCAAAACGGGGCAAATTTCCTGCATCCGGGTCGCCATTAGGGTTTCCATTTTCCACATCAAACAGCAGTATGAATTCGTACCGGTTGGCAATTGCAGTCATGGTTTAATTCTCCTCGATTTTTTTAGTGAAAAAGTTTTTGCGCTGATGGTAGTATCCAATCATAAAAAGGCCTTGCGCCTCGGCAGGAAGTGTTGACGGAAAAGCATCAAATTTATCCACAATGTCTTGAATCAGTTTTTCAAAATACGTTGCCCTTCCGGTTTTTTCAGGATCTTTTCTAAGTTTGGCAATATGATTGGTTGCATTTTTTAAAATCATGTGGAAAACAAGCCCCGGTGTTGCGGATGCTGATGAAAGATAACGATCCTTCATGGTCGCATTGGCACCGGGAATGGCCTCTTCCTGTGCTTTTTCCAGAACCGAGAACAGACGGCCCAGCAGATACGGTCCATCGGTTCTCTCTACGTCCAGCGTCATGGTAACCCCCTTTAAATTTGTCGCGGTTGCGTTGCGAATAAGATACGCTTTAAGCATGGCCGCACGAAAATAAGTTATACTGTGTTCACTGCGGATACGTTGAAGAACAAGCGGTAGCAGGTTTTGCGGAAAGCGCGAACCTGTTAATACGGCACGTGCCATGTTGCCTGCAAATACCGGAGAGACATTCTCACTTTTCCCCAGGGCAGCGGTTTGACACAGCAGGCGCCAAAGAGGCGGATATTCCGGTTCATTTTCAAACTGTCTTGCAATGGAAAGCTGATCAAAGTACAGGCTTATTCGTTTCAGTAGATTACCGAAACTGTCCACTTCCCAAAAACGAATGGAGAGCCGGGCTGCATTGGGTGATAACCCTAGAATGTAAAAGCGAACCGAATCATCCAGGTCGGGTATTATATCAGTGACCCGGCGGCCATCTTTGACCGCATGTAAAAGTCCGCGTATTTTTTCGGCTGTTTCCTGGTCGTCCTGATTTTCTTTCGAGGCGTTTGTCTCTATTTCAGGCGGATCAAAAAGGTAGGCAAAAATATCTTCAGCAGGGCTTGGTTTCTCTGCCCAGAAAACCAAGGTCATATCTCCGATAACAATATTCTGGCGGCTGTTGGATGATAACAACGCATTTAACGCTGTGGTATAAGCAAACGCAGACATTTCACTTACAGCGGCTTTGTCTTGCCCATAAGAAACAAAAGCCGTTGCATTATACGAGACGATATATCCCCCTGATGTCTGGCCTCCCCTGATGCCCTTTATTGGGGTGTGGACTCTTGCCTGGGGAACATTTTTTTCACCATTGACCATACATTGGATATGGGGGGCACTGATAGACTGCTGAATATATTTCAGCCAGGCTTTTCGGACAAGATTTCGTTCATGAATGTATCCGGGGACGCCATCCAGCCGGAACATAAAATTGGCGTTACATAGATCATCCCAGGGATGATATTGTGCAAGCACAGATTCCGCTTCCATTCTGTCCCATTGTTGGAGAAAGGCCAATACGGAGTTGACGGCGTTATCTTCAATGCCTTGGCACACTTCCTGGAGTAAGGCCTGAAAGGATTCAAACCGTGATTTATTATCATCCGTAGGACCGCCAGCATCAGCACCAAAGACATAGGCTGCTTTATCCCATAAGAAATTGGCTTTTATCCCGGATGTCCTGGTAACTGCAGCCGGTACAGGGATCGTTCTGGGGAGTAGCTTTTTTCCGCTTTGTTCCCTTAAATCATCCACGCCTTTGAGTGCTCCGGAATCATCGATAATCAGCGCAAAAGAGACCTTTTCAATGCTGGTTCCAAACGGAGGCATTCCGGATTCGGCGTCTGCGGCCACTCTTTCATAGTAGCTGTTCAAGGCCTGGAGAATCATGATGTTACCTCCGAAGACAAAGGATTCGGCGGACATATGATACCGTTTTCCATGATAGCTTTAAAAAATAGAGGCGTCTGTTTGTTATTGAAGTCAATATCGAGCAGCATATATCCTAAGTCTTTGGTGTGCCCTTTGTAGTAAGAGGAGGGGATCTCTTCCTCCATCAATTCAAAATAGGCCGGGAACTCTCTGCAACCCAGGCAGGGTTGATGAAAAAACTGTCCATTTTTCGCCCGTCTGTTAAAAATACTCAGGTGCTTTCCTTCGTTATCATCAGTACCGGCCTTATCTGTCATTTCAAAATGGGCTTCAATGATATATGCAACGTTTCTAAGTAGCGTGGTTGCCCGCTGCTGCCTGTTTTTGCCGTCATCGACAAGGTAATAAAGACGTTTCCCTTTGCTCATAACAGTAGCAGGATTGGGCTTGGGGATTTTAGACGCCACTTCATTACGACGGACATTGTCAAATTTGATGGGGTGCAAAACGTGTATTGCGTCAACCACCCAGCGAATGGCAGGTTTCCAGTGAATCGCTTCAAGAATACCTCGGGCTGCCGAAGGTGTCATAACATCATACGAGACACGTTCTACTTTCATCTCCGGGCGGGTGAAACAGGCATAATCACCCCAGACTCAATGTCATAAAGTTAAGAAACTTTTCAGATTAAAACCACGAAGTTCACGAAGAACACGAAGTTTAGTACTCTAATATCTTCGTGGACTTCGTGGTAAAATAAAATCTCAATGCTTAAGTTTATGGCATTGACCCCAGACTTTCAACTTGATTCCAAATGCCATAAATTTTCTCCTTTTTTAGAGATAGCAGGCCATTAATAAAATTTTAATTCATAAATAGCCTGCATTCCCTATACGGAATTAGCTTGGTAACAAAAATTATTGAATTAAATCTCCTACCTCCCAAACATCAGCACTGGTAACAATTAAGCCCACATCATCACGATAAGCTGCACTGTTTTGTAATATGGGAATCTCGCCATGAATTAGTTCTATCGCTCCTCCTGTATATAACTGGGTATATTCTCTGGTCCGGACAGCAACAAGATATGGCTGCAGCTTTCTAAGCAAAATACCTGGGAATTCAGTGTGCCTGAGTTGCTCCACCAGTTGGCGAGCCTCTGATTCCCTGGGCACGACAACACCGACCGTATCTTCCTCAATGAATTGGAAATCCTGTGCAACCTCCTTGAAAGGGAACAGCAGATCCTTATCAAGTCTTTTAGGATTCAATCGGTGCATGATCTGTTTTTTATCTAAGTCTTCTATGTCATAAAGCAGTTCAAAGTAGCGACGTATAGCCATGGTGCCTATCGGATCACAGCCCGGCATACTGCGCATGGTTTCTGCGGTTTTTGAAATGCATCGGTTGAGCCAGGGCATACGCGGCTTTTTTTCCGGCTCAAAAACAAAAACCTGGCCAAGGCCTGCCATCTTTCCTTCGCGATTACAACGGCCGGCTGCCTGGGCAATGGAATCCAAACCCGCAATGGCGCGAAAAACCACCGGAAAATCCAGGTCAACCCCCGCCTCCACAAGAGAAGTCGAAACCACGACGCATTTTTTATTTTCTTTCAAGCGTTTTTTTATTTTTTTTAGTACCTGTTTTCGATGCTGGGGGTACATATTCGTGGATAAATGAAAAACCCCAGCACCATCTTTATTCAGAAGATCGAATATTGCCCGGGCTTGGGCTTTGGTCGCCGCAATGCACAACGCCTGGCCCTCACAATTTATAAGCCCTGCAACTTCCTCATCCGTTTTTTTTCCCATAAAAGAAACATTGGTGCGTTTTAATTTTGAAAAAATCAAATCCGGATCATCAATTATCTCTTTCAGACTTGGCAAAGCAGAGCGCAAACTGCTTGTGTCATCAAAAGCCGGCTGAGTCGCAGTGCATAAAACAATGGTGCAGCCGTAGTGATTGACCAATTCCCGAAGAACTGCAAGACAGGGTTCCAGATAATCGGTTGGGACTGCCTGGGCTTCGTCCAGTACAATGACACTGCGGGTGATATTATGCAGTTTACGGCAACGAGATGACTTGTTACTGAAAAAAGACTCAAAAAATTGAACATTGGTGGTAACAATGATCGGGCTGTCCCAATTTTCAGTAGCCAGGCCGCGCCGCCGATTATATGCGGCTTCTTCCGATTCTTCCGATTCCTTGTAGTTGCAATGATGTTCAAGAACCGAATCCTGTCCAAAAATATTTTGAAAAACTCCCGCATTTTGTTCAATGATCGAGGTGAAAGGAATCGCATAAATGATCCTGTTCATTCCATGCCCAACTGCATGATCTAAAGCAAAACTCATGGATGACAGCGTTTTTCCGCCACCTGTCGGTACTGTGAGAGAAAAAAATTGGGGCGGTAATTTGGCTTTTTCTTTGCATTGCTTGAGTATTGTTTCCCGAAGCTCGTTTACATAAGTCGCCTGCGCTCCCGCAAGAAGGGCATCCATATAAGCGGTCATGTTTCGTTGGAGTTCTACTAAGTTTTTCCTTTCCTGGGAACAGGCCCGTTCCCTGGCAATTTCAGGACCGCAGAATTTTTCTGTATCTAAAAAATCTGCATCAACAAGGCATGAAAAAATCATTCGAGTGAAAAAGGAAAGAGAAAAACCACCGGTTTCCCTTGATATTTTAAAGGGGAAAGCCAGCTTTCCATCAAGACAAGGACTTAACACATCAAGCCTTTCAGCCTTTTGGGATTTGTTGTGTTTTAATCGGAAATGCAGCTGGGTTTCCTGTGCCCCGCCATCCGGGATTCCTCCATGGTGTCCGGCGATTGCATAGGATAAAAGCAGACCAAGATTACCACCGATTTCTTTAGCCAGGATAGCGCCAAATGTCGAATGGTCTACGCGTTCCGGGCTGCCTTCCAGTCTGCGTTGAAAAGCTGAGGTTGCTTTGCCGGCATCATGTAGCACTCCTGCACAATACCCCCATTTCTTAGCTCTGAAACTATCGGAGAAATAACCCGCCATATTGGCAACGTTTATCAAGTGAGTTTCCAATAGTTGCCATTCTTGTTTAGGCCTTTCATGTAAACTGTGGGCATAATATTTTATTTCCGTCTCCATGGCCTCCCCTTTGCAATAAAACATTTGATTCAAGTTACTTGTTAACACAATCAACCTAATTCAATGGATTAAATTTTCACAAGTTTTAGCGCCTCGGGTATGGCATGAATCTGTTTTATCTCTTGTCCGGCGGTTTCATCTTTTTGACGCCAGTTGTGCCAGGGTCCAGTTGCTTGACCGGCGGAGAGCGCGGATATTAATTCCGATGAATTTTAAGTCTTTGAGCATAAAATTATAAAAACCATATCATTTTTTGATGTCAACAAGAAGCTATATTATTGGAACCCCTTGGAATCTTTCAGGTCAAATAAAATGTCTGCCTTGACATGGCCTGGTGCATGGCCTAAAACCTAAACATATTTAGTGTTTGAACGCAAAGTCACCCATCTGCGGCGTTGCAGCAAAATTTTCATCCGGGCAATTTTAAGTCCAAACACGGGTTTTTGTTCTGGTACTATTTTGATAACCCCCTAACCCGCATAAGCAATATGGCAGCCCCAACAGATTTTCAAGTTCCTTCTGTGGTCCCCCGAAACCCCGGAAAATTCCCTGAAAGACACTGGTTCCGGGTCATTTTTTTAACATGTTTACTGGGCGTTTTTCTTGTGGCCGGACTGGTTGTGGCCGGTCTTTTTTTTATTGAGATCCGGTCTGCCCAGGCCTTTATTCAAAAGCAGGTCAACAAGGCGATTCCCGGAACCCTGTCATGGGAACAGCTCGCCTTACGGCTTAGAGAAGGCAAGGTTCAGATTTCCGGAGTTCACCTTAAAGATATTTCCGGCAAGGAACTCGCCGGCATCTCTTTGGTAGAGGCCGAGGTTGACTGGTCTGCTTTGACCTGTCAGAAAATTGAACTGGCCCGAATCCTGATTGATAAGCCGGTCCTTGATATCAGCATGTCGGAGCAGGGGAATATTGATATTTTATCAGCCCTGGTTTCTGATACCCGGTCCCCATCAGATACCAACGCTTTGGAACCTGCCAAATCCCCAGGGTTTGATTTCCGGGTCCGTGAATTCAAGGTGAACAAGGCACATATAAAAGTAACAGCCCCGCAATTCAATATAGATCTTCCGGATTTGTCCGTTGAGGTGACCGGGTTTAAGCTGGCAGACCTTTGTGCGTCGGCTAAAATGGCCCTGGCCGGAGGGCATCTGGGTTTTGGGGACATGGCGTTTTCCCTTGAATCCTTTGATATTCAGGCCCGTATTGACAAGGACAATATTTCAAATATCAATGTCAATGCCCGGATGCCGGGCATCGGATTCAATGCCAAAGGGTCTGTTGCAGGACTTTTGGGGACTATAACGCCGGATATCGCTGCTACCCTTGATATTGAAGCACCCTTGGCCACAAAGGCCCTGGGCCTGCCAGAGGACCTGGTCCGGGGAAAGGGCCGGGCCAATCTGACCATTAAAGGCAGTATTGATAATCCGGTTGCCGGGATTCAGTTCGAATCAGGCCAGGGCAGTATAAATAAAATTTCAGTATCAGGCATAACGCTTTATGCCGGGCTTGAAGACCGGCATCTGACCCTTAAAGAGTGCCGGGTTGATCTGCCGGCCGGAACCATTCCTTTTGGCGGCGATGTGGATCTGTCAAAAACCTTTCCACAGGGATTTACCAGCCCCATGGCCGGCCTGGATACCCTGGTCTATAACTTTTTTCTTAATTCGGACAGTCTGTCCCTGGATGCCCTTGAATTGGGAGAAAATACCCCAAAGGGGAAGGTTTCCGCCCGGGTCCGGGTCCATGGCCAGGGCGTAATGCCCGGACAGATGTCTGCCCGGGCAGATTTGGATGTTACGGCCCATGATCTGATCCTGCCCCGGATGTCCGGACCGGCAAAGGTGCAGTTCAAGGCCGGTGCTGAACTGGAAAAAGAGATTCTGACGCTCACCAGCCTGACCCTGGACGGACCCGGCATGACCGGTACAGGCGCTTTTCGGCTGGATATGCCGGGGTTTGACCCCCGGACTATGACACTGGCCGGAAATCTGGACCTGGATGTGGCGGACATGTCCGTTCCCCTCGGGCTTGCGGGCCAGAAGGCTTTGGGCAGTGCCGGTGTCCATGCGTCTGTTAAGGGGGGATTCACAGAACCGGATCTGATCCTGGATATCAATGCCGGAAATCTTGCTTTAAACGGATTCCAGGCCGATAAGGTGCGTTGCAAGGCCCGGATGGACAAGGGGCTGCTCCGGGTTCAGGAACTGACTCTTAAACGCAACCAGGGGACGCTCAATGCCGGAGGGACCCTGGCTCTGGGCGAAAAAAATGGGCAAGATCATGCCCTTGATATATCCGTGGATTTTAATCAGCTTGAACTGGGCGAACTGGCACCGCACCTGGGTGCCAGGGGCGCTTTTTCCGGTAAAATGACCGGAACCGGGTCCCTGGAAAAGCCGAAAATCATGGTGTTGCTTTCAGGCCAGAATGCGGGCTTTGAAACCTATGCCCTGGGCAGCATCCAGGCCCGGCTTAAATTTGCCGACAACATTGTGACCTTTGGACAGGCCCGCATCCAGAAAAATAATGCGCACCTGGACATTACCGGGCAGATCAATGTGGCGGATAAGACCCTTGATGTCCGGGCCGTGATCCCGGAAACCGACCTTAAGGGTATTGATTCGGCTGCTGATGCAGCCCTTGCCTCGGGCAGGCTGGGTCTGGATATTTCCGCCAGGGGCAGTCTGCTTGCCCCGAATATTTCAGGGCGCATTAACGCCGTGGATCTGCGCCTTCCCAATGTTCCGGACATGGTGGCTGATGCCAGTGCCGCCATAGAGGTGCACGGGCCTTTGGACGACCCCGAAGCGTTGCAGGCATCTGTTCATGTCTCCCGGCTGGCACTGGTCAAACAGGAACAGATGTTGATCCGCATTGAACATGCCTCAGCCCTGCTCAAAGACGGCCGGTTCACGCTTGATCCGGTGCCGGTCCGGATCATGGACAAGGGCTGGCTTACCTTGTCGGCCAACGGCGATATCAAAGGGGATCTGACAGCCGATGCCCGGGGAAGCCTTCCCGGATCCATGCTGGTTCCCCTGGTAGACGGGATAAATGCCGCAGAAGGGGATGTTCTGATCTCGTTGCATGCCGGGGGCAAAGCCGCCTCTCCTGATTTTCGGGGCAGTATTGAGCTTTCAAACATGATCCTGGACCTGGAGGCTTTGGACGAGCCTTTGCAGAAAATCTGCGGCCAGATTGTACTGACTCCCGGGGCAGTTGACATCCGGAATGTTACGGCCAATCTCGGCGATGGTAAAATAACGCTGACCGGAAAGGCCGGGCTGAAAAACGGCATGCCGGATACGTTTAAACTGAACCTTGACGCTGATCAGGTTCCTGTGGATATACCCGACACCCTGGATATGACGTTGAACAGCCAGCTGACCTGGGCCGGTACCCTGGATAAATCCGCGATCACGGGCCAGGTAGACATCTTAGAAGGCACTTATTACAAGGATGTGGATTTAAGTCTGATGAGCATAGCGGCCCAGGCAACCCAAAAATCCCGCCCTAAAGTACGGGAACCCGGACCGGCATTTTTAAAACCCATTGAGCTCAATATTTATGTCACGCGCAGGGAAGCCATTGTCGTGGACAACAATCTGGCGTCCATGCACATCAGTCCCAATATCAGTATCAGGGGAACCGCGTATGCACCGTCCCTGGATGGCCGGGCCGTGGTGGATGAGGGAACGATTAATTTTCAGAAAGCTCAATTCGAAATCACCGAAGGGTCCATTGATTTTATCAACCCGTATAAAATCGAACCCGAGATTACCCTGATCGGTGAAACCACGATTTCATCCTATACCATTACCCTGTCAGTGACGGGCACACCGGATAACCTGGCACTTGAATTCTCTTCTGATCTTGCTGCCACGGATGCAGATATTCTTTCCCTGATTGCATTTGGCAAAACCACGGAGGAAATGGGCTCCGGGGACAGTTCCGGGGATTCGATGTCAGCAGCGGCCATTGCCAAAATGATGGTAGATTCTTTAAGTAAAAAAATCAAGGAGACCACGGGGTTAAGCGACGTCAGTATCAGCATGGATAATCAGAATGGCGAAACCGGTGTAAATGTCAGTTTAGGCGCAGATCTTTCCCGGCAGCTCAGTGTCTCCTACGGCATAGGTATCAGTGCCGGACAGACTGTGCAGACGGTGACTACCTACTACAAGCTTCTGGAACATCTTATGCTAAGCAGTTTTCGGAATACCAGCGGTAAGTTGGGCGGTGAACTTAAATACAGGCTGGAGTTCAGATAAAGATGCGATTTTACATTTTTGTTATTTTTGTGGCCTGTATTCTTTTAAATGTTGCTGCACCTGTGTCTGCGGCAGATGCCGGCAAAGTGGCAGCTATCAATATCTTAGTGAACTGTCCTCCTGAAGAACAGGCCCTCTGGCGCTCCATTGCCTCAAGTTTTATCCCCGTAAAAGTGGGGGATGCGTATTCCATCGAAGTCATGATGACTGCTGTCGAAGCATTGACCCAGGCCCAGTTTTTTGAATTCATCCATGTACCTGATCCTGAAAAGACAGAACGTGGTATGGTACTCTCCTTTGAGGTGACCCCGTTTTGCCGGGTACAGGAGATTCATATTAAAAATGCGTTTCCCGTGTTTGAGCAGGAAGTGCTGAACACAATGAGCATAAAGGCCGGTGGCGTTTATCAGGAACAGAAAATGGCAGACCAGGCCCGGCAGGTGGAAACACTTTTCAAACGCCAGGGGTTTTATGCGCCAAAGGTTAATGTATCTGTTGTGAAACATGGCAATGGCTGCATTATTGAGGTGGATATTGACAAGGGCCCTTTTCATAATATCCGCAAGGTTAAGTTTACAGGCAATGAACATATTGGCCAGGGCCGTCTTAAGTTTGAGACCGGAACCTGGCGCAAATCTCTTTTGCCGTGGCATGGAAATCGATTTACAGACAAAGATTTGAAGGATGATATCAAGAAAATTACGCAATTTTACCGGGAAAAAGGGTATGCAGATGTTCAGGTGACAGCAAAAACTTTGCCGGTTAACGGTAGTGACGCCGTGGATGTCATTTTCACCATTGATGAAGGCCCGCTGTACAACATTGATATTCATGGCAATGAGGTGCTGTACAAATGGGCTTTGAAGAAAGAACTTTTGCTTAAAGAAGACGGGAATAAAAACAATTTTTCCCTGAAAAAAAGCATGCGCAATATCAGGAAACGGTATGAAGCAAAAGGTTTTCCCGATGTAAAAGTGAAAGAGGAAAAAAAAGACGGGAAAGATGATTCCCAAAGCCCGGGGGTGCGGCAGGTCAATATCGTTATAGACGAAGGGGTGAAGTACAGGGTATCTGAACTTAAAATCAGCGGTGCAGACACCCTGGCCTTAAAAGCGCTTAAAAAAAATATTCTGACCCGGAAAAATGGCGGTTTCAGCGAGACAGAACTGGACAATGACCTCAAGGCGGTTAAGGCATTGTATGTTACCAAGGGGTTTTCAAAAATTAAGGTGAATAAAAAAGTTAAGATCAGTGATGCGCCGGATAAGAAGGAAAAACAGGTGGACGTTGAGATCATCATCAAGGAAGGCCCCAGAACAAAGATTGAACAGGTGGACATCCAGGGGCTTTCCGCTATTCCTTTGGACAAGGCACTTGATGTCATGACCCTGAAAAAGGGGCTCTGGTATGACAGCACCCGGATTGATGACGATGTTTCAGCACTTCAGCAGGCCGTATCCGAAAAGGGCTATCCCCATGTCCGGGTGACATTGAATTCCAGGTTTTCCAAGGACAGTACCCGGATCCAGATCACCTATCATGTGGACCAGGGGCCCAGGGTGATGGTGGGCAATATTTTTTATACCGGGAACCTGCGGCTGAAGCAGAAAGAACTTGAAGAGGAGATGGAGATCGCCCCGAAAGATCCGTTTTCCATGCGCAAGATTGTGGACTCCCGCAGAAACATCCAGGACCTTAATGCCGTGGATACCGTCAGAATCCAAACTGCAGGCCTTAAAAACCGGCAGCCCGAGGTTGACCTGATTGTGGAGATATCCGAGAAAAAACCCTATTATGTGGAACTGGCCGGCGGATATGACACCTCCCGGCACCTGTACATGGAAACCGGCATCGGGGATAAGGATTTTTGGGGCCATAACCTGAATGCCCAAGCCGGTCTTGAGCTGAGCCAGGTGGGTTACGGCATGAATGTTTCGTTAACTGAACCCAGATTTTTTTCTACCCGCTTCATCTCCACAAGCAAGGCTTATACAGAGAAAACCGAGGCGTTCAACAAGGATTACGGCATCAAAACCTATGGCCTGTCCCAGACGTTTCTGCGCAATTTTAACAATAAAAAGACCTGCCTTTCCCTGGGAGGGGGCTATGAATACCGGGACCAGTATTTAAGGGTGGACCGCAAGCTTGGGAATGATGAGGTTGACGATTATGGGATTCGATATATCGGCCAGATCAATACAGGTCTTACCTGGCATACCACAGATTCCTTGGTCCATCCCCGAAACGGGTTGTTTGCATCGGCAACCTTTGATGTGTTCAAAGGCACTGCTTCCAGTCTGGATGATTTTTACAAATACGGCCTGGAGCTGCGGTATTATTTACCGGTCACCGACGACCTGGTTATCGCCATGCGCGGCCGCTACGGAGCCATGCAGACTTACGGAGGCAATACCCATATTTCCGATGACCAGCTCTATTTTCTGGGTGGCGCGGCAACCGTGAGAGGGTTTGATGAAAACATGCTGCAGTCTGATGACGACAACAAGGCCGTGGGGGGACGGTCCATGATGCTGGGTTCTGTGGAAGCCCGGTACGATCTGGGTGCAAGTTATGAGTTTGCCCTGTTTTTTGACACCGGTGCCTTAACCGAAATCCAGAAACCGGACATCTCGGAATCATTCAGGAGCAGTGCCGGTATTGGTCTGCGCCGTCAGACACCGGTGGGGCCCATCAGTTTTCTGTACGGCTGGAAATTGGATCCCCGTCCAGGGGAAAGTAAGGGGTGTTTTTATTTTTCCATGGGCTACACTTTTTAATTTAAGCTTTTTATCCTTGCGGACAGAGCCAAAATTATCTTAAAATAGACCATTTAAACATTTAAAAATGTACAAACTAAGGAATGGTAGATGAAACTTATCGTGGGCTACAAAAGTGGCACAACCCAGGCGGAAAATCTTCTTGAACTTGCATTGAAAAGGGCACAACTTTTTAATGCAACGGTATCCATCGTTACCATAATGGCCGAGGGTATGGAAAAGGATCAGGAACGGATCACCAAGGCTGAAGCCGGTCTGGAAATGGCCAAAACCCATTTTGACAGAAAAAAAATTGCCTGCGAAACCCATTTATTGATTCGCGGCATTGATCCTGCGGATGATCTGGTTAATTTTGCCAAGGAAACCCAGGCATACGAAATCATTATCGGTGTGAAAAACAGGACCCGGGTGGGGAAACTGCTGCTTGGCTCCACAGCCCAGGCCCTGATTCTCAATGCGCCCTGTCCGGTGGTTTCCATGAAATAGCGTTTGAACGGCTCGTAGAGGCGATTTAGCTCCTCTACGAGCCGTCCAAGTCCGACACGAGTTTTTGTTCAGATTTGTTTCACAATCAGAAGATGCGGTATGATCTGCCGTTGTGGATGACTTGTTCTTTTGGGGTTTTAAATTGTAACTATTTATTCTGCTCTTCCGCCCTTAAATCTTTCCTCAGAACTTTACCTACATTGGATTTCGGCAGCTGGTCTCTGAACTCCACGACCACAGGCAATTTGTACTTGGCAAGCTTGGTGCCGCAATAGTCAATGACTTCCTTCTCTGTCATGGTTTCTCCCTGCTTGAGGATGACAAACGCTTTGACTGCTTCACCGCGTGTGGGATGGGGAATACCAACGGCACAGGCTTCAAGAATTTTGGGATGCTCAAACAGCACTTCATCAATATCCCTGGGGTAGACATTGTAACCGCCGGAGAGAATCATATCCTTTATGCGGTCAACAATATAAAAATAGCCGTTTTCGTCCATTCTGGCAACGTCCCCCGTACACAGAAAACCGTCTTCTGTGATGGTTTGGGCTGTGGCATCGGGCCGGTTCAGATAGCCTTTCATAATCTGGGGGCCCTTGATAAGAAGCTCACCAGGCTCTCCTATGGGCATCTCCTTAGTATTGTCTTCAAGGTCCACAATTTTGCAAACCGTGTCAGATATGGGCAGCCCGATACTGCCCACAACCCGTTTTCCGTCGAAGGGGTTGATATGGGTGACCGGTGTGGATTCGGTCAGGCCGAAGCCTTCCACGATAACGCCGCCGGTTTTTTTCTGAAAAGTATTGATTACATCCACCGGGAGGGGGGCGGATCCGGAAAAACAGCCCTTTATTGAACTTAGATCAGTCTTTTCCATATTCGGGTGATTCAGCATGCCGATGTACATGGTGGGCACCAGGGGCGCAAAGGATGCTTTGAATTTGGAGATGGCTTCCAGAAGCGGCCCGGGCTGGGGTTTGGGTACCAGTACGTTTCCCCACCCCATTTTGATGGCAAAGTTCATGGATGTGGACATGCCAAATACATGGAAAAAGGGAAGGGCGCCCAGTATGGTTTCCTTGTCTTTCTCCAACGCGGGGAACCAGGCTTCAAGCTGCTGGACCTGGTAAGAGATATTTTTGTGGGTGAGCATCACGCCCTTGGAAATACCAGTGGTGCCGCCGGTATACTGGTACATGGCCACATCGTCCATGCTGACATTTTCCTGACAGGTGTCCGGGGCATATTGGGCAATAATATCCTTGAATTTATACAGATTGGGTGCAGGGGCGACATCTTTGGCCAGGCCTTTCTTTTTTGCCACCAAGGGGAAAAGCAGGCGTTTGACAAAAGGAAGGTAATCGCCGATGGACGTATACACAATGGTCGTAATGTCTGTTTTTTCCCGCAGTTTTACCATGCGGTCCGCTAAAAGGTCCAGGGTGATCAGAAATGTGGCGCCTGAGTCCGTGAACTGGTGCTCAAGTTCCCTGTCTGCGTAAAGCGGATTATTAAATACAACAATGCCGCCAATTTTTAAGGTTGCATAATAGGCCACCACGCAGGGGATGACATTGGGCAGCAGAATGGCCACTTTGTCCCCTTTTTTTATATCAAACCCCTTCAGGGCTGCGGCAAATCTGCAAACCATGTCATTGAGCTGCGTAAAGGTCAAGGTGTAGCCCTGGAAGATCAGGGCCGGATTATCAGGGACGGCTTTCACCGATCGCTCAAGGTACTGGGGGATCAGGACATCTTCAAAGTCAACATGCAAGGGAACGCCTTGGGCGTAAGATTGTGTCCAGATTTTTTTTCCATAAACGCTCGAGTCAGACAATACTTTCTCCTTAACTATATGCCAGATTGGCGGTAAAAAATTCAGTCCAGCAAAGAGCCTGAACTGCCGCGCCGGGAAGATATACTCAGACCAATAACCCAGCCAAGGAGAAGCACGCCTACACCGGCCAGAAACCATTTAATCATGTCGGTTCTAAACACGAACCCATCATTCGCCTCTTGCTGGGCAAGCGTGGCGGACAAAGATGCGTTCCGGGTTTTCAGGCGCTTGTTTTCCTCTAAAATGACAGTTACATTGCCCGAGGCGGTCTTAAGCACAGTGTATTGTGATTTTAAGGTTTCAAGGTCTTGGGTCAGGGCCTGGTTTTCTTTTTTAAGCTGTTCCATGGCCGCCTGGTTTGCGGCCATGTCTGTATTTTGATCCGTATCCATGCGGGCAGTACCTGATGGGCTTTGGCCTGCCTGTTCCGTCAATATCCTGATTTTGTCTTCAAGGACGGCATTTTCTTTTTTTAACCGGTCTATAAGTATTGATTTGGGCGGATCTGTTACAATATAGTTTTTGTCCACCCACCCCTGTTCCCCGGATGAAAGTTCCACCTTCAGGTAGCCGTTTTTTTCTTCAATTACGGTTAAAGGGGTATCGCTTTTTAACGTGGAGATCACAGGGTAGCCAGGGCCTGGACCCTGCCTGAATGTGAGAATGAGTATATCAGAGACATAAGCGGTCTGGGCATGACACAACGCTGTGGCCCCGACAACAATTAGCACAACCGCATAAATCCGTGGAAATAGTTTCATCATTATTTATTGCCTCCTTAACAGTTTTTAGTTAATTACCAGTCCTTCCCTGTTTTTACAACACCCGGCATGTAAAAAAAACTTGCCAAACCGCGTGGAACATGGGATCAATCAGTACTTTCTGATTGGTTCAATAATTACAGTCTATGGTTGGCGTATGAGTCCGGACTTGTTTAGTAAATTGTGTATTGCCAATATCCTTAACGGGGTGTCTGACGGGTTGCGCAGGTATTCCAATCCAAGCCGCGTTGCCCTGCTGTTTGCACCGGGGCCGGATGATCCTGTTCAGGTCTTTGACCCCCAGGATCTTTTGTTCGGGCATGAAACCGTGCTCAATGAAGTTTTTCTTGTTCACGGGGAACACTGGCGGCAGCATATTTTGTCGCAGATTAAGGGTCAACCCAAAGGCTATTTGATTCCCCTGGAAAATCTGGGATTGTCAGGACTTATTTCATTTGCAGGGGCCAGCAGTGACTTTTTTTACCAGATCTGGTTTACCGAACACCATCCTGACATGTGTTCCATCAAACCGACTGAGAAATGGCTGGAACAGGCGGCGACCCTGCTTGCCCATGATTACACCTCGTGCAATCCACCCATCAACTGTTCGGATTATGTGCTTAAAAATTACGCACTCCAAGCCATAGCCGATTATATGGTGGATGAGCGCAACAGTCATCTGGGCTATGATACTAAAATTCAGATTCCAACGCTTCTTGACCATATTCTTTCCATCTCAAAAACCAAGGAAGAGGGGGCCTGGGCAAGGGGGTATCTTTTTTTTACGGACCCGGTAAATATAGACGCCATTGATTTTCTGACCATGTTTCAGCGTAATGAAAGGCCGGTAATTTCAAATATCAAACACACCAGAAAACTGCTTGTCAGTGTGGAAGGGTCAAATCGTAAACTGGTTTCCGACGGCAATTATGTTGTGGGCATCACAATAGCCACTGCACCCGAATATGCCATTGTTGCGGATTTCAGGGGCGATCATGGCTTTTTGCGTATGGGTACCCAGAAGGTGGCGTCATTTTGTGACGGCAATTTTTATTCCACCACCCGGAAAAATAAGCTGGTGGAGCTGGAAGAATTGCTTTTGGATTCACAGCTTGATATCGAAGCTGCCGGTACCTTGTTTGGTGTCGTTTCCGGATTGATCCACAAGGCTGGACATTCACATTACGGCAGCACCATGGTGATTGACCTGAACGATGAACCTCTGGTGCTGTCCGGCCATGTGCTGGATCCTCCTTTAAGTCTTCTGGATTCTGATAAATATCAACTGGCCGCGGCATTCATGCGCATTGACGGTGCTGTTCAAATAACACCGGATGCCAAAATCCGCGGATTCGGCTGTCTTCTGGACGGGCAGTCCGTTACCTGGGAAAACATGGCACGGGGTGCCAGGTACAATTCCGCATTGAGATTTTCCGCCACAACATCAAAAGTGATTGTGATCGTCGTTTCTGCTGACAGACCGATCTCAATCATATTTAATGGTATTGAATTGAACGGCATATCCAGGTGGAAACCCGTTTACCAGTACATGCCCGAAATATTCACCCTTGAACAGCATTTGCAGGGCGTACAGATATGATGATCTGTTATAATTCAAGTATAGGCATTTCCTAAAACCTAACACCTAACACTTAAAACCTAACAACCCACCCAAAGGGCAATAATTCAATTTATGATTCAATTTGATTTTCAATCCCTAGCAGATCTGGCCGGCCAGCGTCTGATGCTTGGATTTAACGGCCACACCCTTAATACAGAATTAAAGCATCTGATAACGGAATACAGGGCCGGGGGAATTATCCTGTTCCGGTCCAATATTGACTCTGCGGACCAGTTGCGCCGTTTGTGCATGGATGCCCGGAAATATGCTTTGGACCAAGGCTTGCCGGATCTGTTTGTTGCTGTGGACCAGGAAGGCGGGCAGGTGGCAAGACTGCGCAAACCCTTTACCGAATTTCCCGGCAATCCCCATATGAAAACCCTTGAAGACGCCCGGGAGTTTGCCCGGATTACAGCAGCAGAACTATCTGGCATGGGCATTAACATGAACATGGCTCCGGTCATGGATGTGGCTCCGCCGGATATGGATTCTATCATGAAAGACCGGGTGTTTAAAGGCGATGCAAACCGTGTGTCCCAACTGGGCACTGCGGTGATCCAGGGGCTTCAAAAGGCTGGTGTCATGGCTGTGGCCAAACATTTTCCAGGCATTGGCAGGACAGTAAAGGATTCCCATTTTTTTCTGCCTGAACTGGATGCGGAACTGTCCGATATGAAACAGACCGATCTGGTCCCTTTTGAAGCCGCAAAACAAGCACAGGTTTCAGGGATTATGCTCTCACATATCTTGTACCCCAAACTGGATCCGGACTGGCAGGCCAGTTTGTCAAAGACCATTGCATACGATCTTCTGCGACAGGATATGGGATACCAGGGCCTTGTCATGACCGACGATCTTGACATGAAGGCCATCAGCCATGATATGGATACCTGTATTCACAGGATTATGACTGCACAAATCGACATGGTGCTTGTCTGCCACGCCGGACCCAATATTACCGAAGCCAGAGAGGCTGTGATGCGATATCTTGAAAAGGACAGGGAACTGTTTGAATCAGGCCACACCTGTGTGAAAAGGATTTTAGCGGCAAAGGAAAAATTTCTTGTTCGATACTGAGGCAAAGAAACCCGGATGCAAGGCGCATGCAGGGGGGACTTTGCGTTTAAACAAGTTTAAACAATAGGAACCACGGATTTTACCCGGGAATAGACATCATCTCCAAGGCCGCATACCTGGTTGTTCCGGATCATTTCCCAGCCCCTGGCTGCAATCATGGCAGCATTATCTCCACATAGAGACAAAGGGGGGGAGAATACTTTGATTTTATATCGTGCGGCGCTTTGAGCAAGGATTGTCACAAATGTCTGGTTGGCGGAGACCCCGCCTGCAATGCCAATGCTGGAACAGTTTCTATCCCTGGCCGCAGCAATCAGTTTAGTGGATAGCACATCAATGACAGCCATCTGGAATCCGGCTGCCACATGGGCAGGCTGAATTCCACTCATATTCGATTCCATATCCGATCTCATATCGGGGTTTTCATGAAGGTGCCGGGCCACCGCAGATTTAAGTCCGCTGAAGCTGAAGTCAAAGTTGTCTTTTCCAAGCATACTCCTGGGGAATTTGATTTTTTCAGGATCCCCTTTTTTTGCCAGGGCCTCAATGGCAGGCCCGCCCGGATAGCTTAACCCCATCATTTTGGCCACCTTGTCAAAGGCTTCTCCTGCCGCATCATCCCGGGTCTGGCCCATAAGGGTGAATGTGCCGGGTCCTTCTACATGATAGATATTGGTGTGCCCGCCTGATACCACAAGGCAAATGAACGGGAACCTGGGGGGATTGTCCAAAAGCTGTAAAGAGCAGATATGGGCTTCAAGATGGTCAACGCCGGCCAGGGGCAGATTTCGTGCCCAGGCCAGGGCTTTGGCATAGGAAAAGCCCACCAGAAGTGCGCCAATCAGTCCGGGACCCTGGGTGGCGGCAATGCCGTCAATGTCATCTAAGCTGACACCGGCTTGGTCCAGGGCCTGGTCTATCACCGGGTCTATGGCCTCAAGATGCATACGCGATGCAAGTTCAGGCACCACACCGCCGTAGATGGCATGGGTGGACACCTGGGAGGAGACAACAGAAGAGCGAATGCGCACACCGTCTTCCACGACTGCCGCTGCAGTTTCGTCGCAGGAGGATTCAATTCCGAGAATGCGCATGGTTTATTTTCCGGAAGGGTAATCAGACATACTGGGTCTGGTTCTCGTTGTTTTTCCTTTCCAGGATTTCACCTATAAAATACGCATTTTCTTCCATGGCCCCCAGTCTGTCCATGACTTCCTGGGCGGATTTTTCAGGAACCACCACCACCATGCCGATGCCGTTGTTAAAGGTTCTGTGCATGTCATGGTCAGGCACATTGCCTTCCCGCTGGATGATGTTGAATATGGGGGAAATCTGCCATGATCCTTTGTGGATGACAGCCTTGCATGCCTGGGGAATGACCCGGATGATGTTTTCATCTATGCCGCCGCCTGTGATGTGAACCAGGCCGTGTACAGGCAGGTCGCGCAGCAGGCTTAGAATGCTGGATACATAGATGATGGTGGGTTTGAGCAGTTCTTCTCCAAGGGTGGTGTCCAGATCGGCCAGCTTGGTATTGACGTCATACCCGCATTTGTCAAAAAAAACCTTGCGCACTAAAGAGAATCCATTGGAATGGACACCTGAAGAGGCAATGCCGATCAGTTTGTGCCCCGGACGGATATATGAGCCGTCAATGATTTTGTCATTGTCAACGATGCCGACACTAAAGCCGGACAGATCATATTCACCTTCCTGGTACATGCCGGGCATTTCAGCGGTTTCTCCGCCGATCAGGGCACAGCCGGCCTGGGTGCAGCCTTTGGCAATACCTTCAATGATTTTTTCAGCCACGCTGTTGTCCAGTTTGCCCATGGCAAGATAATCCAGGAAAAATAAGGGCTTGGCCCCCTGGACAATGATGTCGTTGACGCACATGGCCACAAGGTCTATGCCTATAGTGTCGTGTTTGTCCATCTGGAATGCGATTTTCAGCTTGGTACCTACCCCGTCTGTGGAACTGACCAGTACCGGGTTGGAAATATTGGCCAGGTTCAGGGAAAAAAGTCCGCCGAAACCACCGATTTCGCCCATTACACCGGCCCGTGGGGTGGATTTGGCAATGTCTTTTATCCGGCCTACCAGCCGGGTGGCTTTGTCAATATCAACGCCGGAATCCGCATATGTCAAAGAGTCATTCATCTTATCTCACCTATGGCATCCTAAAAGTTCTATAAAACACCTTTAAAATTGCTAATCATACGCCCAAAGCCTGTAAAAAGTCAAAAGCTTTTTGACAAGGGATGCCTGGATGAAGTATTAAGTGGTGATTTTAAACACAGGACTATTTTGGAGCAAATATCTTCATGAAAACAATCCATATCGGCTTACTTGGATTCGGTGTCGTCGGGGCAGGCGTGGCAAAATTGCTCAAGGGGAAAAAAGAACTGCTTGAGTCCCGGATCGGTGCCTGTCTGAATCTTAAAACCATTGCTGACCTTGATATCACAACGGACAGGGGGGTTGATTTAACAGGTACTCAATTAACAACCGATGCCGCATCGGTTATTAATGACCCCGACATTAACATTATTGTGGAGCTTATCGGCGGGGAAACCGTAGCCAAAAATTTTATTTTTAAAACCCTTGAAAATAAAAAGCATGTGGTGACTGCCAATAAGGCGCTTTTGGCAGGGTTTGGCAATGAGCTGGTCAGCCTTGCCGGAAAGAATCAGGTTGATTTGGCATTTGAAGCGTCCTGCGGGGGATGCATGCCTGTCATAAAAAGCCTGAGAGAATCCTTGGTCGCCAATGACATTCATGTCATGTGCGGAATTCTCAACGGGACCTGCAATTATATCCTGAGCAAGATGACCCGGGATGGCTCCGGGTTTGCCGATGCCTTAAAAAAGGCGCAGGAGCTGGGTTTTGCCGAGGCTGAACCATCCCTGGATGTGGACGGATATGATACGGCCCATAAACTTGCCATCTTAAATGCCCTGGCCCATGGTATGAAAATCAACCTTGATGATATCCATGTGGAAGGTATCCGGAACATAGGTCCGGCAGATATCGGGTTTGCAAGGGAATTTGGCTATACCATTAAATTGCTTGCCATCGGGAAAAAACATGAGAACCATGTTGAAGCCCGGGTACATCCCACCATGATTCCCTGCTCCAATCCTTTGTCCCATGTGGATCATTCCATGAATGCCATTGCCATTGATGCAGACGCCACAGGACGGACCATGCTTTACGGCCACGGGGCAGGGATGATGCCCACAGCCTCGGCTGTTCTTTCGGATATAGCCGACATAGCAAGAAATATCATTTCCGGCACCCGGCGCAGGGTCCCCACTTTGGGCTATCCCGAGGAAAATATTCAAAAGATACCTATTCTGCCCATGGCCCAGTTGTCCACCCGGTATTATCTGCGCTTTGAGGCCCAGGATCATCCAGGGGTTCTGTCCACCATTTCAGGAATTTTGGGTGAAAACGATATCAGTATCAAATCGGTTCATCAAAAAGGACGCAATACCAATGGCCAGGTGCCCATTGTCATGCTGACTCACCTGGCCAGGGAAAGCAGGGTTCAGACCGCCCTTACCAGAATTGTTCAAACCGACTGCGTGGTGGGGCAACCCGTTATTATCCGCATTGAAGATGATGACACGGAGTAGGGTTCAGTCGTTTTTTAGTATTCATATCCCGGTATCCGGGGTAAAGATTCCAGCATAATATAGAATAACAAGACAGAATAAACAAAACAAAAAGGGCTAACGGAATGAAAATACTTGTTGCAGATCTGGAAGGGGTTTTTTTGCCTGAAATCTGGATCAATGTAGCGAAAAAAACCGGGATTGAGGAACTTAAACTGACCACCCGGGATATCAGCGATTATGATGTGCTTATGACCAAGCGCCTGTCCATACTTGATGAACATCATCTGACACTTAAGGATATACAGGGCGTCATTGCAGGCCTGGAACCCCTTGACGGCGCAAAGCAGATGCTGGACTGGATCCGGAAGCAGACCCAGATCATTATCCTGTCCGACACCTTTGAAGAGTTTGCAGGGCCGCTTATGGAAAAACTGGGATTTCCTGCGCTCCTTTGTCATAATCTGACTGTGGACGCAACAAACCGGATCACCGGATACAATCTGAGAATCGATAATCAGAAAGCCCGGGCCGTTAACGCCCTTCAAGGCCTGAACTATCATGTTATTGCATTTGGAGATTCCTACAACGATACCGGTATGATCCTGGCGGCAGACCAGGGTTTTTTCTTTAAGCCCCCTGATTCCATTACCGAGGATTTTCCTGACATCCCCATTACCCGCTCCTATGATGAGCTTAAAGTTATGCTTACTAATCTTCTGGCAAACTGAATGATAAACATTGATACATTTAAAGACCTGCAGGTGCTTGTCATCGGAGACCTAATGCTTGATGAGTACCTGTGGGGACGGGTTGACAGGATTTCACCGGAGGCGCCTGTGCCTGTGGTGGCCGTGGAAAGGGAAAGCCATACGCTGGGCGGGGCCGGCAATGTTATAAATAACCTTTCAGCCATGGGGGCAAAGGTCTTTGCCATGGGTACTGTGGGCAGGGGGCCGGCCGGGCGTAATGTTTTAAAAAAGCTTGAAGCGTTGAACGTTGATGTCACAGGGGTGATCAGTGAGCCGGACCGTCCCACAACACGAAAAACCAGAATCATTGCAGCCAGTCAGCAGATGCTTCGCATCGACAGGGAAGTCAGGCACCGGATAACTCCCCATACCCTTGACGCGCTAACCAGGATTATTGCCGGCTGCATAGACAAAATGGATCTTGTTATAATTTCAGATTATGATAAAGGTCTTGTAACCTGTGAGATTGTCGCCCGTATTGTTGAACTGGCAAAGAAATCAGGTGTGATAACCCTGGCAGATCCCAAGTCCATGGATTTTTCCAAATACATGGGGGTAACTGTTTTGACCCCTAATAAAAAAGAAGCTGCAATTGCCGCCGGTATGCAGATTCAAACTTCCGAAGAGATGGAAAAGGCTGCAGCAAAGATCATGGCCCTGGCCGGACTTGAAAAACTTCTTATTACCTGCGGAAAGGCTGGTATGGCTCTCTATGAAACCGGAAAACCGGCTGTCGCCATTGCATCCAAAGCAAGGCAGGTCTTTGACGTGTCCGGAGCCGGAGATACAGTTATCTCTCTTTTAGGTCTGGGACTGGCATCTGGTGCTACGTTTGAAGCGGCTGCCGGATTAGCCAATTTGGCGGCAGGTATTGTTGTGGCCAAGGTCGGAACGGCAACCGCTTCAATTGATGAACTAAAACAATGTATTATGAAAAATATTTGAATTCGATGAAAATTTAACTTGACTCGAAAGCCCCTTTGATCTATATTCTTCGACGTTGTTGCGGGGTGGAGCAGTCTGGTAGCTCGTCGGGCTCATAACCCGAAGGTCATTGGTTCAAATCCTTTCCCCGCTACCAAATAAATCAAGGCTCTCGGCGGTTTCGCTGGGAGCCTTTGTTATTTCAGGCAAGACACTTCCAACCGTATTTCCAACCTTTGGTTATGAAATCAGGGTAAACGCTGGTAAATTATCTTCGATTCACTCCCCTAAAAATAGGGAGATCTCCCAGGAATCATCACGGATATGGTCAGCCGAAAATCCGGCCAAGCTCTTGCAGTCAATCATCCCAATAGCGAGGTGGTCTTTTTGCATCCAGGTGACAATAATTATTTCAGTAAGAGTGAAGATGATCCAATTTTTGATCATCTTTTGAGGCGGTTTTTTTAATCACAAGCAAGGTGAAGATGAAAGGGGGGCCACCTCAAATTTGAGGCCACCTATATTTCCGACTATTTCCCGGTTCGCAGTGCGCACTTATCCGCGCACTATTGTGCGCACAATCCATGCGCACTAAATCCAGTCTTTGTTAAAGATGATTCAGATCCTTTTTAAAGGTGGTTTCCCCGCACCTTTAACCGGTCTGGGATTCAGCTCAATTTTGAGCTGGCCTC
>NZ_JQKJ01000036.1 GCF_000745975.1 Desulfobacter vibrioformis DSM 8776 | reverse complement strand
GTAAATAATTCTCCAGAAATGATTTGGCGTTGCCCAGGTTGCTCCATGTTTCGCGGAACAGCTTGTCATGGGAATGATGCAGTTTATGTTCCATACCGGCTTTGTATCACGGGGTCTTGTGGGCTGCAAGATTTTACCCCTTATTATATCCTGCTTATTATTATATCTCCAGTTAGCGTTTCCATGTCTGCTTTAAAGACAGTGTCAAGGCAATTGACTTTCAAAGGGCTTGCAGGTATTAGGAAGGGCATGAATATTGACATAATGATCAGCCGGGAAACCGGTCGAAGATTGCGCATACCTGCACAATTCTTGACAAATGAAAGAAAAAGAAATGACAGACAAGCTGACGTTGCCCGACATGACCTGCAGTGCCCGGAAACACTTCTCCATTGACAGCGATCTCGAAACGCCCTGTTTCAGCAAAGCCGGAGAACATGTGCCGACCCTTGATCCCAATTACGTTCTGGACCCATCCACAACCCTGGCTATTCTGGCGGGGTTTGCCGACAACCGGCGGGTCTTGATCCAAGGGAATCACGGCACAGGCAAGTCCACCCACATCGAGCAGGTGGCGGCTCGGCTCAACTGGCCATGCTTGCGCGTGAATCTGGACGGCCATGTAACCCGGATGGATCTCATTGGCAAGGACGGTATTGTTCTGGAAAACGGACAACAAGTGACCCGATTTCAACCCGGAATACTGACCTGGGCGGTCCAGCATCCCGTGGCCTTGATCCTTGACGAGTATGACGCGGGCCGCCCGGACATCCTGTTCGTGATTCAGAGGGTTCTGGAAACGGACGGCAGGCTCACTTTGCTGGATCAGAACCGCGTGATCGAACCGCACCCCGCGTTTCGTATTTTTGCCACGGCCAACACCATCGGCCTCGGCGATGTCACCGGACAATACCACGGCACCCAGCCCCTCAACCAGGGCCAGCTGGACCGGTGGCACATTATCACCGTACTCAACTACCTGGCCCCGGCCCGGGAACAGGCCGTGCTCCTGGCCAACTGCCCGGAGCTGGATACGCCCGAAGGTCGGGAGCAGACCGAGGCCATGGTGCTTCTGGCCAATTTAATCCGCCAGGGGTATGCCCAGGGAGACCTCTCAGTGGTCATGTCGCCCCGGACGCTCATCTCCTGGGCACGGAATATGCGGATCTTCAAAGACCGTGGTCATGCCTTTGTCGTGACTTTTTTCAACCGCTGCGACGACACGGAACAGCCCCTGGTTGCAGAGTACTACCAGCGGTGTTTTTCCGAAGATCTCCCGGCAGTGAACGCCTTGCCCCGGCTTTTTTCATGATGCCCGTTCCTCCGCCAGGTCTTTCTGAAATCGAAGATGATCATTTCGTTCGGGCCAACCAAGCCTGGATTCGCACCCTGTCCGGCGAAGAGCCGGATATTGAGCTCAAGTCCGGGGCCCGGCAGTGCCTGCGAGCCCGGGCCGACCGGAAAGCCCTGTGGTCTCATTACCACGATCCGGAATGCCACCAGGTCCTGTTGCCTCCAGATCCTGGGCCCCGTGCCTTTCTTTTGGCCCTTGAGCAGGGCAGGGTCTGGGCCGCGGGTGCCCGGAAATTTCCCGGCGTATCCGAAAACCTGGCCAAGGATATTGCCGGCCGCATACCGGATCTTTCCCCGGGGCAGCAGCTAGCGGCCCTGGCTTTCCTGCAATTGACACAAGGAGACACCTCCCGGGTGGACGCTTGGGACGCTGTTCTGTCTCCTTGTTGGCCCGGACTGATGCATCTGATCAGCGATCAGGCCGCTTTCGGGCGCAAGATAATATCATTGCTGGAGACATCCCCCAACGTCAGAGCGTTGGCCGACAAATTGCCGGTTGACCCGGTGTCCGCTGATCCGTTTCAGGGCTTGCCTCTGCTGCCGGACAGCGACGAACAGACTTATGAAAAAGGGACGCCGGTACCGGATATCAGTAACCAAGAACCTCTTCCCGGCCGGGATGGGCATGATTTCGGCCACGATTATAGGGCCTATGCCACGGCCTTCGATGGAACCGTACAAGCACAAACCCTTGTGCTCCCCGAAGACCTGACCCGCTATCATCGTGAACTGGAAAGAGATACCACTTCCTATCGCCCCACGGCCACCCGCCTCGCCCGCAGGCTCATGCGCCGGATTATGGCCCGGCAGCGGTGCCGCTGGGACTTTGATCAGGAAGAAGGCGTCCTCAACCCCAAGCGGTTGGCCGGATTGATGGCGAACCCCGAAAACCACCGGATTTTCATGCAGGAATCACAATCCCCCTTTCCGGCCACAGTGGTGAGCCTGCTCATCGACAATTCCGGTTCCATGAAGGGCCGGCCCATTCGCCTGGCTGCACTCACCACCGGGATATTGGCAGGTGCTCTGGAACGTTGCGGGGTCAAAACAGAGATTCTTGGCTACACCACCGCAGCATGGAACGGCGGAAGATCCGGCCAATGCTGGCAGGCTGACGGCAGGCCTGCCAATCCGGGCCGGCTCAATGATCGGCTGCACATTGTTTATAAAAACGCGGATGCCCCCTGGCGGCGGACCCGGCGTCACCTGGGCGTCATGCTGGCACCGGACCTGCTCAAGGAGAACCTGGACGGTGAAGCCCTGGACTGGGCCTGGCGTCGTCTGCTGGCACGCCACGAGTCCCGGCGCATTCTTCTGATGATCTGCGACGGCCTTCCCCACGACGAAGCCACCCTGGCTGCCAATGGGCCGTCATTTTTAACCCGCCATCTTCGGGAGGTCATTACGGATGTAGAAAACTCCCCGGTACAGCTCGCTGCCATCGGCATTGGGCATCCTGTGGGGCGGTTCTACCGGCATGCCGTGTTTCTGGAAAAAATAGACGATCTGGCGGGAACACTTACCCATGAACTGTTGAAAATGATTGAGCGTTAACATGAAAAGCCTATATATATTTTACCAATAAGAATAATGAGTACAGTCACTATGTCATCTGAATCAAATATAGTTTATCACGCTTTCGGCCTGAATATCGCATCTGATCTGCCGTTTTTGAATATGCCTGAAAGACAGGCGATACCGGACGTGGTGGTACGGTACGGAGCGGTCCCGGATGCGATCCCCGGGGCTGTTAACAAAAGCGCGTGGTACCAGGCTGCTCCGGGAGCGTTTCTTTTCCGGGTGGACGGTGTGGCCGGCTACCATATCACCCGGGGAAAACGTATCACCATTGAGCGGGCTGCCGGGGCCTTGGATGAGGAGATTCTCCTTTTTTTAATGGGGTCGGCGATGGGGGCTTTGTTGCATCAGCGTGGGATGCTGCCCCTGCATGCAGGGGCCATCGCCGTTGACAACGAGGCGGTCCTGTTTTGCGGCCCCTCCGGCATCGGAAAGTCCACCCTGTCCGCAGCTTTTCACAAGCGGGGACTTCCCCTGCTGGCAGATGATGTGTGCGGCGTCACAGTAGGCCGGGAGGTCAGGGTCGTGGCCGGGTTTTCTCAGTTAAAGCTTTGGGAAGACAGTCTGGGCCAATTGAATAAATCCAAAGACGGGCTCAGGCGTGTAAGCAAAGATCCGGATTTCAGAAAGTTCTTTGTCCCCATTGATCCCCCCGGTACCCAGGCCCTAGCGGTTCGTTCTCTCTTCATCCTCAGCAGTGCCGGAAAAGATGAATTTGAGGTGTCGGAGCTCAAGGGCAGGGCACGAATCGAGCCGGTGATGGCCAACACATACAGACCCGGGTTCCTGAAAGGGCTGGGGATCCAGCAGGCCCACTTCCGGATGTGCGCCCGCTTGGCGAATCAGGCCCGGGTGATCCGGGTGATCCGGCCGGAACAGGGCTTTCGCCTGGACGAACTTATGGATCTGGTGGCGGCGCACTGGTAATTGGGGCCTTTATGATTGCAAACACCTTAAGATCTGATTGACTTCATTCATTAGGGATAACAAATTGATATTAGGTAATGGTCATATTGCGCATCTGTTCCGTCAGAAGCACTTTTGCTCCCCGCCGTGCCGCCCCGGACTGGATACCGTCTATCCAGACGTGGTTGCACAGGTTCAGGGGCGCCCGATCAAGCTGTTCCACCTTGGCTTCCAGGCGGTCCAGGGGTGGGACAATATTTCAATGTATTGTCAATATTAATTGTAGAATTTCCAGGATCGAAAGAGGTTCTACAGAAAATTATTGAGTTACAAGCCCGGAAAAGGTATACACTATCGCAAAAAGACCATGTTTGTTGTGGGGATCGGCCTATGTCATTACACATATGCACCCTTGCGTGACCCAAGAATAATAATAATGGGAGGTTGTTAATGTTGAAGGGAATAAGACACAATAACACACATGAGTGTGAAACAAGCAATCAATCGAGCCCGCCAAAGCATGTCTTGCCCCCAGCGCACACACGCATCGGTAAAGTTCAAAGTCGATGGCAGGTACCAACGCGAACCCGCATTCGGAGTGCTGAAACAGCAAGTATACCCGGCGGCACAACCTCAGATGGTTATCGACCTGAAAGTTAATATTACTGGGATGTCAACCCACCAGAGGTGGGAATGCGAAATACCTCCTTTCGTCACACTAACTTATACCGAGGGCGAAACCGCGGGCAGCGAGGAACGAATTGTGATCGACCGTGTTCAACCTAAAACCCCCTGCAGTCACCCACCGGTTCCAGCGCTGAATATATCTTCCGACGCGGATATTGTCCGCGCCCTGCTCATAAAGCCGGGAGATACGTTCGGCGCATTTTTCTACGGTTCTGCTTGCTGGTTTGAGGACCCCGGGTGATAGGGCGTACCCCAAAAAATCAAATCCATGATGCGCCCGGCCGATGAATGTCTTGTCCGGGTGTATCTCCACATTCAGCACTTCCAACACTTGGCGGACCGTTTTGACGGCCCTGCGCAGCTTCCAGCGGGAGGGTGCAAGGATGAGCCAGTCGTCCATAAAACGGGCATAGAAACACCCGGAATTTTCCATGGCCTTATCCAGTGGGAGAAGATAAAGTGCTCCCATGAGCGGTGACAGCGGGCAACCCAGGGATATGCCCCGGGTGACGTCCCGGTAATTTTCACCAAAACAGACTGTGCGCCGCAGCCAGTCCCACAATAATCGCAACAGGGCCTTGTCCGGCATATGGCGCTCAAGCAAGTCCATCAGGACCATATGGTCGATGCCGGCGTAATACCCGCGCACATCGGATTTCATGACATGATGCTCCGGCAGGAGAGCAGCCATGGCCTCCCGGACCGCCCCTTTTGCGCCGCCATTGGCGGCAATGTGAAAACAGCGGCCGGAAAGCCGCGGTTTGAGATATTCCGTCAGTACAATGGACACGGCCTTTAATACCAGAGCGTCTCCGGATGACCACAGTTCAATAATCTCTCCATTTATCCGAAGTTCCCGGAGCGGTTCAAAACAATACTCCCCGGCCAACAGATCCGCTTGGACACGGGGCTTTTCGCAGTCCCAGTTCTTTCTGAGCTCCCACACATCATTGTGCGGTGAATACGCCGCACGCCGTTTGCAGAGCCATGCAAAAGCCTCCTCCAGCACCGGGGACGAGGAAATACAGGCCATGAGGGGGGCGTTCTCTTTCATTCCACTACCTGTTTCCACCCTCTACATGGTGAATAAACGCTCCCACGGAGATACCGCGTAAGAGGAGAAGACGGTATTTTTGAATGACGGTATGCTGATCCCATCCGTCCTGTGGCCAAGCTTCAAGCAACTGCCGCATCCGTTTGAGATCCAGATACCGGGACGACTGGGAGCCGGCCTCCAGGCGGTCCAGCCATGCTGAAAATTCTTCCCTGGCTGCCGTGGCTCCTTCATACCAGTCCGCGGCCTGGAGCCCCTTGGTGCTGCAGTGAAGGATCTCCGGCGGCAGAACATGGCCCATGAGGCGGTGGAGCAGCCGGCGGGGCTGGCCGTTTTTGAGGTATTGATCTTCGGGGATGGCCAGGCAAAAGGAGATGAGGCGCAGATCAGCGGTGGGGTCGCGCATCTCAAGGCCGCTGTCGCCCGTACAGGCGGTGAAAAAATCTCCTATATCCATGCGGTACAGCACTGCGGTGCGCATGTTCCAGCCGTCTGCCCAGGGTCGGTAGCTGGTGTCCCAGCCGGCCCGGCGGGCCCGGTCAAAAAGATTTGTGCGCCGGATCAGGTCGGGATGGATAGCCGTGTAGTCATGCAGGCTTTGCCAGCCCCGGCCTTTCCAGGTGTTTAAAGCCTGCCAGAACGGAACCGGCAGAAAAGGTCCCAGGGACTGAGCCATCACCCCTTGCCAGCGCATCTCTGTATGCCGAACTATTTGGCGCGCCTCTCCCATCCATTCCAGCCATTTCCCCTGGCGCAGCAGCGAGGCCAGGCGGGGCCGGCCATCATAGGAAATGGTCATATTGCCCATCTGTCCCGTCAGAAGCACTTTTGCTCCCCGCCGTGCCGCCCCGGACTGGATACCGTCTCCCCAGACGTGGTTGCACAGGTTCAGGGGCGCCCGGTCAAGCCGTTCCACCTTGGCTTCCAGGCCGTCCAGGGGGGTATGCCCCCCGGGCCGGAACAGGATATGTTCGATATTGTCAAAGCGGGCCGCCAGAGCCGCGGCCGCCGGCCCCTCGTCCCCGTGTCTGCCTTTGGGCACGGGCCCGTCAAACCCTTCCCGGGGAACGGCGGTAAATGCCAGAAGAGATTTTCCCTCCTGACCCAGCAACTCAGCGGCAGTGGCTGCAACCGTTGAGCTGTCCAGCCCGGAGCTGAGATGGGATGCGATCCGTCCGCTGCTGCGAAGCCGGCATTTCACTGATTCATGCAGGAGGTCCCGGGCCGCTTCCACGTAATCATCGTCGTTTTTGAAAGTGATGCGGTGCGCAGGATCAAACCTGTGGTACCGGCGGATGGAAACCTCTTTATTTTCCACTACCAGAAAATGCCCCGGTTCTATGCGGAAAATGTCCCGGTAAAAACTCTCTGGCCCGATCGTGGGCAGCAGTGCCAGGTAATCGGCCATCCGCTCCTCGCACAGCTGCCGGGGGACATCGGGCAGGGCGAACAGGCCCTTGGACAGGGTGACAAAGGCAAAGAAACGTTCATTGCGGTGCCAGTAGAGGGGCCGGGACCCAAGGGGGTCCCGGGCCAGAAAGAGGCGGCGCTCCCTGCGGTCCCATACCCCAAGGGAGAAATCCCCCAGCAGGTGATCCACAGAAGCGTCTCCCCATCGCTCATAGGCTTTAAGCACAAAGCCGCTGTCTGCCATGAGCCGGGCCTGGGCAGGGGAAATGCTCAGTTTTTCCGCCAGCTGGGCCCGGTTGTCTATGCGGCCGTCAAAGACCAGGGCAAAACGGCCTGGGTCGTCGTGAAGGGGCTGGCGATCCAGGGCGTCCTCCGGGGTGATGCGGCACAGGGTCCGTACCAGCCCGGCCTGGGTGTCGTGCCATTGGTGCTGGGCGTCCCGGCCGTAGGGTTCCAGGATGTTTTGCATCCTCTCCAGCCATATTGGTTCCACGGGGGGGCCGTCCAATCGAATTACGCCTGCGATGGCCGTCATAAGGGTATTTCCTTTCATGGGTCTGTTTATTGTCAAAACCGATGTAGTTTATATATATGGGATGTAGAGGTAAAGTGTTTACTGTATGAAATTTAAATCGTGTGCGAGGTATGGTTATTCTTCCCGAATTTAAAATTGCCGATTGACAACAGAAGGCTTTTTTTTAAAATGTTACGGCAAAAAAATGAGGATGATACAAGATGAGCAAACAACAAAGTGGGATAGAATTGGGAACATGGGTCATCCGGTCTGAAGAGGTGCTGGACTCCGAGGTGGATGGTGAGATTGTGATGATGAGTATCGCCCAGGGAACCTATTCGGGCCTGGATAACATTGGCAGCGAAATATGGCGGCTGATCGAAACGCCACGCAGGGTCTCTGAGATCTGCGACGCAATGATGGAACGTTATGACGTGGAAAGGGAAACCTGTGAAAGAGATGTCCTGTTGTTCCTTAACGACCTGGCTTCGGACGAGACCATTCAGGTGGTTGAAAAAAACGACCCGGTTTTTTCGCCGCCCTTGGCTTGAAAAACGGCTGTTTTTAGAGGCTGTAGCGTGGTTGGGGTTTTCGAGACTGATGATCAAGACGGTTCCTTTCCGTCGCATCGCCCCGATGTTGGGACGCACCATGGTGGAAACGCCTTCCCATCAAAGTACAAAAACAGATCTGCCGTCCCGGATCGCCTGGGCCGTACGCACGGCGAGTCGATACACGCCCTGGGAAAGCAAATGTCTGGCCCAGGCCATGGCCGCACGAATGATGCTTAAGCGGCGGCGGTTTTCCTCCACCATCTATCTGGGTGTGTTAAAGGACGACCAAGAGGGGATGAAGGCCCATGCCTGGATTCGTTACGGCGAGCAGATCCTGACCGGTGCCCAGGGCCACCGGCAGTTTACGGTGGTGGCGACCTTTGGAGACAATTCCGGATAATGCCCGGATCACGTGCGGCTGTTTCCTTTTTTGCAAAATCAACCCCATTGATTCCCATAACGACTGTCATTAAGAAAGGGATTATGATCGATACAAAACATCTCCCGAATTACTCGCCCGAGCTTTGCCTGTTAATTTCCTGCCTGCGGCTTTCATTAAACCGTAATGCGGATTACGAAAGCTTGTCCGGGTGCGGAAAAGAAATTGACTGGGACCACTTTTTTCAATTGTTGGAAAGGCACCGGTGTACCCTGCAGGTCTATCCGGTATTGAAGCGGCTGGGGCGGCAGTGTGTGCCGGACAACGTGCTCGACAGGTTAAAAATGCATGTGCGGAGAAAGACAACCCTTGCCATGGCAAAGGCTGGAACACTCCTTTGCCTTGCAAAGCAATTTGATTGCGAAAACATCCCTTTCCTGCCGATCAAGGGTCCGGTGCTTGCTCTCCAGGCATATGGCGGGGTTGGTGCGCGCAGCATGAAGGACCTGGATATACTGGTCGCGCCCGAACGAATATCGGATGCACAGGAATTGCTGTTCAGGATGGGATACAAACGCACCCAGCCTGATTTTGAACTGACTCCCCGGCAGACAGCAGAGGCTTTTCGAAATCAGCATCATTTCAGTTATCACCATCCGGATTCCGGTGAGCAGATTGAACTTCACTGGCGTTTCGGATCCAACCGGCACCTCTTTCCCATTTGTTTTGAAGAGCTGTGGAAGGAGAGGCAGGTTCTTCAATTCGCAGGGCTTGACATTCCGGTACTCCCGCTGCATCATACCCTGCTTCTCCTCTGTACCCATGGCACAAACCATCATTGGTTTCGCCTTTTCTGGCTGAACGATCTGGCCCGGCTTGTTTGTGCCAACGATGGGGTCAACTGGGGCAGCCTTACGGCATGCGCAGCCCGGCTGGGCCTGGAGCGCATGCTGGCAGAAGGCATGCTTCTTTGCAGTCTCCTGTTCGATTTGCCCATACCTGATCCCGTTCGCTGTTACGCCGCCACTGACCGGGGAACCCTGAAAATAACCCGGATTGCGCTTGAGCTTATCGGGCGAGTGGAAGAGCCGGTTTACTACCGGCCTCACAGCAAAGCATATGTGTTGTCTAAATTGCACTCGGCGATGATCAGGAAAGACCTTGGATACCGGGTTTCTCTTTTGCTGGCCCATCTGAACGCGCCCTATCCGGATTGGAAGCGTGTCTCGATTCCGGATCGTTTTTTTATTTTTTACTATCTGTTACGGCCGATTTTTTGGCTTGAACGCATGTATCTATCCAGGGGCGACGTCTGTGGAAAAAAAGAACCGGCTGAAAGACCATAATGAAACCCAACAACCGGAAAATGCTTTCCCATTACGTTGGAACGCTTTTTCGATATGCACCATGCCGGGTCACCCAGTCACTGACGATGATGGTTTTCTCGGGTTTGACCCAGGGGGTCGGGGTTGTCATGCTCATTCCCCTTCTGGGGCTGATCGGTTTAAACGGCGCTGGCGAGCCATCCGGCCTTACCCGGAAAATCGGGCGGATTTTCGAATGGTTCAGACTGGATCTGACGCTTGTGACGGTGCTGTGTCTGTATGTGGGGATTGTTGCGGTCTATGCCGGTATCACCCAGTATCAGAGCGTTCTTAATACAGAAATTGTACAAAGATTCACCAAGGCCATACAGGACCGACTATACCGTGCACTTTGCCGTGCCCAATGGCGCTGCCTGATCGGCACCAAGTCATCACAGATCACCCAGGCCCTTACAAGTGACGCCCAGCGCGTGGGGTTTGCCACCCAGCAGCTGCTGCAGCTCAGTGGGATTTTTATCGTCGCATGCGTGCATGTATGGGTCGCCCTGATGATCTCCATTCCCATGACCCTGTTTGCACTGGCCTGCGTCAGCGTATTTCTTTTGTTGCTTCATCCTCTCAACCGGCGTGCCCACAGCGCGGGAGAAACATTACGGGATGGAATGACAAAACTGTATGGGGAGGTTTCGGAGCATCTCGGGGCGATGAAACTGGCCAGAAGTCATGGCCTGGATTCAATTCATGAAGAAAATTTCAGGGTAATTACCAAGGGCGTTGCCGATCAGATGGTTCTATTCAGCCGGATCAACTCGACCCCCCGCATGATTTATGAAATCGGAGCGGCCGTGGTTCTGGCCGGCTTCTTTTATGTCGCAGTGGAGATCTTTCAAATTGCCCCGGAGTCGCTTCTGATCATCGTTTTTTTGTTTGCCCGCCTTCTGCCGAAGTTTTCTTCTATCCAGCAGTGCGCCCAGCGGATCACAAATGCGCTTCCATCATTTCAGGCCCTCCTCGATATGGAGAGAACCTTTATGGAAAACAGCGAACCGGCTGCAAGCTATCCGGCAAAAAATCTTGTGCTGGAAAACTACATCCGTCTTTCCAACGTCTGTTTCCGGTATACAAAATCCATTGGGGCATGGGCGGTCAAGGACGTAAGCATTGTTCTTCCCGCCCGAAAAATAACCGCCTTTGTAGGGCATTCCGGCGCGGGTAAAAGCACTCTGGCCGATCTGATCCTGGGTCTTTTTGCACCGGAATCCGGAGAAATTTTCATTGACGGTCAGCCCCTTAAAGGGGCACGAATTCACCCATGGCGTCAATCCATCGGGTATGTGCCCCAGGAGACATTTTTGTTCAATGACACCATCCGTGCCAATCTTCTCTGGGCAATGCCCCGGGCCACGGAAAAAGAGCTGTGGGATGCACTGGAACTGGCAGCGGCCCGGGACTTTGTTTCCCGGCAGCCAAAAGGAATGGATACACCCGTGGGAGAGCGGGGGACACGCCTTTCCGGAGGAGAACGCCAGCAGATAGCATTGGCCCGGGCCCTGCTGCGTAGACCGACGTTTTTGCTCTTGGATGAAGCAACCAGTTCCGTTGACTCGGAAGGTGAACGACGAATTCAAAAGGCAGTAAACAAACTCCGCGGCGAGTTGACCATGCTGATAATCGCCCATCGATCCGCCACCATCCGGATGGCCGACAGCGTTATCACGCTGAGTGCCGGCGAGGTTGCAGGTGCGGAGCCAAGCCAGGCAGGGTCGGCAAAAGCAAAGCGTTGCCCACCATCGTATGTATAAGCTTTGTTTTTCAAAAACGTGAGAAAAATTTACGTTTCTTGGGGGATTGCCCCGGCGTATATGTTACCATCCGCCCTCAGCCCCTTGTCGGCGGCCCTTTTTTGAACTTCAGTTCGGTAATCCTTTGAGTCCGGACACCCTGCCGTATTTTCTGCTCGGGTTGGGCACTGGTAATGGGCCAGATTTTATTGGCCCGTCAGGTGATTCCGGGAAAGGTTCCGTCATAGACGTGCATTTTTTTCTACAAGCCCAGAAGCCCTTTCCGGATTTTTTCGTTTGCCTTGTCGCCAACGTTATAACGATAGTACATCTGGGCAAAGGTATCGCCGGGAATGGTACCCTTTACTTCGCCCTGATAGATCAGGGTAAGTCCCTTGCCCGGCACGTAAACGGATTCCGATATCAGTCCGGGTTTCATGTCCTTGTCCAGCCAGCTGGCATATTTGTCTATATCTGCCCGGTTGGCCTCCACCAGTTCTTTGGGGTTTCCGGCTTCCATTAATTCGATGAACCCCTCACTGATTTTTTTTGCGGTTGCCTTGCTGGTCAGGTAGTGGGTGAGCATGTACTTGACCTGCCGGGATTCGATCAGTTCGTTGGCATCCTTAGTCGGCTGTTCAAGGTAGAGGCCAACGGCATAAACCTTCACGAAACCCATTTTTTTCAGGTAGGAGACACCGTTGAGCGTCAGCTTTTTACCGTTAACAACTTTTTCGCCTGGAAATTTAACCCCCAGGATCTCCACGTCACCTGCATGCCCCAACACTCCGATAAATAAGAAAACAACCACTGCCATCGCCAGTACAACACCACGTCGCTTCATTTTTTTCTCCTTTCATATTTTTAAGTCTCGATCAGATCCTTTGACTTCACCGTATTAAGATAGGGACTTCCTGTTTGTCAATCAAAGTATGAAAAAAGAGACGTATATTCATCTCAAAATTTGATATCAAACTGCAGGCAGGTTATGTGCGATCAGCCCTGCTTGCTTTAAAGACAAGGTCAAGGCAATTGACTTTCCCAAGGCTTGCAGGTATTAGGAAGAGCATGGATATTAAAACAATGATCAGTCGGGAAAACGGCCTGAAAGAAAACCAGGTGGCAGCGGTTCTGGAGTTGCTGGATCAGGGTGCCACAGTGCCTTTTATCGCAAGGTACCGGAAAGAGCGCACAGGCAGCCTGGACGAGGTGGCCATATCCGGTATCCGGGACAGGGCAAAGGCTTTAAAAGAACTGGAAGCCAGGAAACAGGCCATTATCAAGTCTTTGGAGGAACGGCAGCTTTACACCGAAGAGTTGGGCCAATGCATTGAACGTGCAGACTCCATGACCCGGCTGGAGGATGTGTACGAAAAGTACCGGCCCAAAAAGCGGACCCGTGCCGCAATCGCCCGGGAAAAAGGGCTGGAGCCTTTGGCCCTGATGATTCTGGAGCCCCAAAGCAACATTGATCTTCAAACGGAGGCAACCCGGTTCACCGGCCCTGGTGTGGCAAGCCTGGAAGAGGCCTGGGCCGGGGCCAGGGATATCATTGCCGAAATCATTAACGAAGATGCATCCATCCGGTCCGGGATCCGGGATCTGTTTATCCAAACAGCCATGATCCACGCAACGGTGATCAAGGGAAAAGACGACGACGGGACCAAGTTCAAGGACTATTTTGACTGGGAGGAACCGGCATTTAAAGCACCTTCCCACCGGATACTTGCCATGCTCAGGGGGGCAACCGAAAAAATTCTTCGTGTCCATGTTCTGCCCGATGAAAAAAAGGCGTTGAATATCATCCATGGGATTTACCCGGGCAAAAGAAAGGTCTGTCCACAAAGCCGGGCCCAGATCCTTGCCGCCGCCGAAGACGCATACAAACGGCTGCTGTCCAAATCCATTGAAAATGAGGCGTTGCGCATTCTCAAACAAAAGGCCGATGAAAAGGCAGTCGCTGTTTTCTCGGACAATTTACGTCAGGTACTGCTTTCCCCGCCCCTTGGCGGCAGGCCCGTGCTGGCGATTGACCCGGGGTTCCGCACCGGGTGCAAGATCGCCTGCCTGGATGCCACGGGAAAGCTGGTTCACCATGATGTAATCCACCCCCACACGCCAAACGGAAAACTATCTGCCGCACAGCTCATCCCCAAACTTGTTTCCCAATACGAAATCCGGGCCATCGCCGTGGGAAACGGCACGGCAGGCCGGGAAACGGAAAGCTTTATCAGGGAACTGAAACTGCCCGAAGATGTGGATGTGATCATGGTGGATGAAAGCGGGGCGTCCATTTATTCAGCCTCGGAAACAGCCAGGGAAGAATTCCCGGATCACGACATTACGGTCAGGGGGGCTGTTTCAATTGGCAGACGGCTCATGGATCCCCTGGCAGAGCTTGTCAAGGTGGAACCCAAATCCATCGGGGTGGGACAATACCAGCACGATGTGGACCAGAATATGCTCCAGACCGCCCTGGACGATGTGGTGGTGTCATGTGTCAACCAGGTGGGCGTGGAGGCCAATACCGCATCAAAACAGCTGTTATCCCGGGTATCCGGCCTGAACGCCGGCATCGCCGCCAACATGGTCAAATACAGGGATGAAAATGGCGCCTTTGGGTCCAGAACTGATTTTCTCAAGGTGCCCCGTCTGGGTAAAAAAGCATTTGAACAGGCCGCAGGATTTTTAAGAATCCAAAACGGGAAAAATCCCCTGGACCGCAGCGGCATTCATCCCGAGTCCTATCCCGTGGTCAAACAGATGGCCAAAGACCTGGGCTGCCGTGTGGAAGAGATGATGACAACAAAAGACCCGGTGCAACGCATGGACCTTACACCCTATGTGACGGCGACCACAGGGCTTCCTACGCTAAAGGACATCGTTGCCGAACTTGCAGCCCCGGGCCGGGACCCCAGGCAGCCGTTCCAGGCATTCTCCTTTGACAAAGATATCCATGAAATGAAAGATCTGGTTCCTGATATGGTCGTTCCGGGCATTGTCACCAATGTCACCGCATTTGGTGCGTTTGTGGATATCGGTGTCCACCAGGACGGACTTGTTCATATCAGCGAGCTGTCTGACCGGTTTATCAAAGACCCCAATGACGTTGTCAAAGTCCGGCAACAGGTAACCGTTCGCATTCTTGGGGTGGATATCCCCCGGAAAAGAATTTCTCTTTCCATGAAGGGGTAGCATATTTAGTGCCTGAACAGATATTAAGGACACGGTATGACAACTTCAAACAGCAATAAGACGAATAGTGAAAAGGCAAGCGTTGTCACCCCGGGCCCTGCGGATCAACTGGTGGCCCAAGGGCTCAAGCTTCATAAAAAAGGGGATTTCCCCAATGCCGGGCGCTATTATAAGCAGGCCATTCAAATGGACCCTGGCAACGCGTCTGCCTATCATTTTCTTGGCATACTGGCCAATGAGGCAGACAAGCCCGAGCTTGCCGTTTCCTTGATTAAACAGGCCCTCTCTCTGTCCCCTGAACTGGCACCAGCCTATTACAACCTGGGGGCGGCATTGACCAAACTGGGGCGCAAAGATGAGGCCAGTGCCAGTTATGAACGCGCGTTATCCCTGATTCCGGATGATGTTCAGATTTCATATAATCTGGGGCATCGGTATTCAGACCATCAGGAAAGGGCCCCGTCCCCAAAAAAGGATGAAAAGCAGCCCCTTGGACACCCCGGGGAAGGGCATCCGCCCAACGACCAGATCCAGGGATTGATCAGGCTGTATCAGGCCGGAAATATGGCCCAGGTCGAACAAAACTGCAAAGAGATGCTTAAAAAATTCCCGGATTCTTTTATTCTGTTTAATCTGTTAGGTGCCGCGGTCCAGGCCCTGGGGCGGATTGAAGAGGCGATCACGGCTTTTGACCGGATGCTTGGGTTGAATCCCCACTTCGCCGAAGGCCTCTATAACCGCGGGGTCGCCTACGCGGAAATGGGGCGAATTGAAGAGGCGGTGCAGGATTACACCATGGCCGTTGGGATTGACCCCAATTTTTATAACGCCCATCTTAATCTCGGGCTCGCATTAGATACACTTGGGCATCCTGATCAGGCCGTTCAAAGTTTTGACCGGGCCATTGCCCTGGAGCCTGACAATGCCCATGGATACAACAACAGGGCGTTTTCGCTGATGAATGCCGGAAAGATGAATGCCGCTTTAAAGGACTGTGAAAAGGCCATTGCCATTAATCCCAAACTTCCGGAAATTTATAATATCCGCGGGTTGGTATTTGATAAGCTTGGCAAGGCTCAAAAGGCCGCAGACAACTTTAAGCAGGCCCTTCAACTGAGGCCCGGGTCTGTTCAATTTCAGGTTAACCTTGCCAAAAATTTGAATACACTCAAAAGGTATGAAAAGGCCCTGGCGTATTGTGACCAGGCGATTGAATCCCATCCCAATTCCCCGGACGCCTATCATAACAGGGGCATGGCCCTGCACGGACTGATGCGGTTTGAAGAGGCCATTAAAAGTTTTGACCGGGCCATTGAACTTGACCCGAAATTTTGCGAGGCGTTCTGCAACAGAGGGATTTGTTTCCATAGCCTGGGACTGATCGAAAAAGGATTTGCAGATTTCAACCAGGCGATTGCATTGGATCCCGACAATGTCCACGCCCTTTCCAACCGCGGACTGTCCCATCGTTTCTTCGGGCGGTTTGAAGAGGCTGAAAAGGATTTTGACCATGCCCTTTCCATTGAACCTGATCATAGCTCAACTTTATTGAACAGGGCGTTTTTGTATCTTCTCACAGGCGATTTTGAAAAAGGGTGGGCTGAATATGAATGGCGGTGGAGCAAATCGCCCCGAAGAACTTTTTTGGATGGAAAGGTCTGGAATGGCGAACCCTTATCCGGTAAAAGCATATTCATCTATGGAGAGCAGGGGTTTGGCGATTTTATTCAATTTGTCAGATATCTGCCCCTGCTCCGGAACATGGGCGCACTCGTCATTTTGGAGAGCAAACCGGCTTTGGCAAGGCTGATGGCAAATTTTGAAGGATACGATCGCCTCCAGATCCAAATGGATGACAATAATACCCGAATCTCAGACCGGTTTGACTATCATCTGCCGATCATGTCTCTGCCCAGGCTGTTTAAAACAACACTTGAAACGATTCCTTCAAAGGTGCCGTATCTGACTGCTGACAAAGAGTTAAGCAGGATCTGGCAAGGCAGAATAAAAAAAGGAAAAGCATTGCGTGTCGGGGCGGTATGGGCGGGAAACCCTTCTCATAAGGGAGACAGGCAGCGGTCAGTCAGTTTAAGCCGGTTTTTACCTCTAAAAGAGATAAACGGCGTTAACCTGTACAGCCTTCAAAAGGACGCCCATAAATTATGGACAGACAAAGATCCGGACATCGTCTTTACCCGGGATTTGGGAAAAGGGATTTCTGACTTTGCCGATACCGCTGCAATCATCAACAACCTGGATTTAATCATTTCAGTGGATACGGCGGTCGTTCATCTGGCAGGGGCCCTTGGAAAAGAAACCTGGGTGCTGCTGCCTTTTTCTCCGGACTGGCGATGGCTGACAAACAGAGACAACTCTCCCTGGTATCCGGGTATGAGATTATTCAGGCAGCGCTCTCCAGGAGATTGGGACTATGTGTTTAAGACCGTAACAGGGGCAGTGAAACAAAAAATTGCAGAGGATGTCATCGGCAAATAGCATCGGTTGCAGATCCTTTTTTTTATAATGAATAATTTTTTGAAACTTGACTTTGGGCATTTTTTTACAGGATTCATACTGGCAACGGTGTCCATCATTGGACTGTCGCTTACGATTGCTGCCTACTTACATGCCTCAAATACAGGGAATATCCAGCTAACCCCGGCTGAAAAGGCCTGGGTTGGCAGACATCCAGTGGTCACCATTGCAGGCCCCCGATCCTTTCCGCCATTCCATTATTATGAAAACGGCAGATTTAAAGGCATCTCAGCCGATTACACCACCCAGGTAGCCGCCCGATCAGGGCTTAAGCTGCGTGTCCTGGCAGATCCGCCCTGGTCCCAGGTGCTGGAAAGGAGCCGCCAGGGGGACATTGACCTGATCACCTGCATCGCAAAAACAGCTGAGCGGGAAACCTATTTGGATTTTTCTGTGCCCTATCTGACGTTTCCCCTGATTATTGTTACCCGTGACAACAGCCCCTTTATTGGCGGAATTGAAGATCTTCATGGGAAAACCTTGGCCATGGTGCCCAAAACCCTTACACAGGAATGGCTTTCCAGGGACGGGATTGACTTTTCACCCATTTATGTGAAATCCCCGTTACAAGGACTTGAAGAGGTCTCCTTTTCACGGGCAGATGCCGTCATAGAGAACCTGGCGGCAGCCACCTATCTGATCCATAAAAACGGGCTGGCAAATCTTAAAATCGCAGCGCCCACACCCTATGATAATTATCAGCTGTATATGGCCGTGCCCAAGGGGAACCAGAACCTTCTCACAATTGTAAACAAAACACTTACCGCCATTTCTCCCCGGCAAAACAGTGATATCCGCAACCAGTGGATGTCCGTCAAATACGACTATGGCGTCAGCCCGAAGAATTTATTCCGATCTATCTTTCTGGTTCTTTTGTTCTTCCTTGGCATTGTTTCTATTGTCCTGTTCCGGAACCGCAGGCTTACAAAAAAGACCCGGGAAAGGATTGCCACGGAAAAAGCCCTGCGCGAAAGCGAAGAAAAACTTCGGAACATTCTGGAAAACAGCACCAGCATGTATTACGCCCATACCCCTGAGCATGAAATCACCTATATCAGCCCCCGGTGCAGACAGATCCTGCAATGCGAACCCGAAGAGGCCATGAGGCGATGGACTGAATTAATCACGGATAATCCCATCAATCTCAAAGGGGTTGAATATACTGAAAAGGCGATTCGAACCGGGCAGCGCCAGCCCCCATATGAACTGGAACTGAAAGGAATGAAAGGGCGCAAAGTTATAGTGGAAATCCGTGAGAACCCGGTTGTGGAAAATGGCAGGACCGTGGCCATAGTGGGTTCTGTAACCGACATTACAGAGCGTAAAAAAGCTGAAAAAGACAAGGAAACCCTGGAACGCCAGCTTGTCCAGGCCCGAAAAATGGAGTCCATCGGCACCCTGGCAGGCGGCGTTGCCCATGAGTTTAACAATATTTTGGGAATCATTCTGGGCAATGCCCAACTGGCACTGCTGGACCTGCCCGAAGATAATTCAGCCCGGTCGCGCATCAATGGGATTCAGACTGCCTGCCTCAGGGCCAAGGACGTTGTCCAGCAACTGCTCAGTTTCAGCCGGCAGACAGAACAGGGGAAACAGTCCTTAAATCCTTCCAAACTGGTGACCGATACGGTCCGGCTTTTAAGGGTGTCCATGCCCTCGTCCATTGAAATTCTGTGCCAGAACCATCAGCCCGTACAGCCAATCAATGCCAATCCCGCACAGATCCAGCAGGTCATTATCAACCTGTGCAACAATGCAGTTCAGGCCATGGAGAACGGCGGAGGAACCCTGACCATATGCCTGGAAATGACGGATATCCATGATTTAAAGATGCCCGAACCCAAGGCGTTCCATGCAGCCGGGGCTGTCCGGCTTACCATTAAAGACACAGGCACAGGTATTGATCCGGCCATCCAGGACAGAATTTTTGATCCCTTTTTTACCACCAAGGCGATCGGTAAGGGATCGGGCATGGGACTGGCTATTGTTCATGGCATTGTTTTCAATCATGGCGGCGTCATATCCGTAAAAAGTGAAAAAGGGTGCGGTTCTGTGTTCACTGTTCTGTTGCCGGCAAACCCCATGCCCCCGGCCTGACACCTGGCGCCTGACACCATTGCTTTCAACGTTTTAACAGCGTATTGCCCATTTTGAACGTAATAGCCCGGCAAGGGATATGTGTTTATCGCTTGCCGGGCTGGGTTTTGCATCTAAAAAAATGTTGTAGAATGATCAGGTCAGCTGATGCCGGCCATGCACATGTACTTGATCTCCAGGTAATCATCCAGTCCGTACTTGGAGCCTTCCCGGCCGTTGCCCGATTCCTTGACCCCGCCAAAGGGGGCCACGGCATTGGAGATGATGCCGGAGTTGATGCCGATCAGGCCGTATTCCAGTTTTTCGCCCACCCGCCAGGTCCGGGCCATGTCCCGGGTGAAGAAATAGGCAGCCAGGCCGTATTCTGTATCATTGGCTTTTTGGACCACCTCTGCTTCGCTTTCAAACTTGAAGATCGGGGCAAAGGGACCGAAAATCTCCTCTTTGGCCACGAGCATGTCGTCTGTGACGTCTGCCAGGACCGTGGGCGAAAAAAAAGTGCCGCCCAGGGCATGGCGTTTGCCGCCTGCCAGCACTTTAGCGCCTTTGTCCAGGGCATCATTGATATGACGTTCCACACTTTCAACGGCCTTCATGTCAATGAGCGGGCCCTGGACCACCCCTTCTTCTATGCCGTTGCCCACTTTAAGGGTTGCCACAGCCCGGGCCAGTTTTTCACAGAACTGATCATAAACCCCTGCCTGGACATAAAGGCGGTTGGCACAGACACAGGTCTGGCCGGAGTTGCGGTATTTGCAGGAAAGGGCCCCTTCAACCGCCGCATCAAGGTCTGCATCGTCAAATACAATAAAGGGGGCGTTGCCGCCCAGTTCCATGGATACCCGCTTCATGGTGCCGGCACAGTCCTGCATCAGTTTTTTGCCAACTTCCGTGGAGCCGGTAAAGGTCAGTTTCCGGACAATGGGGTTGGCGGTCAGCTCACCGCCAATGGCTGACGAAGATCCTGTGACCACGTTAAAGACGCCCGGGGGCATCCCGGCTTCCTGGGCCAGTTTTGCAATGGCCAACGCGGAAAAGGGTGTGGCTGTGGCGGGTTTGACCACCATGGTGCATCCGGCTGCCAGGGCTGCACCGGCTTTCCTGGTGATCATGGCGCTGGGAAAGTTCCAGGGGGTGATGGCGGCAACCACGCCCACAGGCTGTTTGATCACCACCAGGCGCTGGGACGCAATGGTCTGGGGGATGATATCGCCGTAAATCCGTTTGGCTTCCTCGGCAAACCATTCAAAAAAGCTGGCTGCGTAGGCGATTTCGCCCCGGGATTCGGCCAGGGGCTTGCCCTGTTCCGCTGTCATGAGCAAGGCCAGGTCTTCCTGGTTTTCCATGAGCAGGTCATGCCACCGCCTTAAAATGGCAGACCGCTGGGCTGCGGTTTTGCTGCGCCAGGCAGGCAGACTCCCATTGGCTGCATCAATGGCCCGCCGGGTTTCATCGGCACCGCAAAAGGGCACGGTTCCCAGAACTTCCCCTGTGGCCGGGTTGGTCACCGCAACGTTTTTTTTTGAATCTGCTTCAATCCACTGATCCTGAATAAAACAGGCCTGGCAAAGCAGGCCCGGGTCTTTTAATTTAATCATGTTCACCTTCCTTTACTTTAAGCCTTCTTAACAACGGAACATTTAAGGTACATGGCGCCGAACCCTGCAATCTTACAGGAAATATCGTGACCATTCACAGGGTCGTCAAGGAGTTTGATGTTTTTGACCTTTGTTCCCAATTTGATTGTGTCCTTCCCGGCCATGAGATCTTTGATGGTGGTGACTGTGTCTCCATCCTGCAACGGATTACCATTGGCATCAAGGAATCGTGGTGCATCTTCCGGGAGGGTATCATCAGACGCCTGATTTGGTGCCCACTCATGGGCACATTCCGGGCATATCCACAGGAGTCCGTCGGGATAGGCATAAGGTGAATTACATTTGGGACATATATTTTCTTCAACTGACATAGCAAAATTCCTGGTTGATTATATAAACTGATTTAAATCTTTTTCTCATGAAGTGAAAGATTTATCACCATGATAAACCCCTGCTATACACAAGCATGTTGTGTATAGCAGGGGGGCTCGATTTAAGTCAAGACAACAATAAATGCCTGAAAAATTCGGAAGAAAATATTCTAATATTTCAGAATCAACCCTTTTTTACGGGAGTTCGGCGTGCAAATTATTGGGGACGCGGACAGGACAACATCTGGCCTCTGATCACCTCAAACAAATCACAAAATCTGAGGACACCGGTGACTGTATCGCCGTTTTTTACGATTAGAGGCTGGTGGGCGCCCATAACATATTCATGCAGCGCTTTTTCCAGGGAATCGTTCTCCTGAAGGTATTCAACGTCGACAGGTACGTGCATGATTTCGGAAACCTTGATGTTGGCGCCGCGCTCACAAATGTTCTTCATGGGCTCCATCCAGAGGTTGAAATCCCGGATCGCATTGATCACATAATCCTTGGTCAGTGTGCCGTCGTCATAGTTTTTGAACAGTTTTTTATAGTTGGGCTCAAGCGTTCTGAAAATATCAAGCATGGTAACTTTTCCCCTGAACCTGCCATTGTCGTCCACTACAATAACATCCCTGTGGGAATGGTGGATGTCGGATTTGTTCTTTTCCAGAACCTGGAATACATCATAAACAGTGTCAGTTTCCTTGACGGTCACATAGTCGCGTAAGGGAATCATAACCGTTTTTATTAGAATATCTTTCATGGCATTCTCCTCAAAAGGTTTATTAAAGGCTTCAGTTATTACGATGCTTCACCTGAAAAGATATGAGAAAAATATGGGAAGTCAAGCTTTATAAATTTATTGATCTCCAATAAAAAACGGACGAAATTGAGATTCAGGCAATTGATAAGCTGCTTTAATCTGCGCCAAAATTTGGTTTTGCGATTCAGGTAGCCTGCCGTGCACATCAATATAATTTGTGTAATGATCACTGGCTAAATAGGAAGTCACTTTTAACTGCCGGATTAACCGTTCGGTTTCTTCTATAACACCATGCGGCCCCAGCATTTTAAATTTGCCGGACTCAATTTCATCCAGGATTGGTGTGTTGATTTTCGGTACAAAAGTTCTGAGCCTGATAAAGTCAGGATTAATCTGGTTGAGCGCATTTGCCGTTGCGTCTGCATGCGAACCAGTCAAAGCTACGCCTCCCAATCCCAATACAACATAGAGACTTAACTCTAATCCAGTGGCAACAACCCATTGACCTGCTTCGATCTGATGTTTGGCATCTGCTCCTTTTTTCACATGGCGCAGAACATCATCATTGCCAGATTCAAGGCCAACATGGATACGGTTTAACCCGGCATCTGCCAATTGTTTTAGGCCACTTCGTCCTTTTTTATGGATATATTGGGACGAGCCGTAGACAGTTATCCGTTCTAAATCAGGAAAAACTTTGCGAGCATAGATACAGATCGCAGCTAGGTCATCTGTTTTCATCGCAATGGTATTTCCTGCCGGGAAAAACAGAGTTTTCAAATTAGGTCCATAAATCTTGGATGCAGAATCTATATCCTCCATAATTTCTTGAACCGGTCTGATCCTGAAACGAGGACCATTTTTATAAATCGTACAAAAAGTGCATTTATTGTGGGGGCATCCGACTGTGGCTTGAATTAAAAGTGAATCCGCCTCACTGGGGGGACGATATATGGGGCCTTCATATCTCATGCTGTTTTTTTGACATGTTATCAGAGAAATTACAACAATGAAGCATAATCATCCTATTTCATTCCGCCTGTGCTCATTTCCCGGAATATTTCTGGAAACCAATTTCCGGTTATAACTGGCCAGCACATTCGGATTAATCTGAATCAATGCCATTTGCTGTTTAACCCCACAAATTGAATGTTATCCCGCTAGAAAAATTCTATAACACCGGCACAAAATGATTGTCAATTCGGTTCGTTATTGATACAGAGTTTGTACATGTTATTTGTTGGAGTTATACAGAAAAAAAACTACATAATCACTTGTTATAAATGAAGAGTGCATAAATGATAGAAATCCTGATTGAAAAAAAATTATTTATCCCATTGGCTCAAATAGCTTCAGCCTTGATTGCTTTGTTTGCTGTAATCGTGACTCAGATTTTATTATCTAATCGTTCCAGAAAAGAAATTGAGGCCAAATTCAATTTACTTAAGAAGGAACAAGAACATTCAAGAAAGAGTGAGCTTATTAAAGAGATTCTTAAAAAAGCTGAAGAAATATTTTTAATTCTACAAGTGTCTTTGGAAGAGCTTTATTCAACAAGAGAAAAATTAGATGATTTGCTATCAAATAAAAATAAAACAGAAGAAGATTTTCACAACTTCCTCAAGCATGCACGGGAAGTTACAAAAAGAAGTATCCAGCAGAGACTGAAAGCGGAGTTACTTGTAAATATTTATATTCCGAACCTAAAGCCTGTTGTAGAACACTGGAGAAATTTGGAAAACCAAACTGAATCATGTTGCGCTGCACTTGAAGGTAAAGCCATGATAATGAAAAATCTTGAAGAGGTAGAAGCAGAACCTCTTTGGGAAGTATACTGTGAGCACATAGGCTTTTACCATGAGACTTCACAAAAACTCTCTGAGTGTACTCAGAATATTTTATCAAAATAAGAACATATCTAAGCGGTTGCACAAGGATACCAACCTCTACGCTGCGCTTCTACGTTGGCACCTGTGAGCCTTGGCGTTGTCGTTGGTTAATTTGCATGTTGTAAGGATAAAAGTAAAAAATGAACAAAAAAGAAGAAAAAACAGTAAGGTCTTATTTGCAAGATATTTTATATGCTATCCAATATCAAAGTAGAATCGAGAAATTTGATAAGAAACAGGAAAATTCTAATGTCAATTTTTTGTTCGGTATTTTTGCATTTATTTCTTTAATTCTAATCTCAAACGGCTCGCAAAATAACCCAGATTTCAGTTGGTTACAGAATAATGGATTTGCTCTAAAATTATGGGGGATTTCTCTTGCAACAATTTATTTAGGCATTTCAATTGAAAGGCTGACGTTCTTTAAACCGCTTTGGGAGTATACCCTAACAAAAGTCGCTATATCCGTAGCTATTTCGTTGCTGATTGTATTTTGCACAGGTAAAGCTGCTGGAATTATCAATTCCGTGTTTGGTGTAGATGCCTCTTCATTCCCGTTTACGTTAACTTTCACTACAGCAATGATAGTCTTTAACTACCTTGTCCCATTGATTTTCTTTCTTGCGCTTGTTGGCGGTGTTCACTTATTCATAGTCATATCATGGTGTAAAAGCCGATTATATGACAAAGACGAACCTATAGATTTGCCACCAATGAATTCTGTATTTTTCGCCATTTTGTCTGGATTTATTGTATATTATGGCTGGCAATGGTCGACAAAGAACTTTAGCTATGATGCTATTCCACAAAAGGCATATCTTTTAGCCCATAAACTTGATTTCAATACCAAGCATGAATGTGCCAATCTAAAAAGTGGTATACCAGTTGTATTTTTAGGAAACAATCAAAATACAGTGCTTGCAGACGTAGCATCACAAGATATCCCAAGTGTTGAGTGGTTTTTTGAGTCAGATATTAAAATTCCAAAGCAGTTCTACAGAGTAAAATGTGCCGTAAAAGATTATTTAGAAAATTAATATAACACATATGAGCCGTCCTCAACGCTGTGCTTCGAGGACGGATGGGGCTCTCCTAAGGATTTGTTTTTATGGAAAAGCATAATTAATGAAGCCATGCCTTCTTACTTAAAAGAAACTATATTTTTATAAAGGAATTATGGGAATCCAAAATCAAATTAAATCTAAATTATTAGAATTGGAAGGCGGAAAATTCCAACGGCTATGTGATGATTGGCTACACCGAAGAGGTTATGAAAACATCAACGCGATAGGCATGATGACAAATACCGATCGTGTTGTCAAAGGCACTCCAGATTGTTTATTCATGCAACCAAATGGGAAATATGCTTTTTCTGAATATACTGTTCAACAAGATCGGCTATCCCAAAAAATAGAAGACGATATAAGCAAATGCTTCGATGAAACAAAAACTGGAATTTCAAGTAAACAGATTAGCGAAATTATTATTTGTTACTTAGGAAAGTTATCTACACATAAAATCAACCATTTAAGAAATTTTTGCCAAGAGAGAGGAGTACTGTTAAGTCTTAATGGGCTCGACTCTTTATCTCTTAGCATTCAGAATTCTTATCCAGTTCTTTCTGAAATGTATTTGGATTTGCCATTAGATACTGGGCAGTTGTTGAGTGTTAATGATTTTATTGATCGATACAGCAAGCATAATTTTACATCGCCGGACACAGCCATCCCCAAGGCACAGATAGCGTGGTCGCGGCCGAAAATACGAGTATAGTTCCGCTTCGCCGCCCGGGGAGAGGCGGAGGCTGCGAGAACACCAGCCGGAGTCAGATTACGATGCAAAAGGGCAATGGCGGCTTCAACGCTGGTGGAAATGGAGAGTGTCATTGGGGAAACCATAAAACCCTGGCGGGGTTTCGTACATAATAATTTAATCCGTCCTTTCTTCCTTGATCATCGACCGGCATTTTCTTTACCGGAGGGCCATAGTAGGTAAAGCCCATCAAGCCACTATCAGACGCAAAAAAGAGTTTATACTGGTTGGGATGGCATTGCCATCAAAAAGAGCCACGAAACTAAAAATCGTAGAGCTATCACCACTGACCACAAAACTCCCAACCCGAGACCTATGAAGCGCTCGGTATGGACGAAGAAGGCCCGACCGTAAAAGAGAGCATGTCTCCATCAGGGGATCGGGCTTGTTGTTAATAAGCAATCATATTCTTTTTTAAGTCCAAGAGATAGGGTGATTTGTGAAAGACTTAGATACTGTTAATGGCCCCGTGTGGACGCTTGCCCTGCAGAGCCTCAACAATGTTAACTGCGGCCTCCATGGCTATATTTTTTCTGACACTTTCGACGGCTGAGCCGAGATGAGGTGTCAAAAATGTGGTATCCAGCCTGTCAGTTAGTTCAGCTGGTATGGCTTGGGGGCGGCCTGTTCGTGCCCAGTCTTCAAATTCGAACACATCGGCTGCATAACCTGCCAATTGGCCTTTCTCCAGTCCCTGCGCCACTGCTTTTTCATCAACAGAAGAACCCCGGCCAACATTGACTATATATACTCCTTTTTTGCACTTATCCAGGGCCTGTATATCTATTACATGAATGGTATCTGGGTTCAAAGGCAGGGCAACCACGATAAAATCACTTTTCCGATAGATATCTTCAAGAGATGAAGAATAGGCGTTGAGCTCTTGTTCTCTGCTCTTTTCTAGTTTACAGGTGTCGTAATAAAGGCATGAGCAGGAAAAAGACATAAGCAATTTGGCAATTGCCCGGCCAACCTCACCCATTCCCAATATGCCGATGGTTGAACCAGCCAAACCACGACCATAGAGCACTGGTCGCCACCCTGGAAAGTGGCCGTTTCGAATGAGCCGATCTCCAGCCTGCATATTTCGACCAATGGCAATCAAGTGTCCGACGGCCAGTTCTGCTGTTGGAGTCGTTAAGTGGTTAGGGACAATACTGAACCAGACACCCTTTGTGGTACAGGCATCCACATCGAAATTATCGTAGCCTTTCAGTGCCGCCCCCACAATTTTCAGTTTATTACAATGTGAAAGGAATTCTTTATCAATACTATCCGGCATAAAGGCCATAATTGCTACAGCATTCTCTATCTCAGCCCACAGCCGGCCTTTTTTCATGCTCTGTCTGGTTTGATTGGTAACCACCTCTCCATATTCTGACAGATATTCAATGATTTCTTCATGCACCCAGTGGGTTATGAGGATTTTAGGCTTGCGCATATACTCTTCCTATTTGAATTTTTTACGTAAGGTTGCTCCAAAATAATCCACCACCGTGACCATGCCGAGAATGGCAAGAAGTATGGCAGATACCTGCTGATACTGCATGAGGCGAAGAGAGGCCATGAGCTCAAAACCAATGCCGCCGGCTCCCACCATGCCCATCACCGTGGATGCTCTGAAATTATACTCCCAACGATAGACAGAGACATCGGCAAGCTGCGGCAGAACCTGGGGCAGAACCCCATGAAATATCACCTGTAGTGGTGTGGCTCCCGTTGATCGAGCCGCTTCTAGGGGTCCATCCGGGACGTGCTCGATAGCCTCGGCAAAAAATTTGCCCACCATACCGACAGAATGCAGACCGAGCGCAAGTACCCCAGGAAGAGCACCAAATCCGACAGCGGCAACAAATATTATGCCCATTATCAGCTCCGGTACCGACCTGAAGCAATTTAATATTGCTCTTGCAGACTGATAAACTACGGGATGCGGAGTTGTATTGCTGGCTGCCAAAAGAGCGAGAGGGAGTGATATTCCTATGGCCAGGGAAGTGCCGGCAATGCTCATAGCAATGGTGTCTAATATGGGTTTTAGCCATGTCTGCCAACTGGAAAAATCAGGGGGAAGACTCTCCCAGGTAAGGCTGATTATGCTTGGAATACCTTCCTGAAGACGGGGGATATCGAGGAGTCCGGTATAGTAAAACCCGGCCGCGATAACCAGCACGATTATCGCAACCTGGATAATATTTAAAAAGAGTCCCTTTTTTTCTTGTATAAGAATATTTGAGAATTCAGTTTTATACATAACAGCGAACTCTCCTACATCTTGGCAAGGTCAAGATTAAGAATTTTTGCAAGATCACGAACCACGTCGTAGTCTTTATCTTCCATAATCGCAAAACCAGTTGCCTTGAAAGGCTTGAGGATATCGTCGCTTTTCAGATTATAAAAAGCATTCTTGATGTCAGCTTTAAGTCCGGCATCAAGGTCTGAGCGAATGGCCCATGGATATTGGGGAAAAGGATCTGAATAACCAAGGACGGCGACCTTTTTGGAATCAATTATGCCTTTTTTGACCAGCGACTCAAAAATCGGCCTGCTAAGTCCGCCGGCATCTGCTCTGCCGGATTGGACAGAGACAGCTACGGCGTCGTGTGCGCCAAGAAAATGTTCCTGATAATCCTTATCATGCGCAAGGCCGACCTTTTTGAGCATGGATTTCGGAATCAGATGACTGGATGTCGAGGCAGGATCGCCAAAGGCCATATTTTTACCCTTGATGTCTGCGAAGCTTTTGATACCGTTTTGGCTATTACCGATGACCACGGCCTGATAAGTTTTCTCACCTTTATTCTCGCGTGCGGCAAACGCTTCAATATTGCTTTTCTGGGCAGCCATTACATATGAAAGAGGGCCGAAATATGCAAGCTCCAACCGTCCATGGCGCATGGCTTCAATCATGGAGGAGTAATCCGTGGTAACAATAAGCTCAATTTCCTTTTTCAATGTTTTTTCCAGATATGCTTTCAACGGCTTGTTGTCCTTTATTACTGTTGCGGCATTTTCATCGGGCAGAAGCGCCACCCGAAGGGTATCGGGATTTGTAGAAGGTTTTGCAAAGAGTTGCGTATTCAAAAACAGGGTCATCAGCAGCGCTGTCGTTAACAGCCAAATTTGTTTCATGGTATCACTCCTAAAGTTTAGTAATTAATAAAACCGTGCTCTCAGGTTGAGGCAGCAGTTTCAGCAAAAGCAGGATGAGCAGTTGTGTTTTTTACAGTTGTGTTCTCAATTAAGGGACGTGGCTGGGATTTGTAAATCAGCCGTAATGCTTTGTCTGTTAAATCTCCGACCTTGCCGTCAAAGACAACCTCACCGCCAGAAAGTCCAATCACTCGGTCAGCGAACTGACGTGCCAACTCAACCTGATGGAGAGAGATGATTGCAGAGATATGGTCTTCCCTGGCAATACGGTGGAGAATGGTAAGCACCCGTTTTGAGGTCTCTGGATCGAGACTTGCCACAGGCTCATCGGCTAGAATAAGTTTAGGTTTTTGCGCCAATGCCCGGGCAATGCCAACGCGTTGCTGCTGGCCGCCACTCAAATTATCTACTCGAGTAAGAGCCTTATCAAGCAGCCCAACCCGGTCAAGACATTCAAGAGCAAATACCTTGTCTGCACGATGTTGTGGAAATAGCGAACCTATGGTGCTGTATTTGCCGAGAAATGCCATAAGCACATTCGCCAGGGCTGTGTGTCGTTCAATCAGTTGGTGCTGTTGAAAAATCATTGCTGTTGTCTTTCGGTGTTCGCGTAAACATCGGTGGGTGTTCTTCAAAGGGCCGAGCCCCTCCGCCCCCACCTCACCTTTGGTGGGGATATTAAGAAAGTTGAGACAGCGCAGTAGAGTAGATTTTCCCGCACCGGAGGTACCAAGCAGCACGGTGAAACACCCTTTTTCAAATTCCAGGGAGGTTTTCTTGAGTGCGGTAACCCCACCGGCATATATCATTTGGAGATTGTTTATGGTAAGCATTGCTATGGTCCTTTTTTAAGAATTGTGGTTATTTTTCATATCACCAGATCCTAAAGGACACAGATTAGTATCTGATTAGCATTCTGTTTTTTTAAAATTATTTGTGATTTTTCCAATAAGATGATTTGTGGATTAACATATTGACATCATTTGTATTAATCAAAACAATGCTAAAAATAGTTTTTAGAGAGCAGACAAAGGGATAGGAGGTTGCTTTTTGCCAAGCAATGTATAAGGGATAGGGATAGGAGGTTGCTTTTTGCCAAGCAATGTATAGCGAAAGATGTAAAGATGATCAAGAGCCTGAAATATGGCCCCAGCCGGGAGCGCCCACAACATGTTGTGGGCGCTCCCGGCTGGGGGGACGGCGGTTGGGGTCGGAAACAATCCTTGAAAGAGAAAGATATAAAATCGGATCTTGAACAGCTGAAAAAGAGCAGAACAGCTATCTTTTGGGCTAATTTCGACCATACTCCACCGGAAATCCCCCAAAGCGCTAAAATTAGTGCCAGCCGCCTGCCGGGATTTGGGA
>NZ_JQKJ01000035.1 GCF_000745975.1 Desulfobacter vibrioformis DSM 8776 | reverse complement strand
TACCACGGCACCCTTAAAACCCTGCTTCAATCCCTGCAAATCAGCCACGGTTTGTTTTTTAAATACAAATCAGGGGTGCTTATTATCCGGAAAACTTCCCCGGCCTATGTCAAGGTGCTCATGCCCGGCACCCAGGAAAACCTGATAAAATTATTAAGTTCTTTCGGGGTCCAGGAGTCTTTTTATGATGAACTCTCTTCCCGGATCGTTTTCAACACGGACTATTATACCTACCTGACCATTTACGATTATTTCAAAAATAATCCATACCTCACCCTGGTTGTTTTTGACATCATGATCCTTGAATCCCAGGACAGCCATAAATATAAACATGGTATTGACTGGTCACAATTGACTGCCAGTTTAACGGACTTATATGAAGATCCGCTTAAATTTAATGTCACCGGCTCAGATGACGGATTTTCCCTGAATCTCGGTGGCGGCCACTTATCACTTCAATCCGTTGTGGAATCCCTGGACGAATTAAAGGATTTTACCGTTCTTCAGTCTGCCCGGATCTCTGTCATGAACGGCTCCACCGCTGAACTTGATGTGTCGGAAAAAATCCCCTACGTCAAAGAAATTACCGTGTCATCCATTGATGGCGCTACAGATACCGTTGCCCAGGGCTACGAATTTGATACCGTGTCGTCCGGCTTGATCTTAAAACTCAAACCCTCAGTGTCCGGGAACATCATTTCCACGCAATTTACCGGAAACATCCAAAGTTTGATTGAATTTCTTGAAGTGGGCACGGAGCCGAATCTTGTCAGACAGCCGCAAATATCCATTCGTAAAATTGATAATCAGATCGTGTTTAGGGCTGGTGAAACAACTCTAATCGGCGGTTTGAAATATAACAAAGGAAGCGTGTTAAGGTCATCTTTAAGCTGGTTAAAGACGGGCCTTGATAATCAGGAAACCACGCAGTTTTCGGTTTCCATATTAATCAACAGTGAGGTTATACGCTATGTTTTCACTTAGGCGAATCCTCAGCGTTTTATCATTGATCCTTTTGGGGATCACTGGTCTTGCTTTGGCAACAACCGCTTACACCCCTTTGATTTCATCAGATATGTTTGATGGCGTCAGAACCGATGTCAACACCGCGGCCTCGGGCATCATTACTATACTGATAATCATTGTTGGAGTGGGGTTGCTTATCAAAGTTTTTCGTTAATTTTTTTTTAAAAGGAGAAGTATCATGAATTTTTTTACCCCTACCCAGATTTTTCTTGCAGCCATGTTTTCTGTATTCTTCGGCATGTTCGGCCTGTCTTTTGCCACACCGACTGTCGCAGATCTATGGACCGCTTTTGACATCTCAACCATCAACGGTCAGGTGCTCACCGTCCTGACAACCTTTGTGACCATTAACCTGGCCTTCCTGGCCTACAAGTACATCCGGCGTACCATGAGCCGCGGTTAATTTTTTCAAGGGGTGGGGGCGTCTTTCCCCCATCCCTTCCCGAAAGGTGTTTTATGGAAACGGATCTCATTAATTTAATGTTTACACAGTTCAAAGATAATCTTTCCAGTTTTATATCAAATGACATATCCGTAATCCTCCTTGCCATGCTTTCTTTGATGTTCACTGTTTTTGCGTTTGTTAAAATCCGTGAAATTTTCAATTTCGGCATGACTGAAGAGGAGATAGACGCCAAAAATGCATTTAACCGGTGGCAGTACAGTAAAGGCACTTGGCGTGAACAATTGATGAGGGAAGAGTATCAAGCTAGTTTAGATGCTATCCGAGATCCGTACCTTGGGGAGCCATATTATGGTGGTTATGATGATTCCGAGGTTCGAATTAAGTCTCAATATCATGATCCCGAATATTTCACATCAAATAGAAGAGGGGGCTTTTGAAGTTAACGATGATAGATTTAGAAGCGTTCGGCAATGGGTTTGGCCTTGTTGTTGTTTCCTTGCTCCTGGGCATCATTATCCGGGCCATTGTATCAGCCCTTCGGATCGGATCTTCCCGTTTCCATTCAATAGGCATCTTGTTTTTTTTAATCATTTTCTCAAATACCGAATCATATGCCGCCGTCACAAAGACCGGCCAGGTGGATCTTTACCGGGTGGGTCAAGTTGATGCGTTTTTTGTTGTGGACGAATACCTTTTTAATACATCGGATTTTACCCAAATTGATCTTTTAACCAAAGCCTATTACCAAAGAGCCGTGATCACGGCCACCGATCTTGATGCAGATCCGGGCCGGGTCGATTATATTCAGATTACCGACACCTCGGATTTGATGTCCAAAAGTATCTCGTTAATCATTGGTGCCCTTTCATGTAACGCCCTGGCCCTGGGCCTGTCCTTGAGGTTTTAAAATGATTTCTTTACCCGAAGGCTTTGACCTTTCTGTTTTTATTGGTGAGATTGTCACCTATGTGGGTTTTCCCGTTGTGGGAATCGCTTTTTCTTTTTGTGTTTTCAGGTTGATTTCATACTCATTGAGTTTGGGATCAAAAAACTAAATGAAACATGATTAAACTCATTGCTTTCATAACGATGGTCATTGACCATTCTGCCATTTTCTTTTTCCCGGAGCATGAATTGATAATGCGCTCCCTGGGTGCTCTGTCCTTTCCCCTTTTTGCGTATTTCATTACCCAGGGCCTGAAATATACCAAAGACCTTCAGCTTTATATCATCGCCCTGGTTACTTGCGCCTGTGTCACCCAGCCCCTGTTTAATATCCTGTTCCCGGACCTGTATAGACTCAATGATCTCTACACCCTGCTTTTCGGTTTGATTATCCTTGTCCTTTATGAACGGTACGGCTTTCAGGCATTTTATTTGACTCTGCTTCTCGCTTTGGCCAACGTCGTTTCGATCTATATTTTCATAGTCTTTGCCATTTATTTTTTGCACCATCGGCCGGTCCACCTCCTGGGCGCTATGACCGCCTTTTATCTTTTAGTTTATCATCTATCCGGAGCACCTTATGTTTTGTTTGGTCCGGCTTCCGTCTTCCTCATGTACGCCACCAGGGTAACCCCCCTACCCTTACCTGGAATAATTCAAAAGTATTTTTATTATCTTGCCTATCCTGGACATTTCCTGATTATCATTTTATGTAAATGAAATTTTTGAGTTAGTTTCTGTTTATGCAGACTGAAATTCATTATATTTTTGAACTTCTCGATTTTTTAATGGATGAAATCGAATTCCACGTGAATAATGAATCCTTTGAGCGCGATCTGATAACCAGTAAACAATTTTTTCAAATACAACTGAAATTTGAAAGGGTTTCTGAATTATTATCTTACTCATGGAACCATCAGGATTATCTGGCCGCCATAGAAATAACGAAATCCATTGGTTATGCCTCTATTTCTGAAATTTCCCGTAAGCTCGGGATTATATATATAAAATCTGTTGAAATGATTTATGAAATGGAAAGAGAAGGGATTATAACAAAGCCGAAGGATGAGCGGGGCTATTGGGTTTATATTGATGATAAAAAAAATTGAAAATGATAAAGGGGTTTTATGCAAGAGTATGAATTTATCTGGGACCCTGTTAAGGCAGATAAAAATTTATTGAAACATAGAGTTTCATTTGATGAGGCCAGAACGGTTTTTAAAGATCCTTTCGCCCGGGTGAAATTTGATTCTGAGCATTCATTGGATGAGGAGCGTTTCATTATCCTGGGTTTAAGTTCATATCTTAAGGTTCTGATTGTTTGCTATTGTTGCCGCAGTAGTGATACAATTAGAATTATCTCGGCCCGTAAAGCCACCAGAGAAGAACAAAAAGATTATGTGAGGTTAAAATGAAAGAACAATATAATTTTTCTGATTCTGTAAAGAATCCTTTTGTTAATCACCCCCAAGTTGACCCTGGTAAGGTTGAGGTTTCCCTTCTTTTAGATAGTGATGTCGTTTCATTTTTAAAACGGCAATGCGGCAATGATTATCAGGAATTCATTAATAGGCTGCTTCGTACATATATGGCCCAAAACAGATAGGGCTTTCAGTACGGGTTCCACCATCCATGCCACCGACAAACCCGAAAGGTTTTTGATGGTGGAGCCCGGGGTCTACGGCATTACTTTCAAAACAATTTTCTTTGATGCTCAACAATAACGCCTTGAGAGCTAAATTCACGATAACCCCGCAATGCGAGATATTCGACAACAGCGGATTGAGACGACAAACCGAGAGACTCTTGGAGAGCCACCAGGGCATGGACAGATTCATAGGACAAGGAGAAAGCTTTTTTTTGCTTCTTTAATTCCGGATTCATCGGTTTTCGCCCGGCTCCTGGACGAACACCGCCACGCTGAAAACATGATTTCACCTCCTGCCAGGTTTCGGCGCCGTCCTCATTATTACCCCCAACGGCCTTCCAAATGCGTCCAGAATCATCACTGACAGCAACACAACCAGGTACCCATTTCTGTGGATCTCTTAATTCATTCATCCAGCCTTGATATTCATCATCAAAAAAAATAAAAACACCGCCTGCTGCATACTCTTTACCGCTGCATTCTTTCCTATGAGCCTTTTCCGCTTCAATCTCTTTCATGTAATTCATTTTCAATCTCCTTTTTTTTGTTTTATATTTGATTAAAGTTATACCAAAATCAAAAAGATTTATCAAGAAAAAAGTAATACCAAAATCAAAAAAAAATGGAAAACTTTTTACTGTGGAATATCGAAGATTTTAAGATTTATAACTCTGAGATCGGTGGGAATGTTGCTCTGTAAAGAGTTTGGGCGTGTGCCAGTCGAGTGCTTGAGCCGGGCGGAATCCCCAGCGTATTCACAACGGACCAGGACCGGCTATATACAACAACCTTTGGTTCGCTTTCATCGTTTTAAGATCGGCCCAGGGATATCCAGGTGGGTCAAGCTTTTGTGCGCCGAACCGGGGATTCTCCAGGTGGATACCAGGCTTCGCCGTTGCACTTCTTCCAGATAAACCCATCACCCCTCTTTATAAACTGTTTTTAAAAAACAGCGTTTACCAAACCTCTGCAAAGACTGTCCGTTAGGACCCATAAGCGTTTAGGGTTTTCCTTTTGAAATTTTAGGAAGCCTTTAGAATGCCGGCATTAAATTTTCTATAAATGAGAGCTACGCGAACTTTTGAAAAATTTAATGCCGGCATTCTAAAGGCTCGGGTTGACTCCGCCTGTCCGGCAATTGACGTGCCTCGTTGTTCGTGCTTCCGGCAGTCATCTCGCGTTATTTCCCAGGAGGCCCTCAGGGCCTCCCCACGAGCATGCCCCCCCTACCCTATAATTTTCCAAAAAATAACGATTCTGTTTTTTGAATAAAAATCAGAATTTTATTCTCCGGCAAATCAATTTTTCCCCTGAATCCCGAGTAGATCACCACCGGCGCTGGTCGAAAATTTTGATTTCTGAAAAATCACGCCGAATATTATTCGATAGACATAAATTTAACGTGTGCTGAAGTTCTGGTACTCCTCCGCTAATATTTTTTTAAGGTTGGCACAAAAAATGGACTTGGTAGTTGTTTCCAAATCGTGTCCGAAGTTTGTCTTGATAAACCAATATAGATTTAATATTGTATGGTCATGAGCCGTAAAAGAAGCATATGTTTTACAATTTTCCTAAATGAAGAAGAACGTAAACGTCTGAATTTATTACGATTGTCTTTGAAAGAGAGCAAGTCAAGTATTGTTAGACGGTTGCTTGATGATGAGTATAAACGTATTTTTGGCTTGAAAAATGGGGAAAAGCCTTGACAATGAGTTGGTAAAAGCTTAGGAATGATTGTACATACAAAAGAAAAGGGGTCTCTCCTGCCAGAGATAACCCCTTAAAATTAGGCTGATACCACCACAAGGAACACAGCCCAAAAACACGTCTTGATGGTATCAGCCTTTACACAAACTGTAAAGGTTTTTTGTTATGATGCCTGCCCCGGTTAAGACTCAGGACGTTATTAATAAAAATCATCCACCTGGAAAATTAGGTGATCCTCGTTTCCGTCTTCATGATATTGCCTCTCGTATTCTTTTAGATCCCAAGTTCGGTACCAAGGAAGAAAAAGAGAAAATTGATGCCGGAATTTATCCTCGGGTTACCAAGTGTCAGAAAATACCTTTTATAAATGGTAATAAATCTTCCCATGTTGACGGGGTTCCGCTCAAGAGATCCAAGCAGGAAGGTTTTTTTGGTTTTGGTGGACTATTTTCTTGTGCATCTGTTTGGAGTTGTCCAATTTGTTCTTCACGCATTGCGGATACGCGTTGTCAAGAGATATCCCGAGCCTTTGAAATTTGGCAAGAAATAGGCAAAGACGGCAGTTTAAGAACGTGGAGTGAAGATCAACAATCTTGGGTGAATTCTTGGGGTGATAAAGACAGTCTTCATTCTCAGGTAATGATTTCTTTCACGGTACCTCATTATGTTGATCAATCTATAAGTGACCTTCGGGAAAGCTTTATGAACAGTCGTCGGGCATTAAAGCGCCAAGATGAATTAAAGAAAAATCCGTCGTTTATGCCCTGGAAGATTATTTGTAAAGAATTTGGTGTTAAAGGAACCATTTCCGCTGTAGAGGTTACTTATGGGTTTAATGGTTGGCATCCACATTCCCATGATATTTTTTTTCTTGATCGCAAGCTTGACCATGAAGAGCTTGAAGAATTAAGGACCAGATTAACCACCGCTTGGGTGTATGCCTGCAAGCGGTCTGATGTTCGTATGTCTCCTGACCAAGAGACTTATATGTATCAACGCTCTGTGAATGTTCGAAACGCTCCCACCGCAGAGGAATATATTTCAAAATTCGGTTATCAGGGCATGTCACCGGAAGCCGCTAAAGCCGAATACGAAAAATTCAAAGATGTTCTTAACCCTGGGTGGGGAGCTGCCCAGGAGCTTACCAAATCTCACATCAAAATGTCTCGGGGTGATAAAGGTTACACGCCCTGGGATTTCTTACGCATCATTGACGAGTTCCCGGACAATGATGATGTCTATTTACAATTCGGGCGCTTATTCCGCGATTACTCACGCACATTTTTTGGTTCAAGGCAACTATTCTGGTCTAAGGGGTTCAAGGAAGAACTCATTAGTTACGGCGAAGCTACAGGTTATATATTATCAGACCTTTGATTTTTATGTGTATAGTGCGTATTTATAGGTATGATTTGTATTAGTTAAAGTGTCTGGTGATCATCACAAATTCAAGCATGAAAATGGCAAAATAGTAATTGTCCCCCATCCCCATACAAGAAGCGGTAGAATTATATTATAACGGAGAAGACATATCTGAACCTCCAGCTCCCTCTAAAATGGAAGATCTTTTAGATTCAGATCTATATACCAGAGACAGTTTTTTGTATCTTGCTGATATTGATTTCGCTTTCATAGCTCCCAAAACCCAAAGGGTAAATATCACGGTGCCTGAGTATAAACTCGTCAGGATTGACAGGGCTGCAAAAGCCAGGGGTATTTCCAGGTCTGCTTTTTTTGTGGATTCTGCGGAACAATTCATCAGGAATTTAGGTGTTGCGAATACTGTTGGAAAAAGGCAAAAAAAGAGTATGCTCTCCCATCAAATTCAATCGCATTCAGAAAGACCCGGTCAGTACCCTTCAGATTAAAACAAATCGAAAAGTAAAAGGCTCATGTTGCATTTCAGGATCGTATGATGGTAGAGAGTAAATTTTTTGACTCAATTCACATAGGACCCCAACGGACTTTTTAGTTGTGCCCGATAGGGCATGGGGTCTTACAAAAAACGCCTGAAACAGGTCTTACACTTACGTCCCCTTTAAGGAGAAACGATGCGTATATATGCAGTTGCGGATATTCACGGAAAACCTGAACATATGGAATCCATGTACAAAATTTTAGACCAGTACCATCCGGAGTTGATTGTTATCCCTGGTGATATGACCCATTTTTTTAACTGGTCCACCGTCCTTTCCCAGCTCGACAGCCTTCCGGTTCCCGTTCTGGTGGTCCGGGGAAATACGGATTTTAAACGCATTGAATCCAGGATAAAAAAAGCAGCCAATATCACGCTGCTAACGGAGACACCCTTTAAGGTCAAAGACTTCTCTTTTGTGGGGATTTCAGGAACCCTGCCCTTGCCCTTTGCCAACAGAATCGGCCTGAATGAAAAAAAACGGATTGCCGCCCTTCCCTGCCCCATGGAACCGGACACGGTGCTGGTGGTCCATACGCCGCCCAGGGGTGCGTGCGACCGTGTGGGCAAAAAAATCCATGCCGGCAGCCTGAACCTGGCCCGGTTTATCACCGCCGCAACCCCAAGCCTTGTGCTTTGCGGCCATATCCACGAAGATTTCGGGCTTAAAACCCTTCATCAAAGTACCGTGGTTAACTGCGCCATAGCAGGCCCGGGGTCAGGAGCCGTCATTGACCTTGAAAAAAATGAGTGCCCCAGGGTTAATCTGTTGCAACCGGACACGCCCCAGCGTTAGGAACTCGAAAAAAAATGAAAAAGCTCAATCCAAATGCAGGCCTCTGCAGGCGCTGGCACCGTCTTCTGAGGGCAGGGCCTCATTAAATATTTCTAACAGCTTGACGGTTTGTTTGGCCATCATGACGCAATTTCCGGAAATGGCGTAGTACATGATGCTCAGGCGTGTCTTTGAGGACTCCTCCCTGATCCTGGCAATCTGATTTGCATTGTATTCATCCACAAGGTCCCTAAGATAATGAAATCTTGAACCGATGTGGTTGCAGTCCACAATATCATTTTTATTAAATGCGATTTCAACCTGTTCAAAAATGAAAAGAATTTCTGTCTTGACCTCCTTGAGTTCCTCAATCTGGGCGGGTAAAAGCCCCTTGTGCCGGTTGGCCACATGCATGGTGGACCTGATCACCGTATCCCGATACCCGTCATTTATTTTCTGAAGGCGCCGGATAATCTGGTAATAGTTGAAAGACCCCTTGCGATCCGTACGCTGCAAAAGGCGTAATACCTTAAAGATATTTGCAATAATGATATTACTGCTCATCTGGAACTGTTTGACCTTCCTGCGCTGTTCCCTTAAGGTCTCCAGATCCTCTTGAAACAGCGCATCAAAGGCAGTGCCTAAAGAGAGTCTTATGTTGCGGAGATGGAGGGCAATGTGACCAAATGTTGCAGAAACAGAAGATTGGAAATCTTCCACTTCTTCAAGATGGTAAATGGTGATTTCCTCTTTGGTTTTTTCATTGCCTTCGTGACGTTTTTTGTTTTTGAGGATCATGAAAAATACAAATATCATCAGGCCGACCACGCCGGGCATTTTGAAATGATAGATAATATTGCCGCAGATAAAGGAAGCCACAAAGGCAATAAGAGCGGTCATGAACCAGCCGCCTATGACTGTTAAAACACCGGTGACACGGTATACAGCGCTTTCCCTGCCCCAGGCCTGGTCAGAAAACGAAGACCCCATGGCAACCATAAACGTCACATACGTGGTGGACAAAGGCAGTTTCAGAGAAGTGGCCAGGGAGACCACGGCAGATGCCACCATCAGGTTTACAGACGCACGCAGCAGATCAAAGGATGGTTTTTCCTTTACCCCGACATAGGCGTCTTCGGGGACCGGGCTGAGTCTTCTGGCCACAATCTTGCCGATGATGGGGGGTGAGATAGCTTTGACAGAGGTAAACAGACTGTGGAACAGGTTGACAATGCGTCTGGACAGCCAGACAGATTCAAAGCGCTCCATGCCTTCATCCTGCTGCCCCAGGCTGATTTCTGTTTCGGTCACTGTTCTTGCCTTGCGTGATACCCACAGGGTTATTACCATGATGATACCTGCAATGAGCATGATAAAGGTCTGGGTATGAATTTTTCCCCCCAGTGCCCCCATGGTGATGTTCATGGGATCAGATGAGGCAATCGCTGTTTTAAAGGCATTCAGGCCTGCCAGGGGTACACCGATAAAATTGACAAGATCATTGGCTGCAAAAGCCATGGCCAGGGCAAACGTGCCCACAAGGACAATGGGTTTAAGAATATTGACGTTGAATGCGCTGATAAGGATCTGCAGGATGATGGCAGAGACTGTAAAAATGCCGCCCATGATAATAAAAGAGTGGGTTTTTATCCATGTCACCATCTGCGGGTCCATGAAAGTAGAGCCTTTGGCCCCTTTTACAAGGATAAAAAAGGTAATGACGGTAAGGGCCACACCACCCCAGAGCGCACCGTAATACTTCAGCCGTTTTTTATAATTAAAGGTAAAGATAAGTCTGGATATAAACTGAACAATTGCACCTGAGGCAAATGCCACGATAATGGATAATAATATCCCAAAGACTATGGTAATGGCTTTGGCGTAGTTAATATAATCCACAAGCCCAAGACCCGAATCCGCATGGGCGGCCAGTTTTATTATGGACAGGGCCACGGCAGACCCAAGGAGTTCAAATACAATGGATACTGTTGTGGAGGTGGGCAGACCATATGTGTTGAAAAGATCTAAAAGCAGGATGTCCGTGAGCATGACTGCCAGAAATATGATCAGAAGTTCGGGCATGGTAAACAGCTCGGGATGAAAAATACCTTTTCGGGCAACTTCCATCATGCCTTCGGAAAAAGTAACGCCGGCCAGAATGCCGACACTTGCAATAATCATGATTATTTTAAAGGGCGCGGCCTTGGATCCGATTGAGGAGGTTAAAAAATTAACCGCATCATTGGTAACCCCTACAATCAGATCAAAAATGGCAAACAGGATCAGCATCCCTACGATGACATAGCATATTTCAATGCCCATGGTGGTTTTATTCCCTTTGTGAAGGTTGGACATATACGGCCCGGGGTATTCCGTCCGTTTTATCAGAATTGCAATCCTAACATTATTCTCACATGTTGCTAATATTTTGCTTCTTTATAAGGCTTTTGGCCCTGATTTGGCAAGGGGTTTATCAATCTGTAGAATGGCGTGACTGTTTTGTGTGTCATCTGCAGTGGTTAAGGACGGTGGGTGGTGCAGAAGGTGGTTAAGAACGGTTTTTCAAGGATAGAATCATGTCGTAAATCTTGGACTTAGGGATGTTGGCAAGCCCGGCTATTTTTTTTGCAAGTTCACCGGTCCGTGTATCCTGATTCAGGCCATCCCTGATCATGGCCTCGATCTGGTCTAAGGACAAGCCGGCTGGCTGTTCATCCTCTCCATGGATAAACAGGACGCATTCCCCTTTGATTGTTTCCCTCTCCTCAAGGGTGGATAGAATAAGGGACAAAGGACCACGTATAAACTCCTCATACTGTTTTGTCAATTCCCTGGCAAGACAGGCCTGGCGGTCGCCAAACGCGGTGATAGCCGAAGAGATCAGCCGGATCACGCGCCGGGGGGATTCATAAAATATCAGTGTGGCTTTGTGACGGGCCGCGTCATTGAGAAAGCTGTCCAGGCGGCCCTGTTTTTTAGGCGGAAAGCCCAGGAAAAGAAAGGTGTCCGTGGGCAGGCCGGCTGCGCTTAATCCGGTCACCGCAGCATTGCATCCGGGAACCGGCACAATGGGAATGCCTTTTTTGTGGGCCTGGGAAACCAGACGAAAACCGGGATCTGAAATTAAAGGGGTGCCTGCATCGCTGATCAAGGCAATTGTAGTACCGTTTTCAAGCCGGTGGATCAGGTCATGGGCCTTTGCGGTTTCATTGTACTCATGGCAGGCAATTGTGGGGGTTGTGATGCCGTAATGACCCAGCAGTTTTTTTGAATGACGGGTGTCCTCGGCTGCAATCAGGTCCGCCTCCTTTAACAGGCGTACAGCCCGAAATGTCATATCCTCAAGGTTGCCTAAAGGGGTTGCGACAATATAAAGGGTGCCGGACATGTTAAACCCCTTGAAAGGCATTGGGGATCACAGTGATGTCACAGGCGGTGTGCGAACTGTCCTTGTATAACACTTCCACCACATCAAATCTCAACCGGGTGTTGGTGATTTTATTTTTGCTCAGATAGTACTGGGCACCCATGATAATTTTTTTCTGCTTGGCTGTGGTTACCCCTTCCCGGGGCAGGCCTTTTTTAACGCCTGTACGGGTTTTGATTTCAATAAAGCACAAGGTGTCATTGTCTTTTGCTATGATATCAATCTCAAACTGAGGGGTTGAAAAATTGGATGCCAATACGGTGTAGCCCCGGGATAAAAGGAACTGCCGGGCAGCCAGCTCTCCCTTTTTTCCAAGCTGTTTTCCCCCAAGGCTCATATATCCTTGACACCCCTGAAACTTTTGCGATGAACAGGACAAGGGCCATGGGTCAGGATCGCCTCTTTATGGGCTTTGGTTGGATATCCTTTATGGCGGTTAAACCCATATGCGGGATATTGTAAGTCAAGGTCTGTCATGATTCGGTCCCGGGTGACCTTGGCCAGAATGGAGGCCGCAGCAATGGACAGGCTCAATGCATCCCCTTTAATGACAGGACGCTGGTCTATGGTGATGTCTATGGCAAATTTGCCGTCAATGAGCAGGTAATCCGGTGTAAGGCCCAGGTCTTCAACCGCCCGTTTCATGGAGAGCAGGGATGCCTGCAGAATATTAATCCGGTCAATCTCCCCATGGTCGGCCATGCCAATGCCAAAGGCGATGGCATGGTTTTGGATCAAAGGAAAAAGCGCCTCTCTTTTTTTTTCGGAAAGCTTTTTTGAATCATTGATGCCGGGAACATCAAAATCTTCAGGCAGCACCACTGCCGCAGACACGACAGGGCCGGCAAGGGGTCCCCTGCCGGCCTCATCAACACCTGCAATTACTTTATATCCGCCCAACATGGCCTGCTTTTCAAAGGCCAGCATGTCGGCGCAAACGCGTCCGCAGTTATCAGACAAAGCGTTTTTCTTTGATCCTTGCTGCTTTGCCGCGCAGATTTCTCAAATAGTAAAGTTTGGATCTTCTTACACGTCCCCGGGTCACCACTTCAACATTGTCAATGGCAGGAGAATAAAGGGGAAAAATCCTTTCAACACCAACGCCGCCGGAAATTTTTCTAACGGTGAACCGGGCGCTGGCAAGGCCTTTGGTTTTTTTGATTACAACGCCCTGGAAAATCTGGATACGTTCTTTTTCACCTTCTTTAATTTTTACATGCACCTTTACGGTATCTCCGGAGTCGAAATTCGGGATATCAAGGCGCATTTGTTCTCTTTCAATTTTCTGGATTAGGTTTGCTGTCATGTTTTGTTCCTTCCATTCTTTCAGCCGTTTATTAATCTGTCTAAATATATGGATGCTGCGGACCGGACGCTTAGGTGATTATACGCCCCTGCCCCCTGTATGGGTTCAAGGATATGATCACACTGTTTGATCACTTCCGGTACCAGCCCCCATGCCGTGCCAAACACGATCACATGGGGGGCATTACCCTTCAATTTCTGCCCAAGCGTTCTGCAACTCATTGTGGGGCCCTGGGCATTGGCGCTGGTGGCCACTTTTACCACGGTCTGACCCAGTTCATTTTCTATATCATTGCAGGCTGCTTCAAATGTATCCGCCACCCTGACCCGTTCAAGGGCGGATTTTCGTGCCGGATTAACCGTTCCGCCATGACCATGGGTCCAGTGATCCATGATCTGGAAAGCCAGGGTTTTCTGGTCTTCATAGGGGGTGACCACATAATAGGCCTTTACCCCGAATGTCCGCCCTGCCCTGGCAATGTCATGCAGATCCATATTGGTCAGGGCTGATCCGATGATCTGCCCATTTTTATTGACCACCGGGTAGTGGATCAATGCCAGGTAAAGATTTAGTGTTCCGGGCTCGTTGTTGAAAACCTGATCTTCAGTACCGCATTGATCATTTTGTTCAACGGTTGTACTTGTTTTGGGTGAACTCATTTATGAATTAACGCCTCAAGTTCCCGGCACCACTGCCGCAAAATTTCTTTTTCTTCACTATCCGGCGTCCGGGTTTCAAACAGATCCGGGCGCTTGATAAAGGTTCGTTCCAGTGCAGAGCGCCTGCGCCACTGCCGGATCTTTTCATGATTCCCGGACAAGAGTACCCCGGGGACGGTCATGTCCTCATATACCTCGGGCCGGGTGTACTGGGCATATTCCAGCCGGTTGTCCATAAACGATTCACATTGGGATGATTCATTGCTTCCCAGCACCCCGGGAATCATTCTGGCAACGGCGTCAATGACTGCCATGGCAGCGATCTCCCCGCCGGTCATCACAAAATCACCCACGCAGATCTCTTCATCCACCTGGCGGGTATAAACCCGCTCGTCAATGCCCTCGTACCGGCCGCAGATCAGAATCAGATCCTGTTGGGCTGCGGCAAGTTCACAAGCCCGGGCCTGGGTAAAGGGTTTGCCCTGGGGGCTTAAACATGCCACCCAAGGGGTATCGGCCATCTGTCTGGCAGACATAATGGCTTTTTCCAGAGGCCCCGGCATCATTACCATGCCGCTTCCTCCGCCGTAGGGACGGTCATCCACGCTGTTGTGCCGGTCTGAAGAAAAATCCCGGATGTTGATGGCATCAGCGCTGATAATATTCCGGTCCAAAGCCCTTGCCAGGATGCCGTTGGCAAAAAAAGCCCCAAGGAATTCCGGAAACAGTGTCAGTACAGTAAACTTCATGGCCCAAATCAGTCCGTGATGAACCCCTGGGGCAGTTCAGTTGTAATCACACCGGTGTCAAGGTTTACATCCTTGACAAACACGCCATTCATGGGGATCAGTACTTCCTGTTTGCCCTGGGGCGTTTTATCCGTAACAACCAGGATATCATCGGCTCCGGTGGGAAAAAGCTGCACAACTGTCCCAAGTTCCCCTTCGCAGGCATCCACAACCGTCAACCCGATCAAATCCTGCCAGTACCAGGTGTCTTCATCCAGGTCCGGCAGGTTGTTTTTATCAACCAGGACAAGCTTGCCCACAAGGGATTCCGAGGCCTCCCGGGTGCTGACGCCTTCAAGGTTTAAAAGCACGCCTTTTTTATATCTGCCGGTCCAGCCAATTACATATTCCCGGCCAGAGTCCAGGGGCTCATCCTCATTCTTGAGCACCACGGCAAGCCCTTTGGAAAAGGTATCAGGCGACTGGGCCCAGGACCACACCTTCAGGTTGCCCCCAAGGCCGTGAACGCCCGTGACCTTGCCAATGGTCAGCCAGGTGTCTGAAAATTGCATGGGCACCTGGCCATGGGAGCTACTCAATGATTTCCAGTACCGTGCGCTTTTTCAGCTTTGTAGCCGCGGCACTCAGGATTGTCCTCATGGCCCTGGCAGATCTGCCCTGTTTACCGATCACCTTGCCTAGATCTTCCTTTGCCACCTTGAGTTCAAGCACGGAAGTCTGGTCACCTGTTACTTCAGATACCTGAACTTCATCGGGATTGTCTACCAATGCCTTTGCTAAATACTCAATCAGCTCTTTCATAAAAACGTCTCCTAATACAATGACTTAAAGGCCCGGCGGTTTTCAAGACGTGTCCTGCGGTTTTGTTCTCTTAAGAGGGCCTTCCCTTAGGCAGAAACGCTTTGTGCGCTCTGTTTTTTCAGGATACTTTTTACCGTTGTGGAGGGTTTTGCACCCTGTTCCAGCCAGTACTGTACCCGCTCTTGTTTCAGGGTTATAACAGCAGGATTTTGCATGGGATCATAGGTACCGACCGCTTCAAGGAACTTGCCGTCCCTGGGCGCCTCAATATCGGCGGCAACGATTCTGTAAAAGGGTTTCTTTTTAGTGCCTTTACGGGTAAGTCTGAGTTTTACTGCCATGGTTTTTCTTGTCTCCTTAGAACGGAAGCATGCCCCGAAGGGATTTCATGCCGCCTTTATTAAATTTTTTCACCATTTTCATGGACTGGGTATAACTTTTAAGCAGTTTATTCACATCCTGAATCGATGTTCCCGAGCCAAGGGCAATCCTTCTTTTACGCGATGCTTTCAGGATTGCGTGTTTGGCCCGTTCCTCGGGGGTCATGGAGTTAATAATTGCCTCTATTTTTAGAAATTCTTTATCGTCTATGTTCAAATCATTGAGCATCTTTTTATTCACCCCGGGCAGCATGCCCAAAAGATCCTTTATGGATCCCATTTTGCGAACCTGCTGCATCTGATTTTTAAAATCTTCCAGGGTAAACTGGTTTTTCCTCAGTTTCTTTTCAAGGGCCTGGGCCTCTTTCTGGTCAACCGTCTCGACTGCCTTTTCAATAAAAGACAGGGTATCTCCCATTCCCAGAATTCTGGACGCCATGCGATCCGGATGAAAGGGCTCAAGCGCCGTGGTCTTTTCACCCACACCGATGAACTTTAACGGCTTGCCTGTCACCGCTTTAATGGACAGGGCCGCACCGCCTCTGGCATCACCGTCCATCTTGGTCAGCACAAAGCCTGAAATATCCAGCCGTTTGTCAAATTCACCGGCAATATTTACCGCGTCCTGGCCGGTCATGGCATCTGCCACCAGCAGAATTTCCGCCGGGTTGATGCCCTTTTTCATCTCTTCAAGCTCGACCATGAGCGCGTCATCCAGGTGCAGCCGCCCTGCGGTGTCAATGAGCAACGTGTCGCAGCCAAGGTCCCTTGCGGCAAGCTTTGCCTCCTGGCAAATCTTGAGCGGCTTCATGTCGGTTGTGGATGCAAATACCGGCACCCCCACCTGTTTACCCAGCTTGGTCAACTGGTCGATGGCGGCCGGGCGGTACACATCCACAGGCACAAGATAGGGTTTTCTGCCGATTTTGCACAGAAAGCGCGCCAGCTTGCCCGCTGTGGTCGTTTTGCCGGAACCCTGGAGCCCCACCAGCATGATGGACGTTGCCCCGGTTTGGACAAAATTCAGTTCCTGGTGGGAGGAGCCCATCATTTTTGTAAATTCTTCATTTACAATTTTGATGACCTGCTGGCCCGGGGTCAGACTCTGCATGACCTCCTGACCAAGGGCTCGGGCCTTTATATCTGAAATGACATTTTTTGCAACCTTATAATTGACATCGGCTTCCAGAAGTGCCAATCTGACCTGTTTTAAGCCGTCTTCGATGTTATTCTCGGTAAGGGTCCCGTGTCCTTTTAACTTTTTAAAAACAGAATCCAGCCGATCGCTTAAATTGTCAAACATGTGCAAGATACCCTTTTTCTCAGTAGCAAATCAAATCATTGAATTTATAAAATAATCCGTGTAATGTCAAGAAAATAATAAAAAAAATATACAGGTATGTACAATGAAAGATATACTGGATTTCACCCGGCAGGATCTGGGTAACTGGTTTGAAAATAAGGGAATACGATCATTCAGAGCAGACCAGGTGTTCAAGTGGCTCTACCTGAAACTTGCCGGCAGTTTCGACGAGATGACCGACCTGGGCAAGGCGTTGCGCCTGGAATTGGCCGAACATTTTTTCCTGGGAACCCTGGAGCTGGCAAACATGGAAACGTCTGTTGATACCACAAAGAAGTTTTTGCACCGGCTGGCAGACGGGGAATATGTGGAAAGCGTACTGATACCCGAAAAAGACCATTACACCCTTTGTGTGTCCACCCAGGCCGGATGCGCCATGAACTGCAAGTTCTGCCTGACCGCCAAAACCGGATTTAAAAGAAACCTGACCATGGGAGAGATTGTGGGGCAGATATGGCATGCACGCCGGTATGTGGCCCAACAGGGCCTGGAACCCCTGTTCCTGTCCAATATCGTTTTCATGGGCATGGGGGAGCCTTTGGCCAATTATGACAACCTTATGCGCAGCCTTGGTGTGGTCTTTGATACGGATTTCGGGATGAAGTTTTCATCTCGACGGGTAACGGTTTCCACCTCCGGCATTGCGCCTAGGATCATTCAGCTGGGCCTTGATACCGAAGTGAACCTTGCCGTGTCGCTCAATGCCACGGACAATAATCTGCGTTCAAGTCTGATGCCGGTTAACCGGACCTGGCCCATTGAGACATTGCTTGCGGCCTGCAAAAAATTTGACATGAAGCCCAGGAACAAAATCACCTTTGAGTACATTCTGATGAGCGGGATCAATGACAGTGATGCCCATGCCCATGACCTGGCCCGCCTGCTTGCCCCCATTCGCGCAAAAGTGAATCTTATTCCATATAACGAGCATACCCAGGCACCCTTTAAAAGGCCTTCACGGGAGCGGATCAATGCCTTTTTAAGTATTCTTTTGGACCGGAACATGACTGCCATTGTCAGAAAAAGCAAGGGGGATGATATCTCTGCGGCCTGCGGGCAACTCAAAGCGGCCCGGTTGGATTAACCGGCTGGGGCAGGTCAGGATTTTTGTATCAACAGATTATGAAATGCCCCTGATTCAGGCGTGACAACCTCTATTTCCCTTGTTTCCTGTTTTTGAAAAACACTGATGCGCGTTAACGCACCGGCAGATGCTTTGGTGTATCCGGATGTGATTGTGGCGGCCAGGTGCAGGGCGGTTTCGTCCGTTTGTCCGAAAACCAGGGCGTCCGGGCCGGGCAAAAGGGTACAGCGAAGCCGGATGTGGGTTTCTGGATCATAGAGCGCCATGATCCGCTTGTTCTCTGCCTTATTTCGTCCCACCACAAGCTTGGATCTGCTGTCCAGGCGGAAATGACGGCCGTATTTGAGCAGATGAAGCTGGATTTTGCTTTGCGTTTCCTGGACATATAAAAGATCTCTTAACCGCTGGGAATACCCCTTGTCCGTGAGCAGGCATCCGCCGGCCGGAGAGGGATATTCCGTGATGCCGTACTTTGCTGCCAGGGCAACCTGGGGTTTTCTGCTCCGGCCGCTGATGGACATAAGACGACCCCTGTCCACAAGGCCCGTTTGCTCGGCAATGGTCTCGGGCAGTATCCCTGCGCTTAAAGGACGAAGTATCAGGCCGTCAAACCCGCAATTTTTTTCGACATAGCGCAGGGAACTTTTTGTCTGGGATTTGGGCCGCTGCCCCACCACCTCACCTGAAAACAGGAAATCAGCCCCTATCTGCGCCATCATGGCACCGGCTTTGGCAAACATCAGTGTGTGGCAGTCCATGCAGGGGTTCATGTTTTTGCCGAAACCTGCTTTGGGGGCCTTGATCATTTCCATGTAGGCATCTGTAATATCTTTGACAATCAAGGGGATGCCGGTCTGTTTCGAGGCTTTTTTTGCAGCCGTGGCATCAAAAAAAGGGGTTTCAAAACTGATCCAGGTGACATCAATGCCCTGGTCTTTGAGTATGAGGGCTGCCAGCATGCTGTCAAGTCCGCCCGAGCAAAGGCCTAACGCTTTGACCTGTCTTGTGGTTTTAATAGGGTTCATATATAAATTTGTCGCCCTTTGGGCGGGTTGTTAAGTTTTAGGTTTTAGGTTTTAAGAAATGGAAATTCTTATCGTATGGAACAGGTATCCAAATCTGTGCCGGTTATTATTGAGAGGTTAAAGACCCACTATCCGGTTGTCAATACACAGCTTGATCACACCAGTCCCTTTGAGCTGCTCATTGCAACCATCCTGTCTGCCCAGTGTACGGATAATCAGGTCAACAAGGCGACCAAGGTGTTGTTTGCCCGCTATCCTGATCCCAAGTCCCTTTCCGGAGCAAGCCTTGATGATATAAAAAAAATAATTTTTTCCACCGGCTTTTACAATAACAAGGCAAAGAATATCAAGGCCTGTGCAAATAAAATTCAAACAGAGTTCAATGGGAAGGTCCCCCGGGATATCAGGTCATTGACCCGCTTGCCCGGCGTGGGAAGAAAAACCGCCAATGTGGTCCGGTCCGTATGTTTTAATATCCAGGCCATTGTGGTGGATACCCATGTGCTCCGGGTATCCAGGCGCCTGGGACTTACCCATGCAACAGATCCGGTCAAGGTGGAGTTTGAATTGATGGATGTTTTACCCAAATTCGTGTGGAACGATATCGGGCTGCAGTTTATTTATCTGGGCCGCCGGATCTGCCATGCAAGAAAACCCGCGTGCGACCGGTGTTTTTTAAATGACCTGTGCCCGTTTGCCGCACCTTAATTGACTTCGTTATTTGGAACAAACCACTCTTTTTTTCGATAAACCAGATCTTGACTCTTGGCAACGATCTGGCCTGTTCGATCATTTTTAATGCTGATATCATATAGCGCCATTGGCCCTGATTGGGAGTGTTCAATGGCTTCGGCGATGAGCCGGTCCCCGGATTTTGTTGCGTTTAAAAAATTAATTCCGACATTCAATGCCACAGCCGTTTGCCCGTAGGAGTTGCTTGCCGCAGCAAAAGCAATATCCCCAAGGGAAAAAATCACACCGCCGTGGGTGATACCGTGAAAATTAACCATGTCATCGTTGACGGTCAGGGTTGCACGACTATGTCCCGGTCCCAACACCTCAACTTCAGCCCCCAAAAATTGAGCAAACGGATCCTGTTGAATGTAGTCATTTATCTTTTCTTCTCTGCTTTTTCCCATTTCAATCCACCTCTATTAAACATTATCCTGGTGCCTGATGCCATCACCGGCACCGCCAATACAACGAGAAACCTTAACCGCACTCATAGCAGGGATTTGCTGCTTTTTTTTCATATTTGATTACTTCGAACGAGTCTTTTGAAAAATTGTACTCATCGGAAACGCTTTTGTTAAAACGGACCTTTTCATTTATAAATTCAATTTGAAGGGGAACTGTTATCTCGACCTGTTCGGAACAAAGGCTCGCTTTTTGAGAAGGGGCATACCGTACCTCTCCACCGGCTGCAGTTTTTACTATGATTACATTATTGATCGTACTTAGCGCTGTCACGTCTCCTTGGCTATCGAACTGCAGAGAATTTATATCCCCCATAATACCTTCGGGATCATTATCATAGGCCGATATGTTCCCAATTTTTGTTTCAACCGTATAAGGCCGGGCCGGTTCAACCGATTTAACAGAACCGTCTTCATAAAAAGAAATTCCAACTTTAATACGCATTATTCCTATGGGTGTTTTTGCCTCAACAGTCTCCTTTGGCCAGAAGGTGATACTTTTAATATTACCATTTTTATAAAAGCCGATATTAATGATCTTGGCACAAATTGTCCCGCAGGGCAGCTTCAGCTCAATGGCCCTGGACAAGGTGTACTCGTCTTTTTCTCCCCAGTAACCGCTTAACTTGCCATTAAGGGGAAAAATCTTTTTCAATAATTCATCATTATAAAACATAACGAATTCCGCGGATATTTTCCCGTATTTTGTTTCAATGTCGGCCGCATTCTGGAGCGGTGCGTTTTTAATATTTCCATTATCATAAAAGTAAACCGGTTTTAACATCCTTCTTCCATGATCATCCACTGAATACTGGGGAACAATCACCCCGACGGGTGTTTTAATCTCAACCCGTTCGGTAAAAAACAGGGAAGCGGGATTGCCGGATGCATATTTTTCCAGATTCAAATAACCGGGTACGGCACCATATTTTGTCTTCAACGCTTTCATTTTCAATCCCTTTTCTTTTTATTGTAAAAAAATAACTTTTCGATGCTTTGGATAAGAACCATGGAAATTTTAAAATCCACCCCCCATTATTCCAGCCATGGGATTCTTTTTATTGCAAGCCTGGATATCCCGCTGGACCATAAAGTCCATACTGTGCCCCTCAAAAACGGCTTCAGCGGCCTCTATGATCGTTCCGTCCAATTCTAAAATATCAATTTTCTTTTGGCTGAGCACACGACGGGGGTTGTCACCGAGTCCTGCGACAATCAATGCCCTGCAATCACTGAGCATATCGCTTAAATCCTCCCAACGTTGCATGCCACTGCCAGGACTGGGTGTCTTCCGGGCTTCGACAAAATAAATCTCACCATTATCTTTGTTGTGACCATAAATTAATAATTTTTCCGCTTTTCCCAGTTTTTGATTAACCAACCGGCCATCAAGACTGGCAACTGCCAGATAAGGCCGCTCATCGTCGTAAATCTCTGGCATCTGAGCGCATTCCTGCAGTTTTTCAATAATCTCACGGCTGTTGCTCTCACCCAGAATGCCTGCGGCATCGGCGCGGCAACGTTTGCAATGATACATCTGGGGAATATGTTTTGCCGCCTTTTTTTGAATATTGTCCACGACCGATTTAGAGGGTTCTTCCAAATGGGCAAAATTAGCGCCCTTATTGGGGTACAATGGGATGCAGTTAAGGATGTCCACTTTCAGTTCGGCCATTTTTTCGGCAACCGCTTCAATATGGTTCTCATTGACTCCCGGTATAATAATCGTATTGATTTTGGTGGTGATGTTTCTCTCTTTAAGGTGGGCGATCGCCTCGAGTTGCTTTTCCAGCAAAACCTCGAACCCGGGTTTGGGGGCTAAAGTTCTCTTGCCATGACGAACAAAGGAATACAGTTGTGATCCAATTTCAGGATCGATCGCGTTCAAAGTAATCGTGACATGATTGACGCCCATCTCGGCCAGTTCATCGATATACGGGCCGATAGCCAAACCGTTGGTAGCCACACAAAGAATCATCCCAGGGTACTGCTTTTGCACCCACCGCAGCGTTTCCATGGTTTCATCGGGATTGGCAAACGGATCACCCGGACCCGTGATCCCCACAACCGAAATATTTTTCACTTTTTCAAGCACATAATTGAGATAAATCATCGCCTGACTCGGTTTCAGGACCGCACCGGTTACCCCGGGCCGACTTTCATTGACACAGTCGTATTTTCGATCGCAGTAATTACATTGGATATTACATCGTGGTGCAACGGGAAGGTGTACGCGTCCGTAAAGACCTTTTATCTTGGCATTGAAACATGGGTGGTTGGATAGATCCATTTTTCTCTCCTGGCTGTTAAAATGCAGAAACCACTGAAAGATGCAATAAAAAGGCCTGTGAACAAGAACCATAAAAATGATAATTTAAGACGCTGAAAATACATAAAGAAAAAACATAGGACAGCGTAAGAAACTTGACAGAATGGGCGCGCTTTAAATTAATCTACCATCTTGTAGATACTTTGCTGACAATTTTGTAGATTAATTTATGAACGCCCAAGACGATCCCTGTCAACTTCCCGTGGGAACCGAAAACTGGAAAATGGTTTTCAATGTTTGGGGAAGCGGCGTTTCTTCCAGGTCTTTTTTTCAAATCCTTTCCTTATCCACGCCGCATATCAGACAGATCCAATCATTCGCCTAATTGCCGGCCATCATTGCTTTAATATCTGCGTCAACCTCACCAATGATAGCGATCACAACCAGTGAGTAACAGTCATTGTAGCGGCGCGTTAAATTTTTGGCTGAAAACATGTTATAACCCGTCCAAAAAATTATGTTGATCATATCAAATCAGCTTTGATTTTAAAAAAATAAGAGAGCCGGCTTTGGGAATTTCTCTCTTTCATCTCATAATTTGAATATACCAACTCATTCACCTCCGTAGGGCCTGTCTGGCTGACCGAATATATTAAGGTATCCTTGTTGCAAAGCGCCCGATTTAGCTCAAGGCATCGGTAAACGCTATTTGGCCTGATCGATAGCCTGGCAATGGCCCGGATCGGCGTATTCCTGCGGCATATTATCGATGCCATTTTGGGCGGTTGTCTCGGCTCTGATCATTTCGGCCAGCGTGAAGTGTCATGAGATTTTGTCGTTTAAATTTAATGATATATCCATTATTCCACCTACATTATTATAAAAACAATAGGTTGGTTATTATCCGAACTAAGGATCGCATAATTTGCCGAAACAATGTTAGAATCATCATATCCACTGGCAACAGCATAAGCCTTAAGTGTTCCGGTAAACATCGGAATTGCGGATGAATAAACACTGGATGATGTAGTCGGTGTGGTGCCATCCGTTGTATAGTAAATTGTGGCACCAGAAACGTAGGCTGCAATCTCAATTGTTGAGGATGCTGGATAAGCACCAGACTCTAACGATATGCTGCAAACAACCTGCGGGTTGACGGTTATACTTGGTACTATATTAACATGCTGGCGCACAAATAACTGTGCGACATAGCAAGACCTGTACGCCCCGAAACCGAAATACACCTGGGTGAATGCAGTTGTGGGCAAATGATATGCCATTGCATGGCTTTTATCGTCGGTCCTAAATTCGGCAAAAACAATATTGTCCGAACCTTCTGCCAGTGTTCTGAAAAGAACTTTATTATTAGCTCGGTCCAAGACATACCAACGAGAGTTTGTGGGGTCCCAAGCCATTGCCTGAGAATAATCATCTTGACCCGTTTTCCAGTAATCAACCAGTATGGCATCAAAGGTAACATTATCCCATGTAAAGACTTGATTTCGACCATAGTGATTAGCTACATGTAAAAGGCCGTCAACATATTCAAGTCCTTGAATACCATAGTTTTCCCCACCAGGTCTTGATATAATAACCGTTGCTTGTAACACCCAAGAAGTATCATAAACATACAAATGAATATTTGTTGAGGAAGTACTTGTTTCTCCTATTATCCAGTATGTGCCATCAAATGTAATGCCATCTGCACCGGAATCCATATCTCCAGTGAGCGTAGCTTCAAGGGTATATCCAGAAGCTAAATCGTCATCAGCAAAGGAATAAACATAGGTTGCAGTTGTATCGTCAAACATGACCACATAAATTTTATTATCTTTTATGTGGATATCACCCCATGAGGTTCCAGATGGAACAGATGACGTATATTCAAGTTCAACACCAGATGTATTATATCTACTTATTCCATTGCTATAGGCAACAACAATTTCTGAATCAGCATCATTCCATGCAATGCCTTGCAAAGTTGCTGCCCTTGTAGAAAAATCAGTTGAACCTGTTAACCCTGAATAGGCTTTAAAGTATGCTTTGAGTTTATACCAAGTTGATAATCCAATTAAGCATCCAGATTTTACATTTGAAGGGTAATTTGTCTTAGAACCGCCGTCATCTTTTCTGATTTGAACCCCATTTGATGTTGCATTTGTATCTGTACCAGGTCTATACCATGTGTCGGCATCCTCCATTTGCATTAATGGGCCGTGCCAAGACCCATTGTCTGATGTCTGTTTTTGCATACATTCAACTACATAGGCACTTGGCAGGGATAAACTTTTATACTTCCCGGCATCGTTTGCTGTGCCAATTGAAATATTTGTACATAACCCATTAGGTGCACTCGCGTCAGAAGCAACAGTCCACGTTGAAGTGCCGAAAGAACTGCTTAAATCAGCAATATCACCAGAAGTTTCAAGCGCGTTGAAATATTCAAAAACGGCATCTCCATCCGACTCATCCACAGCAGAGACGTTGCCGTAATAAATCTGAATGATTTTTTCTTCGGCACCGATTGATAACGCTACCCAGATAACTGCATATTCAGCAGTGGAATCATAACTTTCAATCCAATAATCAAGGAGGGTCTCGCCGTAAGCAAAACGGATATCAGCACCATCAGGATCGGCCAGCGTAAAATCAAAATTATCAGACGTTAGAATGATTTTATGCTGATAGCCAGTGAGATATGATCCGCCGGTGTTATCAATTAAAATACCTGTGTTATATGTCCATGCCTCATATGCCATGTTATTTGGTTCCCACAATTGCCCAGCCTAAATCGGCAAGGGTCGCATCAGCAGACACAGGCGCAACGAGTGTTAAAATATCACCAGCAACAAAACTGGTTTCATACGCAGCCGCAAACGTGGCAGATGTTCCGGATGCAGCGAAAGTGGCAGTCCCAAACTCAACGCCACCAGCCCCAGTATCTTTTTGCAAAGAAAAGACCGTCTCCGCTGTTGCAGCAGTGCCAGCTATCATTTTTGAGTCCGCCAGGCTTACGGGGAATGTAACGGCCCTGGGCATTGGATACCGCAATAAAACCATGCTGGTTGTTGGTGTTCCGTTGTATGTGCCGCCGATATCATACGGCTTTGGCCCACCACCAGGAATTGCGCCAACACATAAAAATATAGAGGTTGCGCTCAAAAGAAATCCAATAGGTTCGGCTCCTGACGGTTGCGTCTCTGTAATTGCGCCAGGTGTTGACGGGTCAACATATACTGGATCTCCTGGGTCACCTGTCCATGCCCAACCCGTGTTTGTAATAGACCCGACTCGCTGAACTCTGGCAGAATCATCGGCCACACCATCATCAACGGCCAAACCGATACACGCGCCAGTAGTTCCCTGTTGAGCAAGCCAATATTTCCCGTCTGATTTTAAATACAAAGCTTCATATCGGTCTATGGTTTCGCCATACGTACCGAGCATCCTTGAATTGATATATGAATCAAGTTTTTCGATATTCGCCGTGGCTATTCCGCTTTTATCCGTAACGCTGTAGGCGTATGTTTCAAAATCGTATTTATCCGTCATCGACATGTGGTTATTCCTTTTCTACGCTAACCGCTGTTTGGTCCGATGAATACCGGATACCTCCGGACTCCCGGTAATTCACAAGCCTAAATTCCACCTCATCTGCCAACGTTGTATTGTCTGCCAAATTCATTGCCTCGGTATAAGTCCATGTCACTGCGTCAATGGCTGTCGTGGTCCTGACAAGGTTATCAGATACATATACTTCGATTTCAAAAGAGCCCTCATGGGTTGGTAAAACAACCGTGTCATAACTTACCCAATCCTGGTCCCTAATTCTAGCGTCCCATGTCAGCACAATATCAGTTGTGTATAGTGCATTGGAATCCACCCCGTTCGCAGCAAAATTCCACGGAATGTATGGCTTTTTAGCCCTGCCAGCTATGGCTATACTCTGCTCTGTTGCCCTTGAAAGATCTCCCATTTTACTTATACTGTAAGGTACAAATTTAAAAATTCTATCGGCTCCAAATACTAACGACGAATGCGCCAAGCCTGTTGTGTCATCACCAAGAAAGAAAAATTCCGTGTCAACGGAATGTGTTGCCTTTACAGTGTCAAACCGACCTCGAAATACCCCGCTGATATGACAAAGAGTTTCAGAAATGATATCTATGGTCTGGAAGGAAATAAGCTCATCACCAAGCATGGCCAAATTCGTTGCTTCGAACAAATCCGCCCGACCGATTGAATTTATCCCCAGGAAATCATTGTTTGAGAACTCGATATAAAAACCGATTTCATCATCAATCGTGTATGTGTCTCCAGTATATTCAACTGTGAGTTTCCCATAGGCATTAAATTTTGTCACGGTTAAAACCTGGGAGTAGGATTCACCATCATCAATGCTCATATAAAGAAAATATCCGCGCTCATTACCGGTGTACCTGGCGCAGATAGGCTTAATTGCTATTGTATCAGCGGATAGATATGGAACTTCTACTATTTTGGAATTTGGCAATGTACTGACAAAAGTTCCAGACTCAACAGCGACATTATGAGAAATAGGTTCAGTATATTCATTATGGGGCACAATTGATCCAGCCGCTTCCTCTATGGCCGTAATATTTATTATTTCATTAGTGAGGTCCTCCTCTTCAATCCTTGTGACCCGGCAAATCATGTTTTCAATTCCGTATCCAGCATAAGACAATTTAAATAAGTCTCCAGGTTCAAGCCTGAAAACATTTCTGTTCGCTGGGAATTCAACCGTTGCGGAAGTGCTTGATAATTGTCTAAGGGCTTCATCTCCTGCCCATACTGCGTTTCTGTTTTTCGTAAAAAGGGGTAGGCTTAAAGACTGTGACGCCGTCATCCCTCCCTGGATATCCTTATTGGCAATGTCAATAGATATGGGAGATGCCACAGCTTTACGGTAATTATACCCATTCATCAAAGCTTCCAACGCCTCGTCAACATCCATAGTCATCCATGACAACCACCGTTCATCCGTTCTGGCTTCTTCATGCTCGACAATTTCAATATTAATAAAACGGGCCAGCAATTCAGCTTTAAGATTTGAATATAATGGTTCTATTGTTTCCGTCGTCATTGACCCTGAATTATCAACCGTTGACACCACATAAAGTTCTTCGCATGACGGATCTATGACTTCATATATAGCATCCAATAAAAAGTAGACAATAAGTGTTCCGGGAGCTACTTCTATATATTCTGACAAATCATAAGGAAAATCAGCGGATTCAGGATAAATGCCACGTGCAATGCTGTACTCATCATGTAATACGTGACATGTTACAGCACCAAACGACATGCCTGCATTTTCTACTTCCTCTTTTTGCGCCCTGGCCGCCGCCAAATCATCCGTCCATGTTGTGCTAATATCAGGCCAATAAGCATCTTCGCTTTCATCTATCCACACAATATAAAGTATTTGCACTGACTTTGGCGTATAATACCGCTGGGAGTAGCTCACCCGGATTTCATTTTTTGTATCAATCCATGATTTGCGCGAAATGCCCGGTGGTTCCAATAAGACATTTTCATCCACAATCGGAATAGATTCGGAATCATAATCATTTCTAAGCAAATTCAAATGGAGCTGACCATCTGACCGGTAAGACAATAATGCATTGATATGGGTTGCAACTTGTTCGACGTATGATAAAACAGTCTGCCGGTCTGAAATGATCGTTTGAATGCCCCGGCTTTCCGTGTATATGGTTTCAGCAGCAGCAAGAAAAGACGCCTCATTTATCCATTCAGGTGGAAAACCAGAATAATTCCGTAATGCATTCCAAATGGCATGAACAGGATTGTAATCCACTTCACCAATATTTTTATAGGCATCCATAGGGTCAAAACTGCATGACGGATTTTTGCTAAAGACGAACGACATCACAGGAGGCGTGTTGCTGTTACCCAATCTACATTTTTTAAAATGGGCAAAACAAAGGCCGCGGTAGCATAGATTATCAAAATCGGCAACAGGCTCATGGTCTTCTGTGCCAAAATAGAAATCCATGGTCCCAAGGTCTTCAATAGCCACCGTTTCCTTGCCACCACTTTCAGGACAGTTCAACTCCCCTTCCCACACAAGATTATCATCTTGATAGACAGCCCATAGGGTTTCTATAGGGCCCATGCAAATACCAATTGCCCACGATAGATAATATACTGGTGCTGAGCCGCCTCCGCCGCCGCCTTTACTGCTCATCGCATTTCATCCATATTAAGTTGAGTAACTTTCACCAACCCAGAAAATATTTCCATATGCTTTTGTGCAACCACATCCTTCTGGGATGGGCAGCCCTTCGTCAGCAGTATTAAAAGACAAATCCTGTATCTCTGGGGAACCCGTGTTCGGCGTGCCTGCTACCGCAACATCAACCATTGACCCCAACGCCATACCAATAGCTGCACCTTGCACAGCAGCCATCGCTATAGCAGCCGCTGTACCGGTTGCCGTAGTACCGCCAATTACCGCCCCAACAACCCCACCAATCGCTGCAAAAGCCATAAAATTACTCCTTTATCCTGTATATTTCAGTTAATCTCGGGAACCAAAGCTTATGTTTCCAATGGATTTTTTGCACACCCATTCTATTAACTGCCTGGTAAGCATGTTCGCGATCGTAAAAAATAGATGCGTGGGCATAGTCGCTTTTGCCATATCTGTAAAATGCAATATCTCCTATCTGCGGATTTGTTTTACCAACGGGTTCAACGTTTAAATGGGCTTTTACGGCGTCCAATAACACACTTGAATTATTGTGCAAAAAATAGTCTTCTTTGAAATATTGGGGGATCCGGATCTGCTCAATCAAACCGACCTCGTGAAATACTTTTGCGACAAAATGCGTACAGTCTACACCAATTTTTTTTATCCCGCAAAAATGCCGAAATGGCGTATCCAACCAGCTATCAAGCACAGTTCTTAATGCGTCTTGTCTCAGTAGTGCATCATAAACATCATTCGGATTGTAATAGTCCATTGCCAAGCCTTATTTTGTACTATTCCGGATTGTTCCGGATACGCCAGTGGTAATAGGATTTGTTAACGGCATTTGTGGAAAGCCAAAAAAATTATTCAAATTATTGAATTTCCCTTCGCAAGCTTCCATGGTTCCAACGCATCCAGCGTACACGTTCACACTGCCACCAGATACGAACTGCGTAATGGGATATCTAATCGTGAGCGCGCTACCAGAATGGGCCACTATCATGCGCTTGTAATCGCCAAACTCTAATAGCCCCCTGGTCAAGTATCCATCCCCAAGGGCAGAAAAATCAACACTGGTAAACACAAGCCCTGTGCTGTCCACAGTTGCCGTGGTCGTTGTTTTGAAGTTTTCGCGATCAACACCGCATCGGGCATCATAAATGGTATGGTTGCAGGCCGCCTGATACTTCATGCGGGGCACTTCAAACTTTAAAAAATGCTCAAACCCGACACACTCGACAGTTGCGCTGACCCCCTTAAAACTGACGTTTTTTATCTGCCCGGTAAATATTTTTGAAGCCTCTAATGGGTCCATATCCAGATGGATTTTGGATATCTCTATCCAGATGCGTTCAACTGGATTTAGGGCGATAAATTCAATCGTTGGTTCTGTTATAACAGATGCTGTTACGCTGACAGTGGACACCTCGATTTCCGAATTATAAGAGACCTTGGTTCGTTGAAGGGTTCCGGACACATAATCATTGCCGTCAAAAGTGATTGCAACGTCTCTGCTGGTATAATACCAATGGTCGCCGCCCTCGTTCCAAAAATGATACAGTTCTGCCGGCTGCCGGGCCGCGCTTTCCTCTTTTGCAATAAAATTTGCTGAATCAGTTTTCATAAATCCTCCAGCAAAGACACAAACTTCAATTTGACCCTGGAAACAGTATTTGTGACATATTCAATATTAAGTGAATCTTGGTCGAACCTAACCAACAGCAAAAAAGATACCACCAGACGCCCAAGATTGGCTGTTGTGCATGCTGTCCCTATGGCATCGTCAAGCGTGATGTGTGTCGAGTCTGAGGCCGCGATTATCTCTTTTATTGCGTATGTTCCGTCCGGGAACGTTATAAAAATATAATGCCCGGTATTAGTTGCGGACTGCCAGGTATCAGCAAAGTCGATATCCTCAATTGTAAATGTAGTCGCATCAGCGTGAAACCCCTCGGTAACCACTATATCCTTCTGCCACGTTGGAACCCAAAACCGTCCCCACCTGCCTTTGCACCAGTCAAAAAAATCTACGATATCACTCAATTCTCCCCTGGACATCGATCGGTATTGCATGGAGGTTTTAAACCGGCTTTCGTCAATATCAGAATTTGCGTATGATATGCCTAAAAACTGCAAAAAATTATACGGTCTCCATAATCCCAAATTAGCATTACTGATGATCGGCCTGGCAGCAAACACCGGTAAAGATTCATATGTGTCCGCATCGGTTGAAGCAGAAAAAGCCGATAAAGATCCATCAATGACCTCAACAGCCTTAACTTGTATTTTACTAATCCACCCGGTGATAATTGAAAAATTTTGTTCCGGCTCAAATATAGCAGGAAGCAGTGGATATATATCTGTTCCATCATCCCAGGAGTATTCAACGCCTTTTTTCAATGCAATTGCAGATGAATAAACAGCAGATATTTCGCAAATTTCAAAATAATCGGTGCTCACCCGCTATTACTTTGATTATGAAACGGCTCAAATTTAGCGGTCAGAAGCTCTCGAAATGTCCAAACATGATTCGTCAGTCCGGCAGCCATTCCAGGGGTTCGATGTTGCCACTTGGGGTGAATCAATCCCAAGGCGGATGTTTCCTGCTCAGACAAAGGTAAGCGCAAACTCATATGTGGCCTGGCAAAATTATAGAAGGCTTGAAAGAAGGTCACACGCCGTCTCATTTGGGCCCGATCCTTACAGAAACACTGGGTTTTTCTCACTAGAGGCGCCAATGCATGACGAAGCGTAAGATTGAGACGTTCAATCAAACTGGTACTAATAGACAGCCCCA
>NZ_JQKJ01000034.1 GCF_000745975.1 Desulfobacter vibrioformis DSM 8776 | reverse complement strand
GGGGTGTATCTCTATCAGGCCGCAGCATGTTATTATTTTAATGCTGATTATCCAAATGCCCTGGATACCTTTAACCGGCTGCTGAAAAACCATCCCGCCGACGTGACCCTTGAGAAAAAAGAGGTTCTGGTCAATATCCTGTTTGCCCTGAAAAAAAACCGCCAGGCCCTGCCGTATCTTAAGGAGCTGGCTGCCAAATCCAAGGGCGATAAGAAGCGGACCTGGCAGGAGGTATTGTTGTACCAGTACATGGAACTTGGCATGGATGAACTGGCTGTGTCCTATGCCCGCACACTGACCCGCCAGGAACCGGAAGCGCCCAAGTGGTGGCGGGCTTTGGCCAACATCCATTTGAATAAGAACTGCCTTGAAAAAGGGCTTGAAGCGTTCATGATCTACAGTTTCACAACCCCCTTGTCCGCATCCGAAACCAAGCTTTTGGCAGACCTGTACGCCGGGTGCAACATCCCGTTGGAAGCAGCCAGGGTGTATGAAGCGTGGCTGAAAAAAGTTCAAAAAGACCCGGAAGGCCTGTCCGGTGCCGGAAGGAAAAAGATGACAGACCATATCCTTGCCCTGGCCCGGGCCTACCAGCAGGGCCGGGATTGCCAGGCAGCCCTTAAATGGGCGGACAAGGGCCTTGCCCAGGGGGGTGATGCACGGCTTCTGGCCTTTAAGGCAGACCTGCTGTTCCGGGAAAAACAATACAAAGCCGCATATATCGCCTACAAGGAGCTGGCCGGTCTCGGGTCCTCGCCGGGACGGTCCTGGCTCATGGCCGGATATGCCGCCCTGAGCAGCGATGCCCCCCAAAAGGCAAAACAGGCCTTTTCCCTTGCCTGTAAAAGCCCCAGGGAAAAACCGGCGGCGTTGGCTGCCCTGGGGCAGATCCGGGCCATGCAGGCGGCAGGGGAACATTAAGACAGATACCCCGGTCCTTTGATTTTACCGATTCCCTCACTTCAAAGATTTCCTTTCTATCATGTCTTCAGCCGCTTGCCGATCTAACTTGAAATTCAAGAAAAGGCTATAAAATCTTCGGGTCTCATCTACAATATCCACATCATATTTTTCAGGATATAATTTATTGAGCAGCCATCTGGCCCCCAGAAATCGCATGAAGGAAGGAGGGCGGTCAAGCCAGTTCAGAGAAGAATTGGGGATCTGGTAAACCCGGTGGTTTTGGACCGCAGGAATATTCCGCCATCGCGGGTCCTGAAATATTGCGTCATAAAAACCGTATTCCTCTGAGACGATCACATCCGGCGCGTAACGCATTACCTGCTCTATGGAGACCTTTTCCTTGCCGTAAATGGTCCGGGAGGGACAGATGTGGACATTTTTTCCACCGCATAGCCCGAGAAGCTCGGCATGGACAGAGGTGTCACACTCCGTACTCAGACCATCCATGCCTTCGGCATAGTAAACAGATACCTGATCGGATTCAGGTATGGACTCCCGTACTGCCTTGATTTTATCCAGGGTTTGTTGTGCATAGTCTGCAAGTGCTGCTGCCCGTTTTTCGCGGTGGAGCAGGCGTCCCAGAAACCGGAAGGTTTCAGGATAGTTTTCCAGTTTGTCCAAAGAGATGTAAAGCAGCGAAAACCCCATGGGAATCAGCATCTCCTCTGTTTTTCGGCAGGCTGGAGAATCTTTTATATACCATGCCAGAACAACATCCGGATTTACCTGCATCAGCGTTTCCAGGCTGGGTGTCCGTCCCTGGCCAAACCATCCGCCGACCACCGGAAGCGTTTGCAACCGGGCCGGCAGATATTGTTTTTCCTTTTCCCTGCAGGGGATATTAAGGCCGGCAATCAGTTCCGGGGCAATGGCATAAAGCATATAGGTAACAGGGGGGCTGGTTCCATATACTGTATGGATCTCATCCGGTACCTCAACCTTTCGACCATGCATATCCGTAATCTGCCCGGCAGAGGAAAAACCGCACCACCAGATAAAAACAGCCGTTGCAATGAAAATAACGTTGGGTTTTGTATATACTTTCATATCATTCCCTGAAAAATGAACGGTTTAAATGACTTGCTTCAACGGGTTTGGGGTAAAATAATTGAAAGAATCAACCGGCTTTCTTTTTTTAAAGTGGCCCAGCATATTCCGGGGCACACAGACCCTTAGGCCTTCATCAAGATCCGCCATGCCAATATCCGTATTGTAAAGAAGATACAGATTCTCCTCATTGACGACCATCGGGGCATGGCCATTTGCCAGGACCTTGCCCCCTTTGAGCATTACGACCCGGTCTGATATCCAGACGGCGTGTTCCGGAAAATGGGTGGTTTTGATAAAGGTGTATCCATGGTCTGCCAAAGTGGCTATCTGCGCCAGCAGGCGGATCTGATTGCCGTAATCCAGTCCGCTTACAGGTTCATCCATCACAAGGATGTCAGCCCCTTGGGCAAGGGCCCGGGCGATCAGGGTCAACTGGCGCTCCCCGCCACTCACCTCGGTATAGGGACGGTTCCTGAGATGGGCAATGGAAAGCTGCTCCAGGGCCTTAAGGGCCTGGGCCTCATCCTGTGTTGAATACCGGAAAAAGAAGGGCTTATGGGGCATTCTGCCCATCAGCACCACATCGATTACCCGGTAAGCAAAGGAAATTTTATGGGTCTGGGGCACATAGGCCATCCGCCGGGCAAGGGCCTTGGCGTTGATTTGCCGGACAGGGCGTCCCTCAAGGCGCACCTCTCCATTTTGGGGACGGCAAAGTCCCAGCAGGACTTTCAAAAGCGTGGTCTTGCCGCTTCCGTTGGGTCCTAGGAGAGAGACGACTTCTCCTTTTCCCAAGCAGAGGTTGATGTCGTTTAAAACCGGCGTGTTGCCATATCCATAGGTGACATGATCCATGCAGATAAAACTCATTAATTCCAACCTTTCTTTGATTTTGCCAGAATAAGGGCGAAAAAAGGAATTCCCACCAGGGAGGTCAGGATACCAATGGGTATTTCCACGGTGAATGCAAGCCTTGAGATGTCATCCGCCACCAGCAGGTAAATGGCACCGATAACGGCCGATGCCGGCAATAATTTCCGGTTGTCCGGCCCCACAAGCATGCGGGCGATATGGGGGATGACCAGCCCTACCCAGCCAATCATCCCGCCCAGGGCCACGGTCAGAGCACTGATCAAGGTGGCCGGAAAAATCATCATCATGCGGATCAGGCGCACATTCACCCCCAGGCAACGGGCCTCTTCATCGCCCATGCTTAAAATGTTCAGGTAATTTGCAAGGGAAATTAAAACCACAATGCCAGATACCATGGGAATGCATACGGCCCACACGGTTTCTGCATCTATTGCTGAAAAACCGCCCATGAGCCAGTAAACAATTGCAGGAAGCTGGCTATAGGGATCTGCCAGATATTTCACCACGGACAGAAGTGATGTAAACAGCGCACTGCTGATAATGCCGCCCAAAATCAGCATTAACAGACGGTCCCCCCGGTAGATCGCTGCCATCCCGACAGCGGCGGCAACCGCCACAAGGCCGAAGGCAACAGAACTGATCTGGACAGCGAACCAGGTGCTGGTGGTGACCATGCCAAGCGCTGCCCCAAAAGAGGCGCCAGCCAGTACCCCCAAAAGGCCGGGTGATACCAGGGGATTAATAAACATGGATTGAAACGCCGCACCTGACACGGAAAGAGAGGCCCCCACCAGCATGGCAGCCACAATGCGCGGCAAACGGATATCGATAAAAAGATTTTTCAGAATCTGAAGCTTTCGACAACCTGCCAGGCTCTGGCCGGACAAAACAGCGGTAAAAAAATCATATATGTCACTCCATGTGACGGGATAGCGGCCCAGGGAAAGGGACACAACCGCTGCTGCAAAAAGCAGAAACAGGAGCAAAGGCATCAAAACAACTGTCTTTTCAGGTAAAATCATGGTTCCTTTTTTAATAGCTGAATCTAATTCCGCAATAAAAGAACTCCGGTTCCTCATAATTGTCTTTTCCGGAGTTAAACAGATTATCCACCCCGGCAAAGATTTGAAAGCGGTCTGTTACATCCTTGGACACATACGCATCGACCAGGGTCATCCTGTCCTGGTCTTCGTCGGCATAGTAACGCTCACCGATATGGGTCACACGGACATTCGCGCGAATCCCCAAGGGCAGGTATGCATAGGCAAGCTTTACAGAGCCTTTGTAATCCGGACGGCCTTCCAATTTTTCACCGGTGGTTTTATCCTCGGTATCCAGATAGGCCAGATTGCCCGATAACGTGAACCCCGCCGGCAGTTTAAGGCTGCATTCAAACTCAACGCCCCAGATGGCGGCTTCAGCGATATTCTGGTACTGGTAATAGTCTTTTTTATTTTTCCCGGAACCGGTTGACGTATAATAAACCGCTTCGATCAGGTCATCGATATCGGTTTTAAAACAGGTTAGGCCGGCTTGGAAATTTTTGTACTCACCCTGGATGCCGATTTCATAGCTCTGTGAGGATTCAGGTTCAAGACCGGCATTGGGCTCGTAGATCACCTTTCCCTGACTCATATAGGTGGGGATATACAGCTCAAGAAACCCCGGGGCCCTGAATCCCATGCCCCAGGCTCCTTTTAATCTCAGGTTGTCCAGAATGGCATAGGTCATGGAAAGTCTGGGGGTCCATTCCGATCCAAAATCAGAGTAATGGTCCCAGCGCGCACTCAATGCCATGTAAAGCGGATCAAAAATCCGGTACTCATCCTGGGCATAGATACTCAAGGTTTCCACACTATCGTCAAGATCTGTGTCATCTTCCCGGCTTTCCTTTAGGTATTCCGTGCCCATGGTCAGCAGATGCTTTTTCATAACCAGGGAGGTAAACCGGCCTTCCAGCTGATCCAGTGTCCGCTCTGCATTGGATTCATCTCCAATGCTCCCAATGATTTCAGAGGTCGGTGGATCAATCGTAATCTCATTGTCATGCCAGGAACGATTTGCCCGCAGCATCAGGGAGGATTCAGGGGCGATCTTCCCGTCATATTCCAGGAAATAGTTCAGCCTGCGGTCGTTGGTATCCCTTCCCCGGTCAAGATTCTGAAGATCTCTGAGCCCGTTGAAATTCCGGTCAACTGCCTCGAATCCCGCCAGAAGATCGTGGCCTTGGGTGAGTTGGTATGAAAACCGGCCACCCGCAGATTTCATCCCAATGGCATCACCGTCATCCGGGGTAACACCGTCCATATCATACCCGTCCTTATTGCGGTAGCCTCCGGCCACCAGGAACCCGAAGCGCCCCATTGAGTTCCCCACATATGCACTTGCTGCAGCTTCATCTCCATCGCCATATGTGCTTTGGCCATATTTGGCCGTTCCTCCCATGGTTAATGCTTTTGAGGGTTTCTTTGTGATGATGTTGACCACACCGCCAATGGCATCGCTGCCGTAAAGCGCCGATACCGGGCCGCGAACCACCTCTATATGGTCGATCATATCCACGGGAATCTGCTCAAGTCCCGTCAGATCCTTGAACCCGGAAGTGATCCGCCGTCCGTCCATCAACACCAGGGTGTGTTTGTTGCCCGTACCGCGAATACTGGGCCGCATCATCCGCCCGGTTTCCGTGGTCATCAAAAGTCCTGTTGCCTCTTCAAGGGCTTGGGCAACGGTATCCGCATTCATCTCAAGGATCTCCTGTTCCGTGATCACCTCCACCGAACCCGGCGCGTCCTTTATTCTTTTTTCCGTCATGGTTGCCGTTACAACCATGTCCTGGATTTTGGAACTATTCTCATTGGACTGGATTCCGCCTGATACGGCGCTTTCAGGTATGAACAGAGCAAAACAGATACAAGGAACAATCATTGTCTTCATTATCTTCATCATCATCTCTTCAAATCAAACCCCGCTATTTTCTCATCTCAATCCAGGTCTCATCTTCTCCCTCTATATCCGATATGGCCCGGCAACCATCCAATCCCGTTTTTTTCAACAACGCTTTGAGACCTTCACCATTCAGGAAATTACCCTTTCCCTCTTTTTCCATTTTCCTGCGTCCTTTTCCCTTCAGGCGCTTATGCATGGAAGGAGGGGAATACCGTCCCAAACCGCCTCCGGCAAAGGCTATACCACCGGGTTTTAATACCCGGTGAATCTGTTGCAGCCCTTTGACCTGATTATCCCAGAACCACAGGGAACCCCGGCTGACGATGAGATCGGCAAAGCCATCCCCAAAGGGCAGTTCGCAAACATCTGCCCTTGTAAAATGGACCAGATTGTCCAGACCGCATCCTGAAACATTTTTTTTCGCTTTGTCCAGGGCCTCTTGTTTGTCGTCTATAAAATACATTTCCAGTCTGGTGATTTTTGCAAGCTCAATGCCCACATAGCCGGGACCTGTACCAATATCCAGACATATGCCTTCCGTAATCCCATAGTCATCCACGATCTGCTGGGCGATCAGGGGATATACGGGAGCCAACTGCGAATATCCATGTGTTTGCATATCCATTTTCCTTTCATAAAAGTTAGGCTAAACCCCGAGTCAAACAGCTGACCGCCGCCCCTTTAATGCCTCCAGAAAAGAGTGCCATCCTTTCCAGCGCAGGTTGCATTGGTTGTCCGTTACAAGTTTGTGCATGGGGATGTCCGGTGCAACCGGCACAAAGCTTTGAAGGGAAAGGTATGTCTGAACCTCCCGGGACATGAGAAAATCGCCTATTTCAAACAGCGGGTCCGCTGCCTTACGGCTCCACACCATGACCTGGGGCATACAGAACAGGCCATCTGCCGGCCATATGATGCGGGTATTTTTCTGTTTGGAAATGCGTGCAAAGGCAATATTGGTGATACCGATGGGATAGCGGCCTTCATCCACGGCAGTGATCACTTCCATGGGGCTTCCCTGGTGAACGAAGTTTGTCTTCATTTTGTCAAAGTCTTCCGGGAAATCCGTTTTCATGAACGCCTTTACAACAAGGGAGACAATGCGGAACGCATCGGGCATAAGAATTTTGCCCGCCCATTGCTCATCCAGCAGATCCTCCCACAGCCGCGGGATATCATTTTTCCCAAGACTGTTTTGGTTGTAAAAGATGGCAAAGGGAATGACCACAAACGGATGAAAATATCCATTGTGATCTGTCCACCCCATATCCGCGAGTTCTTTTCTTATGGGGAACCGGCCGGGAATGGATTTGAAATGCCCGGCCAGGTAGCCCGGGGGAAGATCTGCAAAATCATCCACATGTCCCACTGTTAAATCGGGCATCTCATCTTTTTCCACACATGCCTCAAACAGACTTTTTTCCGAAGGGCGGTGGGGCTGGGTTTCGATGGTCACCTCAATGTTGTGCTTCTCATTGAATTCCCGGCAAAATTCTTCCATCATCTGAACTAAAGACCGGCTGATGTTAAGTGGGCAGTGGAGCAAAATTCTCGCCATAGGACCGCTTTCTCCTTATTGTTTTTTGATTTTTCAATGGAATCGCCGCGTCTGATCAAATTACGCAAGCGGGAAATATCAGCTTCAATGGCTGCCAGCTCGGCTGCAATCCTCTTCTCTTCCCGGGTTAGCCGGTGAAGTTTGCACATCCCTCCGTTTTTCATGACGATTCTGCGATCAGCCATCAAGGTGAGGGTCAGGTCATGGGTCACAACCAGTACAATCTTGCCCTGGCCTTTCAGAATGTTAAGGGCCTTGAGCCTGTCGATACCGGCATTCTCGATTTCATCGATGAGCACTACGGGCGCATTGCTGATAAGCGCCACATCCGCCACCATAAGTGCTCTGGCCTGCCCGCCGCTCAACAGGGTCAGATTGTCCGCCATGGAGATCGGCTCGCCCGCCAGTTCATTGGTCAGCCCAAGCACATCTGCAACACGCTTTTCAATGTCCTCAATGCCGCGTACCCTGGCGTGCTTGCGTAAAAACGCGGCCACAGAGGAATCCATTACAAAGTTCATTTTCTGGGAAACCTCTGCCATCAGGTGCCTGAATGCTTTATTTGGCCCGTTGCTGTCCGGCCCAAGGTCGTTTATCAGGATGGTGCGTCTTGTGGGGGATGCGCCGTCTGCATATTGTTCAATATCGGATATCAGCTGGGTCTTTCCTGATCCGGTGGGGCCGACAACGGCAACGACCTCTCCTGTCTGAATATCTATACGCCGGATGTTTTCGGGATTTGCATCCTTATCCTGTCCTCCCAGGATACTTATTTTTCGCAGTTTCATCTGTTCTTACCTAAAATCAATTTTTTTGACATTGCCCATCTGGTAAGCGCTTCCGACAATCGTCTCTCCGGCGCAATAGGAACATATGGCCGCCGGCATGGGGTATCTCAACTGTCCGCCGGTAATGCCCTGGAGCGGGCTCATTTTCAAGATGTCCCTCTTTAAACCCAGGGAACCCTGGCCATTCAGACCGTTGATATGGATGACGCGGGCTTTATCGTTCACACATTCCACCTGATGGCTGAAGACCTCCCTTTCCGCCTGTGAAACAACGTCGCCTTTGGTGATGACGATGATATCCGCCGTACTCAGCATCGGGCCAATTTTTTTAGGCGTATCAAGCCCCACCAGATTATCGACTACGCATACGGTTAAACACCCTTGAACCGCAGGGGCGCATCTGTGGCACAACCCTGCGGTTTCAAGAATCAGCACATCGGTTTTTTGATTTTCTGCCCAGTCCCACACCTCTTCCAGGTTGGCCACATAAAAATGATCCGGACAAAGATAGTCGCTGAGCCCAACGCAGACCGGAATGCCAAGACTGCGGTAACGCGCATCATCTGAGGTTTCAAGACAATCAATCTTGCATGCTGAAACCTGAAGGCTGTCCTGCTGCAGATGGCGGATAACCTGCATCATCACGGATGTTTTCCCGGAGGATGGCGGGCCGGCTACAATAACAAATACTAGGGACAAGGAATTCTTCTCCTCATGGCTTTTCATATAAAAAAATACAGACGACCGGCTTGAGATATTATGCCATGATGTCGTCAATAAAATTTAAATATAATTTAAAAACTACAATTTTGGATATCGGTATCATACATTTTTGGGGAGTGTCAACACTAAAGCCTAAGCTTTTGTTCGATATGGACGATTACCAAGGATAGAGATATGGTTGATGCGTCTTGAAAAGAGGGTGCAAACCGATAATTTAGATTTGACCCTTTTGGGCAAGATAGCAGGCAAATCATAAAATTCAGGTCCTATAAAATCAAGTGGTTATGAATTCCACATTTTGACTTTTTATGCAAAATACCCGTGATCAGGCCAAAACCTAAATTATTGAATTGCACCCTGAAAAGATAGAGTGTAACCATTGGTTGGTCTGCCCGTTATAACAACAGTAAAGGTCAAATGAATTGAAATCAAAAAGGGGTGGCATGAAATACATTATAATCATTTTAGTTTTATTATCCGGCCTGACAACCATCGCAGGTGCGGCAGATTCCGGAATACTTTCCACTGAAGAAGCTCGACAAATCCGGACACAGGCTCGACAGTTGGCAAAAGCAGGAATTTCTGAGTCTGCTGCCGCTGAAATGCTCACAGCGATGGTGCAAAATAAATTTTCCAATGAGATGCAAAACCAGGCCAGAGAGCTGCTGACAACGAGTGTCAACCAAGGCCTTCCCCATGAGCCCCTGATGGAAAAAGCCATGGAGGGAATGGCCAAGGGGGTTGGAGACGAAAAGGTGGTCAGGGCTATGCGGGCTGTGGCAGGCAGGTATGCATACGGCAATCAGATTTCCCAGGAATTAAAGCAGGCCAGGCAAAACACAGACGGGCTAACCGATGTGATTGCCGGATGCCTTGCCTCCGGCATGAAACCCGATGATATAACAAACCTTTCCAATAAAATTTCTGAACAGGCAAAAAAAAGCCATGTCGCTCCGGAAACAGCGATTCGGACCATGCAGGTTGCCCGGACCATGGCGAGACGAGGTGTAAGATCCGGCACCATTGAAAATGTATTGACCACGGCTGTGAAAAACGGACTGTCAGAGAAAGAAATGACCCGGTTACAGAACCAGGAAAGGCATCAACTTGAAGGAAATCAAAAGTCAAACGCAGGCGGTAGCCAGGGACGTCGTTCAGGCGGCCGGGGCGGATCAGGAAAAGGCGGTGGCGGTGGAAAAGGCGGTGGCGGCTCAGGCGGACATGGCCGATAGGAATGAACCGCACAGCTTATCCTTTGACCGGTTCTACCAGAAGTACAAAGACCGGATCACGGCCTATGTATTTCAGCTGACAGGCGATTATCAGAACGCACTGGATGTTATGCAGGAAAGTTTTACCCGGTATTTTTCCAGTTACCGTGATCGAAAAAAAAGCCGCGCGTTGCTTTATACCATAGCCAGAAATACGGCTTTTGATTCAGCCAGGAGAAATAAAAGGCAGACCGTTGCAGATGACATCGAACAGGTCTCGGACCAAACACCGGAAAAACAACTGATCGAAAAACAAAAGGCAGAAGGCATAACGCGGGCCTTTGTGCAACTTAATCCCCAGGACCAGGAACTGCTTTTTATGGTTTCTTCGCAAAACCGGACCTATCGGCAGATTGGAAAGCGTTTAGGCTTAAGTGAAGGCAATGTCAAAGTCAAGGTTCATCGGGCCAGGCTCCGGCTCATGGATCTGCTTAAAGAGGAAGAATAATGGAACATCTTTCCAGTATGTATATCGACGATGAAATGAACCTGCAGGATAAACAGGTGTTTATAACAACCATCCGAGAGGATGAACAGTTTTATAGGATTACCCGCGATCTGATTAAACAGGAGCAGGCCCTGCGTTCCCATTTGTCAACATTGGGGCCCAAACCCTTCAGGAGTTTAATATCAAAAGCCATCAGACCTATGGGATATGTTCTGGCATGTTCTTTTCTGGCCGTATTGGTCTACTTTTTCAGCGGTTATTCCCCACACATTGAAAAACCGCCGCTTGTTGCCAGCCGATTTGTTCTTTACCAGCCCGGGGCAAGGCAGGTAGAACTGGCAGGGTCGTTCAACGGATGGAAAAAAATCGCGTTAGATCCCATCGGAAACAGCGGCTACTGGGAAATTCGCATTCCGCTTCCCTCCGGTGAATACCGGTTTGCCTATATTTTAAACGGAGATACGCAGATTGCTGATCCAACCATCCCGGGAAAAGAACTGGATGATTTTGGCGGCGTGAATTCCATATTAAATGTCGGGATGTCCATATGATGAAGTGCCTGCTCACCCTTTGTTTAACGGTCTTAATCCTGGCGGGATGCAGTCGTACACACTATTACAGGCTGGGGAAGAGTGAACTGGTACTGTATCTGAAGAAGCCTGCCGCTCAAAAGGTCTTTTTTGTATCAAGCCTGAATAATTTTAAAGCGGTCCCGGCCCGGAACGTATCCGGTGCCTGGGAGGTTCGCCTGCCTGCCGGTGGTTCTTTTTCTTATTTTTATATTGTTGACGGTCAGCCAGTGACGCCTGCATGCCATCTGCAGGAAAGTGATGATTTCGGTTCCAGGAATTGTATTTTTGATCCAGCGGTTGAAACAGTGTCCGGCACGACAGAATAATATCTCTTCTGTTGTGCCGGAAATGATTAAATGATTAGAGCAATTATCAGCTCCCCGATCCGTTCCCCGTGCAGTCCTTCGGTCCGTTACCGCCGTTACCGGTGCCGTCGCCAGGTCCATTACCGCCCTTACCACCACCCTTACCACCACCCTTACCACCACCATTACCACCTTTACCACCGCCCTTACCACCACCATTTTTAGCAAAAAGTTGCATGGTATCGGCTGAACCGGCAGCGCCGCAGTCGCCTGGTCCGTAACCACCCCCATCGCCAGGTCCATCCCCACCATTTCCTGTACCGTCTCCGGGACCATGGCCTCCTGCTTTGGCCAGAACGTACGGATTGCTGCCCCCTGCCTGTGTTTCCATAGGTGCACTCCATGCAGTGCCGGTAAACACAACAATCATCGTTGCAAGAAAACCTAATTTGATCATGTTTTTAACCATTTTTTACTCCTTTTGCCTTGGGTTATGATTTGATGCGCCCTTGATGCGCACTATATAATTTGAAAACGAACCAGCAATGAAAAGGTTACATCGTTTTGAAAAAAAGAATGAGAAGCTGCTTTCTGACGCTTCCATGTGCCGTTGACACAGATTGCGATGTCGGCCTTTGTGCCTTCTTCTTGAACATAGAGGTTGTTTATCCGTCCACAATCTGTCTTAAACTTTGCTGCATGGCTGACTTGAATGCGGCATCGGCTGCCAGAAGTTTGTACAGTTCCAGTTCGTCGCGCCGTTTTTTGAGCATGACATCCTCAAATATTTTTTGAAACGCCAAAATCCGGGTATGGGCATCCTGATTGTTTTTATACTTGTCGTCAAAATCAGGGTGGGCCTTGATGCTGTCTGCGATGCTCAAAAATTTAACCCGCTGTTCCAGGGGCGTTGCGCTCCAGCCCTGGAACCAGCGTTCATTGAAATTGCGGATGATGTCATCCAAAGGATCATGCTCTGCCTCACCGCCGTGGACACCGCGCGGATTCGGATTCTGGGGCTCAACTGCCGTTTCTTCTTCATCCAGACGGATCGGGTGGTTCAATTTCACCCGCTGCAATCCATAGGAAGACAGGTCAACCGAGTTGAGCAATTCATCGATTTCATCGGCCCTGGGGTCTTTGACGATCAATTTGGGAATTAAAAATTTTAAAAACCAGAACAGTTTTTCCCATTCGATAATCTCAAAGGGCATGATGGACGCCATCTGCCCGTAAATTTTGACAAACTGCTTGGCCTTGATCTTAAAGTCGGCTTTATCTTCGTCTTCCAGTTCAAGTCCTTTGTTAAACCGCTGGGCTGCCACATCAATAAAGGGGCTTAACTGCTGGGCATCGGCGTTGTTGAAATAAAGAGTCACAAACTGCTGTACCTCCTGCCATTCATACACGCCCTGCTCATCTAAGAACACTTTGAGTTCATGCAGGACATTGACATCCGTGGCCCGGGACAGGCTTGTGGCTGTATAGAAACGGTCAAAGGCAGCTTTGATATCCTCCACGCTGTTGAAGAAATCAAGGATGAACAGATCTTCGGTTTTTTTACCTAAGCCTGGTGCGGACCGGTTCAACCGGGACAGGGCCTGGACCGCCAGAACATGTTGCAGTTTTTTATCCACATACATGGCTGACAGCTTGGGCTGATCAAATCCGGTCAGATATTTATTGGCCACCACCAGCAGGCGGCAATCGTCCCCATCAAACCGGTCCCTGGTTTCGCTGTCGCTGAATCCGTTCATCAGGCTTTCGGTATATTCAATGCCGTCCACCGCCTTGTGGCCGGAAAATGCAATCAGCACCTTGAACGGATTTCCCTTTTTCTCCAGCAGCCGGGTGACGGCGTTGTAATACCGGATGGCCGCTTCAATATTTTGGGTGACGACCATGCCCTTGGCTTTGCCCCTAAGCTTCTTGGCGTTCACCACCCGGGGGATAAAGTGCTCAAGGATAATTTCAGCCTTGATATTGATGGTCTGCTGGTGACGTTCCACATAGGCCCGCAGTTTTTTCTGGGCTTTTTGCGTGTTAAACAGGGGATTCTCCTGTATGGATTTCTGGATTTCGTAATAGCTTTTATAGGTCGTGTAATTGGCCAGGACATCCAGGATAAACCCCTCTTCAATGGCCTGTTTCATGGAATAAAGGTGGAAGGGCTTGAATTGTCCGTCGGCCTGTTTGACACCAAACTTTTCAAGGGTGCTGTTTTTGGGGGTGGCGGTAAAGGCAAAATAAGATGCATTGCCCCGCATTTTTCGTTCGGCCATGGCTTTGAGGATTTTATCCTGGGCGTCATCTTGAGCCTCATTGTCGCTGTCGCTTTTTTTGTCCGCTGCCGTGCCCATGGCCCGGTTCATCTTGTCATGGGCAGAACCGCTTTGGGAACTGTGGGCTTCGTCAATGATCACGGCAAAGTTTTTTTGGCTCAGATCACCGATCCCGTCCAGGATAAAGGGAAACTTCTGGATGGTTGTGATGATGACCTTTTTTCCCTGTTCCAGGGCCGCTTTTAAATCTGCGGCCCGGTATGCCGGGGCAACAATGTTTTTTACTTCACAAAATTCTCTGATGGTCTCCCGCAACTGTTTATCCAGAAGACGCCGGTCCGTGACCACGATCACCGAATCAAACAGCGGGCGCTCCGGATCCTTTGCCCCGGGAACCTGACCGTTTTGCGGATAGGTTTCGATGAGCTGGTAGGCGGCCCAGGTGATGGAGTTGGATTTGCCTGACCCTGCCGAATGCTGGATCAGACAGGTCTGTCCCACCCCGTTTTCTGCCGAGTGCCGGATCAGTTTGCGCACCACATCCATCTGATGATATCTCGGGAAAAACAAGGTCCGCTTGTTCAGCGGATCTTTGGCTTTTCCGTCCAGCCGTACAAAATGCTCTATGATATTGGCAATACTGGTTTTGCTGAAAACCTCCTCCCAAAGGTAGGCGGATTTATGGCCGTTTGCATTGGGGGGATTTCCGGCACCCTGGTCATGCCCCTTGTTAAAGGGCAGGAAAAATGTGGATTGACCTGCAAGTTTGGTGGTCATATAGACCTCATCGGTATCCACGGCCATATGGACCAGGCACCGGCCGAACTGGAGCAGGGGCTGATTTTTGTCCCGCTGGGTGCGATACTGTTTCTGGCCGTGGAATCTTGCGGTCTGGCCGGTCCAGGGGTTCTTCAATTCCAGGGTGGCAAAGGCAAGGCCGTTGAGAAACAGCACAAGGTCTATGGATTCACCGGGGGTGTCCAGGGAGTAGTGGACCTGTCTTGTGGTGCTGAACACATTGCTTTGAAACTGCTCTTTTACCCGGTTGGCAGAGCTTGCCAGGGGGGCTGGATACAACAATGAAAAATGGGCGTCATCTACGCTTAAGCCTTTTTTGAGCAGGTGTAACAGCCCCTTTGTTTTAATCATCCGGTCCAGGCGCTCAAGGATTTTTCGTTGCCATTCATCGCTTCCCGGGCGTTTGCTTTTCAGCTTTTCAATCTCTTTTTCCTGGGTATTTTTAAGAAAGGCCCAGAATTTTTTTTCATCCACGGCAAACCGGGGATTGAAATGCTGGTGATATCCGATCTCATATCCATGGTGGGTATCAAAGGGTGCCCGGGTTTCCGCCACTTCGTCCATATCCCGGGCCGTGGTTTTGAGATCCCCTGTTTTGAGATCTTCGAGGCAGGTGCCGGTCAACTTTCTTTCAATGGCAGTTTCCAGGGCCTGTTCATTGGTTTGGCTGACCATGTGACGCTCCTTTTTTTAGGGGGTATCCTCAATGTCATAAGATTAAGAGGTTCTGAGATTAAAACCACGAAGTTCACGAAGAACACGAAGGTTAGTGCGCTAATATCTTCGTGAACTTCGTGTTCTTCGTGGTAAAATGCTCAATGCTTAAATTTATGACATTGGGTTTATCCTTTTATCATTATGCCACAACCTTGTTCTCTGCCGGATCCGGCACCTTGATTTTCCCGGTCACGGCAGAGTTGATCAGGGTGGCCTTGTACTCTTTGAGCTTTTCGATCATCTGCTCCTGTATGGCTATGGCCTGGTCTATTTTGGTGGATTGGGTTTGGATGTGGGTAACAATCTGATCTTGTTCTTTTCTGTCGGGAAAACCTATTTCCATGTTGAAAAACATATGACCATAAAATCTTAACCGAGATGAATGAAGGCCGGTGGAAACTTTATTATAATGCTCAATATACTTTGTTGTTTTCAGTAAAAATTCAAGGTAATTCGAATTAAACAGGCCATCTTTTTGCTGTCTGAAAATACCGTAAGAAGAACTGACTATGCCGGACCTGTCAGAAACCCCTAACGCCCCCATCCATGTCCACATAATATTAAAAACAAGATCATTTTTCCGGCAGGTTTTTGACCCCGTATAGTCTTCAGCCATAAACATGTTTACATTTTTTTCAGAACGAGGGGTAACGCCGGTCATGTGTGAAACCGATAACAATTCTTCTTTGCCTGTTGTCGAGCGTTCATCCACTTCAATAAATAGATACTTGGCACGTTTTACCTGCCAATGCGCCGGTATCTGCCCAATCCATTCCACACCTGAATCGGCCATGGGAACATTCGGATCAAGGCCTTTTGTCACCGCATTCTGAATTAAGATCTGCTTGCGCTCTTTGAGAAGCCGGATTTGCTTCTCTTTGATGGCAACTGCCTGGTCGATTTTTGTTGTTTTACAGTTGAGGAAGTTAGCTATGGAGGTTTGCTCTTGGAAAGGGGGGGATGGGACTTTAATTTCAGCCATTTCACCACTCATAATTTTGGCCCCATTTGTATCAGGACGTTTATAAAATAATGTGCCCACACCTAATGCAAATGATAAATATTCCATAGATAAATTTTTTGAAAAAGCCTGTAACGTACCGCATACGTTTGTACAGTTATGTTTTCCTTCCCGTAAAAAAACAGTTCCCGCATTAGCGCCGTCTGTTGTCCAGGTTATTTGTTTACAGTTATAATCATATGAGTTTATAAAACCTAAAAGACCCCCATCCCTTGTTTGAGACGAATAAACAGGATATAGACCAAACTCTTCTAATTCTTCTTGGGAAATTACTCTTCCTCGGCCTATTTTAAAAAGATACTTTATTTTTTCGATATTCCAGTCTTTAGGAATTTCCCCAATCCACGCCACCCCGGAATCCTTATAAGCCTCATATCTCGGCATCACGGGTAAAAAATCAGTCATGTTCCACACCTGAAACCGCTGCCCCGTCAAGGCCCAGAATATCGGCAATCAACCCCTCGGCCCGGCGCTCCAGGTCCAGGATCTCCCTGGCCACCTCTTCCATGCTCCGCAAGGGCTTATGGCGGTAGAAATATTTATTGAAACTGATCTCATAGCCGATTTTCACCGAATCCAGATTGATCCAGGCCTCGGGCACATGGGGAAGGACTTGCGTCTTGAAAAAGTCATGGATATCATCTTTCAGGGGCACGGACTCATGGTCCCTAAGATCCGAGCAGGGTTCAAAAATCAGGTATTCTCCCTTTTTGCCCGCCACAGGATAAAATCCAAAGTCCGGCAGGTCTGTTTGCCGGCACCCCAGATGATCCAGCAGGTTTTCAAGCTTGTCTCCTGACAGTTTGACCTTCTTTTTGACCACTCGCCTCGCGGTTTCATCGTACCGGGACACCGCAGTTAAAATAGCCTTTTTCTCCGGGGCCGACAATTTCAGGTTCAAGGTTTTCAGGGTGTTATCCACCTGGGATTGAAACCGGTTAAAATCCTTGCATTCATCCCGGCCCATGGCCGCCATCAGCTTTTGGGCCGCGTCTACCAGGGCTTTATGCTTGTTCCAGCTATTTAAACTGAACAGTTTTTTGCGGCTCTTTGTATTTAATGCAACACCGTTGTCCTGGCAAAAGGCCAGGATCTCCTTTTCATGATCCGCAAGGGTGCCAGGGGTGTAAACGGCATCCCCCCACTGCGCATATATCCATTCCATGGGAACGGCAAAGGCCCTGTCAAAACGCAGGGGCGCGATGCACTCTTTTGTAAACCGGGCCGATCTTCTGTCCGGCCGTTCAATGGCCACCTTATAATATCCAAAGTCGCTGTTTTCAAATACTTTGGCACCAATACCGGTATCCTCTCCTTTTTCATCCTGTATAGGCTCAATGGCCTGCATCTTTGCACAGGCCGCAGCAATCTTGCGGATATGGGCGCCTGAGAACCCGCAGTTTTTGTTCCCCAGGTTTTTTCTCAATTTTTGAAAACACCTGGATGCATCAACGAGCAGGATCTTTCCTTTTTTGGCATCACATTTGTTGTTGGACAAAAGCCAGATATAGGTGGTGATGCCGGTGTTGTAAAACAGATTATTGGGCAATTGGACAACCGCTTCGAGCAGATCGTTCTCAATGATGTGGCGGCGGATATTGCTCTCACCGCTTGCCGCATCCCCGGTGAACAGGGAAGAGCCGTTGTGAACCGAGGCGATGCGCGACCCGAACACGTTCTGGTCCGGTGCCTTCATTTTGCTGACCATCTCCATTAAGAACAAAAGCTGCCCATCGCTGGACCGGGGTGCGGCGTCCACTTCCATGGGTTCGCCCCAATAATTTTTCAGGGTCACCTTGAACCGGGGGTCAATGATATTGGCGCCATCCTTGATAAATTTCTGTTCGCTTGCCCAGCTTTTCCCGTAGGGCGGGTTGGAGAGCATGAAATCAAAGGCAGTCCCTGCAAATTCATCCGTGGAAAGGGTTGAATTGGGACGGATAAAGCCCGGATCATTTCCCTTGATCATCATGTCTGATTTACAGATGGCATAGGTTTCGTCATTGATCTCTTTGCCGTACAGATAAATATACCCGTCATCGGCCTGCCGCCCGGTTTCCCTTTTAATAAACGCCTGGGATTCCGTGAGCATGCCGCCGGACCCGCAGGCCGGGTCATAGATGGTGATCACCGGCGGCATCTTTTCCTTTACCGGTTCAAAGACAAGACGGGTCATCAGCTCAATCACTTCTCTTGGCGTAAAATGCTCTCCTGCCTCTTCATTGTTCTCTTCGTTGAATTTGCGGATCAGCTCTTCAAACACATACCCCATGCCCAGGTTGCTTAAAGGCGGCATGGGATTGCCGTCCGGGTCCAGCTTTTCTTCGGGGGTGAGGTTCAGATAAGGCGATGTGAATTTTTCCAGGACATCCAGCAGAACGTCCTTGGCTGCCATATGGCGGATCTGGGCATTAAGGTTGAATTTTTCAATGATCTCCTTAACGTTGGCGGAAAATCCTGAAAGATACTCCTCTACATTGGCTTTTAAAACCTGCTGGTTGTTGCCGGCCACGGTGAACAGTTTTTTCAAGGTCCATTTGCTGGTATTGTAAAACACAAAGCCTGCGGCATCTTCAAGGCCTTTACCGTCCAGCTCCGTCAATCCCATCTGTTTTTTTTGAAAGTCTGCTTCTCTGAGTACGGCTTCCTTGGACGGTTCCAGCAGGCTGTCCAGACGCCGCAGCACCACCATGGGCAAAATAACATCCCGGTATTTTCCCCTGACATAAATGTCTCTTAGGCAGTCATCGGCAATGGACCAGATAAAGGATACGATCTTGTTGTGTACAGCGTGATTCATTTAATTCCTGTCAGCGTTCAGCGGTTGAATTTCGGGACTCTTCAATTTCCTTGCTTGTATCATATCCCTTTGCCGCATGCCATACACGTCAAGGCTATGACTGGCATTTATCATCCGGCAACATATTAAAATTTTTAAACACCTGTCTTTTGAATTCCGGATTACGCGTAGTCAGACAGCATGGCAATGTGGCCAAACACCGCAACTTTTGCAATATGTCTTTTATCATTTGTTATAAACACTGCATCATTCATAATGGCCAGTGCATGATAAAGGGCGTCTGTTAATTCCGGATAACCGCTTTTTGGGTTCCCGCTTCTTGCGATCTCAATCGCTTTCATTCGGGTCTGGATATTGGGTACAATAATGCTCAAGACGTCAGCCTCTGCCATTTTTTCAATAAATTTTAAATGGCGCTCAACATCTGTGATTTCGTTCAAATTACCGCAAAGGACTTCAGTGATTTCATCCAGGGCAAGGCTTGGAACCATGATTTGGATGTGTTCCAATACAGCATCTTCAAATATTTGCTTTGCCTGCCCCTGCAACGGCCGGCCATAGATGTATTCCAGGAACACATTGGCATCCAGTACATAGCTGCTATTTGTCATCTTTATTGCCTGCTTCAATCCTTTTTTGTTGTCGTATGGACCTTAGAACCTCAACAGGATCTTTGTCCATCCCGATAACGGGCAGGCTGTTCAGCTCTTTGAGCAGCTCTTTTTGTTTTAAGGAGAGGCTCTCTTTTTCTTTATGGTGCAATGCCGTATCAAGAGGGACGATTCTGGCAAGGGCCTTTCCTTTTCTTTTAATGGTAAAAACATCTCCCTTGTGAAAAACCTCATCCAACAATGTGCCCAATTGCCTGCGGGCAACGGTTACATCAATAATTTTTTCCATGATTTATCTCCTTTAGCGCCTGTTAACCATGCTGACTATATCAACTGTAATGGTTCGGGGCGAAAATAGCCAACCATTTATTTTGTCGGCAACCCGGGCAATGATCTTATTCCCGTACTTTCCCTTTTTAATGGTGCCGATTCTGTCTGATAGTCCCAATTTCTTTTTTTTATTCATGGGTCTATGCTTTTTCAGATTCTCTAATTCTGGCAACTAGTTAAAAAAATTAATTTTTTTTCATGGCCGGGCATTGGCAAAGTCCCTGAAAAAAGTCCTGAAAAAAGTGTTGACGGGCCCATGATCCGTATTGTAACTGATCAATCTTGCAGTTTTGAGACGACATACAGTGTTTTAAAAGGACAATCAAAGCAGACTGCGGCCGGTCCCGGGGTAAATCCCATGCCAGACCAGGACGGCCCAAACGTGGCACTGACCCCCAAAGGTCCGGTGTGAGGGATATTGTGATGGTCTTTTTGTGGAAAGTTGGATTTGTTTGTCTTATCGCTGTGTTCATCCTGGGGTCCATCAGAATTAACCGTCAATATGTCCGATCGGTGGTCTTCAGATTTGGCCGCCTGAAAGGTGTGAAAGGCGCGGGGCTTTTCTGGATCATTCCGGTTGTGGATCAAATCGCCCGGGTGGATTTAAGAACCCGTCAGCTTGACGTGCCCAAACAGACCATCATCACCCGGGACAATATCAGCGCAGATGTGGATGCCGTTATTTACTACCACGTCATTGATCCGGCCCAGGCCGTGGTGGCGATTGAAGACTATGAGGGTGCCACGGCACTGATTGCCCAGACCATGCTTCGGGATGTTCTGGGGCAGAACGAACTGGATTCGATCCTTTCCGACCGGGAGGTCCTGAACCAGAAAATCCAAGCCCTTCTTGAAACCGTAACAGCGCCCTGGGGTATCCGTGTGGATATCGTCACCATCCGCGACATTGCCTTGCCCGAGAACATGCTTCGGGCCATTGCCCGCCAGGCCGAGGCTGAGCGGGAAAGACGGGCCCGGGTCATTCTCGCGGACGGCGAGTGCCAGGCATCACAGCGGATGAGCGAAGCGGCCAGGGCTTACCAAACCACCCCGGCCGCACTCAAACTCCGGGAGTTCCAGACCCTGTCTGAAATCGCAAAGGAACGTAACCTGATCGTGGTAACCGGCGGAACAGATTCCACTGGCGCCATGATCGGATGCGCAAAGGCGATTGACCGATGAGACAGGCGCTTTTACGGGCCACCCCCGGGCTGTCCTGGCAGGCCCCCGGGAGAACCCGCACCGGAAAAATGACGCCCATGCGGCAGGCCCACGCCCATTCGGTCCAGGGCAAATTCTTTTTCCTGGGTGCCCTGCTCCTGCTGCTGATCATTGCGGCAAGTTTCATCATCACCCTGGGCCAGGTTCCCATGACTGTCCGCCAGGTCTATCTCACCCTGTTTGACCGGCTGATCCCAAGCGGGTTGGATATCAATCCCATTCTCGCCCATGTGATCTGGGACATCCGCATGCCGCTTATCACAGGAACCGTGATTTGCGGCGTGGGGTTAGGGGTCTGCGGGTGCGTGATGCAGGCGGTTTTAAAAAATCCCATGGCAAGCCCCTTTACCCTGGGGATCTCCTCGGGTGCCCATTTCGGTGTTTCTTTGGCCGTGGTTTTCGGTATTTCCTTTCTGGACGGCCCCTATTTCCTGGTGGGAAATGCCTTTGTCTGCGCAGCCCTTTGCTCGGGATTCATCATTGGCCTTTCAGCCCTGAGGGGGGCCACGTCCGAAACCCTGATCCTTGCCGGCATTGCCGTCAACTATCTGTTCCAGGCCGCCAACCAGCTGTTTACCTATATTGCCGACGATGAGCAGCGGACCGTCATGTCCTACTGGGGCATGGGATCTCTTTCGGATCTCAACTGGAACAGTCTCTGGTTTTTGGGCGCCATCTGTCTGGTCTGCCTGCCGTTCCTCTATGGCAAAGCCTGGGATCTTAACCTGATGACCACGGGCGATGACTGCGCCAGGAGCATGGGCGTGGATGCCCATGCGGTCCGCATGGCCGTAATGGTGGTGGCAAGCCTGCTGGTTGCCGCCATTGTGGCCTTTACCGGGGTCATCGGATTTGTGGGGCTTGTGGCCCCCCATATTGCGCGGATCATCATCGGCAATGACCACCGGTTTCTGATTCCGGCATCCGGCGGCATTGGCAGCGCTTTGCTTCTGATTGCCAATGCCGTGTCCATGAATATCCTGGGAGGCGTTGTTATTCCGGTGGGCATCATCATGTCCATGCTGGGTATTCCCTTGTTCCTCTATCTGATCATCAGGGGGAAACGCCGGGAGTTCTGGGCATGATCAATAAACTTACGGTTAAAAATTTGACCTTTGGCTATGCCGGCGATGATGTGCTGCATGACTTTTTCATGGCCATCGGGGACGGCCAGATCGTCAGTATTGTCGGCCCGAACGGTTCGGGAAAATCAACCCTGATCAAATGCATTGACCGGATTCTTGAACCCCGTTCCGGCGATGTGCTGGTGGAACGCCAGGACCTTTTTAAAATGAACCGCAAGGACGCTGCGCGCCTGGTTGCCTATGTTCCCCAGAATTCGCTTCGGGTGTTTACCCATACGGTCTTTGATGTGGTGCTCATGGGACGCAGGCCCCACCTGGGATGGAAGGCCAATGAACAGGATGAAGGCAAAGTGTGGGAAGTCCTGGGGCTGCTGGGCATTGAGAATCTGGCCCTGGCGTTTTTCAGTGAGCTGTCCGGGGGCCAGCAGCAAAAGGTGCTGATTGCCCGGGCCCTGGCCCAGGACACCGGTTTACTGCTCCTGGATGAACCCACCAGCAACCTGGATATCTGGCACCAGATCGATGTGATGGAGATCCTGCGAACCCTTGTGCGCAAGCAACGGCTCACAGCCATTATCGCCATCCATGATCTGAACATGGCTGCCCGGTATTCCGACAGGATGCTGATGATGAAAAAAGGAAAAATTTTGGCCAACGGCATACCGGATGACGTGCTGACCCCGGAAAATCTTGGGACGGTTTACGGCATAAAAGCCATGGTGAAACGCATCGGGGATTCGCCCTTTGTGATCCCGCTGTCCCGGGTTCTGGCAAAGGGCCGGGGCAGGATGTGATGATCAAATTTATTTATCAGGATTGGACCGGGCTTGAACCGGAATTGGAACGAAAATGAAAGGAAGGAGATGATGATTCGAAAACTAACGGCCGTAATCAGCATACTGATGCTGACGGCCCTTTTGCCGGCAGGTATAACATCGGCCAACACCGTAAACCAGGAAGATACAGGCAGCAGTACTGTCAGCCCGGTTGCCGGGCCATTCCGGGAAATAACGGATATGGCCGGCCGGAAGGTCAAAATACCGGCAAACATAACCAAAGTGCTGACCACATCTCCGCCGCCGGCGACATTTGTTTACATGATCGCACCTGAAAAGCTGGGCGGATGGTTTTTCTCCCCTGCCGGGCAGGCCAAAAAGTTTATCCCGGAAAAATTCCAGCATATCCCGGTGCTGAGCTGGGGACGGAATGTAACCAACTATGAAGCCTATATTGCACAGCATCCGGATCTTGTGTTCGAGCTGCACGAGACCGGCTTTGATCTGTCAAGGGTGGACCTGGTCCAGAAGAAGTTCGGCACCATCCCTGTGGTGTGCGTGGACAATGCAAGAAACGCGGTGGGATATGCCGAAACCCTGCGGTTTATGGGGGAGGTGCTTGGTGTGCCGGACCGGGGCCAGACCCTGGCCGGCTTTTACGAGGATCTTTTGCAGGAGGTGCAGCAAAAAGTATCCGGTATCCCGGACGGGAAGCGGGCACGGGTCTATTATGCTGAAAAGGAGAACGGGCTGGCAACCGACCCTGCCGGCTCCTGTCATTCACAACTGATCGACGTGTGCGGCGGTATCAACGTTGCCCAATGCAAAATCTCATCCGGACCCGGCATGACCCAGGTGACCATGGAGTCGGTATTGATGTGGAATCCTGACAACATCATCACCACAAGCCCGGAATTTGAACAGCATGCCTATGGGGACGGGACATGGAAAAAAGTGATGGCGGTCCGGGATCATCGAATCCATTGCGCCCCCGGGATGCCGTTTAACTGGTTCGACCGCCCGCCCGGGGTCAACCGCATCCCGGGCATTCCCTGGACAGCCCATGTTCTCTATCCGGACCTTTTTCCGGAAAACTGGGCCAAAACAAGGGTGAAGACCTTTTTCTCCCTGTTTTACCATTATGATCTAAGCGAGAAGGAACTCCTCTCGCTGATAAACAGTTGAAAAGGCAACACCGTTGTCACAATCAAATAAAGGAAGAGAGATGAGACGATTGATGCGTTGGACCGAAAGGAAGATGCGTTGCAGCGGAATGAACCTATGGAAACTATTTTTTGTTGCGGGATGTATGATGATGGCCCTGGTCCTGAACACATCCTATGTAATGGGTGCTGAACCCGAAACCGCTGTCACCGGGGGCCAAGATACCGTGGCCGTGACAGATGATAAGGAGACGGAACCAGACGTTCAGGAACTGGCACCGCTCACCGTGACCGGGTCAAAAGGGTCAACCCGGCCGGACCTTCAACCCGGCAGCCTGACCAATCTCTACCGGACCGAAGCCAGTACCGAGTTTGCCACGGAGGTATTTACCCGGGAGGACATTAAAAATTTCAAGCCCAAGGACCTGAACGACCTGATTGACAAGGCCGCAGGGATCGATATTGCATACCAGGGCCGCAAATACCCCTATATCATCCGCCAGCGAGGTGGCGGAAATTTTACTTATATCATTGACGGTGCTGTACTGCCGCCGTCGGTCAACCGGATTCTTTACAAGTTTCCGGTGGCGTCCATTGAAGAGCTCAAAGTCGTCAGGGGGGCCACTTCTCTCACCCTGGGGCCGACCATCCCCATTGGCGCATCCAGCTCAGGATCAGGGATCAACACCGGTTTTATCATTATCCGGACCCGGCAGCCGGAAAGAACCGAAGGCACCTTGCGCACCAGTATTGAAAAGGCCGCGGGCGGACATCCGGTGGGCTATTCCGCAGATCTGTTTGTGGGCACCCGCATGAAAAATCAAGCCGGTTCCGAGGCGTATATCGGGGCCCTGGGGTCCAGGATGGACCGGTCAAGCCAGGATTCCTGGTTTGACGGACAGGAATCCTATGGAGGGATGGCCAATGCCGGACTCACAGCAGGAAAGTTCAGCCTTAACATGATGGTGTACCAGGACAGCGGACGGTTCGAGATGCAGCGCGGGGTCAAGGAGGACGGAACCCTGGACAATGCCAAGTGGTACTACGATCCCCTGAAAGTCGGTATACTCTCAGCAGATGCAAGCCTGAAATGGACCCGGGACCAGGTAACGCTGTTCAACGTATTCAAAACCGATTACGAGCAGCATGAGCATAATGAAAGTTTTTCTTCCCCAAGCGTTACGGACAAGGAGGAATACACCGAGGACACGTCCGGATTCGGTCTGCGGCACAATGCCCGGTTCGGGGGCACCCTGGTTCAGGCCGGGGTCCAGATGTCCAGCAGCACGGGATACGGCCCCAATCTCAGCAAAGGCTACAACAGGTATGACACCACCGTCACCGGTTTTTCGGCCTCGGTGGAGCAGTCCCTTTTCCACAACAACCTGATCCTGGATCTTGGGGGCCGCTGGGATGAAAAACATATCGACAACTCCAGTGCGGCCAGGAGCGCAAGCTCGGCCAGCGATGATGCCAACAATGATGTGGATATGGCCCCGGCAAAAGTGCTTGCCTTTGGTGCCCATTGGAAGGTGATGGACCGGGTGACCCTGGATGGCCGGTATTTTTACGGGGACCAGGGAACCTCCGGGGATTTTGACATGCGGCTGGAACACGACGCAATCCCCCATGCAGAAAAGCAGGAACGTATTGAAATCGGCCTGGGCGTAAAGATCGCCTCATTTTTCAACCCGACCCTGACCTGGTTTGACGTTGATACGGAAAATGAAAAAAGCGCGACGTCCGCCACCTATGAACTGGACAGCGGCACCTATTACTATTACACCGAGTCTGACACACTGCGGCAGGGGATAGAGCTGGCCGTTCAGGGAACGATCTGCCAAAACACTTTTTACAAGGCTAGCTGGACCTATATGCTCAAAAACGAGAGTACCGGTGACGGTGTGACAACCGATGAAATCGGCCTTTCCACACCTGAGAATATTTTCGGATTAACCCTGACCCATCACTGGAATTCTTACCGGTTCAACTTATCCGTCAAACAGGTGGATGAATGGACCAATACCAGCAGTGCCATGGGGAGTTCTTCATCCGGCGGGCTTGGCGGATATACCCGGGTGGATGCCAATATTTCCCGGGATTTTAGCCTGAAAAACATTCTCATGAATGTGGCGGTTTTCGGGCGGAACCTGGGAGATGACAACTATTCCACACGCTACGTGACCGGATACTACCCGGACCGCGGACGGACCCTTGGCATGGAAGTCTCTTTCTCTTTTTAAGGAAAATTACCATGGTTAATCTGAACTGTCATATCTGTGAACAGGGCTGTGTTCTGGCTGACGGGAAAACCGGTTTGTGCGGCATGTATGAGCAAAAACAAGGGCGTATTGAAGAGCGGTTCGCGGACCGGTACCTGGTTGCCTGCCCCATTTCCATTGAAACCATGCCCATTCTGCACTACTTCCCCGGGGGAAAGTTTCTTCAAATCAGCACCACGGGCTGTAATTTCAATTGCCCGGGCTGTATTTCCGCGGTCATTGTCCGGGAGATGCCCCCGGACAGCCCGGTGTTCCAAACCCTGACCCCGGAACAGATCGTTAACAAAGCGATTGAGGAAACCTGTATGGGGATCGCCTTTTTAATGAACGATCCCCTGGCATCTTTTCCAACATTTCTGCGCGTGGCAAAACTGGCGCGGTCCAAAGGTCTTCGGGTGGGCTGCTCTTCAAACACCTATTTTACTGAAAAGGCGTTGGCGCAGCTTACGCCTTATTTGGATTTCATCAACATCGGCATGAAAGGGTTTTTCGACAAAGCGTATTATGCCTGTGGGGCTTCATCCGGGATCGCGCCGGTTCTGCGGAACATCCGGTCACTGGTCTGTTCCGGGGTCCATGTTGAAATTTCGGCCATCCTGATGAAAGACAATGCCGAAGAACTGACGGATCTGGCCATGTTTATTTCACAGATATCCCCGGCCATCCCTTTGCAGGTGATGCGGTTCATTCCCTTTGAAGGTGCGGATATTTCACAGGAGCCCAATGTCCGGGATGCCGAAAACTTTTGCACAGAACTTCGCAAAATACTTCCGTTTGTCTATCTTTTCAATACCCCCGGGACAACGCTTCTCCATACAGCCTGCCCCGATTGTAACCATACGGTTTACAAACGGGATTTTTACGGGCCCATGGGGGCCAAACCCTATGAGGTGCCCCCGGTGTCCTTGCAAAACGGGCGGTGTCCCGAGTGCCGGAAGAATCTGAATATGACCGGTGTTTCCCCGCAAACCCCGTATCAGGAAGGAGACTTTCAAGGCGGATATCCCTTTACCCGGGCCCTGGAAATGGTGGAAGCCATGCTGATCGCCATGGGGGTGCGGGATAAAAGCAAACTGGCAAAGGCATGGGAAGCCCTGCTTGGAAAGGGGGGCTTAAAAAAACTGCACCATGGAATCCAGACGCCCGGCGCCTATATCCAGGGGCTTCGCCATTTCGGCAAAATTGCCCAGGTCCCGGACGCCGCCGAAGAACTGGCCGTATACCTGGAAGAAAAACTGTTGCCCATTGAATCGGGTGTTGCATCGGCGACAGCATATCCCCGGGTCTATTACACCATGGCAAAGCCGCTGTTTTATCTTAATTACAGCAGGCTGGAAAACCAGCTCACAGAGACGGCCGGAGGAACCAGTGTGAACAGGTTCCTTGAATCCGGGGGACGGCCGGGCCAAACCCTTACCGTTGAAAAACTGAACGCCCTTAACCCGGATGTCATTTTCATTTCAGCCTTTATTTCCAACACAGTAAATGATTTTTACCAGGAGTGCCTGGACCTTGGCATTGAGGCCAATGCAGTAAAGAACCGCCGGATTTTTACCCCGCCCTGCCCGGGATGGGATTTTGGCAGTCCCCGCTGGATCCTGGGGCTGATGTATATGGCAAATGTGCTGCACCCGGAACGCTTTGATTTTAATGTCATGGCCGAGGCAACATACTTTTACCGTAAATTTTATCAAATGGAATTTTCACCATCCCGGGTTAACCGGTCTTTCAGCAAACCGGACAGGGAATGGCAATGGAGCTGAAGATGAATGTTTCTAAATATGACCATGCCGCCAGGGGTAAAAACGCCCCTTTGTATGCGTACTACGCAAAGAAGATAAAAGATGAAACCCGTGTCGTGTCCGGCCGCTGCCTGGATGCCGGATGCGGCGGCGGATATCTTGGCCTGGCCCTTGCCTGCATCACGGATCTTGAATTTACCTTTCTGGATATTTCACCTGAGATGCTTGAAAAGGCAGATGCCCATATCATTGAAGACGGTCTTGAAAACCGGGCCAGAACCCTGCAGGCTGATGTTCACAACATTCCTTTGCCGGACGGGTGCATGGATCTGGTGATCAGCCGCGGGTCAATTCCGTTCTGGGAAGATCCGGGTAAAGCATTGTCGGAAATTTACCGGTTGCTGGCACCCCATGGCAAAGCATTTGTCGGCGGCGGCCGGGGAACCCCTGAGATGCGTAAGCAGTTTGAACGGAATATGAAAAAGGAAGGGCTGCCCGGACCGGATGGCAAAAGACGGCGGCCCGGTGGCCCGGACGATCCCTGGCAGATAATGAAGGGCCGTGATTTTGATCAAATCCTGAAGGATGTGGGGATCCCCCGGTTTTCCGCCCCCATAGAGGCGGATGGCCGATGGATACGGCTATGGAAATAAGATGAAAGGGAAGATAATGGGAAGCAAAAAGAACCAGGGCGCCCGGGATCGTGGCAGAACATGGATGGGGCGCGCTGTCATGGCATGTCTGCTCATATTCCCGGTATGGGCAGGATCTTCAGCCCATGCCCGGGTTTCTGTGTCACAGGATATTGAAGCCCCGGTTGACCAGGCCGTGGATACCCGCCAGGCTGCCCAGACGGCCCGGGAAAAATGGGACGCCCGGCGCCAGGCCCTTGCAGAGGAATATGACCGCCTTAAAGCGGAACATGAACAGCTTGCCTTTGCCAACAGGAACCTGGCCCAAAAGGCTGGGGATCTGGAAAAATCAATTCAGGACCTTACCCGGGAAAAAGAAGAGGCATTGCGAATCAGAACGGAACTGGCGCCGTTTTTAGCAGCGCGCCTGGGACGCCTGAAATCTCTTGTGGCCGCAGACCCCCCGTTTTTATCCCGGGAACGCAACGACCGGCTGGCCCGGCTGGGGGTGATCCTGGATGATCCGGATATCACCATTGCCGAAAAATACAGAAAAATGATGGAAGCCCTGTTTGTGGAGGCCGAATACGGCAACACAGTGGAGGTGTACCGGGAAAAAATTGTTGCGGACGGCACAGAAGTCCTTGCGGACATTTTCCGTATGGGCCGGGTGGCGCTGTTCTTTCTGGCCCTGGACCGGGAAAGCGCCGGGATTTTTGACGTGGCGGCCAATCAGTGGCGCACCCTGGACAAAACCCGTGTGCCGGCCATTGAGGCCGTGGTGGAAATGGCGGCCAAACACCGGCCCATGGAGGTGGTGGCCCTGCCCCTGGGGGCCATTGCACCGGAAGGGGGGGATCAGAAATGAAATCCCTGTCAATCCCTTTGTTTCCTTTATTGATCAGCCTGATCCTGGTCACAGCGATGGTCTGTTTTGTTCCTGCCCCGGAAATCCTGGCCGCAGATATGCGCAAATCCTATGCCGATCTTGAACAAAAACGCCGGGACATGGCTGCCCAGGCGGCAAAAGAACTTGCCGCAGCCCGGGCCGAGGCCCTGGAAAATGCCCGGGCCATCAAAAAGGACAAAGAGGCCCTTGTTTCGGCCATTGCAACGCTGAAAGCCCAAAACAGCCGCATTGGGACCGCCAATGCGGCACTTCAGGAAAAAATTGATATCCTGGCAGACGAACAGGCTAAACTGCAGAGCAGTCTTGAAGAATCCAGGATGGTGAACAAGGAGCTGGCAGGCTTTGTCAGAACCTGCGCCAAGGATCTCAACAGCCTTCTGGTCCAAAGCCCCCAAAGCGCCTTTGATAAAGACCGGAACAGTTTTCTTGCACCTGTGGTCAACCAGGAGCGGTTCTGGTCCATGGATGATCTGCGCCAAATGTGTGATATCCTGTTTGGCGAAATTCTGGCTTCGGGGCAGGTCGGTCTGGGCCGGGGCATGGTGGTGGACCGCCAGGGAAAGGACAGGGAGGCCAGGATTCTGAGCATCGGTAATTTTACCTCCCTGTATGTGCTCACGGATGGGCAGGGCCGGGAATCGGAAACCGGTTTTCTGCTCTATTCGGATCAAAGCAGCCGGTTTTTCGCCCTGTCCAAGCTGCCCTCAAAAAAATTTGCAGACCAGATCAATGCCTATCTTGCCGGGCAAAGCGACTGTGTGCCCGTGGATATCTCCAAGGGCGGTGCCCTTCGGCGGTTTACCCATGAATTGAATTTGCTGGACCAGGTGCCCAAGGGCGGTCCCCTTGTATGGCCCATCCTGGCCCTGCTGGGCATTGCCGTGCTGATCCTGGTGGAGCGCCTGGTGTTCTTTGTGCGGCACCAGATCCGGATCCAGCCTTTTATGGAAAAACTGTCCCCTTTGCTTGCATCCGGAAATTGGCAGGCATGCCGGGATTTGATGCAGGCCAACAAGCGGGGATTCATTCCCTGGGTCCTGCTCAAGGCCCTGGCTGTAAGGGAGCAGACCCGCACGGACATGGAAAATGTGCTCCAGGAAGCGATCCTGGCCCAGATCCCCGCCATTGAACGGTTTTTATCCACCCTGGGCATGCTGGCTGCCATTGCGCCGCTCATGGGGCTTCTGGGAACGGTGACCGGCATGATTAATACCTTTCATGTGATCACTTATTACGGGGCCGGTGACCCCAGAATGATGTCCGGCGGCATTTCCGAGGCCCTGGTCACCACCATGCTCGGATTGACCGTGGCCATTCCCATTATGCTGTTTCACACCCTTTTATCCCGGCGCGTGGAGACCCAGATCAGCACCATGGAGGAAAAGTCCGTGGCCTTTGTCAACATGGTGTTCAAGGCAAGGAACGGGTCAATGTCATAAACTTAAGCATTGAGTATTTTATTTCACCATGAAGGACATGAAGAGCATGAAGAATATATGCCGGGAAATCAATCTTCATGTCCTTCATGCTCTTCATGGTTTTAATTCGGAAGCATCTTAACTTTATGACATTGAGGACCGGGTGCCGGCCACGTGAGATTTCCAGCGCAACAGATAGCAATCAGAATTAAGGAACGATCCGGATGGACGAGTTTTTTTATCAGATGACCGCTTATATCCGTTCCGGCGGGGTGGTGATGGTGCCCATTTTGTGCGTTTCCCTTGTGATGTGGATACTGATCTTCAACCGCCTGTTTTTCCTGCATCGCCTGTATGTGAAAAACATGCCCCGGGCCATGGCCGGGGAGCTGGTCCGGGACAACCAGTGGCCCGAAAAGAGATATCAGGGCGCCAATGCGTTTCTGATCAGGGAATTTTTATCCCGGCGCAGCCCGGTGCCGGACCCGGATCTGGACGAGCATATTCTTGATGAAACGGTCATGGCCCTGACCGCCTCTTTGGACCAGTACCTGGCCCTGATCGGTGTGCTCTCTGCCGTGACGCCGCTCATGGGACTTTTAGGCACGGTGGTGGGGATGATGGAGACCTTTGATGTGATCACTGTATTTGGCACGGGCAATGTTCGGGCCATGGCCTCGGGGATTTCCGTGGCCCTGGTCACCACCCAGACCGGGCTGATGATCTCCATACCCGGGCTTTACATGAGCGGGTGGCTGAACCGGCGGGCCTCAAATCTTAAACACCGCATCGCCTCCACAGCCATGTATCTTAAACCCTTTATCCGCAGCAGGAGTGTGTCATGCTGAATATATCCGCATCCAGGCGGGCCGCGAAAAAGACCCTTGAACTGAATATTGCGCCCCTGATCGATATGGTGTTCATCCTTTTGATCTTTTTTCTGGTCACCACCTCCTTTGTCAAGGAGACCGGGGTGGACATCTCCCGGCCCACGGCCAGTACGGCTGTGGCAAAAACCAAAGCCACCATTCTCATCGGCATCACCCGGGACAACACCATTCACCTGGACCGCAGGGAGATGGATGTCCGGGCCGTGCGTTCGGGTGTTGAACGGGCCATGGCTGAAAATCCCGACGCCGGTGTGGTGATTGTGGCGGACAAGGAGAGCCGGACCGGTCTTGTGATTTCGGTGATGGATGCCTGTAAACTGGCCGGGGCGCAAAACGTGGCCCTTGCCGCAAGCCTGCCCAAAGGAGAATAAATGACCGGTACTGCTCGGCTTTCATACCGGGAAGGGTCCCGCAGATTTCAGCCGGGTACTGTTCTGGTCTGGATTTCGGCCATTGTTCTGGCCCTGGGACTTAATCTGTTTATCTTCGGGATTATGCCGGCCTTTATCCAAGGTGTGCCCGATGCACCGGATGATGCGGAACTTATCCAGGCCATCCAGGTTGTCCGGATCAAGCGTCCGGAGACACCGCCGCGTAAAAAAGAGCCGCCTAAACCGCCTGAACCGCCCAGGGAGATGGCGTCAGCCACAAAAATGATACAGAAACAGATTCAAAGACCCGCCATTGCCAGGCCGAATCTGCCTGTGGCCTTAAACCCCAACCTGCCCAAGCTGCCCAGCAGTATCGCCCTGGACCC
>NZ_JQKJ01000033.1 GCF_000745975.1 Desulfobacter vibrioformis DSM 8776 | reverse complement strand
CTCATCTTGATATGATCCTTTGATGAAATTTATGAAAAACAGGAAAAGAGTTTGAAAGGGAAGTTTTCTTTGGCGTATAAAATCTTTTTGGGATTGTTTGTGCCTCTCTACAAATTGGGATGAATTCAAAATTTCTTTAAGATATTCGATCAGTTCGGCACAGATCTTGGAAAGCAGGTTCCGTGCCACAATCGTTTTGTTTTTGAACTTTTTTTGACATATTATTCTCCTTTCATAAGAAAAATTTTGAGTTGGTGTTAATACCAAATATATCATAATAGTCTGTATTTACAATATATTTTTACTACCTGTTAACTTTATGACATTGACCCAACGCCAGCTTCACCAGCGGGCTGCTCGTTCAGCCCAAACCAGAGAAAGAAAGGTAGACCATGCACACCTTATCTGCCTGGTTTACCAGGAATCCGGTGGCGGCTAATCTGCTGATGCTTCTTGTCCTGATCGCGGGGACGGTCACCCTTTATACCATCCGCATTGAAGGGTTTCCAGCCATACCGACCAATACAGTCACCATAGAAACCGCGTACCCTGGCGCCAGCGCCGAACAGGTGGACGAAGGCATCACCCGCAGGATTGAAAAAGCGCTGGAAGGAATGCCCGGGATCAAAAAGATCTCCTCGGTTTCAGAAAGGGGATACGCCAGGGTATCTGTACGGAAAACCAGCAAGACAGATATTCACCATTTTAAAAACGACATTCAATCGCGGGTGGACAGTATTTATAACCTGCCCGGGCGCGCGGAACGCCCCGTTATAACACGGCAGGAATTTAATATCATGGCCCTGATTGTGCAGGTGTACGGCCAGATCGACGATGTTACGCTGCAAAAGGTTTCCCGGGAGCTGAAGGAAGAATTGCTCGCCCATCCCAGGATAACCAAGATAGAACTTTTCGGACAAAAACCCTATGAAATCCGCATCGAGATTGATATGGACCGGCTGCGTTCCCATGGCATGACCCTGGTGGGGGTAGCCGACGCCATCAACAAGGCCTCCCTGGACTATTCCATTGGCAGCATCGAAAGCACCAGCGGCAAGATCATTATCCGAGCCGACCACAAGGCCGGTTCCTATGAGGAATTCTCCGCCATCGGGCTGCGCACCCTGGCTAACGGCTCAAGACTCCTGGTCCGGGACGTCGCCACCGTGATGGACGGCTTTGAAACCGAGCCGTATTTTGCCCGGTTCCAGGGCAAACCCTCGGTGGGCATGCTGGTTTACAGCGGAGAAAAAGGAGACCTGATTGAAATCAACAAGGCTGCACGCGAAGTGATCGACAAGATCCGCCCCCGGCTGCCCCAGGGAATCGAGGTGGACATCTGGGCCGCACAGGCGCCCTATATGCAGGCCAGGCTGGCGCTCTTGGCCTCCAATGCCTGGCAGGGGCTTTTGATCGTGTTTGTGCTGCTGACTCTTTTTCTCAATGTCAAGCTGGCGTTCTGGGTGGCCATGGGTATTCCGATCTCCCTGTCCTGCGCCCTGATGCTGATGGGCGAGCGGTTTCTCGGCTATTCGCTCAACGACATCACCACCTTTGGGATGATTATTGTCCTGGGCATCCTGGTGGATGACGCCATTGTGGTGGGCGAGAGCGTTTTTGCGGCCCGCAGGGAGACTGGCGATGCAGTGGCCGGCACCATCCAGGGTGTGCAGCGCGTGTCAACCGCCACGGTTTTCGGTTGTTTCACGACCGTTGCGGCTTTTTATCCGCTGCTGCTCATCGACAATGAGATCGGCAAAATATTTGCCAGTTTCGCGGGGGTGGTTATTATTTCAGTTCTGTCCTCCATGCTGGAAAGCAAGCTGATTCTGCCGGCACATCTGGCGGGCATTCGTATGGACAAGCCACGAACAACCGCCAAAGGCTTTCACCCGGCCCGTCTATGGAACAAGGTGCAGAATTTTGCCGGCGACCTGATGGCTTTCGTCAGAGACCGCCTGTACCGGCCGCTTTTGCGGATTACCCTCAACCAGCGCTATGCCGCGCTGGTTATCCTGCTGACCATCGCCTTGTGCAGTTACGGCCTGATTTTCAACGGCTGGATCAAGACGGTTTTTTTCCCGGAAGTTCCTGGCCAGATTATCACGGTTAAGCTTAAAACCCGGAGCGGATCGCCATCGGACCTGATCGTGGCCCACCTCGAAACCATTGAAAAGGTCGCAAAAACGCTCAATGAGGAAGCCATGGCCGAGCTTGATACCGACAAACCGCCCATTGCCCGTATCATGACCGGCGTGGACGGGCCGACCAGCGCCGAAATATACGCGGAACTCCAACCCGAAACAGATCGGCGCCTGGATACCCTGGAGACCCTGCGCCGCTGGCGCAAACAGGTGGGCACACTGGAAGGTATCGAGACCCTGACCTTCAGCGGGTCGTTTGAAACCGGAGGGGGCTTTATCGTTGAACTGAGCGCACCGGAGGATTCTGTTTTAAAGGCTGCGGTCAAGGGTTTTACCGCAGCGCTTGGCAAGGTGGATGGTATTCATGACCTCCGCGACGACCTGAATCAAGGCAGTCCCCAGCTCCGCCTGCGCCTCAAGCCCGAAGCCCGCCACCTGGGGCTGACAACCGCTGACCTGGCCGCACAGATCGGTGATGCCTTCGGCGGTCTGGAAGTACAGCGTGTGCAGCGCGGCACCGAAGAAGTCAAGGTCATGATCCAGTACCGGGAGGACCGGCGCCGCTACATGCAGGATCTGCTGGCGACCCGCATTCAAACCGATCAGGACCGATGGGTTCCCCTGTCCCTGGTGTCCACCATTGAATCCGGTTACACACCCAGCGCCATTGCCCGGCAGAACGGGCATCGCGTGGTCCAGGTTCAGGCCGCTCTGGATAAAGATGTGATCAGCCCTGATGAGGCAGTAAAACTGATCTACGAAAAAATCGCGCCAAAACTCAACGCGCTGTATCCTCAGTTGTCCATCAAAATGGCCGGTGAACAGGAAGAGAAAGATGAGATGAAAGGCGGCCTGATTGGCGCCCTGATCATGATCCTGTTCCTGATTTACGCCTTGCTGGCTGTACCGCTGAAATCCTACTGGCAGCCCCTGGTCATCATGTCAGTGATTCCCTTTGGTTTTGTAGGCGCCGTGATTGGTCACTGGATCATGGGTATCCCCTTGAGCATACTCTCCTTTTTCGGCATGCTGGCCGTTACCGGCGTGGTGGTCAATGACAGCCTGGTTTTACTCATCTGCTACAACGAGCTTGCGCCTTCTTCGCCGTCCTGCTTTCAGGCCCTGATGAAAGCCGGAAAAATCCGTTTCCAGGCCATCATTCTCACCACCCTGACCACGGTCTGCGGATTGATACCCCTGTTGTCCGAATCTTCGGAACAGGCCCAGTACCTGATCCCTGCGGCCATATCTCTGGCCTGGGGAGAATTGATCGCCACCCCGGTCACTTTGTTTATCGTTCCGGTGCTGATCCATGTTGTCCATGACGGGGTGTCTTTTTTTCAACGGATATTCTGGACGATCGCAGAGCCCTGATCCAACAGAGCAACAATGCCCTTTGTTCCCAGTTCACAATGGTATGGAGACCATGTTCTGCTTTTCGTATTTATCCTTCTTCGCTATAGGTGACCACCTGGTTTCTTCCATTTTCTTTTGCCGTATATAGCGCTTCATCAGCATCCTTCAATAGTCTGTCCGCCCCCTCTTTTTTCAGGGTTGCCACACCAAAACTGGCAGTTATGCCTGAAACCACCGGAAAATCATGAGCAGCGACCCCTGCTCTTATTTTTTCCGCCAGGACTGTCCCGCCGGCAATATTGGTTTCCGGCATCACAATGATAAACTCTTCCCCGCCCCACCGCACCGCCAGATCCGAGGCCCGGCAGAATTTTTTCAAAAGGGATCCCATTTCTGTCAGAATTTTATCCCCGGCCAAATGGCCGTGGGTGTCATTAACCTTTTTGAAGTGATCAATATCCGTAAGGATCAGGGACAGATCATAATTGTACCGATGTGCCTGTTCTATGGCTTTTTTTAAATAGGCAGTGAAAAAATTTCTATTATAAACCTGGGTCAGGTTGTCAATTATTGCCTGTTTCCGGTTGGCAACGGAACGAAATCCCACCCGGATCCTGGCAAGCAGTTCCACAATGTCAAAGGGTTTGGTCACATAATCATCTGCCCCCATATCCAGTCCGGATACCTTGCTTTCGGCCGTGGCAACCCCGGTGAGCATGATGATGTGGAACAGGTCACTGTCATGCCTGGCCCGGATACGCCGGCATACGTCCATCCCGCTGATTTTCGGCATCATAACATCCAGAAGAATGACCCCGGGCTTGTCGGTTTCAACGATTTTCAGAGCTTCAAAACCATCCTTGGCTTCAAAAATTTCATACTTTTCCTTTTTCAGATGGCGTTTGAGCATGGTCCGTGTTTTTTCATTATCATCCACAATCAGTATCTTGTTCATATGTCTGCTCCGTCAGGAATTACCCCTGTCTGTCTAAAAATTGGTGACCCCGTAAAAAGTTCAACCGAACACCCAGCATACAAAGATCTTTTACGGCACATCAGGTCCTGGATGACGCCAGGGGCAGGGAAAACCAAAATGTGCTTCCTTTGCCCGGGACGCTTTCCACCCCGATGCTCCCGCCGTGAAGTTCCACGAGTTTTTTGGTTATGGCCAGTCCAAGGCCGGTTCCTTCCGCTGCCCGGGTGGCGCTGCCGTCCGCCTGGGTAAATTTTTCAAAAATCTGCTCCTGTTTGGCTGAGTCAATTCCACAGCCCGTATCCGTTACCCGGATTAGGGCGTTATCCTGATCCGGTTCAAATGTTATGCAAATTTTGCCAGTGTCTGTGAATTTCACTGCATTGGACAGCAGATTCAACAGAACCTGTTTTATGCGCAGGGGATCTGCCGTAATACGGATGGATGGACCGGACTTTTCCAGCGTGAGATTTTTCTTCTGTGCCAACCCCTGAATCGTGGCAATGCAATCATCTGCCAGAGCTTCCATATCCAGGGCTTCCAGGTTCAAAAGCATGTGCCCGGCCTCGATTTTACTGATGTCCAGAATATCGTTGATCAGTTGACGCAGGTGCTGTCCTGCATCATCTATATCTTCCACGATCTCAACGATTTCTTCGGCCGGAGGCATGTCCCCGGGATCGGAAAGCAAAGGGAGGTTGCCGAGCATCACCGTTAAAGGGGTGCGCAGTTCATGGCTCATAACATCGAGAAATTCGGATTTTAACCGATTGGCTTCCTCTGCTTTTTCCTTGGCCTCGACCAGTTGCGCTTCTGCCTGTTTGCGCTGGGTGATGTCCCGGATGATGCCGGTGAATAATTCATGATTCCGGACCATCATGGTATTTACGGACAGGTCCATGGGAAAAACAGTGCCGTCTTTTCTTTTCCCTGACACCTCCCGTCCTATGCCGATGATCTTTTTCGTGCCGGTGGTCAGGTAATTTTGGATATATGAATCATGGTTTCGGTGGTAGGCACCCGGCATCAGTATTTTTACATTCCGGCCAATGACCTCTTCCCGGGAATACCCGAAAATTTTTTCCGCTGCCGGATTAAAGGTTTCAATAATTGCCTTTTCATCAATGGTGATGATGCCGTCCAGAAGATTATCGACCACGGCGCGGTTCCGGGCTTCACTCTTTTCCAGCAGGATCATGGCATTTTCCCGGTATTGTCTGAGCTGTGCATCTCTTTTGTCCAGGGCCTCTGCCAGGATTTCCAGTTCATCACCTGTCCCGGCCGGGCTGAAGGAAACCGTGGCGTCCAGATCATCAGAGGAACGCACTTTGTTCACCATGTTCAAAACGGGCCGGGCCAAGCTGTTGCCCAGACGGATAGAGATCAAGGCAGCAAGTAAAAGAAAAATCACTCCGATAAAGATCAGCTGGATGATGACGGCAATCAGGGGCTCATAATGAACCTGCTGAAGCTTACCGGATTCAATACGGATACCCAGGCGGTTGAGGATAGCCATTCCTTCCGGGCCGGCGATTGTATCTGCCATGATATATTTGGCATTTTTTTTGTAATTCAGGGAAATCAACATCCGGTCACCGGCATAGAGCCGGTAAAATTCCGTCTCATCCTCGGGAAGAAGACGCGTCATCAGGTCAAGCAGGTCTACTTCGGCCACCACGGCGCCGATGGGGGTGTCATAATGGAGAATGGGCTCTATCAGCAGAAGATGGTTCCCGTTTCCGTAGAATTCCTGGATGCTTTTCCCGGTTTCCAGGACCGGGCGCAGGTAGACGCTTCTTTTATAATTCGGCGGGGTCACCATACTTGATGAGATGAGATTTCCAGCGTAATCCAGGATGGTGATTCCGCTGATACTCTGGAGATGGCTGAAATCTTCGACCATGATACCCAGATAATCTTTCTGATTCTTGGGATGGACGATTCCGTTGATAATAAAATGGTTCCGGCTGAAATTTTTAATGGTATCGAGCAGGGATTCCAGGCGCAGATCCATGCGCCGGGAGATATGAACCCCTTTTACTGAAAGAGAGTCCTCCAGTCCGTTTCCCAATTCCGTCACCAGGACCCAGGACACCGTCGCGAGAACGGCCAGCATCAGTCCGGCCACAAATCCCAGATAGCTTTTCCTGATTTTCTGCTGCAGTTGTTTGTGTTTTGGCGCTGTCTGATGTTTCATCCCGGATGTCTTTATTTGTTTTTTTCAGGGTCTATGTCGAGAATGGGAATGATGTGGCCGGTGGCATTGTACCGGCATAACAGAAAGGAGTCAGGTCCCAGGGCGTCATGGTCTTCCGGCGTAAATGCCGGGTTGTAATTTTTAACCACACCCGGATACGCTCCCAGGTTCTCCATGGCATCCCTGACGGAAGACCGGTCCGTGGTCCGGGCCTTTTCCACTGCCATGGCGATTAACCTGACCAGGTCATAGGCATGGGCAGTTCCTACCGGGGCAAATATATCCCCCGGGGTTTGGACCTGAAACATTTTAAAATATTCATCCATCAGGTTTTGGGCCGTCTGGGTCTGTTCCCCAAAAAAGGAATATGTCTGAAGAAAACTCAGATCTACGGCTTCCAGTTCCTTTTTTACCGATTCCCAAAACATTCCGCCTGTAATTCCCCAGTGGGATATAATGGGCAGTTTCTTTTTCCGGGCAGCCATATTTTTGATGATGGTTGCGCCTTCAGCGGCGGGAGAAACCATCAGGATAACTTCTGCTCCGGATGTTTCAATGGCGGAGAGCTGTTCGGTCATATCTGCCTGCCCCCAGGAAAACCATTGCACATCCGTGGGAGCCATTCCCTGCTGCTTCAGTGCCGCAAGCATTCCCTTTTCATTCCCCCGGCCCCATCCGTCATTGACCAGAAGCAGGGCAATGTTTTTGTATCTGTTCCGGGCCTTGCTGACCAGAAAAGGTCCGGCTTCGGCATCCCGGACGGAAACCCGGAATACATAGTTGGGCGTGTGTCCGTTATCCACAATTTTTGTGGCCGCGGCCCATGGATCTAAATAAATAATTTTTTCCTGGTGGATAAAATCAATTGATGCAAGGGCAATGGGACTGTATATTCCGCACATCACTGCCAGGAGGTTGTCCATGGCAGCAAATTCCTTTAGATTTTCCAATCCCCGGGCACTGAGACCAGAGTTGTTCCTGGCAACCACGCGGATTTTTTTCCCCAGGATGCCGCCGGAGCGGTTGATTTCATCCACGGCCAGTATCATTCCCCTGTGAATGGCCTTTCCGGAAAGGGCTGAGGCGGAGTTCATGTCCGCATTCAAGCCGATCACGATCTCATTCTGTTGCGTGATCTTCCTTCTGATCAAAAAATTCTGGATCATGGAAAGAATTTTTTTCCCTTTGTCTTCCGGGTAATTGAGGTAAATCGATTCAAAGGATTGGCGAAATTCCTTTTTTTCCTGCTCTGTCAAATGATGGACACGTGTTCCGAAATCCTGGATGGTCTTGAAAAACTTTTTTTCATCTTCCATGATTTCCTGACGTTCGAAAGAAACGATTTCTTTCCCCGAGGCCAAAAGAATATTTTGGATTTCCAGTGGCAGGGAGTCTATAACGGTTTTACTGAAGACCAGTGCCTGGGCCAGATACCCGTGGTTGCTGATCGTCATATAGGGCTGAACCTCATAAAATTTCATATTCACAATGGATACAAGGGGATTCTCCTGACCGTCCACGGTTCCATCTGCAAGGGCCTGATAGGTTTTATGAAAATCAATGGGGATGGGATTGGCACCCAGGGCCCGGTATTGATCCATAATGGCCTGGCTTTTCATCACCCGGATATTCAGCCCGTGGAAATCCCGGGGGGTTCGGATGGGGCGGTTGGCTGTAAACTGTTTAAATCCACTTTCCCAGAACGATACGCCGACCAGGCCGTGGTCCTTTAATTTATTTAACAGGCTCTGGCCCGGTGCCCCGTCCAGCACCGCATACGCGCTCTGTCGATCCGGAAATAAAAACGGCAGATCCAGGACCTGGAGTTCCGGGACAAGGGTCGTCATCTTGGCTGTTGGCGGCAGGATAATGGCCAGTTGTCCTTCCCGGGCCATTTCAAGCATATTCTGGTCTGTGCCCAGTGACTGGGCCGGGTAAACATCTATTTTGATGCGGTTCTGGGTTTTATAATTTACGACTTTAGCATAGCGGATGGCCGTCTCATGCTGGGCACTGGCTTCGGGCATGTCATGGCCGAATTTCAGCGTAATGACCTGATCGCCGGATTCCGTTTCCGGGGGGGCCTGATCCGTATGCCGTTCCGGAATCAACCCGCCCGTAAAAATAAACCAGAATGCTGAAACAGATACGATCACTGCCAGGATAATCCATGTCGCCTTTTGACTCATATTGCCGCCTCCTTGATTGAGTGGGGGGTCGGTTCATTAATCCGTTGATACTAACAAAATAAAATGAATTTTAAGAATATCGCTTTGTTTTTATAAAGTATCGTAAAATTAAAATTCTTGCAAAAAAAATATATGAAAAGATGAATTTCAATATGAAAGCATTTCGAATGATTGTACTCATCTTGTTTTTTATGTGTATTCCAGTTCTTTCACATACAGCATGACAATCATATTGTAATTGGCATATTGTTTTTGTTCGAGAATCTTGATTGCGTTAAGATATGGCAGGATGGATTCGGATTCAAATGTGGATTTCAGTATTTCAATATTGATTTCGGATTCGACCAGCTCCCTGAGTTCCTCAAGGTCAATGGACTTTGAGATGTTATTCAGAGAACAGCATATATTTCTTGTTTCCTCATAAAGCGCAAACAACTTTTCATAATTTTGGCCAACCTTTTTGATGATATCCGATAAAAAAATATCTTTGAGCTGCTTATATTCTTCACCGCGATATTCTGTTATTCGCGTGAAATAGGGCAATAAGTGTTTCAGGTAGACTAAAATACCTTTTTTCAATAGGTACATATCTTTTAGAAGTTTAATCGATATATTTTCCACAGAATCAAATTCCTGAAAATCAATATCTATTTTCAATGTTTCCAGTGAGATGTATACCGGATCATAAGGAGATATCCTGTTTTCCATATAAATGCCGTAAGTATCACCTGGAACGGTATCGTCATATTTCTTCCACATGACCCGCCCATGTTTATATTCAGCCGCACCCAGACGGAACGGGATATGCATATTGATCAATTCATCCTGCTTTAAGATATCCCTGCCGACCAGCCATCTGGGGATAGCTATTTTCAATCCGTTCACGCTGATATCCATGATTAAAAATTGAAATGGCTCATGATCAATTTCCCGGGTGCCCAAAAAAGGCAATATAATCGACTCGATTGAGCGGCGGATCTCACGGCGTTTATCCATGTTTTATCTTAACCAATTGGGCAAAAGGGTTTGCAGTCCATGCCATTCAATGTTATTGAATAGAACAAAAGCAGCCGGTTCGCAACCCCTAAAAGGCATTGGCAATGGAAATCAATTCAAAAGAGATAGATCATGTGCTGGTGGTGATTCCCCTTGAAAAACAGATCGATGCATTGGTGGCCAAAGTGTTTAAAGGCAGGATGATTGACTGGATCAGCGACGGGCATCAGCGGATCATACTGGACCTTGCCAATGTCGAATTTATTGACAGCAGTGGCCTAAGCGCCCTGATCGCAAGTTTCAAAGCGATGGATAAGGGGGGGCGCCTTGTGATTTGCAACATCCATAATACCACACGAAGCATATTTGATTTAACCAAAATGAACCGTATTTTTCCTTTTTTCAATACCTTGGAGGAAGCGTTAAAAGCAATTGCCTGATGGATAAATCCTGATGGATAAATCCAGATAAAATAAGGCCATTTCGTTTACAATGATCAAATACGTCAAGACATAATGAGAGATAACATTCAACCGTATCTTTTATGAGCCTAAAAAAACGTCAATACCTTGTTTTCGGTTTGATTTTAATGGCCACGGCCCTACTTGCTACGTTTGGCTACCATCAAATCCAAGAAAAGTGGGTATTCTTTCGCAAGGCAGAACAGTGTTTCGAAAAAAACGATTTTGAAGGTGCCATACCTTTATACAAAGCAGCCATTCAATCAGGATTGCAAAGCCCCACGGCAATGATGCATTTAGGCTCTGCCTGCTTTTCAATCCGCCGTTTTGATCAAGCCACTGCAATATTTAAAGATATTTTAAAAAAAGAGCCTTATAATGAATCCCTGGTTTTCCAATTGGCAGGACTGTATGAGCAATTCGACCGGATTGATGACGCCATCGGGCTCTATCGCCCGGGTCCGGATAAATGGCCTGAGGATAAACGTCGGTTGGCACGCTTGGCAGTGCTGTATAAGCGGCAGGGTAATGTTCAGACAGCCGAACAATTATATCGTAAACTATTGCAATTGGAGCCCGAATCCGTTTCCTTTAAATTAGAACTGGGAGAAATGCTCGGATGGATGAAGCGCTACGATGAATCCATTTCATTATTCCGCAGCGTGTTGGCTGCCCATCCCCAACACCGGCTTGCCCGGATACACCTTGCCCGGGTACTCTCATGGAAGGGGGCTTTCAATGAAGCGATTATTGAATACTATGATGCATTGGGAGATTCTATATGAAAAATGCTAAACTTCTTTTTGCGGCATGTCTGACTATTTCTTTTTGTGTATGCGTTTTCCCCGTCCGCTTCGCAGGATCCCAGGCCGGTTCACAAAACGAATTCATAAATCCTCCGGGGGAAAACCAAGCCCAGATTGAAGATATTCCGGATTGGAAAGCCAGATTGGAGCTGGCCAAGCTTTTGACCTATGCCAAACGTTATCCGGAGGCAATCCAAGCCTATAAAAAAGTGTTGAAAGAAAAGCCGGAACTGATGGAAGCTAAAATTGGGGTGGCCAAGGCATATTTTTGGAGCGGTGATCATACAGAAGCCCTGAAACGCCTTGAATCATTACCCAAAAAGCAATTGGATGACCAAGCTCAGCTTGCCATGGCTGACCTGTATATCACGATGAAGAATTACGCCGATGCAGAGACGATTTTCACGGATTATCTCAAAACACATCCCAACGACCATAAGGCGCGCCTGAAACTTGCACAGGTTCTGAGCTGGGTCAAACGTTATGACGCAGCCATATCGCATTACCAATACTTGATCCATGCGTTGCCGGATGACCGGGAAATCAAGAAAAAATACGCGTTTGTCTTGATTTGGGCCGGCAAACAGGACCAAGCGATCAGGGAGCTGCAAGATGCCCTACGGGAATAATTGCTTGCGTATTTCAAAAATCCGGCGGATGAGAACTCTTTGGGCCACTGCCTGCAGCATTATTGCCCTGGCCGGCTGTATCACATTTTCTCCCCAATGTGTTCTGGCGGGGGAAACCATCATACCCGAGTCAGAGCAAATACCTGATTTGGATGCACGGCTGGCACTGGCCCGGCTTTTATCATATAAAAAGCATCTTTTATCCGATGCCATTGCGCAGTTTCAAATTATCCTCGGCAAACACCCTGATCACCCTGATGCCCTGAAAGGGATTATCGATGCCTATCTTTGGAGCAAACGCTATGAAGATGCGATTCTTTTGCTCAACAGCCCCACTGTCCGGCCCACTGTCCGGAAAACAAAATCACCGGAGTTAATGCGCCAGCTTGGCCGTGCGTATTCCGCAATAGGACAATACGAACAAGCGATGGAAATTTATCAAGCGCTGATTTCCCGTGAAGATCATTTTTCCCTTGATCCGGATGATTTAAGCGAAGCCGCCTATGTGGAAGCCAATGCAGGCCATGCTGCGAAATGTCGGACCCTTATTTTAAAAGCCAGATCAATGGGTGGCGAGCAGCCGGGATTAAACCTGAAATTTGCTGACCTTATGAACATGTGGGGGGATTTTTACAAAAGTGAAAACATTTACCGCGATTACTTGAACTCCCGTCCCGATGATTTTACCGTCCAGTTGAAATTGGCAGGACTCTTACGTAGTACACAACGTTATGAAGAAGCCGAGGGGCGCTATCGCATGCTCATTTATAAAGGATTTCCCAAGGAAAAACTGCTCCTGGAGCTTGGACAATTAAAGCTGCAGGAAAAATCGTTTCTCCAGGCCCGGGACTTGTTTGACCAGTTTTTCAGGGAACCAAGCATCGTTCAGATCAATAACACATGGATTACAAACGCTGAAAATAACGATGAACAAACCGGAACCGGCGACATTGCAGCATGGTATCACCAAGCCTGCTTATTAAAAGCGCAGACCTTTTACCATTTAAAACAATATGATACAGCTTATGATGCCTATGAGATCTGTGCCACCCAAATGCCGTCTATAACGATGCCGGATAAAATCAAGGCATTTATCGGATTGGGAAAGACGGCGCTCAAACTGAATGATCCGGAAAAAGCCCACGCTGCTTTTCAGCAGGCACACGCCTTAGACCCTAAACACATAGAGGCCGAATTTTATTATCATTTCAGTGATGGCCATTTAGATATGGCATCAAAAGCGTTTATGGAAAAATTGTTTGATCCCGCATTGGAGCGCCCCATGGCGTTAGTGCAATGGGCCCGCTTATTTGCTGTCCACGGTCTCAATTCCCAGGCCATTTTCTGCTATGAAACCGCCTTAAAAAAGGATCCGGAAATCTTCCCTGCGAAACTGGAACTGGCCGAACTATTGGGGGTTGACAAACAATATGGACAAGCCAGGGAATTATTTAAAGAGCTGAACACCCAATTTCCGGAGAACTACAAAATCAATCTGGGGCTTGCGCGTGTACAGGCATGGTCAAGGGAGTATGAGGCAGCGGTTGAGACATATGAAGCGCTTTTGTCGGCACAGCCCCAAAATCCGGTTGTTCTGATTGAACAGGCGCGCACACAATGCTGGGCAAAGCATATGGACAGCGCCTTTGAAACTTATGCGAAGTTATATAATCCACCGGTGGATCAAATGCTTCTTACAAACCTGAATGAATTGTCAAATGAATTATTAATGGGTTTAAATGATACCGCGGTTCACAGCCGGCTGGAAAAATTAAAGGAAATGGTTCAGAAAGATTCGATCTATGAGGGCTATGCGCTTTTTTTCCAGAAACCATTTTTACCGATACGCAAAGCATCATATCTCAAGGCATCATATCTGAACCAAAGACTGGAAGAAATTCGCATTCAATTATTGCCGGCGTATCGAATTCAAAAAACCGCCTTTTTAGAGCAAAAAGCCAAATACCATGCCTATCATCTGCGGTTTTTATCCGCCAGGAACACGCTGTCGGAACTGGCAGCCCATGACCCCGGAAACCAGGAAGCGCTTTTTGATCAAGCCCAGGTGGATTGCTCGCTTGGGTTATGCAACCAGGAGGCTGTGTACTACCAGACATTGCTTGACCTTGATCCCTTGCACAATTTAGCCCGGACAGCACTTGAGGCAAACAAGATCCGGCGCAATCCATCGGTCCGCACAGATTACTACTATGCCAAGGAGCAGGGGCGGGGTGAACTCTCCCAAATCGAGCACCAGCGGTATGATCTTCAGGTGGACATACCATTTTTATGTCGTTATCATTTCCGTATCATGGGGCACCAGTGGCTGGAATCTGCCCTGGGTGACCATGATACCTATGAATTTAACGGCCACACATTTGAACTGTCCGGTGTTATGACCCCGGAACTGCAAGGCATGTTTCGGTGGACAAAAAAATACGGTAATGGCGGAAAGTTCGAAGGAACCGACAGCGGCAATGCCCACTTATGGTTAAACCTGAAAGATTATTTAAAAATCGGCCTGGGTTTTGACCGGATGGATGTGTTTGATAATGAGTTTGCGATCCGGCAGGAAACCCAGGTGGATGCGTGGTGGCTCGGTATAACATCCAATCCGACCAGGCAGTTGGATATTGGCGCAAAGGGTCAATACCTCTCCTATAACGACGACAATCATGAAAAAAGAGGAGAATTGTCCGTTGGATACGCGTTCACCGATCACCCGAACGTATTTAAAACAAATTTAAAGGCTGAATACCGCGACACCCGGGAAACCAATATCTACCAATATCAAAAGGGCGATCTCATTGATATCATTCACCCCTACTGGACGCCTGATGAATATTTGGAAGGAAGGATATCGTTTGAATGGTATCATGATCTTTCAAAATTGCTTTTTTGCGGAAGTCCACGCCATTTTTATGATATTGTCGTTTCCCTGGGGCAGAATTCAGATCAAAATCCATCCATAGAATTAAGCCTCAAATGGCATCTGGAATTTAATCCGCATTGGATGGTAAATGTAGAAGGCCTTGTGCATCGCTCCGGGGAGTGGGACACCAATCGTTTTCAGGCAGCTGTCCGATATCAATTTTAAGCCTAGGAAATCCATGAACGCTTTTTCCATTTCTAAAACCGCACTCCTGGGGCTGGCATTGATCCTGACCATGCTGGCGGTTTTTTTGTATCTGATCGCGCGCACGGTTCTTTTTATTATTGAACCCTATCTCTGGTTTGAAAAAATCGTTGCGTTTTGTCTGCTCTGCGCTGAAACTTTTGTGCTGATTCACAGCATCGGTTATTTTTTAAATGTCCTGAATGTCATCTTGAATCCTAAATCCAACACACCTGCCGAGGTGGAGCCAGCGGCACTTCGTGTTTATCCCCCGGTGGCGATTGTGGTTGCCTCGTATAAAGAGCCCCTGGAAGTGGTTGAGGATACGATCACATGTTTTTACAATCTGACTTACCCCAACAAGCACCTCTATTTTCTTGATGACACCCGTTATGACACAGCCTGGGATACACCCGAAAAGATGGAAGCCTACAAAAAAGATGTGGAGGTCTTATGCCAAGGTATTGGCGTCAATCTTTTCAGGCGCAGGTGGCATGGTGCCAAAGCAGGAATGATCAACGATTTCCTTGATTTTGTAGAAGGCAATCACCGGGAAGGTTTTCAGTTTTTTCCATTTCAGGAAAAAACCCGCAATGAAAAGGAAAAGTACATTATTGTTTTTGATGCGGACATGAACCCTTTTCCGGACTTTGTCGAACCCCTTGTCGCCATGATGGAGGGCAATTCACGATTGGCTTTCGTTCAAACACCACAATATTACTCAAACTTTGAATTCAATCGGGTAGCCAGGGCATCCGGGCTGCAGCAAGCAGTATTCTATGAATATATTTGCGAAGGTAAAAGTAATCAGGATGCCATGTTTTGCTGTGGCACCAACGTTATTTTCAGAACAGACGCGCTGGCTGATGTGGGGGGCTTTGATGAATCTTCCGTGACCGAAGATTTTGCCACATCCCTTAAATTCCATACCAGGGCATGGAAGTCCGCATATCTGAACAAGGTTTGTGCCTTTGGCATGGGGCCGGAGGATTTAGGCGGTTATTTCAGGCAGCAGTTCCGCTGGGCCCTGGGCACAGTCGGATTGTTCCGCACGATTGCCGGGGTGTTTATTAAAAATCCGTTCAGCTTAAAACCTGCCAAGTGGTGGGAATACTTTCTTTCCGGCACCCATTATTTCATCGGGTGGGTATTTTTTGTGATGGCTTATTGTCCCATTTTATATCTGCTTTTTAACGTTCCCAGCTATTTTTCAAAGCCTGAAATTTATTTCATTTTTTTCCTGCCATATATTATTCTTTCACTGACCTTGTTTTTCAGTACGCTTCATCAGCGGATGTACTCGTTTAAAGATCTTGTTCAAGGTATTTTGCTGAATGCAATCAGTTTTCCGGTATATATGAAGGCATCACTTCTTGGGATTTTGGGTGTTAAGGGTTCATTTGGTATAACCCCCAAAGGACAAAGTAAGGCGCTTCCCCTTTCCAGTATATGGCCACAAATTTTAACAGCTGTTTTAAGTTTTGCAGCCGTTATTGTGGGGATCAACCGCCTCTACTACGAACGGGAACCTGCCGCGGCAATCATTGCCAACTCTTGTTGGGCTTTTTACCATTTTATCATTTTAACAACGGTTCTGTATTTTAACCATCCGGAAGAGCATGAGTGAACCATTATTTTCTTTAATTACAAACAGATTCAAAAAGGCATTATTTTTACTGGCTATATTGGCTTTTTTTTTACCTGACACGGGGATCTGCTCAATGTCAGCGTCTCCATCCAACCCTGCGCCCTTACTTTGGGGGACGGCCCTGGACGGATACCCGGTCACGGGCAAACAGCTGGATAAAATTGAACGGGAAACAAAACTTTCCCCTGCCCTGGTTGTTTTCTTTTTACAGTGGCCAGCCCAGTCCCAAACAGGTGGTTTCCCCATGGACAGCCTGAATACGATATTGCACCGGGGCGCGATTCCCTGTATTACCTGGGAACCCATGTATTATGAGGATGGCATTGAAAAAATGGTTCCTTTTCAAAAAATCCTGAACGGTGGATATGACTTGTATTTAAATGATTTTGCCCATCAGGCCAAAGCCTTTAACCAGCCTTTCATTATCCGCTTTGCCCATGAAATGAACCTCCAAAGATACCATTGGGGAACCTCCAAAAAAGAGTTTGGCCCCAAAAGCCCTGATATTTATCAGCAAATATTTCGGTATGTTGTTAATCGGTTCCGTCGTACAGGCGCAAACCAGGTTCTCTGGGCATTTTGTCCCAATGCGGAATCGGTTCCCAATATGACTTATGATCCCACAGCTGGATGGAATAAGTCCGGCGCCTATTATCCGGGAGACGATTATGTGGATATTTTAGGCATGGACGGATACAATTGGGGGACGACCCGAACCGTGGAGACACACGGCTGGCAAAGTTCCTGGAAAACGTTTGAAGATATTTTTTTTCCGATATACAGGGAACTGAATGCCATCGCGCCCCAAAAACCACTTTTTATTTTTGAAACCGCATGCGCAGATCAGGGGGGAGCGAAAAGCAAATGGATTGTCGAAGCATTCCGGACGCTGAACAAATGGAAGGTTCAGGGAATTGTATGGTTCCAGGTCCAAAAGGAAATTGACTGGCGAATAAACAGCTCCGGCAATATGTCTTATACCCAAACAGTTAAAAGGTCTACTTCGCCAGCCTTGTTTTGGATCAAACAAGTTGACAAATAAGGATAAACGGATTCTATCAAACAATATCAGGCCTTGGTCATCCTTTGGACCACCCTGATGTCGAATTGCTTTTAACTAAAATCAATTCGATTGAATTCGCATACTTAGATCAACAGATACTGCCTGATGGGTGAGGGCGCCGCAGGAAATAACATCCACGCCGGTTCCGGCAATGGCGTTCAACGTCTTCAGGCTGACATTGCCCGACGCTTCCACCAGGGCCCGTTTTCCGATCAGCCCCACGGCTTGGGTCATGGTATCAATGTCCATATTGTCCAGCATGATCACATCCGCCCGGGCATCGATGGCCTGCTGCACCTGGGCCATATCCGAGACTTCCACTTCCACCTTCATCAGATGGGACGCCCTGGCCCGGACAAGGGAAACGGCTGCCGCAATGGAGCCGGCAGCCGTAATATGGTTATCCTTGATCAGAATGCCGTCATAAAGGGCGAATCTGTGATTAAATCCCCCCCCTGCCCTGACAGCATCTTTTTCAATTTTCCGCCACCCAGGTGTGGTTTTTCTTGTATCCACCAGCCTGACCATTGGATTATCCAGTGTCTTGACAAATTCTCGTGTCAGGGTTGCTATGCCGGAAAGCCGCTGCAAAAAATTCAACGCCACACGTTCGGCGGTCAGAAGAGAGCGGATATCTCCACTGATGGTAAAGATTACATCATTTTTTTTAATGGGGTCCGAATCATTAAAATGGATCTTGCATTCCATTGACGGATCTACAGCATGGAACACCTTTTTTGCCACATCAGTGCCTGCCAGAATAAAGTCTTGTTTGGCTACAATGATGGCGGTTTTTTCCTGGGGATAAAGGAAAATACTTTCCGTGGTCACATCCCCAAGACAGGTATCTTCAAAAAGCGCCAGCCGGATGATCTGTTCTGTCATATTCATGGATATACGTTTTTAAACTAATCCTGTTTCAGATTCTTCACCCGGTCCAGGTTCACCGTAATTTTATCCTGCTTCTCTTTGAGTTCTTCATGCTGTTCCCTGACCTTCTCAATAACATCCTCCGGGGCTTTTTCAAGGAAACTGTCGTTGTTCAGCCGTTTCTGGATGCTGTTCAACTCCTTGGTGTTTTTCTCCAGCTCCTTTTCAAGACGGCTGATTTCCTTGTCAAAATCAATGACACCGTCAAGGCAGACATAGCAGGTGGTGGCGCCTGAAACGGTGGTGGCAGAAGATTCAGGCGGATTGTCTGCGTCACAGAAAGACAGGTTCTCAAGGGTGGCAAGATTGATAATGACCGATTTATTTTCGGCAATCAGCAGTTTTTCTGCATTGTCTGCCGTGGTGGCCAGCACCTTAACCCTGGTGGAGGGCTGGATGTTCATCTCGGATCTGATATTGCGGATACCTGAGATCAAAGAGAACATAAATTCCATCTCTTTTTCACAGGACGGATTTTTGAACTTTTTGAACGCATCGTCAGTATAGGGAAAATCCGCCTTCATCACAGAGCCGCTTGTGCCCGGAAGAATGTTGTAAATTTCTTCGGTAACAAAGGGCATGAAAGGATGCAGCATGATAACAATGTCTTCAAGCACTTTGGCCAGAACACCACGGGCTGCGTCGCGCCGGTCTGCCCCAAGTTTTTCATACAGGGCAGGTTTGGCCGCTTCAAGATACCAGTCGCAGAACTCATGCCACACAAACTGGTAAACCGCAGAAGCAGCTTCATTGAACCGGTATTCCTCAATTCCCTGTTTAACGGCAAAGGAGGTTTCAGCACACCTGGACAAGATCCAGCGGTCCGTCAGGGTCAGGTCAAGATTGTCTGTCAGTTCGTCTTTTTCCGTAATATGCATCAGGGTGAACCTGGCAGCATTCCACAGCTTGTTGACAAAATTTTTGTACCCTTCCACCCGTGATTCGGACATTTTAACGTCCCGGCCCTGGGCAGCAAAGGCGGCCAGCGTAAACCTGAACGCATCTGCCCCGTATTCATCAATCACCTTGAGCGGGTCAATGACATTGCCCTTGGACTTGGACATTTTCTTGCCGTGCTCGTCCCTGACCAGGGCATGGATATAAACATCCCTGAACGGAATTTCATCGTCCATGAAATGGATACCCATCATCATCATTCTGGCAACCCAGAAAAACAGTATATCAAACCCTGTAACCAGGACATTGGTCGGGTAAAAGGTTTGCAAAAGATCTGTATTTTCAGGCCAGCCCATGGTGGAAAAGGGCCAGAGTGCCGAAGAAAACCAGGTATCAAGGACATCGGTTTCCTGAACAATATTTTTGGATCCGCACTTGGTGCAGCCATCAGGATCTGTCTCTTCAACAATAACAGCCTTGCAATCCGGGCATTTCCATACAGGGATGCGGTGACCCCACCAGATCTGACGGGATATGCACCAGTCCCGGATATTGTCCATCCAGTCAAAATAGGTTTTTGACCAGTTTTCAGGAATAATTCTGGTTCTGCCGTCCCGCACGGCCTGGGATGCTTTTGCAGCCAAAGGCCCTACCTTGACAAACCATTGTTTGGAAATGGAAGGTTCAACATCGGTATGGCAGCGGTAGCAGTTGCCCACGCTGTGTTTTATGGGTTCTTTTTTCTCAAGCAACCCTAAGCTTTCAAGCGCTTCAACTGCTTTTCTACGGCATTCAAACCGGTCAAGGCCTGCAAAACGTCCTGCCCCTTCCAGCATCGCGCCTGCATCATCAATGACCTTTAATTTTTTCAGGCCGTGCTTTTCACCCAGATGAAAATCATTGGGATCATGGGCCGGGGTGACTTTCAGGGCACCGGTACCAAACTGGGTATCAACATATTCATCCCGGATAATGGGAATTACCCGGTCTGTCAGGGGCAGCGCAACTTCTGTTTCCCCGAGGTTTTTGAATCTTTCGTCTTTGGGATTGACTGCCACGGCCATATCCCCAAACAGGGTTTCAGGCCGGGTGGTGGCAACGGTCAGCCCTTTTTTCTGGCTGCCTTTAAACGGGTAACGGATATAATAAAGGTAGCCGTCCTTTTCTTCGTATTCAACCTCAAGGTCTGCAAGTGCGGTTCTGCATCTGGGACACCAGTTAATGATATACTGGTCTTCATAGATCAGGCCTTCCTTGTACAGACGGACAAACACCTTGCGTACGGCCTCGGAAAGCCCCTCGTCCATGGTAAAGCGTTCCCGGTCCCAGTCGCAGGAGGCACCAAGACGCTTGAGCTGGTTGATGATGGCGCCACCTGATTTTTCCCGCCATTTCCAGACTTCTTCGATAAAGGCTTCCCGGCCGACCTGGTCACGGTGTTTGCCCTCGGCAGCCAGTTTGCGCTCCACCATATTCTGGGTGGCGATTCCGGCGTGATCGGTTCCCGGCATCCAAAGAACATTCTGCCCCAAAAGCCTTCTGTATCTGCACATGATATCCTGGATCACGTTGTTCAGCGCATGGCCCATATGGAGCACGCCAGTGACGTTGGGCGGTGGAATCACAATTGAAAAAGGGGGGCTGTCACTTTTGTCTTCCGCTTTGAAAAAACCGTTTTCAAGCCAGAATGAATACCACTTTTCTTCAATCTCTTTAGGTGAATATCCTTTGTCCAGGGAATCCGAACACATAATTCAACTCCTCAAACCCTTTTAATATGAGAGAGCCCTTATCCTGAGGGATCTCTGCCATGTTTTGTCGTGAACCACCCCGCGTTTTAAAAAAGCCAGGCAGTCCAAGGCTGTTTAATGAAAAAGGGGATTGAATCAATCCCCGTCACGTTAATAAAAATTTTTAAAAATTAAGTCAATCGTTTAATCAAACCTAACCAATATCGTCAAGATCTTTCTGCAGCCCGGCTTTAATATCTTCTATTTCATGCTTGATCACTTTTTCCATTACTTCAAAAAGGATTTTTTCAATGGTTTCAGAAAATTTTTTCTCTATAAATTTTTCAAGGGCCGCTTCTATGTCATCCCGGCCCAGTGACGTCATTATATTTTCACTATCCCCAAGGGCCAAAGAAACATCATCAGAAAGCAACGCTTCCGGATCAGGGGGTTGCTGCGTCCGTTTAATTGTTTCCTGGTCTTGGGGGGATGATTCTTCCGTGACCACCTCGGTAAGCTCAATAATATCATCATAATCTTGAACCATAGCAACCTCATTTTATCCTGATTCTAAAGCATTTGATTTTATTTTAACAAAATTAAAAAATTATCAGAGCAGATAAAAAGTGTCAACAATTTATGCTTTTTTCCAGATCGCTGGGCACCCTGTTCATTTCGAATAACCCGGTTTCCGAGCAATAGAGAGAAAAAATATATGAGATCGGGAGGTGATTGCAAACACCATGGCCCCTCAATAATTTTCCAGAATCCGGGATCCAAATATTTTAAATTTCCTGTTGCATTTTGGCGAAAACCTGGATAAATCTTCGTTTTAGCTGATTTTTAAAAAATCACATCTTCAACTAAGGATCGTTCAAACCCGCCATGAATCTTCAACTCAAAGGAAAAAAACGATGGAAGAAAAATTAAACATTGCTGAAATTGACATGAATGAGGTGAAAGCAGGTGATGTATTATTGTCTTACGGAGATGGGTGGATTTCTGATGCCATAAGATTGGTGGACGGCGGACATTACAGCCATGCGGCATTCTTCAATGGCGGAACAATCATTGAAGCCGGTTCGAGAGGCGTTGTCCAAACGCCGCTTGAAAAGGAAGTCAGTGCCCAAAAATACGTTGATGTCTACCGATTCAGATCAGACAGCGGCATGGATTTTTCTTCACAGGGCTGGCCGGTTGATCCGGTGGTCCAGCGGGCCAATTACTATTTTGAAAAAGGTACAAAATATGCTGATAACCAATTATACCTCGTCGGGGTATTGATTATCATCAGGAAACTTCCCCATGATCGTGTTGAGAAGGCGGTTTTAAGAGCGATTATTGCCATGGTTTTCAAACTGTTTAAGCGGATATTCGATGGAAAAGAGACAAAATCGGTGGTATGTTCGGAATTGGTTTACCGCAGTTTTTACGAAGCAATCCCAGAAAAAAAATACGGCCTGTCCATTAAAGGAACCTTGGCTCCTTTAAAGACCCGATTGGACAGCCTTGTGGAAAATGAATCCGGAGACGAATCCTCCGATGACACTGAACTTAATGAAATGATTGAGCAGGCAGAGCAGATGTATTGGAAAATAAATCCGCATCTGGCACCTAACAAACATGAAATAAATTCATTGTTAAAAGCGGGCAACCCGTTGGTCGCCGCGGAAATGGTCAGCCCGCATGATCTTGAGACAAGTCCCAATTTAGACCTGATAGGCCGCATCAAAAAAATACAGTGAGGACAGGAAAAACAGACGCAAGAAAAATCCTGACGTTTTCTCATGGTTCACGATGCCATAGGTCATTTTAGCAACTGTTTTCAAGATAGAGGCTAAGGCTGTTGAAGATGAACAAGCGTTATGTCTGTGTTCAGGCTTTATTATTACTGGTTTTTGGCGTTGCAGCACAAGGCATGTGCCAGCCGGCATACACCCTGAAACAATTATGCCGGATGGCCAATAAAAATGCAGAAACCATCTGGATTGCCAGGGAACAGGTTTATATTCAGGCTCTTTATCTGTCCATATTGAAAATTATTTACACCCAGGGGGATATCCAGGATTATTTTTTAAACGAAGATTGAAAATGAATCCTTATTCAAGTAAAAAAATAAAATCAATGCCATTCAGCACCTAATAATTAGAGGAGTGTTAGGATTATTCCCGGATGGGCTGATTATGAATCTTTAATGTTTTCAGCATCTAATCTTGACTAACGCCTGGCGTCTGCTTATTCTTCACACAATTTTGCTTTGCTTGGCATTGGATCAGTTTTAACGCTTTTCCGGATTTATTTCAGATGTAAAGGAGCACAAACCATGTACGAAATCATCGCCAACCCCCAGGAGTACCAGATTGACCACCTGATTAACGGTACTGACAATGCAAACATCGAACTGACAAGGGAAGAAAGGGACAAGTGGGCTAAACAGATCGTTCAATTCAGTGAACGTTTGTCCGGATTTGCCCAGAAAGCAGACTTGTTTTCGTCACTTCTTGAATCAGAAGAAAAGATCGCAGCGACCCCAGCCTCGTTGAAAACACTGAAAATTCAGCTTTTCATGATTAACGACGCCCTGAATTCCGCCCTGGGTATTGCTGACATGCTGGAAGACGATATGATCAAGGCGCCCCAAAACGCGTAGTATAGGAATTTGTATTTCCTATCACCTAAAACCTCAATGTCATACACTTAAGCATTGAGTATTTTATTTCACCATGAAGGACATGAAGAATATATGTCGGAAAATCAATCTTCATGTCCTTCATGCTCTTCATGGTTTTAATTCGGTTTATGACATTGCCTAAAACCTGACACTTAAAACTTAACACCCCGCCCCAAAGGCGATCATTTAAAAACATGTTTTTCCAGGATAAAGCAGGAAAAATCCCCTTTGAAAACCACCTCATCTTCACGTTTGACGGTGACGCTGACCATCTGTTTTTTACCTGCTGCTGATGTTACGCAGGCTTGGGCATAGACAGATTCACCGGCTTTGACAGGTTTTAGAAATTTAACATCTGCCCCGCCAAGCACAACATTGGGGTGATTTACGGCAAGCATGGCTGCATAGTCAGCAAGTCCGAAAATAAATCCGCCATGCACCAGCCCAGAGTCATCTGCTGCCATTTTATGCGTGGTTGTATATTCCACACGGCTTTTACCGTTTTCCACCATGATCGGTTTGCCGCACAGTTCGCTGTCTATTAATTGATGGGTTATGATATTCATTAAAAATCCTCCTTTTTTTGGCATTTTCAAAATTTGCTTCCAGAATCTGTGAGCACGGCCATGATCCGGCGCGCTGCGGCTTTTGGGACGTATTCTTCTGTGTTAATGGATATCTCGGCAAGTGCCTGGTACAAGGGATTTCTGATTTCAAGCATTTTTTTTGTTTCAAGGGCAAGGCTGTCACGGGTAAGGTCCGGTCTTCGCCCGGTGTTGTTTTCATCTTTGCGGATTCTGTCGGTCAGAACAGACGCCGGGGCATAAAGATATACAACAACCCCGTTCTCCTTTAAAAACGCTCTGTTTTCTTCAGCAAGAATGATGCCGCCGCCCGTGGCTATAACGGGAGCGCTTTCCAGATCCAGATTCGTCAGTGTTTCAGTTTCTTTAGTCCTGAAATAGGGCCAGCCGTGCCGGGCCACCATCTGGGCAATGCTCGTGCCAAAAGTTGATTCCAAAACCAGATCCGTATCTATAAAATTTTTGTTCAAAAGCTCCGCCAGATACTTTCCTGTACTGGTTTTGCCGGTACACCGGTATCCGATAAGAAAAATGGGACGCATGGGTACTCCTTTTTACTTTTTACAGGGCATTAAATTTATAAAGCGTCAAATCTGCACGGCGCCAAAATTACAAGGCATTAAAATTACAAGGCATTAAAGAGCTGCCAGAATGTCGGGAACGATTTTTCCACGCACACGGGATTCTCTATTTTAATGCCATCCACCCTAAGGCCTGCAACGGCAAATGCCATGGCAATGCGATGGTCGTTAAAGGTTTCAATAACAGCGCCATGGGGTGTGCCGCCGGTAATTTCCATAAAATCCGGACCCTGTACCGCTTTAATTCCCATTTTGGTGAGCTGGGAACAAACCGCATCAATGCGGTCGCACTCCTTGACCCGAAGATGGCCGATATTGGTAATCCGGGTGGTGCCCGTTGCAAACGCGGCGGTTACAGCCACGGCAGGCACGGCATCCGGGGTATCGGACATATCCACATCCACGCCGTGTAAAGGCCCAGGGCCGCCCTTTACACGCAGGACCAGGCCGTCACGATTTACCGTACAGCCCATCTTTTCAAATATATATGCCTGTTTCAAATCGCCCTGCAAAGAGGCTGTGCCGATATTGTCCACGCCGATATCCGCACCTGTCACAGCTCCGGCTGCCCAGAAATAGCCGGCATTGGACAGATCCGGTTCCACGGATTTTTTGCCACATGTGTAGGTCTGGCCCCCAGGAACCTCATAGCAGGTGTCGGATATCCGGAAGGCATTGACCCCGAACTGCTTCATCACATCCAGGGTCAGATCAATATAAGGCTGGGACACGGCAGGACCGGTCAAATCAATCACAAGGCCCTGGTCAAAAAAAGCCCCGGCCATCAGCAGGGCAGACAAGTACTGGCTGGACCGGGAGCAGTCAAGAAGGGTCCGCCCCCCTGCCCTGTCGCCGCCCTGGATCACCACAGGCGGGGTGCCTTCATTGTTTTGGGAACCGGCATGGATCCGGATCCGGCCAAGGGCATCTAAAAGTTCTCCCATGGGACGTTGACGCATCCGCTCATCCCCGGTCAGGGTATACGGGGTAGTGCCAAGGGCGGCAATACCTGCCAAAAGGCGCATGGACGTACCTGAATTGCCAAGGTGAATGGGCTCCGCCCAGGGCCTTGGCCGTCCGCCGAAACCTGTGACCACCAGGGCGCTGTTTGTTTTGCTTTCAATTTGAGCCCCCATGCACTCAAGGGCTTTACGGGTAAGTGAAATATCCTGGCTGTCCAGTACATTGTAAATTTCAGAGATGCCGTGAGCCAGGGCTGAACAGATCAGCATCCTGTGTGAAATGCTTTTGGAGCCCGGGATTCTGACCACCTGGTCCTGGATATTTCTGGAAATAACCTGTTTCATGAAGTTCTCCTTTTATCATTAAATAGTGCCTGAAATAATATTCCGCATCAGGTCTGTATCAGGGGTCATGTCTGTCCATAATTCAAACTGGGCTGTTGCCTGGGCAATGAACATGGACAAGCCGTCAATGGTTGTGCATCCCTTTTGTTCCGCCGCGTCAAGCAGCCGGGTCCTCAACGGGGTATATACCACATCCATCACCACCATATCAGATGTTAATGCTTCCGGCGGAAAGCTGATGCCATTCTCTTTGGGAACCATGCCGATGCTTGTGGTATTGATCACCACATCAGCCTGGATGTTTGCCATCTCGTTGGCAGGTATAAACCGGGCGTTAACCGTTTCAGCAAGGGCCTTGCCTTTTTGTTCCGTGCGATTGGTGATGATGATATTCCCATTTTGAGCGGCAACACCGTGGGCCACGGCCCGGGCTGCCCCGCCTGCCCCCACAATACAGACGGTTTTTCCTGAAACGCCAAAGGGGACAAGGGGCGCAACAGCGGCCTGACAATCCGTATTATAGCCTTTCAATATGCCGTTTTCATTCACTATGGTATTTACGGCACCAATGGCCCGGGCTGTGGGATCGATCCAGTCAAGATGTTTCATGATGGATTCCTTGAAAGGAATGGTCACCGAAGCTCCCTGGATATCCAGCGTGCGCACGGCCTGCACCGCGCCTGCGGCATCCTGCACCTCAAAGGCAAGGTAAACGGCATTGATGCCCTTGTTTTTAAATGCGGCATTATGGATTAGAGGGCCTTTAGAGTGCCTGACAGGATTTCCAAATACACAATATAGCCGGGTGGCTGCGTCAATCATTGCAATATCTCCGGTTTTGAAAAAATCGGGTAAGACCCTAAAACCTTTAAATACAGGGCCTGGCTTCGAATCTGTTCAATGGTTTGAAATACAATCTCATCCTGGATGTGCCCTTCAATATCCATGAAAAAATGATAGCTCCAGTTACTGCGGCGCGTGGGCCTGGATTCAAGTTTAACCATGTTCAGGCCAGCCCGGTTCACAGGAGAAAGCGCCCTGAAAAGAGCACCCGGGGTGTGGTTCGTGGCAAACATAATAGATGTTTTATCATTCCCTGTTCTTTCCGGATGATTTCCACCGATCACAAGGAACCGCGTAATATTGCCGGCACGGTCCTGTATTTTTGATGCCACGGGCAGCAGGGTATAAAAATGAGCTGCTTTGCCCGATGCAATGGCGGCAATCTGCTCATCCTTTGAGGCCATAAGTGCCGCATTTGATGTGGAGGTGGTCTCCATGACTGTGGCATGGGGCAGGTGTTTCTTCAACCAGTTTTTACACTGGGCAATGGCCTGGGGATGTGAGTAAACGGTTTTAACGTCTTTGAGTTCCCCTGTAATGGATAACAGATCATGGGAAACAGGCTCATAATGCTCTGCCGTAATATGAATATCAAATTCGGCAAACAAATCAAGGGTATAGTTAACAGCCCCTTCAAGGGAATTTTCAACGGGAACAATACCGAAATGAAGTTCTTTTCGTTCAATATTGTTGAAAATATCAAAAAAACCGGACTGTTCAACAAATTCTCCGCAGTGCCTGAAATAATGGAGGGCTGCAATATGGGAATGACTGGCAAGGGGCCCTAAAAAACCAATGGTCCTGGGCTTCTGGATCTCCCGTGTGGCAGTAATGATCACATTGAAAACATATTGGATCAGACTTGCATCCGCAGGGCCGGGATTCGTCCGGGAAAGCCGCTCAATAACCATGCGTTCACGGCTCCGGTCCAGAATCTGACTGCCTTTTTGTTTTTTAATCTCCCCTACTTTTTTACCGATCTCAAGGCGCTGGTTGATCAGTTCAAGGATGCGGTCATCAATGCGGTCAATTTCCCCACGAAGCGGAGACAGTGATGAAAGGTCATCACTTGTTTGTTTTTGATTGTCTTTCTCCCTGACTTCACGATTTGTCATGTTAATTTCCTTTTTTATTTTTGTTCAGACATTAATGAGTCACAAATAAAAAAAACCGCCCCAGGCCTTGCCTGCTGCGGTTTTAGTGATTTCAGTTCATTTATGGGAAAAATCAGTAGTCCACAGGCAGGCTGTCCTTTCTATAAAATCGAGTGCTAAAATAAAAATTTTTGTTGAAGCTAAAGATCATTGAACTATTTTTCCCTTAAATTTTTTTTAACCTTATACGTCTGATCTGTTTCTGTCAATCGTCAATGAACTAATGTCCAAATCCAGAGATACCCAGAAAACCGAAAAGAAAAAACCTGAAAAAACTCTGAAAGAAAAGCGCAAAGAGAAACAGGAGAAAAAATCACAACGCAACCGACCGGCTAATCTTTGGGGGAGGGGGGCTAACGCCTCTTCATGCTCTTCCCTTCTTGATCAAGGGCCTATTTTTTGCCACGCCTGCAAGCCAGAAACCAAAAAATGAAAAGTGTGTGTAACGGGGTGCCTGTAATCTGTTATTAGGAGTGTAAAGCCTGTAACGAATTTTAGACAGACGTTGATATAGTCCTCAGTGCATCATTCCTGGTAACTTACTGGAAAATACAGTACTATGCTCTTGATTAAATACACAGAGGTATCCGCCGCATGTCACCGACCTTTTCGAGATAGAGGGACTACCGATTGATGAAAAAAAGAATAAAGAGGCTTTTACTACAGGAAATAATTTATGACCACTAAACCAGAAGGAGTCGGATCAAAAGCATGTTGGTTTGTTGGGGCGACTTACGGCTCTGAGGATCAAACAAGCAGATTTTTCAATGACGGAATCTGGCTGAATGGATACCAAGACAAGTACCTTGACCAAGTGAAATCCATCCAGACCGGTGACCGGATTGCGATTAAAGCCTCTTACACTAGAAAGCATGATCTTCCATTCGACAATCGTGGACAAAGCGTCTCCGTAATGGCTATCAAGGCAATCGGCGTTGTAAAAAAGAACCATGGTGATGGTCGGACCTTAGATGTTGAATGGACCCCTTTCGATCCTCCAAGAGAATGGTACTTCTATACAAATCGAATCACTGTATGGCGTGTTTTGCCTGGGGACTGGGCTACTGATGCTTTAATCAGTTTTTCATTCGAAGATAAGTCTCAAGATATTGACCGATTCAGGAATGCACCATATTGGCGTGAGCGATTCGGCGACACATCTATAGATAAAAGGCGCTTTTTCTGGACCCGTTTTTATGAAGCTATCGCCGACAAGTTCCTTTTATACAGGGAAAAACGAGATGAACTTATAAAAGGCATACATTCAATTGCATCAAAAGTTGACGGCTTATCGAATCTGAAAGATCAGTTTCAAGATGGTTCTGCAGGTCCCCTGAAGGACATCTGTCCCTTTACAGCTATGGGCATCTTCAATCGTGGTATTACCGATGTAAACAGAAAAAATATCGCAACTGAATTGGCAACTTTTCTGGGAGTGGAAGAAGCCATACCAGATTCATTTGAAGGAATTCCTATACTTAACAACCAGAGATCATGGTTCTTTGGGTTTGATAACAAAAGAAAACCTGACGACATTGATGCCCTATGGGAGATATTTGCCCAAGCTATAATCTTTTCAGACTCTGACAACGCTGATGTTAGAACTGATTTTATTTCTGCTTATGACAGTGCAACTGAAAGGTTCGGTGTCGGCTGGAATTTGACGATGGGGTTGTACTGGATTCGGCCATGGAACTTCCCGACCCTTGATGGACAGTCTCAGAGGTATATCAGCAAGAAACTGAATATCAAAATCGGGCTCAATGGTCCCAAAGGTCGCTGTAATGCAAACGATTATTTAGCTGTACTGGACACATTGGAAACACGATTTCAGGAAGAGGCTTATCCAATCCACTCCTTTCCAGAACTTTCACTTGCTGCCTGGCTTTTTAAGGATGGCGGGATATCAGCACACCCCAATGCTACTGATACAGATGTTCAAAGGGGCGAGCTGGAAAGTGAGCCAGAAGAGGAAATTACGATTGCTCCGATTGAACCATATTCAGTCGATAATATTATTTCGGATGGTTGTTTCATCGAACGAGTGAAGATTGAAAGGATTCTGGAGCGGCTTCGAACAAAGAAAAATCTCATTCTTCAAGGCCCTCCCGGGACAGGAAAAACATGGCTTGCCAAGAGATTGGCATTTGCTCTTATCGGGCAAAAAAATGACAGCAAGGTGAGAGCCGTTCAGTTTCACCCCAATCTTTCATATGAAGATTTTGTCCGGGGATGGCGTCCATCGGGTGATGGGAAACTTACTTTGGTCGATGGCCCTTTCGTTGAAATGATCAGAGCCGCCGAAAATGAACCAAGTACAAGACACGTTATTGTAATTGAAGAAATCAACAGAGGTAATCCTGCACAGATATTTGGCGAAATGTTGACTCTGCTGGAGGTCGATAAGCGCACTCCAAATGAGGCGTTAGAGCTTTCATATCGCCGTGAAGATGATGAGCGAGTTTTTATTCCAGACAACCTTTATGTGGTTGGAACTATGAATATCGCTGACAGATCGCTTGCTCTTGTCGATCTGGCGCTACGGAGAAGATTTGCTTTTATCGATTTAAAACCAGTACTCGGAAAAGCGTGGAAGAACTGGGTGAAAACTCAATGTGGAATAGCCACAGAAATACTTGATGAAATTGAAAATAGAATTTTGTCTCTGAATACAGAAATAGCATCTGATTCCAGCTTGGGCGAGCAGTACAGCATCGGGCATAGCTATGTCACCCCTCCATTTGGTATTCCAATGAATGATGCCCGGGAGTGGTTCCGCCAAGTGGTTGACACAGAAATTGGGCCTCTCTTGGATGAGTATTGGTTTAATTCACTTGATAAAGCCCAGAAGGCAAGAGAACGGCTTCTTGAGGGATTCTAAAAAATGAGTGAGGTCGTAATCATATCACCAAAAGCCAACGCCACTCTTGAGGAGGCAGGTTACATAGGAAGAATTCCTGTGCGGAATCTTTGGTTGCTTATGCTTTATGCATCTGACCTCTTTCGGCAGCTTGACCAAGCTTCACAGGTCTCTGTTGAAGAAAATCCTGATGACATACCCGACCTAATTGCAGAAATTTTATCCACACAGGTCGAACAGCGAATCAAGAGGAATTTAAGTTTTGGATACCAGACTCGCGAGGCGACTCTGAACCGCGTTCGTGGCCGGATTAATTTGTTAAAGACTGAACGGCATAGGCTTCTTGATAAGGGCAAGGTGTTTTGTCGCTTTGACGAGTTGACCGTTGATACGCCCCGCAATCGTTTCGTGAGGTCAGCATTAGAAGAAATTTCGAGCTTGGTAAAACGGCAACCTTTGGCACACAGGTGTAGGTCTATTGCGAACAATTTAAGACGGATGGGTGTGGTCGGAGAAAAACCGGGACGCGCGGAGGTGTCGGTAGGCCGTTTTGGAAGGCACGATGCAATTGACAGAAAAATGGTTGCCGCAGCTCACCTTGCGTTCAACTTAGCATTACCAACAGAGTCAGTCGGAACAAGATACTTGTCGTTGCCGGACCGGGAAATCACTTGGATTCGGAAACTCTATGAAAAAGGAATTGCCGGTTTTTATGACACTACTTTGTCAGGTCAAGGGTGGCATGTCGATGCTGGAAAATTTATCGGCTGGGCTATAGACCAAAAAAGTTCGGGCATTGACAAAATTTTCCCTTCAATGCGAACAGACATTATCTTAAGCCATGAAATTTCAGGCAGACGGATCATTATTGATACCAAATTCAATTCAATTGTGACTAAAGGCTGGTATAGAGAAGAAACGCTACGCAGTGGCTATTTATACCAAATTTATACTTATTTGAGGTCTCAGGAAGGGCTGGGAGATCCTCTCTCAGACAAGGCAACTGGAATTCTACTGCACCCTTCGATTGGTAGCATGTTTAATGAATCAGTGACTATCCAAGGACATGTAATTCGGTTTGCCACGATAGATTTGAGTGCCAGAACAATACTTATACGGCACCAATTGCTGCAGATTCTGGAGGCAGAGCATGAATCTTGACCTATCCCAAGTAACCTGCTAAAGATAATGCCAAATCTTGATTATTACACTATGCATTTGACTGCCAAGGGCAGACTTTGATAGTCAAGGTTACTACTGTTTGAGCTTGATTCTCGGGTTGAAAAATAATCCCAGAGTTTCCTGCCTTCTCATCTTATCTGTTCATCCTCATGTCAGGGGGGGAACTATAAGGATTTTGAGACGGTTCCCACCCCACAATGCTTCTGTTATTCAATGCTGTTTTTAAAAAGGCCTGGGCGACAGCTAATAGACAAAGTCAACAGTGTCCTTATTGCCTATAATTTAGATGGAAATTTTATAGAATTTTTAAATTAACGATTGCAATTTTTAAAAGAAGATGTCTAATCTCCAATTATCTTGACTTCCTTTTTGTCCCAACTCTTTGCGTATAATGGTTGGATAATATTTATTTTTTCATGTGATACCGACTCTCACATGCAGTTAACACAACAAAACAATAACAAAAAAGGACAACAATGATGAAAGATGAGAACAATAAGTTAACAACCAACGCCGGGGCTCCGGTACCTGACAACCAGAACGTCATGACAGCTGGACCTCGTGGCCCTCAACTGCTCCAGGATGTCTGGTACCTGGAAAAAATGGCCCATTTTGATAGAGAAGTGATTCCCGAGCGACGGATGCACGCCAAGGGCTCCGGAGCTTATGGTACCTTCACCGTAACCCATGACATCACACAATACACCCGCGCCAAGATATTTTCTGAGATCGGCAAAAAAACTGAATTGTTTGCACGTTTTTCCACCGTGGCCGGAGAACGCGGTGCTGCTGATGCCGAACGTGATATTCGCGGTTTTGCACTTAAATTCTACACCGAGGAGGGTAACTGGGATATGGTGGGCAATAATACGCCTGTCT
>NZ_JQKJ01000032.1 GCF_000745975.1 Desulfobacter vibrioformis DSM 8776 | reverse complement strand
GCTTTGATGCTTTTTCATCTTACATTACCAAAAGAACCATCGTTGTTATAGATAATGCTCCAATACATCACAGCTCCATTTTTAAGGCTCAAATTGAGAAATGGGAAGAAAGAGGGCTTTTTCTCTACTTTATCCCCAAATATTCACCGGAGTTGAATCTGATTGAAATTTTATGGAGACATATCAAGTACTTCTGGTTATCAGCTTCAGCTTATAAAGGATTTGAATTTTTGAAAGCTGAGTTAGATAATATATTGGCAAACGTCGGTAAGGAATTTACGGTTTCGTTTTCTTAATATGGATTTATTTTTGTCCATGTACTTAATATGTCCGGCCAGGCCATAACCATCCTTGATGTTCTGTAATGATTGACGGCAATTCACTCATAATCATTGAATTCATTTCAGGCGTACAAGGCGCAGACATGTTCAACTTCTTTTTCTCGCTTGTCTCTGCCGGTGGCCTGTTAGCTTTTGTCCCAGTTGCAATTATCAAACTGATTCAACGGGCATAGATTGGGGAATCTATGGAACTAACCGAAGAAATCTTATTTTCCGGCCTTATGGGTTTGGCCGGCATCGTTGTCGCGGCGCTGTTCTGGTACGGCGTCATTAAAAACATTTAAAAAAAAGGATTAGAACCATGAGAAAGACCGTAAAAAAAGTATTCACCAAAATGAAAACCGTATGCACCGCCATTGGTGCGGGCATTTCCAAAGTGTCCAACAAAACCAAAACCGCATGTGCCGCTATCGGTGCGGGCATTACCGGAACCGTTTTGACTGCCAAACCGGCTAAAGCCGCCCTGGATCTGTCCACGGTCACTGTTGATACTTCGGATTATGTTGCAATTGCAACTTTCCTGATTGGTGCTCTGGTAGCTTTCTGGGGCATCAAAAAAGGCCTGGGACTCCTGGGCCGTTAGTCTGAGACCGGTTTCATGATTCCCCAAACACTGAAAGGGCAGGTAGGCAACTATCTGCCCTTTTTTATAAGGATTGTAAGGATTGAAAAATGAAACAATTATTATATTTTTTAATCGGTGTGCTGATATCTGCATGTTTAATGTCACCTTTTGCACATGCAGATTGTGTGAATGTAGCTTCCGGGCTTAGTAGTTCTGATCAAATTGTCGGTCATGCAGAAACTCTGAGTGAGGCTTCGGCTATAGCACAGAGTAGTCGCGAGAGTGGGGCCGGATCTGATGCTATAGGTACATGTTCATCTGGTGATCCTGGTTGGTGGGATACTTCTTATCAGAATATAATAATTAATGGTGCATCGTTAGTTTGTCTTCGCAATAAATATGGTTGTTGGAATGTGTCAGGTGTCCCCGTGCTATGGGGTCCATGGTATTGTGCCTCTTATGGCACTCAGACCGCTTGTATAATTGGTGATTCAGATGGCGACGGCATACCGGACGAAAACGATTTTTATCCGGACGATGAACAACCTTATTTAATTCGCAAAATCGGGCAATATAAATGTGCTGGCTCTGATATAATTTGTGCCGAGTTATGGGAAACTTCCAGGGGTGATAAATATGTAACTGGCGATATTTTTGAGGTTGACGTTGATCCTTTAGAAAAAGTTTATGATTCTGGTTGGCAAACTCCCGGAGATAAACCCATATCTGATGATGATTTCCCCCAAATTGGTGAACCTGATGTTATACCCACTCAGCCTGATCCTGTTGTTGCTGATCCGGAGATGCCAACAGGTACCCCTTCCCAGGATACAGACACAGAAGCAGAAAAAACCACCAAAACCGTTGATAATACATCTAAAACCGTGGATGGCCTTGGGAAAATAGCTGGTTATGGGAAATCTTTAGATGAACAGGTAAAAAAAATGCGGGCCGCTGTAGCCAATACTAATCGCAACGTTGGTGATATTGAAGATTTTTTGAAAGCTACAAAAAAAGAATATAAAGAAGAGGCTAATCAAGGAAAAACAGATTTTGAAAATATGGACATTGATTCGCTGCTTGGCGATGATATCAACGGTGAACTCGTTGAAGGTGAAGACGGCGACTACCAGGACCATGGCAAACTCATAGAGGAAACCTGGGTCCAAGAATTAATAAGCAGCAATCCAATTACAACGGTCCTTACGAACAGCGGCTTTGAATATTCAAGCGGGTCCCCAACGGCAACCTTGAATTTAGGTGAATTAGGTACCCATATTCTGGACATCAGTGATTTAGAAGCCGGATTTATAGCCTTTGGAAATCTTTTAGTCTCCTTCACCACTTTAATCGGATTGGTCCATGTGATCACCGGAAAGGGGTTCTAATGCCTGTTTTCGATCTATCAAGAATAATTGGGCTAATAAAAAGTATATTGATCACAATTTTTGTCTGGAAAGCCTTTAAAGCACTCATGCTTGGTTTGACAACGGTGTTGGTTCCCTGGGCGCTTTATAAGAGTTTCAATACTGTCGGCGAAAAGGTTCTGGAATTTGTTAATGTTTATTTTGACGGAAGTGCCTATCAGAGCACGGTTGTTGAATTTACCGATTTGGCTGCCTGGATTGCCCAAAGACTTCAATTGCAAACCTGTTTTCAAATCCTTTCGACCTTTATTGTGATGCGTTTTGTTCTCGGTTTTTTACATAAAGGCTAAGCCATGGTGATGAAACTAAATACCGGCGTTCCCGGAGCCGGTAAAACTTACCTGATGGTCAAATCCTTCATTGATCTGTTTTGCACCTGGGACAAAGAGACTGAACGGTTTGTTCTGAAGGATGAACATAAAGACAAGGTTCTCATTTCCAATATATAAGGCCTGACCCTCCAACACTATGACATAGAAACTTTGATGAATGAGCGTTGCCAGCAGTTGGCCAAAGCGGCATTCATTAAAAATATTGGCGGCAATGACATCGATATGGATTCCATGCAGGATGTCATTGACGAATTTTATTATAAATTCCTGGATGAAAAAGTCCGCTGGTTTTTTTCCTATGATTATCAAAAACAGCTTTTGGATAAATTTGGTCCGGTTATTTATCTGATTGAAGAATCGCAAAGGTATTTTGATTCCAAAGAGCTGGGCCGGGCTAATTGGGTCCGCGATGTTCTTTTTTTCTTTGAAAAGCATCGGCATTTTGGTTTTTCAATTTTTTGCGACACCCAACACAGCACAAAACTGCATCGGGGCATTGTTGCCCTTTTTGAGACCGAAACCCGTGCCAAACCAAGGACCTTAAGCGTATTTGGTGAATTCAAATATAACGAATATTCCGACGACACCAAAACAAATCAAATTCCCATTGTCGTAAAACCCGATGCCCGCATTTATAAAACCTATAAATCCATGAGTCATAAAGAAGACGTTAAAACAAAAAAACCTGTTTTTCGATTGTTTTTATTTATCGTGGGCATGGGGGTTATATCTATATTCCTTTTTGATTATGCCAAAAGTCATTTAGGCGGCGGGGCTGCTCACTCCGAAAATTCAAGTTCTAATCCAGGTTCAAAAATCCCTAAACCCAAAGAGATAGAAAAAGAATGGCGGTCTGTATCTTATTGGATGGATGGATACGGGCATGTGACTGTTATGCATCCATTGACCAATGCCTTTGTGCCTTTAAATGAATTTGACATGAAAGTCAAAGTTTCCGGCAATGATCTGTATTGCCTTTGTCCCGTAGAAACAGGGGGAGAAGATGAACCCAAGAGAATTGAAAGACCACCTTTATCAACAGGTAAAGAGAAACGGCAAAAGCAGCATAACAAAACTTGAGTATGAATACATGACCGGAAAAATTGATTTTAATACCTATCTGAATCGTTGTTATGCGGATTATGCCAAAGGCTATTTGTCAAAAAATAAAAAATAATAAGTTTTTTCTCCTGGCCGGAGCACCGGAGCGCACGCGGCTCGCCCCCGAGCGGTGCACCGGAGCGGACGGCCAGGAGCATTATTTTTGAGGATGATTATATGAACAATTGTACATATAATAACGTAGGCGCAGCCGGAGTTATGGCACCCGCTTGTATAAGTGCCATATCTGGGAACGCTATTATTCCCAATGGTCTTCGCCCCGCCTTCCTGGGTGAGGATATTTTTGTACATAAAAATTATGTCGAATTAAGGCCGTTTTATCCGCACATGGAGACATCAAAAAATTCACAATGTCCTCAAATCAAATCATTTGATGAAAAAAGCCGGAAGGAAGTCAATGCGAAATACGATCTGCATTATGAATATAGGGAAAATCGTTATGATTTTGATAAATTTCCGGAAAATGGAACGGATTTGGAAAAAGCCCAATATTTGGCAATGATCAGCTCAGAGTCCCGCATATATGCACAAAAGGATATTGTTAACAAAACGGACCATGAAACCCGTGGGATAATTACGAATGTATCGAAAAAATCAGCCACCAGGCTGAAAAAATTTCTGGCAAGCGTGTTGGATTTAGGGCTTTGGATCGATTTTACCTTTCCGGATGACGTTATGATTGGAAAAACCCTTGCAGAAAGACGGGATTTTGCAAACGAATGCTTACAGAAATTAAAACGCTATCTTCATTCGATCGGCCTTAAAGAAATTTGGAAAAAAGAGTTCACGGACCGGAAGTCCGGAAAATTAAAAGGCTTTTATTTGCCGCATTACCATATTGCACTGACCGGCCTGTCACAACAACAAGCCCAATACTGGCAACTGACATGTATCAAGATTTTAACCAAGTGGGTTGATATTATTGGCACCGATGATGATAACGCCCTGGTTGTCGCATGCCACAGAAGATCATTCCGGCAAATTCACCATTCCCGGCAGGCCATATCCTATATTGGAAAATATTTTGGAAAGACAAATGAAGTTGAGGACGAAAACGGCGAAGTGATATCCATAGGCCGCGCCTGGGGGTATGCCAAAGTCCTTAAAAGTGAGATTCCTCCACCCTGCCATTTATTTTTAAATAAAGATCAATCTATTCAGTTTCGCCGGTTTCTAAAAAAATACAAACAATTGAAATCAAATAAAAAATTCATTGGTGTTTATGAACAGATTGTTAACGGATATTCAACTTTTTTATTTGCTGATCAAGATACGCTGATTCGATTTTTGGATTCGATCGGTGTGGATTGCAGCCAGGTTAACGGGGTTCCGTTTTAAGCCCTGGGCAAGTCCATTGCTGCACAGAATGTGCTTAGTGGGGATTATATTGAAAGGAAACGACATGATACCGAAAGAATCTTTTTTAAAATTATTTTCATTTTTTTTAATTATGTTTCATTTTCTGATGTCTCCTTGCCTGGCAGGTTCGAATGATCAGGGATTATATTCGTTTTCATTTAAATCAACACCATTAGAGGAGGTTATTTTCACAATTTCTGATATTACGGGAGCCAGCTTTATTTTCAGTGATTCCATAAACTCGTACTCGTCTATCAATTGGGTTCAGCGAGGGATTCTAAAACAAAACCTTTTAAATACTTTATTTGCCATCCTTTCCGGTACCGGTCTTTATGTGGATGATCTTGGCAATGGGTTGTATGTTATCCGCAACACCGAAACGATAAACACCTTTGCGAAAGGCATTGGTATTTATCCTGTTGGTTCTTCTGATTCTCAACAAGTCGCACAATCTTTGATTTCGCTCTACGGTGAATCCGCTGGTATTTCGTTCTTTCAAGATAATGTGATTGTTACCGGAACTTCTGATTTTTTGAAAAACTGCCATTCTATCATTAAAAAAATTACGTTCAAAGAATCTCAAATTGAATCCTATGTTTTGAAAAATATTCCGGTAAAAATGGCTATTCAAAGTCTTACTGATACTAAAATGATTGATTTAGGGTCTTTTTATCCGGATTACTGGCAACGGGCAATTGTCATTCGTGGTTCCACTGACGTTCGTAATACTGTGAAAGAAATTTTAAAAACCATAGATAAACCTATTTTGGACAGTATTGACCGGCTTGAATATTTTTACACAGTAAAAGGCGAAGCATTGAAAACCCTGCTGGAATCCGCAGTTCCGGATTTGACAGTCAATGTCATTGGTACAGATAAAATTTTGTTGACAGGGCTTACTCCCCAGGTAGAAAAAGCATCCTGCCTGATCCATGAAATTGATGGAACTGCCTATCAAGTAAAAGTTGAAGCTGTGATTGCCTACCTTACGGACAGCCAATATGATGAACTTGGAGTCAAATTATCAACCACCAGCACGAATTTAATTTTTGAACTCAATGATATCTTACCTGCCACCCTTTTAACCCAAAATTCAGGTGTTCTGCTTAAGTGGTTTAATAATTCTTTCGGGTTAACTGCATGTGCCCAAAAAGGCAATTCAAAAGGTAGAATAATCCAAAGCCCGGTTTTAACCGTCGCCTCTGGTCAAGATGGAATTATCACTGTGGGTCAAAATGTTCCCATCATCACAAAGGCCAATATCGATAAAAACGATGGGGAAACTACCGGAACGGACATTAGCCGCCAAGACGTTGGCGTCACTTTTCAGATTACCCCTAAAGTAGAATCAAACGGGCAATTCGTCAGATTAAAAGTTGTTCAGGAAGTATCATCCGTGTCCAGCGAAAGTCAGGTACAGCAGAATGCCGTGGATATTGTCACAGATCAACAGCGCATTGAATCTACAATTTTGGTTGCCAACGGTGGTGTTATTTTCCTTGGTGGTAATCAAACCGAGGAAACAGCATCAGCAAAAACATATATTCCTATTTTGGGACATCTTCTGGGATGGATTCCCGGGTTTGGTCAAATTTTTACATATGAATCAGAAACCCATGAAAATTTCCATCTTATTGTATCCTTGAGGGTTACGGTTTTAGATAGAAATGCTTAGTACATCGCAACCGGTTTGGATAAAAACAGCAGACGGCAAACGCCATTCCCCAACATGAGGATCATATTGAAGAATTTTAAGCCCATGAAAATTTTAGTTGCCTGTGAATACTCCGGACGGGTCCGTGATGCGTTTTTGAAACGGGGCCACGACGCCATGTCCTGTGATCTGCTTCCGACAGAATCCCCAGGGCCACATTACCAGGGAGATGTCTTTGACGTAATCAATGACGGTTGGGATATGATGATCGCTCACCCGCCATGTACATACCTTACTGTGTCCGGCAACAGGTCTTTTTTAAATAATCCGGAAAGATGGAAACAACGCCTGGACGCAATGTTTTTTGTCCACGCCCTGCTTAATGCCGATATCGAAAAAATCTGCATTGAGAACCCCCAGGGCGTTATCTCCACCTATATTCGCCAGCCGGATCAATATATCCAGCCCTATGAATTCGGACATCCGGAATCTAAAAAAACCGGTCTTTGGTTAAAAAATCTGCCTTTGCTGATTCCGTCAAAAACAGTGAAACCGATCTGGATCAAAACAGCAGACGGCAAACGCCATTCCCCGACACATGCCCGAATTAAGGATGCCAAAATCAGGAGCCTGACCTACCATGGGATTGCTGACGCCATGGCAGATCAATGGGGCAGTGCCGGGAAATATTTTGCCCCGGTTGTTCCTGGGTTCCAACCGATTCAGCAAGAACTTTTTGCATAATAAGAATTCATGCCGTCCAGTAGCCAAGTACGCCGGCCGTGCATTGACAGAACAAACAGTTGATTATGGAGGTCTCATCATGGGAGGTCGAGGGGGAAATGTACAAAAAAACAATGATAACGCTGACAGGTGGGATTGGCTTAAGGATGTAGAAGACTACCGCCTGAAAAATTACATCAAAAGATCAATGTATTTGGAAGGCAAAAAAGATCCTTCGGGCCGGTCAATTCATGACGTTGCATACTGGGCAGAAAAGGAGCTTGAAAGGCGTAAAAAATGAGACAGAACGGTATTCCTTCGGTATTCCAAAAAAGATGGCCCATTGAAACACGCCTTAAGTATGCAGATTTGGACAAGAATCTTTCCTGGTCCCCCTGGGGCGTTTTTAATTCGGAAAATATTCACTGTTACACTGAGGACTACCGTTTTGAGGGATGTTGGCGCAATCCTGAATTATCGCTTAAAAGGGTTTTGGATTTAAATTTTGTCATCGCTCCCGATTTTTCTGTTTATCCGTCGGCTCCGGCCCTGGTTAACCGGTGGCAACTATATCGTTCCCTGGCTGTCTTCTCTTACTGGCAAAACATGGGGGTCCGGGTGATTCCATCAATAAATTGGGTTTCTGCGGATCAAATCAAACAGGATCAGGATTTATACCCTGATTTCTCAATAATCGCGGTTCGGTGCCCAGGTAACGGATACTATGAAGAATGGGTAGATGGGATTGAAAATCTTAATAAAATTATCAAACCCAAGATAATTCTTCATTTCGGAACAAAATTGGGTCTTGAAGTCTGGAAAAATTCACAAGTTTTTCAATTCAAATTGAGGGGTAAAAATGGCTATGAAAATTGAAGCGGGGAAACCTGGCGATGGTATGAAATACATGTACCATTGTCCTGTATGCGGCGGTGAAATGATCGGAGATGGTTACACGGTCGTGTCTCACTGTGAAAATGTGGATCTGCCCCTGGACATTGAACCGGATGCAGGCCCCATCTATTGTGAATTAGATCAAGAAATTTAAGAGAACTGAATTTGACTTTCATTCAGCATTCTACATATAATAATCGGTTCAATACTGATTTTATTATGGGGGGATGTATGAAGGGATCTATTTACACCCGTCAAAAATGTTTTCTGTGTCAAAATTCAGGGAAGAATGGAATCCTGAAATATAAAGAGGGCCGTGGTATTCTTCAATGCCCCGAACATTCTGAAATGATTTGGACCGGGGCTTGTGAAGTCCGTTTTGGTCGAGAACATACAAAACGGTTCAAATCTGTCAATGCTGCTGAAAGACATTTAAATCATGTCCGGGTTCAAACTGATAGAGGGGAATTCGATCAAAGAGAATGGGCTAAAGAACAACCCCTTTCTTTTCTAACTTTGCGGGAAAAATTTATTGAATTTAAAAAAACTCAAGCCATAACCCCGAAGCAAATCAGGCACATTGAAAGTGTTTTAAACAAGGCGGGGGAATTGTGGGACATTATGCAAATCAAGGATATAAAGGAACCTGAAATTGATGATTTCTTCATTAACATCAAAGATTTGTCCAGTAAGACCCGGTCAAACTACAAAACCGCCTTACATGATTTCTGGACCTGGGTTATTCGTCGAGAAAGACGGAATGCTAAAATTGAAATGCCGGTTTTCCCTGATATCCATTATAAATTAGGGTGGCGTACTATTGTCAGTATGGAAGATCAGGCCAAAATTCTAAATGAAATTTGGAATATATCAAAATCCGAAAATCCTCGTATCTGGTTGGGAATCAAGCTTTTGTCATTATTTCCAAAGGTCCGCCCAGGTGAAATGCGGGACGTAAAAGAAGGGCATATAAATTTAACAGATGGATGGATTTTTTACCCAGATCCAAAAGAAGGGGACAAGGGGAAATTTATTCACCTGGCACAGGAAGATTGCCAGATGATAAAAGACATCAAAAATATGGTCCCTCCTGCCCTTCCTGATACATTCTTTTTTCGACATCTCAAATCAAAGAAAGGCATTAAGGCAGGGAAACAATTTGGTCCTAAATATTTTAAAGTCTGGTGGGATAAAGCCTGTAATAATTTAGGAATTGAAGGTGTGGACCTTTACGGTGGAACAAAACATTCAACCGTTACAGCCCTGGGTCAGGTTATGACCCCGGAACAGATCCAGCGGGGGGCCACCGGTCATGCTTCTGATGCATTTAAAAGATATATGTTGCCTGACGTCAATGAATCCCGCCTGGCCCGTCAAGCTGTTACCGAGATTCAGAACAAAGGCGCTAAACATCCGCTAAACATTTTTGACCTAAAAAATAAAATTAAGTAGCTTATTTTATTAAATAAAATTGGTGGAGGCGGCGGGAGTTGAACCCGCGTCCGAAAACAATCAACCCAGGCTTCTACATGCTTATCCTAAACTTTATAATTGGCCGGGAAGGCTCCTTCAGGATGGATACTACCCGGTATATCCTGAAAAATTTAACTTTTGAAAGCCAGGAAATTTCAAAAGCGGTCTTGCAAAGTCGACGCCCGGTCCTGAAATCTGCAAGAAGGATATCAGGCGGACGGAAGCTGATTAAGCAGCTACAGCGTAGTTATAATCGTCTGCGATTATGTTTATATATGCCAAGTTTACGAGTTGACAAACACTCGACATGCTACCATGGACCTCAAAATCTCCGTCGAAACCATTACGCCCCCAAATTTTAAAAGATCAAACAACTGTTCTTAATATAATGCTATCGGAATAGAAGTCAATGATTATTATGATCAGGAATATTTTTTTCTTTCCCGGTCCATATCTCGTTTAACATCCCGGTTTTTAATGGTTTCCCTTTTGTCGTAAAGTTTCTTACCTTTGCCAAGCCCGATAAGTACTTTGATTTTATCACTTTTGAAATAAATTTTTAATGGCACCAGGGTGTATCCCTGCTCTTTTATTTTTCCGACCAATTTCTTGATTTCATAATTATGTAAAAGAAGTTTTCGGGTGCGCAAGGATTCATGATTGGCATTATATGCATATTCATAAGGAGAGATATGAAGCCGACGTAAAAACACTTCGCCGTGTTTGATATCTGCGTAAGAGTCCTTGAAACTGACTCTGCCCTCTCTGATGGCTTTGACCTCGGAGCCCACCAGAACAATGCCGGCTTCATATTCATCATCAATGTGGTAATTGTGCCGGGCTTTTTTATTGGTGGCAATCAGTTTGGTATATTTTTCATTCATGGTTTATTCCTCGTTATCCCTGTATGGCAGAAGATCCCTGTATTCCCTTTGAATATAATCTACAATTTCCTGAACCGTTTGAAACCCAAGAATGGTCTGAACATCTTTCCGTGCTTTTGATACATTCATGGACCGGATCATTTTCTTTATGACAGGGATAGCCCCGGCGTTCATTGACAGATTGGTCAATCCCAGACCAAGAAGCACAGGGATATTAATGGCGTCACCGGCCATTTCACCGCACATGAATAGTTCAATATTGTTTTCAACTGCCGCATCCACGATGAGACGAATCATTTTCAGCACCGCAGGATTTAATGCCTGGTAAAGATGCGCCACCCTGCTATTGCTCCGGTCAATGGCCATGGAGTACTGAATCAGATCATTGGTGCCGATACTGAAAAAATCAACGTGCCCGGCAAGTTCCCGGGCCATCATCACGGCAGAAGGAACCTCAATCATAATACCCAACGGGATATCTTTATTAAAAATTTTGTCTTCGGACTCAAGCTCAATAACCGCCTTGTCAATACATGACTTAACGCGGATAATTTCCTCAACACAGGAAATCATGGGAATAAGGAGATTAATATTGCCAAAAGCCGCAGCCCGTAGAATAGCTTTGATCTGGGATATAAAAATACCCTCATTCTCCAGACAAAACCTGATGGCTCTCAACCCTAATGCCGGATTGGCCTCTTCCACCGGATCAAGATAGGGATTAAACTTGTCCCCGTTAATATCCAAGGTCCGTATAGTCACCGGAGCCGGGTGCATTAATTCCACAAGTTCCCCGTATTTTTGCAGCATTTGGTCTTCGGTGGGAAAACGGTTCAAGTCCAGGCATAAAAATTCCGTTCTGAACAATCCGATACCGGCCGCTTTATTATCCTTGGCAGACACCACCTCTTCCACAAGCTCAATATTGGCAAGAAGATTAATGGGTATCCCGTCGACAGTGATTGCAGGCAGATGGCTTTGCCGTTCAATGTCAGCCCTGAAGGCTTCAAACCGTGCCATCTTATCTTCATACCGGAACAGGGTGTCTTCATCCGGATTAATGATAAGAATCCCGGCTGATCCGTCTATAATAAGGATAGCGTCATTCTTTATATTTGCCGTGGCATTGCCAAGTCCTAAAACCGACGGAATCTTAAGGGATTTGGCCACGATACTTGTATGGGAGTCCTTGCCGCCTCGGTCCGTTACAAATCCCTTGATACGCTCAAGCTGAATCTGGCTGGTATCTGCGGGGGAAAGGTCATGGGCCACAATGATGACGCGTTTGTTAATCTCGCTGATCCGAAGGTCAGCCCCGCCCACCAGATAATTCATTATCTTGTCTGAAACCTGGATGATATCATTGCCCCTGGCCCGAAGGTAGGGATCATTGATTTGATCAAACATCCGGCTGATACGCCTGGATACTCGGCGAAGCGCCCACTCCGCATTGATCTGGTCATTGGTAATGGTATCAATGGTTTTGCCGTAAAGCATTTTATCCTTGAACAAAACCATATGGGTTTCAAGGATATTCAGATTCTCGCTTAAATCATCCCCTATAGACTCAATGGCCTTGGCATGGTCTTTTTTGGCTTTATCCACAGCATTTTTAAACCGGTCTATTTCATTGGGAATCATATCCGGGCTTACAGGATAGCGTATAATAAGATTAACGCCCTCCCGGTCAACAAGATAAGCCTTTCCAATACAGATACCCGGAGAGCCGCTGATCCCCCTGAGAATAATTTGATCCGTATCGGTTCTATTCATTTTCATTTTCCCCAAATCCGATATCAAAAAATGTTTTAATCTTATCCGCTATGGCAGAATCTTCTTTTTTTTCTGTAAAAATGGATACCTTTGTCCCTGTCCCTGCGCACAGTGATAGAATATCAATAATGCTTGCAGCATCCACAATGCGTTTTCCATTTGACAACCAGATGTCGCCTCTGGCGTCCTGAGCCATCCCGGCAATTACTGCCGCAGGCCGCGCATGCATTCCCAAGGCATTAACAACAGCTGCCTTCCGGAATACGGCATATTGAAAATCCAAATTTATAGTCATTTCAAATGTTTTTTCTTTGTTTACCATCAAAAAATAATAAATTGAAACGGTTAACCGTTCGTCTTGATCCGTCGGTTCAAAACGGATAAGATATACCACATTCAATATATTTTAGCCAGTTGGATTGGCAGATCCGAACCTGCAGCCTGAACCGTTTTATGAGGAGTTGAAAATGACCACACCCCAGACCATCCAGTATCCCATTGATGATTTCAAATCCGGTGAATCATGGCGTCTGTTTAAAATAATGGGCGAATTTGTTGAAGGTATAGACGGACTTCATGACCTGGGCCCGGCTGTATCCATTTTCGGATCCGCGCGAACGGCCAAGGGCAAGCCTGATTATGAAATTGCCAGAAAGACGGCAGCCTGTTTTGCAGCTGGCGGTTATGCCGTTATTACGGGCGGGGGCCCGGGAATCATGGAAGCGGCAAACCTGGGCGCATCAGAGCAGAACGGAGAGTCCGTGGGATTGAAAATCGCCCTGCCCTTTGAGGAAGAAAGCAATGCCTACCTGACCCGATCTTTGAATTTTCATTACTTTTTTGTCCGCAAGGTCATGTTTGTAAAATATGCCCAAGCCTATATCATTATGCCTGGTGGACTTGGCACAATGGATGAAATGTTTGAGACCCTGACACTGGTACAAACCCAGCGTATCCGTGAAAAGCCCGTCATTCTAATGAATAAAGAATTCTGGGGTGGGCTTCTGGACTGGATTAAAAACTCACTTGCCGGAAACGGATTAATTTCGCCCAAGGATATGGATCTGTTTTCACTGGTTGATACCCCGGAACAGGCCCTTGAAATGGTGGATAACTTTTACAACCGGCCTTCACCTCGTTGCTGACTATGGTTAAATCATCAAGTCATCATGGGGTACCCCTTTTTGGGGACATGAAAAACAGTCTTTTCAGGCAGCTGCTTTAAACCAAGCCGTGTGCAGATCTGTTTTTTGACCGGCTCAAGGTCTTCCACCGGCACCTTAAGCCTTGCGGTGTTCAGAAACATCTCTTCCCAGGAATTCAGGTAAACCAGTGTAAAATCCGAAATTCTGCCGTTTGTTTTTTTCGCATAAAAATTGACCGAGACAAACAGACTTGTGATAAGCGGCATCTTTCTCACCGCATCAAAGCTGACCGGTTTTGTTAATTCAGGGATAAAAAAATCATGCATGGCTCTGTAAAGTTTTTCAATACTGTCATGGGAAACTGCCGTGGGATTAGGCGCCATGGAAAAGAACGTGCGGTCTGTATAAAGATGGTTGTGAATCAGCCAGGCGCCAATCTCTTCCACAGAACCTGCCGTAAGTATGGACTCTTCATCCGACCGGACCTGGCTGGACAATTTATGGATCAACTCCCACTGGCCGTATATTTTTCCAGGCACAGGCAGATATTTCAGGTAAAGCTTTGAAAAATGACGATCTCCGCTTGAAACTAAAAGCAGTTTTTTAATCTTACCCGGCTTATCCTGGAACTGAATATCCACCTTACGTTCAAGAACCATGCGGTCCTGATCGGAAATAAATAACCCGTCATCATCCCGAAACCGGGTTTTAAGGTCCTTATACCGTGTTATCATATACTGCTCAATGGTTTGAGACAGGCGGTGGATAGCGGTATAAGGCCAGATTCTGAACCGGCCGACCTCAAACACCTTTTCCTGATCCCATCCCCATTCCCGCATACATCTTTCCAAAAGGATACGCCGCAGGCCAAAAACACTGAAGTTCAGTTCCGACTGTTTTGTAATTCCCAGTTTAAGAAAAAAACAGGTGAGCAGCAGATTGATGGAGCGGGTGTCATCGGACGTTGTATAAAAGTGAATCAGGGTGTTAAGCAAAATGATATAAGAATCATTTTGCCCAGGCTTGAGATGGGTTCCCGAATTCATCCATTCATTTTTGTACTCATTACACAACATGGGCTCCCGGCCATAGGTATTGATGTATTTTTCCAGAAGCGCCATTTTAATAACTGATTTAAAAGGGCTTTTCAGCCATTTAAACATCTGCCAGACAGACGCGCCAAAATATTCATTACAGGATATGGCATGGATATCACCCAGATCAATATACCGTTTCGTACCGGGCAGGCGATTGATACGATCAAAAATCAGATTATAATAATTAATACTGATGCTGGTGGGCAGCACCGTCCACAGGGGAAGGCTGCCTGCCACATGAATCATGGTTCGATAAAACTCCTCCTTGAGCAGCCGGGCCTGGGCAGAGCCCGAACTTTCCTGGGTGGAGCCGCCAAAATCATTGTCACGGGCTTTAAAAATGTCCACAAGAAAAAAGGTGACATGGATTTTAAACCGATCCAGAGCCATACGTTCCAGGGCATCAAGTTTCTGGCGCAAAAGTTCGTTACCCTGGCGGCCCAACCGCTTTTCATCTATACAGACCCAGTAATCAATGTCAGACTGGGCAGTCTGTGCAAGGGATCCCACGCTTCCCATGACATATAACGCAAGTATGCAGGGCTCCGGATGCCGGCGGACAATCACATTGCTGCCCCCCAGATACCGCCGGCCAACCCGTCCAGTCTCCATTGACGGCAGATAATCTACCACACCGCAGGGTGTGGTAGATGGTATCTTGCGGATTTCCGGCATTGCAATATTTTCATGGATCAGTAAGGGAAGAAGCTGAAAAAAGTCCGCCTGCTCCGGTTTGAAAATATCAAAGGCAGTCAGAAGGCTCAATTTATTCTGTTTAAGAAATTTTGACTGTCCGAAATGAATAAATTCGCAGAAAATGAGCATATTGATTTCATTGGCCATCCGGGGTTCAATCCTTGGCAGGTCATTGAAGCTGAGCTGGTGTTCCCTGTCATTATAATTCAGGCCCCGGGTGCGCAGATCAATGGCCCCATGGGAGGCAAACCGGCAGAACCTGGCCCTGGCATTGGTAAAATCGGCCATGTGAAGACAGGCATTGGAAAAGGAAAGGCCGGATAGTCGCGCATGTGCGAAAACAGCACAGGTCAAATTGGTTTCGTTAAAGAAAGATTTTGAGATGACTGCGCCAATGAACAGGGCATCGCTCATGTCTGCCCCGTTTAAATTACAATTGTAAAAAGAGGCGTTTTGAAAACTGCACTGCCTGAATTTTGCATTTTGGGCAGACACATTGATAAATATGGCATGATCAAAACAGGTCAGATCAAACACCGCCTCATCCAGATTCATATGATAAAATAAGGCATTACGGCAGACACCACCTGACACTTGAATGCCTGTTAAAAAAGTATTGACAATCTGTGCATGGGTCAGATCAAGTCTGGCTCTGGTCAAATTCATCCCGGACAGATCCTGGTCATGGATGATTGCCTTACGCAAATCCAGGTCCTGGGGAATAATCCGCTGCTTTAAATCATCCAGTTTTTTTTGGACCGGATCCTTGAGCATGGACTTGAAAAAAGAGGCCATGGATTTTTTTTCGGGCATTTCCATCCGGATATTCTTGAAAGGCGCGGCAATGCTTTTGCGTTCCTGGAGCAGCAGGTGCTGGGTTTTTACCATGAGCCTGTCCACTTCGTTCCTGATTCGGTCCGAGCCGCAAATTTTTATGTTCTCCTTTAAAATCCTGACCACCCGTTCCGGACGTTTTTTGATCATGCCGAAAATAGATGCCAGATTGACATCATAATTTTCACCCTGATACGCACCCTTATTCAGGGCAATATCCTGGAGCGCAAAAAATGAGAGCCTGGACAGCTCTGAGATTTCCATATGTATGATGGGAATTATGGAAGGATACGTGTCCCGAACCATGTCCATGAGTTTGTGAAAGGGGTGTCTGCCAGTCACAACAAGGGCCTTAAAGGCGCTGACAGCCTCATTTGTCCGGGCATTTTGAAACCGCTGAAATACAGGCTCGAACAGTTCCGGGTACAGTCCAAAGGATGAATTTTCAATCAGACTGTATACAGCCATTCTGACCTTTTTTACGGTTTCCTGGGTCAGCGCTTTTTTAAGAATCTGTAAAGGCACCCTTGATCGCATCATTGAAATGGCTTTAAGGCCGGCAATTCTATCTTGGGGCTCCGGGGACAAAAGCTCATTTTCCTCTATGAGAAAAGGGTCTCGCAACGCGGTGTCAATATTATTCAAAAAGGGATCAACATCACGCCCTTGGTCAAACAGGCCGGCATAATACCAGGTCACCGCCTGGCGCTGCCGGACGCTGGCAAGGACATAGCGAAACAGCGTTGCAAAACGCAGACGGATGGCAGGGTCTGCCTGGAGATACTGGTCGGCAAAAATCAGACAACGACGGTCATCCAGATCCTTGAGGCATTTTTTTATCACGTCCGGGGATACCCGTTCCAGGTAAATCGCTTTAAAAGCAAAAAAAGCGCCAATACTGCCGATATTCATAAGCGCCCGGATGAGGACACTTTTATCTGAAAATACCATTTGCACAAGGATTGTACGGTAAATAAGGGCTGCCCCCTGAAAGGCTTCGGCTTGTGCCTGTTTTAGCGACTTGTTTTCCAGCGGTGTTTCAATATTCTTCCAGAGGATCAAAACCATCTCGTTCAAACTCTTTCTTCCCGCTTCCCTTAAAGGGTAATGGGTTGAAAAGATACTGCTTAAAATAGGAAGAAGACCAAGGTAGGCAGGAAATTGTGGTGCCTGAAGAAGCAAATCTTTACGCTGTTGTTCATCAAGATCCTTCCAGTAATCATCAAAGGTCTGATGATTAAATCCAGGATTAGAGTCATCCATATCGCTGTGCCAATCCCTATATTCCAGGCAGTTTCAAATTTTTTATGTCATGCCGGGCTATATTTTAATTAAAATTTGGTATATGATTTAGGTTTAGTTTAAAACTTCGTTACACGCTTCAATATTGTATATCATACCAGAACCATTTTATGAAATTATTTGATGACCGAACACAGAACAAGAGCGCAGACCCAGGGTATGACGCCCGGTCCATAGAGGTGCTCAAAGGCCTTGACCCGGTCAAGCGCAGACCCGGCATGTACACGGATACGTCAAGCCCGAACCACCTGGCCTTTGAAGTGATTGACAACAGTGTGGATGAGGCCATTGCAGGCTTTGCCACACGCATTGATGTCACCCTGACACAGGACAACAGAATCATTGTATCGGACAACGGCCGGGGAATGCCCGTGGACATCCACCCCCAGGAAGGGATTTCCGGTGTTGAACTGATCATGACCAAGCTGCATGCAGGCGCCAAATTTTCAACCAAGAATTATGCGTTTTCAGGCGGGCTGCACGGGGTAGGTGTTTCGGTGGTCAATGCCCTGTCCATTCATCTGTGCATTGATATTTGCCGGGATGGCAAACGGTACACCATTGAATTTCAAAAAGGCCTGAAAACAAAGGACCTGGAAGAGACCGGCACAGCCGCCAAAACCGGGACCAGGCTGGAATTTAAACCGGACCCGGCCTATTTTGACACAAATCAATTCAATACGGATGCCATCCGGGCAGCGCTGAAATCCAAGGCGGTCCTGTGCCAGGGGCTGATCACAACCTTTACCCTTGAACAAACCGGCGAAACCGACACCTGGCATTACGACCAGGGTCTGGATCAATATTTTAGAGAGAGGGTCAAAAACACAAAGACCCTTTTTCCGGAACCGTTCACAGGATCTTCGGACAATGATGAATTCCAGGCCGTATGGGCAGTGAACTGGGGTGAAACGGACAGCCTTGACCTTGAGGAGAGCTATGTTAACCTCATTCCCACAAAACTTGGGGGCACCCATGTCAACGGATTCAGATCAGGCCTGCTGGAGTCGGTCAAAGAGTTCTGCAAATTTCGGAACCTTCTGCCCAAAGGCGTGTTTCTTACCCCCGAGGATATCTGGCAGAATGTGGGATATGTACTGTCTGTGAAACTTGTGGAAGCCCAGTTCTCAGGCCAGACCAAAGAACGCCTCTCTTCACGGCACTGTGCAAACCTGGTGAATCTTCAAGTCCGGGACGCGTTCAGTCTGTGGCTGAACCAGAACGTGGCCCTGGGCGCAACCCTTGCCCGGGCAGCCATTGAAAATGCCAAAAACCGTGAACGAAAACGCAAAAAAGTGCCCCTGAAAACCCGGACCAGCGGAGCCTCTTTGCCGGCCAAACTGTCAGACTGCGCCAGTGATGACCAAAGCCAGCGGGAGCTTTTCTTTGTGGAGGGGGACTCTGCCGGCGGTTCGGCCAAGCAGGCCAGAGACAGGCGTTTCCAGGCCATCATGCCCCTGCGGGGAAAAATTTTGAATACCTGGGATTTAAGCTCTACAGCCATTCTTGAATCCAAGGAAATCCGGGACATTTCCCAGGTACTGGGCGTGATCCCGGGATCAAATGATATTTCCAGACTGCGGTACAACAAATTATGTATTCTGGCCGATGCAGACTCCGATGGCCTGCACATTGCTACCCTTTTGTGCGCACTTTTTTTAAAGCATTTTCCGGAAGTGGTGCGGCAGGGCCATGTATTTGTGGCCATGCCGCCCCTTTACCGGATTGATATGGGAAAAGAGGTGTTTTACGCCCTTGATGATTCAGAAAGAAACGCCATCACCAAACGGCTGAGCCGCAGGAAAAAGCCATCAAAAATCAATATCCAGCGTTTCAAGGGATTAGGGGAGATGAATCCATCACAGCTTCGGGAGACCACCATTGCTCCGGACTCCAGACGCCTGGTCCAGCTCACAGTTTCAGATAAACCAGGTATCAAGGACCAGGAAAATATCCGGGTTTTAGAAAACCAAGCGTCACCAGACACATCTGAAAACACGCCTTCGGCGGTCCCATTGGCAACAGATAATTTGCGGACGTCTGAAAAGGATGATGTGATCCAGGTCATGGACATGCTTTTGAGCAAAAAAAGAACCCGGGACCGGAAACACTGGATTGAAACCCATGGAGTAATCAAAGAGATTTAATACACATGATTCAGACCCCGTCTTCCAATGTAGAAGAATTTGAATGTCTGCCCTTTCAGGAGTTTACCCAGAACGCTTACCTGAACTATTCCATGTATGTCATTCTGGACCGGGCACTGCCCCATATCGGTGACGGGCTCAAACCTGTCCAGCGCCGAATCATATACTCCATGAGCCAGCTTGGACTCTCTTCCACGGCCAAGTTCAAAAAATCGGCCAGGACCGTGGGTGATGTCCTGGGCAAATTTCACCCCCATGGAGATACAGCCTGTTACGAGGCCATGGTCCTGATGGCCCAGCCATTTTCGTTAAGATACCCCCTGGTGGACGGACAGGGCAACTGGGGAGACCCCAATGACCCCAAGTCCTTTGCAGCCATGCGGTATACGGAATCAAGGCTGTCCCGGTATGCAAAAATTCTTTTGGACGAACTGGAACAGGGCACGGTGGGCTGGGTTCCCAATTTTGACGGAACCCTGGAAGAACCGTCCCTGATGCCGGCCCGTCTGCCCAATATTCTGCTCAACGGCACCACCGGCATTGCCGTGGGCATGGCCACTTCCATCCCGCCGCACAATTTAAGGGAAGTGGCAAAGGCATTGATTCTTCTCATTGAAAATGAAAATGCCGACACAAAAGAGATCTGTAAATGCATTAAAGGCCCTGACTTTCCAACGGAAGCTGAAATCATAACGTCCGCAGAAGAGATCTGCGACATCTATGAAAAAGGCAAAGGGCGTGTAAAAATGCGGGCCCGGTACATCATAGAAGACGGGGAACTGATATTCACCGCCCTTCCCTATCATGCGTCCACTGAAAAGATTTACGAGCAGATCGCCGCCCAGATCAGCGCCAAAAAACTGCCCATGGTATCGGATCTGCGCGATGAATCCGATCACCAGGCCCCCACCCGGCTGGTGGTGATTCCACGGTCAAACCGTGTGGATTTTGACGCCCTGGCAGACCATCTTTTTGCCACCACGGAGCTTGAAAAATCCTTTTCAATCAACATGAACATGATCGGCCTGAACGGCCGCCCAAAGGTAAAAAATCTAAAAGAGATCCTGAACGAATGGCTAGGTTTCAGAAAAGCAACCATTGAAAAAAAGTTCCGGTTTCGTCTCGAAAAGATTGTCAGCCGGCTGCATCTCCTGGAAGGATTTAAAACCGTTTACCTCAACCTTGATCAGGTGATTGAAATTATCCGCAGGGCTGATGATCCGGCAAAAGAACTCATGGACACCTTTGACCTGTCCGAAATCCAGGTTAAGGCAATCCTGGAAATCCGGCTGCGCCAGTTAGCCAGAATGGAAGAGATCAAAATCACCGGGGAGATGACTGAACTGGCCAAGGAAAAGGCCCATCTGGACAATCTTTTGAACTCGCCTGATGCATTTAAAGCGTTTATGATCAAAGAAATTGAAGAAGATGCCAAAAACTTTGGTGACAAGCGCAGATCCCCCATTAAAGAACGCAAAGATGCCGAAGCATTCTCGGTTACGGATGTTATCGAGGTGGAACCGGTAACCATCATCCTGTCCGCCAATGGATGGATACGGGCAGCAAAGGGCCATGATATAGATCCTGCAAATGTAAAATTTAAAAACGGGGATGATCTGCTGTGCCATCTGCACACCCGGTCTGATAAACCCATTGTGCTCATCGACACGTCGGGCCGGGCCTACACCCTGTTCGCCCATGCCCTGCCCTCGGCCAGGGGAAACGGGGAACCTGTTACAGGGCATCTCACCCTTGCCCCGGATACCACCATCTGCTACATGGTTGCCGCCGAAGATGAGGACCTGTTCCTCACCGGCGCAGATAATGGGTATGGCTATATCATCAAATTCAGTGATTTTTTAACCCATTTTAAAAACGGCAAGGCAGTGATCACTTTATCCAACAATGATCTGCCCATGGCACCCCTTCCCATACCCGATGTCAACTGCGACCGCATTGCCGCAGTCACCACCGGCGGCAGGATGCTGATTTTCCCGGCCAACCAGCTGCCGCGCCTGAAAAAGGGCAAGGGCAACAAAATCATTCATATTCCGGCTTCCGGAAAAGGCCAGAATCAGCCTGAGAAGCTTAAGCTTCTAAAAATATTGCCTTTAAGTTCAAATCTTGTTATACATTCGGGCAAACATTTCTTGCGGCTGACGCCAGGTAATCAGCAGGATTACACAGGCACAAGGGGACGGCGGGGAAAACTGCTTCCCCGGGGATACAGAAACGTTGATAACCTTGAAATTATCCCCATCAAGTCGGCTACAGATGATACGGATTCATGAAATTATTTTTAAATAAACATTTTGTATTACTAACGCTTATCATTGTAACCATAGGGTTTGTACGGTTTTGTGTGCTGATTCACCACCAGGAAATCGACAGTACCCTGAACACCGTTGAAAAAATACGCAAAAACGGCAAGCTGCGCCTGATTACCAGCAAGGCCATAAACACCTACTATCTGTACAACAACAAGCCCACGGGATTTGAATATGACCTGGCCCTGGAGTTTGCCAAATTCATGAATGTGGAACTTGATGTCATAACACCCGGCTGGAATAACATGTTCGAGTACCTCAAACAGGGCAAAGGTGATTTTATCGCTGCAGGGCTTTCCATTACTGCCCCGCGCATGGAATATGCTGATTTTTCAATCCCCTACATGACCATACAGCAGCGTATTATCCACCACAACCTCACCTTTGGTCCCAAGAACATCAACGACATGGAATTCAGAACTTTTCATGTCAGGCGAGGAACATCCTACCATTGCAGGCTGTCAGAAATAAAGGCTTCGGGCGTGGATCTGGAGTATGTGCTGCATAACAACATCCCCACAGAAGAGCTCATCGGCATGGTCCATGACAGGGAGATTAAATTCACTATTGCCGATTCCAATATCGCCCTTCTCACCCGGCGTTTTTTTCCGGACATACGCATCGGCATTCCCGTACAGGAACGTGAGTCCCTGGCCTGGGCGGTTCGGAAAAACGATGAAGAGATGCTCAAGCAGGTCAATAAATTCTTCCTTCATGCCATCAACACGGGTATATTAAAACGCATTACAGCCAAATATTATGATAATATCGACAATTTTGACGCCTATGAGATGAAAAAATTTCATGAGCGTATAGAGACCCGGCTGCCCAAATACAAAGACGTGATCAAGGAAGAATGCGAAAGACACGGGTTTGACTGGCGCCTGGTGGCAGCCATGGTGTACCAGGAATCCCATTTTGATCCGAATGCAAAAAGCTTTACCAATGTTCGCGGGCTGATGCAGGTTACCGAAGAAACCGCCAGGGAAATGGGCATTAAAAACCGCAGAGACCCCCAACAAAGCATCCGCGCAGGAATAAAATATTTAGCTTTAATGTACAAGCGATTTGATTATATTAAAGATGAATCCCAGCGGCTGTTGTTTGCCCTGGCAAGTTATAATATCGGATACGGGCACGTTAAAGACGCCATAAGCCTGGCAAAGGGAAAAGGGTATGCCCCAAATACCTGGAAAGGACTGAAGGCGGCGCTTCCTTTGTTGTCCAAAGAAAAATACTATAACCAGACAAAATACGGATATGCCCGGGGCTGGGAACCGGTTCATTATGTGGAGCGTATCCGGACATATTTCGATATTCTCAAACAAAAAAAAGCTGCCATAGCCGGATAAAAAGTTGTGGCAGGTATATAAGACATATCAATCTGCAGCGCGTTGTAGATATTTCATTCAATGCATTGCAGAGACATACCCAATTTTAAACGATTATAACGAAAAACGAGATCATGAATGAGCAGAAAAATTCTAATTAATGCAATGGATCCGGAAGAAAACCGTATTGCCATGGTTTTTGACAACAAACTGGATCAATTTCACATCGAAACAACTGCCAAAGCGGCAACCAAAGGGAATATCTATAAAGGTATTGTCATCCGGGTGGAACCCAGCCTGCAGGCCGTATTCGTGGATTACGGCGCCGAGAAAAACGGATTTCTGCAGAAAAACGAAATCCACCCGGATTATTTCCAGGAAGTTGAAAAAAATGACAGATCCCTGTTCAACTTAATTAAAAAAGGCCAGGAGATGATTGTCCAGGTCACCAAAGACCCGATTAATCTCAAAGGGGCCATGCTGACCACCTATATTTCCCTTCCCGGACGCTTTGGTGTACTAATGCCGGGTAACAATACCAGGGGGGTTTCCCGCAAAATTGAAGAAGAAGAGGAACGAAAACGTCTGGTTGGGGTTCTCAAGGGCCTGACAATTGCCGAAGGATTCGGAATGATTGTCAGAACCGCAGGCAAGGGCGCCACCAAAACCTTGCTGACCTCGGACCTTCGGTATTTGATGCGCGTATGGAAAAACATCGACAAACTGGCCATGGAAAACCAGGCGCCTTGTCTTCTCTATAAGGAACAAAGCCTTGCCGTACGTTCTTTAAGGGACTATTTTACAACAGATATCACCGAGATACTCATTGACAATCCAGATACCTACAAGGAGGTTCTGGACTTTATCGGGATGATTGCACCCAAACAGAAAAAAATTGTCCGGCTGTTCAAAAGTGAAAAACCCATTTTTACCAAATACCAGCTTGAGGAGCAGATATCTTCCATTTACAGAAGAGAAGTGGCTTTAAAATCCGGTGGTTTTCTGGTGATCGAACAGACCGAGGCCCTGGTTTCCATTGATGTCAACTCCGGAAAGTCTACAAAAAGAAACAGCATTGAGGAGACAGCCTTTCACACCAACCTTGAAGCGGCCGAAGAAGTGGCGCGGCAGTTGCGGCTGCGGGATATGGGCGGGCTTATTGTGGTGGATTTCATTGACATGAAGGAACGCCGCCACAAGGCAGAAATTACCAAAACCATGAAAAAACATTTAAAAACTGACAAGGCCAGAACCAAGGTAGGAGGGATCACCGCGTTCGGACTTCTTGAAATGTCCAGGCAAAGGATCCGCCACTCCATCACTTACGGGGCCTATGAGACCTGCAGACATTGCAATGGCCGGGGTATGACGCCTTCTGTTGAAGTCCAGGCACTTGCACTGCTGCGACAGTTAGCGCTAAAAACCCTGAAAGCGGAACCTGATCAGAAATTTACCTGCCGGGTTCCCGAAGACGTCGCCTATTACATGCTCAATACCAAAAGAGAAGAACTTCTTGAGCTTGAAACAAAACGCCAGGTAACCATAAATATTGAAATTGACCATACCATGATTTCCGGCCAGAACAGCATTAATTAGTGTTATCTGCAAGTAAGGTCAACTTGACAATGTCTGATTTTTTATTGTATCTGAAGCAACCTTAGGTGAGTTTAGAAAGGAGAGGCTGTGCGTACTTACAAACAAAAACGACACTCAATGATGCCTATCATCGCCCTTGCCGTGGTTATTGCAGCCGCTCTTGTCGTGGTCTGGATTATCATGGGCAGGCAGCCCGGCAACTCTGGACCGCCCCAAGGCCAAAAGACTGAACTCCCCCAGGATAAATCCGGGGCCCAAAAAACAGATCCTTTGCCGGGCGGGGTGGTCAAACAGATAAACAAACCCGCAGTCATTGACTATAATGAGCTTGCAAAAGAAGGTATTATAAAAGATCTGATGGCGTCCCGTAAAAAGGATCTGGGTGTCAAAGACAGTGTGGATCTGATTGTCAAATCCGATGAGGCCTTTACCGTGGGAGGAAATACGATTTCCATGGAAAAGGTGATTGAACAGACCTTTGCCGGCAAAGGCAAGGTGCTTGAAAAGGAACTTGACGAATCCGGCGCCCAAAAGCCGGTGGCATCAGCCACTTACGGGATATATGTGGTCCAGCCGGGCGACAATATTTGGAACATCCACTTCAGGATGCTTAAAGACTTTTATACCCGTAAAGGTATTCACCTGGGAAAAACCGCTGATGAACCCAAACGTTCAGGCATAAGTTCGGGTGTAGGTAAAATTTTAAAATTTTCGGAAACCATGGTGGTTACTTATAATCTAAAAGAAAAAAAAATAACCGCGGATATAAACATCATAGACCCCTTAAGCAAAGTGGTCATCTACAATATGGATGAGGTATTTGCCCTGCTTGAACAAATTGATTTTAATCATGTGGATAGACTCCGGTTTGATGGAAGCAATATCTGGATACCGGTGCATTAATTTTTAAAAAGTTAACTTACCCAATTTAAGGAGGAACATGTTTATTAGCACTGCATACGCCATGGGCGCCCCTGGTGGACAGGCCGGACAAGCCGGCGGACTGGCTGGATTTTTACCCATTATTATTCTGTTTGCCATTTTTTATTTCCTGCTCATCAGGCCCCAGCAAAAAAAGGCCAAAGAACATAAGGCCATGATCGACAATCTGAAAAAAGGCAACCGGGTTGTAACATCCGGCGGCATCTTCGGCACCATTGTCTCCCTGGACGACACCACCATTGGCCTTGAGATTGCTGAAAAAGTTAAAATCAAGGTAGCTCGGGGAAACATCGGCGGTCTGATCTCGGAAAATGAAGCTGCGGCAACACCCAAAGAAAAAAATTAACCAAATCCTTCAGGAGTGATGAGATTGAAATTCTTTACCATAAAGCGCGTATTGATTCTGGGGGTCATTGTCGCTGCTGTTGTATGCCTGCTGCCCACATTCACCAATACCTGGCCGCATAAAAAAATAAACCTTGGCCTTGATTTGCAGGGCGGCATGCATCTGGTGCTTGAGGTACAAAGCGAAGAAGCGGTCAAGGCCGAGATTGACCGCACCATCAGCCAGCTTAAACTGGACCTGAAAAATGAAAAAATACAGCACATGGGCATTGACAAGACCGCTGATCATAAAATAATCGCCCAAATATCCGGGGCAGACAACAGATCAGCGGTGGAAAAATTGTTGTCAGATGAATATGCCGGCCTTGAGGTTCCTTCGGTTAAAAATATTGACGGCGGCATTGCCTTTACCCTGCGTCTGCCTGATAAGGAATCGGATTCCATCAAGAAAATGGCTACGGAGCAGGCGTTGGAGACCATTCGAAACCGTATTGACGAATTCGGTGTCAGTGAACCGGATATCAGAATCCAGAGCGGCAACAGAATTCTCCTTCAGCTGCCGGGCATCAGTGATCCCGAACGTGCCAAAGGGTTGATTGGCAAAACCGCCCAGCTCACATTCCAGCTTGTGGATGAACAGGGCGACGTCAATGCCGCCCTAGCCGGAAAACCGCCTGTGGGAGATGAGATCCTTTACCAGGTAAGAAAAAACTCCGGTACAGGCAGCCAGACCAGAACGCCATTTCTGATCAAAAAACATGTGGAGCTTGACGGCAGCCATTTAACCAATGCCCGGGTGGAGTTTGACCAGTTCCAGCAGCCCCAGGTAGGTATTGAGTTCAGCCGCAAAGGTTCCAGAATCTTTGAACGGATCACCGGTGCCAATGTGAACAAACGCCTGGCCATTGTACTGGATAAAAACGTATACTCCGCCCCCAATATCCAGGACCGTATTTCCGGCGGCAAAGCCCGGATCACAGGACATTTTACCCTTGAAGAAGCCACGGACCTTGCCATTGCCCTGCGAGCCGGTTCCTTGCCTGCGCCGGTTAAAATCATTGAAGAACGAACCGTTGGCCCCACCCTGGGTGCGGACTCTGTGCGCATGGGCCTGGTTTCCATGCTGGTGGGCGGTGCCCTGGTCATTTTTTTCATGATCATTTATTACAAAGGAGCAGGTCTGGTCGCCGACCTTGCCCTGATTGTGAATATCCTTCTGATCGGTGGCGGACTGGCAGTTTTCGGTGCCACCCTGACCTTGCCGGGTATTGCCGGTATCATCCTGACCATTGGTATGGCAGTGGATGCCAATGTGATTATCTTTGAGCGGATCCGGGAGGAACTTCGGGCCGGCCGATCTCCCAAGGCAGCTGTGGATGCCGGATATGACCGTGCTACACTGACCATCATGGATGCCAATGTCACCACCCTGATCGTAGCCATTGTTCTGTTCCAGTTCGGCACTGGCACGATCAAGGGATTTGCCATAACCCTGGGGTTAGGTATCGTCGCCAGTTTGTTTACTGCCCTGATCCTGTCCAAGAGCATCTACGATCTGATTCTTGCAAACAAACAATCCGACGCATTGAGCATATAAGGAACTTATCATCATGCAGTTTATCAAGCCGGGTACTCATATCGATTTTATGGGAATGCGGAAATTGGGTTTTATTTTTTCCCTGATCCTGATTCTGGCAGGTATTGTCTCCCTGATTATTCATAATGGCCCCAATTACGGAATAGATTTTGCCGGCGGCACCCTGGTGCAGGTTAAATTTTCCCAGAAAGTTGATGTTTCCGACATCCGCAAAGGATTGGACGAGATTGGCCTTAAAGATGTCTCTGTCCAGGGATTTGGTGAACAGGGGGCACATGAATACCTGATCCGCACCTCCAGTGATGCCGACGCCCTGGGCAATCAGCTCTCTGACACCGTTTCAAAAGGATTGAAGGACGCAACTTCCCTTGAGCCTGATATCCGGCGTGTGGAAATGGTCGGCCCCCAGGTGGGAAATGACTTAAAGAAAAAGGCACTTCTGGCCATTTTCTATTCCCTGCTGTTTATCACGATTTACATATCCGGCCGTTTTGAACAGAAATGGACCATCGCCGGAATCACGGCAGGCGCATTGATGGCGGCGGTTTATTTTTTATCCGTCTTCAACCTGTCCATGCCTTTTTTGATTGCAGCAGCCCTGGTTGTCTCTCTGGTACTGTTCTGGTATCTTCAGCTTCAGTACGCCATTGGCGCCATTGTGGCCCTGATCCACGATGTAACCATTACTGTGGGCGTATTTTCCCTGCTCAATCTTGATTTCTCCCTGCAGATCATTGCCGCCCTTTTAACCATCATCGGGTATTCATTGAACGACACCATCATCGTGTTTGATCGAATCCGGGAAAATATCAAAGGGAATTCAGACCATTCCCTGGTACCGGACCTGTTTAACCGGAGTATCAATGAAACCCTGTCACGGACCATATTGACATCGTTCACCACATTGGTCGTGCTGCTGGCTCTTTTCTTCCTTGGCGGAGAAATCATTCATAACTTTGCCTTTGCCATGATCATCGGTATTGTGGTGGGTACCTATTCATCCATTTTCATTGCATCCCCCATTGTTTTTATGGCCCATAGAAATAAGAAAGGATAAAAATAAGGCCTATGCCCGCATCCAAAAGAAATGTTTCAAGGATTGCGCTGCTTTTTTCCATTCTTTTTTTGACCGCTTCCTGCGGGTGCATAAAAAAACATACACTGACTGCCGGTCAGACACAGAACACCAGTGAGACTGTGTCTGACGGCACATCCGTTCCCACCAACGTTCCAATAGATACATCACTTGACCAGGATATCCGCACCAGGCATATGGAAGAAAAAATCACCCGGCTTGAAAACCGGATTGCACTGCTTGAAAAAAAATCTTATTCACAGCGCAAATCCTCTCCTCCGGTCCCCAATCAGGCGTACCCAGCGTACCCTGCCAAGCCAAATCAGCCAACATCCCATGAAGCGACCGGGGATTTAGACCCTGTCAAGCTTTACAACAAAGGAAGAGCCCTGCTGCTTGAACGTAATATTTCCACGGCCCGGACACTGTTTTCAGATTTTGTCAGAAAATATCCAGATCATGAACTGGCAGACAACGCCCTTTACTGGCTTGGGGAATGCAGTTACACCACAGGCGAGTATGAAAAAGCGGCAGAAATTTTTAAAACGCTTGTCCTGACTTATCCCAAGGGTTCAAAAGTCCCGGACGCCCTGCTTAAAACAGGATATGCCTACATGTCCATGGATGATGTGAACCAGGCCAATCACTACTTCAAGCAAGTCATCACCCGCTACCCCTTTTCACTGGCAGCGGACAAGGCCCAACAAAAATTATCCCAGACACAGTAATTATTTAAATGATGCACTGTCCGGATACATATCTGCCTTGGTTCATGTTAACGGAACTGCCGGGGCTCAGCCCCCGTGTAATTAAAAATCTGATTCAGTATTTTAAAACACCCCAAGCCATTTTAAAGGCATCTGAAACACAACTTTTATCTGTGCCGGATGTTATTATATCTTCCAGAGCTATAAAAAGCCTTCTTGGACACAAAAAATTTGAACCGGGTGCCCGAAAACGCCTTGCCCAGGTCCAGGATTCCGGATACCGGGCTGTGGTGTTAACCGAACCTGAATACCCTGCCCTGCTTAAAGAAATTCCCGATCCCCCTGCCCTTTTATTTTATGACGGCACATTTAATCCCCATGCCCCCTGTATCTCCATTGTGGGGTCACGAAAGGCCACCCGGTACGGCATGGATACAGCCAGTTACCTTGCCGGACGCCTCACGGCATTTGGTTTTACCATTGTGTCCGGCATGGCCCTGGGGATTGATACCGCGGCCCATAAAGGCGCACTTGAAAATGATACCGGACAGACACTGGCTGTTCTCGGATCAGGCCTTAACCATATCTACCCCAGGCACAACCGCCCCTTGTACAGCCGGATCAGAAAACAGGGGGCTGTGATTTCCGAATTTTTTCCGGACACGGCCCCGTTGCCCGCCAATTTTCCCCGGCGCAACAGAATTATTGCAGGCCTGTCCTGCGGCACAGTTGTGGTGGAAGCGGCCCAAAAAAGCGGGTCCCTGATTACTGCCCGATTAGCCGGGGAATACAACCGCGAGGTATTTGCCGTCCCGGGCAGCATCAAATCAACCCAAAGCCGGGGCACCCACCACCTGATTAAACAGGGCGCGCGCCTCATAGAAAATGAGATGGACATCATTGATGAACTGTCCCAGTTTGTCCATGCCGCAGAAAAACCGACTTCACCAAAACCGGCAAAAAATAAACCAGCCATGGACAAAATCCAGACCATGGTATATAAACACCTCGATCTTTATCCCGGACATATTGATCATATTACCGCTTCAAGCGGTCTGACAAGCGCGCAGGTTTCTGCAGCCCTGCTTGACTTGGAATTGTCAGGACTTATTGTTCGTCATCCAGGCAATAAATTTTCAATTTTGGAGGAATAACATTGGCAAAGCCGCTTATCATTGTCGAATCGCCAACCAAAATCAAAACCCTGAAAAAGTATATCGGAAAGGAGTATAATGTGGCGGCCAGTGCCGGCCACATCCGTGACCTTCCGGTGAAAACGCTGGGTATTGATGTGGACGACAATTTTAAGGCCAACTACGTCAATATAAAAGATAAATCAAAGATCATCTCCAATTTGAAAAAAACCGCCGGTGATACAGATGAGATATTCCTTGCCCCTGACCCGGACCGCGAAGGGGAAGCCATTGCCTTTCATATCATGGAAGTTTTGAAAAAAAAGGACCGCAAATTCCACCGGGTTCTTATCCATGAATTAACAAAAAAAGGGATTACCGAAGCCCTTTCCCATCCCACGCAACCGGATGCGGACAAGTATGACGCCCAGCAGGCCAGAAGAAAACTGGATCGGCTGGTGGGCTACCAGATATCACCGATTTTATGGCAAAAAATCCAACGAGGACTAAGTGCCGGCCGGGTTCAGTCCGTAGCCGTTAAAATCATCTGTGACAGGGAGCGGGAGATCCGGGCGTTTGAGCCGGAAGAGTACTGGACCATTACCGCGGATCTTGAGGCGGGAAATCCGCCTGTTTTCAATGCAGCGTTGATAAAAATATCCGGCAAAAAAGCCAAGGTCACCAATGCGGACCAGGCCCATGCCATTGTGGCAGACCTTGAAAAGGCCAGTTTCATTGTCCTGGAGATCAAAAACAAAACCATCAAGCGCAATCCTTTACCGCCGTTTATCACCAGTAAACTCCAGCAGGATGCCATTAACCGGCTGCGCTTTTCCGCCAAAAAAACCATGATTGTGGCCCAGCAGCTCTATGAAGGCATTGAGATCGGCAGCGGTGGTCCCGAAGGTCTGATCACTTACATGCGTACGGATTCCACCCGTATTGCCCCGGAAGCAGCCCACGAGGCTTTAAATTTGATCCGCCAAACCTTTGGAGACGCCTATGCCTTGGATGCACCCAGATTCTTTAAAAACAAAAACAAGGTTCAGGATGCCCATGAAGCCATCCGCCCCACCTCGGTTTCCAACACCCCGGAAAAACTTAAATCCTTTCTGTCGCCGGATCAGTTCAAACTCTATGATCTGATATGGAAACGGTTTGTGGCTTCCCAGATGGCCCAGGCCCTGATCGACCAGAAATCCATCCTAATTGAGGCAACGGACAAGTATCTGTTTTCCGTTTCCGGATCCACGACCCGATTTGACGGGTTCATGCGGTTGTATGCGACCCAGGAAAAAAACAGTGAAAAAGAGATCCAATCCCTGCCGCCGGTGGAACCCAAGGAAGCGCTGACAACCCGGAAAATCAATCCTGACCAGCATTTTACCAAGCCTCCGCCCAGGTTTTCAGAAGCCTCCCTTGTCCAGGAGCTTGAAAAAAACGGCATTGGCAGGCCATCCACCTATGCCTCTATTCTGGCCGTGATCCAGGATAAAGGATACGTGGATCTGATCAAACGGTATTTTACCCCAAGCGAGCTTGGCTTTATTGTTAATGATCTTTTAGTGGGTTCATTTCCCAACCTTTTAGATATTTCATTCACGGCCCAGATGGAGACCAATCTTGATGATGTGGAACAGGGGAAACTCAACGAAGTAGATCTGTTAAAAGCATTTTATTCCAATTTTAAAACCACCTTGGATAACGCCAAGGACCATATGGTTTCCGTTAAGGGCGTAGGCATTGAAACCGATATCAAATGCCCTTTATGCGGAAAACCCGTGAATATCAAAATCGGCAAAAACGGGCATTTTCTGGCCTGTACCGGATATCCCGAATGCAGCTTTACCAGTAATTACACAAGGGATGAAAAGGGCAATATTGAAATTGTCGAAAAAATCCAGGACAGCGAACCGGTCAAAGACTGTCCCAAATGCGGCAAGCCCATGGTGCAAAAAGACGGCAGATTCGGATTGTTTATCGCCTGTACCGGATATCCCGAATGCAAACACACGGAGTCCGTGGCCCAGGAGAACTCAAGCAAAGATACAGGCGTACCCTGTCCTGAAAAAGGGTGCGACGGCACAATTGTGGAAAAACACTCAAAACGGGGGAAAATATTCTACGGGTGTTCCAAATATCCGGATTGTACCTTTGCCACCTGGGACAAACCTGTCAACGAAAGCTGCCCGGACTGCGGCAGCCCCTACCTCCTGGAAAAAGAGACAAAGCGGGATGGCAAAATTCTGAAATGCCCGGACCGTTCATGCGGGTTTAAAAAAAGCGTTTTGCCTGTTCAATGAAATCAATGCGTGTTTTAGATCCTGTGCGGTAAGAATTGGATTGTGTTTAAGCCCTAAAACCCGGGCTGCTGTTTTTACGGCGAAGGCAGGAGAGCCCCCAGACTGCCTCAGGTCTTTGAGGGCATAGGCACCCCTTGACTTTGACAACTTTTCGCCATTATCCCCCAAAACAAGCCCGTGATGAAGAAATCGGCATGCCGGAAATGAAGAGAAACCAAAACATTGGGCAAGATAAATCTGGGCTGCCGTGGAAAAGAGCAGGTCTTGGCCCCGGACAATTAAATTGATACCGCCTTCTTCATCTTCCAAAAGACTTGCCAGGTGATAACTGGGTTGATCATCCTTGCGCCAGAGGACAAAATCTCCAAATGCTTCGGCCAGATCAATACGATGATTATTGACCTGAATGCCGGTATCATTGTCCACCCTTAACCGAACAGCATGAAGACCGGGTTCAAATACCAAGTCGGCATTTCGGCATGTGCCCGGATACAGTCCATTGGGAGATACTTTTTTTATGGATGCCCTGCTGCATCTACACACAAAAGTCTTTCGCCTCATTTTATCAAGGGCTTGTAACCTGCCCCGGTAATATTCCTTTTTTTTGTGCAACGAAAAGTTTTGATAAAAATCATCCGGTCCCGATGGCCCTGTATCCCAGTCCAGGCCCAGCCAGTCAAGGCTGGTAAAGATATCTTCCAGCACATCGGGCCTAAAACGGATACCGTCCATATCATCAATGCGCAGATGAAGGCTTCCGTTACGGCTTCTGACAATGGCCCAGGTCACCAGAAAATTTACGGCATTGCCAAGGTGCAAAAAGCCACTGGGAGTTGGTGCAAGGCGTGAAACCGGCTTGGACGGCACCTGGGAAAGGCACATAGGCGAACTGTTTTCAAAGGTTATGAACGTTTCCTGCAATGTGTTTTCCCTTGTCTTTTAAATTATTCCAGATCGAAGATTTAACATGAGAATCATAAAATTTCCAAAAAATTTGATCATGCTCGGCACAAAACCCCATAACAGATTCAAACCCCAAATTATCATAAGGCTCATGATCAAAAAATCATTGACAATAACGGCAGTCTTGGATACTATTCGGCTTTAATTTGATGGGCCATTAGCTCAATTGGTAGAGCAACTGACTCTTAATCAGTAGGTCCTGGGTTCGACTCCCCGATGGCCCACCATCACAGCAACAAGGCTTTCAGCGTTTTTAGTTGAAGGCTTTTTTGCGTTTTAAAGGCTTTCTGAGTGAGAGTCTGTGTGAGAAAATTGATCAAATCTCTTTTCCAGACGCTCTACAGCTGCTCGTTCTCCATCACCAATTGAATGAAGATAAATTTCAATAATCACCCTATTTTCATGCCCAAGGATACATTTACCAGTTGGAATATCAAATCAAGAAAACACCGACCCACAAAAAAATAACAACACTGAATGACTGGAAACCTGAAAATTGAAAGCTGTCAAAATCCCATACGACCAACTGAGCCCCGAAGCTTTGCATGGTGTTGTTGAAGAATTTGTAACCAGGGATGGAACGGACTATGGTGAGGTTGAAATGCCTTTAGGCACGAAGATTGCCCAAGTGCTGGGTCTGCTCAGGTCCGGCAAGGCCGTTATCGTTTTTGACCAGGGAACCGAATCCTGTACTGTTTTGAGAAGTGATGATCCTTTGGTGAAGGCTTTGGGGTGAGCTTTAGTTGCGGTAGTGATGGCTGGACTTTTTTTTGTTATGGTGAACAATGCTTTTGGTAGTGGTGGGGGTACTGAGAGGTGCGGCTTCCCTACAATCATACCATTAGTGCTTGCCGTTAGATTACTTCTTTTCAAGGATTGAATGTTTTTTAAAGATCCAAAGGGCTTTTGAGTTTACAGTATGCGTGTAAATCATAGTACTTCTAACGTCACTATGTCCCAAAAGCTCCTGAATTGTACTGATATCGTAATTTGCCTGGAGCAGATGGCTGGCAAGTTCTTTGACGGACAGAATTTGAAAGGTGTGACCATGATCAGAATTCTAAAACATGTGGCATCTTCATCTATTTCAGTGGTATATGATCTTGAAATACTAATTTTATAGCGAGAGATTCAATGCTTTTTCATCCCAATTTTCTTTTGGAATCAGTTGAAGAAATTGACCTTGCCATCCAGTGTGAAAAAATAACTGATGTCGGTCGAAAAACCTGGAAGTCAATTTTCAACAATGAAAGGAGCCCGAGAGATAGCACCATACAAAAGGCATGTGATGGCTATAACACAACGATATTGAATGAATTTGGCATGGATATGGGTTTGAAGCCAGAAATGTTAAAAAATTTGGAACCAGGAAATCCTTGGGAATTATTTTTTAACAATCCTGTGAATAAAAAATTCTGTCAAAAACACCTGCCGGAAACGAAAAAACTCATTTTGTTCTTAGAACAGCGAGGACTTGAATTCAGCACATATGCGAAAAACCAAGATTTTATTAAACATTCTGAATGCTTTTCTGAGTTGTCGTTGGCGAAATTAAAATTCGAACAAGATATACTTTTAGCCAGTAGAAAAGCGACATCAGTGAATGAATATTGCCGATTTACGATGCTCTTTTTTTTAAGAATTCTGCTTTATTGTATGGCCTCTCTTGATGCGGAACTTTTTGACATTCCAGAGAAAAAATCCCAATTTCGAGATTTTTTGCCCTGTTTTGAAAGTAATGAAATTAAATCCCCTATCAAAAGGTGGTTTGAGTATCTTATGAAAAGGTCGGCATGCAGAAGTTGGGAAGAAATAGCTGAAAAAATCATTTCTGAAAAAGACGCGTGTCTAAAACAGGAAATTGTTAAGAAACAAGAGAAGCGATTAGGACGGCTACTTTCAGAACAAGAAAAAGATAATTTCGAAGATGAAGAATACATGATTAAGTCAGAGAAATTGGACCCCCAATCTTTAGCAAGGCAATTTCGACGGTGGTCTTTGGAGAAAGTGAAACCCAAGAATTCCACAGTGCTTGAAATACTTGCCTGCCTTTTCCCTGAACATTACACTTTCCATCATTATATGTTTTACAAATGGGTTAAGCATTTCAATTTCATTTTTCATGGCCTTGATGAAATGATTAATAAGGTGCGATTTTACAAAGGTTCGAACCAGGACATTGAAGAGTTTTTTCAGGATTATAACATCTACTACGACTATTTTGTTCAAAAATATACTGCCCCAATATCAGATAGATAAAGGGGCAGTGGTGATTAAAGTTTAATCGTCGTCATCTGGCCTGTCTTCGCCTCTTGAATCCCAGTATTGGTCATGTTCAGGATCCATATTTCTGGAATGGTTATCAAGTTCGTCCTGGCTGTAATCATAATCCGGATTTAATGCCATTTTAATTCTCCTGACTTTTTGATTTCATTATTTAAACTATTTGCCTTTTGTGGGAGCATTACCACGTCCGCCACCTGAGGGTTTGCCTGTCGAGCTTGGCCAGTTTCCGCCCTGTCCAGGATGACTTGAAGGTCCCCTTGTTCTACCTTTTGACATATGATCACCTCCTTTCATTTGGTTTTTTTAGACAATATCAGCATCAAAAAAAAGGGTCCCGGACATTTGGTGGAAATTATGAGAAAAGTTGATTGGTGAGTTTTCAATTTGATTGTCCTCCTTCCTCTGGGAGTAAGACCAAGGCAGCTTAATTCAGAAATTCGACTATTCTAAAAAATTAACATGGGCGTTTCAACAATGCTCTTGCGACGGGGCGTAAAAAGCCGGGACCGCAGAAGAGTAACGCTAACATTTAAAATCTTAACGAATCAGAATTTTAGAGGAATAGTAAAACGACAGATTTGTCTATAATTGGGGCCCCATAGCCTTTCCAATCAAGGCGTTGACTACTCCAGCATTGTGTCGTTGGAACTTTGAGTGCGGTGGTGAGCACTTCTTCAGCCAGTCCTTTCCCCCCAAAATAATTTTTTGCTGTTTCATTGATGAAACAGTTTACAGCAGTTGAGAATGATTTTTGTGCCCGGACCACTTGGGCAGATCGTCTTGTGGCTCGACAACCCTTGATCCATAGAAAAGATGGCAAGTTGGTTTGAATAACTCCGGCACCTTGGCGGGATGTCCGAAATTAAACAATGATGGGAAAGCGAGCCACATCCTACGCCCTTCATCAGCAATGGGGGTGCCACATTTGCCGCAGCGAACTTTACAGGGGAGGATACGTTCTGGCCGGTTTTGTTCACTGTTATAAAAACCCAAATTCTCCAAACCAGCGGTGAATCTTACATGGTATTTGTGGAAAATCGCTGCCCACTGCATAGGTGCTCCATGTAGCCTCTGGCAAGTTGTGCAATGGCAAAGCTTGGCATCCACTGGATCAGCGCTCACCTCATATAGGACGGCCCCGCAAAAGCATGAGGCTTGGTACTTGGCAACAAAGCCCGTGTCTTCCAGGGAGGCATATTCGGGTCCGAATGAATTTTCCATGTTCAACACCTGTTCTGTTTATCCCAATTTATCGACGTGAGTGTTTCATCGACGAAACAGTTTTTGTAAAAATCATCGTCCACACGAAACCTACTTTCAAGTTCTGACGTGATGAAATTGGCTGTTTTCCTGCGCTTAAAGCCTGGTCCATACACAATACCAAACATTATTTTAAGATTTTTTGGTATTTCCCCATAAAGGATCGTTGCCAAATCTCTCAAACCACCAATCTTCAGCCGACAAATATTGCTCAAATTCTTCTTTTTTAAAAGAATATTTATATTGATTGCAGTAAAGAAGAATTGTCTTATATGCAGAGATTAGTTTTTTCGTCATTTCATTGCATTTTTCATTATTATCAGGGCATTTATCTGGATGCCATTGCATGATGAGTTTTCTGTAATTTGATTTAATTTCTTCCATTGATGCCCGCTCAGGCAGATTCAACAGTTTTCTGGCTTCAACAATATCATTATATTTAATCATTTTTTTTTACGCCGGTATTAGCAATTCTGATAGCATTGTATATTGTTCAGCCTTTGTCTAAAATGGTTTTTAGTCCCTGTTAAAAAAAAACATAACCCTCCAATAAATATTCCCCAAATACTTCCTACAAGGCCTAATGCAGTGGCATTGTATAAAATAGGACCAGTATCCTTGAAGTCGTATGCTAACTTCATTCCCTTTTCCTGCTTCTTTTGAATGCATAGCCCTGTGCATCAAATCGTCTTCTGACCGTTGATCACCGAACACTACTGCCTGGAATAAATAAACATTTAAGCTCATATGTAGCTGTATAGACATCACATCCTTGACAACTCCTCCTGTAATGCCGGCAAGGATTTATTGGAGGTGCGCAGGTGTGTAATATAGGCCTTCCAATCTGAGGGTTTCTCCAACATCTCAGTATAAATCTGCTTCACTTTTTTTACATATGGTACTGCGGTCTGATAATTCTTACGCCCACGAGCTGCGATTAAACGATCAATGCGGTTCCTGTACACATTCAGGTATTCGGAAGCATAGTTTGGAAGCAGGAGCGATTCATACGTCCGCAGGAGGTCAATATTCCCCCTGACGATTTCAAACAACTTGTCAACTTCCTTTTTATAATTATAAATTTCCGCCAATATCGATGTTTCATAACTCCCATAAGGCGCATCATAAGTCCATTTCTGGGATTTAAGTTTTTCCTGTTGCTGCGTGATGCTGTTCTGCAGATTTATTATAATTTTTGATTCAAAATTTTCCCAGTCTTCTTTATTCAGGGTCTTTTCAGCTTTCTTGTAAAAAAACAGATCAACTTCATTTCTCATCAAACACAATTCCAGAAGCTGTTTTTGCTGTGAATAGTCATTTGTTCTGCTGTAGTACTCCCATAGACATTGATAGGCGCCATCATCCCTTAACATCCGCTGGTCAAGTTCGTTTTTGTCGATTTTTTGTTTTAGTAATTTCAAGATGTTGTCGTAATCATTCTCTTCTTGATAATGCTTTTGTAATGCCTCATATAATTCGTTTTTTCGACCATTGCCTTTTTCAATGCCATCTAATATCACATCGAATGCTTTCGTGCGATCACCCTGGTCAAACCAATACTTTGCCAGTTTCCAATAATCCATTCCGTATTCAAGTTTGCTTTCCAGGACTTTTTGCTGGGTATCAGTGTCGCCTATCGCTGCATACAAGCCAGCCAGCAGATCTTTATGGTATGAGCTTCCAGACCGTTTTAATCTGTCAATCATGATCTGGTAATCAGATTCCTCCCGACACAGCCCTGAAGCAGTCTCATAAATAAGATCCGTTATCCCGGAGTTTCCCGAAATATAATACGACATAAGTCCATCAATAACATCTGATTTCAGATCGTTCAGCGATTCATTATCCGTAAAAATATTCACTAATGATTCAAATGTATCAATGATCAGATCTTCCAGGGGATCATCATATATGCCATATGCATTTAACTCCGAGAGGGTTGCATCTGCTGCAGCCCAATAAACTTTTGCCTGCATTTCGGACGATGCATCCTCGACTGATTGCAAAATAGTTGAAAGTTTTTTAGAGATCGTTGATGTGGAATAATTCTGTGATTCAATTGAGGAAAAGGCATTGTAGATATGTTTTCGAATCGTCTCAAAAGTAGCTTTTTTGTTCGATTCCAAACGTACCATCAAATCCCGTTTCACGTCAGGATATTTTTGAGCATAAGTTATAACTATGTTGGCTAATTCGTCCTTTGAAAGCTTTTTGATTGTTACTGCTAATGAGGAATCTGTTTTTTTACGCTTTTTAATAGCCGCATCTGTATACTCAGTTAGTTTCATCCGCTTTCTCCAAACATCATCAACAGTGTACACTTAAGTTTTTGCATACATTCAAAACGGGAATACATCAATGGCTTCTTCAGATTTCCGCAGAATATACATTGATCTATTGCCATAATAGAGTGCTTCTTCACTTTTTATCATTAATTCTATCCCTTAATTTACGGTGCTCACCCGCTAATACTTTGATTATGAAACGGCTCAAATTTAGCGGTCAGAAGCTCTCGAAATGTCCAAACATGATTCGTCAGTCCGGCAGCCATTCCAGGGGTTCGATGTTGCCACTTGGGGTGAATCAATCCCAAGGCGGATGTTTCCTGCTCAGACAAAGGTAAGCGCAAACTCATATGTGGCCTGGCAAAATTATAGAAGGCTTGAAAGAAGGTCACACGCCGTCTCATTTGGGCCCGATCCTTACAGAAACACTGGGTTTTTCTCACCAGAGGCGCCAAGGCATGACGAAGCGTAAGATT
>NZ_JQKJ01000031.1 GCF_000745975.1 Desulfobacter vibrioformis DSM 8776 | reverse complement strand
ACGCACTTGGCTCAGAGATGTTTATTGGAAGAAGGGCAAAGTTCATTTTTTCTTCCTTTTTAAAGAGTTTCCTTTTCCAGTATCCGAAACGATGGCGGGTCAAATCGTTCTGTCTACAATACTCAGCTTGACTGAGACCAGAATTTTTCCAATTATTCAAATGTTCTTGGTAAAATTCGCAAAGAATTGCCGGGGACTCCTGGCCGTTAATTGGGGTGATATTTTTTTTCATACTGGAGCAAGCATCCTTTTTATCTATTCGTTAAAAGATGGCCCACTATTTCATGAAAAACACCTCTCTGGAAGATGGGGTTTATAGAGCGCTTACTCCTCAACTCATGGGAAATATCGGACAGCCATTGCTTTTGTTTTTGCTCGTAGTCAAAGAGCTGATCAATCATGATATTAAAATCCTGGGCCAGCATTCCCAGTTCATCTGTCCGGGAAATCTCCACTTTCTTATCAAACTGTCTTTTACCCAGCCTGTGCACCGCACGGGACATCTTCTTGATGGGGGCCAGAAGTCCTGCTGCCAAAAATAAGAGATCAGGACAGAAAGGATCAAAAACAGACCGCCGACCAGATAAAGCAGTTTCCGCTGCTGTGCCAGATAATAGGCGTCCAGCGGATTGGGCAACTTTCCAAGTTTTCGAATGCCCAGATAGCCTATGGTTTTGTCCTCCAGCATTACAGGCCTTGTGACTTGCCCTTCCATGGTAAGGGCGTGGCCCATAACAATACGTTGCTCCGTGTCAAAGAGACTGATTCTGGGGCCTGTCTCCAGAAGGTTGGGAAGCCTTCGGGGATATGAGTGCCGGGGCTCAAGGGGAAGGTCGTTTGGCAAGCGTTTATCATGCTTGATCAGGCCGTTCCGGATAAAGATGCGGATCCAGACCTCATGGTTGTCGCGGACAAACGCCCAGCTGCCATGGACCTGGTACTCCCGGGCAAGGTCCCGGGCGAGTCCGGAAAGCTTGTCAAGCTCGTTTTGGTCTACGTATTCCCCGAAATTGCGAAAGGTGAAAAACTGCATGGCACCGATCATCAGCCCGACCAGCATCAGGCCCGTCACCAGGAAGGATAAAAAAAACTTGGTCAGCAGCTTAAATCTCAAATCGTCCTGCACCTGCCCATCTAATAGAAAAGGACCGTGTTGCACCTTAGCTGCTCCTAATTTAATGGACCCGAAAATTTTATACAACCAGTAATTGACCTGTTCCGGAAGAATACGAAAAACAAACGCCAGGAATGTAAACATCACCAATACGGTCAAACTTATGTTCAAATTCACGCATCAATACCTTCGGATGTTGCCGTCTTATTGCCGGCGGGCCTGCCGGCATGGCGGCTTCAAATCCCTTATCCACCCGGATGGCGTTGGGATAGGCAGACGGATTTTTCTCCTGCGGGGCTTTTCCGAGTGTCGCCTTTCCACCGCGCACCAGGCAGACAAAATTCTGGCCGTGGCGGGCATTCCCCTGGGGGCCGCGTCCGATGCTGTCCTTTCCGGTTTTGGGGTCACTTCTCTGGGCACCGGCCCCGTGGACGTCCATGATCCTGCCGTGCATCATCCCCATGGCCCTGCCAAAGCAGATGCAATACCCCCCCAAAAAATTCATAGCCTCTCCTTTTTTTATTTTTACGATGCTTTCCATAATAGTTGCAAAATGTGGGGATACTGTGGAGATATTAGGGGGAAATCATTGAAAAACACCTGGCTGCAGCAGCGCATTTCCCGAAACAGACCTTGTTTCGCCGGGTTACACATGGTTAATGAAATAAAGCAAGGCATCAATGGATTGATTCAGGCGGATTGATTCAGGCGGATTGATTTAGGTTATAGGGTGGGGTATGGTATCCTAACAACTTTAAACATGGAAGAGACCAACGATGGACAACCGCCTGGAAACTTTATTTTCCCCGGAAAGACTTGAGAAAAGATGGGCTGGCCCGATTGACCAAAAGGACCAGCCCGCCACCCAGTGGCATGTCCGGATGGAAACCGCCTCCGTGCCGGACGCCTTGTCATCCCTTTCCGGAGAAATCCTGACCGCGGTAAAAGCAGGGCACCGGCAGCAGGTCCTTTCTGCCATGCTGGCAAAAATCCGGGTGGCTGCCCAAGCCGTTTTCCGGCCGGACCGGGACCCGCCGGTCCAGGATGACGAGGTGTTTGCCCTGGTGAATGAAATCCAGCAGCTGGAAGACATGGTTGAAGCCTATCTGAGCGCCCAGGGGGATCTATAGTTTTGGAGCGTGCGGACAAGACAATCGCCGTTGAAAACAGGATACGAAAAAATGTCGGCCGTTTCGACCTTGTTTCGCTCATCAGGCTGCTGCGCCACATCGGGTACGACAACCGGCAGATCCGGTTTAAAAGCTACAACAGCCAGCTGTCCCAAAAGAGCCTGATTCAATCCGTCAGGTTCAGAAAATGGCCGGAAAAAATTGCGGAACTGACCCTGAACATGGGGCTTCTCTCCCCCCAGGCCCCCCTGCCCAGCTATTTCCAAAAGATCATTGACAAGGGGATGATCGACGTCAACGCTTTTTATCAGTTCATCAACTTCTTTGACCACCCCCTGGCGGCAAGTTTTGTAACCAGTGTCATGCCCGAGGAGAATACCCGGTTGTTTCCCGATTGGGGCAGCACAAAACTGAGCTACATCAAAATGCTGGATCTAAAATCCGTCAACACCCTGCACTGGTTTTTATCCCTGTATTTCCCGGAACTGGAACTGCGTGTGGACAAGACCCGGAACCCCAGGCAGATCGAGACCAACCCCTTCATTCTCGGCCGTGCCGTAATCGGGGATACGGCGACCTTCGGGGACCGGACAACCATAGTGGCCCAGGGCGTGCGCATCACCCTGTTTGCCCAAGAGGAAAGAACCGGCAAAGACCTCCCGTGGCCCAGGGAGATCCGCGATCGTCTAGAGACCCATGTTTTCCCCGTTCTGGCTGCCGTAGGCATGGACGTTGAGGTTGTCCTTGTGATCAAGGACCAGCAGACCTGGGCCAGACTGGAACGTAACTCCTACCTTGGGTACGACAAGGTTCAGGGGGGAAGCAATCCTTTACGAAGGATCAAAATTTTCAACGGTCACCTTATTCACTGAGACAGAGGCACAAGCCATCGGGTTGCGGATAGAGTCCGATTCTGTTCCGCAATCATGCCGATCCACCTGAACCACCAAAAACGAACCTCAGCTGATCCAGAAAATTGCAACGGCCAAATATGTTTTTTTTATGGGGGGCAAGAAATCGGTACAAAGGGGGTTGATTGATGTGCTAAGACATAACGGAGTGGAGGGCAGGCCGGACCTGCAGACTAAAGCAAAACACTCCTTTTTCAATCCCGATTTTTATTTTATACAAGGAGAGACCCCATGCAAGTCAAATTTTTTAAAAAGAACAACATGACGTTAGAAGTTACCAACAACAATAATACTCTGAAGTTCGATACGTTCGGTACGGCCAAAGATGTGAAGGCCTACGAAAATGCCCTAGGATGGCTGACGTTGAAGTCGGCGCGTTTTAAGCAAATGATGGCGGATATCGGCAATTCCAGCACGGCAGGCACCGCCTATGTGGTTGCCAGCAATAACAATCCGTTTACCCAGGGAAAATTTTTTTCTCCCGATGAAACGAGCAACAACGGGTGGCCGGGTGAACTGGCAGGCAAACCGGTTGTGCTTGTATCCCTGATCGCGGGAACAGGGGTCATGCTAAAGTGCACCGACACCAAGAAATTTGTTGGCGACAACCTGGATCTTTTCGCGGGCGGACAACCCAATAATAAAGTTTCACCGGTGCCAAAAGGCTGGACCCTGCAGGGCAAAGGAAAACTCTGGGGCGTTGCAACACCCTTGATCGGCCTGGCCCATGAATTGGGGCATCTTTGGCAATATGCCCAGTACCCGAAGGTCTATAATCAGCTGATGAAAAAGGCCATAGCCTCCGGCGTGTCATTCGGCGATGATATGCTGCGCATTGAAATTAACAATATAATCAATAATGAAGCCCCGATATGCTGGCAGATGGGGGAGGCATCCCGTTTTCATTACGAGTTTGTCAAGGATTACCAAAACGACTTTCTTTATAAATTGCCGGACCCGTCGGGAACGAATCAATTGCCGATGCTGGATAAGGCCGTTATAAAAGGGGATTGGCCCAAGCAACCCGTTCGTACATATAATTCATGCCAGGGCAAGTTGGAAATGACCGGGGACAATGTTGTCCCTCTGACCATCAAATAACTTGCCGACAGGCCGAAAAATTCTAAGGATTCATAAAATTTAGGAGAACGTATGGATAAGCAGCTTTTGCTCACCAGGCTGACGGTCCAGGAAAATCCGGGACTTGCGCTCACCGATCCCAGGTTCAACGAACTGAGCACCCATATTCAGAACGCAGATTTCGCTGAGGTCACCCGCCTGGCCGAAACCATTCTCAAGGAGGAAATTTACGACGTCCGGGTGATCTGTTATTTCCTTTACGGCATCTTTATGGCGCATGGCGTTGCGGGCTTGCCAGACATATTCAAGTCGATTTCCATGATTTTCACCGATAACTGGGAGGCGGTGGGCCCCCGGCGGAACAAGGAGAAACAGATCGCCAACAGCCTGAACTGGCTGTTTAAACAGCTGAACCGGAAAATCGACTACGAGGAGAAAAAAGAGAGTCCGGAATGGATCAAGTGGCAGCAAATGCCGGACGCGGCGGACACGGCCCAGGAAGCCATCGACCTCTGTACCGGGCTCCAGAAGGTGTTGTCACAGCATCTGGAAGATCTGGCCTCCCACCTGGTGGACGGTATCTCCAGCCTGAAAACCTGGCTGGAGGCCTTTTTACGGCTGGTGTACAAACCCGAACCCGAAGAGGCGCCCGGGGAGGAGGCGGAATCCGGGCCCGAACCCGCGGCTCCGGTTGAAAAGCCCCCTGAAACCCAGACCCCAGCGCCTCCCCCGCCCCAGATGACGGTCCAGGGTAATTACCACTTAACACAACTGCACCGTAAAATAGCCGCATTCAAGTCCCTGGTTGAAAAGCGCAAATACGAACAGGCATCTCTGGTGGCCTTTGATATTGATCACATTATCGAGCACTTTGATCCCCGGCGCTACTTTCCGGAAATCTTTGCTGAATTTTCCCTTTTATACGCCATGAACATCAAGGAGATCCTGACGGCTAAAAATTATGTGGCATCATCGGAATGGAAAGCACTGCAATCCATTTATGAGGTGGATATTGACCGGTTCTCGGACATGGACCTGGATATTGATTTTTCCGATCTGCATCTCACATCCGGACCGGGCCGGAATGAAGGAGATGAAGATGAATAGGGACGTTGACCCAATGATGAGAACAAAAGATCAGCGGAGGTTGCCATGGAATGCAAAGGCTGCGGCAAGGCATTTGAAGAATCTGAATTGAAAACCGTAGGGCCCTGGCAGTTCTGCCCGCCCTGTTTTGAAAAACTCATGGCAGGACCGCCGCCGGCAGAACCCGGGGAGCAAGAAGAGATATCCCCTCCCCTGGTGATCACGGGGGAACAGGCCCGGTGTGCGGTGTGCGATATTGTCCTTGAAGAAGGCGCAGGAAAGGATATGGGTATTTTAACCGTATGCCCGGACTGCTATCAGGAGTTGATTACAAAACCCGAGCCTGTTAAGATTCAGGAACGTGATCCCGAAGATGCGCCTGAAACGTCTGAAGAACCTGACATTCCGTGGCAGGACCCCATGGAAACCGTCCCCTGCACCCAGTGCCGCAGGACCATTAAAAAGGTGGCGGCAAAAATTTATCAGGACAAGCCCTACTGCCCGGATTGTTTCTATCAGAACAATTACCAGAACCCGGACCCGGATGACCAAAGCGCTTAGATAAAGGAAATTGCCCATGTTTACCGATTCGCTCATGGCCACCTTGACCGTCACCATAGATTCCACCGAATATGAGATCCCGGCGGGCAGCCTCAGGACCATACAGCTGCATATGGGTACGGCAGGCTTTGAAGGCCAGGCCTCCTTCACCCTGACCTCCAGGGATGACAATGAATTTTTCACGGCCTTTGCCGATAGCACCTTGACCGATTTTTCCCTCTCGATCCAGGCCACCTGGAACCAGCCCGACGACACGCCGGATCCCCTGTACGTCGAGGGTATCGTCACCCAGAAATCGGTCCGGGAGTACACGGTGGAAATTATGAAAGACACCCCCGTCATCTGGTACGACTTTAAAATCCACTTCCGGGACGCTGTCCAGGTGCTGTGGCGCCAGCACTTTCCCGTGGCGGTGTATGCGTCATCCACCATGGGTGACGTGGTTACGGCCAACACGGTCGCAAACTTCACCGTGAGTGCGGACATGGAAGAATTTTCCACAAGCTACGACCAGATTTGCCTGGCCCTGGGGATGGCGGACAACCAGGCAAGTTTCTACGACTTTATTCTCTGGTACGTTTACTCAAGAAACGGTGTCGTCTACTATGATTATACCAATAAAAAGCTGGTGATTTCGGACAGCAAACAGACCGCCGATGACACCTCCACCCTGAATATCGACGATGTGGGCGCCTATCGCCTGGTTATCCCCGAGATTCCGCGCTACAATACCCGGCTTTACAATGTCAGTTCCGAATCCACGGGCACCACCTCCCTTACCCAGGATGAGGCGATCTCGGGTATTTATCAGGACCGTGTCATCCGAACGGACATCACAAGCGAGGTGACCGCAAAAAGCGGATACCTGGAGGCTGAGCTGAAAGTTCCGTCCAAAGAGGTCCATCTTGAGTTCAAGCGGATGCCCAGGACCACGTTCACCGTGGGGTCCCAGGTCGAGTTTGACGCCGATAAATGGTACCAGGGCTTAAGCTTCAATGACGATACCTTCAGGGTGTATGAGATTGATCTCACCGCAACGGCAGTCAACCAGGCCAGTGAAAGCGGGATTGGCGCCGAATATGCGCCCTTTCAAATCAATATGACGGCCAGGATGGAAAACAAGGACAACGAAGTCAGGATCTTTCCGGCGTTTATCCGGCCCCGGTATCCCCTGGCCGTGGAAGGCACCGTGGTCAGCGAAACCGGTGAAGATACGGATAAAACCTACCAGATTTACACGGATGACGATACATCCGTGGAGTACTACAAAGTCTATCTCCCGCTTTGGGAGTTAAACATCCAAACCCGTTACATCCCGGATTTTCTGCCCGGCCATTTTTACTTTCCCCTGTTCAGGGACACCCGGGTGCTGGTGGAACTGACCCTGAACGGGGCCAGGGTGGCAAGGGTTCTGGACTGGGGAGACTCCACCCGCCTGCCGGACGACTACCAGGGCAACCACATCCTGTTCGGAAAGAACGACGGGGACCAGACCTCCATGCAGCATTACTACGATGAGAGCAAGCCGGTTCTGTCCATCCAGCGGACTTACAGCACAGATACCCAGCTCATCCAGATGAGCGACGAATCCATTCTGCTCCAAACCCAGGATGACGAAGATGAATAGCAACTTCACCAAAGGAGATACGGCATGTCCAGCCTAGTTGTCACCGGAGCCACCCTGTCCTGCACCATGGGAACGGCGCCCACAGTCCTGGTGGTTACGTCCAATACAACGGTTGTCGCCACCTTGACGGCCGCCACGATCATGGACTACACATCCGTTACCAATATCCCCAGCTTTACCCTTTGCGCCTCGACCACCAATCCCACGACCATTGCGGCCACGGCCGCCGCAAGCGGGGTCTACACCCAGGGGGCCTGTATCCCGGTGGTGGCAGCGCCCTGGTCACCCGGGGCGACAAAGACCTGTATCGGCAACTATGCCGCCCTGACGGACAGCTGTACCTGCACCTGTTCCTACGGCGGAACCATCAGCATTACCTATGCCGGCCAGGTCACGGTGAGTGCGTCGTGATCTTATCTCCGGAGATGGCAGCAGGAATACTAATGAAAAATGTGCGGCCAGCCCACGATTTTCACATAATCTGCGCAATGCCCCGGCAACACTGGTAAATATAAAATAAAAGTCCCCATTGAAGTATGGTTGAAGCCTTTTGGGATTGACGAAGATTATTTAATACAATAAATTTTTATGACTGTTTGCATCATGACCATCAGGTCAATCCCAAAAATAGATTATGATAATTTCCCTCTTTAATGACAAGAGGGAATTAAAAACAGATCGCTTATAGGAAAGGGAGGAGTCGTGAAAATAGAAAATTTTTCTATGGCGGCACAGGGTGTTATCGAAACTGCCGTAAGATCCGCAGTCAAGCAGGAACACAAGAACGTGACCCCCTGGCACCTGCTCCAGGCCATGGTTGATACACAAAACACGGGGGTGGCCCGGCATCTTGAACAAGCGGGTGCCGACACAAAAAAACTGTCGTCCGCCATGGGAAGCTATTTCCTCTCCCTGCCCAAAGCCCTGGCAGGCACCCAGGAAACCCCCATGAGCCGGGATCTTGAAAAGGTGTTTATTACGGCCGAGGATCTGGTGGATGCGGACAACGGAAAGCATATTCTTGTGGACCACATGCTCCTGGCCCTGGTCAAGCTCGAAAGTGTCAAAGAGGGACTGACCCGTGCGGGACTGTCTTCCGAAACCCTGGAAAAGAACGTCAAGGCGGCCCGGGAGCTGGGCGGAGGACCGGCAGAGGGGTTCGAATACCTGGACCAGTATGCGGAAAACCTGACCCAAAAAGCCCAGGCCGGTAAGATTGATCCCATCATCGGCCGGGACAAGGAGATCAGCCTGGCCGTCCAGATCCTGAGCCGGAAGATCAAGAGCAATCCCATCATCATCGGTGAACCCGGTGTGGGAAAAACCGCCATCGTCGAAGGGCTGGCCAGCAGGATCGCCCAGAAAAAGGTACCCGAAAGCCTCTGGAACATGACCATCATGGCCCTGGACATGGGGCAACTTTTGGCCGGGGCCAAATTCCGGGGAGAGTTTGAGGAGCGGTTCAAAAACGTGATCCAGGAGGTCAAGGACGCCGGCAACATCATCCTGTTCATTGATGAGATCCACATGATCGTCGGTGCAGGCGGCGGATCCGAAGGCGCCATGGATGCGGCCAACCTGCTCAAGCCCGCCCTGTCCCGGGGGGAGATCCGGTGCATGGGTTCCACCACCCTGGAAGAGTACCGAAAGCATATCGAAAAGGATTCCGCCCTGATGCGCCGATTCCAGATCGTCCAGGTGGACGAGCCTTCCATCGAACAGACCCTGACCATCCTGCGGGGCATCAAGGACCGCTACGAGATCCACCACGGGGTCCAGGTGCTGGACTCCGCGCTTGTGGCGTGCACCAAGCTTTCATACCGGTATCTTTCCGAGCGGTTTCTCCCGGACAAGGCCATCGACCTCATGGACCAGACCTGCGCCACGGTCCGGCTGAAAATGGCGGCCAAGCCCGATGAGATCGAGTCCCTGGACAAGCGTATCGTGGAACTGAAAATTGAGATCAACGCCATTGAAAAGGAAACCGACGAAAAGGTGGTCAAGCGCCTGGCCCAGCTACGGGAAGAACTTGACGGCCTCACCGCCCAAAGTGCAGCCCTCACCGAAAAGTGGCAAAAGGAGAAGGACTCTATCTGCCTGGTCCGGAATGCCAAACAGGAACTGGAAGCCGCCAAAAAGGAACTGGAAAGCCGGATCGAGGAAGAGGATTTTTCAAGGGTGGCCGAACTCCAGTACAAAATCATCCCGAAAAACGAAGCCCTGCTGGCAGAGTACGAAGGGGTGTCGGTCACCGACGCCAACCTGCTTAAAAAGGATATCAACGAAGAGGACGTGGCACGGACCGTCTCCTTTCTCACCGGAATCCCCGTGTCCAAGATGCTGGGAGAGGAAAAGGACCGGCTCTTGAATTTGGAAGATCACTTGAGAAAACGGGTCCTGGGACAGGACAATACCCTTTCCGTCATGTCCAAGGCCATCCGCCGGGCCCGGGCAGGGGTCCAGGATGCAGAGCGTCCCATCGCCTCATTCCTCATGCTGGGCCCCACGGGAACGGGCAAGACAGAGATTGCCAAGACCCTGGCCCAATACCTGTTCGATACGGAACAGGCACTGATCCGCATCGACATGAGCGAGTTCATGGAAAAGCATTCCGCGGCCCGCCTGGTGGGTGCCCCTCCGGGATACGTGGGGTACGAGGAGGGCGGTATCCTAACCAACAAGGTCCGGCGCAAACCCTATTCGGTCATTCTCTTCGACGAGGTGGAAAAGGCCCATCCCGACGTATTCAACCTCTTTCTCCAGCTTTTGGACGACGGCCGGCTGACCGACAGCCAGGGGATCACCGTAAACTTCACCAACACCATTGTCCTTTTAACGTCGAATCTGGGGTCCGAACTGATTCAGCCCTGCGAAACCCCCGAAGAGGAAGCACAGATGCAGCAGGGTATCATGGCGGCGGTCCGGTCCCATTTCAGACCGGAATTCATCAACCGGCTGGACGATGTCCTCATCTTCAACCAGCTGACCCGTGAGGTCATGCGGCCCATTGTCCACATCCAGCTTAAACGCCTCCAAAGGCTCTTGGCGGACAAGGAGATCACCCTGACCTTTACGGATGAATTGATTGATTCCCTGGCCGATGAAGGCTTCAACCCCATGTTCGGCGCCCGTCCCCTGAAGCGGGTCATCCAGTCCAGGGTCCAGGATTTTCTGGCGGACCAGATTATCCAGGGGGAAATCACGGAGGAGAGCACCGTTCACCTGTTCCTTGACCAGGATCGGAACATCGCCTTTGTTTCAGGAGAAACACCGGTGCCGGTCTTTGAACGCGAGACGGATTCCCCGCAGCCTCCCGAAGAAAGCCAGGACAATTATTAAGCAACCGAGACAAAACAGGAATAGCGTAGAGCGTTTGATTTAATCCATGAAGCTGCCACCCCCCATAGCCGCATTGTCCGGCCTGCTCCCCAAGGTCAGGGCCCTGCTGTTCTCGCCCTACTTCCAGATTTTCTGCGTCTTGTTGGCCGTCATTCTTGCCGGAATATTGATCTATAAGATCAGACAGCGCAAAAAAGAGGAGAATCCCGAAGCCGCCGCCCCGGAACTTCCCGGGGAAGCGCCCCCCATGGCACCGGACGCACTGCTCGGCGTCTGGAAGACCTACGTCAAAAAGATTCCGCACGAATTCAGACGGACCATTCTTTTATACCATCCATTCGTGGTCCTCGGGGATGCCGGTTCCGGGAAAAGTACGCTGATCGACACCTATTCGGACTGGAAAAGCCAGGCCGGGCAATTCTATCCAAGCTTCCGGGAAAATCAGGACCTTCAGATCTACCAGGGCGCCAAGGTGGTGATCCAGGAACTGTCCCCGGCTGTATTGGAAAACACCACGGTGGAAGCCAGAAATGCGCTGGTGAAGCTATGGAAACGGTTTTACGGGCGTGAGGAGATCACAGCCGTGGCCGCGGTCCGGGCCGAAGATATCCTCAGCGGCAACAAGGAGGGACTCATCTCCCAGGCCCAGGTCATCCGGGGCAAACTCAACGTAATGTCGGCGGTCATGAAAAAGCCGGTGTTCTGTCATGTGGCCGTGACCTGCATGGACAGGATCCCTGGCTTTACACAGTTTTCAGGCTATTGTGCCAAACAGGGCATGGCCACCCATCTTAGTGCCGGGACGGATCCGGCCCGGTGGATGGCCGAGCGGTTCGACTCCCATCTGACCCATTTTCTGGTTACGGAACCGTCGGCAGATTACATCAAAATGCTCCACTATCTGAATCTGCAGGCCGCATTGGGAGATGGGCTGGAAAAATTCACAGCGGTTTTGACCAAGCCCGATCCCCTGGCAAAAACACCAAAGGTTGAATATATTTTCCTCACAGCGGCCAATGCGGCAGACACCCATCTGTCAAACCCGTTCCACCGGGAGGAAAGGCTTAAGCGCCCGTGGGAAAAACATCCTTACTTCAAACACCAGGCCGCCGCCCTGGCCCTTTTGATCCTCGGATGCTTTTACCTTGGGTTTTCACACAGTTACAAGGACCGGTACATATCCGATTTAAAGGCGCAGGTTGCGGCTCTTCAGCAGCAGATTTCCATATCCAGCGAAAAAAAGGGATTTCTGGAAGCGTTGATGAACCGGACCAATGCCATAGATCACAACGCCTTTCTCTCCTTTCTGGCGGATTTCCATCCAAAGGCAGCCGCCGAAATCCGGACCCAGGTGCTGGACTATATCCGGAACGAGGTGCTGGCCTGGGAACTTGACAAACTCCGAAAAGGCGGCGGAACCCCGGAAGAGGTCCGGATGATGCTGGCCCTGATTTACGCCTCCCGGCACAACCGCCTGGGCAAACTCATTCTTGACAATCCGGACCAGTGGGAAACGGCCACGGGATTTAAACAAAAGTTTCTCACCAATTATGTGCGGCTCAGCGACCAAAGCTGGCAGAAACGGGTCAGCCTCGCCGACCTGGCCTATGAGGAGCCGTCGGCGTTACGTAAGTACAGAGAACTCAAGGTCTTTGTAAATACCATCGCAGGTGTGGAGGCAGCCGGTTTTCTGACCGAATCCCAGTTCAATAGTCTTCATGGGGAGGCTGGCCGTATTTTCCAGGAGATCAAGAGTGCCTCCCGGTCCGAACTCCATGACGAGCTGATCACCCTGATCAACGAGGAAACCGTGCTTCACCTTGAGGTGTACGAAAAGGATGTAAACCGGGATAATGAGGACCGCCGCCTGGCTGACTTCCTCTACCACTTCCAAAAAATGGTTTACGAATACCCGGACGCGGAAAATCTGAGCATGACCCAATTCCTCGACAATATCGACGCCATGCTGGGGTTCAAGGAGATGGATTACGATAAATTCTCCCTGGTTGTGGATGGCGTTACCCATTGGCTGGACCTTGGCAAGTTCCACCGCATCCTGAGGCTGAGCGGTGTGATTACCTTTATCCGGGCCTATATCACGGCCAACGCCTATCCCGGCGGAGTCTCTTTCTTTACCCAGGGCAAGAACTACGAGGATCTCAACGCGGCCCTGTCCACGGGGAACCAGTTTTTTTTCACGGCCAAAAAAATCATTGACGGAAGGTACACCCAAACAACCTATGCCGAAGAGGTAAAGCCCGCCCTGGAAAGGATTCCCGCGACCCTGGACAAACTGCCCGTGTCCGAAGACGAAAAAAACCGGCTTTCAAATTTTATTTACCGGGAGGCCGAGGCCTATGCCCAAGCCTATGCAGCGGAGTACAGCGATTATTATCAAAAGTTCAGTATTCATGCCGATTCTCTGGGAGAACTTCGGTTTATCATCAACCAGATCCTTTTGCCCATGTCCCAGTTCCAGGAATTTTTACTGACCCTGAAAACCAACCTGGACCTCGAATACGGAAAAAATGACTACTTCAAGCCCATCATGATGAATCTTAGCGCCCTGAGCTTCATGAAGATCATTATGCAGAATGAAAAGGACTTTTTCCCGGAACTTGAAAAGTACAAGAGTATCCTTCGCATGATGCTGGAGGATCTGGATACCCAAGGCAGCGCTCTTTTGCCGGAGCCCGGCTCCGAGACCGCAGCCCTGGAGCAGATCCTCTCCCCGGCGGCCCGGATTTCCCTGGCCGTTTTCAGAAATGACGCGGACTCCTGCAAGAATCTTATCCAAAAGTGGGCCGCCAGCATGGGAATGCCTGAAAACCAGAGCTACCCCTTTCTGGAACCGGTTTACCAGCTCTACCAGCTCGGCCTCAAGGACCTGAACATCCAGGTTAAGGGCATATGGGAAAAGATGGCGCAAACTTACCTGGGCAAGGATCTGGAACAATTTCCGTTCAACAGAAAGGCTGCAAAAGACGCGGATCCCGACAGGATTCTGGCTCTGCTGAAAAGTGACGGTGCTTTCTGGACCGAGTTCAAAACCTATCTTGCGCCGCTTTGCCGGCAGGTCAACGGCCAATGGGTGGAACGGGGCTTTGAAATGGGCGGCCTGGATCTTCCGGACACCCTTTTTACGACGGTGAACCGGTTAACGCAACTTGCCAAGCTCATGGTGGATGAAAAAAATGAACCCAGGCCGCTTCTGGTGGATATCAAGGCCGACCTTCTTCCCACCATTGAAAAGCGGTTGAAATACGTTGTCCTGACCTATCTTCAATCCGATACATCGGCTGTGTACGGGTTTAACCAGAGGCCAGCCTGGGAAACCTTTAAAATCAACTGGTGGAAGGCAAGCCAGTCCTCCATCGGCGTCGAATTTTCAAGCGGAGACGAGGACCAGGCCAAAACCTATCGAAGTGATCAAATTCCAAACAGTTTCTGGAGTTTTTACAAGCTGTTGCAAAAGGCGGACTTCGATGCCAGGACAAATGCATGGACCTGGGCCGTAGACTCTCCCGAAGCCATTGAATGGAAAAGGTCCGTCACTTTTTTTATCAAACAAAATCCCTTTGAGGTATTTGCCCAAAACAGGATTAAGCCATGAAGCTTACACTGTACCCAATGCTAAAAAGTCAAACCCGGCGTTTCCGGTGCCTTGTGATGATTATGCTGCTCATGGCAGCGTTTGGGTGTTCCAGCAAGGTGCCCACCATCAAGTTCAAGGTTACGTCCGAAAAAATTACCAATGAAGGGCAACCTGTCTACCTTTTGATCCGCACGCTCAAGGGGTCGGAATTTGTCACGGATGATTATGATACCATTGCCGCCCTGGTCCATGCCTCCCCCACGGACGACAGTATCGTTTCAACCGAATTTATCATTCCCGGCAGGACCAGGAAGCTTACCGTTTCCAAACCGGATGATAAGGACCTGGGCGTGTACTGCCTGTTTACCAAACCCGACGCGCAATGGAAACTTCTTTTGCAAAAGCCTTTGAAGAAAAAATATGTCATCCGGTTGGAGAATAATGCCATCCGGTTTGACTGAGAAAGGCGTGTGCTGGTCGGTTGGGGGATGCCAACGAAATTGCCGGACTTCTGGCAAGTGAATCGGCAAACCCGGCGTATCTGAGGCCGATATTGGCCCGGCCCGAACCGGACCGGACCGGACAGATTTTAAGCCCGGCACACTCATTGCTGTATACCAGTTACCAATAAATCTTAACGGATAGTTGACCATCCCGGATAGGGATACCTTAAATGAAAGACAACCCTATGCCTCTATTACACCAAATGCTTGAAAGCCTGATCTTTGACCCGGGCGCTCCGGCAGATATCCGGACGTCCGGTGCACGGGCATGGTTTGATCAAAGCTGGGCCGATCCCAAAGGGTTTTTCAAGACTCTTCTCAAAGCGTACCAAAAGACCCGCAGGGTCACTGTAAAGAGTGTGCCTTATTCCCGCTACGATTTTATTTATGATATATTTGAAAAACAGAACAACCCTGCTGCCCTGGCCTTTATTCGCTATGACGCCAACGGCCGGTGCCACAGGGTCACCTATGGCGAGCTAAAGCAGCTTGCAGACCGCAGAACAGAAGAATGGGCTGCCAAAGGGATCTTACCCGGTAACTGTGTCTGTCTCGTCTATCCTGTGGGTTTAGAATTTACCGTAAGCCTGCTTGCAGCCCTGAAACTCGGGCTCGTAATTTCCCTGGCCCCTCCGGGCCGGCCTTATCTGATGAAACGGCAGCTTTGGGCCCTGGATCCGGACTACATTGCCACAAGCCCGGTTTATGCAGACTTGGTGGATACCTTCCGGGACAAAATGATCCATACGCTGCCCACAACACGAAAAATTACGGACGAACGGTCCCGGATCTATGAAAGCGGCCAACCCGCCCTGCGGATCTTTGATGTCTCCAGCGAAACCGTTCTTGAACCCAAAGAGATCCCCTGCGACACGCTCTATCTCAACGCTGCAAGGGATGGTGTGATTGCATTGAACCTGACACCGGGAGATATCCTTTCAGCCCCGGGCTTTTCCGCCGGCCTGACCCAGCCCTTTTTACTGCTTTCGGTTCTTTTCAGCGGGGCCGCCTTTATGAATCTGACGTCCTCGCTAGTGGGCAAACTCCCCCAGATGCCCGAAGAGATGCGGCCTACGGTGATGGGCATCACCCCGGAATTTCGTGACCTTCCGGCAACCCGTGTCGGGGAGATCCTCAAAAGATGCAGGTTCTGGTTCAGGGCGCCGGCAGGACCCGGAGAGATTGATCAATGGCAGGCGTTCATCACTCAAAAAAACCTTGGAAAGACCTTGACGGGCGTCATCAAGTATCACCCCCAGGCCGGGGGCGTCCTGGCCCTTTCCAGGCGGTGCAAGGGAATCACCAGGGAAACCCTTCTGCCTTCCCCGGGCATGTCATGGCAGATTGTCCCCCTGCCCGAAGGCGGTATGCTGCCGTCTCAGGATTTCGGGCGAATGGCGGTGCAGGTCGGTCAGGAGGAGCGGATGACACCCTACCTGTTCGTCAAAAACAAAGGCGAATGGGTTTACCCCGCTTCCTATCCCGACGAGGTCCGGGAACGTTTTTACACCAGGGAACTGGTGGCGGACTTTATCCGGGAGACCCGTTTCAAGCTCCCCTTCATGGTCATGGCGGTCCACAGGGCAGGGGCAACCTTTCGGACCCATGACCTGGTCATCTTTTCAGGCTCGAGAAACATATCAGACCCGGCGGGACTGGCCCAGAAACTCAAGGACCGGATAAGCCGCTATCTCGGGAGCGAATACTGTCCGAACCGGGTGGAATTCCTGCCCATCCTGCCCCGCCTGGCCAGGGACGGCAGCGTGGACGCCGGCTGGTGCATGAAGGCGTATGCAACCAACCGCCTGAACAAACTGGCCGGACATCCGGTATTTAAAGGGATCGCCCGGCTCAAGGATATGATGTTAATCCAAACCCGAATAACCATTAAGATTTAAGTTTATTGATAATGTAAATTAAACAAAGGAGGATGTATGGCAATACAGGACGAAATACCCAAATCAAGGCTTACCCTGCGCTACAAGACCGAGGTCAACGGTCAGCCCGAGGACCTGTCGCTGCCCATGCGATTCATGGTCATGGGAGATTTCTCCAAGGGAAACTCCAAGGACCGGAAAATGGACCTTGAAGAACGCCAGACCCGGAACATGGACGGTACCAACACCGACGCGATCATGAAAGATATGGGGCTGAACCTGAGCTTTGCCGTGAACAACAAGATTGATCCGGACAACGGGGAGGAGATGCAGGTCAATCTGAAATTTGACAGCATGCGGTCCTTTTCCCCGGATGCCGTGGCCGAGAACGTGCCTAAGATCAAGGGACTGCTCAAACTCAAGGAGTTGCTCCAGGAAGTGATGTCCAACGTGGACAACAGGAAGAGCTACAGAAAGCTTTTATCCGAACTCATGAGCAACGAAGAGGCATTAAAAAGTATGATCGGTGAACTGGAAGGGTTTGAAAGCTTCAAACTTCCGTCCAGGAAAACATCCGTCGAAGAATAAGAAAAGGAGGATCCAATGGCTGAAGAAACCAAAGTGGACGAACAAACCGAGGAAAAACTCGATCTCAAACGGTTCCTGTCCAGCATGAGATTGAATACGGAAGTGGCCGAACCCGTTCCCATGATCCAGAACAATCTCCAGGATATCAAAGATGACGTATCCGAGGAGGAACGGTTTATCTCCGGCATGGCCGCTCTTTTACTCAACGTCGAGCCCGTTGACGGCAAGTTCGACAAGGGCGGCATCCTGGAAGCCATCGCCAGTATCGACGAGATTGTCAACGAGCAGATCAACGAGATTATTCATCATGCGGACTTCAAGGACCTGGAGTCCAACTGGCGGTCCCTGAACGACCTGATCCTGAACACCAACTTCAAGGCGGACGTGATGATCGACATCCTGGACGTCAGCAAGGACGAGCTGTTCGAGGATTTCGAAAACAATGCTGTGGACATCACGGGCTCGGCCCTGTTCAAGAAGGTGTACGTGGCCGAGTACGACCAGTACGGCGGCAAGCCCATCGGTTCCATGATCGGGCTGTACGATGTCAAACACACCCCGGACGATGAGTTCTGGCTTCGGACCATGGGCAAGGTTGCGGCGGCAAGCCACGCCCCTTACGTGGGATCTGTCTCTCCCCAGTTTTTCGGCTGCGACTCCGTGGCCGAGCTTGAGGCCATCAAGGACCTGGAAGGCCTGATGAACCATCCCAAGTACGGGTCCTGGAACAATCTTCGGGATTCCGAGGAGGCGGCCTATATCGGACTGACCCTGCCCCGGTACATCTCCCGTCTTCCTTACGACCCGGAAACCAACCCCTGCCGGAAGATCAACTTCACCGAGCAGGTGGCCGGCGACAAGGATGAAGACTACCTCTGGGGCAGTGCGGCCATCCTCTTTGCCCAGAACATGGTCCGCTCTTTTGAGACCTCGGGCTGGTGCCAGTATCTTCGGGGCCCCAAGGGCGGCGGCCTGGTTTCCGGCCTTCCCGTGCACATGTTCAACATCCGCGGGGAAGAGGAGATGAAGGTGCCCGTGGAGATGATGATCCCGGACTACAGGGAGCTGGAGTACGCAAACAGCGGATTTATGCCGCTGATTTACCGGAAGGGCACCTCCGATGCCTGCTTTTTCAGCTGCCAGTCCATCAAGAAACCCAAAAAGTTCAAAGATCCCAAGGACACGGAAAACTCGCAACTGGTGACCAACCTGTCCTACACCCTGTCCATCACCCGCATCGCCCATTACGTCAAGTGCATCATGCGGGACAACATCGGCAGCTCTGCAGACGCCACCTATATCCAGGCCTCTTTAAGTAACTGGATCTCACAGTACGTGACTACCATCGTAAACCCGGACGACGCTACTTTGAAATACTACCCGTTCAAAGCATACACCGTGAATGTCCAGGAACGGCCCGGCATGATCGGGTGGTATGACTGCGCCATTTCCATCCTGCCGCATATCCAGTTCGAAGGTATGGATGTGGAGCTGAAGTTAGATGCAAGACTCGGATAGAGTCGCAGGCCTTAAACCTGCAACCTTAAATATATAAATAAAACAAGGAGAACAAAAATGGCTGAATTAAGTTACAACTGCAGTGTGGTGCAGGGCTTCAACTTCGTAAAGGACGTCCAGGATCTGGTGGGGCATATCACCTCACTTAAAATCGGTGATACGGAACTGTCCGCCGACATCGGGGTCACGGATCCCACGGATATTTCCGGAGACAAGGTCTCTGTGGTGGGGGTGATGTCCAGCGTATACTGGCAGGGCGGCTATGCCCAGCCCATCACCTTTGACGCCAAGGTGTCCAACACCAACCAGACATCCCTTGCAGGCCTGACCCTGAACACCCTGGACAGCACCGAGGTGACGTTCCAGTTCAACGTCTACAAATACGACAACTCCGCCAAAAAGTACTACAAGTGCTTCCATGCCAACGAGACCGATCTCAGCGGCCTGGTGGAGACCAGCGGCGGGGATCTGGTGCTCTCCATCGACACCGATCCCAGCATGGAGGTCAGAAACCCCTTGAACTTTCACATGAACCTGTCCATCATGCCTGCAGAATCGGAACAGGATCTTCACGTGGCCGTGTCCGATACGGACAAATTCGTGAAAAAATGGGGCGTTCCCATCAGCTAACCACTTTTAATTAATTGCTTTCCCGCGTTCCCGGGCCCAGGGGCCGGAAACGCAGGGAGCTTTCAGGACAAACGATTTATGACAGATACTTTGGCAAGGGTTCATTGGAAAATGGGGCAGAGCATCCTGCCCGAGTTTTTTGTTACCCAGGAGGATGCACTTCTACGGGATACGGTCTTAAGGTTTAAATCCCTGGGCCTGCCTTTTTTCGGCGTAAGCCGCCTGGAGTGGAACGATTCCCTGATTACCGAAGGGATCCTGTCCATCAGCGGGATGAATCTTGTCATGCCGTCGGGACTTTTACTGAACATTCCTGAAAACACCAGTGTCTCTCCCTTCAACCTGGGCCTTGTGGGCAGTTCCAGGGTGTCGGTGTATTGTCACTTCATTAAGGGCAGGCAACACAGAGACGAGGATGTTGAAGGCTGGCAGGAAACAGGACCGGACATTCCGAAAGAGTATTATGACCTGGTTCTCTCTTCGGAACAGAGCACCAGGGGGGGACACGAGGCCATAAAGCTGGCTGTGTTTGAAAAGAGCCCGGACGAGGTCTGGTCCCTTTCCGAAACCTATATTCCGCCCCTGCTCCAGATGGGGACCACCCCATTTTTTGATAAAAAACTCAACGAGCTTGCAGAGGTTTTGGAGTACTTCCATTATAACCTGGCCATGGAGACTTCGGGATATCTGAGCGGTGACGCCCTGATGAGCATCCGGGCCTGCATGAAGGCAAGCCTTGCCATGCAGCGGCTTCTGGCCAATATCAAGACCCAGGTTCACTGCCACCCCTATATCCTTTATGAAGCCTTGAACGGGTTTTATACGGAGCTGTGCTACTATAAGAAGATCATCCCGGAACACGCCACCCAGGTATATAAGCATGACCAGCTTGCCGTCTGCCTCAACCGTCTGGCAGAGCCGCTGATCCGGCAGATGAAAATGATAGAGGCCAAATCGCCCTACCTTTCCTTTGGCTACAAGGACGGCGTGTTTCATCTAAAACTGCCCGAGGAGATCCGGTCGGCCCGGGACGCCTACTTCCTGGTCCAGAAGGCCCATGTGGGAGAGACCCTGGACCTGTCCGATCTCAAACTGGGCAGTATGAGCAGGCTGGCCATGATCCACAGGCTGTCCCTGCCGGGCCTGCCCTTGAAAAAGATAAGCCGGCCGCCGTTCCACCATTCCTTTGGTGCGGAAGTCGAGTTTTTCAAGATTGTCGAGGGGGAAGAGTGGGACCTTGCCTTAAGGGACCTGTCCCTGGCCTTCTACAAGAAAAGCCGGCTTGACGGGGTGGAATGCTTCCTGTACTGGAGATAGGACGGCTTAAGGAGAAAACATATGGCCTTTATGAACAAGTTCATCCCCTCGGAGAAACGAAAGCTTTCCCCGAACAAGTATGAGGATATCATCCAAAACCTGAACCATATTCTGAACACCAAAAAGGAATACGGCGGCGTGCTGAGGGATTTCGGCATCCGGGACCTCAACGAGTTCAACAACAAGGAGGGGATCATCAAAATCGTCATGGACGAGGTTGTCCGGAACATCCAGGCCTATGAACCCCGGCTGACCGTCCAGGAAATAGAAAGCGTGGATTCCCACTCCCTGTTCCAGCTCTCCTTCAAGATCAGATGCATGGTCAAGGACGAGAAAAAATCGCTGAATATGGTGTTTGATTCGATTATGAACAGCTTTCTAATCAATTAGAATATAAACCAATCAATTGAAACCAGATCAATTAAAAGGGTTGGAAAGGATCAAATGGGGCACAGACCTTAAACGGAGCCGGAATTCATGAGCCTTGTATGTAAAATAGAGCTGCACAAAACCAACGGCGTCACGGTCACGGTTGAGAACAATGATGACGGCATCACCCAAACCATGGTTTTTGACGGCACAAACATCACCACCACCTGCGCCGGCAGCGATGAGACCAGTACCATCACCCAGGCGTCGGACAGCATCACCATCTCGTGCAAGTCCTTTGTGGTGGATGCCGAGACCATTACATGTTCGTCCTCCTCGGACACCCAGATGACAAGTGAGGCCAAATTCGGCATCTCCTCCACAAAAGACATGACCCTGGCCTCTTCCGCCGCCTTTACCGCATCCTCGGATTCATCCATGGCGCTCACCGGCAGCCAGGTGGATATCGAGGGCAGCAGCGGAGATGTCAGCCTTTCCGGCACCAACATCAGCGGGGAAGCCGATTCCAACGTCTCCTGGGATGCCGGGTCCGGAGCCAGCATATCCGGCGCCTCCAGTGCCAGCCTCGAAGGGGGCTCGGTCAGCGTGGAGGCGGACGGCACGTTAAGCCTTTCGGGCAGTACAGCCACCCTTGAAAGTTCTTCCACCCTTACCCTCAGCGGGAGCCTGGTTAATATCGGATAATGGATTACAACGACACCCTTTACAAAGCCTTTCTTGAGGCCATGAACGACCTGGATAACTTCAGGACCGCCTATGCGTCGGAGCATGCCGGCCTCTCCCTGGACCGGGAAGATCCGGACGTCAGGCGCCTGATCGAGGCCATTGCCTTTTTCTCGGCCAGAACCCATGTTGCCAGCACAAAAAACATCACGTCGGCAAGGCTGCGTCTCTTTCAGCAGGTCTTTTCCTTTTTGCTGTCTCCCATCCCCTCCATGGGTATCCTCCAGGCAGAGATCACGGGCCACCTCCAGGACAGGGCCGAATTCCCCAGGGGAACACAGTTTCTCTTTAAAACGGACACCGGAGACGCCGCCTTGTACCGGACCATGGAAGACTTGGAGGTCTTGCCCGTAAGACTCACCGGTGCCAGGCTGTTCCTGCTGCCATCCAGGGGATACCGGCTGATGATCCGCTTTGCCTCCATGTACAAGCGCCGGGATGATATCGGCCGACTCTCCCTCTATATTGATTACCTCAACGATTACCTGAATTCTCTTTTCGTCTGGGACAACCTGAAAGAATCGGTCAAATCCGCCTTTATCAGCTTTGAGGACCGGGTGGATGAACATACCCGGGGAGAGGCCTGCGAAATCAGTTTCGGCAACCGTACACAAGGCCGGTCCAAGGCAGACACCGAACCTTTGATGCATCCCATCCAGGAGTCCAGGTTTTTCTTTCATTTTCCGTCCCAGGGACTGTTTATGAACCTTGACGTGCCCCGGGTCAAACACGCCTGGAAACAGTTCACGATCTGTCTGGATCTTTCGGAACGCTGGCCGGCAAAACTTATTGTCAACAAGGACATGTTCATCCCCTTTGCCGTGCCGGTGGAAAATCTGAAAAAAGGGGCTGCAGAACCCATTCTTTACGACGGCACCCGTGAACGGCTGCCCATTTTTCATCCCGAAAAAGAAGCCCGGTACGAACTCCAGGAGATCATCGGCGTATACCAGATCCGGAACGGTGTGACCCGGCCCCTGCGGCCGGGGATTCTGGCCGGCGGAGAGGGATCCTATGAAATCGACTATGCCCAGGCCTCCGGTAAGACCAACCATGCCATCAATCTCCATTACCCGAATGCCTTTATCGATCCTGTCACCATCATGGTGGACGCCAACTGGATCCAGCCTGCGTTTTCGGACCGGCTGGGACAAAGAATCTCTGTCAAGGCCTATTCCCGCCATGTTCCCGGAATTAAGTGGCGAAAGATGGATAACCTTACCGGCCACCAGGACAACGTTTTCCACGAGGATATGGATGTGTTTATCTACCTTCTTTCCCTGCGCCACAAGGCAAGATTCGACTACGACGATATATTGACCCTTTTAAGGGTTCAGGGCAGCGTGTTCAAAGGCCCCTTTAAACAGATTCAGCATATCTTCAAGGGAATCAGCGTCGAGGAGGCCAGGGTTCAGTCTGCCTCAGGCAATACCCTGAAGTATATTTACCACTTGCAATTCGAAAAGTGTCCGGCCTACGCCAGGCCCATGGTCAAGGCCTTTGCCGGAGAGCTTGCCCGGATGTTGGACTGCTGGATGTCCCAGGCCTTGGTGGAAACAAAAATAAAATACCTTGCATCATGATGGAATGAGGGGTTAGAAGGGGAGGATGGAAAAACAACTTTGGGAAAAAATTGCTGAAATTTTCTCCGATATAGATGCCGGTATTGAAAGCCTCCTGCTCGGGGAACAAGTGGATAAGGACGGCATTTTGGACAATCCGGACACCAACGTTCCGCACATCCGGGATACCGTCCGCAAACGCCTGGACCTTCTGCGCATTGATCTTGCCCAAACCCTTACGGAACAGGAGAGCTACTACGTCCTGTTTGCCATCGTGATCTATATTGACGAGCACATCCAGGTGAGCGTGCTGGACAAGGCTCAACTCACCTGGCCTATTTTGCAGCGGGAACTTTTCGACATTGACGACGGCGGGAACCTGTTCTACGAGACATTGGACCATATTCTCAAAAAGCCCGAAATCTCCCTGTTTGTGTTCGAGGTGTTCTTCTTCTGCCTCAAACACGGGTTCAAGGGCAAATACATCCATGATCCCGTTACCATTTCAGATTATATGAAGAGCCTGGAGCAAAAAATCAATAAAGGCGAATTTACGCCGGACATCATCATTCCCGAATCGCGCAGGCACTTTCCGTTCCTCTTTTCCCCGGCCTGGTATTACGGGATAGCGGCTCTCTTTCTGCTCCTGACCATGCTTGTATTTTCAATGGTTTAGGGGGGGAAGAGGGAACAACAAATTCTGATACCTTCCCTGTGTGAGCGTTTTTTTATTTTTTACAAAATTTTACAAGATCATGCTTTCCATACAGGGAGACCAGAATAGCCCCGATGTGCTCTTTTTTTTTGAAGCTTGCCAGGGCCTTTTCGGCCTCTGTTTTCCCAGCGAAACTTCCGATCCGAACAGCGTAGATTTTTTTCCCGTTTTCACAAGTCAAAATGACAGTGGTCGGCGAATATGTTTTAACCCTTTCTGCATTTTCTTCAGCGTTAATTTTGCTGCTGAATACACCGGTCTGAACGGCATAGACAATTTTCGTACTTTCCTTGGTATTGGGTGCCATCTCAATGACTTTGGCCGGAGACACTGTCCTTTCGGATTGATCCGTGATCAAAACACCGGAATTAACGGTTGGGGCACCTGCCTCGTTTTGGTTGCGCAGTACGGTTCTTTTCACCACCTTGGACACGACCGTTTTTTCGGTTGTCCCGGGTGAGGTTTGCTCTTTTACGGCCTGCTTGTCCCAACCGGAACTTTGGATGGCTGGACGATCCGGCCGGGGGTTAATCATCCCGTAAGTCAGGTGGCCAATTTGTTGTCCGGCGATTGACGCAAATAAGGTGACCAAGGCCGAAAAAGCCAAAAGTTTGAATAAAATTATCGAAAAGGGAGATGACATGGCCGCAGTTTCAGTGTCGAAGATTAGTTAATATTATAGCTTAATTAGACCAGGACGCCGGCATTGTCAATACCCTGATCAGGGTCAACTCACGTAAACATTCTGAAAGTAGTCTTGTTATGCCAGCCATCATCTCTTATCCGAACACCATCTTCTGAAAATAAAAAACATTAATAATCAATTAATCCCATCCCGGAGAAATATCAATCAAATAAACCCAAACTGATTGTCCAAAGGGGGATAAGCTTTCGGAAAAAACAAAAGGGGCGTCTCATGAAGGAGACGCCCCTTTTTAAACGACTGTATCGTTAAACAGCTGTGTATTAATGTCCGGCAAGTGCAGCAACAGCAGGACCGATTGCAGGATGAACGAACAGAAGGATCATCGCAACAACCAGAGCATAGATACACAGAGATTCGATCAGAGCAAGACCGATCAGCATGTTCACCTGGATTTTACCAGCTGCTTCAGGGTTTCTTGAGATACCAGACATGGCACCATTCAGACCAAGGCCCTGGCCAATGCCGCAACCAAATGCAGCGATACCAATGGCAAAACCTGCTGCCCAGACACTACCAACGAGAAATTCCATGAGATTTACTCCTTTAATAAAGTATTATAAACAAACGGGCTTCTTCCAAAATCCCGTAAAAAAGACTTAAGTTCTTGCATTCATCAAGCTTAATGTGCTTCTTCTATGGCGCCTGCGATGTACATGGTCGGCAGCAGAAAGAATACAATGGCCTGAATCAAGGATACAAGGATACCCATTGCCATAATAGGAAGGGGTACCAGGAAGGGACCGGCCAACATCAGAAGGATGCCTACCACCAGTTCATGGCCCATCATGTTGCCGAAGAGACGTAAAGTCAGGGACAGTACCCGTGCCAGGTGACCAATGATTTCGATGATAAGGAAAAGAGGCATAAGTGCCGGTACGGGCCCCAGGAAATGTTTAATATATTTTGCACCGTGTTTATTGATGCCGATCACATGACTCCAGGCCACGACAATGATGGCCAGGGCAACAGTGGTGTTGATGGAGGCTGTGGGAGGATAGAATCCGGGGATCAGGCCGAACAGGTTACCCAAAAGGACAAACAGGAAAACAGTCAGCAACAGGGGATATGAATCTCTTCCCTCTTCACCGGTGATACCAACCATAAACTCTTCAAGCCCGGAGATGATTACCTCAAACACATTCTGAACGGTCTTGGGCACAAGGGCAACGCTTTTGCCGCCGATCCAGCCAAAAAATACAAGAATAATCATTGCAAGCCACATGTAAGTGACATGTGCATGGGCACCTGCCCAATCTTCCAGACCAAACAAACCAAACAACGAAGTAAGAAATAGATATGGGTGTTCCACCTTAAACCGCCTCCCTGAATATAATCTTGGTTAATTCAATTGCCGCTGCTATAAACGTGCTTGCCACTACTACGGAAAGACCTGCCAGAAGCCCTGCCGGATGTACGCTGCGGTTTGCGATCAGCAGAAAAATAATCACTGCCGTCAATGCAAAACGCAGATAATATTTAACCAGAAGCGCACCGATCAGGGATTTTCCCTTTTCCATCACCCGCTCTTGGTTGATATTTTGAGTTACTGTATTTTTCAGAACATGAAAGTTGATTGTTACAATCAGACCGCCCAGAAAAACCCCGAGATACACTTTCGGAGAGGCCAGAAGCAATGCCACAAGACTTGACCCCAGAAACAGGAGCCAGTTGGTTCGTGTGATAAAGTTTACTATTTTCTCAAGTTCTTCCATTAATATTTTTCCGCTTTTTTTCCGGCCCTGATAATGTTGCTGAACCCGGCTGCTATGCCGAACCCAAGTCCCACCATCAAAAGGACGGGTTTTGTATCAAAAACACTATCCAGCCAGTATCCCAGTGCCATCCCGATGACAATGGCCAGCGCCACGGATATGCCAAGACTTGCAAAATATCCCAGCTCACGAAAGGTCTTTCCCTTATCTTTCTCTGCCATTTTTATTCGGCCTTTCACCGGCAGCTCGTTTACCAGTCACCCGGCAGCCCTGCGTTTCAAACTTGGCTCTTCAAACTTAATTGTTAAATTATCTTGAGAGCAAATATCATATGATCCGGATGAAGTCAATGTGAAAAAACGTTTTACATAATATCAAGGAATCCGTTGGTATACGGCCCTTTAACCCTTCCGATCACCCTTGCCTGAATACCATTTTTTTCCATAATACCCACACATTGCGCTGCTTGGTCCCGGTCCATAAAAAGCAGAAGCCCGCCAGATGTCTGGGGATCGAACATTAAATCACTTCGCACCCGATCCGTTCCTTTAGCCACACGGATATGCGGGGCAAAAAAACGTTTGTTTTTATGGGCACCGCCCGGAAGAAGACCCATGGCGGCAAATTCCATTACCCCGTCCAGCACCCCGACCTTTTCCGTATAAATTTCAATACGCATGCCCGCACCTTTGGCCGCTTCAATCAAATGCCCCCCAAGCCCAAATCCTGTGACATCCGTACAGGCATGGACATGAAATTCCTTCGCGATCAGGGCAGCATTCTTGTTCAGGGCAGACATGGTTTTTACAGCCTGCTTAGCCTGGTCCCCGGATGCAAGACCGCCTTTGATCGCCGTGGAGATGACGCCGGTGCCAATGGGCTTGGTCAGAATCACGGCATCCCCCTCCTGTGCCCGGCTGTTGGCCCAGACCCGGTCCGGATGCACGATGCCGGTCACGGACAGCCCGTACTTGATTTCAGGATCATCCACGGAATGGCCGCCCACAAGTACTGCGCCTGACTCTTTAATTTTATCAAGTCCGCCTTCAAGGATACGGGGCAGGATACCTGCGTCAAGGTCACATGAGGGAAAACACACAATATTCATGACGGTAATGGGCGTACCGCCCATGGCATAGACATCGGACAATGAGTTAGCCGCGGCGATCTGGCCGAACTCATAGGGATCATCGGCCACAGGTGTCAGAAAATCAAGGGTCTGGACGATGGCAGTCTCTTCGGACAGGCGGAACACACCGGCATCATCCGGGTGTTCAAGCCCGATGATCAGATCCTGATGGAACGGCAGTTCAAGTTTTGACACGATTTTATCCAGGGCCCCTGGATCCAGTTTAGCAGCTCAACCAGCGGCTTTTACCGTGCGGGTTAAAAAAACCTGTTCAAAATTATCCATTATTATTCATCCTTGTTTTTAAGTGCAATTACCGCAGCAAATCGACCGGTGACCTTGTTTGCCCTGAAGGAGTAAAACAGATCCGTACGGCACCGGGTACAAAGCCCCATGGTTTCAATATGCTCATCCAACACACCGTAGGCCCCAAGCTGGTCCCGGGAGATCTGCCAGAAGTCAAAATAGGGGCGGTCCTTGTCTTTATATTTCCAAAATGATTTTGGAATTTCCTGTTTATAATTCATAAATTGTGCACAGCAGGGGCCAAGGGAGGGACTGATCCCTGCCCGGATGTTTGCAGGTGTACACCCGAACTGTGTGACCATGGCATTGATGCAGCGTCCTAAAATATTATCCACACTGCCCCGCCAGCCGGAATGGACATTGGCAATCACCTCTTTTTCCGGGTCATACAGGACCACGGCCTGGCAGTCTGCCACCTGGATCACAAGCCCCAGGTCTTTACGATTTGTAACAGCAGCATCAGCTTTAAATATTTTAGACGGTGCGCCCCCCTGCCCTTCCCAGGCAGCGTCTGCCGCATCTTTTTCCGATTTGATCACAGCGATGTCTGTGCCGTGTACCTGATTAAAAAAAAGAACCCGGGTCAGATCCAGGGACGACAGCATCCGGCGTCTGTTCCGGTTTACAACATCAGGATCATCTCCGGTGCTCAATCCGATATTCAGTCCTGAAAAGGCATCTTTACTGTATCCGCCGGCCCTGGAAAAAACACCATGAACCAGCCCGGGGAAGGCATTAAGATGATCAAATGTCAAAGGCTTAAGCGCCGCCATAAAATCTTTGCCCAATTCGTTCAATGATTTTTGATGTGGAGATATCTTCTTCAAAAGCCACGCGCGCCACGCGCCCGCCGCAGCCTTTGACAAACTTGGCCCCAATGATTTTATCCTCGGGCCAGTCCGCCCCCTTGACCAGAACATGGGGAACAATGCTCCGTATCAGATCCCCCGGATCAGGCGCATCGAACAGCACCACATGATCCACACAGCTTAAGGCCGCCACAACCCGGGCACGCTGGTCCTGGCAGATCACCGGCCGAAGGTCGCCTTTGATCTGCCGGACGGACGCATCGGAGTTCAAACCCAGGACCAGCACATCCCCGAATGATTTTGCTTTTTCAAGGTAGGCCACATGACCTGCATGGAGAAGGTCAAAGCAGCCGTTGGTAAACACAACGGTCCGGCCAAGGGTTGTGTATTCCCGGGACAGACGGCACATCTCATCCAGGGTAACAATTTTATTATCCATTTTATTAACCATAGATATCCCCCCTGCGGTCCTGTCCAACGGGAATGGCTTGCCGGACCCGATCAACCAGGTCCATGTCAATGTCAGCCATGATGGTACCGGACTGATCATCTCCCAGGGCAAGAACAACGCCGTTGGGATCAACGATCATGGAACTGCCCGGAAAAACCAGCCCGTCAGGATCCGTGCCCGCACGGTTGCTGCAGATAAACCAGGCCTGGTTTTCAATGGCCCTTGCCCGGATCAGGGCCTGCCAGTGGGCCACCCGGGCAAGGGGCCACTGAGCGCTGATCACAAAAATCCGGGCCCCGTCAAGGAAAAGGCGGCGGGCAAGCTCGGGGAATCTCAGATCATAGCAGATCATTATCCCGACGCGGCCCAGGCTGGTGTCTGCCGTCACCATTTCATCACCCCGGGTATAGTACAGATCCTCACCGGTCAAAGGAAACAGATGCAGTTTGCGATACCGGGCCCGGATCTTCCCATCCCGGTCAATGAAATAAAGGGTATTAAATATCTGACCGTTCTTTTGCTCAGGCAGACTTCCGGCAACCGCCATGGAGCGCTTCCGGGAAAATTCAGCCAGACGCTGGATCCCCGCTTCCACGGCCGGCATAAGCCGGTCCATATTTTCATTGTCAAACCCGGTCAAAAAAAACTCAGGGCAGACCCCAAGGCCCCCCCCCTGGTCCGCCAGGTGCCCCAGATACCCAAGGGCAGCAGAAAGATTGCCCCGGACATCCCCGGTTTTCACATCAAACTGCACGGCACCGGCTTTAAACTGTATTTTCGTGATCATATTTCGTTTTTAGCGTATCCCTTAATGCTTGATCATATCAGCAATCTGGAACGCCACCTCCAGGCTCTGTTCCGCATTGAGTCGCGGGTCACAGGTGGTATCATACCGATTGTGAAGTTCTTCACTGACAATATTTCTGGCACCGCCTACACATTCGGTTACGTTTTTACCGGTCATTTCAAGATGAACGCCTCCCGGAATCGTTCCTTCTGCCCAGTGAATTTCAAAAAACCGGGTAATCTCCTTTAAAATATCATTAAAATCCCGTGTCTTGTGTCCGGATGCCGATGTATACGTATTGGCATGCATGGGGTCGCAGTTCCAGACAATATGATATCCCTCTTTTTTGATTTCACGAAGCAGGGAGGGCAGCTTTTTCTCAATATTGTCACACCCCATTCGGGTAATCAGGGTCAATCTTCCGGGTTCGTTTTCAGGATTAAGGATTTTAATAAGCTGCTTGATATTGTCAATATCATGGTCCGGGCCGATTTTAACCCCAATGGGATTGAGAACCCCTTTTAAAAATTCGACATGAGCGCCGTCCACCTGCCGGGTCCGCTCACCAATCCAAAGCATGTGTGCAGAACAGTCATACCAGTCCCCGGTGGTGGAATCAATCCGGGTCAACGCCTCTTCGTAGGGCAGTAAAAGGGCTTCGTGGGAGGTGAAAATCTGGGTTTGATTGATCTGGGGAATATCCGTTGGAATCCCGATGGTATTCATAAACTTGATGGCCTGGTCAATCTGCCTGGCCAGACGGTTATAAGACCGCCCCATGGGGGATTGCGCCACAAACTCCTGATTCCAGGCCTGGACCCTGTGCAGTGCTGCGAACCCGCCCCGGGTAAATGCCCGCAACAGGTTCAGGGTGGAGGCAGCCAGATAATACCCTTTAAGCATGTATTTAGGATTCGGGGTCCGCGCGTTGATGGAGGGTTCGCTTTTGTTGACCATGTCTCCACGATATGAGGGCAGTTCAACGCCATCTACAGTTTCCGTATCTGACGAACGGGGCTTGGCAAACTGACCGGCAATCCGGCCCACTTTTATGGCGGGTTTCCCACCGGCATAGGCCATAACAACGGCCATCTGCAGCAAAACTTTCATGGTTTCCCTGATGGTAGGTGCCGTAACCTGGGAAAAATCTTCTGAACAGTCCCCGCCCTGGAGCAGAAACGCCTCCCCTTTTGAGGCCTTGGCCAGCAGGTCTTTTAATGTTCTTATTTCTCCTGCAAAAACCAGCGGCGGCAGCAACGCCAAATCTTGAGTGACTTTTTCCAATGCTTTGTGATCCGGCCAGTTGGGTTGCTGAAGAGCCGTATAATTCTTCCAGCCTGATTTTGTCCATCCATTTTGATTTGTCATGTTTTTATACCGTCCTATCCTTTTTTATAATTTTTATTTGGCATGCCAGGGCATTAAACGTCTGACCAGCAGCAGATCCGAAAGTATATCGATTGTAATCCATCGAGAAATCATACCTTGCAATTTAGGATATTTATTCCAAAATTAAAAGGTATACAGCGAAGAAATATTTGGAGAACAAGCTATCATTTTGATAGATGGAATCCAAGGTGTTGAAATTCTAAATAAGCTTCGTGTGCAATGTTTCTTTTTCTCTGTCAGGCAGGACTGCAAGAACATATTTAACTGAAGTATATGAAATAAATTACTTGTGACATTTTTTAAAGGACATTTCATCTACTCCCAGAACCCTGATTGTGTCCCAACTATCCCAACTGTGCTTCAATGCAGCCACAAATTAATAATCACCCGCACGTATTGAAAACCTGCCACGATTCACAAATCAACTATTTGAATTTATTAAAACCAAACCGCATGGAAATTTTTCATATGATTGCCCTGATAAAATTGCTTGAATTCTCACGTAAAGGTTGTTATAGATATCAAGTTTTTTGGGCGCCCGTAGCTCAGCTGGATAGAGTACTTGACTACGAATCAAGGGGTCGCAGGTTCGAATCCTGCCGGGCGCGCCACAAATGACAAGGGTTTTCAGCTTTTAGTTGAAAGCCTTTTTTATTTGGGGTGGGGATTGGGGTGTGGATTTTTGAAAATCCGCATCCAAAACCCCGATCATTTCCTTTTCCGAATTGCCAATCGAATGAAGATAAATTTCCGTGGTCTGTCTGTTCTCGTGACCTAAAAATCTTTGAATCGACCCGATGGGAATATTGGCATTGTCAAGCAGGGATGCGCCGCAGTGTCTTAAAGCGTGATACCTAAAATATTTAACCCCGGCTTTTTTGCAGAGTGTTTCCATGATCTTTTTTCGATCAATATATCGACCTTCAATCCATTCTTTGGTTTTTCTGCTCCAGTACCGGTGCCAAAATACCCAAGGAATTCTTTTTTCACGATGCTTAAACCGGTATGAAAGAATGTCAAACAGTCTTTCGGTCATAGGAACTTTTCGGGGGGTTAGATGACCGCCTCGTTTTTTGCGGGTATATAAAATGATGGTGCGTTCATCAAAATCTATATCCTGCCAAGTCAAGCGGTTGATCTCAGACATTCTTCCCATACTGTGAAAGATAGTCCAAAGATAATCCTGGGTATCTTTGTCTGCTGCCAAGATAACTTTGAGCACATCTTCCTTAGGCGGGACATATTTAATTCTTTTATCAACAGGGAAAAAATCAATGCCTATCGTAGGGTTGTTTTGTATCCACTGTCGTTTGGGGTGCAAACCAAAATTAAATAACGCCCTTAAATTCCTGAGGTCATAATTCGCTGTTATTCCCGAAGTTTCCCGTTTCCGTTTTAAAAGGTATTGTTCCACCATTTCCATGGTGATTTGCTTACAATAAAGTTTCCCCCAGCACTTCATCCATTGCTTGGCAAGATAAACCTGGTTCTCATAGTGGCTCTGTGAATTATAAGCCTGCACATGATCCAACCTCTTATTTATCAGATCCAAGAATGCCATGTCTGTCGGGGTTTCCTCTATCTCCTTTTGGATTATCGGACTGTTCAGTTCTTCCTGTTTTCTGGCTTCGGCTTTTTTGGCTTCTCGCTTGGTTTTGAAACCTGACTCTGTGTACCGAATCCCGTTTCGGGTGAAATCGTATCTCCATCCTTTCTTTTCTCTCAAATATACACTCATAGAGTTCCTCCTTTCTTTTAAAGAAAAGAGAACCTCCAAGCTTTCTGCCGCCCAACTCCCGCCAGTTTTTATAAACCCAACTGGTGCTTTTCCGAAGGAACCGGGCGACCTCCTCGGGTTTCAATATATATGGTTCAGCTTTTCTGTCAACAAGGCAATTTTCGAAGATGTTTTCATCAAAATCCATGGCATCCCACCGTATATGGATTAGCGCAATCTATGTTTGTCAGAAATGGATAAGTAGCCAGTCTGCTTTCACAAACTGGCTACTTGAGAAGTTAGGGACATTCTCTGTCCTGGTGGGTTGTTTGGATGCTTTTTGAGAAGCGAAAAATGCCTTGCTTGATTTACCTGACGGTAATGCAAACAGGGGACAAAAACAAAATACCGAGTATGCAGCCGGGGCTGTGTGCAATCAGTTTTTGTTTCCAACCTGCATAAAACCTAATCTGATATTGTGGAATTTTCAAGTATTAATTTTAGATTTCAATAGGTTGAGTATGAATTGGTTTGTAAGTTGACCTATATATTTAGAAATGGTGCAAAAGTGTATTTTGAAACTGGATAAGCAACTGAATTTTAAATAAATTGAAAAAGAGAGGAACGCAGGAATAGAATCTTATTGAGGGACGCATGTTGATTTTTAAAAAAATATTGAATATGAAAGTAATGTAAGGTCAGGCGTTAAAATAGTTGCCAAATTCCGATGCGGCTTCGTTCATTTATCAGTATCATTAATTCAGTTGTTGCCTGACATCATGAATGAATTTGGTTCGGGGCAGACCAAAGTTTGTCATAGGTGATTAAAGTTGCAGCAAGTCAAAAGAAAATATCTTCCCAAGCAAAGACGGCAAAGAGCTGTTAATTTTGAATTCACCCAAAGAGATTTTGAAATCCTCAAGGCGGTTAACCGCTGCCGCTATTTGACCGTTAGCCTGATCAAAAAATTGGTTTTTCCTGAAAATCAATCCAATCAAAGCACCCAGCGTAGATTAAAATACCTGTTTCACAACGGCTATCTGAATCGGATCAAACCGATCACGCCGGATAGAAAGGGTGATGGCGAATATGTTTATGTGCTGGATAAAAAAGGAATGGAACTGCTGGAAGCCTATGACATTGATTTGTTGCCTTACGCAAAAAGGAAGCCAGCAAAGCACCAGTTTATCAACCATGTGATTGACCTGAGCCGATTCCGAATTGATTTGGAGCTGGCATTGGCTGAAAATCCAATCATTGAGCTGAAACGATTTGTCTGTGATTTCGAATTAAAGTCTTTCACTCAAAATTTAACGGGTCGCTGGATTTACAAACTATATGATGAGGTGAAGCATCCGACCTTTAAGGAGGCGACATTCGCAGTCTTTCCGGATGCACTCATTATATTGGGCGGTAAGGTCGGAACTGATTACGCTAAATTTCAACAATTGTATTTTTTGGAAGTTGACCGGGGAACCATGGGTTTGGAGAAGATTCGGGAAAAAATACTGGCATACAACCTTTACCGGGAGCAAGGTGCATTTAAAAAGTATGGAAAATTTTCTGATTTTCGGGTGCTGCTGCAAAGCAGCTCAAAGAAGCGGGCTGAAAATATTCGAAGGATGCTGCTGGATCAGAAAGGGACTGATTTGGTGTGGCTCTCAAATTGCCAAGGGGTGAATGAAAACACCGTTTTAAATGAGGCAATATGGAGAGACCATGAATGGGAATTACAAAGCATATTAAAAACTTGATCGTGAGATAACAGACAGAATGCAAAAAGCCCCTTCACACTATATCAATTACAGCCTTCTCCCATTGGTCTTTGTTGGTATATTGGCGGGCTTTGGCGTTTTCGAAGGAGATACCGTATCAATTTTTGGTTTCCTGTTGTCGCTGTTATTTTTTCTGAATATCCTCGACAAGCGTCTATTTTTCAGAAATCTGAAAACTGAACAGCGGCTCTTGACCGGATATATTGCTGTGATCGTGCTGCTGCTTTATCTCTTTGTTCCGTACAGCGATTATAAAAATTTTTGGGGGCAGCAGATAAACCGATGGTATGTGGAAATTCTTTCAGCGGCTGCCTATGCGCCAGCTTTGTTGCTGGAAGGTCTGCACCATTTTTTTGATGTTCCGGTTTCTTATGCCTTTCAAAAAACCAGCACCCATTATCCCTTTGCCGTCGGCTTTTGGCTTTACTGGCTTCTGCTGACCATCAGTATTCGGCTGTATGAAAAAATCGCTTCCATGTTCAAACTGCTGATGATTTACAATTTCATTATCGGTGCCCTTATCGCCACCCGATTCCAGATTATAGGAATGGTTATAGTGGGTGTATCGGTTTTCATTTGGATATACATTTATTTCCCACGCTTCGGAATACCAATCATTTCCATAAGCAAATGGCGGCAGAGGCAAGTCCGAAAAGCCGGCAAGGATATTGACCGGGCGGAAAAACGCATGGAAAAAATTCTTAAAAAAATAGACAGGATTTGAGGCAGATGAAATTTTTCAAAAAACGGAAGATTAAAAAAATCCGTGCCGAAATCGTCAATGATGACCAACTGCTGCCGGAACAACGGGAAACTGCTTTGGCGCGTCTCGACCAAAAGGAGATGGAGCTGTTTCAGCCAAATAATATTGCCAGCCAAAGCCAGTCAATTTTTCAAACTCTGCTGCCCACTATTGTCGGGAAAGTCCAGTTGAAACGGTTGAGAACTCGGAACGAGATGATCCGTGAGATGCGGATAACTTTGAACGAGTTGGCGGAAACTAAAAAGTCCTGGGAGCGGCTGAAAAATATTGATGCGGAAATTGCTGTGGAGCAGGCATTAGCCTATCAAGCGCACCAAGAAGAAGTGGCGGCGCATCAGAAAAAAATGGCGCAACTTCAGTCTGAGAAAAAGGAGATCGAACAAAAATCCGAAGAAGCTGACCTCCGGCATTCTGTCAACAAACTCAAACTGGAAATGGAACTGGAGGCACTTAAAAATAAACAGGCTGCCGGGGAGCCCAAAGAAAAGACACTGGATGAAAAACTCCGGGAGATTAAAGACCGATTGACCTTGGACAAGGCGGAAGTTAAAGGGGCTCGTGAGCTTCGTCAGATTAAGCGTGAGTTTGAGCAGGATAGGGAACAGAAAGGAAACGAAGCGGTAAAACTTGAAATGTATGAGCGGCTGCGAAGTCGCATCTCGGAACTCAAAAAGCAGGGTGCCGAAGATGAGACGATCCGGCAGGTTTATGAATTACTGGATCAGGAATTCGAGTTTAACCGGGATGTGGATGATTAACCTTTGTTGGATTGCAAACAGACAGCGAGGTTAATCAAGGAAATGGACACCTCCCTCCACCCGGTCGATGTAAAAATCGTCTTCTGGAAAATAAAGGGCAGGATGCCCCGGCTGTGCAATAAGCCCTGCAATCTCCTGACGGCAGTTATTCCGGTGGAGAAAGAAAATCAGCTCACGGCGGGACATTGCCCCAAGTGCTTTTAAATCCCGAAGCAATGACGCTTTACTCTCGGGACTGATTTGGCAGTCCTGCTCGACTTGAAACCGGGTTTTAGCAAGTTCATGCTTTCGTTGGAAAGCCGTCCAAATGGCATTAAAAGAATCAGGCTTTTCACCGGGCAAGGATTCAGCCGCTGTTTGCGGCTTCCCCGGGTTCAAGACGGGATTAAAATCGGTCTGTGGTTTGAGGCGATCAGGCATGGGAATTTGGATATGGAGTTAGCCAAACAAATTATTGATGATTGCAGAAGGGAGTTGGTTTCCCTTGTGCGGGGAAGCGGAAGAATGAAAAACTCAATCCTGAAAGAATTAAATTCAGAGTCTTCCGGGAAAAATTCCGATCACATCTTACTTGGGCTAGACAAAAAGTCAAATTTAGTTCATCTTAACAACTCGGAACGCACCCGGCACATGTATGTTCTGGGATCTTCCGGCACTGGGAAAAGCTATTTTCTCCAATCCCTCGCCCAGCAGGACATTGATCAGGGCAATGGAATTTGTGTCATTGATCCCCACGGGGAACTGTATAACAATCTATTGGCTTACTGCGCCGGGAAAGATGAATTGAGAAAGCGGGTCGTGCTGTTTAATCCTTCGGATTTCCAATCCCATGTGGTGGGCTTCAACCCTTTGGCAAAAAATGGGTATCATGAAGACATCAGCCTAAAAGTTGACCGTTTCATTGATGCTATAAAAAGGGTTATGTCGCAGGACAGCGAAACCCAACCCCAGCTCGAACAAACTCTGCGAAATGCCCTCATTCCGCTGATTAAAGGCGGTCATTCTTTGCTCGACATACAAGACTTCTTTGATTTCAAAAATGCCAAGCGTGCCGTCCAAATGGCGGAACCTGTCGGTGGCTCCGTCCTGACCTTTTGGCAGAATTTCGCCAAAATGCAAATCCGGGAGCGGTTAACCACCATCGGCAGCACCCAGCGGCGGATTGAAAAATTCATTCACAACGAAGCGATCCGGCTTTCCCTCGGGCAGTCCAAACGCACCCTTGATTTCAGAGACATCATTGAGAATAGAAAAATCCTACTCGTGAACCTCGGGCTGCAAGGCAACCGGATTAGCGAGGATAATGCCCATCTTTTGGGTACGCTGCTGGTGCATGCCATCCATTCTTACGGCATGACCCGGAGCCGGGAGAGTGCGATCAAACGCCCCTTCTATCTTTATTTGGATGAGTTTCAAAATTTTGTTACATCGGACATTGAGAAAATCATTACGGGCGGGCGTAAATTCGGCTTGCATTTGATTTTGGCAAATCAGCACCTGTCTCAAATCGAAGATGAGAAAATCCGGGATGCGGCTTTGTCCGCCCATATTCAAGTGGTGTTCCGGGTTCTTTACCGAAGTGCCGTGGTACAGGCGGAAAATTTGGGTACTTATTTCGATTTGAATGAGGTGAAGTACTGGGATCAGCAGACCAGTTTCGAACCGTACCTGGAACTGCGGACGACGCACAGCCACAGCAATGCCAATACTTTCGGCAGCAGTGATGCCAATGGGCAGTCTTCCGGTTTTGGTTCAAGCGATGGCAGCAGTTGTGGCGGAAAATTTATGGCGAACTATACGGAAAGCCAAAAAAATTCAAGCCAGCATGGACAGACCGCCACCCACACCAGCAACCGATCCACATCAGCAACCGATTCCGTGAATGAGACTTGGGTGACAAACCACAAAAAGCGGGTGGATTATTCCCCCCGGTTTTATCCATTGGCAGAACATTATTATCTTTTCACAAGTGCATTGGTAAATCAGCCCCAACGAATGGCAACCGTGAAAATCGGGGAGCAGCCGCCATTTCAGATTCGGACTCAGGATGTGGCGGAATCTAAACCAAATCCAAAATTCAAGAAGCTGGTGTACTGGAGTCATGGCTGCTATACGCCATTAGAAAAAGCCCAAAAGGTTATTGCAGGCTTCTCCGGTCAACCAGAGAGCAAGCCGCCCCAAACACCCAAAGCCGATCCGGAAAGTCCGTTTAACTGAAATGAAAACATATTTGAAAAGAGAAAAGCGGCAACCACAAGCCCTTCCCTGCAAACTGACGGAGCGGGATTTGGCAATCCTGTTGGTTCTGAACCGCTATCGATACCTGCGCACCGGTCAAGTCAAACGCCTGATTTTTTCAGACAACAGCACTTTGCAAAGCACCCGCCGCCGACTGCGCTGCCTTTTTCACAATGCTTACATCGGCGTGATCACGCCTTTCGTGAAGACAGGTCAAGGTTCGGGCGAGTCCGCTTATTACCTTGAAAAATCCGGAATGAATCTTTTGGAGGAATACGGGGAAACTGTCCGGGCGTTTTCTAAATCCGGCAATGTGCGGCACTTTTTTTTAAATCATGCCCTTGACCTGTCCGAATTTCACCTCTTGCTGGAACTGGCACTACGCAATCATCCCAAAATCCATCTACGCCGTTTTGTTTGTGATTATGAGGTCAAATCACATTTGAACAGCGAAAAAGGAAACAAGGCTTTTGCCCTGTACGACGAGGTAACCCATCCGGTGAGCCGCCGTAGTTATGTGGTACACCCGGACGCGCTGATTATTTTGCAAGGCAAGGGTGAGTTGGAAAAATATCAAAAACTTTATTTTTTGGAGATTGACCGGGGTACCGAACGGCTGGAGATAGTGAGGAATAAGGTGATCGGGTATAACACCTATCTGCAAAAACGGATTTTTACAAAGTACGGCAAGTTCGACGGTTTTCAGGTTCTGATTCAGACGAACTCGGAAAAACGAGCAGAGAATATCCGAAAGAGCCTGACGGATCAGGAAGGAGCGGAGTTTGTTTGGGTGACGGATGTGGGGAAGATCAATGAGAAGTCTATTTTGAATGAGGCGGTTTGGGTGGATCATGAATGGCAGTTGAGGAGTGTCTTGAAGTAGTTATATGATTTTCCTTGATGAATTCGCTTGTGTCGAATAATCAGATTTATGGGGATTCTTTGTAGTTAACAAATCAGCTAAGGAGAATGGAATGGCAAAAAAATCACATCATGTAGTTCCTGATCCAAAGGGTGGATGGAATGTAAAAAAAGGCGGATCGAAGAAAGCATCAAAGCATTTTGATAATAAAAAGGATGCTGTTTCATGGGGACGAGAGGTCAGCAAAAATCAAGATTCAGAGTTCGTAATACATAAAAAAGATGGGACTATTCAGCAGAAAGATAGCCACGGAAACGACCCTATTCCTCCGAGAGATAAAGATACGCATAAATAAAATGGAAGGCTATTTGCCTATAACACCACCTATAACAATACCCGCAACCCTGACGGAACGTAAGCGCTTAATAAACCACACCTTGGCAAGTACGGTTCGTTATGCGATATAAAGAGGACCTGCAAGACTGGGCATATCGAGATAGTGAGGCAACAAGGTTTTGTAATCATCCTTGATTATAAGTATCGAGGAGTTTTTCCAGAGGGAACAAAGATACCAGTATGGTTAAAGACTATTTGCTTTGGCAGTTTCAATTAGGCTGTAAATGCCCCACACTGGCAGTGACTCAGGCGTTACAGAAAAGTAAGCGCGAGATTAACCGCATTTTGTATGAGGCAGCCTATTATGAGATACAAGGAGGACCGGCGAGTTTAGTCTTA
>NZ_JQKJ01000030.1 GCF_000745975.1 Desulfobacter vibrioformis DSM 8776 | reverse complement strand
CAAACAGCTATGGTGAATGGCAAGAACAGCCAGACTTCTCCGAGCCCCCTCTGGCATTGAGCGGTGCGGCAGCTCACTGGAACGCGCGAGAGGACGACAGTGATTACTATACCCAGCCGGGCAAACTATTTCGTTTGATGAGTAAGGAACAACAGGAGGCCCTGTTCGGCAACACCGCCCGTGCAATGGACGATGCTCCGGAGATGATCAAAATCCGTCATATCGGCAACTGCCTGAAAGCCGACCCGGCCTATGGTGAAGGGGTGGCCAAGGCACTGAGCATTTCGTTGGATAAAGTTCCACGATAGATAAACATCAGCGATCAACCGCATCTATTCGGACTGGTAAAAGCTGCACCGACTAACTATGTAGCTTTTACCAGTCAATTTGTGAAGCGGAAAGGGGAATATTCAATCAATACCAGGAAAAGTTGACTGAGCCTTTATGGTATTTAAGAACTCCCAAGCCTTTCTTAAAAGGGCGTTGGCTACTTTTGTTATTGGTGACCTATATCAAAAATGTGGCGGAGCAAATCAAGGGTTTGCGGTGAAGACTACCCTTCGGCCAGGCTCCATTTTCCAGTCGGACAATGCCCCCCAGACTTTTCTTAATCTTCTGTCAGAATTTTTAAAAGGATGTGTTTGTGTTGACCCTGAACAGGTTTGTTGGTAAACAGCGACAATAATGAATAGGGCATTTTTTGTGTGTTGCCTCAAAAAACTTAGGGTCTTTTTTGTGGATCTTGCCGATTATCGAAAACCGAATGAATTATGATTTCAAAATCTTCAATCGTATAAAAAATCGAAAAGGGGAAACGCCGAATCGGGCAGCCTCGAAAATTTGAATACCTTTTTTGATACATCTTTGGATTTTTCGAAATGTTTTTTACAGCAGCTTCAATACAATCCAGAAACTCTGACCCCAGACCTCTTTTTTGCTCTTCGTACCATAAAATTCCCAGGTCGATTTCAGTCAACGCACGGTCAGTATAGCGGGTGATCATTTGAATCCGTACTTTGCCCTTAACTCATCGTGAACTGCTTGGCAGTCATAGGTTTTTAGTTTGCCTGCTTTGTATTCGGCATATCTTTTGTCAAGTTCTTGTTTTTGCCATTCCGGTAACGGTTGCTTTCCAGTCTCTTGAGCGATGGAATCCCATATATCGCCCACCAGTAGCAGTTTTTCAGAAAAATTGAGTTTGTTAATTTCCTGTCTTATTTTTTCCTGACCCATTAATATTTCCCTCTCATTAGAAGAACTTGTTAATTATACCGTTCAAGCGGTTATTTTGGCAACAACACATTTTCCATAGCCACAGAGACCTTTTGCTGAGATCCATAAGAAGAGGCTACAAAGTGATCCAGACCCGTCAATTCAAGGTAAAGACATATTGGTCGGATTCCGCATGGGCTGCATAAAGAAAATGAAAAATGAGCCCCCAAAACCAATCGATGAAGAAACGCCGTACCGACTGGGCTTTCAAAAAATTCTATTACCTCAGGTGCAGCGTCTATGGCATTTTTTCGTTTTAACCAATGCCGTGGCGTTGATCGGGGAATGCCGAGTTTTTCAACAATTTTACGCTGACTGTCAAGCGGATTATTTTCCAGGGGTATGGCTATTTTTCAGGTCAGGGTAATGCCTGTTATTTTTGCGACATAATTTTTAGTCTCCGTCGGCATCTGGCTTTGCCGGGAGTCCAGGTTCCCCATCCCCCAGTTGTAGGCGGCCAGGGCAAGGGGGGTGCTTCCTTCGTACCGGTCCAGCAACTGCTTCAGGTACCGTGTTCCTCCCATTACATTCTCAGTAGGGTTCAAAGGGTCTTTTACCCCAAGTTCCCTTGCGGTATCCGGCATGAGCTGCATCAGGCCCATGGCCCCTTTGGGAGAAACCGCATCGGGATTAAAGCTGCTTTCCGCTTGGATAACCGCCTTGATAAGACCGGAATCCACCCCAAATGTTTCAGCGGCTTTCTGGATGATTCCTTCAATGTCAGGGCTGTCAGCCTGTTTGGCCTCTTGGGTTGTTGCGGTAACAGTTCCATGGGTTTCAATTTCCTGAAAGCCGTTTTCTGACGGTGCCTGTCGGATCTCTGACAGAATTTCCCGACCAACCGCCTGGTTGGAAAGCATCTGTCCAAACCCGTCCATGAAAGGGTCACAAAAAGGCTGATCGTCCCCGTCTTCGGACAGTATCCCCAGAAGGCTTTCATTTATCTGCATCATCATATTCTGGGATAATACCAGGGACATCCCTGCGTCCAGGGAATCTGCGGCCGGGTCCGGTCCTGCTGCCTGGGTGCGGTCTGTCACCTGTTTGAGAAGATCTGAAAAAAATGCTGATCCGCAACTCGCATTGTTTTGCAGCCCTGTTGTTCCCCATGCCTCCCTGGAAACCGGGTTTAACCCGGGGGAGCCCATTAAAGCGTCAAATGTTGTGTCAAATTGGGTCGTCATGATTTTTTCACCTGTAAATTGTTCCGGCCTGATTCGTCATTGAACGCCGGGCGTCTTTCAAACCTGTTACCTCTCGGAGAATAGCAAGAAGCATACCTTTAATCCAGGCAGGGGGGATTAGCCCAGAAATTATGAATTTGACCCGCACACAATTGTGCGGTGCCCACCCTAGCGGCTGGGCTTTCTTTGAATTTTTACAGGCCATACTTGATAACCACAATTAAAAAATTGCTTTTCACCGACACTGGATCAGGCGTACACTCCATATGTTTTTTACCACTATGGAACAAGTTGTAAAAAACATTGGGAGATGCTTTAATGCGCTATCCATAGAGAAACTTAAACCACCTTGATATGGGAGGATATCATGTCCGGATCAGCAGTTGAAAATTTAGGAGAACAACTTAAACAGCTTCTCGGTGAGTCCGTTCCCGTCCAGGCCGTCTATCATATTAATGCAGCCATGGAACTTGCCGGGATGCTTGAAACAAAAGGATTTACGTTTCAATTAAAAGATATGTGCCCCAAAAGCCTGACTGAAACCAACTGGCGTGCGACATTTTCAAAGGAAGGTGAGGCATTTTCAGCCGAAAACCCACAATCAGCCGTGGCCGTGTGCATGGCAGCCGTTGATGCGCTTGGTCCTTTGTCCGGAAATAAAAACTAAAAATGAACTTTCAGGATCTTTCCAGATCCAGAAGGGCCTGCTTGATATCAAGGCCGCCGGCAAATCCGGTTAATTTCCCGTTTTTGCCGATCACACGGTGGCAGGGAATGATGATGGGTATGGGGTTGCACCTGTTGGCAAGGCCCACGGCCCGGAAGGCTTTTGGGTTGTGAATCTGTTCCGCAATCTCACCATAGGTGACCGTGGCCCCGTAAGGAACAGTTAAAAGTGCCTGCCAGACTCGCCTCTGGAAATCCGTTCCCTGGGGCTGCAGATCAAGGTCAAATTGTTTTAACCGGCCTTCAAAATATTGCACCAGCTGGGATACAGCATCGGGAAAGATGGTGTTGTCCTCTACCCAGCCTTTCCCGGGCGCTTTTCCTTCACCTTTGACCGGGAAACGGATCTGTTCAAGCGCTGTGTTGCCGGCCAGCATCAAAGGACCGATCTTTGAATGAATATATCTGTATTTCATTCGATCAATTCCCGGGCCTTGATTGCCAGGTTTTCCCTGAAAATTTTGGAGTTGTGCCGGATATCCACCGGAAATTTATACTCAATAAAAATATATTCAATGTCAGCGGTCAAAGGATTTCTACGGGCCAGGTCAGACAATTCCCGGATAAATTGTTTTTCATCGGATATTTTCTCAAAAGGCTCCACAAACACCACCGGAATCTGGCGGTTTTTAGGGCCGACGCCTGTGAGCGCACTGCGGTAGACCTTTTCATGATTGTTGAATATGGCTTCCACGGGGATGGTGAACAAGGTCTGTTTTCCCGTTTCAACCCGGTGGGCTTTTCTGCCGCAGAACCAGATCCTGCCCTTTGAATCCTTCCAGCCCAGATCCCCCATCCTGTGCCATGCTGTGCCGTCCGGGTCCGGTATTTTTGCCATGAGATCAGCATTGGAATTATTAAAATAATGCTCGGTAACAAGATCTGCTTTTACCGTTATTTCTCCCACCTGACCTTCAGGCACCTCCAGGTTATCCCGGATCTGGGTGATGGGCTCGTCACAAATCTTGATCAATTTTATTTTTGTATCTGCAATGGGCCGGCCCACGCACATGCCAAATCCCTGTTCCGAGAGTTTTCTGGTTTCCGACAAAATCTCATGGGAACCGATGGATATGATGGGAACCGCTTCCGTGGCCCCGTACGGGGTATGGATCTGGGTATCATTGGACAGCATGGATGAAAACTGTTCAATATTGGCCGGACTGACAGGGGCGCCTGCAGACACCACACGGCGCAGGGACGGCAGTTTGATCCCGTTTTCCTGACCGTATTTTCCTACCCGCTTCAAAAGGGCCGGGGAGGCAAACATATTGGTCACACCATGGTTCTCAATGGCCTCGATAATTTTTACGGGGTCCACCAGGGCAGGTTTTGTGGGATCCATATCCGGGATCACTGCGGTCATGCCCAGGGCAGGATCAAACAAAGCAAACAAAGGAAAGGTGGGCAGGTCTATCTCATCAGGCGCAATTTTAAAATGTGACCGGATCTGACGGATCTGGGCTTCAAAATTTCCATGGGTGTATATCACGCCCTTGGCAGGCCCTGTGGAGCCCGTGGTAAATACAATGGCAGCTGTCTCGCTCTCCGTGGTCTGGGCCGGTTTGAAAGGAGCGGCCGGGAATTTGTTCATCAGCTGGTTCAAGGTGTACCCGCCCCAGAACCATTTTCTGCCCACAGTCACCCATCGTTTCACTGTTTTAAAAAATCCGGGACGCAAGGTTCGAAGCACATGGGCCTTTTCAATGCCGATAAAGGCCTTGGGCCGGCTTTGGGCAAGGCATTGCAGCATCCGGCCAATCCCCATGCCAGGATCCACCACCACGGGCACCGCCCCGACCTTAAACATGGCAAACACCGTAAGAAAAAATTCCATGCCCGGGGGTACCATTAAAATGGTGCGGGTTCCCCGGCCAATGCCGATGCTGGTAAGCCCGGCTGCAAGGCTGTCGGACTGCTGGTCAAGCTGGCGAAAGGTCATCTGGCTGTAAAGAACCCGCCCGGCATTATCCCGTGAGGCAGGGTAGACCACGGCCTGTTTGAACGGATAGATTTGTGCGGATTGTTTCAGGCTTTGGGCAATATTTGTATGGCGTGTCATAAAAACATCTTTTTTATTTTATACAAGGTTCCCTTGACCAGGCCTTCGGGGGCCTTGGGCATGGCTTTCTTTAGCGGGGCTGTCTGTTCCTGGGCTTTTCCCAGGGCTTCCTTGGCAGTCCGGAGCATCTCTTCTGCAGTCTGATCAATCTTTTCCTGGCCTGCAGTCGGGTTGACCTGGAACAGCACAAAGGTTTCTTTAATGGGTTTTTCCAATTTTTCAAAGGATTTTTTTAAAGACTGCATTTCCTTATCCCATACCTTTTTCTGGCCGTCGGCAATCCTCTCCTGGTCCGGGTACTTGGTTCCCACAGCATCAATGCGGGCAATTTCAGCCTCAAACAAATCCATTTCCCCATCATAGGCCACCAGGGCATCGTAAAGTTCAGGCATGCGGGCAAAACAAAAGGCGAGCATCTCCTGGGGCAACGTGACATGGGAAAGGGTGACGGGAAGGTAAACCCGGCTGTCTTTGGTACCGGAACCTGAAAAAAATTTGGTGTATGCAAAAAATCCGCCCCCGCCAAGGATACCCGGAATGAGCAGAAGAATAATCAGCTTTTTGAACAAAGATTTCTTCTTGGGGACGGCTTTATCCGATTCGGTGTCGTCGTCTCCCTTGTCCTGGACCTGAACCGGTTTTACCTGGGCGGCCGGTTCCTTGGGTTCATCCTTTTTTTTTTTTGTAAATAGTCCCATAACACCCCTATTTATCTGTAATGGACCTGAAAGTCAAAATCCAAAAGAAAATGTCAGGACAGAAATTTTTGAATCAGTTCAAGGGTGGGACCGGGCTTATCTTCGAACAGATAATGGCCGGCATCCTCAAATACATGGGCAGGGGTCCGGGGAAATCTGTTTTTAAATTCCTCAAGAAAATGAATGTCAAAAACAAAATCCCGGGTTCCCCATAAAAACATGAGCTGGGCCGGGTCAAGAGCAGAAAGGTTTTGATCCACCTTCTGAACCCTGACATAACTTCTGTCTTTTGCTGTAACCGGTATATCCTGGACAAATTTTAAGGTGGCAATGCGATTTGCCCAACTGTTGTATGGGGCAACAAGACCCTTTTTCACAGATTGGGGCAGCCGGGTTTTCGGGGCAAGATACAGGGCCCCCCGGGCAAATATGTTGGCACCTAAAACAGCAGGCACGGCAAAGGGTGCAAGATATTTAACAGCCCACAGCGCTGCCGGAAAGCGTTTGGATGCCGGCAGAAGAAAGCCCGAGGTGTTGGTGATTACAATTTTATCCACACGATCCAGGTTGTCCAGGGCCCAGGCAAGCCCGATCATCCCGCCCCAGTCATGCACGATCAACGACATTTTTTCATTAATATCCAGTCGGCGGATAAGGGCATCCAGGTCTGCCACCCGTTGATCCAGGGTGTAATCATAGTCTTTTGCCGACGGCTTGTCTGAAAAACCGCACCCGATGTGATCCAATGCAATTGTCCTGAAACCATGGGACAGGCCTGTGATCAGATGACGAAAATAAAAGGACCAGGTGGGGTTGCCGTGTACCATGAGCACAGGCGCGCCTTTGCCCTGATCCACATAATGCATTTGGTTCCCGTTGATCCGGGCATAATGGGATTCAAAGGGATAAAGGTTTTCAAAACCTCTGGTGGAAGTCATCTGCCCGTTTATTATTCTTGTTACCATTCCACCCCCAGAAAATAGCAGTTAAGTCCGGAACCCACCCCTAGAAAGGCCACAAAATCGCCGGGAACAAGAAATCCGCGTTCGTCGGCAATGGCTGCGGAAATGGGCAGGGACACAGATCCCACATTGCCCAGAAAAGGAAAGGTGATAAAATCCTTTTTCCGGTCAATTTTCATGGCAGAGTAAAATTTATGGTGATGTCCCTCCCCCACCTGGTGGGCAACAAATTTATCCGGCTTATCCGGGGGAAGATTGAGCTCTGTGCGGAATAACTTATAGGTTTCCATGGCCAGCTCTGTGCCGTGGTCAAGCACTTTCTGGGCATTGGTGCGCATGATCACCCTTGAATCCGTGGGCATGCCCTGATGTTCAAATCCCCAGTAACAAAGGTCCCAGTGACGGATGGAATTGTTCACCACCCCGCCTTTGACGGCATGGCGCGGGGTTTGGGGCCTGCCCAGGGTCCCGTCGGTGAGCAGAATGGCTGCGGACCCGGAGCCGCCGGTCATGGTGGCTACAGCCTGTCTGTAAAATTCAATGCTCTTGTGGGTGTTGATCTCTTCAATGGTGGCGTCCACAATCTGCCGGGCTGACTCGCAGGAGACCACAAGTCCGGCCTTAATATGCCCGAGCTGAATCTCATTGGCCACATGAACCATGCCTGTGATCATGCCAAGACAGGCGGATTTCACATCATATACATGGGCCCTTGGCCCCACCCCGATCGTGTCTGCCACGGCACAGGATGTGGCCGGTTCAAACCCGTCCTGGCACACCCCGCAAAAACACAGGGCACCCAGCTCCTTGGGACTGATGCCTGCTTCGTCCAGGGCCCGCTGGCCTGCCACGGCCGCATGCTCAGCCAGGGTGTGGTCTTCATCCCAGTACCGGCGTTCCCGGATCCCGGTCAATGCCTCAAGCTGGCCCGGCACAAATCCCACAGTCTCAAAAAAAGGGGATAGTCTTTCATCAATTTCCCGGCTGGTCACGATGTGGGGTGCCAGCTCATATCCAAAGGATTCAATAAACACCTTGTCGTACTTCATTATCTTCTCCAGTATGCCTCAAGATCCTGGCGGGTCACCCCTTCCAGTTTCATTCCCATATCCTTGTAGAACACAATCTCAAGGTCATCGGAAAACATATGGGCATCCGCCGTCACAAAAGGTTGGGGTTCATACCCGATTGTTTTTATTTCAATGTCGTAAAGGGCTTTTTTCGTAGCCCGGGTCACAGGTCCCCGGCACTTCAGATCACTTTCGTTTTTCTCCAGCACATCATAGCAGATGCCGTCATGGGGCAGAACCCAGCCCATGCGCTGGACAAAGACCCGCAGGGTATGGGCACAGCATTCATACATCAGGGTGCCCGGCATCACCATGTCATCAATAAAATGGCAGGTCAGAAACCAGTCATCGGGATGGATATCTGCCTGGGCAATGATCCGGCCCATGCCGAACCGCCCGCCGGCTGGGTCCAGGTCAAGAACCCGGTGGATCAGCCCCATGGGCCCGCCGGGCAGCCATTGATTTCTTCCGGTGCGCTTTCCTTTAAAATCTGCTCCAAACGCGGTTTCAAGATCCCCTGTGCGAAGGGCATCCACCTGTTCATCATTCAGGCCCAGCCGTTTCACCGGGGCAAACCAGGCCGGCGGCGGTCCCTGGACAGCCATGTCCTTATCTTCTTTTTTCAGGATAATGCCCCCGGAATTTTCCACCTCCTGTTCGGTGAAAAACCCTGCGCACCCATCGCGCATGGAGATAAAGGGCAGCTGATTAATATATCCCTGGTAATGGAAAAAGAAAAGATAGATCTCCCCCTGCCTTAAAAACCGGTCTATCTCAATGTGGTATTCAATGGTTTCACCCGGCACGGGCAGGCTGCGGTGGAAGGTCACCCTGGCGTCAAGCAGCCGGTATTTGCGTTTTCCTTTGACCACATGGTCAATGCCCAGCCAGGAGCAAAGGAAAAGATCGGCCTGGCCCGCTTCAATAGAGATGGAGACCGGGGCTTTGCCGCCGTCCAGGTACCAGGCATTATCATGCACATCATGCTGGGTGACCACTTTCCCGGAAGTCAGGGACAGTTTTTCCCCGTGCACGGATACAATCCGGTCCACCAGCATCAACGGTTCAGCCGGCAACCGTACCCGGACCGGGTAGGTGTCAATAATATCGAAATCAGGCCCCAGCACGTTTCCGGCTTTTCCCACGGCAAATTCAAGGCATTGGTCCCGGTCCATGAATGGTTCGGGCTTCTGTGCAATATCCCGGGGCAAACAGACCGGTTCCGGACCGGTTGACCCATGCCACCCCTTTGGCACTGCGCCGGCAATGGCGGCAAGCTGTTCGGCCATGGCCCGGGTGTTTTGGGCGGATAATTCCAGGAAACGTTCGTGGGCCCTGGCCGTCACTTCCTGGGTATGGGCCAGCAGTCCCGGGAGCGTGTCACAGGGAAAGGCAAGTGGCGTATTGGGTGGTTCGGGACAACGATCAAAAAAATTTTCCTGCGGGAATGGTTCAAACGCTTCTTTGGCAATCAAAGCCCGGGGAAACGGCGGGCGGGTCAGAGGAATCCGGATGCAGGTGGATGACTGCCCGCTTTTCTCCGGGGCGGGCGCAACTTTTGGAAACGCCCCGCCCTGCCCTGAATGATGAAAGCCTGACAATACAACATGTCCTGCAATGCCATCCCGGGTCAGGCATCCTGCCACAGCGGTTTTGGGGGCGCCGGGATAATTGTGCAACGGCCCTGGAAACCTTTGGGCGTAAAGGCACAATGCCGCGGCTGTAACGGTAAAAAGGCCTGCGGCAGCCCCGGTATGACCGGATAAAGCAGATGGGCAGAAAACCGGCAACGCATTGGGTTCAAACCCAGACACCTCCCCTGCCCCCAGAAAGTGAGACCCGCTGTGCGTCACTGCGCCAAGCCCGATATCATTTAAATCCATACCCGCGTGATCCAGGGCCTTTTGTAAAGAAGTCCGGACAACTGTTGACCGCGAGGCTTGTGCCTGATCACCGGTTTCCCCGGCAAGGGCCGCACCGCCGGCACGTCCCACGCCATTGACCACGGCATAAATCCGGTCATTGTCCCGCTGGGCTGCATCCAGGGGTTTGAGCACCAGGGCCACAGCCCCTTCCGAAGGCAGGGCCATGGGGTCCGCACCGGTCAGGACCAGGTCCCGGGTAAAGCTTCTGATGTCAGCGGCAAGATCCACGGCTGCACATAAGAAGGTGTCGGTCTCCCCTGCGGACAGGGATTTAACGGCAATATCAATGGCTGTCAGCCCCGACGCTTCGTCCGCAGACAGGGTAAAGCAGGGGCCGCCCAGTTTAAATGCCCGGGCCAGGCGGGACGCCACAATACCGCCCAAAGCCCCCAGTGTTGAATCAAAATTTAATGACGGCCCGATGGTATCCAGCAAGTCTTCAGGGACATTGCTTCCCTGGCCTTGCCCCTGAATCTGGACCTGCCACCTTAAATGATAGTCCGTGGCCCCGAAATCAAATTCAATGCCCACGGCACACCCCATGTTTACCCGGGGCGAGTGCGACTCATCCGGTTTCAAGGAGATACCGGCATCTGCCATGGCTGCCATGGCTGCTTTTAGCATAATCAGATGCTGGGGCAGAATTTGGTTCATCTGGTTGGGGGGGATATTAAAATCTTTGAGATCAATATTCAAATCATCCATGAACAGAGTTAAAGCGCCGCAGATATCAGGGGGAAGATGGTCAAACCTGCGCCACCGGGTTTCTCCGGAGCGGCCCACAATTGTTTTCTCCCCGGAAATGAGATGGGAAAAATCCCCAAGGCAGTCAGCGCCACCCGATATCAGGCCCATACCCACAATGGCGCAGGGCACACTTTTTTCGGCCGGGACCGGCGCAACACCCTTGGCATGGCTGCGTGATCCGGCCGTAAAAGACTCCACAAGGATCTGGGCATTGATGCCGCCAAACCCAAAGGCAGATACCGCTGCCCGCAAAGGCTGGCCCTCGCCGGCAGATACCCAGGCACAAGGCTGATCCTGGACCCTGACACCCGTGCCATTTAACGGGGAGTCGTCGGGCAGGGCATTGAAATTGTTTGATGGGGGCAGCAGGCCCTGGTTCATGGCCATGACCGTTTTGATGAATCCGGCAGCACCCGCACCGGTCAGCAGATGGCCGATGTTGGACTTCACCGAACCCATGGACAGGGCCGTGTCCATGCACTGGTATGTTTCAAGCATCTTCATGATACTCTGGACTTCCACCTGGTCCCCCTTGGGGGTTCCGGAACCGTGGCACTCCATGTACTGGATGTCACCAAAGGACCAGCCAGCCATGCCAAAGGCACTGGACATGGCCCTAACCTGGCCTTCACTGGCCGGGGCCACAAGGTTGCCTTCAATATCGTTGCTCACCCCCCATCCTTTGATCACGGCGTGGATGGTGTCTCCGCAGGCCAGGGCATGGTCCAGGCGTTTGAGCAGAACCAGGCCGGCGCCCTCCCCCACCACCAGGCCATCGGCATCCCGGTCAAAGGGGGCGCACCGGCCCGTGGGTGACAGGGCCTGGAGCTGGGTAAATCCCACCTGGGTGTAAAGGGACTGGGGCCGGGATACCCCGCCGGCCACCATGGCATCCACCCGTCCTGAGAGCAGTTGTTCGCAGGCAAGCTTTATGGAGAACAGGGAAGAGGCACAGGCGGCATCCAGGGTGAAACTGCCGCCGGTCAATCCCAATACCCTTGCCAGAATCGATGCAGGTGCCGACAGCATGCCGGCACCCCAGGCCTGTTGCCAGGAGGGCATGTCAGGATTTGGAGACAAAAAAAGATCCCGGGTCAGCCGGGATGCCCCCGGCGTGGGCAGGGCAATGGCAGCAAGCACAACCCCTGTGCGCTCCCGGTTTTCTTTGGAAAGCCGGGCATTGGCCATAAGCTCAAGGCCGGCGGCAAGGGCCAAATGATGCACCGGGTCCAGGGCGTGGAAAAAATCACGATCCAGACCATGCCCGGCCATGTCCCCACCGGAAAAGTCAACATTGGACGGATTGAATACGGATTGGGAAATAAGCCCGGCAAACCGGCTGCGGGCCCGGTCCGGCAACGGGGTTCCGGCGCGGTTGTCCACCATGATGTCAGGCAGCCCCCCCCACCGGTCCCGGGGGACCGGGATCACACTGGATTTTTTCGCCATGACATTGGCAATGAACTGCCGGGTATCACAGGCCCCGGGAAAAATACCGGACATGCCGACCACGGCTATATCTGCGCGTTTCAAAATCATGGAGCCCATATAGTTGACCCGGGAAAAGATTGCAAGACAGCTTTGTAAAATTTGTGTAAAAAGCCCTATTTCAGCATCAGTTCCATACCGTTGAAAACCGAACGAAACAGAAGAAAACAGGTAAACACGGACAGCCCTGCGCAAACCAGAATATCGATTTTTCCTGATGTGCGGCGCTCCTCATACCCGAGGAGAAATGCCAGGATAAAGCCTGCGGCAAACCCGCCGCCATGGCCCCAGTTGTTGATGTTGGGCAGGATCAGTCCAATAATCACCAGGCTTAAAATCCAGGACTTGGTCTGATCAAAAACCATCTTTCCCCAGATACCGCCCCGGGACCAGCCAAAATAAAGCAAGGCGCCGATCAGTCCGCAAAGGCCGGCAGAGGCCCCGATGGTCAAAGGCACACCGCCCAGGCAGGAGAGAAAAAAACCGCCGGCACCGGAAAGGATATAGATGGACAGCATCCGGTAAAGCCCGAATTCCTTTGCCGTAAGCGGAGCAAGGGTGTGAAGCGCCATCATGTTGAAAAGAATGTGCAACAGGCTGCCGTGCAGCCAGTTTGCGGTGAAAATGCTGTACCAGTCATGAAAATAGGCCAGGGGAACGGTCCCGGAGGCACCAAGGAAAACCAGGGCATCACTGGACGGTGCCAGGGCGTTTAAGGGATTCAGGGTAAAATGAAGCCCTTGGGAGAACAGCAGGGACACGGCATACATGATCACGTTGATCCAGATCATCGCCTGGATCGTAAATTTTATCCGCTTATCTGTCATAGCAAAAAAAGTGTCTGTTTTGGGGGATCAGTGAATGGTGATATCCTTTATCTTCACGGCAGCCAGATACTCTTTGACCGCCCCCAGGGTCAGGGCAAACATCTTGGTTCCGGCAAGGATAACCACGGGGTCATCCGGGGCCCCGCAGGCATTGGCAAACACAGGCCCCATGACATCGGTGGGATCGGTTTTTTCGGCCTGGTGTTCCTGCATCTGCTGCACAAAGGTATCCAGGCGCTCCTTGAGTATGGCAAAATAATCAATGCGATTGCCTGTGGTGGTTTCCGTCAGGGTTGACACATTATTGGCAATCTGGCGGATCTGTTCCCAGAATGTCTGGGTCAAAGGGGCTTTGTTCATATCTGTTGCCGGCATGAAAAAGGCAAGCCCCCACCCCACACTCAGGATTTTAAGAATGGCCAGTTCATATTCCAGACGGGTCAGGTCAGTGGGGTGTCCTTCGGGGATTGAACCTAAAAGCGATTTAATGTCAGCCCTGTCAATGGCAAAGGCTGAAAGATTTTCAGCCACCTGGTCCACGGTAAGGGTTCCTGCCGGGTGATTCTGCCTTGTAAAAGATCGTCCGCTGTCTGCATTCATCTGTGTTTTGATTTACCTTTACGCCATATCAAAATTTAGTTATCTTTAACCGTTAAAAAAATAAAATAACAATCCCCGGGTAAAGTGTAAACCCCAGAAGGGAATGATATGTCATGAATATTTATCAAGAAGCGGCCAAACACATCATTGATTCCCGCTACTGTGTGGCCTTTACCGGTGCCGGCATTTCCGTTGAAAGCGGCATCCCGCCGTTCAGGGGCAGAAACGGGCTGTGGAATAAATATGATCCCAGATCCTTTGAAATTGATTATTTTCTCCAGAACTCGGCCAGGTCCTGGGAGATCATCAGGGATATTTTTTATGACCTGTTCGGCCAGGTACACCCCAATACCGCCCACTATGCCCTGGCTGAGATGGAGAAGCGGGGCCTGTTAAAATCGGTCATCACCCAGAATATTGACAATCTGCACAAGGATGCCGGCAACAAAGAAGTTTACGAATTTCACGGGTCATTAAAAGAGATTATCTGCCTTGGCTGCGAACAAAAAGTCAATGTGGCCCAGGTGGACATGAATCGTCTGCCCCCCACCTGCCTCATGTGCGGTGGCCTGATGAAGCCGGATGTGGTATTTTTCGGGGAAGCCATTCCCAAGCATGCGGCTTCCAGGTCCATTGATGCGGCCCAGAAAGCGGACTGCATGATACTCATCGGCACCACAGGCACGGTGGCCCCGGCAAATATGATTCCCTCCCGGGCCAAGGCCGGTGGCACGACCATTATAGAGATCAACCCGGACCCGTCGGAATATACCAACCGGATAACGGATATATTCATCCGGGACAACGCCACAAAGGCCATGGAACATCTCATGGACGCCATTAATGAACTTAATTGATAAACTTGATTGATGAATTTGATTGATGCCTGTTTGAATTAAAATATAGAATGTGGAGAAAAACATGCCTGACAACTGTCTGTTCTGTAAAATTGCAGCCCATGAACTTCCCAGCGACATGCTGTACGAAGACAATGATTATGTGGTGTTCAGGGATATCCACCCCAAGGCCCCTGTCCACCTGCTGGTCGTACCCAAAACCCATATCCGCAGCGTCAACGACATTGAACCTGGGCACACCGGACTTGTGGGGAGGCTTTTCACCCTGGCCGCAAAGATGGCCCAAAAAGAGGGGATAAACAAATCCGGATACAAACTGCTCTTTAATGTGGAAAAAGGCGGGGGGCAGGAAATTTTCCACCTGCATCTTCATCTGTTTGGCGGCTGGGAAAAATGAGCAGGTTTTTCTGATCGGACAAATCAAAATCCGGGCTTGATCATAACGTGGGCCACCTTGTGGTGTAATTTCAGCATTTAAAAATAAACATTGTCATTACAGAAAGTTGAAATAGACCGGGATCTATCTCCCATATCGTGGCCCATTTTATGATCACCCCCCCCAAAATTTATGAATAAATTTAAAATCACAACGGAAATTCCACCTCTGATACTCATTGGAACAATCATTGTTCTTTTTCCAATTTTTGCCTTTATGACGATGGATAGGATCAACAAGCAGAAAACGCAGAGTATTCGGCTGCTGTTTGAAAAAAGCACTGCGTTAATCAGAGCATTTGAGGCAGGAACGTACACTGGAATGATGAATATGCAATGGTCCACTGTCGCAATGGAGAACTTGTTGTCAGAAACAGCAACCCTGCCTGATATTTTATACCTGTTTATTGTCAATCAAGAAGGGAAAATACTGGTCCACAGCCAGAAAGAAAAAATCGGAGGCCGCTATGGTCAGGATCTGGATCTTAAAGCCGTAATTGATGAAAATAAAACCGGATGGCGTATTATTGAAGATCAAAAAAAACATAACGTGTTTGAAGTGCATAAAAAATTTTCTCCGATAAATACCGGCAGATCAAAAGGTTCAAATCCAATGATGCCAATGCATATAAGAATTCATGGTAATACGTTCAAAGGAATTGATTCATATGAGGATACCATAATATTTGTCGGTCTTGATATGGCGTTGATTTCAAATGCGGATCGGAATGATACCCAGCATGCCATAATGATGGGCGTTATCTTGGCATTGATCGGGTTTACCGGATTTTTATTGGTATTTATAGTGCAACGATATGGCCAGACCAGATCAACGCTTTCGCGTATACAGATTTTTTCTGACAACCTTGTGGAAAATATGCCGATAGGGTTGGTTGCCGCCGACAATAACAACCAAATTATTTCAATCAATCCTGCCGCATTCACGATTTTGAATATCCCAACGGATATGAATACACAGCGTATTGGGGCATTGCTTCCCAATGAAGCAAGAAACTTGTTGGATACGGTCCCTGGTAAAAAAAATTTGATTGAAAAAGAAATCAGGCTTAAAAAAGACGGTAAACCGGAAATCACGCTGGACGCAATTGCCAGTCCGTTATTTGACAAAGAAGGACAATCGCTGGGTACGCTGTTGATCCTGAGGGACAAAACAGAACTTCATCGGCTTAGAACTGAAATGGAGCAAAATAAGCGGCTGGCTGCAATCGGTCGGCTGGCCGCTGGTGTAGCCCATGAAATAAGGAATCCATTAAGTTCATTAAAGGGATATGCTACCTTTTTTAAAGAAATTTTTGATCGTAACTCCGAAAATTTCACAATAGCCGATACAATGACCAAAGAGGTAGACAGGCTTAATCGCGTCGTTGGCGAACTCGTCGAGATTGCCAAACCCATTGCCGTTTCAGGAATCCCTGTTGATTTGGAGGCGCTTATTTCAGAGTGCCTGCAGTTGATTGCATATGAACCTGATGCGGAACACATTGAAATAAAAACAGATATCGAACCAGGTCTGCCTCAGATCCATGCAGATGAAGACCGGCTGAAACAGGTGTTGTTGAACCTTTGTCTCAATGCGCTGCAGGCAATGGAACACTCAGGTGTATTGACTTTAAAAATGTATAATGATGATTCTGATAAAAACATTATTATTGAAGTATCTGATACGGGATGCGGAATAAACCAGGAAGATCTTTCTGATATATTTGAACCTTATTTTACGACAAAATTATCCGGTACAGGCCTTGGGCTGGCCATCGTACAGAATATCGTAAAAGCGCATAAAGGGCGGATAGAGGCCCTGAGCAATCCGGGGCAAGGTACTGTATTTAGAATCTTTCTACCTAAAAGGATATCCTGAGTATGATGAAAAATAAAAGTACAATTTTGGTTGTTGATGATGATCGGACACATCGGGATATGCTCAAGACGTTATTGACAAAATGGGGATATTTAATTGAGGAGGCAGATGACGGACAAGTTGCTATCGATCTGGTCGAAACAAAACCCTACGATCTTATTCTTATGGATATTAAAATGATAAAAATATCCGGACTGGTTGCCTTGGCTGAAATAAAGAAAATCAATCCAGCCATACCTGTAATCATCATGACGGCTTTTTCTTCTGTTCAGACAGCGGTTGATGCGTTGAAAAAAGGAGCTTACGACTATCTGACCAAGCCGTTTGATTTTGATAAACTGAAACTGACGATTCAACGTTCTCTTGAACACACCCAACTGAAAAAAGAAAATATACAGCTGAGGGAAAGCCTTGGAAAAAATTTTGACTGCACAAATATAATCGGTAAGCATGCGTCCATGCAAAAACTGATTCAAACCGTCTCCCAGGTGGCCCAGACCGATGCGACTGTATTAATAAATGGCGAATCAGGCACTGGAAAGGAACTGATTGCCGGGGCAATCCATTACAACAGTCATCGAAAGGAAGGGCCTTTTATCAAAATCAATTGTGCGGCCATTACTGAGACACTATTGGAATCAGAGTTGTTCGGCCATGAAAAAGGCGCTTTTACAGGTGCGACCCGGCGTAAAGAGGGTAAGTTTCAACTGGCAAACAACGGGAGCCTTTTTTTAGATGAAATCAGTGAAACCTCTATGTCCATGCAGGTAAAACTGCTTCGGGCACTGCAGGAAAGAGAAATTACGCCGGTGGGCGGAGAAAAGCCAATCCAGATTGACACAAGGATAATTGCAGCGACCAACAAGAATCTTGTTAATTTGATTGCCAGTGATGATTTCAGAGAGGATTTGTATTACCGCTTGAATGTCATCAATCTCAGGGTTCCCCCCTTAAGGGAAAGAACAGGTGACATACAGCTTCTTGCACAACATTTTTTAAAAATTTATTGCAAAAAAAATAACCGGTCAATTAAAGGATTCACACCGGACGGAATAGGTAAGTTGACGTATCACAACTGGCCTGGAAATGTCCGGGAGCTAATGAATACGATCGAAAGAAGTGTTATCCTTTCAACACAGGATTATCTGGGGGATGATGAAATCCAAATCGAAGACAAAAACCTTGGTGCCTTAAGCACGGCAGATAAAGGGCGTGATATGATCGAATTAGGAAATAAGCCTCTGCAGGAGATCGAAAAAATCGCTATATTAAAAATGCTGGATAAAACTGAAAATAATAAGAGCGAAACAGCCAGGCGTTTAGGTATAGCCAGAAGGACTCTTCACCTTAAACTCAAAGAATACGGCGTCATGGATTAATTGAGAGATCGTGATTGAGACCCTTGACACCATCCGGCAAAGAATATTCTTGAATACAGGTCCAGACTCGGATGGATAGATTTTATCCAAATCAGTGACTAAAAATTATCCACTCGTTTTCAATCAAATAAAAACCATTAAGCAGAATACTCAATTATATCTTCTAGTTCAGATGCTTGAATGAAAAAAGGTAAGATGGTACGTGTCTTGCTGTTTATCTTATCAAAGGTAATTATAAATATAAGGAGGTTATCATGACACGTTCACAAGCCCAAAAATCAAGGATACAAAAAGACCTGGTCTGCGGGATGGCTGTCGTCTCTGAGAACGCTCGATATACGTTTGAAATGGAAGGCAAAACCTACTACTTCTGTGCAGACACATGCAGAAAAAAATTTATTGAATCGCCCCAAACCTATCTCAAGCAGAGTTCTTTTTTCCTGGGCAGATGGTGGAATAACTATCTGGAAAGACTCAACAAGGTCACCAACGGGAAAGCCCAATGTTGCAATCATCATTGAAAAATAAAATGGCGCGTGGATGTCCAAGAATCTCTTTGATTAAAGGAGCAAATTATGTCTTCACAAACGATTACATTGCCGATTTCAGGGATGAGCTGCGTTAACTGTGCTGCAAATATTGATAAAGCATTAAACAAACTGGATGGCGTTGAGACAGCAAATGTGAATTTCGCGGCTGAGCAGGCCAGTATTTCATACGATCTGGACAGACTTTCCATTGCCCGGATCAAAAAGGCCGTTACGGATTCAGGATATCGTATTCCTGCTGCGAAAAAAGAATTTCCCGTCACAGGCATGACCTGTACCAATTGCGCAGCCAATATTGAAAAGACTTTAAACAATAAGGTAGCGGGAGTTTTAAACGCCACTGTAAACTTTGCCTCAGAACGCCTGTCCGTTGAGTTCATCCCGTCTGAAATTTCCGTTGAGGATATTGCAAGGGAGGTCGAAAAAATCGGCTATCAGCTGGTTCTGGCAGAAGACAATGACGAAGCGGACAGTGAGCAAATCGCCAGGAATGCGGAAATTAGAGATCAGACCGCCAAGTTCGTGGTCGGGCTTATATTTGCGCTGCCGCTGTTTACGTTAAGTATGCTTCGGGATTTCAGCCTTGTGGGACAGTGGAGCCATGCGTCATGGGTAAACTGGTTTTTTCTTTTTCTGGCGACACCAGTCCAGTTTTATACCGGTCTGGACTATTATACCGGAGCATTCAAAAGTCTTCGGAACAAAAGCGCCAATATGGATGTCCTCATTGCTCTCGGATCTTCGGTCGCATATTTCTATTCCCTTGCGGTTTTAACGCTTCCTGGGCTTAGCGGACACGTTTATTTTGAAACATCTGCTGTTATTATTACCCTTATCAAGCTGGGAAAACTGCTTGAAGCCAGGACCAAAGGCAAAACCGGAGGGGCCATTAAAAAATTGATTGGACTGGTACCGAAAACCGCGGTAATTCTCTATCAAAAAAAGGAAAAAGAGATTCCGATCTCACAGGTTAAAGAAGATGATATTGTTATTATCCGGCCCGGTGAACGTATTCCGGTGGACGGCATCGTCCTTGAAGGCAAATCGTCTGTAGATGAATCCATGCTGACAGGAGAGCCCCTGCCCGTCGATAAAAAACAGGGAGATGCCGTTACCGGCGGGACCATCAACGGTCAGGGCCTGATCCGGTTCCGGGCGACCCGGGTCGGTAAAGACACGGCACTTTCGCAAATTATCCGGCTGGTTCAGGAAGCCCAGGGAAGCAAGGCCCCCATCCAGGCGCTGGCGGATAAAGTGGCATCCTTTTTTGTTCCGGGGGTAATTCTGATTGCTGTGATGACCTTTTTCATCTGGTGGGGCATGACAGGAGAATTTGTGCCGGCCATGATCCGCATGGTGGCTGTCCTTGTGATTGCCTGCCCCTGTGCCCTGGGACTTGCAACGCCAACGGCGATTATGGCAGGGACAGGCAAAGGTGCTGAAAACGGTATTCTGTTTAAACGGAGTCAGGCCCTGGAAAATGCTGCCCGTCTTAAAACCATTGTACTGGACAAAACCGGAACCATCACCATGGGCAAACCATCTGTGGTGGATATTGTTCCGCTTTATCCTGATATCACCAGGGAATTTATACTGGCCCATGCTGCCTCCCTGGAAAAAGGTTCTGAACATCCCATTGGCCGGTCTATTCTGGCACACACTGAAAAACTGGGGATAAAGCTGATGGAACCGCTTAATTTTGAAGCTGTCCCAGGATCCGGGGTTGTGGCGGATATCAATGGCGAATGTTTCAAATTCGGAAAACCTAAATGGTTTGTCCAGGAAGGATATGATGTTGAAACGTCAATGGAAATGATTTCTTCCCTCCAGGATGAGGGGAAAACGGTAATGATTCTGGCGGATGAAGAAAATGTCCTTGGGCTTATATCCGTATCCGACACCCTGAAGCCTGAATCCGCAAAAGCCATTGAAGCCTTGCATAAAGAGAAACTGAAAGTCGTGATGCTGACCGGCGATAACGTTCAGACTGCAAATGCCATTGCCAGACAGGTGAACGTGGATGAAGTGATCGCTGAAGTCAAACCTGAAGAAAAAGCAGAACAGATCACAAAGCTCCAGCAGAACCGTGAATGGGTCGGCATGGTGGGAGACGGTATCAATGATGCGCCCGCACTGGCGCAGGCCGATATCGGCATGGCCATCGGAACCGGTACGGATGTGGCCATCGAAGCCGGAGACATCATCTTGTCCAGCGGCAGCCTGGAAGGTATCCCACGGGCCATAAAAATCAGCCGGAAAACCCTTGGAACAATTCGGCAGAACTTGTTTCTGGCTTTTGCATATAACACCATATTGATTCCGGTAGCAGCCGGAATTCTGGCTCCCTTTGACATGTTCCCGGAATTTTTAAGGCAGTTGCATCCTATTCTTGCAGCCCTTGCCATGGCAGCAAGCAGCATATCCGTGGTCACAAACAGTTTAAGGCTGTACAACGCAAAAATATGATACCAAACAAGCTCTCAAACCAGGGACTGGTGCCGGAAACTACAGAGCGCGTCTCTTCCGGTTCCAGTAACCTCCTGGTAAAAAGAGATTTTTTTCATTCATCAAATCCATGTCCCGGTTGCCGGTTATGAAAGGCGTATCAAAACCACTGTGATATCATCATTTCCCTTGGCATGCTGTGTTTTGCGGATTAAATGATCACATTTTTCTTTCAGACTTTCGTCACTGTTTAGAATCGATTGGATGGGACTGGTGCCAAGGGGTTTATGAAGACCATCAGACGACATCAGAATCAGATCGTTTTGTTCAAGATGGATGACACCTGTTTCCGGATTGATTTCGCCCTGCCCCATACACTGTTCAAGAATGTGCTGGGAATAATGCGTTTTTTCCTGCTCCGGTGTTATTTCTCCTTCGCCCAGCAGGAATTTTGCAAAGGTATGGTCTGAGGTGACCTGAATCAGTTTATTGTGCCTAAATAGATAGATCCGGGTATCTCCGACATGGGTCCAATAGGCGGATTGGCCGCTGATATAGAGTGCGGTCAGGGTTGTCCCCATATTTTCAGCGTCATGGTCTGTTTCTGAAGCAGCCAAAATCTGTTGATCAATTTCATGGAATATCTTTACCAAAAAATTGATTTCTTGGTTCTCCGTGATCTGTTTAACGGCGCTGATACCGGATACCGCAAGTGCTGATGCCTTTTCTCCACCCGGTTCGCCGCCCATGCCGTCTGCCAAGGCTGCCACAATTCCGTCTTTAAGCTCGTCTATAATGAAACGGTCCTGATTTAATTTCCGTTTTATGCCTTTTTCAGACAGGCCCGCCACCTCTATCCGGAACCTTTTTGAGGAATACGTGTTATAAAAGCGATTAGGGGAATCTGTTTGTGACATGAACCTGTCCTTCATGGTTTGTTTTGGCTTTGGGTTGGGCTTTGATGTTGATAGACCAGGTCAGCCCATGGCTGTTATTGAATTTGAATCTTGGTCCTGAACCCCACATCAGGAAAACCTTCCCATCTCTGTAATGGAGCTGATTTCATTTCTTTTTCGATATCCTTTGCCTCAATTACGCCAGGAAAAAAGCTTTCCCGGGATGTTGTTTCGGAGCTTTCATCATCCGGAACCCGGACCCATTCTTTGATATCCCCCCCCATTGCTCCGGGGGATTTTGTCTGCTCGGGCTGCAATTGTTCTGATGGCCGGCTGTGGTGCATTGAACCCTCCTGTGGCTCAGAGGTGTTTGTCTCCGATTGAGGATGATTTTTCAGATATTGCCCGTGCAGCTGGGTATAGGCATATTTCCATTCAGATTCCGTTAATAACGCCCGGGCATAATAGGCGGCGTACGCCCTGGCGCCGTGATAGGTGACACGGGTAATCGGCCGGCTTCCGATTTCCTGATCTTTTAGATGGAAACGATTGTGCTTATAAAGGACATGGTCTTCCTCACGGTCCCCGGCCCCAATATATAAGAGGATATTTTCATTGTGTTTGACAATGCCTTTATCAACGCGGACCTGGTCCTTGATGGCGTTGAGGAACTCAACATATAAAAAATTACTGATGGATTTTTCATCCATGTAAAATATTTTCCGGGCTGGTCCGTCAGTTTTACCTGGATTATCCGCCTGACGAATCAGTATCATATTGGACCCGTCTGTTGCGATGACGTGTTCTTTGAGATCTGCATTGTTATCCGGTAATACGAGGCCTGCCTTTTGCGGATCAATCGTTTTTTCTTCTGTTACCAAGGAGGAAAGTTGGGACGGTTTGTTCAGGAGGTGCCAGGCGGTCATCCCGGCAATGGATATAAGGGCCAGCACAATCCCAACCCACACGGCCTTATCGTTTCTCTGAACGAATGTTGCAGTTTTTGACTTCAGACCTTGTTTTTCTTCCGGTGTTTTTTCCAGATATAGAGCTTTGACCAGATCGCTACGCAGTTCAGCCACGGTCTGAAATCGCTCGGACTTATTCTCTGCAGTGGCTTTGTGAATAATCCGGTTCATTTCCTTTAAAAAAGAGATATTCATATCCGCTTTTTTTTCGATACTCACGGCCTTCATGGGGAGGGTCTTATTGTCAAGTTTTCCATCAAATGCCTCAAACAATATTTTTCCCAAAGCATATATATCAGCAGTCTGGTCTGCGTATCGAAAATCGGAAAACTGCTCCGGTGCCATGTAAAAGAGTGTTCCCTGCATTTCCATGGAATTTGAAACCGCTTTGAGCTTTTGGGAACGGGCCAGGCCAAAATCTGCAATTTTCGGGATATCCCCGTCCATAAATATATTTTCCGGCTTCAAGTCCCGGTGAAAGATATTATGCCGATGCATGGCTTCCACACCATCCAGAACTGGAAAAAAATAGGTTTTGATCCAGTCGCAGTAGAGTCCGGGTTCATCGTCCAACCCTTCCTCAGACATAGTGAACCTGAAGGAATTACCGGGAATGTACTCCATGACGATGTACTCAAGCGCATCATCGGATTGCCCCGTGTTCACTTCGGCCTTCCGATGGGTACCGTAGTCGAAAATATTCAATATATTCGGGTGGCGCAGCTGGGCCATGGTCTGAACTTCTCTGCGGAAACGATTCACCGCAATTTCAATATCTTCCGGGTCGTTTTCAAGCTCGTTGAGCATCTCTTTTGAAATGGTCTTTACGGCCACATCCCTTCTCAAATTGACCTGGTGAGCCCGGTACACTTCTCCCATAGCCCCTTTGCCGATCAACTCAATAATAATCCATTTATCATCAATGATTATCCCGGACTGGAAGAATGTGTCGCTGTTCTGGTTCATTTTCGTTTCCTATGTAAGCTTCGACGATATGATTGAATGGAATACAGATAGCTTTTATTCTGGCAGTGGGAGCTGTAATAATCAAGAGATAATCATAAAAATTTGCTTTTTTCTTTAAACTCTTCGATGTCAATTTCACCATTTGCCAGACGTTTTTTCAATATATCCAGCGCGGTCTGAGGGGCATTGTTTGACTGGCCCATCTTAATGGCCCACCGGACAACAAAGACGAATATAACCAGAAGGATTATCCAGAAAAAAATCATCGACCAGCCCATATATCCGCCCCCCATCATGTGACCGTTTGGATAGAAGGCCTGAGCTTCATCCCACCCGGCAATGGAAACGCCTGTAAACACTGATAATATGACCAATACCCGTATACCAATTGAAATTATATTTTTCATTATCTTCACCTGCTTTCCTTTTAATATTGAGGCTCTCCTAGGGCGACTTGACCAAAAACTAAATGCCGGGGTAAAGTCAATCGTATACCCCGGCATTGTGATCAATATTTAGAAACAGCCGCCGTATCCGTGTCCACTCATGCCCATACCGTAATTGAATCCAGGGGCTTTGTCAGCAAAAAGCGCCTGCATTTTTCTTGTATGGTCAACATGTTTTTTTTCAATCTGTGAGGACAGATCAAACAGGTCTTTTTTTAGAGTGTCTATTTTAGCCTGGTCTTTATCAGACTTTGAATATTCCGTATTCAATTCGACACGTTTCTGGTCATACTGCTCTCTTAATTCCTGGGTGGAAGAAAAAAAATCATTCATCTGATCCTGCATCTTCTGCTGGTCTTCTGCGGACAGATCATTCCACATGTGACCACCGCCGCCCATATGGTATCCATACCCATTCATCATACCGTAGCCGTATCCGTCTCCCATATGGTATCCGCCACCATGTGCAAACGCATAAGCTGCAAATCCGGTTACCAGAAGAATTGTTCCCAAAATGATAAGTTTTTTGATTGAAATTTTAGTCATGTTACACTCTCCTTGTTAAGCGTGGTTATTAAAACAAACACTCAGCGCGTTTGGTATATTTATATTTCAATTGTCGTGCCAGGAATATATCCCACTGATATTAAACGAAAAATATATGATAAACCGTTTTAATAGAAATTAATTGGTTAATTTTTAGTCAGCCACCGGATAATTATTAGCCGTTTGGCATCATGCTTGCCATTCGTGGAGAATGGCTTGTTTTCAAACGAAGAAAGAATATTGAATCACACACATAAATTTGCAACATACTGAAATTTCAAAAGTCCCAGTCCACAGGAATGCGGACATGGTGGCCGGCCTTGTTTTTAAAAAGCAAAAATCCATTATCTCGGCCATATTTGTATAATTCATGGGTAACATGCACATCCTGGGTGCAATACGCCACAATCAGATCCAGACGCCCTTCCTGCCACCATTTCAAGGCCAGGAGGCCGTCTGCGCTTTTTTCAAGGCCCAGGGTCTGACAGGACAAATGGTCCAGTGACAGCCGATAGCCCAGGCGCTCATGGACCTTTGCCAGGATATCCAGGGTGGGAAGGCTGTGAAAATCAAACCGGCTCAGCCCGGAGAGCACTTTGTAATCAAACCGGATAATGTTAAACCCGATAACCAGGTCCATCTGCCCGAGGCGCGCCACAAGTTTTTCCATATCATCCTGGTAATAAACCAGAAAATCATTTTCAAAGGAATCGTAGAGCACTGCGCAGGACACCCCCATGCGTTCGGCTTTGTGCCATCCGCCCACCTGTTTGGCAGACCGCCGGGTTTCAATGTCAAGCACGGCGTATCTTTGGGGAGATACCAACCCAGGCTTCTTTTTATGCGCCGCTTTTTTTAAGACGGCAACATCCGGAAAAACAGGCGGTGGTGTGGCGGGTGCCAACACGAATTCCCCCTGCCCTGCCTTTTGTTCAAGGAGCATCCCAAGAATCTGCTTTGCCGCTTCCTTATCTATGGGACGATTTGCTGACCCGCATTTGGGCGAATGTACACAGGCCGGACACCCGGTGTCGCAGGGGCAGTCCCGGATCGCCTCATAGGTTCTTTGCATAAGGGTCTCTGCGTTGTCAAAGGCCTGTAACGTCAGCCCTAGACCGCCGGGCACACCGTCGTAGACAAAGACAGCCGCCGTTTCAACCTGGGGATGAAAGGGAATGGATATTCCGCCAAGATCATTTCTGTCGGTCATCACCAGAAGCGGCATCATGCCGATGGCTGCATGTTCTAAAGCGTGAATCCCGCCCATGAAATGCAGATGATCCCCTTCGATGCGCTGCCTGATCCACTCTGGAATCTCAATCCACAGCCCCTGGGTCTCATAGGTCAGTTCCGGCAGATCCAAGGGCACAATGCCAAGGGATTTTTGGCCGGACACGGATTTCATTTCATAGCCTGTCACCTGTTCACGAATTTTCAGTTTGCCAAATCCCACCCGGGTGCCTTTGACCTGACAGGTTTGTTCAACATCTATAATTTCAGTGTTTTTTGAAGATCTTGCCCGGGTGTAGTAGCCGACCTTTTCCTTTCTTGCCCGGACCACGCCCTTAAGATGGTCAAAAAGCGTCACCACAAAGGTTTGTCCACGGTGCAGGTAAACCGCGCCTTCATGGGTTTCGAAATAGGATCTGTGCCAGTCGATTTCACCTAAACTTTGCCGGGTGTCCTCCTTGAATATGGGAATGGTATGCCCGGATCCCCTTAAACTGACCTCCCTGTGGGGGCGTTTGCGGGCGGAAAACCAGGTATTCCCGTCCCGGCTTAACAGCAGCCTGCCTTTGCGTCCCAGGGCCTGGACCCTTGCTTGCACAACCGGCGGTTTTAACATGGGATCATTGGCATCCAGGCTGAGTTCGGCTGCCGCACAATCCAGATGGCGGTCAAGAATCTGGGGGTTTTCAGGATTGATCCGGGCGGTTTCCGGGGGCATGGTAAAAAAGATGTCCGGATGATTCATGAAATACTGGTCCAGGGCGTCTTCATGGGCAATGAGAATCATGGCAGAGTCGTTCCCGTCCCGCCCCACCCGTCCTGCTCTCTGCCAGGTGGACATCATGGTTCCCGGATACCCCACAAGGATGCAAAGGTCCAGATTGCCTATGTCAATGCCAAGCTCAAGGGCCGAGGTTGACACCACGCAAAGCAGTTCGCCTTTGGCCAGTTTTTGTTCAATTTCCCGCCGCTCTTCGGGAAGAAATCCGGCCCGGTATGCACATATCTTATCAGCCATGTTTTTTGCCCGTTGTCCCGCCCATACGGCAATGAGTTCCGTAATTTTTCTGGACTGGGTGTAAACAATGGTGGCCAGATTTCTGTAAACGGCGGCATGAATGAGTGTGATGGCGGTCTGGGCCGCGCCCTCCAGCCCCTTCATCATTAAAATATCTTTTTTCCCGCAGGGAGCGCCTTGCTCATCCACCACGGTCACCGGCAGTCCGGTCAATTCCGATGCAAGCTGTCCGGGGTTGGCAATGGTGGCTGAACAGAAAATAAAACAGGGGGCAGATCCGTAAAATCTGCAAATTCGCAATAACCTTCGAAACACCCAGGCCATGTTTGAACCCATGACCCCTCGATAGGTGTGCACCTCATCCACCACGACATATTTAAGGTTTGCGAAAAAAGAGGCCCATAAATGATGATGGGCCAGCATGGCCAGGTGCAGCATCTCAGGATTGGATAAAAGGATATTGGGGGGATGGCTGCGGATCTTTGTCTTTTGATACCCTGTGATATCCCCGTCATAAACGCCTGCGGTTAAAGGCTGTGAAAAAACAGCATCAGTCCTTGCCAGCATCTTGTCAACGGTGTCAAGCTGGTCCCGGGCAAGGGCTTTGAGGGGAAACAGGTACAGGGCATGAGCACTTGGGTCAGATAGCAGCGCATCCATCACCGGCAGATTATACACCAGACTTTTGCCCGATGCCGTGGGCGTTGCAATCACCGTATGGCATCTGTCAAGGATGAGCGAAATGGCCCGGGCCTGGTGGGTGTACAGATTTTTAATGCCAAGCCCTGCAAGAAGGCGGGACAAGTCATTTTTAAAGCAGGGAAAGGTGTTCGGTGATGCCCAGGCCGCGGGTTGGGCATCAAATGTTTTGTGGCTTACAATATCGCCTGCAAATCCCTTAAAGGATTTTAATCGGGTAATATATTCATTAAGACCCACGATTAAACAGTAACTAAAGCAGACTTAAGGCTCATGATCAAACGCCTTAAAGAATGCTTTTTCCCAAGGCGGACAGGATCAGTTCCACCGCCAGTTTGCTTGTTTTATTGGCCACGTCAAGGATGGGATTAATCTCCACCAGGTCCATGGAGCCAAGTTTTCCCGAATCCGCAAGCAGCTCCATGAGCAGATGGGCCTCCCGGTAGGAGATGCCGCCGGGTACAGGGGTGCCGACCCCCGGGGCTTCAACCGGGTCCAGGGCATCCATATCCAAACTGAGGTGAAAGCGTTTCAAGTGGGCAAACTGAACCATGATTTTGGCGGCAATGGCGCTGATACCCTGTTCGTCGATGTCGCGCATGGTAAAAATGGTGATGCCGCTGGATCTGATGCGTTTTTTTTCTCCGGGGTCCAGATCCCGCTGCCCGATCATGACCACGTTATCCATGGCAATTTTTGCGCCGGGATGCCCGGCATCCACAAGGCATGGATAGCCATCTCCCGTAAGAACGGCCAGGGGCATGCCGTGGATGTTTCCCGACGGTGATGTCCGGGGGGTATTGAAATCGGCATGGGCATCCACCCAGATAAGGCCCACAGGCCCTTTAACCGCCACCGAGGCCACGGCACCAATGGCAATGGCATGGTCACCGCCCAGAAAAACCGGCATACGGCCCTGGCCCATGACCTGGCATCCGGTTTTATAAATATCCTGGCTGATCCGGGTGATTTCTTTGACATACCGGTCAGTCATTCCTTCCATGGCAGGATCGTCATCACGCACAGGGATGGGGATATCCCCTTCGTCTTTAACATCATGTCCAAGCCGGCGAAGCCTTGGAATCAATCCCGTATACCTCAACGCTGCAGGACCCATGTCCACGCCACGGAGCATCTGCCCGAAATCCATGGGAACTCCGATAATGCTGATGGATTTTGCCATAGTCACATCCTTTAACAATCGTTTAAAGCCTGGATCAGGCGGTTGCTATAAAAATGGCCCTGACCGGTGCCGGATACCCCTCTACAGTCTTTGACGGATCTTGGGGATCCAGAAAATCTTCAAGGGATTCCGTTTGAATCCATTGGGTTTTGCGCTGCTCTTCAAAGGTGGTGTCTGTTATATCCACGCATCTGATATCCGAAAATCCGGCCCGGGCAAGCCAGGCTGCCATGGCAGACAGGTCCGGGATAAAAAACACATTGCGCATTTTAGCGTACCGGTCAAAGGGAAACAGACAATAATTGTTCTCCCCTTTGATCACCAGATTTTCCACAACTACCCGGCCGCCCGGCACAAGGCTGTCATGGATCTGTTTAAGCATTTTCACCGGGGATTTGCGGTGGTACAAAACCCCCATGCACAGCACCAGATCAAAAAAACGATCCATGGCCGGCAGTTCATTGTAGGCGGCAGGCAGACAGAATACATTTTTCAGATTCAAATATTTTTGAGCCGCACAATACTGGTAATAAAAATAACTTTGGGGTTCAAGACCTAGGGCAAACATGGGTTCTGACGCAGCCATTTTAAACATGTAATATCCATTGCTTGAACCGATATCCAGAATTTTTCCGTTTTTAAGATGGGGCAGATGGGGCACCAGACGTTCCCATTTCATCCAGGACTGCCACTCGGAATCAACGTGAATCCCAAAGAAGTTAAAGGGACCCTTGCGCCAGGGACTCAGATTAACAAGGCCGTTGTAAAGCCTGTCCTTTTCATCGGGTACAAGCTGGTCTGCCTGTCCGATGCTGACAGCCCTGGAGGACAGATCAACGGTGTGGGGAAAAATCCCTGGCAGATCTTTAACCACGTATTTAAGTTTTTCAAAACTGCCCCTGGCAGAATCAAGAAAGGTTCTTTTTTCTTTGACCAGCTTTTCCAGGGCGTCATACCATTGATTCCATCCCAGGTGACCAAAATTTTCTAAAAATTGTTCCATTCTATTTCACAGCAATCATGGATATAAAATTAAACCACTTAAGCCAGGCGTTGAATGAGGCGAATCCTGCTTTTTGAATACGGTTTTCATGTTCCGTCACGGTCTCGGGAACCAGCACCCGTTCCAGAGCATCCCGTTTCTGGCTGATTTCAAGGTCTGTATATCCGTTCTCTCTTTTAAACTGGTAGTAATATTCCTGCTCAAGGGCGTTCATTTGTGGATCTGGATGAACGGTTTTTTCTGTGAGCAGCAATATGCCGCCTTTACAAAGCCCCTCAAAGGCGGATTGAATCAGGCAATCCCGCTTTTCAGCATCCAGAAACTGCAAGGTCAAGTTGATCACCACAACCGATGCGTTTGAAATCTCGATATTTTCAATGCAGGCACAGGCAAGGTCGATACTGCCGTGGCTGTCATGAACGCAAAGTCTCTTTTTAAACCGCTGGATCATGGGCCAGGAACTGTCAACACCAATCATTTTAAATGCTGTTTCACCAAAGCCGTCAAGGAGCAGAATACCAAGGTTGCCATGGGAACAACCCAGATCAAAAATCCGTGTACCGCTTTGATAAAACTGACGAGCAATCCTTGCCTGCTGTTTCAGTACTTCCCCGTACAGCGGTACTGATCTGACCAGCATATCGTCAAATACCCGTGCTACTTTTTCGTTGAACCTGAAAGGTGTGATCGTGGTCAATCTTTCTGCAAATACCCTGTCTTTATTCATAATACCGTCCATTTTAATCCGGGCATCTATACATCATTTGCAGGCTTTGTGCAAGCGGTTGGGAAAACCTTAACAAACCGTTTCATTCCTTGACTGATAACAATGACAGTGGTATTTTTGCCATGAAAAAATTCCAAAACTGTTCACAACGTATCTAAACAGATTGCATCAGGGCGGATTGCATCAGGAGGTCAGAACATGGAAATTATCGGCATAGATGTGGGGTTTGGTTTTACAAAGGCATATAGCGGGCAAAATTCCGTAATTTTCAAATCCCTGATCGGCGATGCAGCGGATATCCAGTTTACGTCATCCATGGGCGATGCCGAACCAACGGACAGCCTGCATATCACCCTGGACAATAAAACCTATTTTTTAGGATCCTATGCCGAACGTCAATCCAGCCTGACCGAATACACCCTTGACCAGGAAAAAATGGTGGAAGAATTCATCAAAATACTGGCCCTTGCGGCGGCAGGCATATGCGCCCAGGCCCATGGTCCTGTCAATGTGGTAACCGGCCTGCCTGTGGCGTACCTGAAACGGGATACCCGGCGGCTTAAACAGATTATACAGGGTGAGCATGAAATCATCTATCATCACCAGGACGCCCCCGACGAACACAGAAAACTGATCATTGACAAGGTGCATGTCATACCCCAGCCCATTGGTTCAATCTTCAACCTGATTTTTGACGATCACGGAAAAATCTGCAACAGGGATCTTGCGGCGTCCAAGCTCGGGGTGGTGGATATTGGTTTTAAAACAACGGATTTTTCCATTTTTGACCATCTCCAGTACATAGAAAGGGGCTCGTCAACCATGGACACAGGAGTGTCCAGATGCTTTTCCGTAATCGCTGATAAGCTGCGCCAGGAAAGTGGCATCAATATTGAACCATACAAAGTTTTTAAATTCATTGAATCCGGCGTGGTTAAAATCCGGGGCAAGGAGTACAATGTGATAAATCTTAAAAAACGCGTGTATACACATGCTGCCTCGACCATTGCCTCTGATTTGAACCGGCTGTGGAAAAATGACTGGGATATCGACTCTATTATCGTATCCGGCGGTGGATCTATCCCTTTGGCCGAATTTCTGATACCATCCGTTGAAGGCACTGTGATCCCCATTCCCGAGAGCACTGACGCACGGTTCAATAATGTTCAGGGGTATTGCAAGTTCGGTCATTACAAGTGGGGCAAAGATAAGAATACGCATTCCCGGCAGGCAGAACCAGCCCCTAAAGAAAAGCCTTCAGCCCGGGAAGAGGCCCCTTCTTCGGAAGAAACAGATAAAGCAGGGAAAGGACTTGCCTGGCTGAAAAGGCAAAACGCTTAGATGCGATATGAACATTGATACATTAACAAAAATTCTTTCCATGGTGGCTGACGGCGAACTTCCCGTTGGACAGGCGGCAGATCAATTAAAACATTTCTCGTTCGAAGACATCGGCTGCGCCCATGTGGATCATCACAGAGCCCTTCGCAAAGGATTTCCCGAGGTGATTTTCGGGCAGGGCAAAACATCAGCACAGATTATTGCCATTCTTGAAAAACTGGAAATATCGGAAAATATTGTGCTTGTAACCCGCATTGACCAGGAGAAGGCAACCACGGTTCTCTCACGGTTTCCCCATGCACAATACTTTGATGACGCACACCTGTTAAAAATAGAAAAACAGCCCCCTGCCATTACAGGCCAGGGTACGATCCTCATTGTCAGTGCAGGGACTTCAGATATTCCGGTGGCCATGGAAGCCTTTTTAACGGCAAAGGCCATGGGAAACCAGGTCGAAACACTTTTTGATGTCGGGGTTGCAGGCATTCATCGCCTTTTCGCACATCAGGAAGATCTTGAAAACGCCTCTGTCATTATTGTTGCCGCAGGCATGGAAGGGGCACTTCCCTCGGTGGTGGGCGGCCTTGTCAAGGCACCTGTCATTGCAGTTCCCACAAGCGTGGGTTACGGCACAAACTTCAACGGTATGACTGCCCTTCTGGGCATGCTTAATTCCTGCAGTTCAAATATTGCAGTGGTCAATATCGACAATGGCTTTGGGGCAGGTTATATGGCCTCCACCATTAATCATGTGGGCGGTGGGCGTTAGACTCTCTGGCGCAGTTTCAGGGCATCCTTGTTTGTCGGGTCAATTCTCAAAATGCGGTTCAGATAGTCGTCGGCCTGGAGAATACGGTTATTGTTGAAATGAATCCGGGCGAGATGAAGTTTGGTTTTAATATCTCCACGCCTGTTGTCATCAACAGTGACAAAGCATTCCAGGGCTTTTTCCTGGTCACCGATTTCAAGGTAAATGGTGCCGGCCTTATACAAAAGATCAAGGTTGCCAGGATTGTCTTTGACCGCCTGGGCAACCATCTCGGTCACAAACCCATATTCCTGATTCTCCAGGAAGATATCAATGATTCTTTCCTGAAGCACCCTGTTGGAGCGGCTTTTTGACATGATACGTGAAAAAAGCGTTCTTGCCTCATTTTTAAATCCATTAATCAAAAGTGTTTCACCTAGGTGAACACCTGAATCAAAATACCTGGTGCTGAGAGATAGAATTTCCATGTAAAGCTGGGCAGCCTGTTTAAAGGCGCGCTTATTAATACACAACTGGGCTAGATGACCCCGTGAAATTGTATCCTGAGGGTTTACAGCAACGGCTTTTTGAAGACATTTTTCACCAATTTCCACTTTTTGGGCCTCAAGGTATAACAGCCCTAATTTTCTTAAAATCCGTGACGCATTGGGTTTGAGCGCTAAGGCTTTTCGGACTTCGTCTATGGCGCCTTCTATATTACCGGTCTCTTCATATGTCCTTGCCTCGAGCATGTGAAGCTTTGCCGGTTCCGGATGGTTGACAGCTTCAACAACACTTTTTATTTTTGTATCCAGCGAGGCCAGGGTTAATGGTTTAAGAAGATATCCCTCCACTTCGTGTTCTGCCGCTTCGGCCACAATGTCGCGTTCGTTTTCGGCTGTGACCATAATAACAGGGATATCCCTGATATTGTTGTCCTTGCGCATGTGGGCCAACATCTGGCTACCGTTCATTTCCGGCATGTTCCAGTCAACAATGAGCAAGTCGCAGGAAGATTTTTTCAGCACATTTAAGCCTGATTTCCCATTATCAGCAAACAGCAACTCTTTGCCTATTTCAAGATTGCGCAGCATTTTACGCAGGGTTAGACGCATGCTTTTCATATCATCCACAACCAGTATGGTCATGGTTTTCAGATCAATCATAAACGGGCTTCTCTGTTAAACCGGTTCAAGTATTCAGTCATCATTTCGGATACATCCAATATATTCGGCTGAATAGTATTGCCGGTTTGGGTTTCAATGTCAAGGGCGGCAAGCCTTAACTGCTCTGCATTTACATTGGCGGCAGCGCCTTTTAATGCATGGGCACAGGTCCTGAGATATTCAGGATCAAAGGGTTCTTTTTTAACAGCCGACACAAGGTTATCAACAAGCTCCTCAACTTCCTGGAAAAATGACTCGAGAATTTCTGCAGCAAGCTCCTCGTCATTGCCAAATCGTTCAAGAAATCCGGTCCGGTCAAATACAGGCACGGGCGCATTGTTATTTTCCAAATCAGCGGGGACCCGTTCTTGTGTTTCAACGTCATGAACATCAAGATCGGGCATGTCACAATTGGGGGTTTCAAACGCCACCGAAGTCACGGTTCCGGGCGTATATGCTTCGATCAGTTCAATTAAATTCCGGGGATTGACCGGTTTTGAAATGAAATCATTCATGCCGGCCTCTTTACATGCGTGCCGGTCCTGTTCAAAGGCGTTTCCGGTCATGGCTATGATGGGCGTCACAGCAAGGTTTTCCAAGGCTTCATATGCCCGGATCTGACGGCTGGCTTCATAGCCGTCCATTTCCGGCATCTGACAGTCCATGAATATCAAATCGTATTTATTCTTTTTTACCTTTTCGACAGCCTGGAGGCCGTTGGATACCGAATCGGTCTGGTATCCTTGTTTGCTTATAAATTCCTTTACAGTCAGAACATTGGTTTCAAGGTCATCTACGATTAAAATTTTAAACCCTCTTTTCCTGCGTTCTGCAAGGGTATACCGGGTAATAATGGACTGGCTGCTTTTCTGGTAGGCAGGTGAAAGCACTGTGCGGATGGCATCCTGAAGAATGGTCCCGTCCAAAGGAAAGCTTAAAAATGCCGAGAAGCCCAAGTCTTCAAATTCCCTTGCATCCCCTTTCTTACCCACGGCAGTGACGACAATACACGCAAGGCTGTTCAACTCAGGATCCTGGCTGAATTTGCGGCCAATGGCCCTTGCATACTGGTCTGATTCACTGACCTCCATAATGACCGCATGAAAGGGGGTTGAACTTGTGTTGGCAAGGCGGATAAGTTCAATGACCTGGCCGTGTTCGCAAGTCTTATAATTAAATCCGATCCGGTCAAGCACTCTTGTCAGCCGGGTGCTGGGTTCTGGTTCGTCAGATATGGCAACCACCCTGATTTTATTCATGGAAATGGCAGACAGGTCTTGGACAATCTCCCCGGGCTGCTGTTTTTCAAAGGGGACTTCAAACCAGAACGTGGAGCCTATCATTTCAATGCTGTCCGCACCCACCTGACCGCCCATGAGTTCAATGAACAGTTTTGAGATGGATAAACCAAGGCCGGTACCGCCATATTTTTTGGTAATAGACGCATCAGCCTGAACAAAGGGCGAAAAAAGACCTTTGAGTACGTCCTCGCTGATACCGATCCCTGTATCATCCACACTGAAATGGATGAGCGCGTGTTCTTCTTTATCCGCTTTGAGTGTCACATTCAGGGTAACAGTCCCGGATTCGGTAAATTTGATGGCATTGCCTGTAAAATTTAAGATCACCTGGCGTATTCTGCCGATATCGCCTTTGAGCAGTCTTGGCACATCCGTATCAATATTATAGATAAACTCAAGTCCTTTTTGCCTGGCCTGGAGTTCCGGTAAAGAGACAATATCCTTGATGGCGATTTCAAGATCAAAGGGGCGGATATCAAGCTCAATTTTGCCGGCCTCGATCTTGGACAGATCAAGGATATCATTGACAATACTTAACAGGGCCTTGGCGCTGTTATAGGCAATGTCTGCATGGCGTCTTTGTTTGGCGTCAAGCTTAGAATCAAGAAGAACATGGATCATTCCTAACACCCCGTTCATGGGATTTCGTATTTCATGGCTCATGTTGGCCAAAAACCTGTCCTTAATCTCAATGGCATTTTGGGCATCTTCCCGGACCTTTTCAGAAAGTTCCATGGCTGCTTGCCTGTCCCGGATTAAGCCTTGTTGTTCTTTGATTAAACTCAGATGTTTTATGAGCAGCAAAAACAGAGCAGATCCAATCCCTGAAAATAAAATAACAAGAAAAGCAAAACGAAATTCATTGAGATTCAATGCACCCGGACCCCGGAAAGGACCAAAATAGAAAAAGGCAAGCAGTGCTGCGCAAAGGCCGCATGTCATTAAAAAGCCAAGGAGATCATCGAAGAGCACAGCGCCGGCCATGACCAAGATGAAAAAAAATTGACCCGGGCTGAAAATGCCGCCGGTAAGGGAGACAAACCAGGCAATATATGCCGTAAAAATCAGCAGTATACTGCGACCCGCAATCACGGGTCTTGGACTTAAAACGTTGCAGGCTGCCCATATCAGGCAGACCGCAGCTATGGAGGGCGCAATGAAAGCAAGCGTGTTGGCATACAGACCAAGCCCTGCCAGGCAGAATACGATTGCTGTCATTATGAATGACAGGCGGATTGATGGATGTTTGTCAGTGATCATGTTGTTTTGTATCAATTTAAATTTAAGGCATTAAGAGCGGATGTGAAAATAATATAACTATCTGCCTGTTTGAATGTCAAACCCTAATTCGTTTATATTGACTGTCTGTCATGTGGAAATTTTAATTGGGTGACGGTTTTATTTTTTCTTGACATTAATGTTATTTATATATAATTAATCTTTATTAATTAAGAGTAAATATTATGATCAATACAAATATTATTAACAGCCTGGTGGTCCTTATTATCGTGGAGGTGATTATTGTCACCTCCTGGCGAAGGGGCGATTAGTGGCTTAAATAAGATTAATGAAAAAAAGCCGTTACCAGCCCCGAAGGGGGGCAGGTAACGGCTTTTTTGCTTTTAGGAGACTTTTAAAAAAATGAGAAGAAGCTGCATTGCAACACAGGGCGTGGCAAGGGCACCCCACCGGGGCCTGCTGAAAGCCTTGGGATACACAGACATTGAACTTGACCGGCCCCTGATCGGGATTGCCAATTCCGCCAATGAACTGATCCCGGGCCACATGCACTTGGACAGCATTGTCAAAGCCGTCAAGGCCGGTATCTCCATGGCCGGCGGCACGCCCATGGAGTTTTCCACCATCGGCGTATGTGACGGTATTGCCATGAACCATATCGGCATGCACTATTCACTGGCATCAAGGGAACTCATTGCCGACAGCATTGAAGTGGTTGCCACGGCCCACCCCTTTGACGGTATTGTCATGGTGCCCAATTGCGATAAAATTGTTCCGGGCATGCTGATGGCCGCAGCACGGCTCAACATTCCGGCCATTTTTGTCAGCGGCGGCCCCATGCTGGCAGGCCGCCACCCCCATGACCGGTCAAAGAAAATCGACCTGATCACCATATTCGAGGCTGTAGGTGCAGTCCAAAGCGGCAAAATGACCGAAGAAGAGCTTTTGGAAATGGAAAACGGGGGCTGCCCAACCTGCGGGTCCTGTTCAGGCATGTTCACGGCCAACTCCATGAACTGCCTTACCGAAGCCATCGGCATGGGGCTGCCCGGCAACGGCACCATTCCGGCGCCCATGTCCAGCCGGCTGCGCCTGGCAAAGGCTGCCGGCATGCAGATTCTCTCTTTGGTGGAAAACAACATTACCCCGGACAAAATCATGACCAGACAGGCATTTATGAATGCCCTGGCCGTGGATATGGCATTGGGCTGCTCCACCAATACAGTCCTGCATCTCAAAGCGGTTGCTGCCGAGGCAGGTGTGGATATCCCGCTGGATTTGATTAATGAAGTGAGTAAAAAAACCCCCCATTTATGCTCCTTAAGCCCCGGCGGGAAAGACCATATTGAAGACCTTGACGCTGCCGGCGGTATCCAGGCCGTGATGAAGGAACTTAGTGACAACAACATGATCGACACAGGCCTTGTGACAGCCACAGGCAAAACCATTAAAGAAAACCTTGAAAACGTCCGGGTGAAATACCCTGATGTTATCCGGCCGGTGAACGACCCCTATCATAAGGAAGGCGGACTTGCTGTATTGTTTGGCAACATTGCACCCGAAGGCTGCGTGGTCAAACAATCTGCGGTTCTGCCTGAAATGATGACCCACCAGGGTCCTGCACGGGTATTTGATTGTGAAGAAGATGCCACCACCGCGATCATGGCGCGGCAGATCAATCCGGGCGATGTCATCGTGATCCGGTACGAGGGACCGGCCGGCGGTCCGGGCATGCGCGAGATGCTCACCCCCACATCAGCCATTGCAGGCATGGGGCTTGATGACCGGTGTGCCCTGATCACAGACGGCCGGTTTTCCGGCGGCACCAAAGGCGCCAGCATCGGCCATGTATCTCCGGAAGCCGCCCAGGGAGGACTGATTGCCCTTGTTCTTGAAGGCGATCAGATCCGCATTGATATTCCAAACAAAGCCATTGAACTGCTGGTGTCTGAAGATGAACAGGCATTGCGAAAAGCAGACTGGAAAAAACCTGAACCTAAAATCAAAAAAGGTTATATGGCCCGTTATGCCAGGATGGTGACATCTGCCGGCAACGGTGCCGTATTTAAATAAAGGAGTGCATGATGAAACTCACAGGGGCTCAGATCCTCATTCATATGATAAAGGCACAGGGTGTTGACACTATTTTTGGATATCCCGGCGGTGCCACCATTGATATCCATGATGAAATTCTTAAACATGATGACCTGCGCCATGTTCTGGTGCGCCACGAACAGGGCGCTGTTCACATGGCCGATGCCTATGCAAGGACGCATAAAACCACAGGCGTCGCACTTGTAACCTCGGGACCCGGTGCCACAAATGCTGTAACAGGACTGGCATCGGCCCATTGCGACTCCATTCCCATCGTGGTCTTTACAGGCCAGGTGCCCACAGGCCTTATCGGCAACGATGCCTTCCAGGAAGTGGACATTGTCGGCATCACCCGCCCCTGCACCAAACACAACTACCTGGTCAAGGATCCAAGCAAGCTTGCGGAGATCATCCAGGAAGCCTTTTTCATTGCCGGGTCCGGACGTCCCGGCCCGGTGCTGGTGGATCTGCCCAAGGATGTTGTCCAGGCAATAATTGATTTTCAGATGCCGGGCCCTGTGAAAATGAATACCTACAAGCCCAATTACAAGCCCAATAAAAAACAGATGACAACGGCTGTAAAAATGATCAAAGAAGCCCGCAGGCCTGTAATGTTTGCCGGCGGCGGCGTTATTTTATCCGGGGCAAGCCAGGAATTTACCCGGATTGCAAAATTTGCCAACCTCCCTGTTACGGCATCCCTGATGGGACTTGGGGCCTTTCCCGGATCTGATGCCAATTGGCTTGGCATGCTAGGCATGCACGGCACCTACCGGGCCAACATGAGCATTGGCCACAGTGACCTGATTTTTGCGGCGGGTGTCCGGTTTGATGACCGTGTAACCGGTAACCTTGAAAAATTTGCCCCTGACGCAAAAGTCATTCAGATCGACATTGACCCCACATCCATCCACAAGAATGTTGAAGTTGACTGCCCCATTGTAGGGGACTGCAAAATGGCTCTGGCAGATATTGCCGGACTTATGGAAAAAGAAGCACCTGAAAATTTTATGAAGGACCGGGAAGCATGGCTTAACCGCATCAACGAGTGGAAACAGCTGACACCCTTAAAATACGACCAGTCCTTTGATACCATCAAGCCGCAATATGTGGTTGAAAAACTGTATGAGATCACCAAAGGCAACGCCATTGTCACCACGGAAGTGGGGCAGAACCAGATGTGGGCTGCCCAGTATTATCATTTTGAGAAACCCAACCATTTTATAACATCCGGCGGTCTTGGTGTTATGGGGTTTGGTCTTCCCGCAGCCATAGGTGCCAAGGCAGGAGCCCCTGACAAATTAGTTGTCTGTGTGGCAGGTGACGGCTCAATCCAGATGAATTCCCAGGAACTGATGACGGCTGTAGCTGAAAAACTGGATGTAAAAATTGTCATTTTAAACAACCGGTATCTTGGAATGGTGCGCCAGTGGCAGGAACTTTTCTACAATAAAGTATATGCAGACACCAATATGGAGGCCCAGCCCGATTTTGTGAAACTTGCCGATGCATACGGGGCAACGGGTTTCAGGTGCGATGATCCGGCCAAGGTGACCCAGACCCTTGAAATGGGCTTGAATACACCGGGTACCGTGATCATGGAATTTATTGTCGAACGTGAAGAATCGGTCTATCCCATGGTTCCGGCTGGCGGGGCCATCACTGACATGCTTCTGGTTTAAAAAGGATAATTGATATGGAAACAAACAGATACATTTTATCAATTCTTGTGGACAATGAACCGGGTGTGCTGTCCCGGATTTCAGGACTGTTCTCCGGCCGCGGGTTTAACATTGATTCTTTAAGCGTGGCAAAAACAGCAGATCCCCGGGTTTCCGTTATCACCATGGTCACCTTCTGCGACGCGCACATCATCGAACAGATCAAAAAGCAGCTGCATAAGTTGATCAATGTCATAACGGTTAACGATTTAACGCAAAAAGAATATGTGGAACGTGAGCTTGCGCTGATCAAGGTTCATGCAAAAACTGAAAAACGGGCTGAAATTATGCGTATGGTTGATATTTTCAGATCCAAGATCGTTGATGTAGGTGCCTCACACTTTATCGTGGAAGTATCAGGTGATTCCGGCAAAATCAATGCGTTTGTTGAGCTGATGAAGCCCATGGGAATTGTTGAAATTGCCTCCACAGGCACCATTGCCCTGGGCAGGGAGAACGGAAAATGAATGCAGTAAAAGCAAAGAAAAAAGTCCTGCTCTACGACACAACCTTGCGTGACGGGATGCAGGGGGAGAATATTTTTTTTTCCCCCGGGGACAAGCTTAAAATCGCCATGCGCCTGGATGATGCCGGGATCCACTACATTGAAGGGGGGTGGCCCGGCTCCAATCCAGGGGCCCAGGCTTTTTTCGATCTGGTCAGGGACACACCGTTCAAACAGGCCAAAATCTGCGCATTCGGATCCACAAGAAGACAAAATTCAACCTGTGAAAAAGACAGCAACATCAAAGCGCTGATTGATTCAGGTGCGCCTGTGGTTACAATTTTCGGCAAATCCTGGGACCTGCATGTAAGTGACATCATGAACAATACCCGGGAAGAAAATCTTGCCATGATTACCGAAAGCGTATCCTATCTCAAGGCCCGGGGCCGTGAAGTGCTTTATGATGCCGAACATTTTTACGACGGTTATAAAGCCAATCCCGGTTTTGCGTTGGAAACGCTGGGCGCGGCTTTAAAAGGAGGGACCCGCTGTCTGGTGCTTTGCGACACCAACGGCGGCTGCCTCCCCTGTGATATTGACACCATCACCCGGGAAACCATTGCGCATTTCAAAGATTATGAAGATGTTATCTTCGGGGTGCATACCCATAATGACTGTGCCATGGCTGTTGCCAATGCCATCAACGCGGTTCATGCCGGTGCGATCATGGTACAGGGCACTGTGAACGGATATGGAGAGCGCTGCGGAAATGCCGATCTCACAGCGCTTATCCCCATCCTGGCACTAAAAATGAACAGGGCGTGTATCAGTGAAAAAAACCTGGCCAAGCTGCAGAATCTGTCCAGGTTTGTATCGGAGACAGCCAATATGCCGCCCGTGGCAAGCCGACCCTTTGTGGGGCGCTCTGCATTCACGCATAAAGGCGGGGTTCATGTGTCGGCCATCATGAAAAACCCCAGAGCCTATGAACACATGAGCCCGGAATTTGTGGGAAATCGCCGCCGGGTACTGGTATCCGAGCAGTCCGGCAAGAGCAACATTACCTACAAGGCCAAGGAACTTGGGGTTGATCTGGGCAGTGACGAATCCAAAAAATCCTTGATTGTCAACAACATCAAGGAGATGGAGAATTACGGGTATGAGTTTGATACGGCGGAAGGGTCCCTTAAGCTGATCATGGAAAGACTCACCGAGCAGTACCAGTCCCATTTTGATCTGGAATCCTTCAGGGTGGTGGTGGAGAAAGACAAGGAACGGCCCTGTTATTCCCATGCCATGATCAAGATCCGGGTTGGGAACGAAACCGAAATCACTTCAGCCGAAGGCGACGGTCCGGTATCGGCCCTTGATAATGCCCTGAGAAAGGCATTGACGGCCATGTATCCGGGTGTCAAAGACCTTCACCTGGTGGATTTTAAGGTTCGTGTTATTGATGGATCCGACGGCACTGATGCCAGAGTAAGGGTATTAATTGAGTCACGGGATAGGGACAATATCTTTTCAACCGTTGGTGTTTCCGCGGATATCATCGAAGCCTCCTGGCAGGCTCTGGCGGACAGTTTTCAGTATAAACTGGCGCTGGACCACGCAGGGGAAGGAAATTATGCAAGATTAAATGACAAAGGGTGTTGATACTACCCGGACAAGAAAAGGTTCGGGAGCCCATTTACGTTGGTTGCAACTGATGGACCATATACACGGGATACATCTGGAGGTGCAATAATTTCGTTTTTAGTCAGTTTTTTTCTTGCCAAAAACACCTGTATTTGTTAAAAGACTTTTCTGTTGCGCCCGTAGCTCAGCTGGATAGAGCAACGGACTTCTAATCCGTAGGCCACAGGTTCGAATCCTGTCGGGCGCGCCACTGATAACAAGGCTCTTGGGGTTTTTGCCCTAAGAGCTTTTTTAGTTTGTGTGAGAATCCATGTGAGAAAATTCGGAAAAACTCTCATCCAAACAATTCTGGCAGAACATATGAACGTAATTTCAATAAAAAGAATAAAAAATTCCACTTGGAATATAGGCAACCAGCTTGATACTTTGAGGTGTCTTAAGTCAACGGCATTGAGAGGGGCGTTACACTATTTTAATCCGAACATTCATGTAAATATTGCAACCAGATTTCTTTGTATAGCGCTATGCCGATGAATTTTCGGGATTTACCGTCTTCTAGTTGCAAAGTTCAAATTGTTATTGAACACTGAATTGAAGGGCTATTTGGGGGCTCTAAAAAGTCTTAAAAAAATAAGTGCTTAGGATGCAGGTACCCGTTCATAACCGGCAAAGGTGGTGGCCGTACTCGCCGGCGATAACACTCAGAAATCGTGTTCTGTTCTTTAATCACCTCAACCGCAACTTTTGCTTTGAACTTTCCGCTGTAATTCTTTCTCATGGACCTCCTTTGTCTGGTGAAAATCGAACCGGGCTTTTAGCACGTCAAGTGTCTCTTAGCAACCGGTTCAGATTTCGGGGTCCATTATGGGGATTTTTGCCCATCCCCCCGAAATCTGCAACAAGCCATTTAGTTGAACAACAAATTAGCCTTCAATTCCGCAATTCCAAGTCCGCTGATCGAATCAATTATTTTCTCTAAGTCCAAACGATGCTTCTGTTTTTTAAACTGATATCGGCCACGGAGGTTAATATGCTGCCAGGCCACAGGAGACACCCTCTTGATTAGGTCAGCCTCATCGTGCTGCCCATTTCTCTCTTTAATGCTCAGTAAGATAGATAATAGGTTTGCGTTATAGAAGATAATACAGTTTGCAATAAGCCTAGCGCATTCATTCCAGATTTGCTGTTCCAACTCTGTCCTCGCTTTTAGTCTTCCAAAATTGGCAAGGGATATTGCCCTTCGGAGTTGGTGGTACGCCTCGCCACGGTTAAGCACTCGTTGTACGTTACGCCGAACTGAGATGTTATCAATAAAATATAGCATATATAGACTCCTGACAATGCTATCAAGTTCCCACATAGCCTTTTTGGTTCTGTTTTTTCTCTCATATGAACTGAGTTTACGGATAATAATACTTTGAGTAGTTTCTTTGAGGGCGAGGGATGCCATTATTCTTTGAATATTCGGCCATTCAGTGATGACTAAGGATTCCTTCACTTTGCGGTTTGGTTTCAATAAAAAATCTTGGTAATGACTGGTTGAGTTAAATCCGATGAGACCGTTATCAGAACGCCCTTTCAGGTCTTTATAACGAGGAGCAAATTGATAGCCAAAGGCATAAAGGGTCCAAAAATTTACATTATTCACACCATGTGTATCTGTTGAATGAATCTCAGGTTCTATGTCTGTAGTATTGTTGTGCAACAGATCAAAAACAAAGTGGCTTTCATGTTCATTGGCTCCGATAATTTTTGTGTTCACAGGGACGTGGTTTGCAACAAGGGAACAAGCGGTGATTCCCTTTCGGAATCCAAAATATTTCGAAGAATACCTGGAGTTGATGGTGTGAACTTGGGTTTCAAACTTCTGTCCATCGCTACTTGAGTGCACCGCATCCTCCTCAATATTGTAATGTTTGAATATCGGCAACAAAGCAGTTTCATTGCTTATTAAGTCATTAGCATTTCTGAGTGTTTCTATGCGGAGGAAATTATTTAGGGTCGTATGCAGCGTATTGAAGTTTAAATCTGAGATGTCAGACATTATAGACAGGCTGAGGTTTGTCGCTAAAGCAATAATACAGGCTGAAATTACAGAGTCGTCTGCCTCACTCTTTACATATCTATCGAGGGTGTGCGTGAAAGTACCCATGAAACCCGTTTTGTTGTTTACAAACTGCATCAAGTCAGTGATTCCAACCTGAGTCAGTTGTTCATAAATTGGGTTATTGACCTTTTCCTCTGCCTTTTTATATGGCAAACTCCAGTGGGCTTTCTCTCCTTTTCCGGTTATTTTAATATGCTTGTTTTCTCCTGTCTGTTGTAGATTCCACCGTTTGAGTACCTGAGATTCGGCAAAAATTCTCACTTACAGTTACATTTCACGGGAAAAAAACTTTCTCGTAAGATGGGAATTTTAAGATAGCAGGAACCGCCCATGCCTTGGCATCCTCCTCCCCCCTTTGGGGGGGATAAGGGGGGGGGGGCTACGATTCTTTATTTAAGATACCTAAATTTTTTTTATTTTGAAAAAGATATTTTTTTGTAAAATAACTTGGGACGCATTTAAATTCATTTTGATAACAGGATGTTACGCCAAGTTTTAAAAGTGAGATTTTTTTTCTCATGGCCGATACCTTTTCAAATTTAATCAAAGTACATTC
>NZ_JQKJ01000029.1 GCF_000745975.1 Desulfobacter vibrioformis DSM 8776 | reverse complement strand
CATCCGGTATTTTGTCCAAATCATCATCAAATTTAATAAAATCCTTAACAACAACATTGCGTATGCTGGTTTTGCTGCGATGGAGATCTAAAGGTTTATGTTCATTGTAAACAGGAACTTTGAATGATGGTGCTGAACATCCTGCACAGATAATTAATAATAAAATCAAGTGGAAATATTTCATTGGATCACCAGGATAGAGCCGTTAATTTTTGATTTCAAAATTCTTTTTGAATTAATAATGCCCACAAGTAAGTAATCCGCTAATGGGTCAGCCTGGACCGGCTCATCATGCCGGAAATTTTCCGGCTGATGAGCCGGAATACCAGGCTGACGGCCTTCGGCCTGAGTGGTTAAAGATTCTTGCTTTTTTCTCTCAAGAACTTCTGCACTTGCCTTGGTTCCGAAAAGATCACCACTCAATAAACTTGACTGGCTTAAAAAATAAATAAACACAACAAGACAGCAGGGAATTACATAGAATATGGGATGTTTTAAAATATTAACGGGGCTCTCTATGCCAATTTCTTTGGTCCCGTCTTTAAAAAAACTTTTATAGCATTTGAATATTTTGGGATCATAGGAGCATGTTTTCTGGCCGATTTGGTCAAGGGTAGGGCCGTAATAGCAAAAACGGATGTATTTTTTCTTGACCAGATTGCCGAACATATTCAGTTTTTTGTATCGATAGGTGAATTCAATCAAGGATCTTACGGAACTTTCGATGCGTTCAACGTTTTGGGTGATAAGGATAAGATCAACGCCCATATGACGGTGTTCGCTGGCCCATTTCCCGAATGCTCTATTCGCTTTAGATTGAAAATCCCTGGAATTAAAAAAATTCTGGACCTCATCAATAATAATTAAATCGCCGGGGTTTGTATAATCCCAAAATTCAATGACCTGATGATCCTGGAGAACAACAAGATTATTTTTGAGTTGACTATCATCAAGATTCAGAAAATGTTTTATGATTTCCTGTTTTTCTTCCTGATCAGGGCCGGAAATGTTTGTCAAAATGCGTCTGCCCTGGGACAGGTTGTCCAGAAGTTTACGCATAGCATCATAAGTTTTACCGGCACCGGGAAGCCCTTCATAACATGAAATCATCTCAGATCCTTGTGAATGCTGCCGGTATCAGGTTTAAAGTCAGCCGTATAAGGCAGGCAGCGCCGAGCATGCCAAGCAATAACGGGGTATCAAGCTTGTATAAAATGTAAACGATTTGATCCGGCAAAATATTCCAATTGCCGAATGATTGGGTAACGGAGCTTAAGTCAACGGCAGTGACAATGGATTCGATGACGGTAAAAACAATATCCAGGAGGGTGAAACCGATTTCAGATAAAATATACAGAATGCTTTCAAGCACCCACTTGAAAACATCAATGATCATCTCAAAAAAATTGGTGCAGAAATCTATTATTTTATTGATCATGGTTACGCCTTTTTAAGAACCAGAATTTTGAAACATGCAAAGCTTGTGAGCATGAGCAGGACAGCGCTCAGGATGTCCCAGACATTATCGTACTGGGAAAAATTAATGGTTGCGGTTTGAGTTGAAGATTGACCCCAGGCACCTATTTCAACGGTTTGAATGGATGAACCGGACCCGGAAGGACCGGTAAAAATAGAAAAGGGCAAGGTAAACAAATCAGACTCTTTCAGCGTATCAATGAAAAGATCATACCGATCTGAATACTTGGTCTTGATTGCAGTTAAAGTCTCTGTTTCGTCCAAGTCAAGAATGTTGTCTGTAATGGTAGTATCAATCGTTTGGGTGGGATCTATGAGGCTATCTTCAACAGCATCACCGATTTCATCGGCGGTCAAATCAGGTCCAGAACCCGAAGGCAAAGTACCGGTACCGGTACCGGTACCGGACTTAGAGTTTATCTTTGCGAGTAGATTATTTGCGATACCAAGAGACTCAGAAATATTTTTTAAATTTTGATTTGTGGCGTCAGTGTTCCCCACAATTTTGCCAAGAGAAGTACTATCGCTGTCACCTGTTGTGGAGCCTTCAGAATTAGAAGTTCCAGAACCAGGAGTTGCACTTGTTGTTGGAGTTCCGCTGGTAACACCTTCCTGTGAGCCTGTTATCAAATCACCGGCTTTAGTGGAAGTTAAAGGCGTATTTAAAGTGCCTGAAGGTGAACTATCGGCACCGGCACCACTGTCACCGTTCATATCAGATGAATCTTGCCAGATCTGGCTATTGACGTATTGAGATGTATAAGTTCCAGCAGCAAGACCGGCATCTAATTCAGATAGAGTCAAATCAGACATAAAAATATAGTCACCGTTAGAAGTGACAATTGCATAACCAACACAATTGTTTGAGGAATCATACCAGCGAGACATAATGCGAAATTGATAGGGATTAGGATCATCGGGGTAAGCATCATATTCATTGGGAATACCGTCACCATCGGTATCACCAATTATACAAGCAGTTTGAGTGCCATAAGAGGCACAATACCATGGACCCCATAGCACGGGGACACCTGAGACATCCCAGCAACCATATTTATTGCGCATACAAACTAACGTTACTCCATTAACTGTTATACTCTGATAAGCAGTATCCCACCAACCAGGTTCACCAGAAGAACATGTACCTATAGCATCAGATCCGGCTCCACTCTGGCGAGCACTCTCCGCTAAAGCAGAAGCCTCACTCGAAGTTTCTGAATGACCGACAATCTGATCAGAACTACTAAGCCCGGAAGCTACATCCACACAATCAGCTTTGGCATAAGGAATCATTAAGCAGGCTGATATCAGGACACCGATCAAAAAATATAATAATTGTTTCATCTCAAACCCCAAAAGCTGCAATTGATCCTGCCAATTTCGGCCTTTTCAATTAGCATGGCAATCCACGCTTTTTCCTTTTTGTCATACCGGCCCTGCAATACTGGCATGCGTATATGTCATACTAAACGCCGCCATAGAAATAAGTTCCCGTCACTTTGCATGGGCGTTTTTTAGCGCAACCAAAACAGTATTGATTAGAAACATTGCTCCGAGATTCCGGGTCGCAGGACATGACGTCATGACCTTTTTTCAAAAACGCATCCCGGACCCGTCCGGAATATTCACATGCAACTAAAATTTTCATGAAAACAATTCCATGATCAGCTAGCCTTTTTAATGGGTTTAGACTCCTGGCCGAGGGGAATATCATCCTCAAAAGACATGGTAACTTTTTTGACCGTTTTATCGGTTGGCTTGACACTAAGCCCATTACGGCCATCTTTGAATGCCCAGGATTTAATGACGCATTGTTCGTCAAAGTTCGTAAAGGGGGGCAGCATGGGCTTACTTGTGTCATAATCTTTGACTTTGAACTGCAAGGGCTGGCCATCACCGGTGTGCTGATCAACAGAATAATGATAAAACGGGGCAGGGAGGTTATCCTTCTTTTTCAGATCAACCCATCTTTCAGGATCTGACAATTTTAAGTCTTGAGCCGGATCTTCCGAACTTGCCGAAGTGATTATACCAGTAAGATGGGCAATTAATTCAGCCATTACGCAACTCTCCTTTTGTTTGTGGTTTCTAAACACACAGATCCTAAACCGGGTACTGTGGCAATAAAAAAATGGGGTTCATCTTGGTTAATGAATTTTAAAAAATCAGTCTTTTGGCGACTGGCTTCTTTTTTTCTTAAGGCTTTAATTCGATTTGCCTTAGCCATAAAACCTCCTTAATGGTTAGGTTTCAGCGACTGTCAAATGCTTTGACAATCGACATGAGTTCTTCAAATTGTGCAGGGGTTTTTACATCCAGCTCTTTTGCCATAGCCAGAACAAAACCCCTGAGTTTATGTTTGATGATGATTTGCCAGGTGGGTTTGTCTATGATGCCGACGATTTCGAATTTTTCAGTATCTTCCTGCTGACAGATTTCTTCACCGGTAAGGTCTGATAATATATATGAGGTAAACTCGCGGAGAAGAACGGAAAGATAAGAAAGGAATCCATTCAATTTTTAAATAATAACATTGATATTCATATGTCAAGAAATATTTAATTATTATAATAAAATTCAGGAAATAGGGGTTATCCAGTTTTGGGGAACTTGACCTCACCACTCAAAAATCGCCAGTCACGATTATTTCAATTAATAAATATTTAAAAATCGTTATTTCTGTTTATTTCTCTTAAATAAACTTTAGTTTTCTTTAACTACCTGAAAATTAACAAAAATAAATGAAAATTAAGATTATTATATGAGGGTAGGGGGGCAGGACATGCAAAGTAGGCCCACTTTTTCAAAGGGGTCTACTTTGCGTCCTGCCTTATTCGCTCTGCTCAACGGAAACTTATTCACTTTGTTCAACGTAACAAGCTAAAATTCCTAAAAAACATTTGCGTATCAACATAAGACCGATCATAATAGATCACCCCATGAGAAGCCTTTTGTTGCCATTATTTAGTGTCTGAGGAGTAGCTTCTATGCTTGTATTTTTAACCACCACCTCTTGTGCTAAAAATTTTTTTGGTCGGTTTCATTTTGAAGGATTTTATGGAAACAAGCATCGCTTGCTGTTTAAAAACCTATGTATGGATTGTGATGAGTGAAATAATTAGTCTTGGGTGAAATTTTTGTAACTTCATAACAAGTCGTTATAAATATTGATTTTTATTTATGCTAAATTGTTTAGTTCTATTGAAACAGCTTATTTATAGGTGTTTGGGACCGATGACACCTTGGCATAAAAGCATAAAAACTTGAATTATTACTATTTGGTATGAATTCTGCTGTATGGGGTGTTTACATGGCTTTAATGCTTTGCAGTGTATTGATTTAACTATATTTTTTTATTTAGACGTTACATATTTTTTACGATGGAATCTGAAATCACTGAACTTTTGGAGGTTCTTTATGTAGCTTTAAAGACTATTGAAACGTCAGTTGATGAAGACTCCCCGAATTTCAGCCATGATGACAGGGAAAGATTTGTAGATATCCAATTAAAGTTTGATAGTGTTTCTAAATTGTTCAGCTATCAACAATTTAATGGTCGGGATTATTTAAGAGCCGTGAATATAGTCAAGAATCGTGGTTATGCCTCAGTTTCCGAATTATCCAGGAAACTGGGAATTATTTACAAACAATCCGTAGAGATGATTAATGAAATGGAACGACAGGGAATTGTCAAGACTCTTGACCAGGAAACGCCCGTTAAAGGCATTAGAACTTATAATTATGGTTATAAGCAAAACGAATAGTGTTTTTTTCCGGGTTTTGATTATGTTTCCTTTAATGTCACCGGGCTCCCGGTCATCCACATACCACCAACCTCCGGCGTTTGTGAACACTTTGCTCTGAAACATAAGACTTGCGCAGGAATAGACCGTTATGATTCTTGATGACTATCTGATTATTCTGGAAGCTGAAAAAGGGTATTCTGCTCATACACTTCGTGCCTATTTTACGGATATAAGAAGCTTTATCCTTTTTTATCTGGAGACTTGCAACTACCGGGATGAAAACTGGCAACAGGCCTTTGAAAAAACGGCCCAACAGGTAGACAAGATGATCGTGCGCAGATATCTTGCCGCCCAGACTGCTTTGAAAAAAAGTAAAAAAACCCTTTCAAGGCGTCTATCCGCATTAAAATCTTTTTTTAATTACCTGGTCAGATCAGAGCTGATCACGCTAAATCCTGCTGATGCCATCCCTTTTCCAAAAATTGAGAAAGCCCTTCCCAAAGCCATGGAAATTGATGATATTTTAAGGCTGTTGGACACCATGAAAAGAGATACCTGGATGGACAAACGCAATCTTGCCATGTTTGAGACCTTTTATTCCACGGGCATGCGGATAGGTGAACTTCACATGCTCAATATCCAGGATATTGATTTTAATGCCGAACTGATCCGGGTACTGGGCAAGGGAAACAAAACGCGCATTATACCAGTGGGCAAAAGTGCCCTTGATGCCATCCAAACCTACCGGGCTGATCTTGAGAAAAATTATTCTGCCGTATTTTTAAATAAAAATTTTGGAAGGCTTGGCAGGCGGTCCATTCGACGTATTCTGGATAAGGTGGTCTTGGAATGCGGGTTAGGCTTAAAAATATCACCCCACACCTTACGGCATACCTTTGCCACCCATATGTTGGATTCCGGTGCAGATCTTCGAGGTATTCAGGAAATATTGGGCCATGCCAGCCTGTCTACCACCCAGGTGTACACTCATGTGAGCATGGATCGCCTAATGACGGTGTACGATAAAGCCCATCCACGAAACTAGGGCGATTGGCTTTAATTATATCAATGGGGCGGCGGCTTTCAAAATCATCAAGCTCTTCATAGATTCGGCGGTCAAGGTTTAATGATCAAACCTTGTTTTTAATCAAATTTGGGAATTGCAGCCGTGTTTTTGCCGCCCTTTAAAACAATCCACAACCTCAACTGCGAGTGTCTGATAAGCCTGCTTTTTAAATTTTTGCTTCATTTTAAATCACTTAGCATATTTTATTCTGCATTTATTCTGCAATAACATGTATTTTATTCTGCAATTTTCCATTGAGGAGCCTTTTTAGAGCCCTCATTTTGAATTTTCCCTGATCTTCGGAGTTTGGTAAGAAGATTGGCAATTTTTTTCTTTTTTTGTTCATTGTCCAAAACACTGCTTAATTTATCTAAAAGCAATTTATCGATCTCCCCACGAGACGCTTTGTTAAATTTTTTCAAATAATCAGTGATCAGTTTGCAGTAATAATCGTCATCCTGGGCTCTTGTTTTGATGTAATCGGCTTTACTGGCCGTCACTTTGGCCACCGTAGCAGATACATGTAAATGAGGTTTACGCCCCTCGATTAACCCTTGCCTTCGCAGGTGCTTAATCATATCATCCGACAATGGCAACCTTTTTTGAACTCTGTCTAATGCCAGAACTTGATCAAGGGGCAAATTTGTCTTTTGAATAAGCATCCGGCTATACGCCGGATCAACTATTTTTCCATGAATTCTAAGCTTAACCGCATTGGATTCACTTAAATCAAAATCAGGCATTGGAAAAAAACGACGTGCCTGGGCAACGTGGATGGAGTGAATACCATACCCCATAGTATCAATCATATTCAATTCAGCCATTGCCTGGGCCAGGAAAGGATTGCGATACCGGCGCGGCGTTTTATTTCCGATAATATAGTCTTCGGGCAGCCCTTCAAAAAATCGGCCTTCGTTTTCAAAATACAGACACTCCGGCTGTTCCGTCACAATGATACGTCCGTTACGTGAGTAATCCTGGTGAGCGATACAATTGTGCAGTGCTTCTAGAACAATACGTTGATCGTACTTGGAAACCTCGACGGCAAACAGTTGATCATCCGGAAGAATGCGGACCTGAATGTTTCGTATCTTTCGATATACACTTGTTGTATTCAGGAAAAAAGGCAGTCCGAAATGTTCATACGCCCGTTCAGGCCCTTCAAGCTTCCAGGTGATCTGCCCTGGATGCGGGGACAGCAGATACGCGGATTCCGGTTTTCCCAACAAAAGTATTGTTGTGCGTGTAATTCTGCCATCCTGGGTTAATTTGGCTCGGTCAAGAAACGTTTTCATGGGCCAACCCATAACCTCTTCGCTGGAAAATCGGTTTGCATATTTTTGTGCAAACGACTCACGTGCTTTTTGCAGGGCATCCGTGTCAAGGTGATCAAAAGTTCCATCAAGGATGATCTGGGCAGACCAGTCTTCAATCATCGTCTGTTGACGGATATTATCAAGTTTATCAAGTCCCAGATGGGTTAAGCTTTCACCGGCACGGGCATAATAATGGCCTTTCCATGCAATGGGCATTCCCAAAGGCGCGGCAGGAACTTCAAAGAGCACGACACGTCCCTGAAAGTGCTGCAGCTCATAAATATTTCGAAACGTGATGCTTGGCTCTGTGCTGTCCGCAATCTGCATTTTTGTGCTTTGCAGTCGTTCAGAATCCAGGCGGTAATTAGACCCCACCACAGAACGGGTTTTATTGTTAACGCCAAAAATCAGCCAGGCACGTTCCAATCCGCGCAAATTTGCTTCGTTGGCCAAAGCAGAAAAATAAGAGCCGATTTTATCAGTTTTATAATCGTTGCCAGCTTCTTTAAACTCAACAATTTCACTTTCCCATGCATCAATCAAGGTACCAAGCAATGCCGTCAATTCGGACTGTTTCATTCAAGCTTACCTTTTTTAAATTGTTTTTACATCCGGGTGCGGACTCATGAGTTTAAAAATTTGTCTGATTATAACGGATTTGGGGGAGGCCACTAATTCGGCTTTTTGGTCCTTCCCTATTTTCAGGCTTCTTGGTTATTGCGCATGAATTCTCTGTCCTATTTTGGGTCGCAATTCAGGGCAGGATTTAAAACGAGACACAATAAATTCAAATAGTTAAATATGGTCCCCCAAATCCGTTATAATCAGAAATTTGTTCTACGTTTATTTTTACACTGTCGTCCTTAAAGCCGGAATACCTCGGATTATCCCTGTCACTTCGGGGGCATTATATCTTTACAGAAATTTTTTGTGTTGCTACTCATTATATTTGAGACCATGCTCTTTTGAAAGATTAAGAATCTTTTTAGCTGGAAACCACCGAAAAAAAGGTAACGACTGGTCTGAAGAACTGAAAACTAAATGGGGTGACCATATGAGTTCTGCATCAATTAGATATTTTATTATCACAGATGAATCCGAAATTCTTCGAGTCCCAATCAATAAGTTCAAACGTCTGTTAGAAGCAACAAGTGAGGAAAAATTAGAAAGATTTGCCGGAAAGCGTGTGCGTGTTGCAGAAATTTGTGTAAAGCTTGAGGACCGAAAGCCAATGGAGGTTATACGTGCTATTTATTATTATTTGCACTTCAATGAAAAAGGTATCCTTGATGAAGAGTATTTAATAAAAAGTAGTGATATTGTATTCGCTGCCTGTGAGAATTTCAGCGCATTCATAGAAAAAGAACAAGGAAATGTAATAAATGCACAGCAGGAGTTTGCAAAAAGGCAACGTGATCATGCTGTATGGTGGAAACCTAATATGCAACTTGAACGTAATCTCTTAGATGCGTCTATCGATGAGTTTAAGTGTAAAAGAGTATAATTCTATAGGGTAAAAAGTATAATGACTGGTGGACAAAACAGAACGCAAATCAAAACCGGACAAACCGTATCCATTGTATTAAAAAAAGACCAAAGAACAGGCGTCCTGACCCAAGGCGTCGTAAAAAATATTTTAACAAAATCGTCTTTTCATCCCCATGGCATAAAAGTCAGATTGGAAAATGGCCTTGTTGGCAGGGTTAAAATTATTCACGGTTAAAAATTCAGATTCACCATGTATTTTAAAGTCACATATTCAGCCATTTATAACTGGAAAGGTTCAGGGACCGAACGGGAACAGAACGATCCAAACCTTATTATCCAGGGAATTAGGAATTATTTACAAACAGTCAGCAGAGATGATCTATGAAATGGAACGTCAGGGAATTGTAAAGACCCTTGACCAGGAAAAGCCCGTTAAAGGCATTAGGGCTTATAATCAAAACGAATAATATTCTTGTTAATCCAGTCCCGGCACAATTTGAAAGCTGTGAACATCATAGGCGGATCTTTTGCTTTGCCTGATTGGCTTCACCTTTTAAAATATCTTCGGAAATCAGGGAAAAGGCTTTCTCACAAGTTTGAAAATTCGGCGTGTTGATCCAATTGATTGAATTGAATTGTTCAACCGGAAACAGACGAAGCATCCGGCTGATTTCAATGGGGTCAACCCAAAGATCTTTTTCTTTTGCTTCTGCTACGATCTCTTTCCAGTCGAAATCATAGGCATTTGCTATAAACAGAATGTCCGCATAATCCTTTGGTTCCATCCGGCTTAGTGCACAGATTTTATTTGAAAGGATATTGCGCCAGTCATCTATGTTTCCAAACCCTTCTTGAATGGTGATGCGGCCAAAATGAGCATCCACATCATTGACCATATCAATCTTCAGGGTAATGTCTTCTTTTTCTACAAACAGCCGAACAAAAGACTCCTCAACCATGGATGGCTTGCTTTTGTATTGCATGTGGTTCAGGCAGGATAGAATCACTTTGCATTGTTTTTTAAACTCTGGATGGTTATTTACAAAAAAGTCCAGATCATCTGAATATCGGTGGTCAAGGTAGCATCGGCCTAACGCTGTTCCACCGGTTAAATAAAAATCCGTGTGCAGAGATTGGATTTTTCCCAGAATTTCATCCTGAAAAGGATATAGTTTATGGGAATAATATTTGCCTGGCATATCTGTATTTACCTTTTCGTGTTTTGGGAAACAATTCGTTTAGAACATCATCAGACAACGCCTTTTTCAAAGTTTCCTTCGGAAGAAGTGATAGCAACGTATACCAGTCAAAGGTGGATAAGAGTTTGATATAAATGCTTTTGGAAGAAATAAGGGGGATACTGTCTATTTCACCATTGATAAAGGAATTCAGGATGTCTAAGTCAATTTTTTTATCCCAGAATGCTTTTTTGAGAATTTGTTTTCTTTCATCAGTCGTATACATTTTAAATATCTATCCTTATTATTCTCAAATTATACCAGATGGTGTTCCAGGTTGACAAGTCTCCTAAAAACACAAACAGCATTTGCAAGATTTTGATTGAGAAAATTATCTTCGGGGATGGGCTTTGTCGTACACAGCCATCAGGCGATCCATACTCACATGGGACCTGGGACCGACCTGGGTGGTGGACAGGCTGGCATGGCCTAAAATCTCCTGAATACCCCGAAGATCTGCACCGGAATCCAACATATGGGTGGCAAAGGTATGCCGCAAGGTGTGGGGAGATATTTTCATACCTAACCCGCATTCCAAGACCACCTTATCCAGAATACGTAGAATGGATCGCCTGCCAAGCCTTCCAAAATTTTTATTTAAAAATACGGCAGAATAATTGGGCATAATGGAATGGTATTTTTTTATCTTCAAGGCAACGATACCTGGCTTTTCTCTTATTGGTGATTAGGTGGTCATTATAGTTCACAGCCTTTGTTTTCGGCCTATAACAATACTGTATGCCGCGGGTAAAAAAAGTAGGGTCAGCAGAAGCGAGTATGTCAACCCGCCGATAACGGCTATGGCCATTGGCTGTAGTATATCCCCGCCTGAACCCAAATTCAAAGCCAGGGGCACAAGTCCTAAAATGGTTGTCAACTGAGTCATGAGAATGGGTCGGATTCTTAACGGCGCTGCCCGTTCGACCGCCGCAGCCGCCGCAGCTCCCTCCAACCGGAAGGACTCTGCCTGGGAAAGCAGTACCACTCCCTGTGAAGTAATCCCGCCCATCATGACGATGAGACCGATCAAAACCGTTACCCCGATGGGCGTATGGGTCAGATAAAGGGCCAGGAAGGCTCCGGTCAGGGACAAGGGAATGTTTATCATCATGAGCATGGGCAGCAGAAACGATTCAAACTGTATAGCCAGAATCACATAGGCAAAAAGCACGGCAAATCCGAAGATGATCCCCATGGCTTTTCGATTGTCAGCCATCATTTTAGCCTGACCGCCCATCTCAAAGGATATACCGGCAGGCTTTTGGATTTGGGCAACAGCCATTTCGGCCCGGATCACGGCCTCACCGACACTGATTTCATGGGAGTCCGCCCGGACGATGATCTGTTTGGCCTGGTCTTCACGGATGATTTCCACGGGACCGGTGGAACGTTCAACCCGGGCAACATCCTTGACATAAACCGGTTGGTCGGAATTGCTTTTGATAATAAGGTTTTCAAGTTCAAATTTGCTCTTCAAAGATTCAGACGGAACCATCACACGGATGTCGTAGTAATCAGCCCCTTCTCTGTACCGGGTTGCCACGGTTCCCTGGACCAGTCCCTGTAAAGTGTCTGCTGCCTCTTTTACCGTAATTCCCAAGGCGGATGCCTTTGCCCGGTCAACATAGATGCGATATTCGGGTTTGCTCATGTCCATAGACAGGGTCACATTGGTCAGTCCGGGCGTCTCTTTAAGCCTGGCAGCCGTTTCCCGGGCGAACTCGAAAATCGGCTGAATACGTGCCCCTTTAATTTTGATTTCAACCTCCTGGTCTCCAACATTCCGGATACCTTTGATCTTCATCTGCATCACCGGAATTTTGGCACCAGGGATCTGAGCTTTATCTACCATGGGTTTTATTTTTTTGATGAAGTCTTCTGTGGATATTGATCGCCGGGACTTGGGAACCAATTGAACATCCAGCTCTCCTTCGTTGGCGATTTCATAGGTGTAAAGTCCCCATACTTTTCCGCCGGCAAGGGTAAAAATACTCTCAATTTCGGGCAGATTCCGTATCTTTTCTTCCAATTGCGTCAAGATGCGGTCGATTTCCGAAACAGAGGCTCCGGAAGGCATTTTCAACTTGACCATAACCCGGCCGTCATCCACCTTGGGTAAAAATTCAGAACCGGCCTTTCCGGCCAGGAATATGCCTGCGGAAAAGACAAGAACAGATACCAGTACGGTTTTCCATTTATGATTCATACAAACTTGTAAAAGCCGGCTGTAAACCCGCGTCAGAGTATTCATGACGGTATCAAACATACCGGCAATGGCCGACATTCGTCCCGATTCGCCGCCTTTGAGCAGTGCCCGCGTCAAAACCGGTGTCAGGGTCAGTGCCACAATCAGGCTGACGATGACAATACCTGCGACCACCAGTACAAGTTCTTTGAACAACAGAGCACTCAACCCCGGAACAAACAGAAAGGGAAGGAACAGGGCCAGGAAGGTCAATGTCGAAGCGACAATTGCTGCACCAACTTCGGACACGCCCTTTACGGCCCACTGGGATTCTCCCTCTTCCTTCAGACGGGTCATGTTTTCCAGGACAACGATGGAGTTGTCCAGAATAACCCCCAGTGCCACCACAAGCCCCCCCAGAGAAAAGAGGTTGATGGAAAATCCGGCTATCTTCATGATAAAAAAGTTGGCCAGAAGGGTCACCGGCAGGGCCACAATCATGACAAGAACCTGACGCCAGCGCCCCAGGAAAAGATACACCACAAAAATTACCAGAATGGCCGCCATGACAGCGGAGCTTTCCACACTTTGGATTGCACCCATCACATATGTGCCCTGGTTTTCCACAATATTGACGGATACGCCGTCTGGAATTTCGGTTTTTAGTTGCTTCAGCCCCTCATTCACCGCGCGGGAAACCGTTACTGTGTTGGCTTCTGCCTGCTTGAGCACGTTTAGTTTTACACAGGGTTTTCCGTTGAATCGGGTATTGACCCTCATTTCCTCATGACTGTCCAGAACCCTGGCAATATCTTTGAGATAAATAACCCGACCTTCGGGCGTCCTTTTGACCACAAGATTTTGGATCTCGGACAAGGTTTCGAACTCTCCGATGGTTCGGGCGATGATTTCCCTTGTTTTGACGGTGACTCTGCCGGAAAATGCCTCCCGGTTTTCACTATCCAGCAGCGTTACCACCGTTGCCGGGGAAATCCCGTAAGCTGCCAGCCGATCAGGATCGAGATGTACCCTGATCTCCCGGTTAAGGCCGCCGACCGCTTCCACTCCTGCGGTACCGTTGATGGTGGTGATCCTGTCACTGAGCCAGTTGTCCACCCAGTTTTTGAGCCATACCAGATCATATCGGTCTGATGAGATGGTCAGCTGCATTACGGGCAGCTGGGAAGGGTCTGACTTGATAACAATTGGAGAGTCCATGCTGCGGGGCAGTTTTCGTGCCACTCGTCCCATGGCTGCCAGGACGTCCTGGTATGCAGTATCAACGTTTACCCCGTACCGGAAGTTGACCAGCAGGGTATACATGCCCTCGATACTTGACGATTCCATGTAATCCAGGTTGTCCACCGTGGCAATAATCCGCTCCACAGGCTCGGCCACATTAGTTTCAATCTCTTCCGGGGTCGCACCCCGCCACCAGGCATGGATTTTGATCATCGGGTAGGTGATCTCAGGTAAATAGTCCACATCCATGTTTTTCAGACTGAAAAGGCCCACAAACAAAACGGCAATTGTGATAACGGTTACAGCAACCGGTCGTTTAAAAAGTGTCTGGGTGATTTTCATGGTGCTTTCACCTCTTTATTCCCATTGGAACAGGGAAACCTGCTTTGCTGCGAAATTAATTTAACCCGGTCACCAGGCTTGAGTTTTTCCTGTCCGGCGACAATCACCTGTTCGCCGGCCTGTATACCCTCCAGAATCTGGATGCAGGCATCTTCTTCAATGCCCAGGCGAACCTTGCGTTTCTGTGCAATATTATCTTTGACGACAAACGCTGCTGCGTTGCCGTTTTCCATGGCTAAAACGGCCTTTTCAGGGAGTACAACCGTATTTGAGGCCTTTTGAGTGACAATCCGTACCCGGGCGAACATGCCCGGAACCAGGTCCTTGACGTTCTCAGGTACGACTTCCACCATACGGGTCCGGGTTTTAAGATCTATCTGCGGGTAGACTCTGACGATGGATGCCGGATATGGTTGCCCGCCAAGGGCATCAAAGGATACATAAACGGGCTGGGTTCTGTCCTGCAGGTTTGATTCGGACTCCGGAACACTGAATCTGACAACCACAGAGGAGGTGTCCATTATCGTCAGCAGTAGCGAGCGTGTCTGGGCAAAATCGCCTACAGTGGCATCCACCTGAAGAATAATACCGTCAAAAGGTGCGCTTATGGTGCATTCCGAAAGCTTTGCCCGGGCAATGGAAAATTTGGCTTCCGCCTCCTTTACCAAGGCTTTCTGGATATCAATATCATCCTTTGTTGGACCTTGCTTGAGGATTTGATAGGTATCCCGGGCTGAGGCCAGATCTGCATCCGCTTTGATGCAGGCAAGGGATGCTTTTTCAAGGGCCTCTTCCGGTAAGGCCCCGGTTTTTACCAGCCTGTCCACCCTGTTTTTGTCTTTGCGGGTAAACTCGGCAATGGATTCAACTTCACGGACTTTCTGGGCCGCTTTGTTTTTCTCTTCTGACCTTGCTCCGGCCCTAAGATCCGCAAGCCTTGCCCGGGCGACATCAACCGCCGCCGAAGCGGCCTGCATTTCAGCCTGATACATTGGCCGGTCAATTTTAACAAGCAGTTCTCCTTTGGTTACACGGTCGCCCTCCCGCCATGGAAGAAAGGCAAGGGGACCTTCAACACTGGCCTGAATGACCACGGTCCGGGCGGCCGCCACATCTCCGGTCAGCTCCAGCTGTCTTGATATGGATTGTTTCCGGGCAGTGATAGCTTCCACCAGGGCGAACTGATCCTTTGGCTTTTTGCTCTCTGCGTGGGCCGAAGCATCCGGCCCGTCACACCCCAAAAACGTTGTTAATGTCAAACATATAAAAACTAAAGATAAATAGCGTATCATTTGGTGTCTCCCCTGGTCAGGGCAAATCTGGCAACAGCCGTGTGGTAATCAGCTGCGGCCCGGTAATATTCGGTTTCAATTTCCAGCATGGCATTCTGGGCATCCAGAACATCCAGAATCGTTCCTTTGCCCAGAAGGTACTTTTCCTGCTCAATGGCAAGGGCGTCCCTGGCCTGAGCCACGGCGGTTTTCTGGGTTTTGATCCGCTGAATGGCCGATGTCATATCAAGCACAGCCGTCCGGATCTCCTTTTGAACCAGAAGGCCAAGGGAGTGCCGCTGGTTTTCAATGGATGCAAGAAGCGCCTGTTCACGGTTAATCTCGGCCCGTATATGGCCTCCTTCAAACAGCGGGAGATCCAGGTTTACCCCAATGCTCCCCCGGACATCAGAGTCATCCGTTCCTTGGGGATAGTCATTGGAATCAGTCATAAACCGGTATCCGTAACTTCCTTTTAAGTAGATCTGCGGCAAGGCTTTGCCCCTGGCTGAAGCCGCTTTTTGTTTCTGGACAGCGACCCTGCTGTCCAGCGCCTTTATATCCGGGCGGTTTTCCAGTGCTTTTTCCAAAGCATCACCAGTGTCTGGAAGGGGCGGGACAGGAAGCAGACTGCCATCAATTCCAGGAAGGGAGTCGGGCAATGGGCCATTTTTTCCCATTAAACGAAACAGTTCCTGCCATGCGCCATACAAATTGTTTTCAGCACTCACCCTGGCCTGGTCAATTTTTGCCAGCCGCACGTCCATCCTGAGCAGGTCTACCCTGGCAGCCTTTCTGGCGTCAACCATTGCCGTTATACGCTCTTTATCCCGGTTCAATACCTGTTGGGAAAATATGATGCTTTCAAGCTGTTTGACCTGGCCAAGAATTTTGTACGCGGTCTGGGCCACATCAAATTCCAAAATCTGGGATGCTCTCAGAAGCGTATATTCAAATGCTTCACGGTTATGTCTGGCTGCAGCAGTTGCGCCGCTTAACTGCCCCCCGGTATAAAGCGGCAGTTGAAGGATCAGGCCCAGATCCGTCATATCTTTGCCGAAAACTCCTTGCTCTCCATTGTAACTTGCCGGAAACAATCTTGTGTCATCCGAGTACAAGGACTCTGCGGCATTAAAATGCAGGGAGGGCCATCTCCGGCCCTCAGCCATCTTTACATCGTATTCCGCCCCTTTGACCTGTGCTTTTAAAGCAAGAAGCGATGGGTTGTTTAAAAGCGCTGTTTCAACACACAATTCCAAAGACATCTGCGGGTCTGGTTCGGCATTTACAACGCCTGTACCAATGCAGAACAAAACCACCAGAAAGCGTAATATCCTGTTGCATGCCGTTCCCATCTTTTTTCCAATCATTGATAAATCCATTTATTATTTGCGTTCCTGCTCGTATTCCCAGACCATACGATCCACAGATTGTCCGTTGCCGAAAGTGGCTAACGGATTGATCTCAAGAAGTCCTTTCCAGGCTTTCATGGCTTCAGATTTGTCGTTCAGATCATGGAGCAGCACAATGCCTTTGTTCATCCGTGACACTTCATGCCCCGGATCAGCGGCCATTGCTCTGCTGAACATTTCAACGGCTTTTTCAGGCTGATTGCTGCGGCGGTACATGACGCCCAGATCCGTGAGAACATCAGGGTTACCCGGATCAATGGCCACGGATTTTTCATAGGCATCAATGGCATTTTGATACTGGCCCGCATCAAAATAGGCGTTGCCTAGTTGGGTCCAGACGTTTGCATTCTGCTTATTTTCAAGTGCCCGGGTTTTCAGCGTATCAAAATCAACTGCCGGGGCCGTTCCGGCAGGAGGGGGTTCCGGGGCTGCTGTCCTGGAAAGCTTGAAACTGCTGAAAACAGTGCCGCCAATAAAACTGATTGTGACAAGCAGGATAGACAGCCAGATCATGGATTGTTTCCCGCCTGAAGGTTTTAAGGGTCTGGTTGTTTTTTTTGTTTTTAATTGGTTTCTGACCATGGAAAAGATGATCCTTACTTTTTTTTGCACCTAAGGACATCACTCAGGTGAAGATGATCGTGATGCGTGAATTACAGATTTTTACCAGGCACTGTTGTGGTGCCGATTTGGGCCGTGTCCAGTCTCCATGCCTTTTTCTGCGAAACGAGTACGGGCCAGCTGGTTCGGCGTAAGGACCGCTCTGCAATCCAGCTGATAGGTTGTGCGGATTTCAGAAATTTTGGTGCTGAGATCCGACATCTCTTTTTCTTTGGCTAAAATTTTTTCCTTCTCCGGCTGCGCTACGTTCCACAGAATCCGCAGTTCGGAACGTAGCGTGATCATCTGATTCTGGAAAGGTGTAACGGCCTTGATGAATGCCGTCTTAAGCTTTAGCAGCTGAACGGACTGATCCGGGGTCAGGTCCAGGTCAGCCCCGTTACAGGCGTATCCATTTCCATGTCCCGTACCGGAGTGACCGCTGCCGGGCCACGCCATGGCCTGGGAACCGGTCAAAATGATGAATCCGGCCAGGATAAGTGTGCTTATGTTTTTCATTTTAGTTGCCTCCTCATATTTGGGGTTTGGGTAACTCAAGTCGCAAAGAGTGTGCCTAACTTGATTTCTATTTTTGATAACTAATGAAACTATATGTAATTTAAATATGATATATTGGAAGCATCTCATGCTGGCATGAATAATACCCATTCAGGGCGATGCGGCAATAATTGTCGAAAATAAAGCAATAGAAGCGGATAACAGCACTGGTTCAAAGGAATACACGTTCGAGTAAAAACTATCCAATCGACAATTCTGTCGGCTGCTAAATCAGAACAGCGTTATAACCACGATCAATATTCCAGTCACCGTAATGGGAAAATCGGCTTCCTTGGATTGAAATCAGAGAGAATATCATTAAAAAAAAGGTTACTTATCCATGTTGATCAAGGCTTTTATCGTCTCTTTTCTGGGTGTCATTGGTTTTGTCGGGCTGATTTGTTCGCATATCGTCCGCCGGATTATTGGAGACGACCACCGGTTTGTAATGCCTGCGTCCTGTCTGACCGGGGCTGTTTTACTTTTGAGTTCGGATACGGTGGCCCGCCTTGTTCTTTCGCCGAACGTATTGCCCGTTTCCATTCTCACCGCGTTTTTAGGAGCCCCGACATTTCTTTATCTTCTGATCCAGGAAAGGAGGCGATGATGCTCAAGGCCCAGGATCTAAAAGTAGGCTATAAAAACGGCCGGGTGGTGTTGAGCGATTTGGGGTTCACATTGGACCAGGGACAGATGCTGGCCATTCTTGGATTGATGAACTCAGCGGGGGCCAATTGCAAAAAGTCTGCATCGCCCGTGCCCTGGTTCAAGAAGCTAAAGTGCTGCTCCTTGACGAACCCACGAGCAGTCTGGATTTAAAAAACCAACTTGATATCTTGCATACCATCGGGCGGGTGATCAGGGAACACCGGATATCTGCCGTGATGACCATGCACGATTTGAACCTGGCCTTTCGTTTTGCGGATCGGTTTTTATTTCTCAAAAACGGAAAAGTCTTTGCCGGAGGTCGGCCGGATCATGTGAATGGTGATATGGTCGCTGCTGTCTATGGTGTCAAGGTGGACATCCTCCGGCATAACGGACAGGTGGTGATAGTTCTCAATTAACATCAAATATTACGCAGCAGCCACCTGGGATACCGACCAACAGGTTTGAAAAATTTTATCTTGACATGCGTTAAAATTTGTGACTTCCTACATTTAGGTATTTAGCTAATTATAGAATGGTGTGTAATGCATGGATAAAACGCTTTCGATTATAAAATCAATGTCAGACAAAAACAGGCTCAGAGTTTTAAATGCCCTATTGGTTCATAACGAATTATGTGCCTGCCAGATCACCGAATTTCTGGGCGTAGCCGGAGCGACCACCTCCAGGCATCTGGATTTGATGGTAAACGCCGGGGTGTTAAAAAAACGTAAACAGGGTCGCTGGATCTATTTTCAAATCAACAGGGATGATCCCTCATTAACACCACTTTTCAGGTGGGTGGAAAACAGAGTCGAACAATGTGAACAGGTAAAAGAAGATTTGCAGGTATTAAAACAGAAATTGGTGATTTCCTGCAAAGAACTAAGCCAAAAACAAAGAGAACGCAGTGCCTGCGCCAATTCAAACAAAGGGGAATAAATGATGAAAGAAAAGCTTAAAATACTATTCTTGTGTACAGGCAATTCATGTCGCAGCCAGATGGCGGAAGGCTGGACCAGACATTTAAAAGGGGACATTATTGATGCCTGTTCTGCCGGAGTTGAAACACACGGTCTCAATCCCAATGCCGTAAAAGTCATGGCTGAGGTCGGTGTGGATATTTCAGGCCAACGATCCAAGCTGATTAATGAGTTTCTGGATATGAAACTGGATGCCGTGATTACGGTTTGTGGACATGCCCATGAAACCTGTCCCTATTTTCCGCCCCGCTGCAAGGTGATCCACGTTGGGTTTGACGATCCGCCCAAACTGGCAGCCGAACTTGAAAAAAAAGGGGAGCCGGAAGAAAAACAACTGGACTGCTATCGCAGGGTCAGGGATGAAATCAGGGCTTTTGTCGAAAAACTTCCTGAAAACATAAATAATTAAATAGGATAATCGTTAACAGGAGAAAAAAATGAGTCATTCAACGGTTAAAAGCTTAAGCTTTCTGGACAGATTTTTAACGTTATGGATTTTTCTGGCCATGGCGGTCGGGGTTTTCGGAGGTTATTTTTTCCCCGGCGTCCGGGACGTGATCAATGTTTTCCAGGTGGGAACAACCAACATCCCCATTGCCGTTGGGCTGATCCTTATGATGTATCCGCCCCTGGCCAAGGTGCGTTATGAGAAACTTGGATTTGTCTTTCGTGATGTGAAGGTCCTGGGGTTGTCGCTGATTCAGAACTGGATTATCGGCCCTGTCCTGATGTTCCTGCTGGCCATATCTTTTTTGTCCGGGCATCATGAATATATGGTGGGGTTGATTATGATCGGCCTGGCACGATGTATCGCCATGGTGCTGGTATGGAACGACCTGGCTAAAGGTGATGCCGAATACTGCGCCGGACTGGTGGCGTTTAATTCGATTTTTCAGGTTCTGTTTTTTTCTGTTTATGCCTGGTTTTTTATTACCATTCTTCCGGGACGGTTCGGCATTGAGGGCGCCACCGTAAATGTCACGATCGGACAGATTGCCGAAAGTGTTTTCATCTACCTGGGTATTCCGTTTATCGCCGGCCTGCTTACCCGTATCATCGGACTTAAAACTAAAGGTGAGAACTGGTATCATGAAAAATTTATCCCCAAAATCAGTCCCCTGACGTTGATCGCTCTTTTGTTCACAATTCTGGTGATGTTTTCACTCAAAGGCGAATATATCGTCAAACTGCCGCTGGATGTCGTACGCATTGCCATTCCGCTGTGTGTTTACTTTTTGCTCATGTTTTTGATCAGCTTTTTCATGTCCGCCAAACTTGGGGCCACTTACGAACAAACCGCCACCTTATCTTTCACAGCCGCATCCAACAACTTTGAGCTGGCCATTGCCGTGGCTGTGGCCGTATTCGGGATCAATTCCGGTGAAGCCTTTGCCGCGGTCATCGGCCCGTTGGTGGAAGTGCCGGTACTCATCGCTCTTGTCAACGTGGCCTTGTGGTTCAAACGCAAATATTTTTTGTATGCCGTTAAAACACCAACCGGTGTTTATCATTTAAGCTACAACCCGGATACTGCCGGAAGCGCATCCGAAAAATAAAACGATAAGGTCAACTGGTGTGTATCAACATGATGATGGCCGGATATTAAAGGAGGCAATAATTGTCGAAAACAGTCTAACAAATGATGACCACGGCTTCTGGCCAACGGATTGAACCATTTGGGTAAAATATACCCGATCGACAAATTTGTCGATTTCCGGAACCCGGGCAGCGTTATTGGGGAGGTGTTTTTAGGCCTCTATCATGAAAAGAACAAAGAGTTCTGTTGTTTATTGAGCCTGGATGTTGATAGATTACGCCAGCCCAAGGCTGTTATTCGGCAATTCAATTTGAGTTCATTGGACGGGTGGTATGTTCTTTGCTGTTCTTTGGTTGAGCTGCCTAAAAAGTATTTTAAGTGAAAGAATAAAGGTGTTATGAACAGATACCTGATAATCATTTGTGCGATTTTACTATTATCCTTGCCGTTGGCAACTGCCGCAGAATTTCCTTTCCATGACGGACATGAAGCTCATACCCCGGACTGGGACAGACATTGCACAGCCATACAGGATTTAGGGTTGTCCCGGGAACAGCGGGATGCTGTAAGCATTATCAACAGGCAGTACCGGAAAAAAATCATAGACTGCTACCAGGCTTGTATGCTGAAAAGAATCGAATTCAGGGCACTTTTGCGCAGCAGCGACGCAGATGAAAAAATGATTATGGATTTGTCCAAAACGCATTCAAAAATCAGGGATCAGCTGTATAGCTTGATCGTCGAATATCAAATCAGGATCAGACAGACGCTGACTCCGGATCAGCGGCGCAACTGGTGCACAATGATGGGAGATTCCGGTTCTCATAGCGGATGGTAGATCAGAGTTATGCCGTGGAAAACCAAATTGCAGGGTGGAAATCTGCCAGCCGTTCTCATATTGTTTTTGCTCCTGACGCTTCTTTTTTTTATCACCGCCGTAATGGATGTTTACCGGACGAAAAATCTTTTGCTCAATATGGCTGAATCCGGGGGGAAAGCGGTGCTTGAAAGCCTTGAAGCCGTTGCGCGGGAGCGGTACGATGATTTGTCCCCCAAAACCCGTTCTCTGGTGGATCCGTTAGGAGATTTTACAGATATTGAAACGAAATTCAGGGCCAAGGAAAAGGTCATAGAACGGCTCATAGATTCAGCAAAAGAACTGGATCGCAGTTTTAAAGCCGACCTGCCGCTAAATGACGTGTTAAAACAATTGGCCAATACGTTTTTTGTCACGGGGATTTTTTTTCTGGACCCCGGCGGTTCTATTTTATCGGGCAGCCGGTCACTTTCCGACGTTGAAAAGGAGGAACTGAACAAGGTTACGCTGGAACAAAATGACGTTCATATTGAACTGGAGCTTAATGACCCGGACGCCAGCAAAACACACTGGGTTGGTATTCAGCGGGAAAAAGGTGCGGGGGTGATTTTTTTGATGCTCAATCAAAGAGATCTGGATCTGCTTATGCTCAGGCTTGTTTACCAGGAGGTAATCCAGGAGGTCGGCCGGCAAAAAGGGCTTCGCTATCTGCTTGTGACAGACGGAAACGGACGTGTGGTTGCCGGTTCCGGCAAAAACAGCTTCACCGACGCTGCTCAGACTGAGCAGCCTGAAACGTTTCCGACTTTAACCGAACCTGCCTTTTCCGGCCCGCGCTGCCTGCGCCGGGACCAACCGATTATGGAGGTATGTTTACCCATGACAACAGGGAGGGCGTCAGATTTTAAAGGCATTGCCGGCATCGATATCACACAGGTCCGTGAAACGGCCCAACGAAACATGATCCATGTTTTTGTCTTCACAGGGATCATTATCTGCAGCGCCGGGATTGTGCTTCTTTTTGTCTATCGGATTCAACGGCGGCACAATGATCGGGTCCAGGATCTGAACAGGCAACTGGCCCAGGCCCAACGGTTGTCCTCCCTGGGGAAGCTTGCTGCAGGGGTTGCCCACGAAATCAGAAATCCTCTGAATGCCGTAAGCATGGCAGTCCAGAGAATTTTCAGGGAATTCAGTCCTGATACGGACAAGGATAAAAAAGAGTTTTCCCGACTCGTGTCCATTGTGAGGGATGAAATTGACAGATTGAACCGGATTATAGAAACCTTTATTGAACCGGCCAGAATAAAGCCGGGCAAATTCAAGCCGTTTTTTTTGGGCGACTTTCTCGCCCCTGTGGTCAGCCTTGCACGGGAAACCGCAACACCCAGGGGGATTAAAATCATCTTCAATGCGCCTGAATCCTGCCTGATCGTTGCCATGGACGAACCAAGATTCAGGCAGGCGGTCTGGAACTTACTTAAAAATGCCATGGAATCCATATCGGAAAAGGGTGAAATATCCGTCGCGGCATCCGGGGCAGGAAGTGGCCATGCGCAGATCCTGATAAGCGATACAGGAACCGGTATAGACAACGACACCCTTAAACGGGTGCTGGAGTTTGAATATACCACCAAAGACAAAGGGCTGGGACTGGGGCTTCCCATTGCATATGAAATTATCCTCGCCCATGGGGGACAGCTAAAAATCACCAGCGCAAAGGGTGTCGGTACCACGGCCCGGATTATACTGCCACTGCAAAGCAAAATTGGCATGAAAGAACCCATGGCATGAAACACACAACCCGAATATTGCTTGTGGAAGATCAACACCTGCAGCGGGAGATGCTAAGGGATCTGCTTGAAAAAGAAGGATACCGGGTCGTTGAAGCACAGAGCGGAACCCAGGCCCTGAATGCGATCCGGCAGTACGAGATTGACCTGGCGGTTCTCGATTATAAAATGCCCGGCCAAAACGGACTGGAAGTGCTCACACAACTGAAAGCACTGCAGCCTGACCTGCAGGCGATTATGGTGACGGCCTACGGAACCATAGAAACCGCTGTCGAAGTCATGAAAGCTGGGGCAATGGATTACATCACCAAACCCATTGACCTGGATCAGTTACTGCTTCTTATCGGCAAGGCAGCATCCCACCGGGCCGTAATCCGGGAGAACAGCATTCTGCGCCGCCAACTTCGGGATAAACAGGTCACCCAGAAAGAGATCATCTTTAAAAGTGAAAAAATGCAGGAACTGATCCGTCTTGCCCACAAGATTGCCGCAAGCGATGCCTCGGTCCTGATCCAGGGTGAGACCGGCACCGGAAAAGAACTGCTGGCAAGGCTGATTCACACGTTAAGCAGCCGGGCAGATCATCCCCTGATTACAGTCAACTGTAGCGCCCTGCCCGAATCCCTTGTGGAAAGCGAGCTTTTCGGCCATGAAAAAGGGGCCTTTACCGGTGCTCATAAAAGACACATCGGCCGTTTTGAACTGGCGGACAACGGAACACTTTTTATGGATGAATTGGGGGAGCTGTCCGGAGCCGTGCAGACAAAGCTTTTGCGCTTTCTGCAGGAAAAGGAATTTCAACGGGTGGGAGGAGATCGGACACTGACCTCTGATGTCAGGATTGTCAGTGCCACGAACCGCAATCTCAAAGAAGAGATCAAAAAAGGCGTGTTCAGGGAAGATCTTTTTTTCAGAATCAATGTGGTAACATTGGAGATCCCTCCTCTGCGCGACCGCAAAGATGATATCCCGGCATTGGCTGAGTTTTTTGTGAACCGCTTTGTACGCAGAACCGGTAAAGAAGTTCTCAGAATCTCGTCAGAAGCCATGGGGTGTCTTGTGAGATATGATTTCCCGGGCAATGTCAGGGAACTGGAAAACATTATTGAACGCGCCGTGGTGCTTTGCCATGGATGGATGATCGGTACCAGCGACCTTCCGTTTAAAGAGCCTCTTCCGCCGTCCAAGGGGTCGCTCAAAGAAAACCTGGAAGAACTGGAGTCCCGGATGGTGGCCCGGGCATTGAAGAGCTGCGGCGGTCATCAGACCAACGCAGCCCTGCAGCTTGGAATCAGCGAACGGATGCTCAGGTACAAACTGAAAAAATATGGCCTCAAGTGATGTTGAGTCAGTTTTTGTCCATGGCGTGAGCCCTCCGGATTAGGGTGGTTTGGCACAGTGTGTGCAGGTATAATATTATTATGTTCGGTTTTATAAATATAGTCTTGTTAAATCCAAAGGAGGCCTAATGAAAAAAATTGCGTTTCTGCTGATGCCGGTTCTATTTTGGAGCCTGCCGGTTTCAGCAGGAAATTTGACGTCAAACGCCACTCATTCTCCGTTGTTTCCAATTCTAAGTATTGAGGAGCCCAGTTACGAGTTTGACCCGGTTATAGAAGGCGATATCGTTGTTCATGAATTCATCATCAAAAATTCCGGAGGCGTGCCTTTAAAAATAATCAAGCTTGAATCGGGTTGCGGCTGCACCTCAGCCGCCAGCGAACGGCTGATTCTTCCGGGGGAAGAAGGGATAGTAAAAACATCATTTTCAACAAAGGGATACGGCGGCAGAAGGGTCAAACAAGTGGTGAAACTGCACACCAATGATCCGGTTTACAGGGTTGTTACCGTCTCCATGTCAGGGCTGGTGCGGGAACTGGCCCGCATAAAGCCGAAACTGGTCAGCCTTTCAGGAAAAGCCGGAACGGCTGTCACAGCCCAGGTAAAGATCTTTCCTGTGGCTGTACCGGATTTCAATATCACAGACACAACCGCAAAAGACGGCAAGCATATTGACTTTAGCCTTGAAAAGCAGAAGGACGGGGCCAAACCAGTGTTTCTGTTGACAGTGCGCAATAAAAAAGAGTCGCCCGAAAGATTCTTCGATACCATTATTATGACAACAGACACCACGCCCAAAAGAGAGATAAGGGTTCGGGTGTTTGGAAATATCCTGCCGTGACCCATCGTTATTTTGTTTGGGATATGTCCCCGGTTGTTTTTTCGGCAGGCCCTGTTACAATCAGATGGTACGGCTTGTTTTTTGTCGGTGCGTTTGTTGCCGGCCATATTCTCATGACAGCCGTTTATAAGAAAGAGGGCCGGCCAGTCCAGGATCTGTCCTCTTTGATGAATCACCTGCTATTGGGTACGATCATTGGGGCCCGGCTGGGCCACTGCCTGTTTTATGATCCGGCATATTACCTAGGACATCCGGTTCAGATTTTAAAGATATGGGAAGGGGGGCTGGCCAGTCATGGTGGTGCTGCAGGCATTCTTGCAGCACTTTTGATTTATTCATACAAAAAAAAAGACCAGGGGTTTTTATGGTTGATGGACCGAATCGCCCTGCCGGCTGCCTTTGGCGGTGCGTTGATCCGGACGGGCAATTTTTTTAACTCGGAAATTGTCGGCCGTCCAACGGCCATGCCCTGGGCTGTGGTATTTCAACGTGTTGATCCCCTGCCAAGGCATCCCAGTCAGTTGTACGAATCCATAGCCTGCCTGCTGATCTTTATTATTCTTGGAATGACTTACCGCAAAGACACGGCCCGGAACACCGAAGGACTGATCTCAGGTCTGTTTCTTACCCTTGTTTTTTCCAGCCGGATCGCCCTGGAATTTTTCAAGGTTCCCCAGGCAGCCTACAACACGGAGATGATTCTGAATACGGGGCAGTGGCTGAGCATTCCTTTTGTCCTTGTCGGCATGGGTCTGATCGCAGAAGTCTGGACGGACCATAGGTTTGGAATATTTATAAAAGACAAAGACGCCAATAAAAAATGGGAGTGAGCGTGAGCCTGGTCGGTAAAATCTTTTTTGCCCATTGCTTGACAATCGGAGCATGGATTTATATATTTCTATTTAACGATTTATTGAAACAGGCCGGTTATGGCGGAATGGGATAGTCGTCCCTAGTCATCAATCGGAAAGTGAAATCCACCGGATCTGTTCCAGCGGAAACAAAATTAAAAGAAGAGTGGATACTTGAGGCCGCAGCTGAGCTTAAAACATAGCCGGATACATAGATGGGGTACATTTATGAAAACATTTATTAAAGTCATGAAAGCATTATCCGATCCCAACAGGGTCAAAATGATGAAAATGCTTCAGAAGCGTTCCTTGTGTGTCTGTGAAATACAACAGTTACTGGGGGTTGCCCAGTCTACCACGAGCAAACATTTGAAAATTCTTGAGGATGCAGACCTGGTTAAAAGCTTCAAGGATGGACTGTGGGTGAATTACGCTTTATCGGACGGCAGCGACTCTCCATTTGCCGCCAGCATGATCGGGAATCTGAAACACTGGCTTGATAGTGATAGCCAGATTAAAGAACTGACTAAGCTTCTTCCGGATATCGACCGGTATGATATTGTTGATAAAGAGTCAAAAAATTAAGCAAGTACCTATTATGTAAAAAAATAACGGTTGGCAGAATTCAGAAAGGCCGGGGAAAATATTCCAATATGTTGGGAGATATGAAATGAAAATTAGAAGAGTCGTATCGTTGACTTCTGCACTGTCCTTTGTTGTGACTGTAGTAACCAGCGTTGTTCTCTACATTGTTCCCCAGGGCCGGATCGCGTATTGGGCAAACTGGCGTCTCTGGGGACTTACCAAGGAGCAATGGGGCGGCATTCACATCAATGTGGGCATCCTTTTTATTATTGGATTGGGTTTCCATATTTACTATAACTGGAAACCCATGATGACCTACCTGAAGAATAACGCCCGGAATTTAAAAATCTTCACCAAAGAATTTAACCTTGCCCTGGTTATCACCCTGGTGTTCATAGTGGGTACATATATCCAAATCCCGCCGTTTTCATCTATTCTGGAAATAAGCGGTGGGATAAAAGACGATTATGCCCAAAAACACGGTGAACCGCCTTACGGTCATGCGGAACTATCTTCTTTGAAAACGTTTTCCCAAAAAATAGGGATTGATATGGCATTTGCATTAAGCCGTATTAAAGAAAAGGGATATCAAGTCCAGGGGGCGGATCAGACGCTGCTGGAAATAAGCAAGCAGAATAAAATCTCGCCCCAACAGATTTATCTGGCAATTCAAAGCAAAGACAGCCCACCGGCTGTGCAGGCCGGCAAAGCGATCACTCTGCCGGGTACACCGCCTGCAGGGACAGGAAACATGACACTTGCAGATCTGTGCAGCCAGTACAATCTGAATATTAAAACTATCAGACTGGCCCTTGCCGCTTCAGGTATTAAGGTCAAGGAAGATCTGACCTTAAAAAGAATTGCGGAACAAAACGGAGTTTCGCCAAAAGATATTTACGAAAAAATAAAGGCTGTTTCAGCGGATCAGTAATTCGTCTGATACCTGATTCAATGAATCAAATAGTTGATGAACTAAACAAACAAATCAAACCTGAAGGAGTTAAACATGGAAATCAAAGTATTGGGACCTGGATGCGCCAAATGCATTAAAACCGAAAAATTAGTGCAGGAAGTGTTAAAAGAAACTGGCGTAGACGCTCACGTTGAAAAAGTCTCTGATATGATGCAGATCGCTTCCTACGGCGTCTTTGGAACCCCTTCCGTCATTGTGGACGGCGAGGTAAAATGTACCGGAAAAGTACCCAAAAAAGAAGATATCAAAGCCTGGGTTACCAAATAGTCTCAAAGGAGATATCCAATGAAGGAACGTACCAAGCTACTATTGATCGCAGGGGTTTTTATGGCCGCCTACTATGTGCCCTGGAGCCATCCTGTGATCCGTCAGTCCGGTCTGGAAGCTTTTATGATGCTTCAGGAATATGCCCGGGAACATGTTCTTACCTGTTTGATTCCCGCTTTCTTCATTGCGGGAGCCATTTCCGTGTTCGTCTCCCAAGCCTCGGTGCTCAAATACTTCGGGGCTCAGGCCGGCAAGCTGTTGTCCTATTCTGTAGCCTCGATATCCGGCACCATCCTGGCTGTTTGTTCCTGTACGGTACTGCCGCTGTTTGCGGGAATCTACACACGAGGTGCGGGGATCGGCCCGGCCACGGCCTTTTTATATTCCGGGCCTGCCATCAATGTACTCGCCATCACTCTGACCGCCAAGATCCTCGGGTGGCAGCTCGGCCTTGCCAGGGCTGTTGGTGCAGTGATTTTTGCCGTGGTGACCGGTCTGCTCATGGCCCTGATTTTTCATAAAGACGATGCTTCACGCACGGCCGGTAAGATTTATCTGCCGGATGAGGATGCCAAGGAAAGAACTCTTTTGCAAGACAGTCTATACCTTCTGACGATGGTGTTGATTTTGGTTTTTGCCGCCTTTGCCAAACCGGCTTCCGGATCGACCGGGCTTTGGCCCGCAATCTTTGCCGCCAAGTGGTACATCACCATTGCCCTGCTGATTATCCTCGGATTAATGCTCAAGGCCTGGTTCACCAAAGATGAGTGCAAAAGCTGGGTGGAATCCACCTGGGGCTTCATGAAACAGATTTTCCCTCTGCTTTTCGGGGGGGTAATCGTGGCTGGTTTTCTGCTGGGCCGTCCCGGTCATCCGGCGCTAATCCCGGAACAATGGATTTCATCCCTTTTGGGTGGCAATTCCATCTGGGCCAATCTTCTGGCCTCCGTGGCCGGCGCCTTGATGTATTTCGCCACCCTGACCGAAGTGCCCATCCTGCAGGGACTTTTAGGAGCCGGCATGGGCAAGGGGCCTGCCCTGGCCCTTCTGCTGGCAGGTCCGGCCCTGTCGTTACCCAACATGCTGGTGATCGGCAGCATCATGGGCGTAAAAAAGACGGCCACGTTTTGTACCATCATCGTGATCCTGTCCACCATAGCCGGGGTGGTGTACGGAACCTTTTTCGGGTAGATGGCTTCTCATGGTGGTAAATAACTATCTAAAAAATATTAAAATCTAAATAAGTTACATTAAAAGAAAGGAGTTAAAGATGTCTGAAGATTGCTGCTGTTCAAATAATAACACCATGATACTTGCCTGTTCCGGGGGCTCCAATGTGGGGCAGCTTTCCAACCAGGCTGCCATTGACCTGACACAGGAAGGTTTCGGTAAAATGTTCTGCTTGGCCGGTATCGGCGGGCAGCTCAGCGGCTTTGTCCAGTCCGCCAAGGATGTTGACAAACTGGTGGTCATTGACGGCTGCTCAGTGGGATGTGCAAAAGCCATTCTTGAAAAGAATGGAATAAAGAACAAAAACTACATAGTGATCACGGACCTGGGTATTGAAAAAAACAAGGATTTTAATTTGAACCCCGCTGATCTTGAAATTGTTAAAATAGAAGTCAAAAAAGGATAGAAGAATGGTAAAAAAAATATTTGGGTTCACGGTTCTGGGTGTTATTTTTTTTTCTATGTCTCTTGCCTGGGCCCAGAATTTCGCCACGGTTCCGGAAAAAGGGCAAGTCACCATGGTTGATCTTGGGGCCAAAAACTGCATTCCTTGCAAAATGATGGCCCCGATTATGGAAAAACTTGAAAAAGCGTATGAAGGCAAAGCACATATTGTTTTCATAGATGTATGGGAAAATCGGGACCAGGCCCCCAGGTTCAGCATAAGGGCCATCCCCACCCAGATATTTTTTAACGAAAACGGTGAAGAAGTCTGGCGGCACGAAGGATTTCTGGACGAAAAAGCCATTGTTGATCGCCTGACAGAAATGGGGGTAGAACAACCTGCGCTTGGAAATAAGGAATAACTTTATGCTTGATTCTATATTTTTAACCGTGAATCAATGGATGACCGGCGGCATTGCCCTGGCGGCTGGCGGATGCTTTATATGGGGCGTTATCAGTGTATTGTTCAGCCCATGCCATCTGGCATCCATCCCGCTAATTGTCGGGTATGTGGGCGGCCAGGAAAGAATGGTCCAACCGAGACAGGCAGGCATATATTCTGTACTGTTCACAACAGGGCTTTTCATCACCATTGCATTAATCGGTATCCTTTGTGCGTTGCTTGGGAGAATGCTCGGGGATGTGGGTATTTACTGGCAGGTTCTGATTGGCCTTGTCCTGATCTGGGTTGCGTTGGGAATGCTGGGAGTTGAAAAATGTTCCATGTCCGGCAGCCTTTTGTACCGATTGAATCTTAAGGGAAAATTGGGTGCGTTTGCCCTGGGGCTTGCCTATGGAGTACTGTCCGGGTCATGCACTTTCGGATTCATCGCTCCGATACTGGCAATTATTACGGTTCAGGAAAAAATTGCCACCGGCATCATTTTGATTGTTCTGTTCGCTGTCGGCCATTGTCTGCCCATCGTCATTGCCGGCAGTTCAACCGCAGCCGTGAAAAAATTGCTGGAAAACAGCGCATGGAATGGTGCCGGAACCTGGTTCAGGAAAGGTGCCGGAACCCTTATTTGTCTTCTGGGGCTCTATTTTGTCATTTCCCCGTTTATTTCCGCATGAGGGCTGATTTTAAAAAGTATGGTTAACTCCAACATATTTAACCCATTAGGTAAAAGGGACCTGTTTGCCAGTGAAATTAAACAGGCCCTTTCCGCCTATTTTGTTAACATGGGTTTTAAAGCCGGGTATGTTCTCTGGAATGAAGGTGAAATTGCGGGGCGGATGATTTCAATCATCTCTGGAAAAGTAAAAATATTCAGACCGCTGGCAGACGGGAAGAGTGCTGCGATTTACATTTTCGGGCCTGGAGATACCTTTGGTTTCATGCCGCTGATTGACGGATCTTCTTACCCGGCCAGTGCAGAAGTGGTGGATGATGTTGAGGCGCTGGTAATGACACGGGAAAAACTACACACTGTCATGAAGCAAAAACCGGAAATCGCTATTTTTTTACTGGAACATCTGGGCATGAGACTGCGGGAAGCCTTTAATCAGATCGAAAGGCTCTCCACAAAAGGTATTGTTCCAAGAACCGCCGCTGCGCTTATTTCACTATCTGTTCAATCAAAAGGCTACGGGAATCTGGAAATTATCTCGCTGCCGGTCTCTTCCAGGGAATATGCCGCTCTCGCCGGTTTGACACCGGAAAGTTTTTCACGGGGGATCACCAGACTGGCGGATATGGGGATTATTCATCGCTTAAAGGCAAACTCGTTTCAGATACTTGATCATGAAAGACTTCTTTCAGAAGCCAAAAACGAAATATGACAATTAAAACAATGAAAAAAGCAAAAGGGATTGATTGCTGTCAATGCATAATCCCTCATCTTGTTTTAAATTAAGATTTAACAAGTCAATAAGCTTAATACGAAGGAGTGTAACATGACAAATTTTGAATCGCTTTTTGAAACAGGACTGAAATTTCACGGGCACAAATGCCCGGCCATGCCCATGGGGCTTAAAGCAGGCCTTGCCGCCATGAAAGCCCTGGGAGTTGAACGCGCCCAAGATAAAGAACTTTCCGTTATATCCGAGACAGGGAAGGGGCATGCTGCCGGATGTTTTCTGGACGGCATCATGACTGCCACCGGGTGTACTTACGGCAAGTCAAATATTGAAAAGCTTTATTACAACAAACTTGCCTTCACATTGATTGACAACACCACAGGACGGTCTGTCCGTGTGTCTGTCAAACCCGATTTCCTTGAAGGTGCGCTCAATTCCCCGTTTGTTCAACAGCGCAAAGCCGGGGTGCCGCCACAGGATATAAAGCCGGAAGTCACAGACCCATTAGTGAATAAAATTAAAGGCCTGGATGATGCCATGTTTCTTGATGTCGGAGAAGTAAAGACTGTGGAGATCAAGAAAGGAAAAGGACTGTTTGAAACCAGGCGGTGTCATTCCTGCGGGGAGGTAACATTTGTCAACAAGCTGCGGGTTCAGCCGGATGGAAAAATAGTTTGTATAGGATGTTCAAGTTATAAAGAATAAAAAACAATGAATAAAGATATTTTAAAAAATGCGTTTGAATTTCATGGACATATCTGTTGGGATAGTGCTGCCGGAGTTCGTGCGGGGACGGCGGCCTTACGCCAGTTGAATGTTGCTCGGACAGGATCATCCGCCGGGTTGCACTGCATTCTTGAAATTGGTGAGAACCACGGGGCGCAATGGTTTGCGACGGCGTTCAGTATGGCACCGGATGTATACTTGGGAAAGGTAATATTGAAAAAGCCGGGTGGGGAAAATTGGCGATGATTTAATTGATTTACCTGATCTGCAAGGAGTAAAAAAGTGAGGATCGGTATTGATATAAAACAAATCTATAGGGTGATTTGGCAAGGACCGGTGATTTTCCTGGCAGCCGTTATACTTAGCCTGCTTTCTAATGCAATCAGACCGACCTCCTTGCCGCTTGTCGCTGACTGGTCTGTCCAGGGACGTATGACGACCGAAAGGGGAGAACCTCTCTCCATCGCACTTTCGGCAGCTAAAAATATTTTTGAAAAGAAGGCGGCTGTATTTATTGATGCCCGTGATTCTATCCAGTATGGGGACGGGCATATCCAGGGGGCGCGCAACCTGCCATGGCACAATGTTGATGACCTGTTTATGAGTGTTATGCAGGATATTTCCCATGATACACCGATTATTACCTATTGCGACGGAGAGACCTGCAACTTAAGCCACGATCTTGCCCTGTTTCTGAAAGATATGGGATTTGCCCATGTCAACGTGCTGGTGAACGGGTGGACACTATGGATAGAAAACGGTCTTCCCACCCAGGAGGGGGAGTGACAGAAAAAGGAATAAGCACAATGATACATGAAGAGGACAAAGGCTGTGAGCATATAAGTGTAAGTGAAAAAGAGTTTTTTAAAACGGCTCCCCACAACGAGGCCGGCCATTCAGAAAAATGCTCAGGCCATCATCACCATGTTGATGTTGAAGAAACCAGTGGGACCAGGCTCCTGATTACCTTAGGTTTAAATCTAATCATCCCGGTGATTCAGGTTATTGCCGGAATGTTTGCCCACAGTATGGCTCTTGTTTCTGATGCCACACACAATTTCAGCGATTTCACAGCAGTCCTTCTCTCTTATATTGCTTATAGAATCGGCCGCAAAGGAGCAAGTCTGCAGAACACATTCGGGTATCGCCGGGCTGAAATTATGGCGGCATTGCTGAATGTCATCATCCTGGTAGGTGCCTGCATCTTTATTTTATATGGCGCAATCCAAAGGTTTTTATCTCCTGAAGTCGTGTCAGGAAAAATCGTGATATGGGCTGCAATGGTCGGCATTGTGGGAAATGGTTTTTCCGCATGGCTTCTCCATCGGGATGCAAAACACAATTTAAATGTAAAAGGTGCCTTTCTGCACATGCTGGGAGATTTTTTAACCTCTGTCGTTGTGATGATCAGTGGCATTGTGATGTTTTATAGACCCTGGTATTGGCTTGATCCGGTGTTATCTGTATTTATCGCCGTTTTTATCCTCAAGAACTGTTGGGACATTTTTAAATCGTCAACAAAAATTTTGATGAACGCCACCCCGTCCGAGATTGACTTAGAGGCTGTTCATGAAGCCCTTGTCAGCATTGATGGAATTAAAAGTGCCCATTACCTTCATGCCTGGCCCGTCAGTTCATCGGGAATCTCCTTTTCCTGCCACCTGGTTGTTAAGGACCAGATGCTTACGGAAATAGAGAAATTATCCAAAAGTATCCGCCACATGATTTTTCACAAATTCGGCATTGATCATCCGGTGCTGCAGTTTGAGACTGAACTCTGCGGGGGCGGGACACTGCTGTGTGAGACGTTTGCTGCCAAAACAAAAGGGAACAAAGTGGATCAGCAGAACCGAATCAGCAGAAATAAAGGGAACAACGGTTCCAATGATCAGCCAAAGGCCAAAATAGGCCCAAAGACCTATGGATACTTATACCATATAGCAAGAATGGTGCTTGGCGTTATTTTTATCTATGCAAGTTTGGATAAAATTATCCATCCACAGGCCTTTGCCCAGGCGGTATTCAACTATCAGCTCCTGCCAGATTCATTTATCAACCTGACGGCACTCATACTTCCCTGGCTTGAGCTTATTTTGGGCTGCTGCCTGATTTTCAACCGATGGATGCCGGGAACTTCAGTTATTTCAATAACGCTGCTGACAGTCTTTATGGCTGCAATCCTGTTTAATCTTTCCCGGGGACTGGATATCAGCTGCGGTTGCTTTTCAACAAACCCAGAGGAAGGCTCAATGAATCGCCTTACCCTGATCCGGGATGCGTCCTTCCTGATACCGGCCATTTATCTTGTATTTATGAGCCTTTTTAAAAATAATGGAAAAAATCAATTTAAGGAGATTTAAAAGATGAGTAATCTGAATTCGTTATTAAAAGAGATGGATTTTAAATTTTTAAGTTCCGGCGAACACAGCATGAGTATTGAAGGAATGCGTAAGGTGCTTGGCAACGATCATTTTGTATTTCTTGATGTCCGGACAGATGAGGAGGTGAAATATCTCTCTTTTCCCTTTACCCTGCATATTCCAATGAATGAACTTCCAGACAGGCTTGGCGAGGTGCCGAAAGACAAATTCATTATTCCATTCTGTTCTTCGGTATTCCGAGGCGCTTTGGTATATATTTACCTGAGGGCCAATGGGTATGAGGAAGTAAAGGGGCTTACAGCATCTTCAGAGGATATGGCTGCGACCTTCAAACCCGGCCCCCTGGCTAAGATGTAATGTAATGAAACCGGTGTACCGGTAACCGAAAAATCGGGCCTGCCGGTATATTTTTTATGATACGGACAGAAAAAAATGGCATCTAATATTTTAATCATCAGTCTGCTTTCATTTGTATTGAGTTTTATTTTTGCTCTGGGAGGTGTCGGAGCTGCCGTTATTCTTATTCCCGCTCTGTCCTGGATTGGTGTACCCTTTAATCTTGCCCGTCCCACCGGACTTTTCGTCAATTGTGTGAGTATGCTCGGGGCGACGTGGTCTAATTTTAGAGAAAAAAAACTTGACGTGAAATTAGGTCTTCCAATTATTGCATCGTCAATTGTCATGGCCCCGGTGGGAGCCTGGGCCGGTCACTTTCTACCCACCCAGACCCTGCTTTTATCTTTTATCGTTTTTTTGTTCTTTTCCGGGTCTATGATGATATTTTTTAAAGGCTCAAAATATGCAGATCAGTACCGGGAAGATCGTCCCCTTGCAGGTCCCCTTTGTGTTGGTACGCTGGCCGGAATTGTATCAGGGCTTCTTGGCGTTGGCGGAGGTGGAATCATCTCTCCCCTGATGCTGGTCCAGGGCTTTAACCCCAAAAAAGTGGCCATGGTGACTGCCCTTTCAGTACCATTTTCATCTTTCTCGGCGTTTGTCACCTACGCTGCCATGGGATCGGTGTCCATCAAAATACTTATTTTTGCAGGGCTGGCTGGCTGGTTTGGAGGATATCTTGGTACCAAAGTGATGCAAAAAAAGATGAAGCCACAAAGTGTTAAACGCCTATTAGGCGGTGTCCTAATACTTATTGGAATCAAATTTTTATGGTCTATGGGTTTAACCGGTATTTTGCAAAATATGGGAGAGATTACGGATAAAGTTCAGTTAATGTGGTTTTGATTAAGACTATAAATGCGGAATTTTTAGCGTATATTTACGCATGAATATAGCGGGAACCCTAAACCAAACTTTTTCGTTAAACTTATAAATTTTATTTTTTGACCGCGTTATAGCACATCTCCCATTCCAAGATCGTCCCTATAGACCGGTGATTACGTCTGGCAGCAAAGCAGGCAGGTTGCACAGGGCAAGTTCCGACCGTTACGAATGCTCGCCGAGGCTTAGTACACCATGCCGTAAATCCGTCACCGGTTAAATTAAGCCAGCTTCAGGAAATCAGTGAGAGAATTAATCTGAAACCAAGGACATATTTATGGAGATCAGTACTTAGCGTACGATTTTTTCCGTTTCGTTGAGTAACGTATTGTACCGGTTACGTTGTTCTCCAGGATAAGCACATTATTGGGTAAAAAATCGGGATGGAGAAGTTATGCGCAGAGCGCTAATGGTGAACTGTTCCTATCTGGCGTGATTTGACCATGGGTAATCGAGTATAGTTCAGTAAAAAAATGGATTAGTGATCAAGAAAAATATGCTTTTTTGTACTCTTGGCCTGAAAATCAGTTTGCCCTCAATTCAGGAGCATAACCAATGAGGACCGAAAACCTTTATGATAGTTATCCGTTAATCTTAACTTTTGGCAGAAAGTTAAGATTCGTAAAAATAGAGATAGCCCTTATTCCATAGGTGTTTTCGCTATTTCTGTTAAAATAAGTTTTCTTCTTTTGATTTTAAATCTTAAGTTATATATATTTTAACACAGTAAACTTAAGATTTATGATTATGGGGAAGATAATGGAAAAAGGTCAGAATTTCAATCATCCGAAAAAGGGTTCCAGAATCGAGGTGGAGCCGCTCAGAAGGGAAAAAGATATTAAGGCGATCATCCAGCTTCTTTCCGGCCACCCGAGAGACCACCTTTTATTTGTTATGGGAATCAATAATGGCATCCGGGTCGGTGACCTCCTTAATATAAAGGTAGGGGACGTCCGTTACTTGAAGTCTGGCCAAGTTCACCAGATAACCGAAAGCAAAACCAAGAAGAAGAACGTTGTGGTGATCAACAAATCTGTACGGAAGGCACTTGATACTTATTTTTCAAACAGCACAAGCCAAATCGAAAATCATCATTATCTATTCCGAAGCCGGAAGGGTGAAAATTTTCCCTTGTCAGTACAAGCGGTACACGGGCTTGTTAAAAAATGGACTCAGACGATTAATTTAAAAGGGAATTACGGCACTCATACATTGAGAAAAACCTGGGGGTATCAGCAGCGGACCAAGTATGGTGTCGGTTTTGATGTTATTGCAAAAAGATTCAATCATTCAGATCCTAAAACAACGATGACGTATTTAGGCATAGAGGATAAAGAGGTTCACAGCGTTTTAATGAATGAAATTGGCTAAAAATACCCGTGGGGGATTTGTACCGGATAATTAATGGGACCCTATATGGCGGAAACGCCATAAAATAAAAATATAGCCTTTTGAACATAATTTGATATTATGCTGTTATCGACATATTTTATTTGGAGGAAACGATGCAGCAGATCATTGTCTCCCCTATGGATCTTGGGGCAATGCTCAAGGAATTGAGAAAACAAAAGGGGCTAACCCAGACAGCTCTGGGCAAACGGGTGGGGCTTGACCAGAAACGGGTCTCTCTGATGGAAAATGGTAATCCCAATATCCGGGTGGACAGCCTGTTCCGACTACTTTCCGCCCTGGAAGTAGGCATGGCCCTGGAGCCCAAGGCAATCGACGGTGCCGCTCCGGGCCAAGGGTCCCAGGAAAATAATGAGGATGAATGGTGATGGGAAAGGCAGAGAGCCTCAACGTTCTGATGAACGGTTCCCCTGTGGGCTGGCTGGCCCGCAATTCCAAGGGGATTATCTCTTTCGGCTATGACAAGAACTGGCTTTCAGACCGCAACAGAAGACCCTTGTCCCTGTCTCTGCCCCTTACGGCCCAGGTCTATTCCGGAAACCGGGTTGAAAATTTTTTTGATAACCTGCTGCCGGATAATATGGCACTGCGTAACAGGCTACAGGCCCGGGTCGGGGCTTCGTCTACCCGGGCCTTTGACCTGCTCTCCCACATTGGCAGGGATTGTGTGGGGGCTGTGCAGCTTGTGCCTGAAGGGGAAAGGCCAAGTGTCAAAATGGTCACGGCAGATCGAGTGGGCGAATCACAGATAGAGGCTATTCTTAAATCTTATTCCGCCATGCCCTTGGGGGTGGACATTGATGCTGATTTCAGGCTTTCCGTTGCCGGAGCCCAGGAAAAAACCGCTTTCCTCAGAATGCAAGGCAACTGGTACCGCCCTTCCGGGGCCACGCCCACCAGCCACATTTTCAAGCTGCCCATGGGTTGGCTGGGCCAGACCGGCCTGGATTTGTCAGGTAGTGTGGAAAACGAATGGCTCTGCCAGAAACTTTTGGACGCTTTTGGCATGGCTGCGGCTGACACCCGGATGGCGAATTTCGGCAGCCAGAAGGTACTGGTAGTGAAGCGGTTTGACCGGCGCTGGTCCGCTGACGGCTCCTGGCTGATCCGGCTGCCCCAGGAAGATATCTGCCAGGCCACGGGAACGCCTTCTGCTCTGAAATATGAGGCGGACGGGGGACCGGGTATGGCTGCGATCATGGGCCTGCTTCTGGGCTCTGACAGAGCCCATGTGGACCGGACCGTCTTTATGACTGCCCAGGTGCTTTTCTGGATGCTGGGGGCCATTGACGGCCATGCCAAAAATTTCAGCATCTTTCTTCGGCCCGGCAGCCGCTTTCACCTGACCCCCCTTTACGATGTCATTTCGATCTATCCTTTGGTCAAGGCTGGCCATATTTCCATGCACAAGGTGAAGATGGCCATGGCCGTGTCAGGGAAAAACCGCCATTACAGATGGAACAGCATAGCCAGAAGACATTGGCTGGACACGGCAAAAAAATGCAGGTACCCGGAAGATGAAATGAAGCAGATCATTGAAAAATGCTGCGATATGACACAAGAATGTATAGATCAGGCAGGTGCGGCCCTGCCCCCTGGATTTCCCGGTCAGATTTCATCAGCAATTTTTTCAGGGATACACCAGGCAAGGGAACAGTTGATAAAAGAGCAGCCCCAATACCGGGGCAGATAAACGAGGAAGCAGATGGAAAACGAATCCAGAATTGGAAGCTTGGCAGACTAATTTTACCGAGCTACAACCTTACTCTTTTGGTATCGTTTTCTTTGAAGGGCCTTCCACCTGTTTGGACAGCCTTTGATTTTCTGCGATAGCCACATCAAGATCGTGTTTTAATTTTGCCATGTCAGATAAAAGTGTTTCCTGATTCCTAAGCTGGCTCCTGACTGCTTCCAACTCTCCTTTGACCTGTGCTGCAGCCGTTCTTTCTGCATTGATCTTTTCTACACAAATTATTTTTTCCGCGGTTAAGTTCTCTTTTAAGTTATCGTTTTTATCTTTGAGGGCTTCATAATCAGTTTTAAACTGCTCTATACTATTTTCAAGCGTTTGAATTTTCTCTTTGTCGCCTGTTGCGGAGAGTTCTGCCAAAGACAATTGATGATTTTTCTCTGATACTTGTTTTTCCAGGATAACAACCTTTTTAGCAAGCTCCCTGGCGGTCTTAGCTTCGGCATCCAATTCACCTATCCGTGCATTGAAAGAGGCCTCTTTTTCAGCCCAAGCGGTTTCCTTTGCTGCCCAAGCTTCTTTAAGGGCAGTCAAGCTTTCGGCTTTTTCTTCAAGGATAGAGATCTCTTTTTTAAGGTTTTCAATATCGGCCTTCAGTTCTTCTTTTTCGGCTTTTTCGGCCTGAAATAATTCTTTGGTCTGGGATGTTTCGGCCTGGGCAGCTTTGACGGAGGCCTGGGCTTGGGTTTGTGCCTGGATTTTGTCGTTAGATGCAATCTCTAAAAAAGCAAACAACACTCTTTCCGCAGAAGCCAAAGCCTGTTTGACCTTGACCTGTTCCTTATATACAGGGCTGGACGTGTCGGTGTCCTCCTGTTTTTCAGCGTGAGCCGCCAGGAGAGTTTCAATAAAATCCTGTGCAGTGGCAGCCCCGGACCCTGCCTGGATTTCCTTGAATTTTGCTGCTATTTCCGAGTCAACCTTGAGCCCCAACGTTTCTTTTGCCATGTTACTATCTCCTTTTATAGTTAACCTTAAATTCTTTATTTATAAGCGGTTATCTCGGTTAACCTGTTATCTTATGGTTAACTTTAAGCTCGATACAGATGAGAGTCAAGCATAAATGAAAAAATATCGGTCAGATTTTCTAAATTTGAAAATGCGCCAGAAGATTTATATGGAGAGGATTGGGTTTTTCAAAAGAAATGGAATTTAAATAAGACGGGGGAAGTCTACGGCAGTCCTTTCACCCAAAATCGGATTGGCACATGGGTAGCCCCCTCTCCAGACTGATCAATTTGGCTTAGCGGATCTTATATGCCAGACCCTCCACAATAACAAAAGTAGTCAACGTCCTTGCTGGCAAGGGCTACAGGCTACATAAATAGACATAGCCCTCGCCGTATGATTCCTAACATTTCCCTATACGATTATCAGTAATCCAAATAATTTTTCTGGCATTTCTCATTCCGAAATTTGGGCTTGATCATAAGATCGGCCATTATACCTAACTTGCCATTTTAATTTTATTTCTTCTTGGTCTTGCAGGCAGAGGCATTTTTTTAACGAGCCATTCAAACATGTTGATTGGCTTGTTTTCAAAAAATCTTTCTGCCGCCGTTCTTCCATCAGGCCGTTTTAAGTGAAAGTTATGAATCACCGTCAAACCCTTCATTTTTCGGTCGCTCAACCGGTGCATACCATGATGATGCAGGGACAGTTGTGCATTACGGCCTTCTACACATGAACTTGACCTTTGAAAAAATCCTGCGCACTCCTTTGCCGTTCTGACCATGCGGTTGATTTCATCATCAGCGGATTCGAAAAGCTGCCCGTTTCTGTCCTGCAACACCGAGAGTAATTCTTGAGATTTTTGCCGAATCTTCTTTTTTTGTTCCGGATCTTTTTCCTTACGAGCGGCCTTTTGAAGATAAAATCCTGGAATTAATTTGCTATACATCAAATTTCGCTTATCATCAGGCAAATCCATATCGTTGACACACGACTCAATCATGCAAAAATAAAATACGAGGGTTGCCATCATTTTTTCGGTTACACGCCAGGCCTTTTCGATTTTATCTTTGCATCGATCCGGCAGGTGATCCGCGGCTTCCCGGATTTGATCAAAGCTCTCTTTCAGTTGAATGCCAACTGTGCCTGAGTCTTGCTTGTTTCCTGTGAGAGGATCGTAGGGATGATAGGCTCTGCTGATTTGTTTTCTTGCTTTTGTGACGGTTTCCTGGTTCTCCCTTGCTTTGTCCAGAGCCGCCTTTGCTTCTTGTTCTTTTTTTACACAGCGAAGGATTTTCTTGTCAAAATCAAGAGGTCTACCAACAGGTCGTTTTTCAAGATTTTTATAGTTGTCCTTGTTTTTCTCCGCATCAAGGACTTTCCTCTTACTGTTTTCATGTTCTTTTTCAGCTTTCCGTATTTTTGCAGAGAGTGGCGCTCCAGTTCCCCGGCTGATTTCATACATTACATGAAACAAATCCGGAGAATGGTGACCGTTTAAGCCTTTCGTCACATGATGAATCAATCCCTTTCCCTCATCACTCGTACTTTGAATAACCTTGACGGGAAGGTCACCAAGCGCCCCACTCACAGATTGGTTCCACGTAACTCCGGAACGGTCCTTGGCATATTTTTCAAGAATAATATAGTTGGAATTCGGTTCGATAGCCACAAGGCAGACTTGAGGATGAAAGGTTTCATCCTCACATAGGGTGATCCGTTTTTCGGGCATAAGAAGTGAAAGACGTGCTTGTTCAATATCACCGAACCGGCCTATTTGGGTGTCCATTTGATTTGAAATCTTTTGATGGGTGCCGTAGGATGCGGCCACAAAGCTTGATAACCGGGTTAACTTAAGAAAATTGCAAATATTGCGGATGCTGGCACATCCCACCTTGGTGAATTCAAAATGGAGGGCCTGAACCAAGGTATGTAAAAATTTCACACCTGCCGGACTTTCGAAAAAAGCGACTATCGCCGGTCCCTCATCTATTCTATCCATCCGGTTGAGCCAGTTTTGTAAAGTTGTTCGGGGAACGCCGACATCTCTGGCAAACTCACGCTGACTGAGTTTTTCCTTACAGTTCTTAAAATCTATAATTTTCATAGAGACTTCATCCCTGGGCCATTTTGTCTTGATGTTTGCATTATGAGAAGATTCAGCGTATGTAGATGTCATGCCCGGGCTTTTTTGATCTTTTCTGTGAATAATTATTGTTTGGCGCATTATCTATTCACAGACCGGGCTAATTTTATCTACATTTTTTTCTTCTAAATTCCTTTTTTAAGCATTCTGAAGACACACTTCTTGGCCGATGTTATGATCAAGCCCCGAAATTTCATGGATTGGATAACTGTTCGAAATTACCCTAGGCCTCATTTGCGAATTAAAATGATTTACGCAAAAAGAAACTCAACTGATCACGATCATATTCATAGATATCAAGATTACTGTGATTGATCGTACGATATAAGGAGGATACCAGGTCAGTTCCAATCAGTTTTATGTGATAGGTAATATTCATCCCGAAACGAGTCGTCTTATCGTGTCTCGCCTGTGAATAAGCCTCTTCCTTACCAGTATAATCCGTGTCGAAGTAGGATAGGCTTAAGGTTACTTGTATGATGTCCCAAAAAAACCGTCCGTACATGGCGTTCAATCCCCACAGATCGTTATCTTGGTAAGATAAACCAGAATTTTGAATTCCCAGGGTCAGTCCAGTCCTTGCAAAGCTGATGTTATCGATTTGATAATTTAAAGATGGAGATAACTGATAGTTTTCAGAATTTCTGTCACTTCTGTTGTGATAGTCTTTTTTACTCAATACAGAGCCAAGGTTGAACGAAAGTTTTTCCGTCAGCGCGTAATGTAATTGTGGAGCTACTCCATAAGAACAATAGTAATATGAGTCTTCATGGCCAATTCTAACCCGATCGAAAACCAGCGGAACAGACAGACCGAATCTATTGGTAACGCGGAAGGAGGGGCCTGTAGAGCCTGACAGGACAAAAGAGTCCAAGTTATCAAGGCTGGCATAGTCTGTCAGACTGAAGTAGAGCCCGAACTGCCAGGCAATATCATCGGTAAAGATTTTGTTGTAATCAAAACCGATATTACACAGCCATGCCGTATCCTCATTATCCTTTGCATCATCCGACAGGACAAAGGGTAGGCCATACATCAAAACAGAATCGGTGTCAGGTCCGGCATTGGCATTTGAGTCATACATCCATCCAAGGGAGGTTGTCAGGCGCCAGGATTTTGGCGGCGCCTGAGTGTCAATGAGCTGCATGAACCTGTCAATGTTTTCGCCAACCCTGGTGGGCGGGCCTGATGCCTTGACTTCGTTCAGATACAGCTTTGCCTTTTCGACGTCCCCAAGGGAGTAAGTCAGGTAGGCAAGTTCGAGCTTTGCACGGCCTGCATTTTTCGGATCAATCTCAATTACTTTTTCCAAATATGAGCTTGCTTCCACAGGGCGTTGACAGGCCTTGGCCGCCAAGGCCATTAGGAACCACTCCTGGGCATTGGAACTTTGGGAATCATGGTTTTTCTGCAGAAGTGTGAGCGCATCCCAGGGCTGACCGCCTGCCAAAAATTCCCGGGCCGTTTTGAGGTCTACCGCATTGTTGGCTGCAAAACAGGAAAAAGCGCAGAGAAAACAAAAAATTATGGATAACAGGAATATCTTGAGATTCAACATGGATGAGCCTTTCATTTATTGTTTCTTTCCGCGGAAGATACCAACCGCAGCAGAGCCGTCATTGTTCAAATACCACCAGTCTCCGCCGACCTCTGCCGGGATAGTTCCCTTCCCGCCATAGAATCGTCCGGAGACATTCCCGCCGTATCCACCTGAAAGCTCAGCGCCAAAAGCATTGTGCTTGGCGTCCAGGTAGCTATTCTGCAATGTCGGATTTGCCCATTGTGCATTATTTCTCAAAATATTCATACTACCTGTTATGGTCGCATTGGAAAAGTTGGCATTGAGAGATACGGAACCAGTCATCACCCCTGCTTCACGACTACTAAACCCTTTGTAATCACCGATCAGTTCCCCCTGGTAGCTTGCGGAGCCCTGACGCGGGATATCTGTTGCCAGTTCACCCATGATCCAATGTCCGCCAGCCAGTGTATTTACATTCCCATTGTTTTCCGTATAAATTTGAGGCGGATTAGTTTCGTCCCATGTGCCCCATGACAGATAACTGTATTCACCTGAACTGTCTGAATTGGATTGTGTGTCGATCGTATAATCGCCGCTAAATATACCAGAATTGTTTTCAATGGGTGTCAGCGCCATACCAACATGGGGTTCAGTGTCCGATCTCGGCCTTGCACCAGTTAATGTCCCATTGGTGGAAAGAGCAGACAAAAATCCGCTATAGGAGGGGGCTGTTTCTGAATTGTCGGACGGTGCCTGTTCTTCTGCTAACTCCTGTTTTTCCAGATCCTGGACGTCCGAGACAAGTCCAGATAGATAATCTTGGCTTTCACTTATCTGTTCGGCCATATCGGCGCCCTGCTCTTCAAGGGCTTGAATCGTGGGTTCAAGAACCGCGATGCTGGATTCCAGGATCTCCATCTGAGCATCTATCTGTGAGATTCTATTTTTAAGTTCTTCCTGCTGGGCTCTAAGGTTTGTAATCTCAGCCAGAATAGCCTGATTTTCCGACTGATAGCTTAATGCTTGATTGTAAGCATCCACGGCCTCCTTCACATGTTTATAGCCGTTTTGAAATAGATAAACAGTCTGATAGGTATTGTCGTAGATTATTTTGGAATATTTTTTTAACTTGAATTTTTCGCTATAGGAGAGTTGATTATAATCCCCATTGTATTTTTCTTTCAAATATTGCGCATAAACAAACCCGTTACGTATATTTTCCAGCTTATCGATAATTTCCTGCTTATCAAGCCCCGTTTTTTTTCCTTGGTACTCAGACAGTTTTGACTCGATCTCGGCCAGTTGATCCTTAAGTTCATTCTTTTCATTGGAAAGAAGTGCCAACTGATCTTCATAGGAGGCTTTTTGCTGCCAGTTCCAACTTAATTTAGAATTGATTTCATTGCTTTGTTGCTTTAAGGCCAACTGTTCCCGGGATTTTCCCTCAAGCTCTTCCAGTTTTTCCTGCGTAACATCGCTATTTGCAGTTGGTTTCTTTTCATCAGAGTCATCTTCAGATAGTTCGTCTGATTTTGAATCATCTTCAGTGATAGTCTCATCATCGCCACTCACAGGTTGAATCGTTTGACTATGTTCTTGTTGAATCAATCCCATATAATCATTACCAGTTTCACTATCAATCAAAGACACCAATTCTTCGAGAGACGTATTTTCAAATGTTATTGCTGCGTCTTTGATCACCTTGCTACCATCGTCCATTTCATTGAGTACATTGCTTACTTCTTCCACGTTTTGCTGCAACTCATCGTATTTTTTTTTGTAAAATTCCTTACTTTGATTGACAAGCTTATTCAATCGAGGAGTAAATGCCATTTCCAAATATCTACTTTCAAATCCTTTATTATGAACTTCTTCTCTGCTGTAATTTGTGATAAGACTTTCTAAATTATTTAGGCTATACACAACTGCATTCAATGCAGGATTGTTTTCATCCTCTAATGCCCTGACATTATTTCTTATATCGGTTATAGTTTCCTGTAATTGAACAAGTAGTTCGATGTGATCATTTTTAGCATAAGAAATAATTTCACTCACCTCGTCTGCTGATTTTGCATTTTCCAATTGCTCATAATACTTATTTTCAAGCAAATCAAACATACTTTCACCAATGACATACTCTGCCAATTCAGATACTTTCTGTGCAGCATTTGAATAATTTTCATTGATTATTGTTTTTTTCCCTAATATCAGTTCAAAGGTTTCTTCTATAGAAGCAGCTTGGTAGACCAAACCAACTCCTGGAATCAAGCTACCAATTGATAGACCTGTCATTATGTAATCTTTACAATCGGCTTCACCATAAGCAATATCTTTCATTAGAGAATCAAGACGATTATGCACATCATATGCATAAAGACCTAAATTTATAATTGCAATCCCCTTGGTGACGTTAGATGCCCCAGATTCAGGTAATACCTCTAATTTAAGAAGATCTGTTCCAGGCCTTTTTTTCTTTAAAATTTCTTTAAAAGTCATGTCAGAACGCAGTGTTATCGAATCATCCAATCCCTTTTGGATATGTTCTAATTCATCTATATTATTGCTAATACTTGTTTTTAACTCATCTGCTCCAGCTTGTAAACTTTTGGTGGATTTATCTAAATTTTCGAGCGTATCTGTGAAACTATTTTTGAACTCTTCAGTCTTCTGAAGATTTTTAATAAATCCTTTATAATCCTCTGCGGATTCTATACTACTTTTTAAAGAGTTATAATCCTTTTTCAGAGAGGTAATCTCATTGACCAACTCTTTTTCCTTCCCCGAATAGAATTCTATTATTGCATTTCTCCTTGTTGTTAAGCTAAAAAATTCATCATTTGCTTTAGATATCTCTCCAACGTTAGCAGAAAGCGTTTCAAATGCCCTTTTAGCAGCACCTCCAGTTGTTGATGTTGGTTCTTCTTCTGATAGTGCCATAACAGGCACGCTTAAACACATATAAAATAGTAGTCCGATTAGTATTATTTTTCGCATTTATTATCCCCCTTTGGAGCTTGATTTTCTTACGTGAATTGTCATCACTTTTAAAGTCTAAGGCGGGAAACCCGCAACCCAATAAACCGTGATATGAACGAAGCAGTTCCTCATGTATAATAAAGGTAGATCGAATACTTTTAAAATACAAACAGGAACTGCTTATGAAAAATTTTATAGACAGGTTTTCGGGTTTGGTCAAGGGTCAATGTCATAAAGTTAACGGCAAGGTTTTAAATTCATATGATGCTCCCTTTTGGCAACTTTATGTTTTCGTTCAAATTTACGCCCAGGTCTAATCGGTTCTGTTGCTCCCATAAAAAGTGTATGAATTTGCTGGATTAGCTGTTCAATTATTTCACGAGGTCTTTCAAAAAGTAAAAAGAGTGTATCTTTGGATTTTGAAATTGCCTGTGTCATATTCAATTGATGTTCGTGCTTTTTTTTATCATCCTTTTTCTCTATTACATCTTGAGCAGGTGATGCTAATATCCATGTAAGATTTTTTGCCAGGACTTTCGCATGAAAATCTTGATAAACGGACAAAACAGATGTACCGGAAAAATTT
>NZ_JQKJ01000028.1 GCF_000745975.1 Desulfobacter vibrioformis DSM 8776 | reverse complement strand
TTGTAGGCACGTTAAGCTTTTTAGAACGCCGAATATCCTTCAACCCGTATCCGTTCCGGATTCCATCGGGGAAAAGCTCGGAATGCTTTTCGATGAAATTGTCCACTATTCTTTTGAATTTTTTGGGATCCTGAATCGAAACCATATATTTCTCTTGATCAAAGGGGAGTACAATTGTACGATTCTTTCGGGGAGTTGGCTTTGTTGTCTGAATTTTCGTTGCTCCTTTCATTTTTCAGGTTATGCTTTGCAACTTAACCATGAACGAAAGCACTCTAAAAATCCAGTCAAAAGGTCACCCCCCAAATCCGTTATAGCCAGAAAAAATTGATCCGTTAAAACTCGAACTCAATCTTGTCACCGGCACCATTTCCCGCTCCTTTGCCCTGAGACATCTGCTGCTGCCTTTGCAGATAAACGGCGGCAAACTGGTGGTGGCCACCCCTGATCCCTTTAACCATGAGGCTATTGCCGATGTCCAGCGGGTGACCAATCTGAAGGTATCCCCCATTGTCAGTTCAAAAACGGATGTGGCAAGGTTTATCAGGGAATTTTTCGGGTTTCATCATTCCATCAGTGCGGCTGAAAATCTTTTTTCCCAACGCGGCGTGGATTTAGGCAATCTTGAACGGTTTGTCAAACTTGGCAACATGGATGAACCACCGGCCACGGATCAGCATATTGTCAATGCCGTGGATCATCTGTTTTCCTATGCCTTTGACCAGAAGGCCAGTGATATCCATATTGAACCCAAGCGGGATATCTGCCTTGTACGCATGCGCATTGACGGGGCATTGCATACTGTGTACAAATTGCCCAAAAAACTTCACAATGCCGTGGTCAGCCGCATTAAAAATCTGTCTGCCCTTGATATGGCCGAGAAAAGACGGCCCCAGGACGGGCGGATTAAAATGCTCAAAAAGGACCAGGAAGTGGAAATCCGGGTATCTACGATCCCTGTGGCATTCGGCGAAAAGGTGGTCATGCGGATCATGGACCCTGAAATTCTTCTCCAGGACCTGGAAAGCTTGGGATTTACTCCGGCAGATCTGAAAAAATATAAAAAACTGATCACCATGCCCTTTGGTATTGTGCTGGTAACCGGTCCCACCGGATCCGGGAAATCCACCACGTTGTATTCTTCTTTGCGCATGCTGTCGTCTCCTGAAGTGAATATCACCACCATTGAAGATCCCATTGAAATGATCCATGAGGAGTTTAACCAGATTGGGGTCCAGCCGGCCATTGATGTGACCTTCGGGTCGGTTTTACGCAATATCATGCGCCAGGATCCGGATATCATCATGGTGGGAGAGATCCGGGACCTTGAAACGGCCCAGGCTGCGGTACAGGCTGCCCTGACAGGGCACCTGGTGCTGTCCACCCTGCATACCAACGATGCCGTGTCCACGGTTTTCAGGCTTTTGGATTTAGGTATCCCGCCCTATCTGATTCATTCCGCCCTTGCCGGGGTTGTTGCCCAGCGCCTGGTGCGCAAAATTTGTCCCCATTGCGTCCAGCCCTTTGAAATGGACCGCCGGGAGCTTGCAGACCTGGGGCTTTTTGTGCCGGGTGACGGGCCGTTAAAGCTCAAACACGGCAAGGGATGTATGAAATGCAGAAATACCGGCTACAGCGGCCGGGCCGGGATTTATGAAATTCTTGCCTATACCCGGGGAGTAAAGCAGTTGACAACCCGGAATTCAAACCTTGGTGATATGCGAAAGGCAGCCCGTGAACAAGGCCTGATTCCTTTACGGGAAAACGGGATAGAAAAAATGCTTAAGGGGCAAACTACCTACCAGGAGATTTTGAGAGTAACCTGGGAGCAGGCGTGACACCGGGGTCCTAGTTGACGATATCGCCGGGGAGTATATCCTGGGTTGACGAGAGTACCATGACCGTGGCACTTGCCGGTTCCGTATGAAGCACAATGAGCCTGCCCGCTGCCACCGGTGCGATATCCAGTCCGGCTTTTACGTCGTAAATTGATTCGGTTTGATTGCCCCGCTTGATGGTGTAAATGTTACCTGGCTGGATATTATCTTGGATACCCTTATTTATAAAGGCGATGCGGTAATCGTTAACCAGAACATTGTCATCCTCGGAACAGAGCAGGACAGCATCCACGGGAGCTGGGTGCGCGTTGACCTCAAGTGAGGTCTGTCTTGGATAAAAATCCATGACCAGATCTCCTGAAACCACATCCCTGTAAGTATTTTTAATTTTTCCGGTGGCATACCGGGTATTGGTCTCAATAATTTCAAGATCTGCTTTGACCAGGTGCCTGATGCCTTTGTAATGGCTTAAGCCGACTTTCTGATCTACCGGGGAGGTGGAATAAATCTGGTACCTGTGCCCGGGAATAAAAGGAGCCTGGCCCGTGGGCCTGATATAAACAATATCATCGGTGGCCATCATGATATTGCCGTCTTTTTCCCGCACCACCGTGCCAAGGGCCGGCACCTGTGCTTCCCTTATAAATCCGGTCTTGTGAATGGCAGGATAATTAAACCGGGTGACAACCGCCATCGGGACCGGTTTTTTTAGCACCTGTTTTTCAAGGGGTTGTTTTTTCAATTCAGTCTTCAGATACACCCTGATGGTGTTGCCCGGATAAATCCAGTGGGGATTTTTAATATCCTTGTTAAGCGCCCACAGACCTGGCCAGGCCCATTGGGAATTATAAAATTTTTGGGACAGATCCCAGAGTGTGTCGCCTTTTTTGATGGTGTAGTAAAAGCCGGTATCCTGATCTGTGTCAAACTTTTCCAGTCTTTCCCGGGCACCAAGCGGGGAAAGGCAGGCACAAAGGCAGGAACAGATGAGAAAAATAATTAGGAACACCAGGGGTGAAAATATTCTTTCGTGAACCGGCATCGGGACCTCCAGTGATGTGTTGATCCTTGTAAATCTTGACTTTATTTAAGCTAGTGTTCTATATCTTGTCAAGATTTGTTGCCTAAATCACAGGACATGGATGCGAAATGACACGGATTGCTGATCTTTTGTTTGAAGTACGGATGCTCAAAGACCTGAACCGGACCGGGTACGCTTTTCTGGGCACAGGAGGGGAAAGTATTGCAGAGCACTGCTTTACCACAGCTTTCTTATGCTTTGTCATGGCCCGGCTTGAACCGGATGTGGATGCTGAAAAGCTTATTTCCATGGCCCTGGTGCATGATACGGCCGAAGCCCGGACAGGGGATTTGAATTACGTGAACAAACACTATAATACTGTGGATGAACCCCATGCGGTGTCAGATCTGGTCCAGGGCCTTGACTGGGCAAAAGAGATCCCTGAACTTATTGATGAATTCAACCGGGGAGAAACCAGGGAAGCCCGGCTGGCCAATGATGCGGATCAACTCTCCTTTATTCTTGAACTTAAAAAATTAAAAGACCTTGGCGCCACCTCCCCTGAATCCTGGCTGCCCTTTGTGGTCGGCCGCCTTAGGACAGATACAGGTAAACAGCTTGCCCGGGAGGTCCTTGGTACACGCTGGGATGAATGGTGGACCCGTGGATATTCGGAATAGACAAGATACAGGTATCTTTTAATTTATGGCTTTGCGCCTTTCCATTTTATATGTGGGCCCCCGGTGCCCCCCAAATTTTGCGTCTGCAGATCCACACCTTTCCCTTGCCTGTGTTCATACGCCTGATGCCATAAAATCCCTGAAACAGCGACCGGATATTGTGCTGATGGATCCTTTTGGCCATGACGCCGGTGTTGACCCGGAAAAGGTCCGGTCATGGTTTGATGCGTTGGATGGTCATCATTTCAAATTTTCTTTGGCAGTTTTTGTTATCGTACCTGAAAAAACCGGAAAACGTGTCCGGTTAAGTCTTATGGCATCAGGTGCTGATCAGGTGGTGGACTGGCCCCTGGATACACAGGAGCTTGAAGTTAAAGCCAAAGCGGCTGTAGATAAGCTCCATCTTGAACAGGCACTTTTTTCCAAGACCGGTTCCCTTGAAAAATCTTTTGGATATCTGGATCGGTTTAAAAGCGAATTAAAAGAAGTCAAAGATGAGCTGCTTGAGGATAAAAGCAATCTGAACACGGCGTTAAAACAGATCCAGCAGATGTCCGAAGAGCGCAGGCGTTTGAAGCAAAGCCTTTTGGATGCCAAGACACAGATGACTGCGGATATGGAAGGATTCAGCCGCATTCTTTATGCGTTAATCCGTCAGCGGGTGGAGCTTAATCGCGGCCATGGCGAGCGTGTGGGGAAAATTGCCTGTTTTATGGCAACGCATATGGGCTTACCCCAAAAACAGTTGGAGGATCTGTCAAAAGCTGGTATGCTCCACGAAACCGGACTTCTTTTCCTTTCAAAGGAGTATATTTGTCAACGCGTGCCTGGTGGGAGCGACGCAGGTCAACATCCGGACGGCCGTCCTACAGCATATGATCAAACCGTATATGATCAAACGATGATCATGCAATTTCCGGTTAAAGGGGCTGAACTGCTCAGCCATTGCCGGGGATTTGAGCGGCCGGCAGCCATTATCCGGTGTTTGAACGAAAATGTGGACGGTACAGGATATCCTGACGGCCTGAAACGCCACCATATTCCTCTGGCGTCAAGAATCCTGGCTGCTGCGGATGAACTGGAGACCCTTCGGGAGAAAAATAAGGCTTTTGATATCCGGGATTTGCTTTCAGACCTTGAGCCGTTAATCGGCACCCGTATTGATCCGATGGTTGCCGGATGGCTTGAAAAGTATGCGCTACTGCATTGGGGAGGAGATACGCTCAAGGTCCGTGGTGTCGGCGTGGAACAGCTGGAACCGGGAATGATTCTCAGTGCAACGCTGTTCACCCGGACCGGCACCAAACTGCTGCCTGCCGGCCAGACCCTGACCCGGCAAGCCATTGATAAGATAATACAATATCACAGGGCATACCCTGTTGACGAAACTGTTTATATAAAGGTCTGAAACGAATGGATATTGCTTCAATAATCGGCTGTGTCTCCGGTGTCGGGTTCATTCTGGGCACCATTCTTCTGGGTGGTCCCATCACTATGTTCATCAATATCCCCTCTATTCTCATTGTTGTGGGCGGTACCATTGCCGCAACCATGATCGGTTTTCCCCTGGGTGATATTTTAGGCATATTTAAAACAGCCATTAAGGTGTTCATGTTCAAGATTGAAAAAGCCGAAGATATCATTGCCAACCTTGCGGAAATATCAAATAAGGCCAGAAAAGGAGGGTTGCTGTCCATTGAAGGCGATATTCAGAGTACACCTGATCCCTATCTGGCCCAGGCCCTGCAGATGACCGTGGACGGGGTTAAGACCGAAGATATCGGTCAGATCATGGAAAAGAAGATGGAACTGACCAAAAAGAATCTGGATACCGGTTCAGCCATTTTTGCCAGCATGGCGGCCTATGCACCGGCATTCGGCATGATCGGTACGCTGATCGGTCTTGTGCAGATGCTGGCCAATCTGGATGACCCTTCCACCATTGGTCCGAAAATGGCCGTTGCCATGATTACCACATTTTACGGGGCCATCATGGCCAACCTTTTTTTTATTCCCATGAGTGATAAGCTCAAAGGGCGTACCGAAGAAGAAATCACCAACATGAATATTGTTTACGAAGGCATTTTATCCATCCGGGAAGGCGAACATCCCAAACTTATGGAAGATAAGCTCAAGGTCTATTTGGGGGATGCCGGCAAGCAAGCCAAGAAGTAATCTATGGTTCAGGTAGAAGGATAAAGGCATGGCTGAAAACGACGAAGACTCAGGTCGCGGAAAACAAAAAGTCGTCAAGGAAGAGATTATCAATGTCACAGAGGGGGCCCCGGCATGGATGGCAACCTTTGCGGATTTGGTAACGCTTTTGATGTGCTTTTTTGTTCTTTTGTTTGCCATGAGCACTACCCAGCAGGAGACTTACAAGGAACTGGTCAAATCCTTGAGAAGTGCCCTGGGTGCCCAGACTGTTCCTGAGTCCGGTACCCGGGAGGGATTGACCATGCACCCGGTACCTTCGGAAGAAAAAGTGGACAGCCAGTCCATTGACGAGCTTGGCGGTATGATTGAAAAGGAGCTGGATGATATTGTTTCCGAAGTCAGGGAACTGGTCCTTTTCAATAAACTGGGCGGGGAGGTCAGTGTGACCAAAACCGAGGCTGGTGCGGTCATTACCCTGTCCGACCTGCTGCTTTTCCCCGCAGGCGGGGCCCAGTTGTCGCCCAAGGGGATGGAGATACTTGAAAAAGTAGCGTCGGTTTTATCAAGGCTTGCCTACCATGTAAAGGTCCGGGGACATACCGATTCCGAGCCTATTACGTCACCCATTTATCCGTCCAACTGGGAACTGTCTTCGGCCAGGGCATCTACGGTTGCGCGCCTGCTGGTGGCAACCGGTGTGCCGCCTTTTTATATTTCTGCCGAAGGCTATGCCCAGTATCACCCCGTGGCCTCCAATGATACGGCCCAGGGCCGGGCCCGGAACCGACGGGTGGAGATTGTTTATGAGCGTGACAGTATTGCCCGCCAGTTTGAAGATATGTATAAGAATCGGATAGGAAACTAGAAACAAGAGGGGGTTGGATAATTTTCTGAAAAAAGTTCAATCATACCATGATTACTTTTCGTCCCTTTTTAAAGGAAGGAACAATGTCAAAATTCACTGATGCTCTGGAATACCACCGAAGCGGCCGTAAAGGTAAAATTGAAGTTATCACCACAAAGCCATGCGCAACAAGCAGGGACCTGGCTCTGGCCTACAGCCCTGGGGTTGCAGAACCCTGCCGGGAAATTGAAAAAGATCCCGATATGGCTTATGAGTATACAGCCAAGGGAAATCTTGTTGCCGTTGTTTCCAACGGAACGGCAGTTCTCGGCCTTGGAGATATCGGCGCCCTTGCCGGTAAGCCGGTTATGGAGGGGAAAGGCGTCCTGTTCAAAAGTTTTGCCGATATAGATGTTTTTGATATTGAGCTGAACACCAAAAATCCGGATGAATTGATCCGCACAGTGCAGCTGCTTGAGCCCACCTTTGGCGGTATCAATCTGGAAGATATCAAAGGTCCGGAATGCTTTTATATTGAAGAAGCGTTGAAAAAAACCATGAACATCCCGATATTCCATGATGATCAGCACGGAACAGCGATTATTTCCGCCGCCGGTATGGTCAATGCCCTTGAAATCGTCGGGAAAAAAATTGAAGACGTCAAGATGGTCGTGAACGGAGCCGGAGCCGCCGGGATTGCCTGCGCCAACTTTGCAATTTTCATGGGCATTAACAAAAACAACGTTATCCTCTGCGACTCCAGGGGGGTCATATATAAAGGCCGCACCGTGGGCATGAACGAGTATAAAGAGCGCTTGGCGGCGCAAACCGATGCCCGCACGCTTGAAGATGCGATGAACGGTGCGGATATTTTCTTCGGGGTTTCAGTCAAAGGGGCGCTCACCGCCGGCATGCTGCGCGCCATGGCCAAAGACCCGATCATTTTTGCCATGGCTAATCCTGACCCGGAAATCACCCCGGACGAAGCAAAAGCGGTGCGCGATGATGTCATTATCGGCACCGGACGCTCTGACTATAATAACCAGATAAACAATGTCCTGTGTTTCCCTTTTCTTTTCCGTGGCGCTCTGGACACCCATGCCAGCGCTATTAATGATGAGATGAAACTGGCGGCAGTCCACGCCCTTGCCCGGCTGGCAAAAGAAGATGTCCCGGATTCCGTACGCCGTGCCTATGGCAACAGTGAAATCAAATTCGGGCGGGAATATCTCATTCCAAAACCCTTTGATCCGCGGGTCTTGTTACACATTGCACCCGCCGTTGCACAGGCAGCCATGGATTCCGGTGTCGCCCGCAGACCCATCTTAGACATGGCGAAATACATTGAACACCTGGAGGCGCTCCAGGGGCGCTCAAAAGAGATCATGCGTACCATGATCAACAAAGCGAAAACAGCACCTAAACGGGTGGTCTTTCCGGAAGGTGAAGAAGATAAAATTCTACGTTCGGTACAGGTGCTGCTGGACGAAAAAATTGCCATCCCGATTCTTATCGGCGATGATGAAATCATCCGCGAAAAAGCCAGGGCACTTAATGTCGACCTGCGCACCACGGAGATCATCACCCCCCGCAAAAGTGAAAAACTCAAAGCGTATACGGAAATACTCTTTGCCAAACGTCAACGCAAGGGCATGACACGCTATGATGCCCGCCGCCGTCTGCAGGAGGATGGAAATTATTTCGGCGCCATCATGGTGGAACAAGGAGATGCGGATGCCCTGCTTTCCGGCATCAACGCGCATTATCCGGATGTCATCCTGCCGGCTATAGAGGTGATTGGTAAAAAGGACGGCTTATCCAAAGTGCATGGCCTGTACATGATGGTGTTCAAAAAAAAGGTGATCTTTTGCGCCGATACAACCGTTACCATTGAACCGACTGCAGAAGAGCTGGCGGAAACAGCCATCCTGGCTGCTGAACAGGCACAGCATTTTGATATCACACCACGCGTTGCCATGCTCTCCTTTTCCAACTTTGGCAGTGCCCAGCACCCATTGACCCTGAAAGTGAAAAAAGCAACCGAGCTGGTCAAGGAATGGGCTCCGGAGCTGAGGGTGGACGGAGAAATCCAGGCTAATGTTGCCCTGGACCCGGAAATCGTCAAAAACCAATATCCCTTCTCCAACCTCAAGGGGGATGCAAATATTTTTATCTTTCCGGACCTGCAATCGGGTAATATCACATATAAAATGCTTGCCAAACTCGGCAATGCCGTTGCTGTCGGCCCCATCCTCATGGGGATGAAAAAACCCATTCATGTACTGCAGCGTGCAGATGATGTCTCAGACATTGTCAATATGGCGGCAGTAGCCGTTAACGACGCGCAGATGATCAAGGCGGGACAATAATTATTTAAGGAATCGGCCATGTGAACGAAAAATGCGGAGAGGCCAGTGCTGTTCTGTTGAAACAGGTGAATGAATTGCTGCCATCAATTCATCCATTATCTCATCCTTTATCAAGAGGAAATCGGGAACCCTAGCGAACCGAGCAAACAGTATTAGAATGGCATTAGAAGAAGCTCATTAAAAACCATTAAAAACAGCGTGTTGAAAATTTTGTAATGAAAGTAAAGTCTTTGAAAATATTACCAAAATTGTAGAAAGGAGAATTAAAAATTTTATATTGACAATTCTATATGTATTGTTTATACATTTTAAAATTCATTGGTTCGTATGCATTCGACAAAGCTTGATTTTTATGGGTATTGCAACGGTATATGTTAATAGTATAAACAAAAAAGGAGGGAAAAGGAGGGAAAAATTATTGGCACTTTTTCGCTGAATACGATTTAGTATTTAATTTTATTAAAATTTAAGGTAATACTGCATAAATTATGTAGTGTTGCCGAATTTAGAAAGGATTAAATTATGAACTGGCTGGTACGAACTTTTAGCTGCTCTGTTGCTAAAAAGCAGTTTATGGCAGTAACCGGTCTTGCCTTTTGCTGCTTTCTGACAACCCACCTCATTGGAAACCTGTTTGTTTATGGCGGAAAAGATGCTTTTAATGCTTATGTTGAGCATCTTCATGCCCTTGGGATTCTTATCCACGTCGCTGAGGCAGGTTTGATTATTTTTGCCCTGATTCATATCGGTATGGCAATTATTCTCTATTTTCAGAACCTTGCTGCAAGACCTGTTAGATATAAGAAAAAGTCAAACGCTGGCGGCCGGACATTGGCATCGGCAACTATGCCTTACACAGGTCTTTTTATATTGGTTTTTATAGTTGTTCATCTGGTTGGTCTTAAATTTGCTGATCATTCTACTACGACAACATTCGATCTCACAGCTTCCGTCCTTTCCCAGCCTGCGACTCTTGTGTTTTATATAGTAGCTATGGTCGTAGTGGCATTTCATGTAAATCACGGCTTTTGGAGTGCTTTTCAGTCCTTTGGTGCCAGCCATCCGAAATATACGCCTATCGTTAGAGGATTTGGGATACTTTTTAGTGTGGTTATCGGCGTGGGCTTTGGTTTTATTCCAATCGCTTTAAATATGATTTAATAGCTATAATTATCAATTAATCAGGGGGATACATGCAACTTAATTCCAATGTTCCGTCAGGTCCGCTTAAGGATAAATGGGATAAACATAAATTTGAGTTAAAACGAGTCAATCCTGCAAATAAAAGAAAATTTGAAGTCATCGTTGTAGGAACAGGTCTTGCCGGTGGTTCTGCAGCGGCAACTTTGGCAGATCTTGGGTATAAGGTAAAAAATTTCTGCATCCAAGACAGTCCGCGAAGAGCGCACAGTATTGCTGCCCAGGGCGGTATCAACGCAGCAAAAAATTATCCCGGTGACGGCGACAGTATATTCAACCTTTTTTATGATACAATCAAAGGCGGCGATTACCGCGCAAGAGAAGCAAACGTCTACCGTCTTGCCCAGAATGCCAATAACATTATAGACCATTGTGTTGCCACAGGTGTTCCCTTTGCAAGAGAATACGGCGGACTCCATGCCAACCGTTCATTCGGCGGTGCCCAGGTTTCACGTACGTTTTATGCCAGAGGACAGACCGGGCAGCAGTTACTTCTCGGCGTTTACGGCCAGCTTTGTCGTCAGATCGGTCTTGGCGGCGTGGAGATGTTCCCCAGACGTGATATCCTTGATATCGTTATTGTAGACGGTTGTGCCAGAGGTGTTGTTTGCCGTAACCTGGTAACCGGAGAAATCGAAAGTCATTCAGCCCATGCCGTAGTTTTGGCTACAGGCGGATATGACAATGTTTACTTTCTGACCACCAGTGGTATGCATTCCAATGTCTCTGCATGCTGGGCAGCTTACAAAAAAGGCGCTGCATTTGCCAATCCCTGTTATACCCAGATCCATCCCACATGTATTACCGTGCATGGAGACTATCAGTCTAAACTGACGCTTATGAGCGAAAGTCTTAGAAATGACGGTAGAATCTGGGTTCCGAAGAATAAGGGAGATAAACGCAGTCCGGATCAAATTCCTGAATCCGAAAGGGATTACTACCTGGAGCGTAAATATCCCAGTTTTGGTAACCTTGTTCCCCGCGATGTTGCGTCGCGTAATGCAAAACTGGCATGCGATGAAGGAAGAGGTGTCGGTAATACAGGCCTTGCTGTATATCTGGATTTTAGCGAAGCAATTGAACGTGACGGGGAAGATGTCATCAGAGCAAAATATGGCAACCTTTTCCAGATGTACCATAAGATTCAGGACGAAGATCCGTATAAAGTGCCCATGAAAATCTATCCTGCGATCCATTATGTCATGGGTGGGACATGGGTTGATTATAACCTGATGACAAGCCGTGAAGGCCTTTTCTGTCTGGGTGGCGCCAACTTCTCAGACCACGGCGCAAACCGTCTTGGTGCAAGTGCTCTGATGCAGGGCCTTTCAGACGGCTATTTCGTTCTTCCCTATACCATCGGCGGATACCTTGCAACCCAGTCCCTGACGAATGTAAACACTTCTCACCAGGCATTTAAAGATGCAGAGAAACAGCTTACTGAGAAATTGGACAAGCTTATGAACATTAACGGCAAGAGAACTGTTGATGATATGCACAAAGAGCTTGGCCTTATTATGTGGGATTACTGTGGCATGGCCCGTAATGACGCAGGACTTAAAACGGCAATCCAGAAGATTCAAGCACTTCGCGCAGAATTCTGGGAAAATGTTAGTGTCTCAGGTAGCCGCAAAGATTTTAACCAGACTCTGGAAAAAGGCTACAGACTTGCTGATTACCTTGAATTCGGCGAGCTTCTGGCCCGTGATGCGTTGATGCGCGAAGAATCCTGTGGTGGCCATTTCAGGGAAGAGTCCCAGACAGAAGAAAACGAAGCCAAGAGAGATGATGAAAAATTCTGCCATGTAGCTGCCTGGGAATATGCGGGTGAAGGTAAAGACCCGATACGCAACACAGAGCCACTTGTTTTTGAGAATGTGAAATTAACGCAAAGGAGCTACAAGTGATGGAAGAAAAATTTATTAATCTGACACTAAAGGTCTGGCGCCAGAAACGGGGTGAGAAAAAAGGGAAAATTGAAACCTATCAGGCAAAACATATTTCCACTGACGCCTCCTTTCTTGAAATGCTTGATATCGTGAATGATGATCTGACAATTGCCGGCATTGAGCCTATTGCCTTTGATCATGACTGCCGCGAGGGAATTTGCGGAATGTGCGGCCAGGTTGTAAACGGGTATGCTCACGGAGAAGAGAAAGGCACCACCCTTTGCCAGTTTCACATGAGACGTTTCAAAGATGGCGACACAATTTTTATTGAACCCTTCAGAGCAAAAGCGTTTAAGGTCGTAAAAGATCTTGTTGTTGACAGAAGTGCTTTTGATAAGATCATCCAGGCTGGCGGTTATATAACTGCCAAGGCCGGGGGCGCTCCTGAAGCAAATATTTTTCCGGTTACATATGAAACTGGTGAACTTGCCATGAATGCAGCAGAATGTATTGGGTGCGGCGCCTGCGTTGCTGCATGTCCGAATGCTTCTGCAATGCTTTTTGTCAGCGCTAAGATTTCCCATCTTGCTCTGCTCCCTCAGGGTAGACCTGAGGCAGCTAAACGCGCATTGGCTATGGTAAGAACTATGGATGCGTGTGGGTTTGGCAACTGCTCTAACGAAAGAGAATGCGAAAACTCATGCCCGAAAAATATTTCAATTACCAATATTGCTCGTTTGAACAGAGAGTTCCTGGCAGCAGGCGTCCTTTCTACTGCTATGTAAAACTAAGTAAGAGATAAAGAGGGTATTACAGGGTGGGACGGGATTTTTTTGTCCCACCTTTTTAAGTTTTAAATAGCGATATTAATCCAATTTTGAAAAAAGAGACACGGCAAAATGATAAAAGCTAAGTGGCATCGACCATTTTTAAAATTATTCAAATCAATTCTTACGCCCTATGTATAATCGCAATTATTAAAAAGTGATGCCGTGAAATCATCTCCAATCAGCAAACTATTACAGGAAAATAAGACCCTTTTCATTATTATTGTTGTGGGTCTTTTTTTACTTGAACTCGAAATTTTTGCCCTGGCGGCCATGAAATCGGGCAAACAATCTGTCCTTCAGGTCCTCGATAACCAGGGCAATGTCATACACGAAACCAGTGGAAATAATTTAAGCGATTTTCATAAAGCTAATTTTGAGAAGGTATTCGGTTCCCTTGAAAAGTACACGGTGCGACTCAATACGCGCGAAGTACCGTTTCCCTTTCGGGCCTGGTTTGTGGCGGCAATATGCATTCCCATTGGGGCCATGATGCTTTTTGCCTTTGTCGTCAAAGCATATCTGGTGATCTTTCATGGTGATACGGTGACTTATGAAAATTCAGGTCCTGTAAATGAACCAGGTGTCGGGAATCAGCTGGAGTCAACGTTGAACCGCATCAGCCGCATGAATATTTTTAACATCGGCTTTTTGGTTTTCGTTGGAGTGGTTTCATACTGGATCATTCCCAATATGATTACCTACCTGGGACACGTTAGTATTGATCTTTTCATTCAGTACGAATGGGTGTTCTTTGTTTTGTTAGGAATCGTTGTCTGCGTAGGCCTTTGGATTATTTATCTGCGTTACCTGCTTGCCAAAAAAAGCATCCAAAGCCAGACCGAGATCCAAAAACACCGCATCAGCCTTGAGTATCATGCCGTGGGCGACCAGCCGCTTCAGCTTGAAGGGCCGTCTGATACAGATCCGGCAATCATAGAGTATAAACCCGAAGAGACAGAAGAGCCACCGCCGTCCTAATTTGTGAGTCAGGAACTTTGGCTTTGATCATAAGATGGGCCACCTATATCGAAACCCGATTCACAAACACTCCAACTACCTGAAATTAAAACACTTCAAATTCATTCCCGAAAAGCTCGACACACAGTGGCCTAGGTTGTGATCAAGGCCCCCAATTTTGCATTTGGGAACGGTTCTTAAAAGTGATCCTTTTTGCTATAAAGACTTCTCTATACCCAAGTAATTTGAAATGTGCTATACGCATTAACGTATATTACAATATAAACAATTCGGAGTATGAAATGGATATCCACATAGACGAATGTTCCAACGCACTTGTTATTTCCGTTGCAGGGAAAATAGATGCATCTAATTCCACAGAAATTGAAAAAGAGATTGCGGCATCTACGGCAACTGTTCAGAAAATTGTGATTCTGGATCTGCAAGGACTGGAATACATGAGCAGTGCAGGCCTTCGGGTAGTTCTCATATCAGCCAAAAATCTTAAGGCAAAGAAGCAGGATTTGTTGATTTCAGGTCTGCAAGGACCTGTAAAAGATGTGTTTGAACTATCAGGGTTTTATTCCATTTTTAAAATATTTCCAACCCTTGAAGAGGCTTTGAACAGTATCGGATCATAACCGTTCTGAATTTTGTAATACGGAGTGCTTTCCATATCGGATCATAACCGTTCTGAATTTTGTAATACGGAGTGCTTTCCATTAAGGCGGCCAGCATTCAGAAGGATAGGGCCTGACTTTTTCCGAACACAATTCGGGTGATTTCCCAGGGGACGCCAAGGCAGCAGGAAAAAACGGCCCAAAGACCGGTCCCAGGTTACACCGGCGTTTCGCTCGGAATCGAAGAAAATCTTATTCATACAATGGTGGGCAACGTTTTGCCTTTGCCCACCCTACCGTTACGCTCCACCCGGCAGCCGGCAGGGTGGGCACGCTTTTTATTCCCACCGTTTGTCTGCTCTGTGTCCGGGACCGATTTCAACTTTGCAGGAAGATTTATACTCTATAATCCGCATGAGTCATTCAAAATTACTATTAAACTGCAGGCAAGTCACATGCGATTGACCTCGGGGCTTTTCAATTAAGCTTGACAAGAAAAACATATATTAATATAGATTGAGCGATTTGTGTTTTTTCTGGGTGTTTTTTCTGGACGTATTGCAGAAAATAGGCATGGCAAATGCTGTTCTGCGAAAAATATTGGCCTGGGGCTTATCCTGTGGCCGTAAGGGTATGGTAACATCAACATTTTAACATTGATGGAGTTTTCATGAGCGAGATAGAAAACAATGCAAACGATGGTCCTGGGGATGGTGCGCACCAATGCACCAACAACGGCCCAAAAGATGACAAGGGGTTAGGACTTGGTGTCGTCTTTTTTATGGGGGCTTTTTTGATATGCTTCCTGTCGGGCTGGCTGCTGTTTCCAAAATTGCTTTATTCAAAAAAGGAGCAGCCTTTTAATTTTGATCACAATCTTCATGCCGAAGAAACAGGTGATTGTGAAACCTGCCATTTTCTCAGAGAAGACGGCACCTTCTCCGGAATCCCGGGCCTGGTCGCCTGTATGGAATGCCATACAGATGAACCCATGGGAGAGACCGACGATGAAGCCGTGTTTGTAGAGGAATATGTGGCCCAGGGAAAGGAAGTGCCATGGTTGATTTACGCCAAACAGCCTGATTGCGTCTTCTTCTCCCATGCCGCCCATACAGGTGCAGACGGCATGGACTGTAAGACCTGCCATGGTCACATTGGTGAGTCCTCATCTTCACGGCCCTATGAAGAAAACAGAATCACCGGCTACAGCCGTGATATCTGGGGCAAGAATATCTGGGGAATCAAAAAGAATTCCTGGGATCGTATGAAGATGGATGACTGTGCACAATGCCACCTGGACAAAATGGGTCACAAGGGCTACTGCTTCCAGTGCCACAAGTAAGATACCTCAAGGACAAGAATTTCAAAGTTTATAAAGGATGACTTATGAAAATTGACAGACGAAGCTTCTTGGGATTGGGGCTTGGCGCGGCAGCTGGCATCGCGCTTTCCCCTGTGGGTGTCAAACTGACAGATGATTCTTCCATCTGGACCCAGAACTGGCCCTGGACCCCTGTCCCTGAAGACGGCGAAATAACCTATGACCGGTCCGTATGCAGCCTGTGCCCAGGTGCCTGCGGTATCAGCGTCAGAAAAATAAACGGACGGCCTGTTAAAATCGAAGGCCTTGACGATTACCCCATTAACAACGGAGGTGCCTGTCTCCACGGCATTTCCGGTCTGCAGTATCTTTATGATCCTGCCAGGATCAAAACCCCGTTAAAGAAAACCGGGAACAAATTTGAAAAGATTTCCTGGGATGAGGCCATCGCACTTGTGGCCCAGACACTGGGTAAAATCCGTGAAAGCGGCACACCCGAATCCCTAGGATTGATCACCGGTGCTGACAGCGGTTCCATGGCCCAGCTTTTTGCACGGTTTATGGATGCTTTTGGCTCTCCAAATACCTATACCATGCCAAGCCTTGAATCCAACCTGGCGCTGACGGCTGCTGCTCTTCACGGTGCAGATAGACGCCTTGGGTTTGATCTTGATCATTCCGATTTTATTTTAAGTTTCGGTGCGGCACTTATTGAGGGCTGGGGGGCTCCTGTGGCCTGTATCCAGGCCAATGCGTCAAGGTGTGAACGCAAGGCAAAACTTGTACAGGTTGATTACCGACTGTCCAACACAGCCAATACAGCAGATAAAATAATTGCTGTGAAACCAGGCACCGAAGCAGACCTGGCATTGGGTCTTTGTGCGGTTTTGCTCACAAAGGCCCAGATTTCAACTGGCAGGCTTTTCGGGGATGTAAATAAGTTCGCTTTCGCCACCATGGTCGTAAAAGAGTACACACCGGCCAAGGTAGAAGCGATCACCGGTGTCAAAGCTGCGGATATTGAGGCCCTTGCCATGGAATTTATCAAGGCCAAGGCACCTGTGGCCGTGCCGGGAAAGGGCAGGGGGGATGTTGGTCAAAGCCTTCGTGAGTTCGCTGCCGTTCAGACCCTGAATGCACTGGCAGGCCGCCTGAACAAAGAGGGTGGTGTGTTTGTCATGGGGCCGGCCGATTATTTAAATTTCCCCGAAAATGTAATGGATGAGGTCGCTGAAAAGGGCGCAGGCAAAGACCAACTTGCCGGTTCCGTTAATGAGCTGGTTGACACGCTTGAAAAGAACGGTGGCCTTTCAGCCCTGTTTATTTACAATGCCAATCCCTGCTACGTCTTGAGCAACCCTGAAAAAGTCAAGGCTGCCATGGACAAGGTCGGATTCAAGGTCAGCTTCAGTTCTTTCATGGATGAAACCGCGCTTAGATCTGATGTGATTCTGCCTGCATCCATCTTTCTTGAACGCCTCGAAGATGTCGTTTCCGGCGCAGGTCTTGCCAAAACAGTCGTGGGCCTGTGCCGGCCCATGGTTAAGCCCGTATTTGACACCAAGCATCCTGGTGATGCATTGATCCTTCTTGCCCAGGCCATGGGCCACAGCATTGCACAAAGTTTTGCCTGGGAATCCTATGATTCCTGCCTTGGGGAAGTGGCGGAAAAAATTTGGGAGAACCTGTCCGGCGACGGGTATGTTGTCATTGATGACAGGCCGCCTGCGGGAACCCCTGCAACGGATTTTTCCTTCCTTGCTTCCGGTCCCAAAGCTGCTGAGGTCATGGGTGAAGGCGATTACACCCTGGTGCCCGTTGATAAGATGCGGCTTGCCGGCGGTTCAATGGCATCTTCTCCCTTTGCTGTTAAAACCGTTTCCGACAAGGTCATTTCAGGAAAATACAGTGTTGTTGAAATCAATCCGGCCACTGCAGGGGCCTTGAAAGACGGTGATGTTGCTGTTCTGAAAACCGCCATGGGTACCGCAAAGGTGAAAATCGGCTTTAATGAAGGTATTATGCCCGGCGTAATCGGTATGCCAAGGGGGCTTGGACATGCCTTCAACAATCCTTACGTGGCCGGTAAAGGTGTCAATGTCAATGATCTGATCGGCCCGGTCATCGAGCCTGGTTCAGGACTGGATGCTGCCTTTGGAGTTAAAGCGACACTTTCCAAGGCGTAAACTGTTTACGAAATCTTTTTAAGAGGTTCTGATGATAGAAAATAAAAAAGCCCATAAGTTCGGAATGGTTATTGATCTGGACAAATGCACGGGATGCGGTGCCTGTATGGTCTCGTGCATGGCCGAGAATAACGTTCCGTTTAAGGAGGATGAATCCAACAAAAAGGACAGCATCACCTGGATGCGGGTGTACAGACTGACCAATGGAAAATCCTTTCCTGAAACGCAAATCGCTTATATTCCCCGTCCCTGCCAGCACTGCGGCGGAATCGGTGACCATGGCCATTCTCCCTGCGTATCCGTATGCCCTGCCACGGCAACCGATTATGGTTATGATACAGGTATTGTCAGCCAGATCTATACCCGCTGTTTTGGCTGCCGGTACTGCATGGGAGCATGCCCGTATCATGCCCGATACTTTAACTGGTGGGATCCAAAATGGCCCGAGGGTATGGAAAATTATTTAAGCCCCAATGTATCCCCGCGTATGCGCGGGGTGGTTGAGAAATGCTCCTTTTGTTACCACCGGTACCAGCTGGCCCGGGAACAGGCCATTGTGGAAGACCGTGAAATCGAAGAAATGGAGTACCAGACCGCATGCACCACAGCGTGCCCGGCAGGTGCCATTGTGTTTGGAGACCTGAACAACCCTGCCCATAAGGTTCATCAGATTGTTAAACCTGATCCCCATCCTGACCCCTTGAATCACAAGGTAGTGGGCAAATCCAGAAACCCGAAAGTTTTCAGGCTGCTTGAACGTCTCGGCACCAACACCAAGGTGTATTACATGTCTGACCGGGAATGGGTCAGAAAGGCCGGAGACAACTATCTTAAAGGTGAATGGGAAAATGTTAAAACCCATCATGGGGCGTCTTCATCCCATGGTTAACTTGCATAAAACTATTCAGGAGTAATTAGATATGGATGATGCATTAATACCCGAAGGCGCTAAACGCTGTGGATTCCCGACATTCATGATTGGGATCGTCATCGTGGGTGCTGTTCTGCTCTGGGGCGTTTACGCCATGTTCCTGTGCTGGTTTAAAGGCCTGAACCAGACCAACATGAACGACTACTACGGATTTGCCCTGTGGATCTGGGCTGACTTGGCTGTCATTGCGGTTGGCGGCGGTGCTTTTTTCACAGGTCTTTTGAAATACATTTTCAAGGTTGATGAGCTGAAAAATATCATCAACTTTGCCGTGATCATTGGATTTATCTGCTACAGTTCCGCTTTGCTGATCCTGGCCATTGATATTGGACAGCCGTTGCGCGGCTGGTTTATTTTCTGGCATGCCAATGTGCATTCAATGCTTACGGAGGTGGCCTTCTGTCTATCCTGCTATTTTGCAGTGCTGACCATTGAGTTTATTCCCAATATCCTGGAAAACCGCCAGGCCAACAAGGTGCCGTTTTTTCACCACCTGGCCCACAACATGCACGGGGTGATGGCGGTCTTTGCCGCCACCGGCGCTTTTTTAAGTTTTTTCCACCAAGGGTCCCTGGGCGGTGTGGCCGGCGTTATGTTTGGCCGCCCGTTTGCCTATCGTGAAGGCCTTTTGATCTGGCCCTGGACTTTTTTCCTGTTTACCTGGTCTGCCGCAGCATTTGGCCCCTGTTTTACCCTGCTGGTAACCAAAATCACGGAAATAATCACAGGTAAAAAGCTGGTGGGAGATAAAACCGTCCACCTGCTGGCAAAAATTTCCGGGTGGATGATCACCACCTATATTATTGCCAAGATCATTGATACCATTTACTGGGCATGGGTCACCGTGCCTTCAATGGGATTCAAACTGAGCCATTTTTACAGCAACAACGGGTTCTACGGTTACTGGATTCTGATTACCGAAGTGATTCTGTGCGGTGTTGTGCCGGGGCTGCTCCTGATTAATAAAAGCACCCGGGAGAATCCGGCCACCCGCACCATTGCCATAATTCTGGGCGTCATTGGCGTTTGCCTGAACCGGTGGGTGATGGTGCTTCAGATTATGGCCGTGCCTGTGATGTCCTTTGACACCTGGGCATTGTATATTCCCAGCTGGCAGGAAGTGGCAACGACCATTTTGCCTGTTGCCTACGGAATTATCCTGATTGCCGTTGCATACCGGTACCTGCCGGTATTCCCCCAGGAACTGGAACTTAACAAATCTGCCGACGCGGCAGCTCAAAACTGATAAAGGAGGTTTTAATGTTTCCCTTTTGTTTTGAATGGGCCTGGGACATCGGCCATGCAATTTTTTTCGGTGGGTTCTGGTATGCCATTTCCATTTTAGGGGCAGGCATGACCTATTGCGTTCTTAAGGCAGCCTACGACACGGTTAATGATAAAGGCGGCTCCCATCACTGAGTTTTGAATTTTAATCCTGCTTGAATTATAGCAGGATCCTAAAGGAAGGCGGACTTTTCCTTCATTAAAAGATGGAATGTCCGCCTTTTCTTTTGTTTCACTGGCGTGATTAAAGAAAGCGATTCGTCCTAGTCTGTGGACATCATTTTTTGGATTTATTCGTGGACATCATTGAATCAATGTAGTTTCCTATGTTGGCAAGTTCTGAAAGATAAGAATCCAGTTTGGTGTATTCCGTTGCCATAAGTTCATATTTTTTTTCAATGCGCACCATATTCTCTTTGTAATCTTTTCCCAGACGGTCCACCCTATCTCCAAGAGTATCAATTTCATCCTGAAGATATCCCCCTGACAAGGCATAACTGCCAAAGGAATCATTGAGTCTATCCCCCAGCCCTTCTACATTATCCGTGCCCTTTAGCAAGGAAACGACTTCATCGTAATTGTTGCTTAATATTTTATTCAGGGCGTCTTCGTCCAAGGTAAGCGTTCCGTCATCTTTAATCTCAATACCCAGATCCAAAAGGCTGGTGATGGAACCATTCGTATCCACAGTAGAGGTAATTAAGTCCTGAAGCGTCTGCTTCAGGGTCCTGATGGTGGAGCTTTGCGCCAGGCTTCCCCAGGATTCTTCGGCTTCGTCATAATCGTCATTTTCATCAATTTCAGTCATAAGCGTATTATACGCTTCTACAATCGCTTTGATCTCCGTTTCAATGTCTTCGGTATCGTTGTCTATGGTAATAGTTGATGTGCCTGTGGAGTATAGTTTCAGGTTTATGCCTTCAATAATATTATTAATCCCTGTATTATCCTGGCGTTGGTACGTATTGCCGTCAACGGTGAGCATGGCATTGAGTGAGGAGTCCATAGGTGTTATGGTCTTATTTTCGGTAAATCCCAAAGTTGAAGCGGCTGTGCTGCTTGCATTTTCCCAGTCAATGGTCACGCTGTTAAGGGTTCCGGCCTCGGAGATGGACATTAAGCCTGTCTCGGAGTCAATGGAAACCTGGTAATCCGTATTATTTCCCTGCTCTTTAGAGACGTTTTCAAGCGCCTTTTCAACCGCGTTTGCAAGTTCTTCTGCGGTTTCATAATCCCCTGCAGCAATTTCTGCGGTCAGGGAAACTGTTTCTTCGTCTTCATTCACTTCTTCAAAAACAATGGCGTTGTTGGTGTTATCAATGGTTACAGGGGTTGCAAAGGAGATGGCGTCATCCCCTGTCATGGTGTATCCTTTTCCATTTGATTCGGTGAAACCTAAACTGTCCGGCTGGCTGATGATGGTGATTCTATTGTCTTCACCGCTGTCATTGGCTTCCAGAATAAGCTGATAGGGGGTATCGCCTGTGCCCGTGTAAATCACCTTGGCTGTGACCCCGGGGTTGTCGTCTGCTTCGTTAATACGCTTGGCCAACCCATCCAGGCGGGTTTCCCCCGGTACGGAGATTGTAAAGACCTCACCATCTCCCACGGTGAATGAGAGCGTTTCTGCAGGTGCCGTGAAAGAGGTAACATCATCCGAGCCTGTTACCTGTACACGCCCATCTTCTCCTGTTTCGCCTGTGGTAGACTCAATCTGTATATGTATGCCATCTTCATCTTCGTAGGTGGACGCGGTAACATATGGACTCATGGTCGCGTCAGTATTTATAGCATCCAGTACGTTCTGTACACTCATGCCGCCTGCAGTACCGGTGATAGTCAAACTTAAAGGATCATCTTTGTTCCCGTAATTGACCGTCAATGTCTGGCCCTCTTCGAGGACCGTATCATTAAGGGTGCTGTAGCTGTCGGTAGACTGCCGGACGGTTGGGACATACACGGTGGCGGATTCAGATTCAAATCCGTCTGATATATATGAACTGGAAGATGCAAGGCGGGAGGTGACAACTTTGTGGGTGCCGGTACCGGTTCCGTCAAGTACTGTGGCGGTTGCCACGTCGTCGTTGGATGAAGTTACCTTCCTGTAAAGATAAGTGGAAGATAAAGACAGGTTCAACGCGCTGGATTTCATGGTCAAAAGTTTACTTTGGACGGAAGACAGTGCTTCTTCTCGTGCCTGAAGCTCTTCAATTTCGTCCAGCGCCAGTCCTGCAATGGTTTCATCAGCTTCCTTCTGGGTGTCTAAAAGACCTTGAAGATCAATGTCTGATCCAAGTCCAAGTGAGGTTACTGTGCCGGTTGCCATGATTTTTCTCCTTAAAAATATTATCAGCCATAACAGGCAAATTCTTCCGAGTGATTAAATTTCTTATCGCCCTATGATTGTATATCCTTTAGATAGCTTGATATAGATTCTTCTGTAATATATCATTTAATTAATAGTATTATTAATTAAAATTAATATATATTTCAACACATTAATAAAATATAAACATCTGAAATAAAATTTTAATAAAATATATTTGAGTATCAGGACGATTTCGGCTGACAGTCAAATGAAAACAGTAGAATAGGTAAAAAATTCCATCTATTAAACCCATCATTCTGAGTGCCCAGGATCTTAGAAGTATATTTTTATATATATGTATCATGATATTAGTTTATACATGATCGTTCTCTATATAATTAATATTTCAATTATTTTTGGTATATTTATTTGTTTGCAAATCCATAATTTACAACTAATCATTTGAGATATATTATATTTTATAACCTTGTTTTTTCCACTGCAGGATCATTTAGGCACCTTTCTTGGAAATGATCACAGTCAGGCAAGGTGCCTTTGGCATATTAAAGCACCAACCTGATTATTAAAAAGTAAAAGCCAGAGGAGGCAGGCATGTCCGATAATTCGATCCTTTCGTCACTGATTAACGGCTACGAGGCTCATGGTACTGAAAAGACTTCGAAAACAGGCGATACCAGTTCATCCACTTCGTTGGGCTCTGATCAGTTCTTAACTCTTTTGGTGGCCCAGCTTGAAAATCAAAATCCCCTTGATCCGGCAGATACGAGCCAGTTTACAGACCAGTTGGCCCAGTTCTCCCAGGTTGAACAGCTGATCAATGTCAATGACAAGCTTGAGGAAATGAATAATAATGTGAATGATTCCGGAAAGGTTGATGCGAATTCATATATCGGAAAGACAGTTACCGCAACAGTGACCTCAATGACCATTGATGACGGTTCTGTAACCCCTGGTTTTTATGAGGTGGGTAAGCCTTCTGAGGTCACGGTGTATGTGTATGATTCCAATGGTACCAAGGTGGCTACGCTGTCCGAGGGTCAAGTCGATGCCGGATCTTATCTGGTCTCCTGGGATGGCACAGATGACGAGGGCAACAATCTGGATGACGGTGAATATTCCTACGTGGTTATGGCTGACTCCGGCGATGGGTACGAAGCGGTGGAATCCTATCTGTCCGGAACCGTGAGCGCAGTGTCTTACCAGAACGGAAAAGAATATCTGGTTGTCAGCGGTGTGCTGGTTGACCCGGACAATGTTACCACCGTAACCGCGCCTTCGTCCTCGTCTCCCAGTGAATCAATTTCAATTCTTGAATATCTTGGCACCACGGTATCTTCCAATTATCCGATTATTCATAAGAAAGACGGCGAGGTCCAGGGGGATGCATTAAGCTTCAGCCTGACAGCCGAATCCAATGTTACGGTGACAATTTACAACGCCGATAATGAAAAAGTTAAGACCATTGAGATCTCAGCTGACGACACAACCACCGGAGAGAATAGCGTCACCTGGGACGGGTTGACCAGCGAAGGCTATGCGAGCCCTGACGGAGTGTATTATTATACGGTTACAGCGGATACAGGAACTGCCTCCACCGCCATTTCCGGTGAGGTGAGTGCCATCACGACTGTGAACGGCACCAAATACCTTGAAATCGGAGATACCGGACGTCTGGTTTCTGTATCAAGCATAACTTCTGTTAAGTAGACGCACAGGCAGATGTGGAAAACCGAATCTGCCTCAAAATATAAAACTATACCTATCCTAAGGAGGACCCCATGTCATTAACCAGTTCCCTTTATGCCGGCACCAGCGGCCTGGGCAACACCGGCAATGCACTCCAGGTCACAAGTAATAATATTTCAAACATCAATACACTTGGGTATAAAAAGGGAACTGCCACCTTTGCCGATACCCTTTACCAGACCATAGGCACCAATGCCGGTGCGTCCCAGGTGGGGCTTGGCATGAACGTTGACAATGTTGCCCAGGTGTTCACCGACGGTTCCCTTGAAACCACAAGCAATTCCACAGACCTTGCCATTGGCGGAGATGGCTTTTTTATTGTTTCCGAGGCCGGGTCTGAACAATCCTTTTATACAAGGGCTGGTAATTTTTCATTCAATGAAAGCGGCGCGCTTGTCTCTTCCCAAGGGTATATTCTCCAGGGTTGGTATGTTGAAGGGGATACAGGAGATGAATACGGGGCTGTTACAGACTTGATATTGACCGAGTTTACAAGCCCGCCGGATGATACGGAGGAAATGATCGTAATTACCAACCTGGATTCCGATGCCGAGCCCATTGCCGAGGCTTTGTCCAACCTTTTTAAATATAATGAGGATAAAGGCACCACAATGGATTCGGATCAGTATGAATACCAGACTGTGCTCACGGTCTATGATTCCCTGGGTTCTTCCCATGAAGTCACTGTCTACTACAGTAAGAAATCCGATACTGAATGGGAATACATTATCGCCTGTGATCCGGACGAAGACAGTCGTGCCCTTGTCGCAGATACTGACGCTGCAGGACTTCTGGCAAGGGGCAAGATTACCTTTTCCGAAAGTTCCGGTAAAGTTGTTTCCATGACCATGGAGGAGCTTACAGGCATCGTCGGCAACGTGGAATCGTTCGGAAATAATGCAGTGGACGATGTTCATTTTGAAATCGAAGATTCCGAAGTCATCCAACTGGATGGTTATGGCATTTCAATGGCATATGACGGTGACAAATGGGTCCTTGATACCAGTTCCCTGCCGGACGCATACAAAGACGCAGAGATTATCTATTCTGATGCGACAACCGTTAATATCGTGCTTGATCCGACTTCCAGCGGCGGAAAAACAGAGGCTGATTTAAAGATTTCCCTGGATCAGAGTGCCATGTCCGGGGATACCCTCTCCTTTGATATCAATGATCCGAAACAGCTCCATGTCCAGAATCTTGCAAATGTGGATTACGGTACACTGGATGGCAAAAACGGCGGTACAAAAAACAACACGAGCCTCTCCATTAATGATCCCAGTGTCATGACAGACGATGTTGAAGGCGTTTCCATTATCTGGAACCCGTACACGGAAACCTGGTCCTGGAGCAACCCCGAAGGAGCAAGTGATGCCGGCACTCTGGTAAGCGATGATGCTGGGCTCGGCACCTACAGTGTGACCAATGCGGACGCCATGACTATGGTGGTCAAGGATACCAGCTTATATTGGGATGGAACGGCATGGGCTTGGAACGATGCATTAAAAAATGATGATATCACTAATATAGATGCCAGCTCAATTGAGAGTGACACCAGTCCTGACGTGACCGTGACCGCATCCGGTTCGGATGGCGCTGCGGTGCTGGCTGGTCAGTATACACTTGACTACGACGAAATCACCGAAACCTGGTCTGCCACAACGACCAACCCCAGTGCCCCAACCCTAACCGTTACGGGCGCGGATGACACTTATGTGCTGACCATTGATACGGGTTCGGGCGATCCTGCCACCATAGAAATTTCCCTTGATGAAGCCATGGATAACACTGTCTCTGGTCAGAGTCTTGTCTTTGAAATTGCATCTACCCCCCCTGAAGAATATGCGAACGCTACAATTTCAACCACGACACAAGACGATTTTGACATTGATTTTAACGGCGATGGCACTAATGATCTTAATATCACGAATACGACCGGGACAAGTTGGACAAACTTCAGCTTTGATGTGAATCCCGATACCCCTCCGTCCAAATACGAGAATGCAACCCTTACAGGCGATTCCAAATCTTGTTACATAGACCTTGATGGGTCCGGCAGTGAGGATGACAGGAAAGACATTGTCTTCACATTTGAAAAAGAACTTAAATCCGGGACAGACACTGATCCTTTGGCAGACAGAAGTGTCATCACCTTTGACATTGAAGGATCCACTTCGTGGCGTGAGGTTACAACCGATGAGGCGAAAGGTACAGGATATTATCAGTTTACGGCTGATTTTCTCGGCGGACAGTTCGGCACAACAGAAACCGACATTTCATTCAATATCGGGTCAAAATTTAACGGTAACAACTGGGTTAATGATTCGTTATCCACCACCCAGTACTCTAAATCTTCTTCCACTACATATAAGGATGCAGACGGTTATGCATCAGGGGATCTGACCGGAATTGGGGTGGGGTCCGATGGCCTGGTTACCGGCACCTATTCAAATGGCCAGGAGATCGCCTTGTTTAAGGTTGCTCTGGCAGATTTTAACAATGTAAACGGACTTAAAAGTATGGGCGGCAATCTTTATGCAGAAACAACAGACAGCGGGGCAGCCATCACCAATAAGCCCGGGGAAAACGGGCTTGGCACCCTGTCATCCTATTCCCTTGAAATGTCCAACGTGGATATTTCCGAGGAATTTGTTTCAATGATCGAACTGCAGAGTGCCTATGAAGCCAATGCTAAAATCATCAGTACTGTGGATGAAATGATGGGTACGGTTATAGGCATGAAACGTTAGCAAGCAAGGAGGGGCGCATCATGAGACTTCCTCTGGTTAAAGCAGAAACACAAACCGATTTTGTGGCGGTTCTTGAAAGGAAAATGATCAGGATCCGGGCCCTGCTTAATGAATTAAACCGTATGCTAGACGCTGAGTATGAGGCCGGTATGGCCTATGATTCCAAAAGTTTAAAAAAGCTTATCTTGAGAAAACAAAACAGCGTTAACCGGTTTGAGCATCTTGTACGTGCCATGGATGAGCAACTGAGTCTGATGGCAGGCCGGGAAATGCCCTCCGCCAGGCCCGGAACTCTCGTCAACTGGATGACAATGATTCCGGGACTGACCCGCCGGCAAAAGGATGTGCTGTTCCCGCTTGCAAGAGATCTTGAACAAAGACATCTGGACCTGATGAAAACAGCCCGTCGCAACGGTGTATTGTTTAAAAATGCGCTGGACCGTATGTCTGTGGCATCCAAGTATATTAACCAAGGAAAGGTCATCGTGCCATGAGCAGCCTAGGTTCCATATTAAACACTGCGTCTAATGCCGTCAGGGCCTATCAGGCTGCCATCAGCGTGACAGGTCAGAATATTTCCAACGCGGATAATAAGAATTACAGCATCCAGTCTGCAAATTTTTCCACCACATCTTCGGTGAACTCAGGTGGACATATTTATGGTACAGGGGTTACGGTTTCTTCAGTAACCAGATCCGTAAACCAGGCTATTGAAAATGCGCTCACTTCCGAATTATCCAACCAGTCTGCCCTGGAAAAGGCACAGCTCTATATGTCTTCCATTGAAGATCTGTTTTCCGAAGACAGTGATGACAGCCTGAATACGCTCATGGATGCCTACTGGTCTGCCTGGGAAGATCTTGGCAGTAACCCGTCCGGTGAAACCGAACAAAATGCAGTTTATGATGCAGGCGTTGCGTTAACAAAACGCATCAATACCATCGGAGAGACCCTGTCGGATCTGGCTGTTGCGCTGAATGATGAAATCTCTTCTGCCGTTTCTGAAGTCAACACTATTTCCGAGCAGATCGCATCGTTAAACGTGGCCATCATCAATGCCGAAAGTACAGGCGGAAGTGCCAATGACCTTAAGGACACACGAAATGCCCTGGTGGATGATCTTGGAAAACTCATCGACTTTGACATCACAGTTAAAGAGGACGGCAGCTATCTGGTCTCCACCAACGGCCTGCCGCTGGCGGAAGATGGAATTTCATGGGATTTAACCATGAAACAGGGAAGTGTTTACTGGAACGGTAATTCCGGAAACAATTTTGATATAACCGATGATATTTCCGGTGGTTCCATTGCCGGATGGCTTGGGGTCAGGGATGTGGTCATCCCCGGAACCCAGGCTGGATTCAACGAACTGGCCACAAACCTGATCTGGACCCTGAATTATCAGCATTCCCAGGGAGCAGGTCAGACCTATTTTTCAGGTCTCCTTGAGGGTACCTACCAGGCCGGGGACAGTGGGACGTTTGCCAGTCTGTTCTATGGAGATAAGATCGATTACACCAAGGACTTTTCCATGATGATCCGGGATGCGTCAAATTCCACTTCAGGATACCAGAACGTGACCGTGGATATGGCCATCTCCACATCTGAACTCTTAAATATCCTGGGGTTAGGAAAAGATAACAGCACCTATGAGTTTACAGTTATTGATGAGGGTACCCTGGGAGACCAGACCGTTGTTCAGTCCAGCGGATCACTTCTGGGCGGTGTGTCATCCAGCGCATCAGGCTTTTTGGATGCCCTGGATGCGGCATTGGCCAAACAGACCCTTACCATTACCAATGGTTCCGACACCCAGACCCTGGACATTTCAGACAGTGGATCCGGTGCGGCCCGGTCCGCCGCCGACATTGCCAAAGAACTTTCCGGTATAGACGGCATAAATGCCTATGCATCTTCTACGTCAGCCTATTTTGATCTTTCCGGTATTTCATCGGCAAACGACGGAGATATTGTTGAATTTACCGTGTATGTTGACGGGGTGCCGGAAGAGGTCAGCTTTACTGTGGATTCTTCCGAAGGCACCCTTGATGAACAGTTCGAAGATGCGCTTAAAGCAGCGGCCCAATCCATCAATAAGACCAACCAGAATACTGACCTGGCCGTGAACGGCACTTCCATTGAAAGTGCGGCAGGTGCCACCATCGGGGTATACGATTTTAATGTCGTGGATAATGCCGGCATCACCCTTTCCAATTTTCAAAATTTTGATGCGGATGATTCTGTTACATTTACCTTGTCCACCAGCGGGACAACATCACAGTCCATAGACATTACCGTGGACCTGACTGGTGTGGATACCACAGATTCTGATGCCGTGTCCCAGGCCTTTTACGGTGCCATCTCAGCGACCCTGGCAGAGAATGATACGCTCACCGCAAACTTGGATGACAGCACAGGCGAACTGACCATTTTGACAACTGACGGATCCAGTTTGTCCCTGTCCAACGGCTCCGGTGATACCAGCAATAATGCCTCCATTGATGTTGCTGGTGTCGGTACTTCAGCTTTGACAGGTAGCGGACAATTCGATTTTAACGGATCAGACGTGGAGGGAGCAAATCCGGCTGCTTCCACAGGAGATGTACTATACGTTTCACAGGATTCCAGCGGTTCTGAAACTCAATCTTTGGCTGAAACCAGCTCCGGGGCAAACGATGCCCTGGCGATTACCGGTTCCGTGACCATTGTCATGGATCCGGGTATGGAAATCAGTTCCGATGAGACTTCCACTGCCGGGCTGTTCGGCACCAGTGGAAAATCCGGGTCCGGTACCAGCATGATCACCCTGGGCGGAAAAGGCGGGTACCAAGGGTTTGATGATGGGGAAAACATTGAATTTGAACTGGACGGCCACACGATTTCATACACGGTATCAGCCCCGTCCGGCACCACGGATGAAGAGCAGGCCCAGCAGCTATACGATGCCTTAACATCCGCAGCAACCGGTTTGCCTTCGGAAAGCTATACGGTCATCAAAAACGGTAGTTCCGTGACCATCGTGAAAATAGACGAGGATGATAAAGATGCCATTGAGATTTCAAATTTCAGCGATAATGGGGATGATGATGCGGCGTTGAGCGTATCCACAGGCACTGGGTCCGGCAGTGAGTCGCCTGAAAATGATATCCTGATTTCCGGCTCAAGTACAAAAAATTCGACCACGGCCGTCACGTTTGGTGATCCTGCTACGATTTACTGGGAAATTTTTGACAGTGAAGGCAACGCCATCGGCGAGTCCGGATATGTTGAAGTGGATGAGGCCGGTATGGTTGAAATCGTTGAAAACGGGAAGACAACCCTGAGTTTTGAATTGTCAGAAGGCAGTCTTGTGGCTGGAAATACGCTTCGGATCAATACGGATGACGACGGCCGGGCCGATATTCTTGACGCATCAGTTACAGGAAAAGCTGCAAGTGTCGATGATACTTATGAGTTTACTGTGGTTTCCGGCGGCACCCTGCCGGATAATGAAGGTGTGATTGTGATCGAATGGACATCCGAAACCGGCTCAGGCACCATTGAACTGGAGGGCAATGAGAAAGAAAACACCCAGATTTCGGTGGAAGTGGACGGCATGACCCTGACCTTTGACAGCGGCACTCTTGTGGAAGGCGATGTCTTTTATGTCACCACCGATGATAATGGTAAAGCCGTGGCCGATGCCGGTGGAAATACCATACAGACCCTTTCGGACTGGCACTGGACCCTTGATTCCTTTGCCGATGAATTTAATCGGAGCGCAGGCGGTGTGACTGCTTCGGTCACCAAAGATAATACCATTAAATTTAATACCCATGATGACTATTGCGCCATTGAAAATGTTACCTGTTCAGGCAGCAACAACATTGACGAAAAAAATATCGACATCACGGTGTTAAACTACAGCGCCCTTGAAATTGAGGCTGAGGGCCTTGAATTTGAGCGTAGGAACGGCACCTGGCGCGTTGTCAACGATCCCACTGGCGGCACCTTTGCCATTATTCCTGAAGGCGGTGATGATGACGGGTTTCAGATTGATATGGACGGAGACGGTATCGGGGATATTGAAATTACCTTTGACCAGTCTGTTTCAGGTGACGGATATATCCGCATGGATATGGAATCCAGGGATGCGGATGATCTGTCCTATGCCTTTGCAGGGGATGAAAACGGGGACAGCGGACTTGCTGCAGCCCTTGGGGTGAATACTTTTTTTACCGGTACGGGTACATCAACCATCGGTGTAAATGATGTGGTATCCGACGGCGACCTGCTGGCGGCAGGCATCATAGATAAGTCAACAGGAACGCTTTCATCCAGCGCCAACGCCAATGCCAATGCCATGGCCGACACCCGTTACGATAGTCTGGATATGAAAGAGTATACATATACCCGGGGAAAGGGCGTTACGGTCACGGTAAGCGCCACCACACTGGATGATTACCAGGCCTCCCTGGTATCAACCATCGGGTCCACAGCAGCCGGCATTAATTCCGCGTTGGACTATTCTGAAGCCCTGGTGTACCAGCTTACGCAGCAACGGGATTCAATATCAGCCGTGTCTCTGGATGAAGAAATGATTAACCTGACAGCCCAGCAGCAGGCATATCTTGCAGCAGCCAAATTGATGACAACTGTGCAGGACATGTTTGATGCCCTGTTGGCAACGCGTTGATTTTTAAACAGTTTATTCTTTTGGGATCAATAAACAACACCGGCCCTTTAGGAGATCTGCCATGAGAGTAGCAAGTATAAGCATATACAAACAGGCCACATACCAGCTTGGACGGCTCACCTCGAATTTAAACAAGGCCAATGAAGTCGTAAACAACAATCTGAAAATCAATTCCGCATCCGATGATCCGTCCGGTATGAAGCAGGTGCTGAGCATCAATTCCACCCTGGCGGCGTTGGACCAGTATCAGGTGAATATTGATCAGGCCCAGAACATGCTCACCACGTCTGAAACGTCCCTTGACTCCATGGTGGATCAGTTGTCTGAGATGAAGCTTTTATGCTCGTCTCTGGCCAATGCGTCGTCTTCTTACCAGCAGCGCTCCAACGCTGCAGAGAGCATGCAGGTTTACCTTGACGGCCTTTTGGACCTTGCCAATACAGAAGCTTATGGCGGATATGTATTCGGCGGTGACAATAACCGGACAACGCCTTTTACCTATGATGATGATGACAATCCCACCCGTGTTATTTACAACGGCAGCAGTGATGCCGTAAACATCAGCATTTCCGAGAACACCAGGATATCTTTGGGCTGTTGCGGCAGTGATTTGTTTTATGAAGATGAAATCATTGTGGATACCACCAATAACCAGATCCGTTTTACCGAAGATTCCGGTGCCGGAGAAGATAATATTCTCACCATTGAGGCGACAATTACCAGCGGTACCTACAGCAAAGAAGAACTTGCTGCCGTTGTGGAAGATACATTGAATGACGCGTCCGAAGAATATGGACACGGTGTTGTGTATAAAGTGAAATATGATGAAGATACCAATACTTTTTCCATGGGTACAAACGGCGGTGATACCACCGCCAAAGTGACCTTTGAGAACATTGAGACCGAAACAGCAAGGGTCTCCAACTTTGAATCCACGAGCCAGGACTTTGATGGCGTTGAAATTAAAATTATAAATGATTCAGCCCTGACCAAATACACACCGGATGATGATTCGGAACCCTTGACGTTGACCTACACCGAAGACGGCTCCTGGGAGGTCACCAATGACCCCGGATACGGACTTGCTGCTGAAATTGAGGCCAGCGGCGATACCATAGAAATAGATGTGGATGATGACGGGGAGTCTGATATTGTCATTGATCTGAATAAAACCCCGGAACAGGGTACCAGCATCTCCTTTGACATTGTGGAAGGGTATGAAAACGCAAGCATCCTGGCGGATCTTGGATTTGATTCGGAAACCGTGACGCTTTCACCGGTGTCCAGCGATACGCCAGTGGGTGGTGGTGTTACGGTGGTGGCCGGGGAAAATGACACCATTGATTTCATCGAAACTACCGAGGACAAAGATACCAGCGTACAGTTGACAGCGACTATAGAAGCCGGCAGTTACGCGGATTCCGAATCCTATGCCAAGGCCGTGGAAGAAGCCCTTGAAAGCGCATCTGCTGAAAACGGCAACCGGGTTAATTACTCGGTTGAATATGACGAAGACAGAAAAACCTTTACCATCAGCGAGGATCTTGATACCGGCCGCCAGCTTGAATCCTTTGAATTGCGCTTCTCATCCGGCACCCATACCGGTTCCAGTGCCGCATCGGATCTTGGTTTTAGTGACAAAGATGTCTCATCCGGTCCCGTGGAAGGCGCCGCTGCCTCCTGGAGTATCTGGGATACTGTTTTTGATCTGAAAGAGGCGCTGGAAAATGACGATGTGGACGGCATCGAGCGGGCCATGACCCGGCTGGAAAACCATTATGAGAGCATTACCTCTGCCGTCTCTTCCATCGGAACAACATATGACACCACCACCACTGCCGAAGCCACTATCTCGAAATCGGATTTGACACTGACCACCCATCGCTCCACGGTCCGGGATGCAGATACCGTGGAGGCCATTATGGAGCTTAAATCCACCCAGACCATTTATGAAGCGGCGTTGAGTTCGACCTCCTCTGTTATGAGCCTAAGAAGTTTGATGGATTATATGTAATCGCTTTAGTGCCTTACTCCCCAGTTTCTGTCAAAAAAAAACAAGAAAATGAGGAGGGGCAATTGGGTTGCGGGTTTCACGCGTTAGAACAGATATTTCCAGACTTTCCAGCCCACCTTTTCTTCGGGCTGCCACCCGGCCGGCATCTGCATAAGGTTCTCCGGATTTTGATTTTTCAGTTTATTGAGATTTTTCTGCTTTTCCTGTTCCATCTGTTCCCAGGTGACGGTTGTGCGGTCGAACACCTTGTGATTAATGGCTGCGGCAATGCAGTCCATCTTTTTTATCAGGTCGTCACTGTTTTGGGATTGTTCAAAAAACGCCATGTACTGTTTTTCAGTGGTGTCAAATACCTTGGCATCAATGCTGAAAGCGCCTGAAAGGCTGGTGATGGTGCCGTAAAGCACATATCTGGATCCGGTTCTCCGGGCAGTTTCATGGACCAGGTCTTTGCCGGAAAATTTTTTTAATTTGGCTTCAAGGGCTGCCATTTTTTGGGGCGGCACAACAGCGACTTTTTCAGGGCAGGTGAGCCTGGAATAGAGCATGGTTGAGATGCCTTTTTTAAGATAGTCCAGATTCTTGTCAGCATTGATGTTAAAAGAGAGGACTGCAAGGGTTTCAGGGGTGTTTGAAAAGGCTGTATGTGCAAAGATCAATCCGGCAAGGATAAAAACGGACATCATGCCTTTGAAAAATGTAGGCGATTTTTTCATTTGCTTCTCCCGCTACAGTTTTGATTTGAGCATGGGCGTGACCACTTTGGGGTCAGCCTTGCCCCGGGTTTTTTTCATAACCTGACCCATGAAAAAGCTGAACAGCTTGGTTTTTCCTTCTTTGTACGCTTTTGCCTCCTCCGGGTTTTCCTGAATAACCGCATCCACCATTGCTTCGAGCTCACCCTGGTCCGAGACCTGTTCAAGGCCTTTGTCTTTGACTATGGATTCAGGATCTTTACCGGTTTCAACCATTTGTTCAAAAACCGTTTTAGCGGCATTGGCATTGATCCGGGAGGATTCAAGAAGTCCGAGAAGTTTTGAAAAGCCATGGGCGGACACAGGTGAATCACAGATTTCAATGCCCTTGGCATTAAGCATGCCCATGAGTGTGGTCATGGTCCAGTTGGCGGCCTGCTTGATGTTTTTTAATGGTTTAATGGTATCCTCAAAAAAATTGGCCATGTCCGGTCCGGCGGTTAAAACACCGGCATCATACTCAGACAGGCTGTATTCCCGGATAAACCGCTGTTTTTTTTCATCCGGAAGTTCCGGCATGCTGGTGCTCACTTCCTGGATCCAGGCATCATCCACAATCAGCGGCACAAGGTCGGGATCCGGGAAATATCTGTAATCATGGGCCTCTTCCTTGCCCCGCATGGATGCGGTGCGGTTTTTGTCAGGATCCCACAGACGGGTTTCCTGAATGACCTGTCCTCCCTCTTCAAGTACGTAGGTCTGACGCTGAATTTCGTATAGAATGGCTTTTTCCACATTTTTAAAGGAGTTCAGATTTTTAAGCTCGGCCCGGGTGCCGAATTGCGCCTGGCCCGCAGGCCGCAGGGAGACATTGGCGTCGCATCTGAATGAGCCTTGTTCCATGTTTCCGTCACATACGTCAATGTACTTTAAAATGGCGTGCAGTTTTCTTAAGTATGCCCCGGCTTGGGCCGCCGTGCGAAGGTCGGGTTCACTGACAATTTCGATGAGGGGCACCCCGGTTCTGTTCAAGTCCACCATACTTTTTCCCCGCAGGGAATCGTGGATCAGTTTTCCGGCATCTTCCTCCATGTGAATGCGGGTGATGCCGATGCGTTTCTGCCCTGCCTCTGCTTCAATATCCAAGAAGCCGTGTTCTGCAATGGGCTTTGCATACTGGGTGATCTGGTAACCCTTGGGAAGATCCGGGTAAAAATAATTTTTTCTGTCAAACCGGCTTTCCCGGTTGATGGTGCAGTGGGTGGCAAGGCCGGCCCTGACTGCAAAGGTGACGGCCTGTTTATTCAGGACCGGTAAAACCCCTGGCATGCCTGTGCATACCGGGCAGGTGTTGGCGTTGGGGGCTTGGCCAAAAGCGGTTGAGCAGTTGCAGAAAATTTTAGTCTCTGTTTTAAGCTGGGCGTGGACCTCAAGTCCGATAACAGGTTCAAATATCATGTGATGTTTGGTTCCTTTGGGTACCCGGCGCATGAAGATGTCCATGTCCGGGGTTGAGTTCTTACCAGCCTTCCTTTATAACCTTGATATTTTTAATTATCAAGGGTACCTCTAATAATAAAGGACAAAAGGAAATCATTTCAATGAAATTTTTTTTCGGTGTGATGGGCATGGTCATGATTGTGGAAGGCGTGCCCTATTTCATCGCGCCGCACAAGATGCGGCAGATGATAACGATGATCCTGCAAATGCCCGAAGGCACCCTGAGGCGGTTCGGCTTCTTTATGATGCTGGCGGGCCTGGCCGTGGTCTATCTTTCCATGGGGGCCGGCTGATGTACAATTTGTCTGATTACGGCTATGGCCTGCCCGAATCCCTGATTGCCCAGGCACCCTGCGAACACAGAAGCCTGTCCCGGCTCATGCACCTGAACCGCAGGCGCCACAGCATCAGCCATCACAGGTTTCTTGATATATCCGATCTGCTGCGTCCCGGTGATCTGCTGGTGGTCAATGACACCCGGGTGGTGCCGGCAAGACTTTTAGGCCATAAACCCACGGGGGGGCGTATAGAGGTTCTTATTATTGATTATGCTGCCGGCATGAAACACCTGACTGATACAGGACGGTTTCAGTGTGACTGCCTGATCCGGGCGTCACGCAGGCCGGAACCGGGCACTGTGCTTGATCTGGGTCAAGATATCAAGGCCACGGTGATTGAACACCGGGACCGGATTTCTGTGGTCTCCTTTGACGGGGGCAATGAATTTTTATCCCGGTTGAAAAAAGCAGGTAAGATGCCCCTGCCGCCCTATATAAGACGGGATCAGAATCCGGGTCAAGGGGGCGGCACACAGGCCCAAACGGATGCGCAATTGTATGAGCAAAAAGACCGGCAGGATTACCAGACGGTTTATGCCGCAGCCGAGGGAGCTGTGGCCGCGCCCACGGCAGGGCTTCATTTTACACAAGATCTTCTTGAAACGCTTTGTGCCAGGGGCGTGGACCTGGCCCGGATTACCCTGCATGTGGGGTATGGCACCTTTGTACCGGTGCGGGTAAAGGATATCCGGGATCATCAGATCCACTCGGAATATTTTATTGTAACTGAGCAGACGGCTGAACAGATCAACCAGGCCCGGAGGCAAGGGCGCAGGATCATTGCCGTGGGCACCACGGCGGTACGGACCCTGGAGTTCTGTGCCGGCGATGGGGGCAGAATTTGCCCCGGCCAGGGCCGGTGTGATCTGTTTATCTATCCAGGCTACCGGTTCAAATGCGTGGATGCCATGATCACCAATTTTCATTTGCCTGAATCCACGCTGCTCATGTTGATTTCCGCCTTTTATGACCGGGAACGGATTCTGGATGCCTATCAAGTTGCTGTGGCTGAAAAGTACCGGTTTTTCAGTTATGGCGATGCCATGTTTATTGAGTAAAAATTAAAATGCTTACAAAAAATGCTTAAATTTGACCTGATAAAAGATAATTATACAAAAGGTGACGGCCGGGACCGTTCCCGTCTGGGGCGGCTCATCACGGATCACGGTGTGATTGAAACCCCTATTTTCATGCCCGTGGGGACTGTGGGATCAGTGAAGGCCGTATCAAAGGAAGACCTGGAACATTGCGGGGCCCGGATTATTCTTGGCAATACCTATCATTTATATTTGCGGCCAGGCGTCGAAGTCATTGAAACCATGAAAGGGCTTCACGCCTTTACGGCCTGGGATAAACCCATGCTCACCGATTCCGGGGGATTCCAGTTTTTTTCGTTGGCAAAACTGGCCAAGTTCACCGATGAAGGGGTTTATTTCCAATCCCATATTGACGGTTCCAGGCATTTTTTTTCCCCGGAACGGGCCGTTGAGATCCAGATGATTCTGGGATCGGATATCATGATGTCCCTGGACTGGTGCCAGGGTCACCCGGCCACGGATCAGCAGGTGGCTGAGGCCTTGAACAAAACCACGGCCTGGGCCCAAAGAGGCTTTGACTTCTGGCAGGAAAACGGCGCGGTCAATAATCTATTCGGCATTGTCCAGGGCGGCATGGTCAAGGCACTTCGTTCTTTATCCGCCGAACAGATCACCGCCATTGATTTTCCCGGCTTTGCCATTGGCGGTCTCTCCGTGGGAGAGCCCACCGAAGTGATGTATGAGATGGCCGATCACACCCTGCCGCTTCTGCCGTCACAAAAGCCACGGTACATTATGGGGGTGGGAACGCCTGAAAATCTTGTGACCCTGGTGGGTATGGGCTGCGACATGTTTGACTGTGTGATGCCCTCCAGAAATGCCAGAAACGGCCAGCTTTTTACCCATACCGGCACCATCAATATCTCCAATGCCGGATATAAGACAGACGCACGTCCCATTGATGACGCATGCACCTGTTACACCTGCCGCAATTATTCAAGGGCTTATCTGCGCCATCTGTATAAATCCCGGGAGCTGTTGTCCTACCGGTTGAACACCATTCATAATCTCTATTATTACCTTGGCCTGATGGCTAAAATGCGCCAAGCCATACAGGAAGACAGGTTCCCTGAATTTAAACAGCAGTTTTTTAAGGCAAGGCAGGATCAATAAGCATGCATGAGATGGGTATTGCCCAACAGCTGGTAACCATCGCCCTGGATGCCATTCCCGATGATATTAAAAATCCCAGGGTGGAGACGCTGAATTTAAGGATCGGCAAACTGGCTGCCGTGGTGGAACATAGCCTCTCTTTCTGCCTGGAAGTGATCACTAAGGACACGCCCCTTGAAGGCGCTGAACTGGTTATTGAACAGGTGCCGGTGTGTCTGCGCTGTGAAAGCTGCAAACATGAATGGCAGACCGACACCCCTGCCTTTGGGTGTCCTGCATGCAAAACCGGGCAGGTGACCCTGATTTCGGGACGGGAAATTGAGATCTCATCCATAGAACTGGCCGACGATTAAAATACGCTAAATTAAGAGGAATAATCCATGGAGATCAAAATACAAAGACGCATACTGGAAAAAAATAAATCCGATGCAGATAGAAACAGAGCCTTTTTTAAAGAGAAACAGGTATTTGTGCTGAACATGATGTCATCGCCGGGATCCGGCAAAACCGAAACCCTGTGCCGGACCCTGGAAAAGCTGATGCCCGATATCCGGGTAGGGGTGATTGTGGGTGATATCTGCACCACCAATGATGCGGACCGGCTTTCTGTAACCGGCGCCAAGGTGACCCAGATCAACACGGACCAGTTCGGGGGAGACTGCCACCTGGCTGCCCATCTCATTGACTCATCGGCCAGGGCCATGGGTTGCGATGATCTTGACCTGCTCATCGTGGAAAATATCGGCAACCTGGTCTGTCCTGCGGAATTTGATATTGGCGAAGACGCAAGAACCGTGGTTTTAAGCGTCACCGAAGGTGAGGACAAGCCTTTAAAATACCCGCTCATGTTCCAGGTGGCTGATGCGGCCATTTTAAATAAGATCGATCTTTTGCCCTATCTGGATTTTGATGCGGCCCTGGCTGTGGAAAATATGGGCAAGGTGCATCCGGGCATGCCGGTGTTTGAGCTGTCCGCCAAGACCCGGGAAGGCTTTGAGCCCTGGCTTTTATGGCTGCGCACCAGGGTCAAGGAAAAACTGGGGTGATCGCGCCGGTTCATACAAAAGAATGGTTTTTTAGATTTGGAGAAAATTATGGGTGTAAAGAAAATGGCATTTGCCGGATCCTGGTATCCGGGATCAGCTGAACAGTGCCGGTCTGCCATTAAGCGGTATGACGATGATCCGGGGGCAGGAGAGGATGGAAAAATATTGAATGCGCCTGTGGCGGGCATTGTTCCCCATGCCGGCTGGGCCTATTCCGGAAAACTTGCCTGCCGGGTATTTTCTGCACTGGCCCATGGCATCCGGGTCGTGGATACCATTATTCTTTTCGGGGTTCACATGCATACTGCTTCCCCGGCCTGTGTTCTGGACTGCACGGCCGTTGATACGCCTTTGGGAGCCATTGAGATTGACCGGGAACTTACAGATGTTCTGGTACGGCGAGCCGCAGACGCAGGGGAGAACCTGAAACAATTGACACTTGACCGCTTCCCCGAAGAAAATACCCTGGAACTGCAATATCCGTTTATAAAATATTTTTTTCCCGCGGCCCGGATTGTGGTATGCGCCGTGCCGCCCTCGGATGCGGCGCAAGCATTGGGAATTGCCGTCGTCGGGGCCGCAGAATCGTTGGGCCGGTCCCTGGCTGTGATCGGTTCCACAGACATGACCCATTACGGTCCGCGATTCGGATTTGAACCGGCTGGATCAGGTCAGGCTGCATTTGAATGGGTTGCCAAGGAAAATGATGCGGCTGCCATTAAAGCGTTAACAGCCATGGATGAAAAGCAGATTATTCACCAGGGACTGTCCCGTCACAATATGTGCTGTGCCGGGGCTGCCTGTGCGGCTGCCGTTGCGGCAAAAGAAATGGGCGCGGTCAAAGGTGTCTGCCTTGACTACGCCTCAAGTTTTGATCCGTTACAGCCCACCGCCGATTTTGTGGGATATTGCAGCGTGATTTTTGGTGCATAAAGAGATTGTGCGATAATGTATTCAGAATATGTTCCGCTGTCCGCCTGCATAAAAATGATTTTCCGGTTTACCCGCACAGCCATAAAGAAGCATGCTTCATTTCCTTGAACAAAACAGAGCAAACCGGACCTTTGAACAGACGAGACAGTAAATTATTGCTTTGGCTTCCGGTCCTCCCCAGTGCAACAGAGGCATAAGCCTTTTTTTCAGTTAGTTTCAAAATCTGCTGGGCAGGATTGCTTGAAACAGGCAATTGCGTTCTGACCCGGTTTATATCCAGGTTGTTTCTCGATAAATTTTGTATATACTGATCCATTAAAGAGGGCTCTAAAAATACAGATTCAGGTGCCAAAAGGTCAATGCAGTGCTCTTTGCTGTCAGCCAGGATAAATCCGACATGATCCGCCATCTGAAAAGAGGCGGGAGAACCGTCCAGATACAATAAAACATCTTTCCCAACCCCTTCCGACGTGTTGCACAGCCACAGCGGAAACGCTGCTTTTTCTTCAAAAAGCTTTGCAGTGACGCTTTCTTCAAAGGCCTCTTCAAGCATACAGATCCCACTTCGGCCTAGGACCACAGCATCATAGGCGCCTTTTTCCCCCTCCTGAATAATATCCGCCACCTTTGAAAACACCGGGGTGTGGGATTGATAAATTACATTTTCTTTCAAAAATCCTTTTTCCATCAGAATGGCACCGGCATGTTTGAGTGCCTCTTGCCCCTTTGCCTGCAGTTCCTTTTTCTGGTTCTGCTGCAGGATTATGGATTCCGGGCTTTGCTCTTTTTCTCCAGGCAGACGCGCCTGGGATGCTGAGTAAAAAAGGGTGGATTTGATATGGGTTTTATCCGGAAAAAAATCACCAATAAAACGCGCACCGTATAGCGCGCTTTTCTGATCTGAAACGGTAATTAAAAAATGTCTGTCCATCTTTTTTCCTTCCTGTTTCAATTAATATTTAAATGACGGGAAAATCTTTGACAAAAACCGGATTCCCCGATATCAAACAAGCTGGCCGTCTTTAAAAACGTTACGGCATTATAATATACAGCTTTTGCTGAAATGAAAGGATTTTCCAGTCCATATTAGAACAAAATATTCTCATCACCGGCCTGTTTGTATCTTTTACGCATTTCGATATGGATATGCCAAAGGAGTCCGGGAAGGCCGGTGTAATGAAAAATGAAATTCCCAGTGGATGATTCCCCGGATGTCAGCTTGCCCACCGGGTATAGTTGTCCACAACATCGCCAATGAACGCAGCGTATGCATCCTTATCCATGCATTGGGACAGGCCGGAGCGGTCCAGCTCCTTGTTATCAGGGGACCGGGAATCTTTTTGGACAGCCGTTTTGAAACGATGATGATAACAAGCACTCCGGCGGACATTCCCAGGTCATAGGGCTGGGCATGCCCGAACTGCCGCCAGCTTTCAAGAAGCCTGGAAACAGGGGCATGTCCCGCATAGCTGAGACCCAGCATTCCCGGAATCTGCCCCAGGGCAACTTGGATACCGATACCGGTCAGGAATCCAACCAGTACGGTCCGGGAGAGAAAATTTGCCAGAAATCCCAGTTTAAAAACACGGGCAATCAGCAAAAAACCGGCAACCATCAGGGATAGAACCCCGGCCAGGGCAACATAGTCTGCGGAGCCTGCAGGGGCAAGACCTGCAAGGCCGACTGACAGCATGGCCGCAGTCGCGGAATCCGCCCCCACGACCAGGTGGCGGGATGATCCGAATACGGCAAACATGCCCAGGGGCAAAAGCATGGTGTAGAGCCCTGTGATCACGGGCGTACCAGCGATTTTGGTATAGCCCATGACTTCCGGGATAGCCAGGGCCGCCAAGGTGATTCCGGCGATAATTTCCCCGGGAATCTGATGCCGATGGACCGGCAGAATACCTTGTAAGATCTTAAATCTGCCCGGGCCCTCTTGTTTTTGTATCATTCAGCACCCCTGAAACCATGCACATCCACAAATCCTTTCAGACCCCTTTGCCCGCCTTGTTGCCACGGCCGTTTCAGCTCCCGTTCTCCGGCTTGCCCTCTCCCTCTTTTTTCAGGATTTCGTGGTATTTTTTCCTGATATCCTTAATGTCAACGGTGGGATCCGGCATCTTCATGTGCAGAGACTCCAGGGTTTCGACAATGATTCTGGATATGGCAAGGTTGCGGAACCACTTGTAATTGGCAGGAATAATGAACCACGGGGCCTGTTTGGTACTGCATTTTTCCATGGCAGTTTCAAATGCCCTGGTGTAATCGTCCCAGTAATGCCGCTCCGTGTAGTCGCTTTCGCTGATTTTCCATTGGCGCCGGGGATCATCAATTCTCTTTTTGAACCGCTTTAGTTGTTCGTCCGGGTCAATGTGCAGATAAAATTTGAGTATGTGGGTGCCGTTGCCCTGAAGAATTTTCTCAAAATCGTTAATCTGGTCGTAACGCTTTGACCAGACCTCCTTGGGCACAAGGTCATGCACCCGCACCACCAGCACATCCTCATAGTGGGAGCGGTTGAAAATGCCGATCTGTCCCCGTGCGGGCGCTGCCTTGTGATAGCGCCAGAGAAAATCGTGGGCAGCCTCTTCGGTAGAGGGAACCTTGAACCCGTTCACGGTACAGCCCTGGGGGTTCAGGGTCGCGAGTACGTGGTTAATGGTGCCGTCCTTCCCGGCGGCATCCCTGCCCTGGAGGCAGATGAGCAGGGAGTGCTTGTTTTCCGCGTACAGCAGATACTGAAGTTTTCTCAGTTTATTGTTGTACACCTCAATTTCGGCCAATGCATGCTCATGGGATCTGTGCCGATCCCTGAACCCGGCATCTATCTCCTTTAAATTTACCTTGTCCCCCGCTTTAACCTGAAACCTCTTGACATAATTCATGACGATCCCCCTAGCAGTTTTAAATGATGCTTCAGAATAGGAGGTAAAACAGAACCATGCCTTTTGTCAAGAACAGTCCCAACAGACGCGCAATTCTAAATTTGATGGAAACGTTATGGTAAAAAATCAATCCGGGCCGGCAGGGTGGGCACGCTTTTTGTGCCCATCGTTGGCGGATGTGGTAATACCTGCAATGATAATCCCGCCAAGTACAGCGGTAATCGGTGCCACCATGACCAGGCCGATACTGCCGATCAGGGTTCTCATAATTTCAGCGGACACGATTTTCAGGTTGATCATGCGCATGAAACTTGGGTCTTTAACCCTGAAAATCATCAATAGCGTCAAATACCCGCCTGAATAAGCTAAAAGCAGTGTGGTGGTCATGGTCCCGATCACCTGGCGTCCCACTGTAAATCCGGATTTTATCAGTTCCTTTGCACGGATATCCGGTTTTTTAATTCTGATTTCATCCATGGATGCGGCAATATCCATGGCAATGTCCATGGCTGCCCCCGACGCTCCAAGGACAATGGCGGAATAAAAAATCTGCTGGATGTCAAGATTGTAGTACCCGGAAAAGATCAGCGCATTCACATAGGGCTGGGTCATTCCTAAAAGACCTGCCCCTTTTCCGAAAACAAGTGTGGCCCCCAGGGTCACGGCAAGGCCCGCAATGGTGCCTAAAAATGCGGTCAGGCCTTTCCGGTTGAATCCGGCCACCATGAAAATGATGATCCCGGACAGCAGGATAAGGGTGAAGGTGGTTGTGATCAGGGGCGGATGACCGGCAAGGATCTGTTTAACCAGAATCTCCCAGATAATGAAGATGGACAAAACAAAAGAAAGAAGGGCCTTGACACCAATGGCCCCGGCATAGACCAGCAATGCAATGGTAAAAACCATAAACATGTACAAAAGGCTGTCCTGCCGGTAAAGGTCAACTGCTTTGACATGCTCAATTTTTCCGTCTTTATCCATGATGATTGCTGCAATGATGGTATCATCAACATGGTACAGATTTTCAAGGTCAATCTGGCCGTTAAGGCTGTTGGTAGCCTGGGTTTTCAATCCTTTAAACCGTGTGTTTAAAATTTCAATCTCAAGGGTCTGAAACCCTATGTGTGAAAGACATGAGGTATGAACTTCGGAATCATCAACAGCCATGACCCTGGCCCGGGCTTCCATGGTGGATGGGTCCATGGCAGGTTCCCGGGCCCAGAAGTAAAAAAAAATGGCTGCCGTCAGTGCAGCCAGCGTCAGCGTCGAAAAAATGAAAGATTTATCCATGGTAGAATGCAAGGGTTCCAAGGGTTCAGGTTCAGTTTAATAGGTAATGACTAACGTCTGGAATATCTTTTGAAGCCGTGCCCCTGGCAGGGGGGCGCTGGTATTATCATGCTTTTTTTCAGATTTTGAATCTGCTGGCCATATTGTTGAGATCCTCTGCCAGGGCCGACAAATTTTTTGCACTTAGTTTGACCTGGTTGCTTCTGCCTGCCATGTCGGCGGCAGATTGATTCACCTCTGAAATATCTTTGGTGATCTCATCAGCCACAGCGGAACTCTGGCTGACATTCAGGTTTACCTCCTGGATACCGGAGGATGCCTGGTTGATATTTTCGGCAATCTCCCGGGTGGCGGCAGATTGTTCTTCCACCGCCGTGGCAATGGTTGATACGATCTGGTCAACATTATTGATCACTTCGCTGATTTCAGTAATCCCGCCCAGGGTACTTGCGGCACTTCCTTGAATATGGCCAATCTTCTCTTTGATATCCATGGATGCTTTGGATGTCTGGTTTGCCAGATCCTTTATCTCATTGGCGACAACGGCAAAGCCTTTTCCTGCTTCACCGGCTCTGGCTGCTTCAATGGTGGCGTTCAAGGAGAGCAGGTTGACCTGTTCGGAAATATCGGTGATGGCTTCAACCACTTTTCCAATGGATTGAGCAGCGTCCCCCAGTTCATTCATCTTCCGGGTGGAATCCGTAACCTTGGATACAGCCTGGCCGGATATTTGTCTTGCATTTTCTGCATGTTGTGCAATTTCATTAATGGTGGCATTCATCTCCTCGGCCGCCGTTGCAACCGTGCCGGTATTGGTGCTGGATTCTTCCATGGCCGCTGATATGGAATTCATGCTGGCGGTCATCTCTTCGGCAGCCCTTGCCACAGTTCCTGCTTTTTCAGATGTCTGGGCTGACCCCACGGACATACACTCTGCAATGGATGACAATTCCGTGGACGAGTCCGAAAGGGTGTTCACGCTTTGGGTAATGTCTGTTATCATTTGCTGTAACTTACCGATAAACCCATTAAAAATATCTGCTAACTGCCCCAGTTCATCCCGATTTTGAACCGCCAGCCGCTTGGTCAGATCCCCTTTGCCGTCGGAAATATCGCGCAGGCTTTCGATCACTTTATTCACCGGTCCCACAATAACGACGCGGGAGATAAAAAAGATCAAAACACCCAACAGCACCAGAAAAAAAACGGAAACCATAATACTGATATTTTTCATCTTATACACCCCTTCCAGTATACGGCTTACCGGAGCGGTGATGAGAATGGACCAGGGGGTTTGGGTTGTCCCGATGGTTATGGGGGAAATGGTGAGTATGCCTTTTTTTCCGGTAGTTTCCAGTACAAAATCAATATGACTGGTATCTGATTTATTGACTGCCCCGGATACGGCCTCCGGATACTGATCTGTGATCAGTTTTCCCACCTTTTCTTTATCCGGATGGGCGGCAATCATACCGCTGGATGTCACCAGGATGGCATATCCCTCTTCATAGGGGGTGACCGTGTTTACCAAATTTGCGATTTGATCCATGGAAAAGTCCACGCCCACCACACCAAGCGCCTTTCCATCAACTATGATGGGAACGCAGACACTGACCAGCATAACGGTTTTTCCACCTACCTCATAGGATAAGGGGTCCATGATCACTTCTTTTTGGGTGTCCCTGGCCCGTGTATACCATTCCCCATCCAAGTCAATGCATGTTTCCAGGTGAATCCCGCCCACCCGGTTCCAGTAAGGAGCGAATCTCCCCTTGTCCGTATGGCCGGCTGCCCCTTGAAAATTGTTGTCAAGTTTGTCCAGGGTATTGGGTTCCCACACCGTCCACATGCCCAGATATTCTGGATTGTTAATCAATATTCCTTGTATCATGGTCAGAATGCTGTCTCTTTTTACCAGTGTGCGGGTTTTCTCCATATTCTGGATGGAATAGGAAAGAGTCCTTGCCGAATCCAGGGCATTTTCAATATTCACCCGGATCTGATTGGAATATTCCCTGGAAAGGGAATCCATTTTATCCAGGGCCTCTTTATTGGAAAGGTTTGCAGTCTTTGTGGTAATTAGGCTGACAGTGATGGCAAATGAGATCACCACCACGAATCCGATGGAAGCCACTAACTTACTCGTTAACTTTAAATTCTTGAACAATGTTGCTTCCTTTATTTTAGCAGCTATTCCTTAACTGTGCCGGATTCTGGCTCATATACAAGGCGCATCAAAGGTTCAATAGCAGGCAAAGATCAGGTCTTTGATGCAACGCAGCAGATGAGCCAGAGGGCAGGTCATTTCGTTTAATTTATAAAATTTGCGATCCTAAGCTTATAGGGTGAAACCTAGCGTCTGGGCCATTGCTTTTGCAATCTGTGTATTGTCCTTGTATCCGCCAAACCTGCCGGCATACGCACCGGTGGCAGACATGGGGATCATGGTGGCGGTGTGGATGGTGGTGGTCCAGTTGATATTGGCCCGGGTTGATAAAATGTGGGCGGCTGTCAGTGCAGCCGGGTTCAGTTTATAATATCCCAGTGTTTCCCCGGCATCGGCTGACACCATGGCTTTGTTCAGGCTTGCGGCTTCAGCATCGCTTAAGTTGGACAGACCGAAATTTTTAGAAAGATAGCTTAGGTAGGCAGCCTTATCCCCTTTATACTGACCTGCACCATCGTTAAGGGTGTCTTCCACGGAAACATGGACATCATTCAGGGCCGCCATGTTCAGTTTGTAACCCATGCTGTCCATGCCAAGTCCCATGCCGCCGGTTTCATGGTCACCCACAACCACAATCAGGGTCTGGTCCTTGTGGTTTTGAAAAAATTCATAGGCTGTTTTAATTGCATCGTCAAAGGCAATGGTATCCCAGATAACGCCGGACGGATCATTGGCATGGGCCGCATGGTCGATTCTGCCGCCTTCAATCATCAGGAAGAATCCCTTGTCACCCTGGGCCAGAACATCAATGCCTGCCCTGGTCATGTCTGCAATTGAGGGCACATTCTTATACTGGTTCATCCGTTCGACTTCATAGGGCATATGGGTATAGGTAAACGCTGCAAATACTTTGTCTTGTTTTGAAAAATCGGTTGATTTGAACGCTTTTGCCCCTTTCATTCCGATAAAGGTAGAATATCCCTTGCCCTCAAATCCTTTCACCAGATCTTTTTCGTCTTTGCGTTTGGATTTGATGGTTTTACCCAGGGCATCTGCGTTTTCAATTTTCATGGATGCCGGAATGAAATGGCGGATACCGCCGCCTGCGAAGAAATCCACACCGGAATTGAGGAAATCATCGGCAATCTCATTCTCATTATTTCTGGAAATATTATGGGATGCAAAGGCAGCCGGTGTGGCATGGGTCAGGCGGGTGGTGGTGATCAGACCGGTTTTCATACCATGGTCCCTTGCTTCTTCGACCAGGGTTTTGACATTGTTGCCATTGACATCTTTTCCAATGACCCCTTTGTTGGTTTTAACGCCGGAAGCCAAGGCAGTTGCAGCGGCTGCTGAGTCTGTGATCAGCGTATCTGCACAATACGTTGTATTAATGCCAGCGACTTCAAAGGTGTCCATGACCAGTTGGCTGTTCGGGTTTTTAAGTTGATCCTGAAGAAAAAATTCACTGAACTGGCGCTGGGCAGCGCCTAATCCATCGCCGATGAAATAAAATACGTACTTGGGTTGTCCGGCTATAGCCGGTGCCGCCATGAAAAGCAGTACCAGGCTGACGGCCAAGATAGATTTAATCTGTTTGAAAAACTGCATGGATATTTCTCCTTTAATAATTGTTAAACACCGTGGAAAAACTGACGCAGATAAATTATTGTATTTGGATTAGGATTGTTTGTGAAACTTAATAAAAAATTGTTAGATCAAACGTGATGTGCAACTTTTTTTGACAACATGATTATATTCCCGATAGGCACTGATAATATCAGACAGGGAGGATAGAGTTATGTTGTCAATAGAAGATTTTATAATTGAAATATATTGTCGGACAGATGATTCTTTGAAAGAAATTTCCCGGGGTATAAAATTACGCAGCCGGGGTTTTCCTCCTTCGCTATCCGATAGCGAGGTCATTACCATGGAAATTGTGGGTGAATACATCGGAATTGACACCGATAAGGGGATATGGGAATACTTTCGGCGTCATTGGCTACACTTTTTTCCCGATCTTGGTTGCCGGACAACCTTTGCGCGCCAAGCCGCAAATCTCTGGTATTGGAAATTAAAACTTCAGCGCAGGTTTGCAAAAGAATGTGGAGCCTTTGATGACAATATTCATCTTGTTGACGGTTTTCCATTACCTGTATGTCATTTCAAACGGGCTTATTTTTCCCGAATTTTCAAAGGTGATGCCACATACGGATATTGTGCCGCCAAAGATGAAAAATATTACGGATTCAAAGGCCATGTGCTGATCAGCCTTTCTGGTGTAATTTCGTCCTTCACCCTGACTGCTGCCAACGCCGAGGAACGGGATGCCTTGTGGGAAATGCTTTGCGGCATCCGGGGGCTCGTCATTGGGGATAAAGGTTATATAAGCGACTTTCTACATAACGAATTGCTTTTGTACGGCATTGATCTGCAGACACCTTTTCGTTCGAATATGAAAGATGACCGTCCTCCAGAATCCGTCCGAATTATGACATCGGTTCGCAGAGAAGTCGAAACAGTAATCGGACAACTTTGCGAACGCTTTAATATTGAGAAAGTGCGTGCAAGAGATTTGTGGCATCTGACAA
>NZ_JQKJ01000027.1 GCF_000745975.1 Desulfobacter vibrioformis DSM 8776 | reverse complement strand
AAGACTAAACTCGCCGGTCCTCCTTGTATCTCATAATAGGCTGCCTCATACAAGATGCGGTTAATCTCGCGCTTACTTTTCTGTAACGCCTGAGTCACTGCCAGTGTGGGGCATTTACAGCCTAATTGAAACTGCCAAAGCAAATAGTCTTTAACCATACTGGTATCTTTGTTCCCTCTGGAAAAACTCCTCGATACTTATAATCAAGGATGATTACAAAACCTTGTTGCCTCACTATCTCGATATGCCCAGTCTTGCAGGTCCTCTTTATATCGCATAACGAACCGTACTTGCCAAGGTGTGGTTTATTAAGCGCTTACGGAACAAATTCAGGCAAAGATGCAACCGATCTCGCAAGAGGTGGCGGAAGCGAGGGTTGTGCCACAAGTTGAAAATGCGATTAGTCGTCTGATTGAGGTTGGCATGCCTTACCTCCATCTATTTACGAAGTCCCGAGAGGCTTTTCGTGGCTAACCTTTTGCTCCACCGGATTCGGGCCAAAAGGCGGCCCTCTCCGGTGTATTTGAAGAGGGTTTCGTTCAAGCATCTCGATCATTAACAGATGAACGTAGAAAGTATGTTGCCAATGTTGTGGCTAATGGGGTCGATGAAGGTACAATCGAATATTCAGAGTCAAAATACATATTAAAATTACTTCAAGAACTGAATGAACAAGAGATTATATGGCTAAGGTTCTTCTTTTTTTTGCGCCCGGTTATGACTGGCGTTAAGGCTACCGACATAACGCGGGACATTTTGACCCGGTGATGAAAATTTTGCAGCACCTGAACCTCATGAATCGGGGGTTCCGGAGAAGCCTTGTTTTAAGGGGGGGGCCGGCTTAAACCGGTAGCCATCAAAGATTACTCATCATGAGTCAAGAGCAGACCCGGCCTTTAGTGGGTGACCCTTTTATTTTACCTGGAAAACACTGAATGACGTGCGGTGTCGGTGATGGCCACAACCGCCGGGTGCTTAAGAATTCGTTCAACAGAGATGGCATAAAACCGGTCCTTGATATTGTCGCACCGGCCTATGATGTCCACCTGGTACTGGTCTTTAACCTCCGATTCAATAATAGTGGGCGCAATAAATACACCGTCTCCGGCCTGCCCGAAAACCGTCAGCAGGGCATTATCCTCAAACTCAGCGACCACCACCGGCCGAATGGACAACGCCTCGAACCATTGATCGACAGCGCCCCGAAGCCATGACATGGTCATGGGCATTAACATGGGGGCGTTATCCAGACAGTCCGGAAATTTTTCAGGCAGGCTTTGGGCCAGTTTTTTTTCGGCAAAAAAAGTGATGCCGCATTCTCCTAAAAAATGGTTGTAGGTTTTCACGCTGAGGCCGGGCTGGGGCAAACCGTCGGAAATCACCAGGTCAAGATTGTGCAGGGCAAGATCCGCAAGCAGGTCTTTTTCCTTGCCTTCGTGACAGGCCAGGCGGACGGTTTTCCCCATACCCAGGGCCGGTTCAATGAGTTTTCTGGCCATGAGTTTAGGCACCACATCCACGATTCCGACTTTAAGTGAAAGCGGCCCGACCACTGGCCGGCTGTGAACCTGATCCATCAATTCCCGTCCCAAAGAAAATATCTTGTCCGCATATTGGAACACCATCTGTCCCAGATCCGTGGCTTCCAGTTTCCGCCCCTGCCGGTTGAACAGTTTTCCCCCCAAAGACGCCTCTAATTTAGTGAGCTGGGCACTGATGGTTGACTGGGCCAGTCTGAGCCTGGTGCTGGCTGCAGTAATGCTGCCTTCCTTCATAACTATCCAGAAATAGTAAAGATGATGATAATTAAGCCATTCCATATTTTATTCGCTTTTTTCGAATAGTAATCACTATATTATCTATTTGACCGAATAAACTCAGCCCGTTATGATCTGTTTTCTCTTTGCTGCTCAAATTTTAATATGTGGACAGCCTATCATGAAGCCTGCAAGAGGGTCCACGGTTTTGACCGGAGGTTAATGCGGTTTGTAAACAGCCGGTCACCCGATGATGATGTCGGGGAAATATGGTGATATTAAAACAAGGAAATGACGTTTATGAAAGATGCTGTGAAATTGATGCTCATTACGGTCGCATTGCTGGTGCTTCCGGCCATGGTTTTTGCCCAGGCTGAGGCCTCCTCTGCTGCGGCCTCCGGACTGACAGACACTGCCTACGGATATTTTGCGGTAATTTTTTTTATCGTGGCCTATGCCCTGGTCCCCCTGGAAAATAATATCCATTTAAGAAAGAGCAAGCCCGTGCTGTTGGCTGCCGGTGTGATATGGGTTCTGGTATCGCTGGCCTATGCCGGTATCGGAGATACGCACACCGCCCATGATGGCATAAAACACAGCCTTGTTGAATATGCGGAACTGTTTTTGTTCCTGCTGGCGGCCATGACCTACATTAACGCCATGGAAGAACGCAATGTTTTCCAGCGTCTGCGGGCGATTCTGGTTTCCCGGGGCTTTTCTTTAAGGCAGATTTTCTGGATTACCGGGATTCTTGCCTTTGTCATCTCCCCGGTGGCAGACAATCTGACAACGGCATTGCTCATGGGGGCGGTGGCCATGGCTGTGGGCGGAAAAAACAAAGGCTTCATCAGTCTTGCCTGCATCAATATCGTGGTGGCGGCCAATGCCGGTGGTGCGTTTTCACCATTTGGCGATATTACCACCCTGATGGTCTGGCAGAAAGGCAAGGTGGCCTTTTCCGAATTTTTTTCCATCGCCATCCCCTCACTGGTAAACTGGCTGGTGCCGGCCGTGGTCATGAGCCTGTTTGTGGGCAAGGATGTTCCCGAGGCCCTGGACGAATCCGTTACCATGAAGTATGGGGCCTGGGTTATTATGGGGCTGTTTCTGGCAACGATTGTGACAGCCGTCTGTTTCCACAATATGCTGCATCTGCCCCCGGCAACCGGCATGATGCTGGGGCTTGGATATCTGGGGATGTTTTCTTATCATATCAAGCGCCGTGAGAACCAAAGCATGAAATACGACCCCATTCTCGGGGTCCGTGATACGGACGCCACCCCTTCACCTGACTTTATTCCCTTTGACATCATGAAAAAAATATCCAGGGCTGAATGGGACACCCTGCTGTTTTTCTATGGCATTATCCTTTGTGTGGGCGGACTGGCCCAATTCGGATACCTTGCGCTGATTTCCAAATTTATGTACCTGGATCTCGGGGCCACCTGGGCCAACACCTTTGTGGGTGTCCTGTCGGCCATTGTTGACAATATTCCGGTGATGTTCGCCGTTCTCACCATGGATCCGGCCATGTCCCACGGCCAGTGGCTCCTGGTCACCCTGACGGCCGGTACCGGCGGCAGTATGCTCGCCATCGGCTCTGCGGCCGGCGTGGCGCTTTTGGGAACTGCCCGGGGGACCTACACCTTCGGGGGCCATCTGAAATGGACCCCGGTGATCGCTCTGGGCTATGCCTTAAGTATTTTATGCCACCTGTGGCTCAACAGGGCGATGATGTAGACAGGGTCTGTTCCCCTCATCACCTTAATGGACGATGGTTTTCATTAAAGTTTTTCTGATTCAATCTTTTTCAGGCGCTTCGTCATAGAGGTCATAATCAGGATAATATTTTTTTGCACATTCCTGGCAGATACTGTGGCTGAATAATGCTTCTGAGTGCTCGCGGATATAACTTTCAATTGAGTTCCAATATCCTTTGTCATCCCGGATTTTTTTACAATGGGAGCAAATGGGAAGGAGCCCGCTTAAAGTTTTCACCTCGGATAAAGCGTGTTGGAGTTTCTGAATGAGTTTTTCACGCTCTTTTTCAATTTCTATCCGTGCAAAAATTTCCTCGTTAAGGTTCTTGTTCGACGCAAGAAGTTCTTTAAAAATCAATTCGTATGGATTGCGAATACCGGTTTCAATGATGACCCTGTAAATCAGATAAAATGAAAAAAGCTTGAAGTAATGACCGATCAGGTTTGATATCCCATAGTTGCTCACATAGAACGTAAATGCCAGTTCGGAGATGATTGTACACCCTATCGACAAGGAGAGGAGACGATAAATATTTTTTTCGAATCTGGCTCTGTTGTTATGCAGGAGCAGTATGCTGCCCACGAGAATCAGGCAAATAATATATTCACTGATCTTTTTGAAGGTTGTAAGTCCTACATCCGCCGCAAAACACACCGGAAAAAATTTCCAGATGAAAATACTCAACACAAAAATGGTTGTAAACACCATGTAAACAATGAAAATCATCTCGGGCTTAAACTTCAAGGTCTTATCTGCTCCGAGAAAGTAAAAAGCAAACAGAAGCGTGATGCTCTCCATATATCTGGCTGCTATCCACAGCTGGTTGGCATAATAATCATAATCGGTGAATATAGGCATTCCCTTGTATGCCAGAGTATGAAGGAGGTCCAAAAATGCGATGAACAAGTAAGCGATACCAATAAACAGAAGATATTGATTTTTTATATAATTTTTTGAATTCCAGGTGATCATGAAAACAGAAAATGCCACAACGATGCTGAATATTTCAACAAGGCTGTGAAACAGCAGATAATTGACAAAGGTTGTCATGTATAGACCCACAAGGACCGCTGTTATGAATAGATAATGAAGCACCTTCTACACCACGGCCAGCAGCATGAAACAATGGGAGAACCGTCCGCTTTCAGGGATAAAGCAGAGCAGTTTTTCCCCTTTTTTCAACGTTCCTGATTTAAACAGTTCTTCCATGATGATGTAAATGGATGCTGAGCCTACGTTTCCCGTATAGGACAGGTTGGTAAACCATTTATCATAGGGCACCTCAAACCCGGTCTCCTTCATGGCCTGGTAAAATTTATCCCTGAAATAGTGTGATGAATAGTGGGGCAGATACCAGTCCACATCTTCGGGTGTTAACTGCCGTTTTGCGGCAATTTGCCCCAGGGCTTGTCCCATGGTTTGAACAATGTGGCGGCCCAGCAGCCGGGTATCCTGTTTAACGGCAAGCAGATTTTCATTCACGGCATCTTTGCAGGAATCAGCCTCCCGCCACCCGGAAATGGAACCGTCTTTATTCTGCTTGCCCCCGGCATACATGCAGGTGGCAAGTTCCCCGGCATAGGAGATCATGTCGATCCATTCAATTTTTAACGAAATACCCCGGGGATTCGGCGTATTGGAAACAAACGCGGCACCGGCACCGTCGGAAAGCATCCAGCGAAGAAAGTCGGCATTGAACGCAAGGATCGGGGCATTGGAAATATCTGCATCAGGATCCACTGCCAGGTTGAAAAAATCAGCCCGCATGAAAGATGAGGATAGTTCCGAACCGGTACAGACACCATTTTCGGACGCACCGCTTGCCACAGACATCTGCACATATTTTAACGCGGTCATTCCGCTCAGGCATATGCCCGAGGTTGAAACCACTTCACAGGGAGGCACCGCAAGTTCTCCGGCCACCATCATGCCATGCCCGGGCATGATCACGTCCGGGCTTGTGGTGCCGCAGCACAAAACACGGATGTCACCGGGTGTAAATCCGGGATAGGGACACAGCTTCCGAACCGCCTGGGCCGTGAGCTGGGCATTATTATGGGTAAATTTTCCAGTCAATGGGTCAATGGCATAATACCGTTTCTCAATTTTATTATTGGCCAGCATTTTTCCCTTGCTCAGGGAGGGAATCTCGTTGATCCGGCCAAGGACATCTTCAATTTGACTGTTCAAGACCGGCTGGTTGGGTAAAAAAACGGACAAATCATTAATATATACGGGGTGGGTCATCTGTTGGTTCCTGTTTCATTGTTTTTTATTGAACAGATTTTAAGCTGATAAAACTATCCCAATCAACCGATAAAAGGCAAGGGAAAAAACGTCCTGATTTGCCTGCGGCCAAAGCGTTAACCGCATGAAATATCTGGAATTGAAGCATAATGTTTTAAAGTTTCCATCAAATTTCGAACCGCTGTTTATCTTGACCGCATACATCTGAAATGATATAGAGAATGGTTTTATTGTCCTAGGCTGGACAATAAGCATAATTATTTTATCCTTGCTCCGGGTTATACAATAAGGTTGATCCGGGGCTTTATATCCACAAGGAGGAAAAATGAGGAAGTACGAAACCGTATTTATTTCTGATCCTGACCTGTCAGACCAGGCCCGTGAAGAGCTGTTCGAAAGAGTTAGAAATATCATTGGCAGGGAAAATGGTATTATTCTGAACTTTGATGACTGGGGCGTAAAGAAACTGTCCTATGAGATCAAAAAGAAACTGCGCGGGCATTATGTCTGCCTGACTTACGGCGGAACCGGAGCGCTTGTCACAGAGCTTGAAAGAAATTTTCGCTTAAGCGATCTTATCATGAAATTCATGACCATCCTTATTACGGAAAACGTCACCGAAGAATCTCTTAAACAAGAAGCTGAAGAGGTTCAAAAAGCAGCCAAGGAAGCGGCAGAAACCGCACCCGAGGAAGAAGATGACGCGGAAGAAAAAACCGATACGGATGAAAATAATGCAGATGACCAGGATGATGCGCAACAGCCCGAATCCGAAGAGACATCTGAACCTGCCGAAGAATCCAAGGAATAATTCAAGCACAAAGGAGATCAAGTATGTATAAAGGTCAAAGAGGCGGCGGCAAAAACAGATTCTATCAGCGCCGGAAAATTTGCAGGTTCTGCGTGGACAGCACCATGGAACTCGACTATAAAAATCCCAAAGCACTCAAGCAGTTCATTACTGAACGGGGCAAAATCATTCCCCGCCGTATCACCGGAACCTGTGCCAAACACCAGCGCAAGCTGACTGTGGCCATCAAGCAGGCCCGGCAGATTGCACTTCTGCCGTTTGTGGGTCGCCCCTTAAATTAAAACAAAACAGGTTTTCACAGGTTTTTGGCATATGCCGTTATCCATCACACACCCGATTTTCATCAGGGAAACGTTGACAGGCATTATTTTCTGTCTGTTGATTTATGGAGTGGTGTTTGCATTTCCCCTTCTTGGTGTATTTGTTCTACTGTTTCTACCCCTGCCGGTTCTTTTTTACCGCCTTAAACTTGGCAGAAACAGCGGTCTTCTGATTGCAGCGGTAAGCTTTTTTATACTCGTACTCATGACCAAAGGCGTCGCGTTTGACACACTTTACTTTGGACTGCTCCTGGCAACCGGTATGGTTTTAGGAGAATGCCTTGAACGGCATATAAGTATTCAAAAAACCATGGGACTGACCACTTTAATGGCTGCAGGCGTTATCATTGCAGCGCTTATGGTCTACACCATCAGCCAGGGACGCACACTATCCGTCATAATGACGGATTACATGAATCAGTCTTTGAGTATTGCCAAGCAGCTCTCTCCTGAGATCGGAATGGATCCGGACATGACCCAAAAACTGATATCATCCATGATGATTGTCATGCCGGCCATGTTCATGGTCTCGTTTATGACGACCCTGTGGATGAATATCCTGCTTATCAGGAAACTGTTAACGCGCAAGGGTATCATGATCAAAAGCATTGAACACCTGAATCTTTATAAAGCACCGGAAATGCTGGTCTGGGCAGTTATCGGCTGTGCAACGGCACTGATGATTCCCCTGGGACCTGTGAAAATCGTTGGCATCAACTGCCTGATCGTTTTAATGCTTGTCTATTTTTTTCAAGGAATTGCAGTTGTCTCCTTTTTTTTCCAGCAAAAAAACACACCCATGGCTCTGAAAGGATTTTGTTATTTTCTGATTGCCGTACAGGTGTACGTTTTAATCCTTGTCATTGGTCTTGGTTTTTTTGACAACTGGATTGATTTCAGGAAACTTTCTGCATCACGAAAATAAAACTATGCCGGACCGTAAAAAACAGCGGCCGGATTGGAGGTTTACAATGAAAGTAATATTAAAGGAAACCATCGACACTTTGGGTATAGCAGGTACTGAGTGCAAGGTGGCAGAAGGCTATGGACGCAATTATCTGCTGCCCCAGGGTAAAGCGGTTCTTGCCACCCCTGCCAACCGCAAGGTGATGGAACAGGCCCGCGCGAAACTTGAACTTCAGATTGCCAAAGAAAGAAAGATTGCCGAAGAGATGGCAGCAAAAGTCAAAGAAGTTGCTATCAAAATCAAGGCCAAGGTCCGTGAAGAAATTTATCTTTACGGGTCTGTAACCAGCCATGACATCAAGGAAGCCCTGGACGCACAGAATATTGACGTTGAGCGCCGGTGCATTCTGCTTGCAGAACCCATCAAGGAAACCGGTGAATACAAGGTACCCATCCGTTTATATAAGGATGTGGAACCGGAAATCACAGTGACGGTTGTTGCCGAAGAAAAACAGGAAAAATAGTTCCGATGCCTGCAGATCTAATGTTCTTTGGGTCTGCAGGTATTTTTTTAAAGGCCCATAATGGCAAAAAAAGAAACCGTTAATTCAGATCACCTGCTCAATCGCACCCCCCCCCATGATACAGATGCAGAAGCCTCGCTTCTGTCCGCCATTTTTATTAATAATGACAGCCTGTTTGACATTATTGAAATCCTCAAACCCGATGATTTTTACAAAGGTGCGCACAAAAAGATCTTCAGGGCCATCACAGAACTTTCCGGAAAAGAGGAACCTGCTGATCTTGTCACAGTTGCCAATCACCTGAATGAAAAAAATGAATTAGAAGGGGTTGGCGGGCCTGCTTTTCTTGCGGCCATTTCCGATGCAGCACCGGTGGCCGTCAATGCCGTGCATTATGCCAGGATCATCCGTGAAAAATCCACGTTGCGGCAGCTTATTAATGCCTGTTCTGAGACCATTGAGCGCTGTCTTGAGGACAGGGGTGATTATAAAGACATACTTGATGCATCCCAGGCAGCCGTCCTGAAAATTGCCGACCGTCAGTCCGGCGGTTCTTTTAAGCCCCTTTCGGAACTCATCAATCTGAACATTGACCAGTTAGAAGACCTGCAGGGCAAGGAAGGCGGACTTGCAGGGCTGTCAACCGGGTATCCAAGGCTTGACAGAATTACATCCGGACTGCAGCGTTCGGACCTTATCATTCTGGCGGCCCGCCCCTCCATGGGAAAAACCGCCTTTGCCCTGAACATCGCCAGAAATGTGGCGTTTCACTACCGCAAACCCGTGGCTGTATTTTCCCTTGAAATGTCCAAGGAACAATTATCCATGCGGCTGTTGACATCCGAGGCCCGGGTGGATGCCAACCGCTTGCGCAGCGGGGTATTCAGTCCCGAAGACTGGCAGAATTTCACGGATGCTGCGGGCGTTCTCAATGAGATGCCCATTTTCATTGATGATACCCCGGCCATATCGGTCATGGACCTTCGGGCCAAGGCCAGGAAACTGTTCCAGATTAATAAAGATATTGGATTAGTGGTCATTGATTACCTGCAGTTAATGAAATCATCCATCCGTTCCGACCGGAGGGATCTTGAAATTGCCGAGATATCCAGGGCACTGAAATCCCTTGCCAAGGAGCTCAGGATCCCGGTTCTCGCGTTATCCCAGCTTAACCGCGCCCTTGAACAGCGTTCGGACAAACGGCCCATGATGTCTGATTTACGCGAATCAGGCGCCATTGAGCAGGATGCGGATATTATTTCCTTTATTTACCGGGACGAGGTTTATAATAAAGAGCCGGACAATCCCAAAAAAGGAACAGCAGAAATCATTGTTGCCAAAAATAGAAACGGCAGTATCGGTACTGCACACATGGTGTTCAACGGCCAGTACACCCGGTTTGAGGAACTGGCCCCCGAGGCCTACCAGGGATTTAAATGAAACGCATCGTCTACGGCACCCTTGACGGGTTAAACAAAGCCCAGATCAACCGGATCGAAAATCTTTACAATCTCAAATCGCCGCCGGAATATATCCTTTCCCTTCAAGCCGCCATGGAAATGGTTGCCATCAGCCGGGATATCCGCCGCCAGATCGGCCTTCTTCTGGACCGCAACGGAAAAGTGATCTGTGTCATTGCAGGAGAACCCCACCGGATTGTTATTCCGGTAACACCGGATTTTCGGCCCGGACCGGGCCGCCTTAAGGGGCTGCGCTGCATTCATACGCATCTGTCCCACGAGGCATTGACACGGGATGATCTCACCGACCTTGCCCTTCTGCGCCTGGATTATATCACTGCCATCTGCCTGAATGCTGACGGAACACCTGGCCCTGTGTACTCCGCGCATATTCTGCCTGACCCTGAAGCAGATCCTTACAGGATCCTGCCCGGTACATCCCTTGACGATCTGGATACAGACTGCCAGGCTCAAATTCTGGAACTTGAATCCGAACTTTCCCGGCACAACCGCCGGCACAGCCCGGAAACCGGCCGGGAAAATGCATTTTTGATCAATGCGGAAACGCAAAATATCAGTTCTGCCCATATATCAATGGATGAGCTCAAGGAATTGTGCAAGACAAGCCACATCAATGTGGTGGGCACGGCCATCCAGCAGAGAAAAAACATTGACCCCAAATTTGTGGTGGGCAAAGGCAAATTATCTGAACTGATCATCAAGGCCATCCAGAATTATGCCACATTGCTTGTCTTTGACCGGGAACTCAGTCCCTCCCAGATACGTTCCATCACCGATTTTGTGGAGATGAAGGTCATTGACCGCACCCAGCTGATACTGGATATTTTTGCCAAACAAGCCAAATCCAGTGAAGGCAAATACCAGGTGGAACTGGCCCAGCTTGAATATATGCTGCCCCGCCTGGTCACGAAAAATACGGCCATGTCCAGGCTGACAGGCGGAATTGGCGGCAGGGGCCCCGGGGAAACCAAGCTGGAGGTCAACCGGCGTCGTGCCCGGGAGCGTATCACCCGGCTGAAAAAAGAGATCGAGAAAATCCGCAAGCAGCGCAAACAGCAGAAAGCACGGCGAAAAAGGAGGGACCTGCCGGTCATCTCCATTGTGGGGTATACCAATGCCGGCAAGTCAACATTGCTCAATACCCTGACCCAGAGCAGCATTATCGCCGCAAACCGGCTGTTTGCCACCCTGGATCCTTCGTCTCGAAGGCTGCGGTTCCCCCGGGACAAGGAAGTTATCATCACAGATACCGTGGGATTTATCCAGAACCTGCCCAAGGAACTCTTAGAAGCCTTTCACGCCACCTTGGAGGAACTTGAGCAGGCAGATGTCATTCTTCATGTCATTGACATTTCAAACCCCAGGTACATGCAGCAAAAAGAGACTGTGGACCAGTTGCTGAAATCCTTGAACCTGCATAAAATTCCCACCCTGTATGTGTTCAATAAAATGGACCAGGCTGATTTGAACAATTTTGATTCACCCTGGCTTTTAAACCAGGGGATTCTGATTTCAGCATGTGATAAGGCAAGTCTTGCCCCGCTGGTTGAAAAACTTGAAGCCATGGTGTAAGGCCCAGGATTAATTTTTAGTAAAACATGGTTGAAAAAAAGCGACACATACTTTATTTATTTTTTATATTTTTAATATAAAAATCAATTGCCTTGGAATTTCATATGAAAATACAATTGGACCGGCTATTTGAAGAAGAGATGATCAAAGAAGACTCAATGGATATTCCGGAGTGCTTTGGGGAATTTGATAAAAACTGCCGACTCTGTTTCGATTATTGCGCAATATCCATAAAATGCTGCATTATGCAGACCCGGCACCCCAAAATTGATATTCTGGAAAAACTTTTAATTTACAATGATTATGCCATAAAACCCAACTGATTCTTTATGTTCCCAGAAAGCGTCATTTAAAAGCTGCCGGATTCAAGCTTGTCGGACAGATACTTAATCTGCTCGTAACGTTGACCTTTTTGTTTCATTTCCTTTTCAACCTCATTGACCGAATAGATGGCCGTAGCATGGTAACGCTTAAAACTGGCACCAATTGCCTTTATGGGCTGGTCCGTATACTGCTTTGATAGAAAAATCGCCACCTGGCGGGGTTTGACAATGCGGTGTTTCCTGGATTTAGACACAAGCTCCTGTTCGGAAACATCAAACGCTTCACAGACCAGTTTTTTGATCAGATCAATGGTGATGCGTTTGCGCGTCCCAGTCATTTTTTCAAGCACACTCCTGGCAAGCTCAACATCAATTTTCCGGTTCATCAGCCGGCCCCGGGTAACAACGCTGATAAGCGCACTTTCAAGCTGGCGGACATCATCACGCGCTTCCTGGGCAATATATTCAGTCACGGGCGTGGGCAAAAGACATTGTATGACCTTGGATTTCTTATTTAAAATCTTAACCCGGGTTCCAAAATCAGGTGTCTTGATCTCCGTGACGATCCCCATATTCAGCCTGGATTTCAGACTTTCATTTAATTTAGGGATCTCATCAGGCCGTTCGTTGCCTGAAAAAATAATTTTCTTATCCGCATCAATCAGATAGTCCAGGGTCATGGCAAGCTCTTTCTGGGTGGCGGTCTTGCCGGTCAGAAAATGGACATCTTCCAGGATCAGCACATCACATTTAATACGGTATTTTTCCTTGAACTGGTCAATACTGTTATTTCTCAAGGAATAGATCATTTCATTGGTAAAGTCTTCGGCCGTGACATAAAGAACCCGCTGGGTCCGGTCGTGGGCCATCATATGGTGGCCCACGGCCTGGGACAGATGGCTTTTACCCAGACCGGTTTTACCCAGAAGAAAAAGTACGCCGGTCCCGTTAAGATTACCCTGGGCCAGACATAAAGACGCCGAATATGCAAAGCTGGAGTTGTCCCCCACAACAAAATCGTCAAATGTAAAATTCTTTTTAAGCATGCGGCCGGAATGAAATGCCGGTGTCATGCCGGGCAACTGTGGATGAAATTCCGGCGGAATATTGACGGCTGTCGAGATGGCAGGCATCACCCCGGTTGTTTTTTGTGCCCGCTTGGAGCCTGAACTTATTTTTTTGTTGTTTACCTTAAATTCAATGCGGACTTTTTGGCCCAAACGCAAAAAGCCTTCTTCAAAATAGCCCAGATAGTTTTCTTTGAGCCGTTTGATATAAAAATCATTGGGTGCTGACAGGACAATCCTCTCGGCATCATGGGCAGATAAGGCCACAGGTTCAATCCACATTCGATAACAATGGTCCGGAACTGATTCTTTAATATGTAATTTAACTTCTTTTAAGAACGACTCCATCGAACAATACACAGCCTTCCAAACAATACAAAGCAACGCCCAAAGCAAAGCGGCTAAGTGGTTTTACATTAATAATAATGGTTAACGGTGACCATAGTGATTTTAATATTTGGATCTTGTTTTTATGTGAATATAATTTATTGGTCAAATGGAATAAAGATAGTCCGGTCAGGATTGGAATAATGCATGGTATATTTTTTTAACAGCCTGTTTTAATAAGATATTTTTCGTGAAACAAAGAGAATACTTACTGATTACAATGGGTTCGACAAATCCCTATTTTCAAAAGGTATTTTTTAAAAAAATAAATATTCGTAAAGATTTTTTATTTTTTTTCTTCGATTTTTGACGATTATCTTTGAATTTCTCCCAATTAAACAAAACTCTAAAAAAACGGTCAACCCTAAAATGCATCATAGTTTCACAAATTCGTTCCTAAATTGTATTTACACCCTGTTGAGTCAATAGTATATTTTGCAAATTTAACATAATAAATGAAAGCAATATCTAATTATGAATACCCGTTCAGACCGGCCTGTGCTTGGCATAACCATGGGAGATCCTGCAGGTATCGGCCCTGAAATAATAATTAAAAGCCTTACAGACCCTGAAATTACCAATTTGTGTACCCCTGTTGTTTTAGGTGATCTGGAAATACTTAAAAAAGCAGATATTAATTTCGCAGTTCTTCCTAAGTTAGTTACGACAGACGATTTATCCTGCGATTTCTCTAATTTTCCCACGGGTTGCCTGGTCCGCCTTTCCAGCCTGAACCCGAATGTCACTGAACTTGGGCACCCCACCCCGGATACCGGAAGAGCCATGGAAACCTATATCAATACCGGGGTGGATCTTGCCCTGTCCGGTGCCATTGATGCCATGGTCACAGGCCCCATTACCAAAACAGGCCTGAAACTGGCCGGGTCATCCTTTCATGGGCATACAGAGCTGATCGCACATAAAACAGGGACTGACAATTTTGCCATGATGATGGCGGGGACCCGCCTGAAAGTGGTTTTAACGACCATTCACATCCCCTTGTCCCAGGTGCCGGGGCAGCTGACCTGCCGGGAAATAACAAGAATCATCAACCTGACCCGGGACACCCTGATCACAAGATTTGGTATACCCACCCCCAGACTTGCCGTGGCAGGCTTGAATCCCCATGCAGGCGAACAAGGCATGTTCGGTAACGAAGAAGCGGATATCATTTTACCGGCAATAATACAGGCCCGGGAAAAAGGGGTTGATATTGCAGGCCCGTACCCGCCGGATACCGTATTTTTCAACGCGGTTGAAGGGCGGTTTGACGCCGTAATCTGCATGTACCATGACCAGGGACTGATTCCTTTTAAGCTTGTACATTTCAGGGACGGGGTTAACACCACCATCGGACTTCCCATCATACGCACATCCGTGGACCACGGTACAGCCTATGACATTGCCGGGAAAGGGATTGCTGATCCCACAAGCATGAAAGAGGCCATTAAAATGGCGGCGGTCCAGGCGGTCAATCAAAAAAGGCATGGCAATGGCAACGGCAATTGATCAGATCATAATCAAAGGCGCCAGAACCCATAATCTGAAAAATATTGATGTCAGCATCCCCAAGAACAGCCTGACTGTGATTACCGGCCTTTCCGGCTCCGGCAAATCCACCCTTGCCTTTGACACCCTTTATGCCGAAGGCCAGAGACGCTATGTGGAATCGTTATCCACCTATGCCCGCCAGTTTTTAGGCCAGATGGACAAACCGGATGTGGATGCCATAGAGGGACTCTCCCCGGCCATTGCCATTGAACAAAAAACCGCTGCCCACAACCCGAGATCCACAGTGGGAACGGTCACGGAAATCTATGATTACCTGCGCCTTCTTTTTGCCAGGGCCGGCAGGCCCCACTGCCATATCTGCGGCACCCCCATTTCACCTGCATCCATAGACCAGATCATACAAAGCATCCTTTTTCCAATGCCTGAAAAAGGGCAAAAAATAATGGTGCTGGCACCTGTGGTCATCAATAAAAAAGGCGGACACGGCCAGCTTATTCATCACCTGAAAAAGGAAGGCTTTGCACGGCTTAAAATTGACGGGCATGTCTGCTTAATCGAAGAGGCACCGGCCCTTGATAAAAGAAAACCCCACGCCATAGAGGTTGTGGTGGACCGGCTGATTTTAAAACAGGGGATCGAACAAAGGCTGACCGATTCCGTTGAGACCGCACTGTCTCTTGCCCAAGGCCAGGTGATCATAGACAACCTGGATCTAAAAACACAGACCCTTTTCAGCGAAAAAGCCACCTGCCACACCTGCGGTATCTTTTATCCGCAATTTTCCCCTGCCAGTTTTTCCTTTAATTCCCCCCAGGGTGCATGCCTCCATTGTGACGGCCTTGGCCATCTAAGGGAATTTGATCCGGCAAAAATTGTCCCGAACCCCCATCTGTCCCTGCGCCAGGGGGCGGTACTGCCCTGGGCCGGAAAGGATTCCGTACGTCATATGGAGTTTTTAGATGCCCTGGTGACCCATTATAATGAAGATATCTACACCCCCTTTAAAGACCTTTCCCCGGAGTTTCAAAAAATTATTCTCAGGGGGTCCGGCACCCGTAAAATTCCCTTTTATGTTGAACAGGCCGGGAAAAAAATCGTTTATGAAAAACCCTTTGAAGGTGTGATTGAACAACTTGCCCGGCGTTTGCGGGATACAAAATCACCTTCTGTCAAACAGACCCTTGGTAAATACATGGGGTATACAACCTGCTCTCAATGTAATGGATCACGCCTGAACCCCGGTGCTTCGGCTGTTCAGGTGGCAGCTAAAACCATCCAACAGATTTCAGCCATGTCTGTCAGACAGGCCGCTGATTTTGTGAACACACTTCATTTGACCGGCAGGGAAAAAGCCGTGTCTGAATCCATTCTTGCGGAACTGTCCCAACGGCTTTGTTTTCTGGAAGATGTGGGTCTTGACTATCTGACCCTTGACCGGTCCGCAGCAACCCTGTCAGGCGGAGAGAGCCAGCGTATCCGGCTGGCCACCCAGATCGGTTCAAAACTTTCCGGGGTCCTTTATGTTCTGGATGAACCCAGCATCGGCCTTCACCAGCGGGACAATGCCCGTCTGCTCAGTACGCTGATGCACTTAAAGGACCTTGGCAATACCGTGCTGGTGGTGGAGCATGATGAAGAGACCATGCTGGCCGCAGATCACATTATTGATGTGGGGCCCCAGGCCGGTGTAAACGGCGGACATATTGTGTTTTCAGGTCCGCCCGAAGACCTGGCAAAAGCATCCTGCCTCACCGGGCTGTATCTGTCCGGAAAACGTAAAATTCCTGTGCCTGGAACCAGACGGACCAGCACCGGAAAATTTTTAACTGTCCTGGAGGCAAACGAAAACAACCTGAAAAACATTGATGTATCCTTTCCCCTGGGGTGTTTAACCTGTGTAACAGGAGTCTCCGGATCAGGAAAATCAACCCTGGTTCTGTCAACCCTTTACCAGGCCCTCACAAGCAGGATGAACCGGTCCGAAAAACCCGTGGGAAAACACCGGGCCATTTCAGGCATGGAATATATTGACAGGGTGATCCATATTGACCAGTCCGCCATCGGCAAAACCCCGAGATCCAATCCAGGCACCTACACAGGCGTTCTCACCCATATAAGGGAATTATTTGCCCAGACAACCGAAGCAAAGGCCCGGGGATACAAATCCGGACGATTCAGTTTTAATATCAAGGGCGGCAGGTGTGAATCCTGCACAGGGGACGGCACGGTCAAAATTGAAATGCATTTTCTGCCTGATGTTTATGTGACCTGTGATGTATGCAAAGGCAGACAATTCAACAGAGAAACCCTTGAAATAAAGTACAAAGGAAAAAACATGGCCCAGGTTCTGGACATGACCATCAATCAGGCCCTTGAATTTTTTGATCATATATCCGCCATCCGGCGCCCCCTTTCCACTCTGGTGGAAACAGGGCTGGGATATATCAAACTTGGCCAGGCCGCCACAACACTGTCCGGCGGGGAAGCCCAGCGCATAAAGATTGCCCGGGAACTATCCAAGAAAAGCACGGGGAAAACCATCTATATCCTGGATGAACCCACCACAGGCCTGCATACCGATGATATCAAAAGGCTTTTAACTGTTCTGGACAGGCTTGTGGATGCAGGCAACACCGTGGTGGTTATTGAACACCACCTTGATGTCATTAAATGCGCGGATTATGTCATTGATCTTGGACCCGAAGGCGGGGACCAGGGCGGGCAGATCATTGCCCAGGGCACCCCGGAACAAGTGGCCTGTGCACCGTTGTCCCATACCGGATTTTACCTGAACCGGGTTTTAGGGACAACAGAGTGATTTAACACTCGTCACAATAATTTTCCACCATACAGGATCCGTCCACCATGCAGGCAAAAACAATCTTTTCTGCCTGACCCACCATTTTGGCGGACACCGTTTCAAAGGTATCAGGTAAAGACGTTATAATCTGATGATCCGGCCCGGGGATGGCAGATATCCCCTCCCCTTCCACCTTTCCGCTTGTTCCTGAAATCAGTTCAGCATCCTGTCCATTGGTGACCACCACAAAAGGGATCTGGTAATCAAAGATCAGCCGCGACAATGCCAGGGTCGACAAACGCCGGGTCACAAGGGATCCCGGGGCATAGTTGACCATCATGACCGCGCGCCGGTTCCTGTAAACCAGGAAATCAACCCTCACCGTTGCACTGCGCCCAGCGGTGTGAATGGTTATTTCCCGATTCGCCTCAATATCTGATTTATCAAACCCCAGGCCATTTACCAGATGCCGGGCAATTTGCTGGCGGTACCGTTCATCATGGGTGTCCGGCAGGGTTTTCCCGCTTAAAAAATCAACAAGCTCACCCATAATCAGGTGATGGGAATTTTCACTCATAAAAACACCTTTACATTCTCACAGGCCATTGGTTCTTTGTTTTCATCAATTTATAAACTTATGATATTTTGTCATTGATATATTGTATTTCACCATCTGTCCGGGATTCAGTCAAGCCCGATTTTATAAATTAACAGGTACACAAGGAGTCATTGATTATACGTGTACCAAAGGACAATATTGTTCAAGCAGTTCAAAGGGGATGGCATAGGTAACTTCCCAGATCCGGGGTTCTGTTATTTCAGGATCAACTATGTCATGAAGCGTGTGTGCGACGGCAATGGCATCGCACTCTTTTTTTGTAAGGATGCCCCCGGGAATAATCAAGACTTACGGACAACTAATTTTAAAATTTATCCTGAACTTTGCCTGAAAAACCTTTAGGGGTACGCAATAAACCTAAGATGGTTCGTCTTTCTTTATTTTGTTGCTGTATACAAAATAATAAGCCCAACCGAAATGAAAAGAGGAGCCATGATGAATTTAATTAAATATACATCCGGCATCATAGCCTGCCTGATGATGGCCAGCCCGGCCATATCCGAATCTGAGGTGAAGGACATCCAGTCCCTGGGTAATATCATAGTTACGGCCCAGAAGGTGGAAGAGGATGTCCTGAAAATTCCTATGTCCGTATCTGTTTTTTCCGATCAGCATATCGAAGATGCAATGATCGACAATTCCCTTGACATGAAAAAATCCACATCGGAAAACATGATCTCCATTCGGGGGATCACCCCGTTTGATACCTCTGTCTATTCTCCTACAGCTTTTTATGTGGATGATATTCTTTTGCCGCTGCACTACATGCATAACATCGACTTTTTTGACCTGGAACGTGTGGAGATAATTAAAGGCCCCCAGGGAGCTTTATATGGAGGCAATTCAGAATCCGGGGTCATCAATGTGATCACCCGGCAGCCGGGCAATGAATTTTCCGGAACAGTTTTTATGGAAGCCGGAACTTATCCGTCCATTGGGGATGATCCCTTGATCGCCAAAACCCGGATAAGCCTGTCAGGCCCTGTGCAGAAGGACCGTCTCTATTTTGGTGTCGCCGGCATGTGGGAAGATAACGACGGATTCACAACCAACCTTAACACCAATGAAGATGACGCCTCCGAAATGAACAGGTACAATGGCCGGGTGTCGTTGCGATATACCCCGTCCCGGACATTTGAAGCCGTTCTGGTGGCCGATGCCATGAAAAACCGCGATCACATCGGGGTGTACCGGTTTGAGACCGGTCCTTACACCACAGATCCCCATACCATCCGCCACGAAGAGACAGACTGGTCCGATGAAGACGGAAACGGCCAGGCCCTGAAGCTGAAATACACAGCCCCATCCTTTGAATTGCTTTCCGTGACCGGCCGCAGGGATTATATCAATAAAAACCAGCAGGACTATGACTGCACGGCAGACCCCATGAATAACTGGGGCGAGGTGGTGGCAGGCTATGACGACATGATCCTGACCCAGGAATTCAGGCTGTCCTCGGTTAAAGATGCGCCTTTTACATGGCTGGTCGGTGTCTATGCCTTTAAGGAAGAGACAAGGATTACCCGGACCAATGCCGTTGCCATGTCCAATGATGCCACAGATATTGACAACAAAGGATACGCCTTTTTCGGGAACGGAACCTGCACCTTTTTGAACTGGCTTCATCCAAAACAACTATTCGGGTAAAAAGCTTCCGGATGTGCCGGAGTACACATTCAATCTGGGAGCCCAGTACCGGTTTTCAAACGGATTTTTCATGCGGGCCGATGTCAACGGGGTGGGCGCTTTTTACGGAGACCAGGCCAATACGGTCAAAGAAGATGCCTATGTCCTGGTCAACCTGAAACTGGGTTATGAAACCGAAAAATTCGATATCTACGTCTGGGGCAGAAACCTGTTTGATAAAGCGTACCACACCATCAAATATGACTGGGACGGCATGGAGCTGGTCCAGGATGCAGAGCCTTTCTGTGCAGGACTGTCAGTAGCATGGCGCTTTTAACCCCACACAAATTTTCGCCCAGGAATGAATTGAATATGCCGAACCCGTTTGAACAACATCCCTTTATTCCCAAAAGCACACAGATAATTGCCTCGGGCACAGGCCGGGACGTATCCCACCTGATCCTGGCCGGTATTTTCAACAGTCTGATCGTGATGCTCAGCCATATCCTGTATGCACTCCATTCCCTGGCAGGGCTATTTATCCTCTCCTATTTTCACCAGGCCTTTGAAAACCTGTTTCTGGCTACGGTGTATATTCTCATGGTGGTCAAGATACCCGGACGGGCCCTGACCATCAATGCCGGAGTGTGGGGATTTATGGGGCTGTCCATGGGATTCTGGCAGCTTCCTTTGATTGCCCTGCCCGCCGGAATTGCTGCGGACCGGTTTATCCGGGCCTGGGGGGCGGACAACTTCCGCGTGATTTGCGCCGGGTACTGCTTTTACGCCACCGTGTTAGCGGCTGCCAACGGCTGCCCTCTGCTTTTAATGACAGAGAGCCGGACCCTGGCCCGGACCGCCCGGGTGGACCCTTTTTTTGCCGGCCTCATTGACAAAATCACAATTCCGCTGTTCTGCACCCAGGTAGCAGTATCGTTTCTGGCCGCTGTTATCGGCAGCCTGATCGCCCGAAAACTGATCAACAGACACTTTAGACCGGCAGGCATGATATGAACCGTTTTTACGCATTGCTCCGGTCCGGGATACAAGCCCCGGTTCACGCTCTGATCAATTCCATGGACGAACGGGCCAAGCTGGCCACGGCGTTTCTCACCGCAGTCGCCTCCCTGGCCTGTGTCCAGTGGCAATGCCAGCTTGTTTTATTAGCGGTTCATGCCTTCCTTTATCCGGGAATTTTCACATATCCGGGATGCCCTGGCTTTCCGGGGCCTTGTGCTGTCCCCCAAAACCGTTATTGCCCATCCTGTCCGGGTGACGGAATCGGTGTTGATCCCCTTGCTTATGCGCAGCCTTTTTATTGGTGAAGAGCTGTCACGGTCGGCCCTGGCCAGGGGCTTTGACACACCGGGCCGGCCTGTGAGCCTTTACGATATCCGGTTTAAATTCAAAGATGCGGCCTGGACAGGTCTGTGGGCCGCAGACATTTGTCTTGTTCTCTTTTTTGACCGGTCCATGGGGGGCATATGATCCGAATAAAAGATTTAAGCGTCACCTACAACCCGGATAAAACCGGCTGGATACTCAAAGATGTCAATTTAACTGCACATCCCGGTGAATGCATCCTGATCTGCGGGGCCAGCGGGTGCGGAAAAACCTCTTTGACCCGGGCTGTGAACGGATTAATTCCCCACTTTGAAAAAGGGTGGCGGGCCGGCCGGGTCCTGGTGAATTACCCGGATTCATACAGGGATGTGAAGGATTTCAAACCCTATGAACTGGCCCGGATCATGGGGTCTGTGTTCCAGGACCCCCGGTCCCAGTTTTTTACCACCCGGGTAGATGATGAGGTGGCCTGGGGATGCGAAAACTTACAATTTGAAAGGGAAAAAACATCCGAGCGCCTGAACCTGGCCATCTCCGGATTTGGTTTGGCAGGCCTTGGGACAAGAGATATATTTGAGCTGTCCAACGGTGAAAAGCAGCGGGCAATATTTGCCTCCATATGGGCCATGGCCCCCTTGATCTATGTGTTGGACGAGCCCTTGTCCAACCTGGATCCGGGTTCGGTTCTTGCGCTTTCGCGCATTATCCGCCGGCTCAAAGAGGCAGGCCACACCATTGTGATTGCCGAACACCGCCTGTATTACCTGTTGGGTCTTGTTGACCGCCTGGTGCTCATGGACCGGGGAAAAATTCATGCCTGTTACCCCAAACACCGGGTTGAACAGATGGATGCGTCAGCCTGCAAGGCCCTTGGCCTGCGCCGGACCGATCTGTCACAACTGGCATTCAACGCCCCTTCCGGAACCACGGGTCCAGGCCCGGATCTCATCATAAAAGATCTTGAATACCGGCATAAAAAAAAGACAACCCCGGTAATCAATAAAATCAGTTTTCACATTGCACAAGGTGAAATCCTTGGCGTATGCGGCCCCAACGGCTCGGGGAAAACCACCCTGATCCGGCTGGTTTCAGGCCTGCTCAGGCAGACCCAGGGAACGATCAGCCTTGGCAGCACCCTGCTGCCGGCCGGGCAGCGCCTCAAAATATGCCATCTGTTACTCCAGCAGGCAGATCATCAACTGTTCGCGGCCAGCGTCCGCCAGGAAGTTCTGGCCATACCCGGGCAGGGGGACAACGTATCTTTCAGTGTTGAACGGGTTCTTCATCACCTTGGCCTTGCCCGGCTGGCACACCGCCACCCCCAGTCCCTGTCCGGGGGGGCAAAAGCAGCGTCTGTCCATTGCATGCGCCCTTGTCAGACAGGCGGATTTCCTGATTCTGGATGAACCCACCTCTGGCATGGACGCCGGGAATATGGATCGCCTTGCCAGCCTGCTCCACGAATATACCGCCATGGGGCATGGTGTGGTGGTGGTGACCCATGATGCGCAATTTTTGGCAAAAACCTGTTCCCGGGCACTGCTTCTGGACAAAGGAGAAATTAAAGCAGACCTGAACCTTTCAAAAAACGGCAACGATATAAAGGAATACCTGATCAAAGGGACACTACCCGAATTCAATTAAGGAGAACTATGGAAACCATTACCGACACCGGCCTTAACCACCGGGAAATTGATCGTATCATCTACAGCGGCGTTAAACCCGAACTATTGCGCTGTGCCATTCAACTCAAGGTCTTTGACCTGCTGGATACGCCCAGGACATATAAAGAGGTAGCGGCAGAGCTTCAGACCCACCCGGACAATACCCGGCTGATGCTCAAGGGGCTGGTGGCCTGCGGCCTGGTCTTGTATCAGGACGGGACATATGAAAACACCGGCGAATCCCGGGCATTTCTCAATTCAAAAAGCCAGACCTGCATCACCGGCTGGCTGGACCGGGCAGCCCGGGTGCTTGGTCCCATCCTGAACAACTTTGAGACACTGGTCAGAAACGGCCCCATGCAACATGAGCCCGGGGCACACATGAACTCCGAAGCCATGTGCGAATTCTATACCCATGCCCATGCCCAGACAGAGCTTGCCGGGGTGGCGGCAAAAACCGCGGGGATCATTCGGGATTTACCCGAATTCCCGGCCATGAAAAAAATGCTGGATCTCGGGGGCGGACCGGGCCTGAACTCCGTGGCCGTTGTCCAGGCCCATGACACCCTGGAAAGTGTGGTGTTTGACAGGAAATCCGTGGTGGCCATTGCCCGGGAGTATATTGAGCGGTTTGGCTGTTCCGGGCGGATCACCACACGTTCCGGGGATTACACAAAAGATGATCCAGGGACAGAATTTGACCTGGTACTGGCGTCAGATACCCTCTATTATCAGGGTTGTGACCTGGACAGGATTGGATCCCGTATTTATAATGCCCTGAATCCCGGGGGCGTTCTGGTGGGAATCCACGGGGTGGTAACCAAAGACAGGACCGGTCCGGACGACATGGTCTTAAGCATGCTGCCCGATGCCCTCATGGGCCAGGGCGAGCTGCCCTGCGAGGGATTTCTGGCACCATCCCTGTTTCGGGCGGGTTTCAGGCAGGTGGTCACCCGGAAGGTACCCATGGTCTCCAATGAAATGGAGGTGGATATTGCCAGAAAATGAAGAAATCATTGAAGTTTTGTCCTGCCACGCCAACGGATATATTCGCAGCCTTGCCTGTTCCCATCCCTTAAGAAAACAGGTGTTGTGCACCATGTTTGATTTTCTGGGCTTGAAAGGAAAAGGGCTTGATCTTGGCTGCGGCATCGGCCTTCCGGCCATGGAAGCCTTTGGGAAAGGGGTGGAGGTGGTGGGCCTGGACAGGGAAACCGAATTTATCGAAATCGCCCGGCGTATTGTCCGTACCTTTTCGTCCTCAACCGGATTGCCCCCACCCCCGGAGTTTGTGCAGGGAGACGTAACCTGTCTTGAATTTGAAAACAACCTCTTTGACTGGGCTTTGAGCCTGGACTGCATCAACTATGCAAAGGACTTGGTCGGCGAACCCCTGGCGGAGATGAAACGGGTGGTAAAACCCGGCGGCCGGATCATCCTTGCAGCCTGGTCTTCCCAGGCACTGCTGCCGGGATACCCGATTCTGGAGGCCCGTCTCAATGCAACCCCCCAGGGGGCAGCCCCGTTTGAAAGCGGCATGGCCCCCCAGCACCACTTCATGTTCACAGCCGGGGCATTAAAGGATCTGGGCCTTAAAAACATCCGGTGCAAGACCTTTTTGCAAGATATTTACCACCCCCTGGACCCCAGGATCCTGCGGGCCGTGGCAGATCTTTTTTGCATGCGCTGGGGAAAATCCTTACCCGGGCTGAGCCCCGGGGATCAGGCACTTTACAAGGCCCTGACAGATCCGGAATCGGACAGGTTTATTTTGGCCAGCCCTGCCTACTATGGATTTTTCACCTATACGATGTTCACAGGGGTTGTGCCCTGAACCGATGCAATTTATACCAGGTGCCATTTCATCATGACTGGTATGCAATAATAAACCCGGCAGACAAGAAACTTTTTTCCCAAGGATTAAACAGAATCCCTGGGATTGTCCCGGAGGTCGTGCCTGAGCAGGTCCACCGGCGGGTATCCGAACTGGCGGGTAAAGGCCCTTGTAAAATGGGCCCGGTTGGCATAACCAACCTTATAGGCAACCTCTGACACGGTGGTTTCCCCTTTTTTCAACAGGTCATGCCCCTTTTCCATTCTCCGGGTCAGGACATAGGAAGAGATGGTGGTATTGAACAGGAGCTTGAACCCTTTTTTCAACTTGGTTTGATTCAGCCCGGTTTGCCGGGCAAGCTGTGCCAGGGAAGGCGGGTCAGGATATTGTTGATCCAGGATGTGGCGAACCTGGTAAAGGGCCTCTTTTTCCCGGCTGCCCACACGCCGGCCATGGCCTGGGGGCAACGCGGACAAAAATGTGGAAGCGTTTTCAAGACTGCCCAGGGCCAGGGCAATGATCTCCAGGGATTTGGCGGTCAGGTAAAAGGTTTTGGAGATTCCTGTCAGCCGGCAGTTCATCAACTGCCGGGCCGCCATATCCATGGAAGGGTTCAGGTGGTGTTTCATATATGAAAACAATTGTGTCCGGCTGGCTGGTGAGGCAAATGGCAAGCTCTCCATGATATCTGCATGAACTGCTCTGCAAGGCAGCCTGTCCGGTTCAATGAGAAGACTGATGAGCCGAATCGGTTCATGGGGCATGCACTCAATGAATCCGTCATCCATATCTGATCCGGATACCGATATATCAAACTGCCCGGACAGTGTCCGGTATGCCGGAACAGGTCCGGGCCGGTCCGGAATCCAGTTAAGCCGGCCGGATATGCAAAGGGAGATTCCCAGGGGGCATTTTTCCGGCACCACCCGGGCACTGAGCTGTTCTTTCAGGGTATAATTCTCAAGATACAGTTTCAGCCCCGGTCCCAGCGGTATCTCCCTGCGGTACCCCTCTCCGATGGCCCGGGACAGGGTCAGCACAGTTTCGTTGCCCTCCCTGTCAGGGCGTCGGCCATAGCACTGAAACTGCTCAAACAATCTGGACTCATTCATTATCGCCACCAAAACTTATTATATTCAAATCTTGTTAGATTTTTATAACTTTATTATACAGGAATTTATTTTTGTCAAATAATTTTCATGGGAGATCAGGATATATCGATTTTATCGGAGTAGAACAGATATATCTTATTGATATTAAAGCGATATCATCCCAATAAAAACCGTTTTGAAGTCTTAAGGAGCCATTTTCAGGGGTAAAATTGCCCCGTAAGAAGCAGTTCATTTACGCAGTTCGTAGCTTTTGCCACCCCCAATAATTTTCCAACCTTTTTTCGCTTTTATCCCAAGCCTTTGTGAGGAAGAGATCCTCAATTTCTGGAAAGAGAACGGGATTTTTGAAAAATCCCTTGAAAAAAACCAAAGACAAACCGCCCTATATTTTTTTTACGACGGTCCGCTCTTTGCCACGGGCATGCCTCACTACGGCCATATCCTCACCTCTTATATCAAGGACACCATCCCGCGGTTTTTCACCATGCAGGGACGGTTTGTGGACCGCAGGTGGGGTGGGATTGCCATGGCCTGCCCGCGGTATTAGGTCACTACAGAGCCTGACCGAAATCCCCTCGATATATACCCTGCCCGTCAGCGGAACAAACCCGGTTTCTGCCGCTGTTTTTAGCATGATACAATGCCTGATCCGCTTTTTTTAAAATCAATTCGATGGTTTGATCCTGGTCATTTAAACAGGCCACACCAATACTCACCGTAACGGTTACACTCATCCCGGCAGATTGGATACTCAGGGCCATAATTGCTTTACGCAGGCGTTCAGCCCCGGTGACCGCCTGCTGGATATTGGTTTCCGGCATAATCACGGCAAACTCTTCACCACCCAGACGGCCAAAGGTGTCTATATTTCGAATGGTCTGTTTGCATACCTTAGTCACAGCCTTTAAAGCAAGGTCTCCAAAATCATGACCGTATTCATCATTGATCTTTTTGAAATGGTCGATATCCACCATCAGCACGCACATGCTCTTTTGAAAACGCAGGGAGCGCGCAACCTCGTCTGATCCTGTTCTAATGAAACGACGCCGGTTATACGCCCCGGTCAAGGGATCTGTGGTGGCAAGATATCGTAAATTATCCTCCAGTTTTTTTCTTTTGGTAATGTCCCGCCAGACAAGCAGCCAGCCTAAAGGTTCGCCATGGGCGTTGATCAGTGGGTTGGATCTCAGATCAAAGATGCGTTCCTTTCCGTTGACCGGAAATTTTATTTCAGAACCGGCGTCCTGTTCAGTCTGGCTGGGCAGCAGATCTTCACCAACAAACTGAAGGATTTTTTTACCTACAACATCGTTATTGCTGTGGCCCAGTATTTTTTCCGCTTCGGGGTTTATAAATGCCAGACGATTACGGTTATCAAAAACCATAATACCGTCGGTGAGGCTGAAAAATACCTCGTCCCGGGCCAAGGGCATCACATCACACATCCGATGCCGGATAAAGCTGTAACCCATCAAAAGCGCCGTTACACAGAAACAGATGGGTGTCGGATCCATATTCGCTACCGGCAGCAGTTTGTAAATATAAGCAATATTGGCAATAAACGGTACCAGAAGACCGACAAACAGCAAACGGTACTGCCCACGGATAAGAGTCGGGGATATAAGATACGCCCGGATGATCACCGTAAAGACAATTGCAATACAAAAATATGAAAATGTCACCCAGAACCAGAAGGCCGGTCCGTGGGTAATCGCAAGCATGGTAAAAGGTCCGCTGTCGTCCCTGACCATTTCCGGCCAGACCCAGCCGTGCAGGTCGTTTGTCCAGGCAGTGCCCAGCATGAATGCGGATGCAAAGTACAACATCCTGACCGCCTGCCGGTCCAGCCACGAATCCCATCCCACATACCGCCAGATAAAAATAAAACTATTGATTGGAATTGTGCAGACGCCCACATATTGAAGCTGGGTAATCCGTATTTTGGCCGGGATTGAATTGTCAAAATAAAGAAGGGCCTCACTCAACGCCCAGATGGTGGTGCCGACCAGAAAATAAAACAGGCTGTTCGCCCCCCTGATGGACCGCTTGGGCCATAAGTAATAGGCAATCATTGCTGTCAGAACCGCGGCAAACAGATTGGGAAGATAATAAAAAACGCGAATGCCCATCAATACACCCCATTCTGACGCTGCCGGACCACGGATCTGATATATCGGTCAATGTTCATATTTTGCCACATGCATTAAAGGTACGGCCATACCATTTCCTTGAACGCCGTTAAGTTATCGCCCTTCGGGTGGGTTGTTAAGTTTTAGGTTTTAGGTTTTAGGAAATGAAAATTCCTATACTCTATCCAAAATACCGACGCATCATAATACAAACGCCTGCAACATACCAGCGGCAAGGGGGGAAGTTTCAGGGCAAACGCATTTAAATTATGAATGACTTCCTTACGTTGTTGTGGGCTATACCTGGACGACGATATGTCAGGTCAGCCCGTGGCAGTGGGTTCAGGCTGCCATACGCCATGAAGAACCACTGGTCTGAAGCCAAGTGTTATGATTGTTTTGATCGAACTACTGACAGGGAAAAAGGCGGGGGGTGCGGATGCGAAGGTTTTAAATGTCTCAAAAGCTGAAACGATTCAGGATTTAGTTTCACTTCTTTGAAGTAAAGTAGGTAATCTCCATCCGCACCCAGGGAATGAGCACTGTCGGCGTTACCGGCAACCCACATCTCATTTGGCTTAAAATAAAAAAACCGGATCAATGACGCATCGAAATGACGCATCGATCCGGAGTATCCCTTTTTTTGTCCGAAAGTTTTTTGTACCGACTCCTATTTCACCACAAAAAATAAATCTTTAACATGGGTGGTTAATTTCCCGTGCCAATGATGCCAGTTACCGTCAGTACACTCGATATCTTCCCAGTTGCCTTTCATTCTTGAGCCAATGGAGATATAAAAGGAATGGTTCGGCGGAATGGAGATCTCTAAGGATTTATCCGATGCGCTTTTCAGATCCTTGGTGATACTCCGGGTAAAATCCTTGCTGTCATGCCCTTCGCTGCTTTGAAGCCAGACGTAGAGCCCCCATTCATGGTTTCCCGGGTATGCTTTATGCTTCATCTCCCAGTCTCCTTTTATGGCTGCCGAATAATGCGCCTTTAACGATACCTTGGAAGACCCGACCCATGTGAAATGGCCCACATTGGCGTTTTCCTCAAAAAAATGGCCGGAGACTTTCACGCCGTATTCTGACATAAAGTCTGTTGTAGTGCTGGGATAGGCGCATACCTCCAGGCTGTTCCATCCGTCCAAATCCCTGGAATCATGTGGAGAAGCACCCTTGCAGGAGTGTTCCATGGAGTCCAAGCCGTGATGAGAGTTGTGGGAATGGCTGACATCCCACTTGCCCCAGGCTAGCGCCCACAATTGCTGGATGTCCAGAATATGGCCGTACAGGATACTTTTTTCACCGTCTTCCGGAGGATTCCCTTTCGCGTTAACCCATGCCACCTGAGTTTCGGCACCAGGCCTGTAAGGAAAGTCGTGGAGGTAAAAGTCCACGCCGACCTTCCGGGCTGTTGTAAAATCGGAGGTAAAAAATTTTGTCACGGCAATCGTTTTGGCATCGCTGAGACAATCCTGCCTCTCCTTGTCATAGTGATATTGGACGTATGTTGCGGTGCTCTTGTTGTCGTGTACTTTGGCATTTGTATATTTGGGGACGTCAAATGAATCAGATTCGCCGGTTTTCTTGTACAGCATCCTGTTCCAGTCCGCCTTTTGAACACTGTCCTTCCATTGATCCGGATACTGGCTCAACCGCTGTGGGCCGCCAATGGCCCTATAAGCGACCATGTGCTGCCCGTCCGCCCCATGATCCGGGTTTGGCCGGTGCCTGCGTGAAAGCCAGGCCGCACTGAGGTCCGCACGCCGGAACATGGTATCGGCATTGGGGATGAATTCGGCAAACCCCTTATAAAGTCTTGCCGTGTTGACGATGTAGTACTCCACTGATTTAAGGAAGCATTCCACCTGGTCCTCGATATGACTGCGGTACCACTCCATAAAGATTGTGGCATCGTTGACAGTCTCGTCCTTGCCGGAATCGGATTCATCGCGATATCGATGTGCCTCGACAATCAGGGTCGCCGCCTTGGTCTGGACATGGAGCATCTTTCCGAAATAATTTTCCATGACGTAAAAATACCCCAGGCGGTCACCCCCTGCGTCAACATGGAGGACCGCATTATTGGCAATGTCCTGGAACAAATTCCCCTCTGTGTCGCCCTCTCCGGTGAGACCATTGTGAATGCAAAACAACGGATATCTAACTGAATCCGGACTGGGAATATTCTGCGCATTGGAATCTTTGCCAAGAATTGAGTCGGCAAGCGTCTTAAGGCTATTAAGATCCGAGGTCCAACTCCAGCTCCCGTCTTTGTTTTGGATCCGCAAGCCATAAAAACACTCCCAAGAATAGTCAATAGTGTCGATATATTTATTCAACGCCACTTTTTCGTTATTGTTTTCAATATCAGAGGTATCTATGGCCATCTGTTCCTTAAGCGCCTCAAGCTGCTTTTCGAATACGCCGAGCTGGGTTTCAATGGTTTCCAAGGTGGATTGGATCTGATCCAGATCCTTTAGGATTTTATTGTCTGGGTTGCCCCCGCCCTTGAACAGCAAAGACATAATCAGGCCAGAGACATCCGAGCCTATGCCATCGAGGGGGACTTCCGCACCTTCAAATAATGCGTCCAGCGCATAGGCCGCGCCTGAAGATGCAATATCCTGTACGATATCCGAACCGGTTACCTTTAATGCGTTCATTTTGCCTCCTTGTCTTGGATATGAAAAAATCAGATCGCTTTGACCCCATCTGCTCCGGCACTTCCCAAAAAGTTGAATGGCAAATGCCCGCGATTTGTTAGTGTAAAATTTTTCCTGTCAATTCAAAAAATGTGGGGTATTCCTCCGGGTTTGTTCAATCAGAACGATTCAATTGCCTTTAAACTCAAATAGCCCTATTCCCACGGCAAGTAAACTTCATGTATGACGATATCCGATGAAAGGAGGGAAAATTTCGGTGAACGGCAGGGCAGAGACGACGTGTGTCTCTTGGCCATGGGCTGGGGTCGGGGTTCTCAAGTCCGTCCTTGTCATCACAGTTGATAAATACTATAGAAAATATGCAAAGAGATACCGATTGAGTTAGGAATTCTATGAATCTGAGGACCAAACTGACAATAATACTCACCGGCATCGTCATCACCGCAGCACTGGCCTCCTCAACGATGGTGTACCTATTTGCCGCCAGAGAGTTGGAACAAAGGGCCAAACAGCGGCTCAAGAATACTGCCGCTATCATGGCGGAATTTTTCCAGCGAAGATTTGACACCGAGTTGAGCAAATTTGAATACTGGGCCGCCATGCCCCTGGTTATCAAGACTGCCCGGGATTGCAAAAATCCCAGGCTGTTGTCCGCATTTAGGGAATATTTCTCCACCGTGGTGCGCCGGGAATCGTATTCCAGCATCAATTTGATGCTTAAAAACGGAGAATGCGTTGCCAGCAACGATCCCCAACGAACGTACGTGGCCCACTGCCGGGAAGTCATCAGCATACGGCCGGGAGCCGTGGCAGGCTTTTCCGGGATATCAAGCATCGGCCGTACCCTGCCGGGTGTTGCCGATGCTCGGCCCCTTGTTCCTTTGACCGCCCCGGTCCGTTATCAGGGAAAGGTGCTCGCTATCCTCCGGTCTGCCGTGGATCTGGGGCGCTTCGGCCATGAGGTCTTAAAGCTTCACACCCTGGAGCCGAAAGGAAAGCTTTATTTTTTCGATCCCTCTATGCCCGCTGCCTCTCCCAACGGTCTTAAGCTCAGTGCGCCTTCCCATTGGGAACACTATTCACCGCCGCCCGGGGAACTTAGGACAGCCTTTAAAAACCGGGACGCAGACATTTTCCGCTACCGTGATTCCAAAGGGGAACACCTTGTCGCCTTTGATCAACTCAGAACCCCCCGGTGGACGATATTGATCTCACAGCCCATGGAAGACATACTGGCTCCGGTAAAGTTGCTGGGGAAGATTACCAGCATTGTGGTGGTTGGTATCATCGTCCTGTTGATTGCCGCAATCTTCCTGCTGACCGCCCCGGTTGTCAGGGGAATAGAGCGTTGCCGGGCGTTTTCCGAAGGGATATGCCGCGGCCACCTGGAACGACGCCTGCAACTGGACACCCAAGACGAGGTGGGCTGCCTGGCCCGGGATCTCAACGAAATGGCCGCCCGGCTTCAGAAGGACTATCGTGCCTTAGAGGAGGCAGAACGCAAGTACCGCGGGATATTTGAAAACGCCGCGGAAGGTATATTTCAAACCAGCAGCGACGGGTGCATCATGGCAGCCAACCCCAGGCTTGTGAAGCTTATTGGTTCAGCCAATGAGGACGAACTTATCGGCAAAGACCCGGCAATTTTTTATGCCGACCGTTCCATGCGCGGTCAATTCCTGGAGCGGCTCCGTTCGGAAGGCGAAGTGAGCGGCTTTGAATGCGAGTGGATCCGCATGGACAAAATTCGCCTGCAAGTAGTCTTGCACGCCCGCGTAGAACTGGATGACCAAGGAGAAATTAAAATGATACACGGCAACGTGAAGGACGTGACGGAGCTGAGAAAAACAGAGGCAAAAGCAAGACGCGCCCGGGAGGCTGAAGCGCTTTTGCTCCGAAGCGAGCTTGAATCAATGCGTTATCAGGTCAATCCCCATTTTTTATTCAACACCCTCAACTCTATTCGGGAAATGGTCCTGACCGCACCTGATGAGGGGGTGGAAATGATCGAGGCCCTGGCAGGTTTTTACCATTCTTGCCTTGCCCATCGTTTTGAACCTTTGTCCACAGTATCCCAGGAGCTTAGCCGTATTGAAAAGTATCTCAAGATACAGAAAATCCGCTTTGGCAAAAATCTGGAAACTGTTGTGGAGGCGGATGCGGCTGCCGGACAGGTCAACATACCGGTTTTCACAGGTCAGCCCATTGTGGAAAACGCAATCAAATACGGCCGCAAATCAGGGGCCAAGCCTTTGAAAATTCGGATCAGCGTCCGCATTGAGGGCGAAAAATGCCTATTCACCGTAGCCAACTCCGGCCGATGGTTCCAGGCTGGCCAATCCGACCAGGCCGGCCTGGGTATCCAACTGGGTTTGGAATATGTACAGCGCTGCATGGACCATCATTATGGCACGGACGCCAGGATGACCATCGGGGAAGACGATGGTTGGGTGGTTGTCCGGCTGGCTTTCCCCCTATCTACGGCGCGTACCGAATGACTGGTCTGCGCGTGGTTATAGTGGATGATGAACCCATTGCCAGACAGGCTTTAAGACGCATGCTTCTGGATTTTTCAGATATCAGGATTTGCGGCGAGGCCGGGTCAGTGGATGAGGCGGAACGGTTGATCAATGATACCCGGGCCGATCTGGTCTTCCTGGATATAGAATTATATGGTGAAAGCGGCTTTGACCTGGTGCCCAGGCTGGACTCAAAAACAGCCGTGGTATTTGTCACGGCATTCAACCAATATGCCATCCGGGCGTTTGAGGTCAATGCGCTGGACTATCTGCTCAAGCCCGTGGCCAAGGACCGTTTGGCCCAAAGCATACGCAGACGCCGCAAGCAGCAAAAGCTGCAGCCGCGTTTAACGTTGGCCCAAGACCTTAGTCTGGAGGACGTTATCTTTGTTCAAAATGGAAAACGGCGTTGTTGGCTTGCCTTGAAAAAATTGTGCCTGATTAAAGCGAGCGGAGATTTTACCGTGTTGCACGCCACAGACGGCATTTCAGGCATGGTTTGGCGAAGCCTTCGCCAGTGGGAAAAGTTACTTCCACAGGATCAGTTTATGCGCATTCACCGCGGGATGATCGTTAATGTTAATTATATTAATGCATTTGAGTCCGTATCCGGCCAACGGCTTAAACTTTACCTGACAGGCCTGGCTGAACCCTGCATCGCCAGCCGCCGTATCACACCTCAACTTCGCAAGCTTCTCCTTTAGACTTTTGGTTTTTGAAAGAATGATTGACCTGACGCCGGGAAAAACATTATGAATGACCATAAAAAAATATTTAGCGCAACGTTACACAAAAATTTTATAAAAAGGACCCATCATTCATGCTGGATTTTCTTCCCTCCCCGGTTAAGGGGGTGCTTTCATTTGTTGGATATTTAATAAATACGATTTGTTTGACTGTCCCTTTGATTTTAACCGCCCTTTTAAAATTTGTTTTACCCTTTAAAGGCGTGATTGTATTACTGGACAAAATCCTTATCTGGCTTGCAACCCTGTGGATCAGTATCAACGGCATGAATTGCGATCTGTTCAACAGGATAGACTGGCAGGTGAAAGGATTGAGCCGCCTGAAAAAAAAGGACTGGTATCTTGTCATATCCAACCATCAGTCCTGGGTGGACATCCTGGTGCTGCAGAAAATCTTTAACCGCAAAATTCCCATGCTGAAGTTTTTTTTGAAAAAAGAGTTGATCTGGGTACCTTTTCTGGGGCTTGCCTGGTGGGCACTGGACTTTCCGTTCATGAAACGGTATTCAAAAAAATTTCTCGCCGCCAACCCCCACCTGAAGGGAAAGGATCTTGAAAGCACCCGTAAGGCATGTGAAAAATTCAAGCATACCCCGGTGTCGGTGATGAATTTTGTGGAAGGCACCCGGTTCACCCCTGAAAAACATGAACGCCAGAAATCACCCTTTTACCGGCTCCTTTTTCCCAGGGCAGGCGGTATCGCCTTTGTGCTGGGATCCATGGGCGAATACCTTAACAATATTATCAATGTCGCCATTGCCTATCCGGGCGGGATACCAACGTTCTGGGATTACATTTCAGGAAAGACAAAAAAAATCATTGTGGATGTGGATGTATTCCCTGTGGGAGAACAGATGATCGGCGATTACTTTAATAATGATGGGTTTAAGCAACAATTCTGTGAATGGCTTAATCAGACCTGGCAGGAAAAGGACAAAAAGCTGGAGGAAATACTTCTTTTCGAATCGACGGACAGGTCATCGGCCTGACCAGATCAAGGCAATCGCCTGTAAAAACACCCCAGTAACAATTATTATACCCCTTAAAATAGGCTTGAAAAAACTGCCGGGAAAGGCCCCGGCAGCAGGAGAGAGGGATGCCGCTGTCAGGCGACCGCGATATCCTGTGTTAAAAGGTAGACCAAATTTTTCTGAAGGGTTTTATAAAGTATATTGTGGATACCGTAATGCTCGGTCACAATGGACATGGACCGTTCATAGGCCAGCAACGCGTTGTCCCATTCCCCGGACAGGGTGTATAAATTTCCCAGGTTGTTTAAAAGCTTTGCGACCAGGCAGTCTTTATTCACCATACGGGTTAACGCCAGGGCCTGGTTCATCTTTTTAAAGGCCGTGTCAAATTCTCCGGCATTCCCGGCTGCCATGGCCGTGCGGTTCAAAGAACCAATGTCCTTGAACAGGGATCTTACACATTTTTTGGGGTTATGCGGCATTGATCACATCCTGTGTCCATTCATTTATTTCGGATTCTTCGGGTTCCCCGTCAATTTTGAGAGACTCACATACAAGGGTGGCGCCCAGCTTTTCTAGGCGTTCTTCAATGGCATCCACAGCGCCGCAGAAATATTCATAGGATGAATCGCCGCACCCGAACACGGCAAATCTCTTTCCTGATAAATTTAAGTCCCCATTCATATTCTCATAAAAAGGTGCAAAATCCTCCTGGAATTCGATGTCATCATCTCCCCAGGTGGAACTGCCAAGCAGGTACAAATCAAACGCCTCATTAAGGATATCTACATCAACATCGGACACATTGATCTTTTTGACTATGTAATTAGCCTTGGACAGATCTGTTGAAATAGTATCGGCAACAGACTCGGTATTTCCGGTGGTTGATCCGTAAATAATCAATGCGGTACTCATAAGCCCTCCCAAATTTATAATTTATAACATTTAATTTTAGGCATGACTAACAATAGTAGCGAAAAATAATCATGTCAAGTATTTTTTTGAAGACGGGAATATTTTTGTGATGCGGACTTGTCCGGAACGCTTGTAAATTAAGCTGACCGGGACAGCCGGTCAGCTATGAAAATAAATCAGATCACGCCTGCCAGCTCGTGTTTCAGGGACCGTCCCATCAGCCTATCTACGGTTCTTTCCACAGGGCTGTTCTCAAACAGGACTGAGTAGACTTCAGCACAGATGGGCAGATCGACATTGAGCTTTTTCGACATGTTATAAATGGAGCGGGTGGTCTTGACACCTTCGGCCACCATGCGCATTTCCGAAATAATATCATCCAGGCACTTGCCCTGCCCGATCTGTTTGCCAACCGTGTAATTTCTGCTGAGAAACCCTGTGCATGTCAGCAACAGGTCGCCCACACCGGCCAGCCCGGAAAGGGTTAAGGGATCTGCGCCAAGGCGGGTACCCAAACGGTTCATTTCCGTCAGGCCCCGGGTAATCAGGGCAGCCCTTGGATTAAACCCCATATTCATTCCGTCACAGGCCCCTGCGGCAATGGCAATCACATTTTTCATGGCCCCGCCGATCTGTGTGCCCACAATATCATGGTTAACGTAGACCCTGAAATTGGGCCCGGAAAACAGATTCTGAATATATTCGGCCACCCCCTTTTTCAGTGCAGCCGCAGCCACCACAGTTGGTATTCCGGCAGCCACTTCCTTGGCAAAACTAGGGCCTGAGATCACTCCGAAATTGTGGTCGGGCAGAAAATCAAGAATCTGGGACAAAATATCGGTCATGGTCATGTGGGTTTTATTTTCAATCCCCTTGGAAGCACTGACCAGAATGGTGCCCGGGGAGACAAAAGGCTTCATCTGTGTGGCCACGGCGCGCATACAATGGGAAGGGACCACCATGAGTACAAGATCTTTTTTTGACACTGCCTTTTCAATGTCATTGGTGGGTACAATCCCCGGGGGCAGACTGAACCCGGGCAAAAAACTTCTGTTTTCCCGGTAAAGGGTAATTTCTTCTTTTACCTCGGGTTCAAAGGCCCAATGATCCAGGGTAAACCCTTTATCCGCAAGCATTTTAGCAAGTGCTGTTCCCCAGGCTCCTGCCCCGACAACGCCGATTTTCGCATTCATGATATCCATAGACAGTATGTCCCTGTCCGCCCCGGTAAAATTTTGTCCGGGCGGATGATTGATTAGTTAAATTATTGATTTATTAAAATCAGGTTAGCTACTTATATATTAATTGCCAAAGTGATTCAACTCCAGTGCCTTAAATGGCAAGTCCATCTCCTCAATCCCCTGGGCCAGGGGAACCATTACTTTTTGAGTCATTTTATCCTTTCTATATTATTTCGGCATTTTTGCATGCCACCCATCCCACCTTATCTTTGGCAAAGCGGATTTTCATGTAACTATCTTTTTTCTCCAGCACCCGAACCCGGGTACCGGCATGCAGGTCAAACAAGAGGGTGGCGTTATCCATGGTTCCGGAACGTACACCAGCCTGGTCCGCAAGAATAACAGCCGTTACATCCGAGTTAATCCGGTTGTATTCAAGGCCCGCAGCCAGGGTTGTGCCGGCAAAAAGCAAAAAAATAAAAATGCCGGTCCCTGAAAAAATCTGCCGGCCCTTTGCCTTTTGAACCGTTGCCCAGATAAAAAACGCAAAAGAGAGTAAAATGGCGGCATACTGCAGCCATTTCAAAGAAACCAGGCCCTGCCAGAAATAGAGGATGCTGGAAAAGGAAAACCCAGGTTCTTTTTTATCTTTTAAAAGGCTTTGGGCATAATCCAGATTAAATTTCAAATCCGGGTCTGACGGTGCAAGCTTTCTTGCCCGCTCATACCAGAGGATGGCCCGGCCTAAATCCTTGCTTTTCAAATATGCATTACCGGTATTATAGAAAAGATCCGGATTATTCACGCGGGTTTCAGCAATGGACTCAAACTGTGCGGCAGCAGCAGCATAATCCCCGGCCTTATATGCACGCACCGCATCCACAAACACACCGGCTTTGTCTTTTACGGCGAGCACCTGTTTTGGGGCGTTGGCGCCGGCATGCTCCTGGGCAGCCATGCCCGTGCCCCGGGACATGAAAAGGGATAGACCCACACAGGCCACAACCATAAGCGTACGGATCAGGGCTGCCACCTGGTCCAGGCAGGTTCGGGCGGTGTCCGCATCCATGGGTCTCCCCCCGAAACGGGCCGCGTCCATGGTATCCATCAGTTGGGTGACCTTGTTTACGGTTTCCGGGTTCCGGCCGCTGTGGGACAGAATCTGCCGGACCTCATCCCGGGTCAGGCTTTCCCCTCCTTTGCCACCCCGGGCCAGGACAGCATAGGTAAGCGCGGAAGACAGAACCGGCAGAAAACCGGGATCATCAGAAGATATTTTCCGGGCTTTTTTTAGATAATTCCATGCTTTTTCAAGGTATTGCGCCTCCAGGGGCTTTTCCCTGGCGCCCAGGCGTATGGCCGCGCTTGCCACCCCAAATCCTAAAGCCGGCAGGCAGACCAGAAACGCAAACCAGAACAGGGAAAGAGAGGGCCGTGAATGGATGCTTGCAATATCTTCTTTAATATCCAGAATATCTCTGTTCTGCAGCTTAACCTCGAATTTTTTGTTCTTGGGTGCCATTGGCGTTCCTGGACCCGTATTTGCGGCAGGTGCACCGTCCACCACAGTCACAGGGCCACCCGGCTGGACATCAAGGGTTAAAGGGGTTGTGGTGATGGTTTTATACGTCTTTGAATCCGTATCAAAGAATACCAGACAAAGCCCCGGAATAACCGCCTTTCCCGGCACAGAGGCGACCAGGGCCTGCTTGAACACTTTATGTCCCTCAAAACCCTGTTCAGTGACCTGTACATTCTGGGCCGGGGTGTCTTCATACACCTTGAACCTGCCCCTATCCAGGTTCAGGGCAGGCAACGCCGCATCCATAATATTGCCCGTACCTTCAATAATAACGGTCAATGTGGCGGATTCGCCTGTTTTAACCGTGGTTTTGTCCAAAGCACTTGACATGGAAAATTTTCCCACAAGGCCTGAAAAGGGCTGATCGCCTTTATATTCCGGCAGCGGGGAAACCGTCAGGTCCACGGAATTGGATACCACACGCACAGGCTTTGCCGGTGTGGTATCAAAAAAGGGATCACGGAAAAACGAATCATTGAACAGGGAATTAAACGGATCACGTTGTCCGGCCCGCTGCATGGGCACCTGGGCCACAAAAACAGCAGGAGGAATGGTAAACTGCCCGGGTGCATCCGCCTGGACCAGATATTTTGCCTCATTCACCATAAAGGTCCGGCCATTGATGGTCCGGGAGTACTTGGACCAGTCCGTCAGCTGCTTGGCGGTAAGGCCTTCGAACCGGGGAGGATCAAAGGAAGCGCCCTTGATCTGTTTTGCCACACACAGTTTCAGGGTATACACAGTCTGCTGCCCCGGCACGATCCCGTCGCTGCCCAGGGAGGCTTGGGCAAAAAAATCGCCCTTGTCATCATCGGTCTGCACTGAAGGTTCCGACACCAGGATTTTAATCTCCCGGGTCAATACGGATTCGCCGTCCCGGACACAGGTGATGGGCGGAATGGTCAGCACACCGGTTTTTAAAGGGACCAGCATGTACCGGTATATGACCTGATGGCTCCATGTGCCGTTGATATAGCTTCTGCTGGACTGGGTGCCGGCCGGAGTCACCTGGAACCCGGTTATGCAGGATGTATCCACCTGGGCCTCACCGCTGTCCACAATCACCTGCAATGACACAACATCCCGGGGCGTAATACGGGTCTGGTCCACCTGGGCCGTGGCGGTAAAGGCAAGGGCAGTGCCGGGCAGGCAGAAAAGCAGCACGGCAATTGCCCAGCCTGCCATATAATAGGTTCGGATCATCCTAGTGAGATTACCAGTCTTTATCATTGTTTTGTACTCCGGTTTGGGGCATCAAGGCCATGCCGGGTTTATCTTCCAGGCGGTTGAGACGGTTTTCAAGCATTTTGGACTGCACCTGCTGCATGTGATCCTGTCCCTTCTGCCCTTGCCCGGTTTTTCCTGCCTGGACCTGGGATTCCTTTGCTGACAGATCCTGATTTTTCTGATCCTGGTTCTCCGGGAGCTGATTGGGCGGCTGGTTATTTTTTCCAGGGTTAGTCTGCCGATTTATATCTTCCTGATTTTTCTGGTCCGGATTTTTCTGGTTTTGGTTATGATCCTGATCCTGTTTGGGGGACTGATTTTTTTGATCCTTGCTGCCCTGCTGGTTCTGGTCTTGATCCTTGTTTTGCTTGTCTTTATCCGGGTTATCCTGATCTTTCCGGTCGTTATCCTGCTGATTTTGCTGCTGCTGTTTTTGCGCCTCAAGTTTTTTCTTTACAAATTCAAGGTTTTCTTTGGCCTGGGCATCATCGGGAAATTCCTTGAGCAGGGTCTGGTAATCCTCAATGGCCTTGTCCAGATGATTTTGACGGTAACGGGTGTTGGCAAGGTTATACAGGGCATTGTGTTTAAGTTCCCTGTCCGTTGCATTCATTGCCTGGGAAAAGTTGGATTCAGCCAGGTCATATTCGCCGGCTGCATAGGCAGCCGCACCGATATTATAATAAAGACGAGGGTCTTCCGGGTTTTCAAGCTGGGCCTCAATAAAATGCTTTTTTGCCTGCTGGAACTGCTTGTTGTCCCAGGCCTGCATGCCCTGCTTTACCGGGGAGGTCCATAATCCGGCCCTGGCAAAACCCGGTGTCATAAGACCCATGGCAATGGCCAGGCAAATCAGTGACCGTCCGTTTTTTACGCCTGATTTCCGGCGGGGCCCCCGGGGAAAGCAAGCTTCAGCAAGCAACAGCAGTACACAGGGAAGCAAGGCCCACTGGAACCGTTTCTCCCAGACCTTTTTGCGGCCCTGGGTCAGCGCCTTTCGCTCCATGGTGCCCAGGATATCTCCGGAATAGATCTGTTCAAGGTCCATGTCCCCGGCCACGGACCGTACATACCGGCCCTGGGTCATGGCAGTAATTTTTTTAAGCATGGTTTCGTTCACTTTTGACAAAATGATATTGCCTGCGGCATCTTTTTTAAATCCCCCGCCCTTGGCCGGAATCGGGGCACCGGCCGGGTCCCCTACCCCAATGGCGAAAATGCGGATTTTCTCCTTGGAAAATTTTTCCACCACCTGGGTCAGGGCGGCGTCATCACCGGCTGTATCTTCACCGTCGGTGATGAGAATGATGGCTTTTCCTGCAGTGGATGAAGGATCGAATCCGTTGTAACAGGTCCCGAGGGCTGCGGTCAAATCCGTGCCCCCCACCGGCAGATAATCAGGGTCCAGGGCATCAAGGAAAATTCCGAATGCATTATAATCCAGGGTTAACGGGCATTGCAGCACCGCAGCCCCGGAAAAGGCCACAAGTCCTGCCCGGTCCGAATGCATCAGCCGGGTCAGATCAATGATCTCCCGTTTAGCCCGGGTCAGCCGTGTGGGGGATACATCCTGGGCCAGCATGCTGCGGGAGCAGTCCAAAGCAATCATGATGTCCACCCCTTTCTGGGTGGTTTTTTCCCAGCGGTACCCGGCCAGGGGGCCTGCCAGGGCCACAATGGCAAATCCTGTGGCAAGTACGGCCAAAACCGCTTTTGCCCATTTGGGGCCATGGGAGAATCCGGGCAGGATATGGTCAAGCATGGAAACCCCAGCATACCGGGCAAGAATTTTTTTATGCCGGAAAATTCCATACACCAGCAATCCTGCCAGGGGCACAAGCCCCCACAGAAAAAACAGAATATGCGGATGGTCAAATTTCATATGTATATCTTTTCAACTCCTCAAGGCAGTTCCAGCAGTCTTGTGCTGCCAAGAACCAGACACCCAAGGTAAAGCAGCAGTCCCGGGACCAGGAACAGGGCATAAAGCTCCCTGTAATCCACCCATTTGTCCATCTTCACCGTTGTCTTTTCCATTGAATCAATCATTTTATAAATGGATGCAAGGCTGTCCGTGTCCTTGGCCTTAAAAAAGGTGCCCCCGGTCTGTTTGGCAATGGAATCAAGGGCATCCCAGTCCATGTCCACCTGGCGGTACACATACTGCTGACCAAAAAGCCCCTCCACAAGGAAAGGCGCCTTGCCCCTGGAGCCCACGCCAATGGTGTGGATTTTTATCTTTCTCTGGGCCGCGATCCTGGCGGCCTCCTGCCAGGAGAGCTCCCCGGCATTACTCTTACCGTCGGTGAGCAGGATAATAATGTTTGATTTGGCCGGAATATCTTCCAGGCGTTTGAGCGAAATGCCCAGGGCATCGCCAATGGCGGTGCTGGGTCCGGCCGCACCGATCTTCAAATGGTCCAGCATGAATGCAATGGTGTTGTAGTCCCGGGTCAGCGGCACCTGGGTAAAGGCATGGGTGCCGAACACCACAAGGCCGATGCGGTCCCCTTCCCGTTTCATGATAAAGTCGGAAACCACCCCCTTGACCGCGTCAAGGCGGGTGACAATCTTGTTGTCGCGTTTGAAATCAAGGGCTTTCATGGATCCGGACAGATCCAGGGCCAGCACAATATTCACCCCTTGGGTCTCCACATTGATCTTGCGCTCTCCGGCCTGGGGCCGGGCAAGGGCAATAATCATCAGGCTTAAGCCCACCACCTTCACCAGGGGCATGAGACGGGCCCCCAGAACAGCGAAACTGAAAGGCACCCGGGAAGTACCGGTCAGGCTTGACACCCGGAGACTGTGGCCCGAAGCGTTGGACATCCATTTAAATGAAAACCGTTTTGTATGTCTGGCCGTGTGAACCAGCAGCCAGATCCAGGGCAGGATAAGCAGCAGCAAAAACCAGGGAGAGGCAAATCGAAACATCAGGCATCCTCCGCGTCGCTTCTGGTTGCCGCATCTGCCACAGCCTGTTCAATCCGGGCCACAAGGCTGCCGGCAAGGGCCAAATCCTGCTGCATCCGCCCGGCATCCAGGGAGGCCTGGGCAGCCAGGGGCATGTAGCGGATGGGATCGCACTGGTCCTGGAACCGGATCAATTCTGTTTTAAGCCCTGGATCCAAAAAACGAAGTTTTTTTACGGCCCTGGCCATCTCCTGGGAGGTCATTTCGGAACAATTGATTTGAAACGTGCCAGACACATAGGCTTTCACAATACGGCCCAGTTCAAAATAAAAAATTTTGGCATCCGTGCCAAAGCCAGCCATGCACTGTTCCAGATCCCGGACTGCGGTTTCATATGGAGAAAGCAGGGGAAGGGCCAGGGCCTCTTGTCTCTTATGCTTTCTTTTTTTAAGCCAGTACCGGACAACCAGGACAATCAGCGCACAAAGCACCATTGCCCCGGCAAACCAGAGAAGCCCCCGGACCAGTCCCGGGTCCAGGCCTGTCATCACCGGAGGCCGTATGTCATGAATATCGTCAAGCATCAGCGCCTGCTCTCCCGAAGCATGAAATACCGGGTCAACACGTCGGATACACTGTCAGTGGTGGTGATATCCACAAGATCCACCCGGGCTTTGGTAAACACCGACTCTGTCAGGGTATGAATTTTGAGCCGTTGATCCGTATACCATTGCCGCATCCTTTTACTGCCTGCATCCATCAGCGTCTCTTCCCCGGTTTCAAAATCCTTTACCCGCACAATACCGGCAAAGGGCAGATGAAAGGCGCCTTCATCAAACACACGCACGCCCACCACCTCATGCCGCCGGTTTAAAAGGCCCAGGCTTTTTTCGTAGGAAGGACTGAGATAATCGGAAATCACAAAAGCAAAACAGCGTTTTTTGCTGATTTTTGCCATGAAATCCAGGGCACAGGCGATATCCGTGCCCACGCCCCTGGGCTCAAAGGTAAAAATCTCCTTGATCACCCGCCAGATATGGGCAGAACCCTTTTTGGGCGGGATATATTTTTCCACCTGGTCCGTGAAAAAAACCACCCCCACCTTATCATTGTTTTTAATGGCGTTAAATGCCAGAACCGATGCCAGTTCCGCCACCTTTTCAAGTTTGCTGCCCCAGTGGGTGCCGAAATCCAAAGATGCGCTCATGTCGATGAGCAGCATGACAATGGATTCGCGCTCCTCCCTGAACAACTTGACAAACACCTTGCCCGTACGCGCCGAAACATTCCAGTCAATGGACTTGACATCATCGCCCGGGGCGTACTCGCGCACCTCTTCAAATTCAATGCCCGAGCCTTTGAACACAGACCGGTACTGTCCTGCCATCAGGGTGTTGACGGTTTTGCGGGACTTTATATGAATCTGCTTGATCTTTTTTATAATATGGGCAGGAATCATTCCATGATCACCTGTAACAATTTATTCTGTAACCATTTTTTATGGTACTTCCACGGAGTCGAACAGGTCCGCCACCACCTGCCCGGTTGAGATCTCTTCGGCATCGGCCTCAAAGGAGAGCAGGATTCTGTGGCGCAGCACATCCGGTCCGGCAAGTTTTATGTCCTGGGGCGTAACATAGGCCCGACCGGCAAGAAAGGCAGTAACCCTTGCGGCCTTGGCCAGGAAAATGGTTGCCCTGGGCGAGGCCCCGAACTCGATGTAATGGCCTGTCTGCATGTTGCTGGATTCCGGGTTTCGTGTGGCAAAGATCAGGTTAACGATATATTCTTTGAGTTTTTCATCCACATACACCTGATCTACCAGGCATTTTAATCCGGCAAGCTCCTCACAAGAGACAACGGGCAAGATCTCTTCCACGGCGGAAAAGCTTGTCTTTTTAAGAATTTCAAGCTCCTGGGCCCGGGTAGGGTATTCCACCAGCACCTTGAGCATGAAGCGGTCCACCTGGGCCTCGGGCAACGGATAGGTCCCCTCCTGCTCAATGGGGTTCTGGGTGGCCAGCACCAGAAAGGGGGAAGGCAGGGCATAGGTGGTGTCGCCGATGGTCACCTGTTTTTCCTCCATGGCCTCCAAAAGTGCAGACTGAACCTTGGAAGGGGCCCGGTTGATTTCGTCGGCCAGGATAATATTGTTGAACAACGGGCCCTTGCGGGTGATAAAATCCGTGGTTTTGGGCCGGTATATCTCGGTGCCGGTCAGATCCGCAGGCAAAAGATCCGGGGTAAACTGAATGCGTTTGAAATCTGCCTGGACAGCGGCGGCCAACGCCTTGACCGCCGAGGTTTTTGCAAGGCCCGGCACCCCTTCAATGAGTACATGCCCTCCGGTGAGAAGCCCTGTCAACAGGCTGTCCACCAGTTTTTCCTGGCCCACCAGGGCTTTGCCCACCTCACTGCGGATACGGTTCACCAGAAGATGGGCTTTCTCGATCTGCTTTGTGATTTCTTCCATAACGTACCAATCCTTTGTACTGCTGCTTTTGACCATTATTTCGGGGGCCGCAGAAAAGGCCCGGCCCTGAACGAACAATATTTTTCGTCCTAATATAGTGCGCGCAAATGTGGTGTCAAATGACAAAAAAGTTATGTTCATTCTCTTCTACCCCCAATGTTGTGACATATTTCAGGACAAAGGAGGCATTTTAAGAGGAAAATTACATATTGATTTTTCCCAAAAAATTTTATATGAACTTCAGAACACTTCTCTTTGTAAAGGACCGTGCGGAGCTATATTTCCAAGCCAAGCAGGCTCTGACATTCCTTTATTGTTCTAAAATTTCTTTACCGTTCTTGATCAGGCAAAATGGGAAAATTCCATAGTGGTGCCAATGCTGCTGTGCCCATGCAGGCCCTGAACCTAACCACATTAAAATTTGTTTAAATAAGTTTCCGGCCAAATTTGAGCTTGTATGGAGACCGTAATCTGATAATTTCAAGATTACCCATCCCTCCGACAAGATATCGGCATATGCAGTTTCCTGACTGTTCCAACCAACCTGTCTGATTTTTACCCAATCCCACAGTTCAAATTCCTTATACTGACTACCCTGATCTGTGTTAAAGATTTCGGGTGTAGCAATATCCAAAGCCTGTTCAGGGCATCGATGCAAAACGTATTTTCAAACGTATTGCTGGGTCTCCAGGACTTTGAACTGACAGATCTGCTTGTACAATTCATTTATTAAGTCTTCATCATCATTCTTTGTCTTTTTTCTTTTTGTTGAAAAAATTTCCGGCATGTCTTTCTGAGGCTGATAAAACTATCCCTCCACAGATTCCCTGTGTCACGAGGATGGGGCACTCCGATTTTTTGTCCCTGTTTTACCACCCTTTACACGAGGAGGTCATATGATCAGAGCGCCTTAGTAAACGTTAAATGGTTATCCGCGATAAATCACACGCATGCACAATATACTAAACGCAACGAAATAAAATGACTGTAATAAAGGAGAACAAAAATGGCGAATCTATACTTTAACAGATACCCGATGAATGTTGGCCCCAATGAAAGCGTCACTTCAACGGATCCAGTTCCTGTTGCATCCACAAGCATTCTTACGGTTCAACCCACGAATATTGCCGCAGAATACCAGGTCCAATACGGATCCAATTTCTTCTCAAAAAGTATTCCCTCCGGAACACCGATCCCTTATCCCATGTCCAAGGAATGGAACAGCAATGCCGTTACCATCAAAAATCTGAGCCAGAAAAGTGAAGGCGAGATCTTTGCCGGGTACTTTGGCATGCCGGAATATGTGGACCGCCCGGTTACAAGTGCAAACCTTGACCAGTATCAATTGTGCAGTATTAAGACCACCACAGCCCCCATGACCCTGAGCCTGACCAACCGGACTTCCAACTCCGTGCTGGTCGCGGTGATTCAAGGCGGAAGCCAGCCGAATTTTATTGCGCTGAATACGCCTTCCGATACGCTTCCGCCGGTTTACCAGGATGTGCCGAATTTTGTAAGTGTGCCCGGCAATAACTGGAGTGTTGACCACAACTGGTACGGCGCCACACTGACGGTTATCAATCTGTGCCTTACCACGGTGGGAGACACTGTCATCGAAGTCACCACGGCTTAGTGATACTGCGTCGGATATTATTTCACCCGGAAAATCCAACCGTCTAAATTAACCGAACCTAGGAGATTGAAAATGGCTAGTGTATACTTTAACAGGCCCCCAATTGAGGTCGGCCCCAATGGAAGCGTAAGCTCAGATAACCCTGTTCCTGTGGCGTCTACAAGTATTTTTACCGTTCAGCCTACCAATATTGCAGCCAATTACCAGGTGCAATATGGTTCCACGTTCTTTTCAAAACCGATTCCTTCCGGAACACCGATCCCTTATCCGATTTCCAAGAAGTGGGACAACAATGCCGTTACAATTAAAAATCTCAGCCAGGCCAGCGAAGGAAATATCTTTGTGGGATATTTTGGCATGCCCGAGGTTGTCACGGACCCTGTTTCCAGTGCGAAACTGGGCCAGTATCAATTGTGCAGCATCAAAACCAAAACATCACCCATGACCCTGAGCCTGACGAACCGGACTTCAAATTCATTGCTGGTCGCAGTCATTCAGGGTGGAAGTCAACCCAATTTCATTGCATTGAATACGCCTTCTGACAACCTTCCTCCCGTCTATCAGGATGTCCCTAATTTTTCAAATGTAAGTGGCAATACCTGGGATGTAACTTATAACTGGTATGGTGCCACACTTACAATCATCAACCTTTGCCTTACAACTGTGGGTGATACCATAGTTGAAGTACATACCGCTTAATCATAACGTGTCAACGGGTAGTTCCCCATACCTGTAATCAGGTATGGGGAACTATTTTGTCCGGCATGGTCGTATCAAATCCAATCTGTCGTTTCATTCGCCTTATTATGATTTTGGCATTCGCTTTTTTTGAATCTGAGGAAGTTAATTTTGCATTAGTCGGTTTCTTACGTTTAGGAATGAGCACGAAATAAGATGCCCAATTAGAATCTTCAAACGTAGAACCTACAATGGTCGCTTGTTTTGAAATGGGCAAGTTATTTAAAACCCATTCCTTAAAAAACAAATTCTGTTAACTCCGTATAAAGGTAAAAGAAAATGAGAAATTCTGATAATGATTGGCTTGCATCTCGCCAAATGGAAATCCCTGGTGTGATTTCTGCCGTTCAACCTGATCAACCACAACCTTTAGCTGTGTTTAATGATCGTTTGTACACTGTAATCCTTGACTCACACTCATTGATCCTTGCCTGGACTCTTGACGGAGAAGCATGGGTTGATGCCTATGCAAATTTAGAAAATATTCATACCGACTGCTCTCCCGGTTTAGCCGTTTTCGATGACAAGCTGTATTGTGCATGGAATGCTGGTCCGGAACAAGGAATTGGGTATGCGGTCTATGACGGCGAGACCTGGGGCCTTTCTCAAAAGATACCAAATACCGAAAATTGGAATAATGATCAATCTCCTTCCCTTGCAGCGGACAAGAACAGTCTGTATTGCGCATGCCTGGAGCCGGGAAAAGAACAGCACATCCATTTGCTGTGGACAAATGACGGTAAAAAGTGGATTGAAAAAGAAGAAGCCGTTTTGACGGGTATTGGTACAAAACTGGCGCCTTCAATTGCCTGTTTCAATAATGACGTATATTGCGCCTGGAATGGCTATCATAATGAAAGTGTGTTTTATTCTTTATTTGATGGAAAAATTTGGTCTAACCAGTCAAAACTGGAAGGACTGGAAACTGATGGACGTGCATATCCGCCTGTTTTGCAAAATATTAATCAGAAATTGTATTGTGCAAGAGCCCGCAGCAACCTAAGCATTAACCAAGTCGGAATTGTAATTTTACACAGCGGCGAAACCTGGCAAACCCAACCCAAATTGAACCTGAGCCATGAAATATCAGGCCTGGCACTTGCGGGATTGAAAAAACGACTGATTTGTACCTGGGTGGATACCAAATCAAAAACAACCAATCTCTCTTTTACATTTTCTGATAAATTACATTTTCCTGAAACCATTTCCTACCCGACATCTGAATTCCAAGACAAAAGTGTCGGACCGTGCATGGTAAGTTTCGACGAGCTGCTATACTGTGCCTGGGCTGAAAAAGGGGGAAAACTTTCGTCCATTCAGTTAATCTATTCGTCTGATGGCCTGACGTGGGAAAAAGCTGATGCCCTCAATTCTGTTAACATAACCGGTGTTCCATCATTAGCAGTATATAACGGAGAACTATGTTGTGCCTGGAACGACACAAATGGAATCTCCTTTAGTACATTCTCAAAAAAAACCTGGAGCAGTCCGCAAAATATTAAAACACAAAAAAAGATAATCAGAAATCAGTCACCGGTGCTGGTTGTGTATGAAAGCAAACTCTTTTGCATTTGGACCAACAGCGACTCCCGGATCAGTTTTGCTTCACGCAGGGAAGATACCGAATGGAAATACTATGATTTGTTGGACATCAAATCTGTAAAAACAAGTCTTCAACCATCAGCAGCAGTATTTGGAAATTTATTGTATCTCATTTGGAATCAGGAGAACACCAGCATCAACGCTTCCTATTTTTCACTGCCGAACCATGTAAGCACTGTGCAACAGATCACAGGATCGCAGGTTTTCGATCAGAACAACTCATGTTTACGTTCTGAACCTCCTGTGCTGATTTGCACAAATAACCGCATGTATTGCAGTTATAAAGTAGAGATAAACGAAAAACCATACCTCAATATTTTATGCTCGCTGAACGGATTGGAATGGGAAACAGCGTGTTGCATCCCGCTTTTAAAAGAAACCGCTTCCACTCAAAATAATACTACAATGGCCTTTAGGGGGGCTCCGTCCATGACTTCTTTTCAGGATAAGCTGTATTGCGCCTGGAACAGTTATGAAGAAAGTTCAATCATATTTTCCTCTGCAACGATATCAGAACCTTGGTCTGTTAAGTACATTAGCACTTCGGAACCCGGGGGGCTGCAAGTTAATGATTTCGTCGATTTCTCTGAAAACAGTACACCGGGAAATGTGGGGGTTTGTCTTTCCGGAGGAGGATCCCGTGCAGCCATAGCAGCAATGGGAGAAATTCGCGGATTAAAGTATCTCAGTAAGCGCTTAATAAACCACACCTTGGCAAGTACGGTTCGTTATGCGATATAAAGAGGACCTGCAAGACTGGGCATATCGAGATAGTGAGGCAACAAGGTTTTGTAATCATCCTTGATTATAAGTATCGAGGAGTTTTTCCAGAGGGAACAAAGATACCAGTATGGTTAAAGACTATTTGCTTTGGCAGTTTCAATTAGGCTGTAAATGCCCCACACTGGCAGTGACTCAGGCGTTACAGAAAAGTAAGCGCGAGATTAACCGCATTTTGTATGAGGCAGCCTATTATGAGATACAAGGAGGACC
>NZ_JQKJ01000026.1 GCF_000745975.1 Desulfobacter vibrioformis DSM 8776 | reverse complement strand
GACGCACTTGGCTCAGAGATGTTTATTGGAAGAAGGGCAAAGTTCATTTTTTCTTCCTTTTTAAAGAGTTTCCTTTTCCAGTATCCGAAACGATGGCGGGTCAAATCGTTCTGTCTACAATACTCAGCTTGACTGAGACCAGAATTTTTCCAATTATTCAAATGTTCTTGGTAAAATTCGCAAAGAATTGCCGGGGACTCCTGGCCGTTAATTGGGGTGATATTTTTTTTCATACTGGAGCAAGCATCCTTTTTATCTATTCGTTAAAAGATGGCCCACTATTTCATGAAAAACACCTCTCTGGAAGATGGGGTTTATAGAGCGCTTACTTTGTTCCACACTAAGGGCAGGCTCAAACGATTCAATAACCCACCATGTATCTTGGTCAGTCCAAAGCTGTGGTAGCCTTGTTAAGTATTCTTCTTGACCAAACTCGCTTCTATCTTGCGACGGCCAAATATTTGATGGGATCATACTTAGTTCTGGGTATCTTCCAAATACCGACCAGCCGATCAAAATCGTAAATTCATCATAGTCCTTTTGACTCGGACACAATACCACCCAACATTTAGATCCATCATTATTTAATTTGCTGAAAGCTCTTTCCCCTGGCGCAAGATAAATTGACTTAACTTTCTCCTCTTCGAACTCCGGAACGAGATCTCTCATTCGTCTTAAAAAGCGGTTTCTCAGAATTTTTCCATATTCCTTGCGCACCGTGGACTCCTAATTGGCTAATCGCGGTGCTGACCGGCGCCGTGCGCCGATCAAGCAAACGCAGTTTGATTGATCGGTGTGCGGTGTCCGGTCCAGTACCTTGTTCTGGCGCCAGAGGCTCCGGAACAAGGTGCTGGACGCAGTCAGCACCGCGATTCTCGGCGGCGCAGCCGCCGAAGAAAGCCTGCAAAGAACCGCTCACGTTCTGGCGGTCTGGGGGGGGCACCTTTTTCCAACGATTCGGATTTATCTGGGCACGACCAGTGTTTTGTTCGCTTGGTGTTTGCGATCACGTCTTGAAGCAAATTATGGGCAAATAAGTTTTATGTTTGGGAAATACGTTCTATATTTTGCGATGTCCCTTGTGACTAAGTCAAATGAAGATACTGTAGCGTGTGCGCCAATAAAGAAATCCGGAAGGGTTGAACTTTTAGTTCCCTTGTTTCTTCGATACTCAAGAAATGTCTTTCCAGCCAAAAACAGAGCTTCGCGTGGAATTTCCAGTACTTTCACACCCACTTGTTCAACAGCTTCCTCGACTTCTTCAATACGGTTGAAACCAATTGATATTTCGGTATACACAATTGAATTTATAAATAATGTATTCGTTTGACTATAGCGACTTAACACGTCTTCAGACCAGTTTCCCCATTTGGGATCATTCGTAAACAGATCAAGCAACACACACGAATCAATAAAAATTCCGTTCATTTTATTTTTCTTGTCATATTCATGATTTCGTCTGTAGACATTTTAGCTGTAGCAATCCCCCTTAACTTCGAAAATTTAGAGGTCGTTTTGTTTTTTGATGCTTTGACCAGATAAAATCTTCCGTTATCTTCATGAAAATCAACTTCTGTCTCTGGAACAATACCTAATATTTCCCTTACATTCTTGGGGATAGTGACTTGACCTTTTGTGGTTACACGCATAATAAACCTCCTTTTATAGTGTAATACCAATATAGTATTACTTTTTAATCCGTGCAACGATTTTTTGAAGCGAACAATATGATGTGTGGTTTTGTATATCCGCTTATTATCCAAATTTTAAACTGCATATCTTGAAAATATGAGTGTTATCCAGGTGCATTGGAAATACAGAGGATAAAATTAAAAATCAAGATTATTGGAAATAAAACATCTTAATGCCCTATTTAATTTGATTCCCCCCTGGCCGTGGATCAGATTTAACCCGGTCCAGCCAGGGGGATACGGTTTCAGGGGGGTACCCAGGCTGGACCGGGGCCGGGAGATACTATTGGGGCAGATTCAGGACCACCCGGGCTATTCTGGCGGCAGCCTCTTTCGGGCTGCGGCAGGGGAGCATACCCGGAATGTTGGGGGCCCCTGGGAGGCCGAGTACCTTTTTTTCAAACTGAAGGCCAAAGGCAATCTCCGAAAGGGTGCCGTATCCCCCGCCCACGGCCACGAGGCAAAGAGCGGCCCGTGTCAGGATTGCGTTTCTGGCCACCCCGATCCCGGTGGCCAGGGGGATGGTGACATAAGGGTTGGCTGTACCTGGATTTTCATCGGGCAGCAGCCCCACACAGATTCCGCCAGCCTCTGCCGCCCCCTTGCAGGCGGCTTCCATCACCCCCTGGCGCCCGCCGCAGATCAGGGTCAGCCCCATCCGAGCGATGAGCGTTCCCAATTCCAACGCATCTGCAAGCTGCTCTTCCGACGCCTTCCGGCCGCCTATAATCCCTACCGGAACCCGGCACCGGCTGCCCTGCTGCTGCAGCCGGGTGACCGCATCTGTTTCCGATACCGGGGCAAGTTCCGCCGCAATGGCGTCAAGTTCTTCCCAGGCCCGATTCTCCGGGGAAAAGATCCGGGCCGAGCGCAGATCAATAAGATTGTTTTCTAAGTCAAAAGCCAATGACATGGGAATACCTCCTGTGACTGTACCTCTCTCCGGCAGCCGCGCGTACCAAAGCGGTCAGCGTCCCCTTTGTCCTGGCATTAGTTGTCACGTAAAAAATCAACTAGCGCGGAATTAAATGCTTCGGGTTGCTCAATGTTGACCATATGACTGGCATCGGACAGCATGCAGAGTTTTGCCCCGGGAATCCGTTCGGCCAGATCCGTTGATTTTTCCGGCGGAATTGCCTTGTCTCCGCGGGCACCCATGACCAATACCGGGATCTTCAGCCCAGGCAGCAATGTTGATGAATCGCCCCGATCCCGAATCGTCTCTAACCCCAAAATCAAACCGGATGGCGAGGTCGCCGTCATCCAGCCGCGCACCTCCTCCACCAACTCAGGACGGGCAGCAACCGTCTGGTCGGCAAAAAGAAGCGGGGTAAACGCGCTTGGCACCGCCTCCGGCCGGCCGGCTTTAATCTCGGCAATCAGATGGTTGCGCTTGCCCCGGGCGGTTTCATCATCGGCGTCAGCCCGGGTGACGATAAAACAGGCAGCGGAAACCCGTTCCGGATAACGGGCCAGTAAGTTGAGCAGCACATACCCGCCCATGGACATGCCGCCGACCACGGCTTTCTCGATACCGAGGTGATCCAGCAGCGCAATCAGATCATCTGCCAACAGATCCGTTGAGCCGGCCTCGGTGCCCGGTTCACTTTCCCCGAATCCCCTCAGATCGGGAACCACAGCCCGGAAACCCGCAGCGGCCAAAGCCTGGGTCTGGGGACGCCACATTTGACGGCAAAGCGGAAATCCGTGAATCAACAATACTGCGGGCCCATCCCCTGCTTCATCATAAGCCAGTTGAATACCATTAAGTTTTGTTTGCATATAAACCTCCCGAATAAAATTTAAGATCAACCATACTCACTCACGTCAGACACATCCTACCAGCTCCCCTTGCGCACAACAAGCCCTCAAAAAAAGACCGTTTTCATTGTCCCCAGGTAATTATTATTGACAATTGCACTGCACGGTGAATAAGTTCTTTTTCAATTAGAACAATTATGGGGCATTTCCAACCTGACAATTTACGACGTGTAGCAGGAGCACGGTTTCATGCACCAGAAAAAAATTTTTTATGGCTGGACCATTGTTGCCGTGACTTTTTTGATCGGGTTTACCCAGGCCGGTGTGTTCCAGAATGTGCTGTCTATCTTCCTCAAACCCATGGCCGAGGAGTTCGGATGGAATCGTTCCATCATCACCGGTTCCATCGCTGTGGGGTCCCTGGCCGGCGGACTCCTGTCCCCTCTGATTGGTCCTTACCTGGATCACTATGGCCCGCGAAAACCGGCATTCTGGGGAATTACCATTTTAAGTGCGGGCCTGATTGCACTTTCACAGCTATCATCAGTCTGGCAGCTGTACCTGTTTTTCGGAACCGGCCGGATGATTGCTTCCGGTCTGCTGGCTCTGGTGGTCACGGTTAGTGTCTCCAACTGGTTTATTGAAAAACGGGGAAGGGCCATGGGGATTTCCCAGCTGGGCAGCCGCATCGGAATCGCTTTTCTCCCGTTGCTGGTACAGCATATCATCATTTCCTATGGGTGGCGGACAGCCTGGGCTGTATTGGGGATTATTGTATTTGCATTTTCGGCGCTTCCAAGTCTGATTTTTCTGAAACGAAGACCGGAAGACATTGGATTGCTGCCGGATGGGAGAGCCCCGGAAAAAAAGTTGGGGACCGGCCCGGAACGACCGGATGAAAAAAAACAGGGGTCCCGCTTTAATATAGAAAATGAACCGGTGTGGACCCAAAAAACCGCTGTCCGCACCACGGCATTCTGGCAACTGGTGTTTGTCATGTGTGTGATTTATCTGGTTGGGGCCGGGTCTAATTTTCATTTGTTTCCGTTTATGACGGACCAGGGATTGCCGCCAACCACGGCGGTTCTGGTCATCACTGTTTTATCGGTTTGCGCCGCATTCGGCGGGGTGTTGTTCGGTTTTCTGGCAGAAAAGATCTCTGTTAAAATACTCATGGGAGGGGTTCTGATCACCAACGGAATCCTCTTCTATTCAGTTTTCTGGGCAGTCAAAGAATCTGTGTGGATGTTTATCTTTGCCGTTGTGTACGGAACGATCCGGGGCGGCGTTCTGCCATTAATATTTCTGCTTTGGACGGAATTTTATGGCAGAAGATCTTCCGGGACCGTGCTGGGGATTGCCGGCCCTTTCCGGATGGCTGCAAACGCAGCAGGCCCTGTCTCGGCGGCGATCTGTTTTGACCTTTTCCATAACTACTGGATTCCTTTTTCAGTCTTCACTGTTCTCCTCCTCATGGCCGGTTTTTTGTGCTTGGTCGCAAAACCTCCCGTGAGCAAGCCTGGAATGCCCATGCAATACTAGTTTTGTCCCCTCTCTGCTTCGAATTATTTCACAAATAGCTCGGTGTATTGGGCATAGCCTTCCTTTTCAAGGTCTTCTTTGGGGATAAAGCGAAGTGCCGCTGAGTTAATGCAGTATCGAAGACCTGTGGGCGCCGGGCCATCATCAAAAACGTGACCCAGATGGGAGCCGGCGTTTCTGCTTTTGACCTCGGTCCGGGCCATGAACGCAGTCCGGTCAGATTCTTCCACAATATGATCCGGTTCCAGAGGCGTGGTAAAGCTTGGCCACCCGGTCCCGGAATCGAATTTGTCCAGAGAGCTGAAAAGTGGCTCTCCGGATACAATATCCACATAAATACCTTCTTTTTTGTTATCCCAGTACTCATTATTGAATGGGGATTCTGTACCCGCGTTCTGGGTAACATCATATTGAAGGGGGGTCAGTTTTTTTTTGATATCCGGGTTCCCTGGTTTAGACCATCCCCGTGTTTTTTGAAGTGTACATACCTTGTTGCGGTCCGGTGCCGAATCGGGCACATTTGCCCAGGTCTTTTTCAAAAACTGGTCACGGCCGGCCCCCTGGCGATAATACGTGTACTGAAGGGGATTTTTCTTGGCGTAATTCTGGTGATATTCTTCGGCCGGAAAAAATTTTTTAAATTGGGTAATTGATGTCACAACCGGTTTCTGGAAAACGCCCGAAGCGTCCAGTGCCTTTCTGGAGGCTAGAGCTTTTGCTTTCTGGGACGCGGTGTGATAAAAAATTTCAGCGCGGTACTGGTTGCCCCGATCCACAAACTGCCCCCCGGCATCCGTTGGATTGATATGGCGCCAGAAAACATCTAAAAGCTGTTCATAGCTGACCTTTTCAGGATCAAAATGAACCTGGATCGCTTCTGCATGGCCGGTGGTTCCCGACGACACAGAAGAATAGTCTGGCTGCATGTCATGGCCGCCGGTATATCCGGATGTGACCATGATAACACCGGGCACTTTTTCAAAGTCGGTTTCGGTGCACCAGAAACATCCGCCGGCAAATGTGGCCACTTCCAGGTGCTTATTTTCAGCTGTTTTCATTTTTTTACCCTCCGGGTTTTGGGAAAAGAGTACAGAATTGGAAAACAAAATGAATGATACCAACGATACGATTATGATAAAAACGTATTTCATGTTGAATCTCCTTTTTTGCTGGGATCTTGCCTATCCATTGAAAATAATCACGAATGAATCACAAAAAAGGGGCAGGGGGCAAAAACGCGATAAAGTGATATTATTAAAGTTGCAGTAATCGTTTCTTATAAATTCCCCCTTTCCCGTATATAACCGGCAAGGGTTTTAATCGTTGATAAAATTTCACGGGCCTGGTCCTGGGTGTCGATTCGAAGCCCATAGACATCCTGGACCATGACAACAATTTCAACCGCGTCCAGGGAATCCAGTCCAAGCAGGGAGTCCGGTCCCACCAGGGGGGCGTCCATTGGAAAGTCATCCGGAATATCTTCCTGGACATTGCAGAGTTCGACAATGGTTGTTAACAGCTCTTTTTCCAGCATTATGGTTTACCTTATTTTTTGTATTTAAAAGAGATATGGGAAATGCCTGACGCAGCAAATCCAAACACCAGCAGGTAACCTGCTTCGGGCAAAACATCTTTGATCTGTTTTCCCCTCAGAAGGATATCGTAAAATGCGTCCAAAGCCCATGCCAGGGGGGATAAGTGACTGATAAACTGCATGGGTTCCGGCATCAGATAAACAGGAACGATGATACCGCCCAGTGCTGCGGCAATCACGATGGTTGTGGGACCGATGACAAAGGCCTGTTCATAGGAGCCTGCAACCTGTCCCAGCATGAGGCCGTAATTTGCAGCAGCCACCGCACATGCGGCAATAATAATAAGCACGGCAAGCCATGGGCCCTCTATGACAAAGGCGGGCAGGCCCAGCAGGGGGAAAACAAATTTACCGATGAAAAAAACAAAGAAAAACTGAATCAGGCACACACAGATATAGGCGGCAATTTTTCCAAATATAAATATAAATCCCGGAACAGGCATGGTTTTGAGCCGGGCCAGGGTTTTATTGTCACGCTCCTGGATCATGCTGCCGGCAATGGGCACACAGATGAAAAAGATGCCGAATAAGGCCCAGGCCGGCACATTCTGCTGAACCGATGTGGGCATTTTAATGAATCCGAATTCCGTTGCCCAGGCCTCTTTGATGTCAAACCACGGGGCAGGCGGTGACGTATCCGGGAGCCTGTCCGTCAATAAAAGTGCCTGTCGCAGTTTGATCTCATACTCCAGACATAAAAGCACCTTTGAGATTGAACTTAACACCGCAGCCCGAAAGCCCCCCTGGACCGAAGGATCGAAATATACGGTGATCTGTCTGCTGTCTGTGCCTGAGGGATCAGTTTGTCCCAGGGCAAACTGCCGGGCCTTGTCAAAAGCAAAGCGGGTGCTGCCCCGGGGAATGATAATGCTGAACTGGTACTGGCCTTTATTCACAAGGGATTTTGCAGCGGCCTCGGTGTCACAGCCGATATCTTTCCCGTTTACGGCAATAATATTGTCCGACGCTTTTAAGCCTTTAAAAATAATTTTCCCGATCTCATTTTTATCGTTATCAAGGACCAGAACATGGGTGGTGGGGTTCAGCACTTTTTCCTGCACAAGACAGACAATGGTCACCAGCACGGCAGGCATGACAAACAACAGCACCAGCCCCACCCGGTCCCGGATGAGCAAAAGCAGTTCTTTTTTTAATGTGGCAGCCAAAAGTCCCATTAACAATTAGTCTCTTTTCCTGTGGCAGTCAAAAACAGCTCATTAAGATCACGGCATTTGTCATTGCCGCTGATCAGATCTCTGGTGGCACCTTGGGCAAGGCAGATGCCCTTGTCCATGATCAGGACCCGTGAACAGATTTTTTCGGCCTCTTCCATGTAATGGGTGGTATAGATAAGGGTGCTGCCCTTAAGGCTTAACTGCTGAATCCGGGCGAGCAATGCGTTGCGGGAGGGAACATCCATTCCCACGGTGGGTTCATCCAGAAAAATCAGTGCCGGATCGTGCAGAATCCCGCAGGCAATATTAAACCTGCGCTGGATGCCGCCGGAACATTTGCCTGCCAGCTCATCGGCAAAATCATCAAGGTCAAACAATGCCAGGGTTTCAGAAATTTTCAAACCCAGCGCTTTTTTTTTAAGGCCGTATAACGTGCCGAAGTAGCGCATGTTTTCCCGTCCGGTGAGTTTGGGGAACAAAGCGATTTCCTGGGGGATCAGGCTGATAAGGCGCCTGACTTTAACGGGATGTTTCAAGGCGTCCACCCCGCAGATCCGCACGCTGCCCCGGGTGGGTTTTATCAAGGTGGACAAAATTGAGATGGTTGTGGTTTTCCCCGCACCGTTGGACCCCAGCAATCCGAAAATCTCGCCTTTTTCAACCCTTAAATTCAGGTCGTTCAAGACATCTTTGCTGCCGCCTGGATAGCGTTTTCCCAATCCACTGACCTCAAGAACCGATTGATCATTATCAGCCGGCAATGGATAAAAGTTCCTTAAAGGTGCGGGTTTCGATATCCGCGCAGGCATTAAGCACCTGACGCATGGCATGTACCGAGTCGTCCTGGGTTGCCCTGCCTTTGCAATGCCTTGCGGCCTTGACGGCAAATCTGCGCCACAGATCTCCGGAAGCTGTCATCTGTTCGGCCATGGGGGTGAGCCGCGGGTCATCCAATATCCCGGCAGCCTGCTGGAGAAAGGCCGAATACATGAAGCGAAAGCCGCCGCCGCCTGTACCGATCTCCTCCTGCATCCGTATGAGCTGACCCAAAAGGAGTATGGTTTTCTCCTGGCCGAATTTTTCAGGCCACTTTTCAACACATTTTCCCAGGAAACGGATCCCCCGGGTGCCCAGAAACGGCACAGGCGTTTTCACCATGCTTTTTGCCGCACCTTTGATCCCGGACAATATGGCCGGTTTAAGATCAATTTTTCCAGGTACCCGGGTAATCCGGTACATGCTTCCCTTGGGTGCAAGTGCCCCCTTTGCAAACCGGGCAAGGGCCAGGTCCTTTGCCGGGCACTCTACCACCGACGGAAAAACCGGATCACTGATGATATAGTTATCCCCCTGTTTGCCGATCACTACGATATTGTGCATGTTAAAATGAAATCTCAGTGCCGGGGGAAAATACGGGAGCCAGTACCCGCCGGTCCGGCATCCCACGGGATGCCCCTTGTCAAGTTCCATGTCCAGGGCATCCATGGCTTTGGGGACGCTTGAAAACTTCTGCCATTTGACGTCAATACCCAAAGACCGGGTCACGCTTTTGAATATTTTGCCCACCGGGCACCGAAAGGTTGTCAGCGGCAGTTCATTGACCTTGATAAACGGCAGGTATCCGAAAAAGATGCCCTGGCCGATGCCAAATGCCAGGGCTTCTGAAAGCTGCGGGTCACTTTCTTTTACGGCATGATTGATCAGGTTTGCTGTGACCCCGCATTCGCAATGGGCAGACTGGGTATGTTTAAAATCAATTATCATTTTTTTATATTTATATATGGCAATCCCTGGTCAGTTTGTCCGGCAGCGATGTTAATTCATCCACGGATACATTGAATAATGCCGCGTACTTGTCCAGTACATTTTTTTTGATTCTTTTGAATACCGCAGGCTTGAGATGCCGTCTGACCTGCCAGCAATACAATCCCATATACTGGGCAAGAAGCCTGATATCCATCTGGTTGCACGCCATATAAAACCCAATGGGACTGAGCTTTCCGCCAAGGATATCTTCACGGGCCTTATTTATTTTTTTTTCAATGGCCTGCCATGCCTGTCTGTTTGCTATATTTTTGGGATACCAGCCAATACTCTGCACCAGATTGTAATTGCCGTTCTGGTCTACGGCATAGCATATTTCACGGCCATAATCGTCTAAAATACCAGGGTCTTGGGGGACGTCTTTAATTTCCATCACAGATAAAAACTTGTGTTAAAAAAGGGGTTAAAAAATAGTGTGTTCAAAGTTTGCATAGGACTTACACTGAATTTATCGTTAAAAACAAGCCTAATTTTACAATGTGCTTCCATTGGCCTGCCTTAAATGATATTTCGAATGGGAAAATTTTCCAACAGGGTCTTGTTTGCCGGTCACCAGCCTGACGATAGGAGCTTAAATTATGACATGTGGTGCTTACATTGCTGCAATGGGAATTATCTCCGCATTGGGGACAGGGACGGACAGCACCTTCCAGGCCCTTAAACGCTGCGAATCCGGCCTGGTTTCCGTGGATTTTTTTCAACTCAACCGTCCGGAGTTTCCCAAGGTGGGCATGGTCCGCGGGACAATCAAAAACACGCTGCCCAGAACACACGAGCTTGCCCGGATCGCTGCCGGACAGATCATGGCCCAATGCAGCCTGGTTCCGGATGCCGTTGTTCTCGGGGTCACCACCGGGGGCATGCTGACCTGCGAATCCCTGCTTAAAGCAAAGGAAACCGATCCAGCGCTTTTTCAATACCACGGTCTGGGAACGGTTGCAGAGGATATTGCCGAACTGGTTGGCTGCACCGGCCCGGCTATCACCGTGGCCACGGCCTGCGCTTCGGGAAACACGGCCCTGACAATCGCTTTGGAGATGATCCGTTCGGGCCAGGCACAAACCGTCCTGGCCGGGGGGGCAGATGCGCTGTGCCGGATGACCTGTTTCGGGTTTCAATCCCTGCAGGTGGTTGACCCTGCCGGGGCCCGCCCCTTTGACCAAAATCGTTCCGGCATGAGTGTTGCCGAGGGTGCAGGCCTGCTGCTGCTTGTATCCCAAAGACCTGAAAATCCCGTTGCACAACTGTCCGGCGGCGGCCTGTCCTGTGATGCATTCCACGCCTCATCCCCGCACCCCGAAGGGAACGGGGCGTTTGATGCCATGGCAAAAGCCCTGGATGACGCCGGTATCACACCCGAACAGGTCGATTACATCAGCCTTCACGGCACCGGCACCGAGGCCAATGACAAGGCCGAAGCCATGGCCGTGAACCGGCTTTTTAACCGGAACAGACCTGCGGCATCATCAATAAAAGGCGCCACAGGCCACCCCATGGCCGCTGCCGGGGCCATTGAAGCGGTCATTTCCGCCCTGGCCGTATCCAAAGGCATCATTCCCGGCAATACCGGGTTCAGTACACCGGATCCTGAACTCAATTTTATCCCGGTGCCCGGTCCCATACAAAAGCCAGTTCACAGGGTATTGTCAAACACATTTGGATTTGGGGGCAATAATGCGGCCATTGTGATATCAGAAACCCAAAACCGGACATCCGGGGCCTGGGCCCGGGATGTAAAAGGGGGGCAAGAGCCGAAGATGGGTCCCATGTCGGTTCTGGGTTACGCCTGTGTGACCGGTGCGGGCACCACGGCTGAAAGCCTGGACGCATTTTACAAGGGGCAGTCCCTTGCCGGAATGATCCCGGACAAAATCCTGACAGACCTGCTCTCCTTGAAAAAAGTGCGGCGGATGAAACGGTTTTCCCGCCTGATGCTGGCCCTGGCAGTCCTGGCCGGGAAAAATATTTCCGGCATATCGCCGGCATCCATTATCGGCGGAACCGGCTGGGGATCTTTGTCGGAAACCTGGGATTTTCTTTCGCGGCTTTTTGCAGGCAATGAAATGTCCTCCAGCCCCATTGATTTTGTGGGATCAGTCCACAACGCAGCCCTGGGCCATGTGGCCATGGAACTGGGTGCCAAAGGCGCAAACATCACCACCACGGGCGGGGATGCCTCCTTTGAACAGGCCCTTTGGACAGCCGGGATGCTAAGTCAAAAGGATCATGCCCCCATGATGGTCATGGGCGCAGATGAACACCATAAGGATCTGTCTTTCAGATTTGACATGTCCGTGGTCCCCGGGAACACGGCATCGGACGGCGGCGGTGCCCTAGTGCTGGTCCCGGGGGCGGTGCCCGGCAAAACCACCCTGACTCCCCGTCTTTTTATGAAAAATGACAATAATGTGCCACCCCAAGATGCCCTGGCAGGCCTTATCCGGGAACTGCCGGAGGTCAATGACAGGTATGGTGCTGTCATGGCCGGTATTCCCCGGGCCTGTGCCGTCCGGGGAAAGGCCCTGGCTGATGCGTTGCCCCACGCGTTTTCATCGTCCATACCCATCCTGGATTACCGCTGTCTGACCGGGCAGTTTGCCACGGCCCCGGCTGTTGCCGCCGTGCTTGCCGTGGATGCGATAGAAAACAACAGGCTGCCTGACCCCCATGCCCCGGGACAATACATAGACCTTCAAGACCGCGGCATTCTTCTTTTAGGCCTTGGCCGGTATCTCACAGCCGTTGAGGTGATGCCCGGATGAACGCGCGTTTTGATTCTAGCGTTTGAACGCAAAGTCACCCATCTGCCGCGGTGCAGAAAAATTTGCGTCCAAACACGAATTTGGGTCCAGACACTATTTTAGTCTTGTTTACGGTGCGTCATTTTATTATATTACCTAACCTTTGAAGAATTAATACAGGCAAGTCAAGGAAACTGTCTATGAAAACAGTTAGTTCACTGCTGGACCAGCAGTGGTATGCACGATATAAAGCGATTTCCAAGCTTAACATAAGAAGTTCCATCTATGATGTAACCAACCGCTGCAATCTGCGGTGCAAGGGCTGTTTCTTTTTTTCATCCGGCGAACACGAGGCAGCCAGAGAACAGATGGATGTTTCAGAATGGGAAGCCTTTATTGACCGGGAAAAGGAGCGGGGCGTCAACCTCGCCATTCTCATCGGCGGGGAACCCACCCTCTGCCTGGACCGGGTTGAGGCGTTTTATAAACGCATGCCCGCCTTTGTTGCCACAAACGGGCTGATCAAAGTGCCCAGGGACCGTTTCCCGGATATGATGGTGGGCATTTCGCTGTGGGGCAGCAGCGACGACGAAAAAACATTAAGGGGAAAGGATACCTTTGCCATATCCAGCCGCCACTATGAAGGCGATCCCCATGTTTACTATCTTCTGACCATTACCCCCAGGCTGGTGGGAAATATCGAGCCCATTATCCGGAAAATCCGCAATGTCGGACTCAAAGTGCATATGCAGCTTCTGTCCAATGACGAAGGCGTGGACGGATTCAGCTGGACAGAACCTGAACTTGCCGCCGTGTGCCGGGAGATGGACGAATTGCTGGACCGCTATCCGGATACAGTGGTCTCCTCAAAATACTACCACAAAATTATTACCACAGGCACCATGCTGGGCAGGCCTTTCGGGTGGCCGGAATGCCCCTCGGTAACCCAGCCCCTGGACAGCCGGAAAAATAACCCCAAACGGCTGACCAACTTCATCCGCTGGGCTTCGGACCTTAAAACCATGCACCGCTGCTGCACCTCTGAAACCCGGGACTGCAAAACCTGCAAGGACGGCGCAGCCCACATGAGCTGGGTCATGGTCAACAAACGGGCCCACATGAACAGCACCCGGGATCTGCAGAACTGGATAACGGTTTATGAAATGTTCGCCAAACTGTATCAGTTCATTCCATGGTAAAAAAAAACGAAAATAAAAAGCCGGTCTACAGGCAGATCGAAACGATCCACAAAGTCCCGTTCCACGACCTGGACCCCATGCATGTGATGTGGCACGGCAATTATTATAAATACTTTGATATCGCAAGGTTTGATCTGTTTAAAGCCGCGGGCATTGACCTGTATGAATACTCCATGTCAAAACAGATCAGCTTTCCGGTGAGCCGTTCATCCATCAAGCATATTGCGCCCTTAAAATTTCATGACGAATTCATCTGCAAAGCGGTTGTGACTGCGGCTGAATACAAGATTGCCATGGATTTTGAAATCCGGCTTAAAGATACGGGCCAGGTCTGCGCCCGGGGAAAAAGCGAACAACTGGCTGTGCGTGTTCCTGAAATGACGCTTCAGTACAGACTCCCCGGGGATATAATTTCATCGCTTCTGGTGTGACGCCATGCCAAAAGGCCCTTTTGAATGTACTGACACACAAAAAATTACAAAAGCCCTTGCCATTGGCTACGAACGGATTGTGGCCTGGGCCGATCTGCTGGATCAGGTGAATGTCTTTCCGGTCCATGATTCAGATACCGGCAAAAACCTGAAGATCAGCCTGGCGCCGTTTAAGCAGGTTGAATCGGTCAATGGCCCCGGCAACATATCTTCAGGGGGTGATTTTGACCAACACGCCTTTAATCAATTAATTAATAAGCTGTCAATGTCAGCCGTAGGCAATTCAGGCAATATTGCGGCAGCCTTTTTTTCAGGCTTTCTGTCTTGTCCGTTGCCTGCATCTTTGCCCGATGCCACGGGACATGGCTTAAACATGGCCATGAAAGCCGTGGCCGATCCCAGGCCCGGTACCATGCTGGACCTGTTTGAGAGCCAGGCCCGGTTTTTTGATGACAGGGCAGGTAAAGGCCAACGGCAAGAAACGTTCTTTGATACCAACGCACTGACCGAAGTGCTCAGACAGAGTGTGGCCCAGAGCATCACCCGGCTGCCGGTTCTGCAGAAAGCGGGCGTCGTGGATGCCGGGGCACTGGGGATGTTTCTGTTTCTTGAAGGATTCTTCAAAGCCCTTGAGAACAGGCAGGCTCAATGCATTCCGGTTATGGAAAGTTTCAAGGACCTGCTCTGTGTGTCGGCCGGGTATAAAGAATCGGCAGAACCGGCCTTTTGTGTGGATTTACAGATCCGGGCGGATCAAGGCGTCAGCGCTCCGGATGCGCTGATCAGAACCCTTGGCGACAGCGTGGTTATGGCACAAACCGGCCAGTCACTTAAGATCCATGTACACACCAGGGACAGGGACGCGCTCAGGCAGCGGGTGTCTGAAATAGGATCTATTGTGGCATGGGATGACGAACCCATCACAACCCGGCCAGAAAAGGCGCCGGACCGGACAAACCAGAACACGGTGGGCATCATCACGGATGCGGCAGGTTCCATCACCCTTGACCGGGCCGCAGCGCTTGGCATCACGCTCATGGACAGTTTTATCGTGACCGGTGACGGCGGGTTTCCTGAAACCCTGGCAGACCCGGCCCGGATCTATGCGGACATGACCCGGGGCAAACGGGTCATGACGGCCCAGGCCTCGATATTCCAGCGCCAGGAGACCTTCAGGAAGGTGCTGGGGCAATACCGCTCGGTCCTTTATTTGTGCGTGGGCTCCGTGTATACAGGCAATTATGACGTTGCCGTCCAGTGGGTTGGGGCCAACGGGCTTTCGGAACGGATGCAGGTTGTGGATACCGGTGCGGCATCCGGCAGGCTCGGGCTCATTGCTGAAGCCGTTGCCCTGGCATCCGGAACCCTGACGGATCTGGCAGAACTGACGGCCCATGCATTAAAAATCATTGGGGCTTGCGACGAACTGCTTTTCCTCAACCAGCTTAAATACCTGGCCATGGGGGGCAGGCTGTCCAGGACAGGCCGTGTGGCGGGTGATCTTCTCAGCATCCGGCCCATCATCAGCCCCAGGGCAGACGGCGCCCAAAAAGTCGCCACTGCCAGAAACAGTGAAAGCCAGATCCAATATGCCGTAAACCGGCTTGAACGCGAGTTTGGAAAAACCGCGTCACCCAGGATACTTCTGGAATATTCCGACAACAGGGCATGGGTAGAGGCCTCGGTCATGCCGAAAATACGCCAGGCCTGCCCCCGGGCACGTGTTTGCCTTGTCCCGTTGTCCCTGACATCAGGTGTTCACATGGGGCCGGGCACCTGGGGAATGGCATTTTTACCCGAAGAACTGGCCCCGGAGGACGCAGATAACCGCGTTTGCCATGACACCCTTTTCAATCACCATTATCCCTTTTTCCAAGGAGAGTCTGCCATGAAGGTACTTCTGCTGTCCATGCCGGATGTGGCGCCCCTGGTGATTCACCAGGATGCTGTGCATTTCCCCAGCCTTGGCATTGCCAGCATCGGCGGCAATATTCATGAACGGCATGAGGTCAGAATCATTGACCTGATCCGGAAACGCCGGTCCATCAGCGCCTATTTGACGAAACAGATCATAAAGCTTGGGCCGGATATCGTCGGACTTTCAGCCATGTCCTGGCAATGGGACACCTGTTGCCGGATTATCCGCCTGATCAAACGTGTCCGGCCCAGTGCCAAAATCGTGGTCGGGGGATATCATGCCACCCTGATGACCCGGGAGATCACACAATCCCCGGAAGGCAAACTGATTGATTTCATTGTCCAGGGTGAAGGCGAGACCACGTTTAAACGCTTGGTGGAAGCCCTGGACGGCCGTGACGCCTTCCATGACATCCCCTCCCTGACGTACAGAGACGGAACCGGATTTATCACCAATCCCATGGGAGAACTGCAGGATCTTTCCACGTTGAAACCGCCCATCCGGGACAACCGGCGGCTGACCTGGGGATACCATGTGATGAACATGAAGGCCGAGGTGCTGGAAACCTCAAGGGGATGCACCCGCTCCTGCAATTTTTGCAGCATGAAGCACATGTACGGCCGCACCTTCAGGACCTATCCCATTGACAGGGTCATTGCCGACCTTGATGACATTTACTACAATAAAAAAACCCGGCTGGCCTTTATTGTGGATGACAACCTGGTTCTGGACACAGATAGGGTCATCCGGCTGTGTGATGCCATCATCCAGCAAAGATACAGGCGTCTGAAACTGGTGGTCCAGGCTGACAGCCTGACCATGGCCACCCATGAGGATATGATCCGGAAAATGGTCCAGGCCGGTTTTATATCCGTATTTTTAGGGATTGAAAATGTCTCAAAAACAAACCTTGCCGTGGCAGGTAAGGGCAATATTGTGGAATATTCAAGAAAAGCCGTGGCATTGTGCCAGAAACACGGCCTTATGGTCATCGGGGGCCTGATTTTCGGATTCCCCGGTGATGACGAGACAGCCATCATTGAAAATTACCGTTTTTTAAAAGAGATCAATGCCGATGCCGCCTATTGCCAGATCCTGACCCCCTATCCCAAAACAGGCATGCGGGAGCAGCTGATGGATCAGGGGCTTGTTACCAATGCCCTGGATTTAAAAAAATATAACGGTCTGTGGGCCAATGTCAAAACCCGTCATCTGAGTGCCGACAAGCTCCAATACCTTTTCTGGTATCACCGCCAGACCGTTCTGGGGTGGTGGGACCCGTCGGCCAGGGCCAAGGGAACCGGGAAATTATGGACAGGTATCTGGACTTATATGTTCAAACCATTACTCCAGCAGCAGCATGCCAGGGTCCTTAGGAAAAAGGGGTGGGACGGCATTTATAAAGATGTGTTAAAAGAGCAGGAAAAAATGAACGCCTTTGAAGACCTTTAATATACAGAATAAAAATAAAACCCATAACGGTTATTGGATATATTATGGAAAAGCTGATTTCCGAACTGAAGCAAAAAATTGTGGACACACTGGGACTGATGGATGTAACCCCCGGGGATATCAATGAACAGGACCAGCTCATAGGCGGTCCTTTGGGGCTTGATTCCATTGATGTTCTGGAGATGGTCATGATGCTGGAGAACGATTACGGGGTTGTCATTGACAACAAGGAGCTGGGAGAAACCGTATTCGCGACCCTTGATAGCCTGGCCCGGTATGTTAACGACCACGGAAACCGGGGATCATGACCCCATCCGCGGATATGGCGGACCCGGGCGTATCCGGGTATGAGATCCATGAGATCAGCATGCCCGACGACTCGGTGGTCACAGCCCGGATTATCGTTGGACCCGGCTCGCCTTGGTTTGACGGACATTTCCCGGGCAACCCCATTGTTCCGGGCATTGCCCAGATGAGCATGATTTTTGACCTGATGCAGCGGACAATGGGCCCCGGCCTGAAACTTAACGGATTCAAGCGGGTCAGATTTAAACAGTTAATCAGACCGGACACCCTTGTTTCAGTCCTGATAAAACCGGCGGGGAAAACCCCGGATCGCTTTGAATATAAGCTCACGGCGGACCAGGCGATTGTCTGTACCGGATTTATTGACATCTGTGTTGACCAAACCGTCAGCCCCTCGGGACAGGGCAATTGCATGTAACTTTCCTGCCTTATAAAACTATAGGGGTTTTTGTTATGAGAGGCGCTTTAGATAAATTAACAGTAAAAGGCTTCAAATCCATTAAAGAACTCAATGAGTTCAAACTGGGCGACCTTAATGTAATCATTGGTGCAAATGGGGCTGGAAAGAGTAATTTTGTCCAGATTTTCCGCATGTTGATGGCAATGACACAAAAAAACTTGAGCCGCTTTATTCTTGAACGCGGGGGAGCTGATAATTTTCTTTTTAATGGTCCTAAACGCACGTCAACAATCAATATGGAGTTTGAGTTTGCGTCGCTCAGCAGTTTTTCCGCCGGCTCTAATTCATACAGGTTTGAGCTTACCCCAACGGCAGATGAGGAATTTTTGATCAGTGAAGAACGCAAATATATAAATACAAACTGGCGCCTTTATGGAGGGCCATCTAAGGAAAGCCGTTTGTATGAAGAACGCAATGAAAAATCAATGAATGGTGAACGGAACGGTGTAGGGCATTTCGTTTATGAATCTATCTCCAATTGGATGGTTTATCATTTTCATGACACCGGAGAGCGCTCCCCCATGCGCCGTTCAGAGATCGTGGAAGATTATCATAAATTAAGGGGAGATGCGGCAAATATTGCACCGTTCCTGTTACACCTTAAAAATGAGGAATACTTTTCCAGCTATTATAAAAAAATTATTGATGCGGTCCGTTTGGTCATCCCTTTCTTTGATGACTTCCGGCTAGATGTGCGCAAACGCGGTGAAGCGGAAAAAGTTCGACTGAGCTGGTCCCAGAAAGGGTCGGACTTTCCGATGCAGCCCTATCATTTTTCGGATGGTTCTATCCGCTTTATCTGCCTTGCCACGGCACTGTTGCAACCCAGTCCTCCTTCAACCATTATCATTGATGAACCCGAATTGGGCCTGCATCCGGCCGCAATCGTGGTGCTTGCTGAACTGATACAGGCAGCCTCAAAACAAACTCAAGTTATTGTAGCAACCCAGTCTCCTGCGCTTATTGATCAATTTGGCATTGAAGATATCATCGTGATGAACCGTCGAGATGGTGCCTCAACTTTTGAACGGCTTAAGGAAAAAGACTTTTCAGCATGGCTGGACGATTACTCAGTTGGCGAACTCTGGTCAAAAAACGTCATTGCCGGGGGGCCGGTTTATGAATAATTACATTGAGGTCATTGCCATTGTGGAGGGCAAAACAGAGCAAATTTTTATTGAGCGGATTTTAGCACCTTATATAGGGCATAAGAATATAGGGATGCGTGCCACACAGATATCAAAACCCGGGCAAAAGGGTGGGGATGTCCGTTTCTCCCGTGTGCGGCGGGATTTGGAAAATCATCTGAAACAACGCGCTGATACCTATGTGACAACCTTTATTGATTACTATGGGATCAAAGAATGGCCTGGACTTGATCTGGTGCCGCCGAACGCGTCTCCTGCTCAAATTGCCGGAACGATCAATGGGGCAACCAGAACGCAGGTTGTCTCGCTTTTTCCCGGCCGTCAGGCAGAACGCAGATTTATACCTTTTGTCGCAGTGCATGAGTTTGAGGCACTGCTTTTCAGCGATGCCGGGATTCTTGCCGGACAACTGGGGATAGATGAATCTAAAGTGGCAACGGTTGTTTCAGCGTGCGGATCACCTGAAAAAATTAATAATAATCCCATGACGGCTCCTTCCAAGCGACTTGACGCCTGGTCAGCCAATGGGAAGTTCCTTAAAACAACCATGGGCATAACCATTGCCAAAGAGATCGGCATAGACAAGATTCGAAACGCATGTCCTCTTTTTGATGCGTGGCTGACAGTTTTTGAAGCGCTCCAGAGCGGTTGCCAATGAATGATTTCTGTTACCCTTGACCCCGGAATCCTGAAATGGATATCCTGGCAGGAATATGTTAAGACGCTTTAAAATTATAAAAGGGAGAAAAATCAAAAAATGAACAAAGTAAAAACCATTGACGAGGTCATTATCCATGTGGCCCGGATTATTATTGATGAACTCATGATTGAAGATGTGACGCCTGAAACCTTTGATCCGGAAATGGACCTTGTGGATGAAGTCGGTATTGACAGCATGGACCTTGCCACCGTGGCCCTGGTGATCCAGGATGAATACGGCATCCGTATTGACGAGGATGACTACCCCAAACTGACCAACATCCGGCTCATTGCTGAATACATCAACAATAAATTATAAAAGCGCGCTCCATGCAAAAACAGTGGAAATTTTCAGATATTCTGTCCGATCCGGTGATTCGCAGCCGATGGCAGCGGGTAAAAAAGTATTTTTTCCTGAGGGAATCCACCTATGACATGACCAACCGCTGCAATATCCGGTGTGAAGGCTGTTATTTCTATGAAGGCGACAAACAGTTTGTCACTGAAAATAACGACCCTGGCGCATGGCAAAAGCTGATGGCCGAAGAAAAGGAGCGGGGCATCACCTTTGTTGTCCTGGCAGGGGCTGAACCGGCCCTGGTTCCCGGGCTTTTACAAGCCTGTTACCGGGAAATCCCCCTGGGCGCCATCGCATCCAACGGGTTAAAATTCATACCCGAAAGCGTGGGATACAGGATTCACATCTCCGTGTGGGGCAATGACCGGACAAGCCAGGCTGTCCGCAGGGCAGACCGCCTGCTTGAAAAACAGATCGAAAATTACAAAGACGATCCCAGGGCTGTGTTTGTCTATACCTTTACCCGCAGCAATATTGACGAGATACGGGATGTGGCACCCATACTTGCGGAAAACGGCTGCCGCTTCACCTTTAATATGTTTTCCGCGCCGGTTGGCTATAAGGGAGACCTTCGGCACACCCGGCAGACACTGGCCAAGACCCGGGATGTCATGCTGGAAATGCTTGGGACCTATCCTGAACATCTGCTCTTTTCCCACTATAACATCCTGGCCCATACCTATGAGAAGGGTCTGCATGATCTGTTTCAATGCTCTTATCCGAGAATGAATCCCCATGAAGATGTGGGCCTGGGCAGAACCTTCAGGCAATACCGGGCAGATCTGACCTGGGACAGAAACGCGGCATGCTGTGTTCCGGATACGGACTGTGCGGACTGCCGCCACTACGCGGCCGGCAGTGCCGTTGTCACGGCACGGCTTTTCAGACACGCCACCAATCCTGAAACCTTCAAGGCCTGGCTGGATTATGTGGATACCTATCTGGCCGTATGGGTGATGGGGTATGAAAAAGGGGAAAACCTAAGCCCCAAATTCGTAGACCCGCCAAGCAGAACCTGATATGGACAGATCGGTTACCCAGGTTCCGTTAACCATTGCCGTATATCCCCACTTCATGGACCATTGTTTTGCAGGCCAGGCGGTTTTTCCGGCTGTGGAGGCGTTGAAGGTCCTGGCCGGATCAATTCAGGCACACAACTTTCTTCCGTCTGCCGCAGCCCCCTGGCATATGGCGGATGTACGGTTCAACAAATTTCTTGTGCTTGAACCGGGGCAGAAAACCATTGGGGCGCTGTGCAATATCCGCCGCATTGACGATAACCGGATCACGCTCTCCCTGGCCACCCGGGTTCCCATAAAAAACGGGGCCATGACACGGCTCAGGGTGCATTGCACAGCAACCTTCAGCACTAAAACAGAACCTGCCCCAAACTTGTCATCTGCCCGGATGCATGAATTCAGTGAGCCGGTGTTTCATGTGGCCGCTGCCGCCATATACCGGGAACTGGTTCCATTCAGGCCTGCCTTTCACTCCATTACAGGTGAATTGCAGCTTTCCCGGTCCGGCGCGTCAGCAACACTTAAAGCGATGCCGGAGGATACAGACGATCCCTTGAAAACGGTGCTGGGATCGGGATTTTCCCTGGACGGTGCCTTCCATGCCGGATGTGTCTGGAGCCAGCGGTTTTTCGGCATTGTGGCTTTTCCGGTGGGATTTGACAAACGGGTCATTTACAAGCCCACGGTTGAACATGAGGCGTATACTGCCCGGGTGATCCCCCAATACCAGATCCACGGAACCCTGGGGTTTGACATATGGATTTTCGATGACCAGGGCGATCTGTGTGAAGCCGTGTCCGGGGTGATGATGCGGGATGTCAGCGGCGGGACCATCACCCCGCCTGCATGGATCAGGGAGGGTGCCTAATGATGTTTGCGCTTTTCTGCCTGATTGCCTATGCTGCAGGCGCTTTGAACGTTTCCATCCTTGTGCTGCAACTGAAAACGAAAAAAGATCCCCGGACCCTGTTCAGCAAAAATGCCGGCACAACCAATATTTACAGAATCCTGGGGATGAAATGGGCCGGATTTGTTCTCATGGCCGATGTGGGAAAGGCGTTTCTGATTTCAGCGGCTGCCGCCCGGTTTCTGTCTGTGCCCGCAACCCTCTGGGTGGGATTTTTTCTGCTCCTTGGGAACCGCTTCCCCTGTTTCCACGGATTTAAAGGGGGAAAAGGCGTTGCCCATTTCATTGGTTTCTCCCTGTTTCTAACCCCTTTATTTACAGTGCTTTCCCTTGCCGGCTGGTGTGCCGGATATCTGTTTTTCCGGCAACCCTTTGCAGGCTCCATGGTGCTTGTGGCCATTATCGGCATGGGCCTTGCCCGGATATCCGGAACCGATTTTCCGGGAATCGCTGGGGTGATTGTATGCATGGGATTTATCGTGCTGAACCACCGAAGCAACTGGCTTGCCTTTGTATCCGGGAATCATTGTATGGACGTTTCAAAAAAAATAGCGAATGACAGGCCATGACACCTGAACCTGAAACCCCCTGGGCCTTTTTTGACAAGCTGTACTGCATCTCCCTCCGGGACCGTACTGACCGCCGGGAACGGGCCGGGGTTGAATTTTCACGCATGGGCATTGGAAAACGGATTGAATTTATCCTGGTGGATAAAGACCGCAACGACCCCTGCCGGGGAATCTTTGCATCCCATCTGCTGTGCATGGAAAAAGCCATTGATGCCGGGGCTCGGGCCTGGGTGGTGTTTGAGGATGACGTGGTGTTTCATCGGTATGACCCAAAGAGATTAAGAGGTGCTGTTCAACATCTGTCAGCCTGCAGCACCTGGACCCTGCTCTTTTTCGGTTGTCTGATCAAGGGCAGTTCAAAAACCGGCAATCCAGGGGTAAAAAAAATCAGGTATCATGCCTTGACCCATGCCTATGCGGTCAGCCGCACCTTTGGCAAAAAGATCGCAAGCCAGTCCTGGCGCGGGATACCCTATGATGTGATGCTCAGAAATCTTAGTGACGACTACCTGGGAACAACGCCTTTTTTTGCCTTCCAGAGCAATGCGGAAACAGACAATGATGCCTGCCGGGGCCTGGACAGGTTCCGGCGCTGTTTTGGCGGCCTTGGATTCATCCAGATGATGAACGAATTTTTTCATGCCCACCGCCCGATGATTATTATCGGTCATTTAGCGGTTCTCGGGTTCCTTGGGGTGTGCCTGTGGTAAATGCAACACAACGCGACAAACAACTGAACATCGGTCTGTTAATCATCACGATCCTTAGTGCGGCATTGATGCTTTTTGTCAGTTTCCAAAGGCTTCATATAGAAACCGATATCACGGCATCGCTTCCAACACACAACCCGGTGATCCGTGATGCCCTTTATTTTTTTGACCACCACCCCATCCAGGACCGGGTCGTTATTAGTGCAGGCCTTGGCACCCGGGATCCGGAACGACTGGTAAAACTTGCCGCCATGGTGGAGGAAACGCTTTGGGCATCCGGACTGTTCAGCAGTGTGGGAATGGATCACTACCAGGAGATCATGCCGGAATTGATGACCCAGGTGGTAAAGACCCTGCCTTTTCAATTCACCCGCACCCAGCTTGAAACCGATATTGCACCTTTACTGGCACCTGGTGCCATCCGGGAAACCCTGGGCCAGACCCATGCCAGACTGCTGGGCCTGGAAGAGGTTGGCACATCTGAATTCATCTCCCTTGATCCATTAGGGTTGAAAAACATTGTGCTTTCAAGGCTGAAGTCCCTGGCGCCGGTTGACGAGTTCAATATTTACAAAGGAAAACTTTTATCCGGTGATTCCAGGCACTGCCTGATCATGGCCACCCCGAAAAGCTCGGGCACGGATTCAAAATTTTCAACCCGGGCCATGGATCTGATCCATGCTATCCAGACCCGTGCCCAGACAGGGTTTTCCCGGCCCGGAGAGCATGCCGTACTTACCTCAGTAGGGGCATTCAGGGCTGCCTATGACAATGAAAGAATAATTAAACACGATGTCCAAAACGCCATTTTCATTGCCACGGCAGCCATCGTTCTTCTATTGTTCTTAGCCTTTCCCCGGCCATGGATCGGGCTTTTGGCCCTGGTTCCCGCCATGTTCGGCACCATTGCGGGCCTTTTTACCTATTCTCTGTTATATGACAGTATCTCCCTGATTGTCCTTGGATTTGGCGGGGCCATCATCTCCATCACCATAGACCACGGCATTACCTATCTGCTCTTCCTGGACCAGCCCCGGAAAACATCTGGCAGACATGCATCCGCACAAGTGCGGGCCGTGGGTCTTATCGCCACCCTGACCACGGTATGCGCGTTTCTCTCCCTGGGGATGAGTGATTTTAAAATCCTTGAAGAGCTTGGCAAATTTACAGCCCTTGGCATGGGATTCTCCTTTGTCTTTATTCATTCCCTGTTTCCAAGGATCGTACCCATGCTTGGCCCGGCCAGGCCCCGGGCCCTCCCTTTAAAACGGCTGGTCAATGCCCTGATTATTCCCGGTAACGCAGGGGCCTGGTTTGCCCTGGTACTGACGCTGATCCTGGTGTGGTTTGCCTGGCCTGTTTTTCATGTGGACCTGTCTGCCATGAGTACGGTGAGCCGGGAAACCCGGGATGCGGATACAAAATTCTATGAAACCTGGGGTAAAGGGTTTACAGGCAAATCCCACCTCATGCTGACTGCGGGCTCGGTCCCGGAACTCCAGGATTTAAGCGACCAGCTGGCGGATAAGGTTTCTGCCGTTCAGACCCAAGGGATTCCGGCGTCGGGCACAACCCTTTCAATGATATTTCCGGGAAAGGCAAAAAAACAGGAGAACTACCAGGCCTGGGTACAATTCTGGACTCCGGAACGGGTCAGTGCCTTTAAACAGACCCTGGTCCGGGAGGCCGGGCAACTCGGTTTCACCCGGGATGCCTTTGACTCGTTTTTAAGCCTTCTTGTCCCGGCCGGCCTTCCGGACGGACCCGTGGCAATTCCCCAGGCCCTTTATCCCATGATGGGCATATCCCAACCCGGGACAGATGGGGGCCACTGGGTCTGGACCACAAGCCTGATGCGCAACCCGGCTGTGGATGAAAAAAGTTTCTATGACGCGTTCAGCAGCGTTGCCACCGTGTTTGAACCCCAGCTTTTTTCCACCACCCTGGGCGCCATTTTGTGTTCAACCTTTGTCAAGATGTTCTTCATTATTGCAGGGGCTGTTCTGATCCTGCTTTTTGTCTTTTTCCTGGACATCAAACTCACCATCATCACCATGCTGCCGGTCTTTTTTGCCTTTATCGGCACCCTGGGCACCATGAAACTTATTGGACACGACCTGGACATTCCCTCGCTGATGCTCTCCATCATTGTCTTCGGCATCGGCATTGACTTCTCCCTGTTCTTTGTGCGCGCCTACCAGCGCTACCGTGACGAATCCCATCCATCGGTTGAACTGATACGCCTGGCCGTATTCGTGGCAGGCATTTCCACCATGATCGGATTCGGGGTGATGTGCCTGGCCGAGCATTCGCTTTTGCAAAGTGCCGGCCTTTCCTCCCTTCTGGGCATCGGCTTTTGCCTTGGGGGCGCGTTTTTGATTCTGCCGCCCCTGCTGCGCCGCTATTTTATGTCGCAAACCGCTGAACCGCCGGCGGGCAGGAATCCGGAAATGGCTATACCTGTCCCATCCCGGATTCTCGCCAGGTACCGCACAGCCGAGGCATACCCCAGAATGTTCGTCCGTTTTAAGCTGAAGCTGGACCCCATGTTCAGGGAGCTGCCAGGCCTTTTGGCAGGCAGGGAAAATATTTCCCGGATACTGGACATCGGCACCGGGCTGGGTGTGCCGGCCTGTTTTCTCCTTGAACTGTTTCCCCATGCCCGTATATCCGGCCTGGAGCCGGATCCTGAAAGCCAACGGATCAGTGCCATGGCAATTTCAGGCCAGGGACGTGTTGATCAGGGCCACGCCCCGGATATCCCGAATGTTTCAGAACCTGTCCACATGGCCCTGATGCTGGATATGGCCCATTTTCTAACACCTGATGAATTCAGGCAGACCTTAACAAAAATCAGGGCAGTTATGGCGTCCGGCGGTACCCTTATTCTCAGGGCGATTATTCCCCCGGCCGCAAAACCAACCCGGGTCTGGGCCATTGAAGCGCTGAAGCTGAAATTAAAAGGGGTGGTTCCCCATTACCTGTCTGTGCAAGCCATCACAGATTTTATCAACGAGGCGGATTTCAGGATGGAATACACCAAAGTATCCGGTAACAACCCGGAAACCGTCTGGTTTGTCGCAAAGGTGTCCCCATGAGTATCTGTACCAGTCATAACATTGGTTGTGCCGGAAATTTTGAATTTTCCAGACAAAAGATCGATCAGGCCGTATCCGGCAACCGGCTTCTCTCCATGGAAATTGAGTTAAGCCTGCGGTGCAATTTTCGCTGCACCTACTGCTATGTGCCCCATGATTCATATTTTGATAATGAACTCAGCCTGGACGAGATTTTTGAGGTTATTCTCCAGGCCAAAGCACTTGGGGCCGGAAAATTTATTCTCCTGGGCGGAGAGCCCAGCATCTACCCCCATATCCGGGAGGTTATTGCATTTTTAAAAAGCCACCATCTTGAAATAGAAATGTTTACCAACGGCACCGGCATTACCCCTGATTTTGCCCGGGAACTTCATGCAGGCGGGGTCAGGGTTGTCCTGAAAATGAACTCCTTTGATGAAGACAGGCAGGATGCCCTTGCAGGCAAAAAAGGGGCGTTTAACATTATCCGCAATGCCCTGGGCAACCTTAAGGCAGCAGGCTATCCAGCCAAGGACGCGTTCCTGGCGTTGAGCACCATTATCTGCCGCCAGAACCGGAATGAACTGACTGACCTGTGGTCCTGGATCAGGGACAACAACATGGCACCCTATTTTGAAATCATTACCCCCCAGGGCCAGGCAAAAAATAATGCCGCCCTTGAACTGACCCCCCTGGAGCTTAAAGCGGTGTTCGAGGAGATCTGTGCCGTTGACCGGGAACGCTACGGCATTGAATGGGACCCCCAGCCGCCGCTCATGGGCAACCAGTGCATGCGGCACCAGTTTTCCTGCATGGTCACCTCCATCGGCAATGTCCAGCCCTGTGTGGGCATTACAAAACCCATAGGAAACATACGGGAAACCGGCCTTAAGGATATTCTGGACCATTCACGGGAACTTGCCCTGTTGAAAAATCACCGGCAGACCATCAAGGGATTTTGCCGCACCTGTGAAAAAAATGACACCTGTTACGGGTGCCGGGGCGCAGCCTTCCAGGTCACCGGCGATCTTTTGGCTTCGGATCCCTTGTGCTGGCGAAATCCGGATAATCTTAAATCCACAATTTAATCGTTCAAACTCCAATTAAATTGATTTTCAAGCAACATAAAAAAAATATCAACGTTAGGCGACTGCCAATTTACAGCCTAAAGCGCGGGTTACCTTGCTGATGGTGGAAAACCTTGGATTGCCCCCTTCGGAAAGGGATTTGTAAAGGCTTGCGCGGGTTACCCCCGCCTTTCTGGCAACCTCCGTCATGCCCATGGCCCGGGCTGCCGTACTCAATGCGTGAATAAAATCGGCTTCGTCTCCGGTTTCCAGGACCTCCTGCAGGAAGTCACGCACATCTTCATGCGTTTTCAAGTGTTCAGCAATATCAAAAGATCTTGTTTCGATAGCCATCTTTCAATCCTCCATTTCTTCCAAAAGAACTTCGGCCTTCTCGATGTCTTGTTGTTGACCGGATTTGTCGCCACCGGCCAGCAGAAGAACTATTCGTCCGTCCTTAATGGTATAATAAATTTTTAATCCAGGGCCGAAGAACAGCCGCAATTCGTATAGCTTGCTTCCCAGTTGTTTGAAATCCCCGAAGTTGCCGTTCTCAACACGAGAGAGCCTGGCCAGAATTTTGATTTTGGAAGAACCATCCTTCAGTTTTCTGAACCATTTGTCATACTGCCAGGTGCTTTCCAGTGTATATTTCATAGCTATATATGTATCTCGCAAGATACATTATGTCAAATATAAAAATGGAAGTGCGGCTATCCGAAGAGCGATAATTTAATTTTTTCAAACCCCTTCGGGAACGGGCAGCGTCTCTTTTCACCTGTTCCATGACCGCCTGCCCGGTCAGTTCCGATAACGGCACCACCGGGATCTTCCGGGTTTCAAGTCCATTCAATATACGCTCAAGTTCGGTTTAAAATGAGGTCAGAACTGTGTTATCCGGATTTTCCGGTTTTTTGACCCAGGGCTTTGAATCGTGGAGCAGAATGATATCACCGGATTTCACCCGGCCCAGAATTTTTGAAGCGATGCCGGATATCCCGAATGTTTCAGAACCTGTCCACATGGCCCTGATGCTGGATATGGCCCATTTTTTAACACCTGATGAATTCAGGCAGACCTTAACAAAAATCAGGGCAGTTATGGCGCCCGGCGGAACCCTTATTCTCAGGGCGATTATTCCCCCGGCCGCAAAACCGACACGGGTCTGGCCTATTGAAGCGCTGAAACTGAAATTAAAAGGGGTGGTTCCCCATTACCTGTCTGTGCAAGCCATCGCAGATCTTATCAACAAGGCGGATTTCAGGATGGAATACACCAAAGTATCCGGTAACAACCCGGAAACCGTCTGGTTTGTCGCAAAGGCGTCCCCATGAATATCTGTAGCAGTCATAACATTGGTTGTGCCGGAAAATTTATTCTCCTGGGCGGAGAGCCCAGCATCTATCCCCATATCCGGGAGGTCATCGAATTTTTAAAAAGCCACCATCTTGAAACGAAAATGTTTACCAACGGCACCGGCATTACCCCTGATTTTGCCCGGGAACTTGCCCTGCTGAAAAATCACCGGCAGACCATTAAGGGATTCTGCCGCACCTGTGAAAAGAGTGACACCTGCTACGGGTGCCGGGGCGCAGCCTTCCAGGTCACCGGCGATCTCCTGGCGTCGGATCCCCTGTGCTGGCGAAATCCGGACAACCTTACCCCCCCAAAGTTAAACGGCGTTGGGCCCGGTTGATCCCGCTTAATTGGCAGCAAGGAATGTGTTTACCCACTTACACTTGTCGCCTGCTGGCGCAGGGCCATGATGTCCCGTACCGGTGGTGCTCCATATAGGCGGCTGTATTCACGACTGAACTGTGATGGGCTTTCGTAGCCAACTTGAAATGCAGCGGAGGCGGCATCAATATGTTCGATCAGCATCAGTCTCCGTGCTTCTTGTAACCGCAGTTGCTTCTGGTACTGAAGTGGGCTAAGTGCCGTCATGCTGCGAAAATGGTGATGAAAGGTTGATGTTCCCATATTAGCCATTTCAGCTAGTTCATCGACTCGCAATGGCTGTGAAAAATTTGATTTTAGCCACAATACGGCTTGGGCAACCTGCTGGCTTTGGGTACCTGTCACTGCAAGCTGACGCAATATGGCCCCCTGTTCTCCCACCAGTAATCGATAAAAAATCTCACGCTGAATAACAGGCGACAGAATCGGAATGTCTTGTTTTTGGTCAAGCAGGTCCACCAGCCGCTGAAACGCATTCAGTAACGGCACTGTCAATTCTCCGGTAGCCATGCCCCTGTCTGTTTTCCTGACTCGCGGTGCCGGGAGCTGGCTGTCCGCCATCAGTTGAGATATATCGCGATAATCAAAAGTCAATCTGAAGCCCAGGTATGGTTTTTCCTGGCTTGCCTCGATTACCTGCGCAATTACGGGTAAATGTAATCCCGAAAATAAATAACGGCTTGCATCGTATACATATGTATCATCCCCCAGCAACACTCGTTTAGCCCCCTGGGCAATCAGGCAGACGCTCGGCTCGTACATTCCTGTGACCGGCTCGGAGGGTTCTGTTTTTCGAAAGAGCGATAATCCGGGAACGGATGTTGTGCGCAACTCTCCATTTTCAGTTAATCGGGCAATGCTTTCCACTAAGCCGTTCATAGCGAACTCTAACGCAATATCACATTTTTTCATAGATTTGCCTCATTGTTTTAGCCTTTATTGCCTATCCATGCTACGCGTTCAATCGTAATACATCAATGTTTTTTTTGCCAGCCCACAGAGGAATAGGCAACCATTCGACAGGATTGGTCTACCTGGGTTTGTGCATGTTGCTATATTATTGCAACATAAATGAGACAGGATTTTAAAAGGAGACGCCATATGAAAAAACGCAAACTTGGCAACAGCGGTCTGGAAGTCTCGGCCATGGGGCTGGGATGCATGGGACTGAGCTACGGCTATGGACCGGCAACAGAAAAATCAGAGGGGATCAAGCTGATTCGCACAGCCGTGGACAATGGGGTGACCTTCTTTGATACGGCAGAGTGCTACGGACCATTTATCAATGAGGAACTGGTTGGAGAGGCGCTGGAACCAGTCCGCGACCAAGTGGTTATCGCCACCAAATTCGGCTTCACCTTCGGAGACGACGGGAGACAGCAGATTCTGAACAGCCGTCCGGAGCATATCAGGAACGTCATCGGCAGCTTCCTGAAGCGTTTGCGAACCGACCGCATTGATCTGCTTTATCAGCACCGGGTTGACCCCGACGTGCCCATTGAAGATGTCGCCGGAACAGTCAAGGAACTGATTGCGGAAGGCAAAGTGAAGCACTTTGGCCTGTCCGAAGCCGGGGCGCAAACCATCCGCCGCGCCCATGCGGTTCAGCCTGTGACAGCGCTTCAGAGTGAGTATTCTCTCTGGTGGCGCGAACCCGAAAAGGAAATCCTGCCGACACTGGAGGAACTGGGTATTGGATTTGTGCCATTCAGCCCGCTTGGGAAAGGTTTCCTGACCGGTAAGATCAATGAAAATACGCCATTCACCAAAGATGATTTCCGGAACATCGTACCCCGTTTTTCTCCCGAAGCGCGCAAGGCAAACCAAACCCTGGTTAAACGTATTGAGGCCGTTGCTACGTCCAAGGGCGCAACGCCATCACAGATCGCCCTTGCCTGGCTCCTGGCCCGGAAACCGTGGATCGTACCGATTCCGGGAACCACCAGGCTTCATCGCCTGGAAGAGAATCTTGGTGCGGAAAACGTGGAACTGACAAAGGAAGATATAGACGGCATCGAAAACGCCATTTCGAAAATTAAAGTGCTTGGAGACAGGTACCCGGCCAATCTACAGAAACGAGTCAATCGCTGATCAATGATTTGACTAGAACAGGAGCGCTTAAAATGCAAAAGCACAAACTTGATAAAATTCTGCCTTCGGCCTTGGCTGCATGTGCACGAGCAGGAATTATTACGGCCCGGCTGGGAACAAATCAAACAAGGTTCTCGGAGAAAGGTCCGATTTCAGAAAACCTTATATACGTCACAACGAAATGCCGTTTTGAATAACGGAGGATTAATTTATGAAAAACGCACAAGAGCTAAGCAAGAAGAATAGTAAAGGAAGCGTGAGTGATATGACGACATGGCTGATTACCGGCTGTTCAAGCGGGCTTGGGCGTGCGTTTGCCCTGGAAATCTTGAAAAATGGAGACAATGTCGTCGTGACCTCCAGGAATGCTGATGATATTCATGGTATCGTCGAAAATTATCCGGATACGGCATTGGGTCTTTCTCTGAACGTTACCGACAAAGAACAGATTGCAAATGCAGTCAGTCAGGCCGAAGCTAAATTCGGAAGTATCGATGTGCTCATCAACAACGCGGGCTATGGCTACCGTGCGGCGGTCGAGGAAGCCGAAGCGGATGAAATCCGTACATTGTTCAATACGAACTTCTTTGGCACGGTCCATATGATTCAGGCGGTATTGCCCGGGATGAGAAAACGGAAATTCGGCACAATTATGAACGTATCATCAATCGCCGGTCGTTTTGCCATGCCCGGCTCCGGATATTATGCGGCTTCAAAATTTGCTATTGAAGGAATGTCCGACGCCCTTCGCAGAGAGGTTGCACCGTTAGGCATTAGAGTAGTGCTGATTGAACCGGGAGCTTTCAGGACCGATTTTGCCGGACGGTCATTAACAGGATCAAAAAAAGAAATCTCAGATTACGACGAAACTGCCGGGCCGCGGCGGAAAAAGAACGACAGGACAGACGGAACACAGCCCGGAGATCCTCAAAAAGCCGCTCAGACCATTATAAAAGTTGCCAAGGGTTCCAAAATCCCGTTCCGGCTGCTACTTGGAACCGATGCAATCAACGCCATTCGTGCCGAGTTGGATGGTCAGCATACAGAATTAGAAAACTGGAAAGAGATCAGTGTCAGTACAGATTATAAATAAAGGAGATGAATATGCCTAATTTAAATAAAGTCGTGGTTATCACCGATTCCTTTGCGCGGGCGGTGGTCTTTGCTATGAGCCAGCCGGACGAGGTGGATATCAACGAGATCCTGTTTCGGCCGACGGCTCAGGAGTTGTAATGGCGTGCTTAGATCAATTGACGATTCATGGGAATGCTGATGTTTCAGCTTTGGCTGTGCAGCAGCCAGGGTGGTATGTACTCGCGGTCCTCAGCCTGTTGATGGGGTTTGCTTCCATTTCCACGGATCTTTATCTGCCCGCCATGCCTGCCATAGGGCATTCCCTGCACGCAAATACCGGCATGATCGAATGGACGATCTCAGGCTATCTGATCGGTTTCAGTTCGGGGCAGCTGTTCTGGGGGCCGATTAGCGACCGTTACGGTCGTCGATTGGCAGTCGGGAGCGGTCTGATTCTGTTTATAATCGGCTCGGCCGGTTGCGCATTGTCAAATGACGTGATGACGATGATCGGCTGGCGGATCGTGCAGGCCCTTGGCGCTTGTGCCAGTGTCGCTCTTTCGCGCGCCATGGTGCGTGACCTTTATAAGGGCACCAGGGCTGCTCAAATGCTGTCAACCCTGATCACAGTGATGGCAATTATGCCCTTAGTCGGGCCGCTGGTCGGTGGTCAGATTGTTGCCATGGCCAGCTGGCGAGCCATCTTTTGGGTTCTGGTCGCAGTCGGGCTGTTAACTCTTGGCGCTCTTTACACCATTCCCGAAACCCTGCCCGTTCAAAACCGCAATTCGGAACCACTTGGTCGAGCGATGTTGCGCTATGTCGAGGTACTCAAGAATCGCAGGTTGCTGGGATATCTCGGTGCAGGCGGCTTTCTATATGCCGGCATGTTTGCTTACGTGGCCGGGACTCCTTTCGTCTATATCAGTTACTACCATTTCCCTGCTCGCTTCTATGGCCTCCTGTTTGGTCTCGGCATCGGCGGCATCATGATAGCTAACCTCCTGAACCGGCGGCTGGTCGGCAGTTTTGGTTATGACCGGATTCTGTTGTTCGGGACCATTACCGCCATGTGTACCGGTATCTGGGCAGGTTGCGCCGCCCACAGCGGATTTGGTGGGCTGTGGGGGCTGGTTGCGCCGCTGTTTTTGTTTGCGTCAACTACCGGCCTTATTGTTGCCAACTCAATTACCGGAGCCCTGGCTGACTTCCCGCAACGGGCCGGAGCTGTCTCCGCCTTAACAGGAGCCGTTCAGTACGGCAGTGGAATCTTCGGGTCCGGGTTGGTGGGTCTATGGGCCGACGGCACACCGTGGCCGTTGGGACTGGTGATCGCCTTGAGCGGACTCGGCTGCCTGTTGTCGATGTTGCTGTTGATTCCCCCAAGGGATGGTAAATAAAATAAGGAGAAAACAATGTCCAGTTTAAAAATAGTAACGCTGCTGTTGGCGGCAATTATCAGCATTTCATCAGGAGCAGCAAGGGCAGCAGACTATAAACTCAATCCGTTTACACTGACCTATGACAATGCGATCACCGAAAACGTGCAAGGCAAAGTAAATATTTATCCGGTTACTTACAAACTTAATGGCATCGATATTTCTGCCAACGTTTACATCCCGGCGAACTATGACCCTATTCATAAATATCCGGCTGTGGTGGTCGCCCACCCCAATGGCGGCGTGAAAGAGCAGGTTGCCGGGCTGTATGCTCAACGCCTGGCAGAGCAAGGATACATCACCATTGCTGCAGACGCGGCATATCAGGGGGCCAGCGGTGGTGAGCCCCGCAATGTTGATAAACCGGCAAACCGGATTGAAGATGTCCATGGCATGGCTGATTTCATCACTCAGTATACCGGCGTAGATGCTAACCATTTAGCATTGCTTGGTATCTGTGGCGGCGGCGGTTATTCATTAAAAGCGGCCCAAACTGACAAGCGCTTTAAAGCAGTTGCCACTTTGAGCATGTTTAATTCCGGACGGGTGAGACGCAACGGCTATATGGACTCGCAGATTTCCACCATCCGGAAACGTTTGCAGCAAGCTTCTGACGCCCGTGCGCAGGAAGCGGCCGGAGGCGAGGTCCTCTATTCAGGGGATGCCGATATGACGGATGAGCAGATTGCCAAACTGCCGTTTGATCTGTATCGACAGGGTTATGAGTACTACTGGAAGACACATGCGCACCCCAACTCGACCTTCAAATATACCACGAGCAGCTTACTGGACTTGATGAGCTTCGATGCTACCGACCATATTGATCTGATTAACCAGCCGTTGCTGATGATCGCTGGAATCAAGGCCGACAGCCTGTACATGACTCAAGACGCTTTCAAAAAAGCGGTCAATGCGAAAGACAAAGAACTGTACTTGATTAACGGTGCAACCCACATCGAAACCTATTGGAAGCCGCAATATGTAGAGCAAGCCATGGGCAAATTGACCGAGTTCTTCGGCAAGGAACTCAAGTACGGGGCAATCGATGAAGACAAGGTTTGAAAAGTTAATTGCCGCGCTCATGCTGACTTTTGTCAGCGTGAGCCTCTCCGCCTGCTCAGTTGCACAGCATACTGACAAACTTGAGCCGATGGTCATCCAGCAGCAAGGCAGTTTCGCTGCCGGCGGAACGGTTATGATCAACCCGGGCACGTTCGATCCCGTTAATATGTCTCCGGAGGGGCAAACGTTACACGGCGATCATCTCTATGCCTTTTACCAGATTCCGGCAAACGCTCGTAAGTTTCCATTTGTTATGTGGCATGGATATGGTCAATCAGCAAAAACCTGGGAAACCACTCCGGACGGGCGTGAAGGATTCCAGAATATTTTCCTGCGGCGCGGTTACGGGGTTTATCTGGTTGACCAACCTCGCCGGGCCCGGGCCGGGCGTAGTACTCAGCCAGTTATACTGACACCAACCCCAGATGAGCAGAAATGGTTTGATATCTTCCGCCTTGGGATCTGGCCGGAGTTCTTCCCTGGTGTGCAATTTTCACAAAACCCGGAAGCCCTGGAGCAATATTTTCGGCAAATGACTTCGGACACGGGGCCGATTGATATCGACGTCAATGCTGATGCTGTTGCGGCACTTTTCGCAAAAATCGGACCTGGCATCCTCGTCACCCATTCCCACAGTGGCGGTATGGGGTGGCAGTCGGTTATTAAAAGCCCAGATATCCGCGCTGTCATTTCCTATGAGCCGGGAAGCGGTTTCATCTTTCCTGAAGGAGAGGTTCCTGAAGAGATGCCGAGTTCAGCGGGAACACTTAAAGCGTCCGGTGTACCTCTGGCAGATTTTATGAAACTGACCAAGATTCCGGTTGTCATCTATTACGGTGATAATATCCCGGAACAACCTTCTGAAAATCCCGGCCAGGACAATTGGCGCGTCCGCCTGGCGATGGCTAAATTGTGGGCTGCTGCCGTGAATCGTCATGGTGGTGATACCACGGTCGTGCATCTGCCAGAACGAGGGATACACGGTAATACGCACTTTCCCTTTTCGGATCTGAATAATCTCGAAATTGCGGATCTTATGTCCGAATGGCTCGCAAAGAAAGGGCTGGATTAATGCTTGTTCCGGAGTGTCCGAACCGGGTGAATAAGGTTTTTGAAAAAATATATGAACTGAATCCTAACTTACTAAAACAATAAAGGAAATTACCATGAAAACGTTTAAAGTAACCATTCCAATCTTGGTTGTAGCATTCGTCTGCATGATTGGTATTTCCTCACCGATAGCAGAGACCTGCGAAACACTGAGTACCGGGCAAAGAAAAATTATTCCCATCGCAGCCTTCACCGCAAATGGGAACATGCCGAAGCTGGAAGCAGCCTTGGTTGAGGGGCTGGATGCAGGACTGACGGTAAATGAAATCAAGGAAATTCTGGTTCATTCCTATGCCTATGCCGGTTTTCCACGAGCCCTGAATGGCATCAGCATGTTCATCACCGTCATGGATAGGCGCAAAGAACAAGGGATAAAAGATGAAATTGGCAAGGAGGCAACCGCCATGTCTTCCGATTTTGATAAAAATACATATGGACATAAAGTACGGAATGCGCTGGTGGGCAGGGATATATCAAAACGTACCGGTGGCTATCCGGTTTTTGTTCCGATCATAGACCAGTTTTTGGTCGACCATCTATTTGCGGATATTTTTTATCGGGATGTTCTTAATCATCAGGAACGAGAACTGGTGACGATCAGTATTCTGGCCGCGATGCCCGGAACGGAACCACAGCTCAATTCACATCTTAGGGTCTCAATGAATGTGGGACTGACCAAAACACAGATTGAAGATTATCTGGCGGTTCTTCGAGAGGAAGTCAGTGAAGAAAGTGCCGAAAGAGCCACTAAAAGCTTTAACGACTTGCTAGGCATCGGTCCTGTCGAAAACATAGAAAAAGCTGTTAAGGTTATCAAAAAAGGGAAATCAACAAAGGGTTCGGCCGATTATTTCACTGGTAATGTCACTGTCGAATCACGGTTCTCTTCAGAAAAAGAGAATAGCTATCGTGGTGGCATTGTGAATTTTGATGCAGGAACACGTACGGCTTGGCATACCCATCCTTTGGGACAGACGCTAATCGTCACTTCAGGACGGGGGGTGGTACAGTCAGAAGGAGAAGCCGTTCAACAAATCTTGCCGGGAGATGTTGTCTGGATTCCAGCAAATGTGCGCCATTGGCACGGTGCTACGCCGGATAGCCCTATGTCGCATGTGGCAATTTCAGATTCCATGAATGATTCTACTGTGGAATGGATGGAAAAGGTTAGTGATGAGTAATACGCCAACACATGTTCCTTCAAAAAACAAGGAGAAAAACCATGAAAGCAATCCTGTCTACAGCCATGATCCTCGCTGCGTTGGCGTCTATAACCATTGGCTACAGCAAAGAGGCAAAGGAAAATAAGGCTGAAATGAAAAGCAATTCGGAAAGCCCCACAACTGTTTCTGAAAAGAAATTTTTGATTGTCTACTTCTCAATGCCGGAGACCACCGATCCAAATGAAATGACCACCGATGAGGACAACAGCGTTGTGGTCATCGACGGCCATGTATTGGGTAACACCCAGTACATGGCCTATGTAATTCAGGAAGCCACCGGGGCGGATATTTTCCGCATTGAGCCGGCGACTCCCTATCCCACCAATCATGCGGCACTGGTCGATCTGGCAGAGGACGAAAAGGGTGTAAACGCCCGCCCAGCCATTGAGGCGCAAATTAAAAACTTGGCGCAGTATGACATGGTTTTCATCGGCTACCCCATCTGGTGGAGCGATATGCCCATGATTCTGTATACTTTCTTTGAGGAATACGACTTCTCCGGCAAAACTATTGTGCCTTTCAGCACCCACGGCGGCAGCAGATTCGCCAGAACGCCCAAGACGATCCAGCATCTGGAGCCGGAGGCAAGGATGATGGACGGTCTCACTATCTCTCGTGACCGTATCCAAAACGCGGAGCAGCAGATTATGGACTGGGTGAATGGGCTTGATCTGTGATCCAAGAAAGGAATTTTTTATGGTATCGGTTCAAACTCCACACTCACCCGATATCCGAGTGCATGTGCATACTTTGAAATAGTCATAAAGGTGGGGTAGGATACATTCTCCCCACATTCCAAACGAGAAATATTGCTTTTACTGGTTCCCATTATTCTATTGATCTCAGCCTGAGTCAGTCCCTTACTACTATAGTTCCGGTCAAATGACTTGACATTAAATCACCACGTTAAATCATTAAAAAAACAGTTAGTTAAGGTTGAAAATTGGTTTTAAGTCATGTGACCGGAACTATAAGCCGCATTTCAATCAATTTTTTGCGCACCAAGGATAACGATCTCCTGGTTTTTATACCTGGCTTCGGACCCCCTGTGCTGGCGAACCCCGGACAACCTTAAGCCCCAGATTTAATCGTTTAAATCCGTTCCGGCAGGGGCAGCGCAGGGGGCCACCTGTTCCATGACCGCCTGTCCGATCAGTTCCGATAACGGCACCACCGGGATCTTCCGGGTTTCAAGTCCATTTAATACACGCTCAAGTTCGGTTAAAAACGAAAAGAGAGGTGTGTTATCCGGATCTTCCGTTTTTTTGACCCAGGGCTTTGAATCGTGGAGCAGAATGATATCACCGGATTTCACCCGGTCCAGAATTTTTGAAGCCATGCCGGATATCCTGCGGTTGCCTTTGTCCATGGCCCGGCAGGAAAAATTCACAGCTCTGAGTCCAAGTTCTGCCAGGACAGGTCCCAGTTTCGGATTGGTGATGCCTGCCGGCGGCCTGAAAACCAGGGGCCGGATGCCATGGGCCGCCAGAACCGCCTGGGTTTTAATGATTTCCCCTTTGAGGCGCTGACCTGATTTGAGCATGATCAAGGGATCATGGGAATAGGTATGGTTGCCGATGGTGTGGCCCTGGTCCAGAATCCGGGCAATGAGATCCGGATGGGCGGCAGCATTTTTTCCCGTGACAAAAAATGTGGCCGGTACCTGGTAAGAGTCAAGGAGGTTCAGAATTAACGGGGTTGTCACGCTGTCAGGGCCGTCGTCAAAGGTGAGAGACACATAACCGGCGTTGCGCGGCCCCCGGCAGATAACAGGCAGGAAAAAACCGTAACCCGTAACAAAAGGAGCGGCCAGACAGACCAGGACAAATCCTGCCGGAAAAACAATGCCCCAGCCCGGCCCCCACAGGACAAAAAAAAGACCTGCCAGGATAAACGCGGCAATCCCGGTTTTCTCCCCTGTGCTCAACGCGGGTTTTTCAGGTATTTTCATTCGGACGCCCCGGATACTTTTTTACCAGGGAACTGACCCTGGCAGGCAGGATCATACCACAGAGCCGGAATAGAAGCAGGATATTTTCTTTCTTTGCAAATGTCCGGCACGGTCCCAGGTCAGTTGCCGCTTTCCCGTTCCAGTTCCACCAGTCCCTTCAACTGCTGGATGACGCCAAGTTTCACTTTCCGGTTCCGGAGCTTGCGGAATATTTTCAAAAGGTCGCGCTCTTCCGGGGTAAACACAGGGGAAGGGAGCGGCTCGGAGCGACTTGTCTCATAAAAAACCGGCCTGGGTTCGTCCACCTCATCGGGTTGGGGCGGTGGCGCATAGAACGTCTGGGCCGGAACCCCGAATGCCTCGGCAATCTGCTGGAGCCGGCTCACCGAAATGGCGGTAGCGCCTTTCTCATACTTCTGGACCTGCTGAAAGGAAAGATTAATCTTTTCCGCCAGCTCGATTTGAGAAAGTCCGTATTTTATTCTCATCGACTTGATGTTTAAGCCGATCAGTTTGTTGATTGTTGACATGTCCCTAGTATCACTGCTCCCAACAGAGTTAAGCCTGATAAATATCCTAGCGGGAAGCCAAAATCCAATACCTGGGAGTTGTATTTTTCTATTGACATATATCTCCTTACGGTTGTATTATGGCCCGACATATGAACCGCAGATCCGTATTCCGTTCTCTTGCGCCTCTTTTTCGCGGATTCTGTATTTAAAAAAATCATCTGCCCCGGGAGGTGTGAAAGATGAGATCCATTCTTTGGATTGATGATGAACCTATTGTCAATGATATGGGGGTACTGTTCCTCAAAAAACTGGGCTACCAGGCCAGGGCCTTGTACAGCGGCATTGAGGCCCTTTCTGTTTTCAGGTCCCGGCCCCATGCCTTTGACCTGGTGATCACGGATTATATGATGCCAAAGATGACAGGGGATGAACTGACCCGGCGGATCCGTGAGATCCGGCCGGATATTCCTGTTGTTTTGTGTACCGGATCTGGGAATCTCCCTGCCGATACCCTGGCAAATTGGGGCATTGACGCACAGTTGCCCAAGCCCTACAGCATCGGAGACGTCTCCCGCCTGGTCCGCAACCTTGTGGAGGAATCCGGACAGAATCACAAGGGGAAACCGGCCCCCGGGATGACAACCTCGCCCGAAGGCTGCCATGGTCCCGCCAGAATCTGCGGCATTTGATTTTTCCGGGCACCCGGACTAAAAATACCAGGTAATCCAGGCCGAAATGGTGTTGGCAGGTGTGGCGTAAAAGCCTGTACCAGGGATGGCATATCCGCCGTATTCGGTGTTGGCATCTCCCCAGTTCAGGGTGGCGGTGAGGGTGGCGCGGATATTGTCCGAGACCTCATATACGATCCTGGGCAAAAGCATGCCGGATCCGTCGTTGAGGTTGACGACGGGGGTGATGTATGCATTGACCAGGGGGTGGATTTCCAGGTTGAGGCTGGCACTGGCATACCATCGGCCCAGGACAAAGAGTTCTCCCCTGTCCAGGCGCTCTGAAACAGCCGGATCATCAAATTGATCCGTATAATTGTTCCGGGAAAGGCCGTTGTAATAAAGTTCCACATATCCGTACCAGTTTTTGCCAAGCCAGATCCAGGAATAGTCTATGTTGGCTAGGGCGGAAAGGTAAAAGGACCGGCCATGGCTTTCTTTATCAAGAAAGGTTCCGGTAAGATCCAGCCGCCAGGCCGCATTTCCCAGGTCCCCCACGCACCCGATCCCGGTGATGAAATCCCGGTAATGGCGGGCAGCCATGAGATCGGTTCCCATGTCGCCCAGGCGGAAATGGAGTTTTGCGCCCAGGGAATTTTCATCTGTCCCGGTATCTCCGGTATCAGGATTCCTGCGGACCACGTAGATCAGTTCCACATCCACCCCGTTCACAGGGAACTGGACAAGGATCAGGTCGTCCCCGGTTTTGTACTCCCGCTCAAGGTCGGTGGGGGAAAAGGGGTTGAAAAGGTCCATGGGGTTAAAGGTGAATCCATGCCCCCAGGTCACGGCCTGGCGCCCCAGGCGGATTTCCCCCCAGGACGGGGAAAAGGAGAAAAACGCCCGGTCCAGACGGTGATAGCTGAACGTGTCACGACTGTCGTGCAGGATGGCGGTAAGATCAAAAAACCTGCGGTCATCCCGGACCGGGTTGGAAAGTCCATGGGGAAACAGGCCGGGATACATCTCTTTAAGCCTTTCCCCGTCCCTGCGGGTGTCGCCGCCCCCGGCCAGGGCTTCGTAGTTCACCTCAAGAAACAGGGCATCGCCGAAAAAGGTTTTGTTGTTCAGGCGCAGCTCTGCGTACCCGTCAAAATTTGAAGAAAGGCCCACGGCCTGGTACGGGCTGTCTGATCCGGGGAAAAGTGCCCGGGTGTATAGTTTCAGGTGGCCGTCCCATTCCGCCCCGGAAATAAGGGCCTCTTTTCCGAAACCGCAGGGTACGAAGGCAAGGCAGAACCCGCACAGAACAAGGGCAATTGCCATTGTCCAAACAGGTGTTTTACCCGGGTGTCCTGCTTTTTTTTTACTTGATCTGCTCATGGGCCACCAGCCCGTCCTTGAGCCGGATAATCCTGTGGGCAAAGTCCATGACCATCCGGTCATGGGTGGAGAAGATAAAGGTCACGTTCCGTTCCTCATTCATCCTTGCCATCATTTCAAGCAGGCCCTGGCCGGTCTGGGAGTCCAGGTTGGCCGTGGGTTCGTCTGCCAGGACAATGGCGGGGTTGGAGACAATGGCCCTGGCCACGGCCACACGCTGCTGCTGTCCGCCTGAAAGTTCAGCCGGCCTCCGGTCATGCATGCCCGCAAGTCCCACATCATCCAGAACAGCCCTGGCGCGTTCGCTCCTTTCCCGGGCCGGCACCCCCTGCATGAGCATGACATATTCGACATTTTCCCGGGCAGACAATACCGGGATGATGTTGTAGGACTGGAATATGAATCCGATTTTGTTCAGGCGGATGCTGGCAAGCCTGGATTGGGAAAGCCCGGTGATCTCATCATTGTCCAGGAAGATTTTCCCCTGGGTGGGCGTGTCAAGCCCTCCGATCAGGTTGAGCAGGGTGGTCTTGCCTGACCCCGAAGGTCCGGCCAGGGCGCAGAATTCCCCCTTTGCAATGGAAAGGGACACGCCTGCCAGGGCATGGACCGCCACCTTGCCCTGTTTATAGGTTTTGCTTACCTCTTTTACGTCAACCATATTCATAGCGTAATTTCCTATATTGTTCAGTTCATGGCTTCCACCGGGGTAATCCCCGCAGCCTTGACTGCGGGATACAGGCAGACCAGTAATCCCAGCCCCATGATGACAGCGTTGACAGATAAAAGATCCTTTGCCGTAACAAAGGGGACCACCAGCCGTCCCAGGCCCCAGAATTCCGAGCCCTGGGCCATGAAGGACATATCAATGCCGCCGGAAAAAAGATAAATGGTCAAAACGCCGAGCAGGTTGCCGGCGCCCAGGCCGATGACCAGGAGGACCAGGCACTCCAGCAGGACATTTTTGACAATCCGGACAGGTGTCAGGCCCAGGGCCTTGAGCAGGCCGAACTCCCGGGTTCTTTCCAGGACAGCCATGAGCATGGTATTGACCAGGCCAAAGGCCATGGCAATAAAAACCACCAGGTACCAGAGCAGCATAAAGCGGTCAAACATGCCAAGATATCCCTTGAGCAGCGGAAGCAGGTCAATCCATGTCAGGGCGGTGAGGTCCCGGGGCAGCTCCCGGGTGAGGGCCTCAACAACCGGGTTGAGTTCAGCTTTGTCCTGCCCGGTCCTCCCCGGCAGGCGGATGCAGGCCAAAGAGACGTTATCGCCGATTCCCAGAAGTTTTTGGGCCGCGGCAAGGGTGATGAACACGTATTGTTTTTCTGTACCTTCCATTTCCGCCCGGAAGGTGCCCCGGATTTTAAAGGCCCTGGAAGCGGTTTCCCGGTCAGCATCCTGGGTCATGAGCACCAGTTTGCGGCCGATTTTTGTTTCAAAGCTGTCCAGCAGGGCCTGTCCCAGGATAATTCCCCGGTCGTCGCCGGGTTCAAGAAGGCGGCCCTGGGCCGTTGCATTCCCGTAAAAGGAGAGTTCGGGTTCTTTTTCAGGATCAATACCCACAATGGTGATGCCCTGGGAATTCCTGGCATTGGAAGCCACACCGCCTGCCTGGACCCGGAAGGCCCAGCACGACCCTTTGGGCAGGGCATGGTCAAGCAGGGCTGCCACTGGCGCAGGATTGCGGATCCGGTTTTCCACGGCCGGATCTTCCCGGAATCCCGGATTCTGGATCTGGATATGCCCGGTCAGGGTATTTAAGGCGCTCTCCAGGGACGAGGCCATCACTCCCCTGGCAAGGGCGCAATAGGCCAGCATGGTCCATGCCCCGATGATGATGGCCACCAGGATGATGCCGGTTCTTTTGGGGTTTCGCCAGACATTTCGCCAGGCCATGTGAAAATTCATGATTCCTCCTTACACCGCCCGCATGGCATCCACAGGGGTGAGCCTCCTGACTTTCAGGGCCGGATACAGGGCCGTAAGTGTGGTGATGATAAAGACCAGGGCAGGGCCTGAAAGGGCTGTGGCCAGGGTCAGCCTGGGCCGGATGAGTCCGGGGATGCCGTATTGTTTGAGCATGCCTTCGGCACCGCCCAGGGGGATGCCTGTGTGCTGGAACCAGAAGGTGAGGACGCAGCCTGCCAGGATGCCCAGGGTAATGCCCCAAAGGGTCAGGAATGCCGATTCAAGGACCAGCATCTTTGAAAGCCGCCCGGGCCCGGCCCCGATGGCCAGGAGGGTGCCCAGCTCCCGGGTTCGCTCAAACACGGCCATGACAAAGGTGTTCATGATGCTGAAGGCCACCATGACCAGGAGGATGGCGTAAAAGATGAGTCCGCCCCCCAGATCCATCTGGATGGACTGGATCAGCCCGGGGGTCAGTTCGTCCCAGGACAGGCAGACAAGGCCTTGGTCCGCATCCTGCCCGGTTGGTTCAGCCGGCGGCTTCGGGTGCAGTGCTGCTGCCAGGCTCTCTTTGACCCGGCTCACATGCCACAGGGAGTCACAGGTCACCACGACTTCATGCACGGCGTTTTCCATGTAAAAAACTTCCTGGAAATGGGGCAGGGGGATCTGGATGGCAGACCGGTCATAATCGTCCATGCCCGAAGAGAATATGCCGGCCACCTTGAGAACAGTTGCGGCAACAGAGCCGTCCATTGCCGATCCCAGGGCCACCACCTCATCCCCCACATTAACCTTGAGGTTTTTTGCAAGCAATGCCCCGAGAACAGCCGTGTTGGTGTCCGAAGGCTTAAGAAACCTGCCTTTGCGCATGGTGTGGACTATGTTTGAAATCTTTGATTCCCTTTCAGGATCAACCCCGGTGATCAGACCTGCACAGGTACGAAGATCCGAGGAGAGCAGGGCAAATGCATTGGCCCGGAAGGTATGGGCGGTGACATGGGGTGTTTGGTCCAGGATTTTTGCAATGGATTCCGGGTCGCTGACCACCTGCCTGATTTTGTGGTCCTTGTTGTACCCTTTTTTAATCACCTGGATATGCCCGGTCCTGGTTTTCACCGACGCATTGATCATGACTTCATAGGTGCCGACCTGGACGGAAAGCATGAAAATCAGCACCAGGCAGGCAAAGGCAATGGCAAGGATGGTCAGGATGGTGCGTCTGGGATTTCGCCAGACATTTCGCCAGGCCATGAGAATTTCCATGGGTTACCTCTGGGTTTTTTTCAATGCGTTCAGGGTGAAAAGATGATCCGCCAGCGGCACGTCAAATTTCAGGTTCCGGTATTCCAGCAGGGTATAATCTTCTTTGGAATCCGCATCCATGGACCGCATGGTCCATTTTTCCGGGAAAGGCCTCCCGTCCATCTCCACTATTCCGGATGTGTCCATGATTTTCACCGCTTTCATATCCTCGTCGTAAAAGGCTTGTTCCAGGAGTATCCCGTCCTCCCGGATTTTAAGGGTTTGCATGCCCCATACCACCGGGGCTTCGGGCTTTGGAAGGGATCTGATTTCATAGACCGTGAACCCGTCGCTACGTGTCGTGCCGACAATCTCATGGGTATAATCGTTGAGAATGGTATCGGCCTTGGACAGGTCATTGTTGGAAAAGTCGGACCCCATCCAGGATTGTGACATCATGGACGGCGGGATTTTAACCACCCGGTTGATTTTCGGGTTGTAAGTCCACATGTCCCGGCCGATTTTCAGGGTGCCGTTTCCCTTGTCTTTTTTAGGGGAAATAATCTGGAAAATGGAGTCTTCCAGTCCCCTTGTCCAGGCCTTGATGACCGATGTCCTTTCCCAGTCGGCGCGGTGCACCGTCATCCGGACTTCGGAAACCGAGGTTCTTCCCCGCATGTAATCCCATGCTTGGGCAATAATGGCCTTTGCATCGGGTTGCGCCGAAAATGCCGTGGTTGAAAACAGCACCAGGATCAATCCCGGAATTAAAATCAGTTTTTTCATTATCTTTTTTGGTCTCAAGTTTCGCTTGTTTGAATTTTGGTTTGAGTTATTTTGGCGTCTTGGCCCCAGGTAAAGTTTGTGCTGCAAGATCAAACGTGAAAGCCCCATAAAAAGGTTTATTTTCTTTGTTGGCGGCCTGCTTAGATTTGTTGACGATCAGAGCATCTGTAAAATCAGCTTCTTTACCCTTCACCGGTTTTGCATTTTGATAATCGGTAAGCGCCAGCCACACGGCCTGACCATCTTCAAACCTTATATTCGGTTCCTGGAACAACGATTGAATAACTGTCACCAGTTCAGGCTTTTTTAACTGGTACTTTTTACCGCGCAGTGTCCAGATCGTTTCAACCAGCACGACATCTGTAACTAAAACCTTTTGCTGACCTGACATCAACTTGACCGCTTGTCTAAACTGTTCGGCATCATCTTCAAGCAGGTACCGTAACAAAACGTTGGTGTCGATTGCGATCATTGCAGAGAATTTTCCATAGACTCCTCATCAGTCATAGAAGGATTCCCTAGGACGTGCTTTAAGACGCTTCTTGCAGCGCCCCGCTTTTTTTTTACAATGATCAACTGACCATAAGCTATAAAGCTTTCCACGTCATCCCCTGGTTCGATTTCCAGAGCTTCACACTGACTTACAGGCAAAGTGATTTGTCTTTTTGCACTGACCTTTGGCATAATTCCTCCTTTACTTTATAGATATAGTAAAGATGTTGTAATCGTTACAATTTGTCAATCCGTAAAGACTATCTTTTTCGTTCGAACGAAAAAAGGACCATATAAACCGGCTTTTCTCTGCCAATTAATATAAGGAATTTTTAGCGGCCTTTTCAGTTTTATTGACCGTCTGGCCGGTATTCGTCAAGGATAATTTTACCAGGAAACCGGACAAAATGAAGATTTCGCTTGATCAAAATTCAATACGATAGTAGGGTTTCCGGGATTACAGCCATATCATCGGTTCCGAATTAATCAGCGGTCTGTCGCCAGCGGTATATGGGACCATGAAATCCATGGAAGGTGGGTACAGTGATTCGTTTAATCGTTTTTATTTCATTCTGTTTGACTTTTGCCGCTTTTTTCCCTGTTTTTTCCCTTGCAGCCGGCGGGGAACCGCCTGGAATTTCCCTGTTCGCGGCCATGCAATACACCCTGGAAAAGAATCCACAGATTCTGGCAGCAAAGGAAAGTGTCCGTGCATATGAAGCAGCGCTCAGGTCGGAAAAAAGACAGTGGCTGCCCGGCGTTTCCCTTACAGCGATCGGCGAGGAGAGAGATGATTCCTATGCCTATGTGCGGGTGCAGCAGCCCTTGTGGCTGGGGGGACGAATTACAAATGCCGTTGAAAAGGCAAAACGCCAGCTGGACCTGTCTGAAATGCAATTGCTCAAGGTCCGGCGGGAGTTGATGGAACAAACCGTTATCGTTTACACCACCGTGACCGGTTTGACGGAACAGCTTAAGGCGGCCCGGTTGAACATTGACGAACATGAGCGGTTCCTGGATTTGATTTCCCGCCGTACACAAGGGCAACTTGCGGCCGAGGCCGATGTGCAGCTTGCCCGGTCCCGGTATTCCCAGGCCATGCTGACACAGGAAGACCTGAAAGGCCAGTACCAGACGGCCCTCAATGACCTGTACGCATTGACCCGCACCCCCATGGCTCAGTTTAAAACGGACCGGTTTGAACCGGTGCCCCGGGAATTGCTGGACCTGCCCGGCCACGCCCAGGTGGAGGCAGAGGTGAGCGATGGATCCCCCCGGATCAGGATGGCGGTTATGGAGATCGACAGCGCCCGGATTAACCGCCTCATCAGCCGGGCTGAATGGTACCCCCAGGTTTACGGCCGCCTGGACCAGGATCTTTACGATAAGGAAGGCACCACCAGCCAGCAGCGGGACACTACCCTTGCCCTGGTGGTGCAGAGCGCACTGGACGGGGGCGGGTTTCGCACCCTGGAACAGGTGAGGGCTGCTGATGCCCGGGGCCGGGCCGCGCAAATGCAGTCTGATGCGGAAAAAAATGAGGTCAGCCGCGCTACCCAGGATCTGCTCACGAACCGGGATATGGTCCGGCAACTGACGCGATTATACGGATCCCTGGTCCAATCCACGGGCCAGACCCTGGGTTCCTATACCCGGCAGTACGAGGCTGGCCGCAAAAGCTGGCTGGACCTGCTCAATGTCCAGCGGGAGCATGCCAATGCCCGGCTCTCCCTGGCCCAGGTCAATGCCCGGTATGAGCAGACCTGCCTGAGACTGGCCGTTCAAATGGGGCGGCTGGACAACCAAATCGGGCTTGCCCAATGACGGATCAACCCGGCGTAGTTTCCGCGGAACAGGAACAGGCCCCTCTGGTCCTGACCGTGCCCATCACCCCCCTGGTCCTGGGACGGCTCATGGAAAAAAACGGGATATCTGTTTCCCCCGGTGCACTGGCAAAATCCTGCGATGTTTTCCAGCCCAAGGGGGCGCGTATTCGGCCGGTGGAGCGCCTCACCGGGATTTTAAACGGCCTGGAACACCGGCAACTGCGGGCCTGCCAGCTCCGGTGGGACCGGATGGACCGCCGCCAGCTCCCGGCCCTGGTTTTTCACAACGGGCAATGGGCCTATGTGGAACCTGCCACGGAAGACAAGGTCTCACTCACCCCGCCGGGGGGGCCGGATTACCACCTGGACCCGGATGCGCTGACCCAGTCCCCGGTGCTCTGGTTTCGCGGCCCCGGGAAAACCGCCAGGCCACAAGCCTTCTGATGCAGGAACTCTGGAAGGACAAACGCTGGTTTTTTGAGATGGCTGCCGCCACTGTTGTCATCAATATCCTGGCCGTGGCCTCCTCCCTGTTTGCCATGCAGGTCTATGACCGGGTGGTGCCCACCTTTGCCTATGCCACCCTCACGGCCCTGGTGGCAGGCATGGTCATCATTGTCTGCCTGGACTGGTCCCTGAAATTCATCCGGGCCAGGATCACCGACTCCCTGGCCCACCAGGCCGACATCTCCATATCCCGGCAATTGTTCGACCATATCATGAATCTGCGCCTGGATACCCGGCCCAACAGCCTGGGAGCCCTGGCCGCCCATATGAAGGGGCTGGAGCAGGCCAGGAATTTTTTTTCCTCCTCCATTGTGTTTTTCATGACAGATCTTCCCTTTTGTTTTTTCTTTTTGGGGGTGATTTACATCATCGGCGGCAGGGTTGCCTATGTCTATTCATTTCTGCTGCCCATCGCCCTTGTCCTGGGGGGGCTGGCCCAGTGGCGGCTGCGGCGGCTGGCCCGCAGGGAGGTGCAAAAAGGCCAGGAGCGGCAGGGGCTTTTGCTGGAAAGCATCCAGGGCGCCGAGACCATCAAGGCCACGGGCAGCACCTGGAAATTTTCCGACCATTGGCAACAGCTCACCCATACCATGGCCGGCTATGGGTTCAAAAACAAAAGCATCACCACCACAACAGTCGTCAGTACCGGCAGCCTGGGCACCATCGGGTATGTGGGGGCCCTGGTGGTCGGGGTCACCCAGGTGGAGCTGGGGCAACTTACCACCGGCGGCATGATCGCCTGCGCCATTCTCGGGGGGCGGATCATCGCGCCTGTGGCCCAGAGTGTCCGGTTCATGGTGCAGTGGGAGCATGTGCGGGAGGGGCTGGACATGGTGAACCGGCTCATGGCCATGGAAACAGATCGCCGCCAGGACCAGGAAACCCTGTTCCCGGACTATCTGCCGGACCTGGTGGATCTGGAAGGGGTACGGTTTTCCTATCCCAACTCCCCCATTGTCAGCATCGACATCCCCACCCTGTCTTTCAAGGCAGGCGACAGGGCTCTGATCCTGGGGCCCAACGGCTGCGGCAAATCCACGTTCCTGAAAAGTCTGGCCGGGCTTTTCAAACCCTCCGAGGGCCAGGTCCGGCTTGGCCGCACCGACATCAGTGAGCTGGACATCCAGGTGATCAACCAGCGGGTGGGTTATCTGCCCCAGGACGTCCACCTGTTCAAAGGCACCCTGAAGACCAACATGGCTTTAAGCGGCGGGGTGCCGGACGCCCTGGTCGTGGAAGTGGCGCAACTGCTGGGGATTGACCGGGTGGCGGCTGAAAACCCCAGGAGCATGGATTTGGAAATTTTTGAAGGGGGAAGCGGACTTTCCGGGGGCCAGAAACAGCTTGTGGCCCTGTCCCGGATTTTCATGGCCCGGCCCCGGGTATGGCTTCTGGACGAACCCAGTGCGTTTCTGGACCTGGAATCGGAAAACCAGGTGATGAACGCCCTGAAACAATGGGTCCGGCCCACATGAAGCCATTCCCGATTCTGATATAGGTAATATCTGTGCTCCAGACATGGTCCGGCTTATCAATGACGACATTCCTTAGTAAATATGGATAGATCTTATGATTTTCATTTCTTTTGGTCGTTTTGGGCTTAGGATAGATGGCTTCTATCCGCATCAGTTTCATCAACCGCTGAACTCGCTTCCGGTTAACCGGATGCCCGAGGGCATTAAGGTAGGCGGTCAGCCGCCTGCTCCCATAAAAAGGGGTCCTGGTGTGCTGCTCATCCAACAGATCCATCAGGGTAAGAGTATATGAATCTACAGGTTTCGGCTTGTAATACAGGACTCCCTTTGAAATTTGCAGCAGTTCACACTGCTTGGTAATGCTGATCTCGGGATGTTTTTTGTCAACCAGAAG
>NZ_JQKJ01000025.1 GCF_000745975.1 Desulfobacter vibrioformis DSM 8776 | reverse complement strand
AAATTTACCTGATGTTTATTGCTGAACTATTATCCCAGGATTTTGGCCCCACCTCGGAAAGCACTGATGTGCGCCTGTTTTCCCAATCAGAAATCCCATGGGATGACATTGCCTTTGAGGTCATCCGACTGACCCTGGAAGACTATTTCAAGGACCGCGGAAATGCCGGCGATCATGGATTTAAACCGGAATATTTCGGATTTAAGATCAAGGATCTTAAGTTTTCACCGGTCAGTGGGGGCGTGATCGGCGATAAACTGTTTTAACCGGCAGTCTGTAACTTTTTTGACAAACTGCAGGGCGAATTTTTCTGTCAGAAGTTCTTTTTTGGGTATTGTTCAAACTGGTTCTGGTTTAAGGTTTAACCGGTCTCCGGATTCAAGGGGAAATATTTTCGATTCGTTTGATTCATAGGCTGGAAAACCATTTCGTAAATTGATTGTAACCATTTGCCATATTTTCAATGTATTGCCCTTTGTGGCTGACGCTCCCATGCAAGGACCGCAGATGAAATGAAATAAAAAACAGGAAAGGAGAGCCCAATGGACGCGCTTAAAAATTTCGCCTCAAAAAGTTTCATAGAACAAGTCAACCTGCTACAGGATGTTGAAAAAAAGAAGGCCTATGCTGAGATTCCCGGGCTTGTCGAGTTATGCAGACAGAGTGATCCCTTTGATCAGGCAGCGCTCATGGCTGAAAATACGCTCCGGTCCCTTTTACTGGAAAACGAGGCCCAAACCGTAAAAGGCCTTATGTCTGACAATATGAACTTTAAAAAAATCAGCTTACAGGTGTGTTGCCGGAAAAAGTATCCGTCTGCCACATCTGCTCTGCTCAGACTCTTTTCGGATCTTATATCAGAACAGCCATCTGAATTGATATCCGGACATCCGCATTATAATGAAGGGTTTGCAATCCTTTCTGCACTCTCATTAATTCAGCCGCCTGAAGCACTTGACATATTTCGGCAATATCTGCACCATAGTGATTCTTTAATCGCATCCTTGTCCATTGAAACCATTGGGCATTACAAGGATGTTGATTCGGTTGATGCACTATGCAAAATAGTGGCGGACGCAGAAGTTGACGACCGTTATGAAACGTGCGGTCTGGCTGTTGCCAGCGCAATTGATGCCCTGGCAATCATAAACACCGACAAGGCCATATCCTTTCTGGCATCAAAAATTCATCACCGCAATCCTATCGCCAGAAGAATCATTCATGATGCGTTGACACGGCTGGGACCGGAAACCATCCGTTTTATCGCCCCTTTTCTGCTAGCGGGCAATACGGATTTAAACATCATGGCGGTAAACCTTCTTGGGGCTATTGGCGATAAAAAAGGGGCAGACTTGATTGTTGATGCGTTTGATAAGGGAATCGCCGACCATCCCAATGTCAGGTTTGCCGTGTATGATGCTTTGGGTCAAATATTTTCAATGAAGGGCCTTGTCCTCCTTATCGACGGACTTTCTGAGCAGGATCCTGCAATACTCATCGCTGTGATCACCTCACTCAATAATCAAATCAATCCGGGTGTGGCAAAAAAGTTAAAGGAAATTCTCGGAAAAGGTGACGACCATGCTTTCCGGTTAATCAATGCCGTTGTTGCATCAAGGGCCCTGTCCTTGTTTGAATCTCTTTATGAAGATGAGACAATTGGCAACAAAATGATTGAAGCGATTATTAAATCAAACGACCAGGGTCTTTGCGGCGCATTTTCTAAAAAGCTGAAATCCATGAAAGGCAAAAGAGCGGCATCTGATGCGGATCAAATCAAATCAATTTCTTCGGGCCGATTGAAAAAAAAAATACTTGCCGTTGATGATTCAAGATCCATGCTGGCATTTTACGGCAGCGTTGCTTCAGCCATGGGGATCTCGGTCATAACGGCAGAAAACGGACAGCAGGCATTGGATATACTGGAACATGACCAATCCTTTGATCTGATCTTGACCGATCTTAACATGCCGGTCATGACGGGAATAGAGTTAACCCGGAAAGTCAGGGAAAATTTTTCTGTGGATAAAATTCCCATCGTAATTGTCTCAACGGAATCCGAGCGGTCACAAGAGCAATTGGCTATAAAAACCGGTGCCGACGATTTTATAAAAAAGCCGTTCACGGCTGACCAGCTCCAGGATAAAATCAAAACGATTATTTGAACCGCGGCCTGATGTTAATGGTCTGCACCATAGGTTTCCAGATAGGTTTCGATCTTTGCTTTCATTTCGTCATCCAGAACAATGTTGCCCGCTATTTCCCGGTTGTGCAGAAAATTAATGATCTCCCGTATGGTAACAATGGCAAAAATGGGAATACCCAGGGTGTCTGCCACCTCTGCCAGGGCATTTTTGTCTGTTTTTCCCTTTTCCTGGCGGTTCACGCTGATGATAATGCCGCACACCTCTGGATTGCTGCATCCTTTTAGAACTTCCAGGGATTCCCGGATGGCCTTGCCCGAGGTGATGACGTCATCTACCAGGACCAGCCGGGTGTCCGGGGTCAGGGGCATGCCCACCACAGCGCTTTTGTCTGCATAGGTTTTGGCTTCCTTGCGGTTGAACACATACCCTTTGTCAATGCCCATGTCGGCCAGGGCACAGGCGGCCGTGATGCACAAAGGAATCCCCTTGTACGCAGGTCCGTAAATCCCGTGAAACTCGTCTTTGAAATGGGCCTCAATGGCCCTGGCATAATAGGTGCCCAGTTTTTTAATCTTTGAGCCGGTGTCAAACATGCCGGTGTTGATAAAATAGGGGGCAATCCGGCCGCTTTTCAGTTCAAACTCGCCAAACTTCAAGGCATTGCACTGCACCAGAAACTCAATAAATTCTTCTTTATAAGTCATCTTTCTTCTTTCAACCCTTATTTTCCTACACAAATTTAAACATTGAGTATTTTACCATGAAGGACATGAAGAGCATGAAGAATATACCGGAAAATCAATCTTCATGTCCTTCATGCGCTTCATGGTTCTAATTAAACACCAACTATTGGCAGCGCCAGGCTGCATATTCATTTAAGGGAACCGATCTGCCGGTTTTCAACAGGGCCCGGGTATTAAAATCCGCCATGGTTCTCAAGGCCTTTGAGCCAAACACCGGCCCGTCCTTGCATACCACGGCATGGCCGCAGACACAGGCCCCGCATACCCCGAATCCGCATCTCATGTACCGTTCCAGACTGACCTGGCAGGGAATGCCGTGGGCTTCACAGATTTCAAATACCTTTGCCATCATGATTTCCGGGCCGCAGGTATAGACCATATCAAAACCAGGGGCTAAGTTCGCCGGCAATGCCTTGATTTTCTGCACCAGAATGTCTGTCACAAACCCTTTATATCCTTTTGATCCGTCATCTGTGCAGATTTCGGCCTTTGCCGTAAACCGGTCCGGGTAGAGCAGAAAAGATTTGGATCTGGCCCCCTGGATTAATAAAGTTTCAGGCCCGTTATCGGTCTGAAAAGCCTCCACAAGGGGAGCAAGCGGTGCCATGCCGCAGCCGCCGGCCACAACCGCCACCCGTTTATGGCCGTTTCCCATATTAAATCCGTTGCCAAAGGGCCCCCGGATGCCGATTTTATCACCAGGCCCAAGGGATACGGCCTTTCTGGAAAAAATACCCTTGGCCTCCACGGTGATGCCGAAGCGGTCCGGGCTGTGATGGGAAATGGTATAGGGTTTTTCATCCACGCCGGGAATCCACACCATGACAAACTGGCCCGGTTTAAAGTCAATGGGTTCATCAATATAAAGGGTGGCGAACTCAGGACTGTGAATTTTCCTTTCCGCCACCTTGACCATGGCGGGCATCAGTTGCGTAATCACAGGGCCTCCCTGTGGGCTGCGCCCCGGATCTCTTCCAGGGTGGTGCCGTGGGCTGCCAGCCAGTCGTTGATCTCCTTATTGACTTTATCAAACACGGTAATACCCCGGTACCGCACGGCTGTACCGATTCCCACAAGACTGGCCCCTGCCATGATGATCTCGATGGCGTCTGTTCCCGTGCTGATGCCGCCCAGGCCAATGATGGGGATGGATACAGAGCGAAAAATATCGTACACGCAGCGCACGGCAATGGGTTTGATCATGGGGCCGGAAAGTCCGCCCTTTTTAAAGGCGAGCACAGGAGAACGGGACTCAATGTCGATGACCATGCCCGGGCCTGCCGTATTAATGGCGCAGATGGCATCGGCGCCTGCATCCTCACACGCCTTTGCAATGCCTGCGATATCCGGGGCCGCCGGGGTCAGCTTGGCAATCAGGGGCACATGAATCACTTTTTTAACCGCTGCCACAACATCATGGGAAGACTGGGCATTGACCCCGAAAATCATGCCGTGCTGGTCTGAATTGGGGCAGGAGATATTCAGTTCAATAAAGTCCGGCCCTTTGGCAGATACAAATTCCGCCACCCGGACAAACTCGTCCACAGACCCGCCGTAGATGCTGGCGTTTATGGGAAAGGCCCGGTCCGACAATTCCTGCCACTCCTCTTCCATGTTCAGATAGCCCGGGGAGGGCAGGCCCACGGCATTGATCATGCCGTTGCCAAGGTCAATGACCGTTGGGTTCTTATGGCCCTCCCGGGGGGCAGGTCCAATGGACTTCATGGTGGGAAGCCCGCATCCGTTTTCCCAGACCCGCTCCAGAATGGCTTTATTGCTGCCGAGCACGCCCGATGCCAGCACCAGGGGCGTGTGAAGGGTTTTTCCCAAAAACGTGGTTTGCATCAATATCCTTTAAAACTTGTCATAAAATATCATATCATCCTCCACACCCATCCCGTGAAGACTGTGAATAACGGAATCAATCATGGGCGGCGGTCCGCACAGGTAATACTCAATTTCAGCCGGATCTTCGTGGGTGCTTAAGTATGTATCCACAAGATAGGTGTTGATAAATCCGGTCTGTCCGGTCCAGTTGTCCTCCGGTTCCGGGGCGGACAGGGCCACATGGTAGGAGAAATTAGGATATTTTTCCACCAATTCCTTAAAATCGTTGTTGTAAAACATCTCTTTTTTGGATCTGGCCCCGTACCAGAACGAAATCCTGCGCCCGGAATTGATACCGTCCAGCTGGTGCAGGATATGGGAACGCAAGGGGGCCATGCCGGCACCGCCGCCGATAAAGCACATCTCCCGGTTTGTATCCCTTGCCATGAAATCCCCGTAAGGGCCTGACACCATGACCCGGTCACCGGGTTCAAGCCCGAACACATAGGATGAACCAAACCCCGGGGGAATGCCTTCGGTGCCCGGCGGCGGCGTTGCAATACGCACGTTGAGCATGAGAATTTCTTTGTCATGGGGGGGATTGGCCAGGGAATAGGCCCTGAATCCCGGTTTTATCCCTTTGGCCGTCAGTTCCAGAAGCTTGTACTTTTTCCATTCGCTGACATATTTGCTTGCAATATGAAAATCTTTAAAATCAATTTCATATTCGGGCACGTCAATCTGAATATAGGCCCCGGCCTTGAAGTCAAAGGGGTCAGAGGGACGCAGCACAAGTTCTTTGATAAAGGTGGCCACATTTTTATTGGATATCACTTCAGCGTCCACTTTTCTGATGCCGAAAATGGATTCAGGCACCTCAATGGAAAGATCTTCCTTGACTTTGAGCTGGCAGGAGAGACGAACCCCTTCTGTCTTTTCCTTCCGGCTCAGGTGGGAAATCTCCGTGGGCAGTACGCTGCCGCCCCCCTCAAGGACCTTGCACCTGCACATTCCGCAGGACCCGGATCCGCCGCAGGCAGAAGGCAAAAAGATCTCGTTGCCTGCCAGGGCAGATAAAAGCGTGGGATTGCCCGAAATTTTCAAGGCCTGGTCTGGCTTGCCGTTGATGGTCACCACATGTTCACCCCTGGTGGTCACCCTGGCTTCCACAAACAGAAGCACCGCAACCAGAATACCGATAACAACGGTAAACACCACAATGCTGATAAGGTAAATCAATTCAAAGCCTCCTTATAGTGTGATGCCTGAGAACATCATAAAGGTCATGGCCATAAGGCCGGCAATGATCATGGTGAACCCGAATCCCTGCAGCCCCTCGGGGACATCCGAATACCGGGCCTTTTTCCGGATGGCGGCCATGGTGACAATGGCCAGCATCCAGCCGGTGCCGGAACCTGCGCCAAATACAATGGACTCTATAAAGGTGTAATTGCGCTCCACCATGAAAAGACTGGTGCCCAGAATGGCGCAGTTTACGGCGATCAGGGGCAAAAACACGCCCAACGTGGCGTAAAGCCCGGGCGAATACCGGTCAATGACCATCTCCACGGCCTGGGTGATGGCGGCAATCACGGCAATAAAGGTAATGAATTTTAAAAAGCTCAAGTCAAGACCGGGATATCCCAGCCAGGACAAAGCCCCCGGGGCCAGAAGCCCATGATAGATAACCCAGTTTACCGGACTTGTGACTGACAGCACAAAAATAACGGCAAACCCCAATCCTGCCGCAGTATCCACATTTTTGGACACGGCAATAAAGGAACACATCCCAAGGAAATAGGCCAGAAGGATGTTGCCGATAAAAACGGAATTAATAAACAGACTGAACAGATCGCCCATGAATGCTCCTTATTTTTTTTGGCTTGATATGCCGGGCAAAGAATTTTTCAGCCACACCAGCAGGCCGATGACAAAAAAGGCACCCGGGGCCAGCACCATGAGCCCCATATTTTGAAAACCAAGGTCATATGCAAACTGGGGCACCACCTGGAATCCTAAAAACGTTCCGGAACCCAGAAGTTCCCGGATAAAGGCCACCAGCACAAGGATCAGACCATAGCCCAGGCCGTTGGCGATGCCGTCCACAAATGAGTCAATGGGGTCATTGGCCAGGGCAAAGGCTTCGGCACGGCCTAAAACAATGCAGTTGGTGATGATCAGCCCCACAAAAATGGAGAGCTGTTTGGAGATGTCATAGAAATAGGCTTTAAGCACCTGGTCGGTAACAATGACCAACGTGGAGATAATGGCCAGTTCCACAATGATCCGGATATTGGAGGGAATAATCTTCCTCATGGAAGAGATGATCATGGACGAGCAGGCCGTTACCACGGTCAGGGCCAGGGCCATGACAATGGCCGTGGACATCTTCACGGTCACGGCCAGGGCCGAACAGATCCCGAGCACCTGGTAGGCCACCGGGTTCTGGGTCCACAGGCCCTTGATCAGGATGTCGTAGTATTCACTTCTGGATTTAAGCTTCATGGTTCACCTTTTGAAAGTTTAATCGCCCGATGGGTTTGAGCTATGGATACTGCCCGCATGTTTATCTTCGGCCTTCAATTGTTTCTGCCTGAAGGCAACAGATACGCCCTCGTACTTCATCAGGGTGTTTTTAATACCTTCGGACAGATATCTGCCTGTCAGGGTGGCCCCGGAGATACCGTCCACATAATTGGGTTGTTCATCTTTGGGCAGATCTTCGGCCTTTCCCTTGGCAATCCCTATGGAGACAAATTTATTCTGGGAATTGAGGATCTTTTTGCCCTTGAAATTCTTCCGGAACCAGGCACTTTCGATCTCGCCGCCAAGTCCCGGGGTTTCAGAGTGGCTGAACACGGAAAAACCGGATACGGTCTGCCCGTCATTTTCAAAGGCCAGGTACCCCTGGATTTTTCCCCACAGCCCCCGGGTATTGATGGGCACGATATAGCCTGCAATGTCATTAAAATCATGGTCGTCCCGGCTGCCCGGTGCATGGATAAAATACAGATGCATGCCGTCTGGGTCTTCGGTTTCCATCACTTTGCCCTGGCGGTCCACCACAACCTCTTCAATACGTTCGTCATAAAGGGCGTTAATGGCGTCTTTCCCGGGTTTTTGCCCGGCATCCACAAGGCCTGCGGCCTGGAGCAGGTTCATTTTTTTGTCCAGGGCCATGTTCTCCTGCTGCCGGTCCTTAAGACCCGTTGCCGCCGCCGTAATCAAAAGGCTGCACACCACGGACAGGACAAGGGCAAAAAAGATCACATGGGGTTTTGAGTTTTTATCAAACATTGGGAATCCTTTTTGACGATTTGTACTTGAGTACCAGGTGGTCCAGCAACGGCGCAAACACGTTCATGAACAGGATGGCCAGCATCACCCCTTCCATGAACGCAGGGTTGCCCACCCGGATAATCACGGTTAAAAAACCAATGGCAGCCCCGAAAATCCAGCGGCCCGGGTTGGTGCCGGGCGCGGAGACCGGATCTGTGGCCATAAAGGTGATGCCGAACAGAAATCCGCCGGCACACAAATGGTAAAAGGGACCGGCATTGGACCAGGCGTCCTGCCCCCCGGGGATCAGGTATACGATGATGCTGGTGATGACAAGCCCTGCAATACCGCCGATAATGATCCTGTAATTGGCAATGCGGGTCACCATGAGAATGGCCGCACCGATCAGGCAGCAGAGCGCCGAGGTCTCTCCCACGCTGCCCGGCACAAATCCTGTGAAAAGCTGCCCCAGGGGAAAACCGGCGTCCCGGATGGCTGCGGTGATCGACTGCCCCCCGGCCCCTGTCACGGAAAGCGCCGTGGCTCCGGTCACGCCGTCCACCAGATGTTTGCCTGCCACCCAGACATCCCCGGACATGGTGACCGGGTAGGAGAAGAACAGAAAGGCCCGTCCGGTCAGTGCCGGGTTAAGGATATTGCGGCCTGTACCACCAAATACCTCCTTGCCGATGACCACCCCGAAGGAGATGCCAAGCGCCACCTGCCACAAAGGGATGGTGGGGGGCAGGGTCAAGGGAAAAAGCAGCCCTGTGACAAGAAGTCCTTCGGAGATCTTATGGCCCCGCATCACCGCAAAAAGAAACTCCCAGGCAAACCCCACCACATAGGAAACAATGATCATGGGCAGCACATACCAGGCGCCCAAAAGAAAGCATCGGGTCACGGACCAGGATTCCCCGGCCCCGATGCCGGCCTGGTATCCGGTGTTGTATATCCCGAAAAAGGTCACCGGCAAAAGCGCCAGGATCACGATGCTCATGTAGCGTTTCAGATCCAGGTGATCCCGGACAAAGGGCATGACACGGGTTTTGGCCGAAGGCAGAAAGAAAAATGTTTTTGTGGCGTCCCAGACAGGCTCATACTTTTTATACTTCCCGTCCCCGGTAAACAAGGGCCGTGTATCATCAAAAAACTTTCTTAAGGGATTCTTCATTGTTTGTCCTTGTAATAGGCGTCCATGGCGTCCGAAAGGATCCGGGTCAGTTCAATCTTGGACGGGCAGGCAAATGAGCAAAGTCCGCATTTGCAGCAGTCCATGAGCCCAAGGGCCAATGCTTCTTCAAGTTCGCCCCCGTGAAGGGCCTTCATGATAAAGGCGGGCATAAGGTCATTGGGGCAGATGCGTTCGCAATAGGAGCAGTTGATGCAGGCCCGCGCTTCCCCGTGAAGGGTGCAGTCCATTTTTGCCGGACCCCTGAACAGGGAAGACAGAAATGTGGCGGAGACCGATGGCTTGTCAAGGCCGGGCCGGGCAAAACCGAACATCTGCTCCTCTGCCCCGGCTTCAATGATATTGACCGTGTTTTCAAAAAAACCGATATGGGCATCCTTTTCCAGGAGCCGGCCGTTGAACCGGCCTGTGGTGACCATACTGTTTCCAGGTATTTCCCCGGCCAGGGCAGACAAGGGCATGCCCTGGCGGCCCCGCATATGGGGCAGCCGTTCCCCGGGCCGGGTAATGGTTACGATTTTTTCAACCGGATACCGGCCGGAAAGTAAAAACCGGCCCATCATGACCAGGTGATCCAGGCGGATGCACCAGGAACTGTTCTCCGTGGCCACTTGCCTGATCTGATAGAGTACGGCACCGGGGTGCCAGGCAGGATATATGTCCGGGGCTGTGTGGGTTATCTGGTCCGCCACTGAACAGTCCAGCTCCCGGATGCCTGCCAGGCTGCTTTCCCGGCATACCACGACAAGCCGGTGTGAAAACCGGCGTAAAACCGCCATACCCGCGTCAAAGGCATCAATGCTGTCTTTAAGGATGATGGCCGGATGCGGCGAAAAGAGGTCATTGCCGTCCATGGCCACGATAATCATGGCAGGGGAATGATCGGGATCAGCGAAATCCAGGGCCGGAAACTGGCGAAGGCCCTGCCACAGACCGCCTTTTTTCAGGTGCGCCACAAGTTCATCCCCGGGCATGCCGGTGATGTCGTCCAAAGCAACCGGATTACATTCAATATACCCATCTTCGGACTCTGTTGCGATCACCACCTCCATAAGACGTCGCCGGGGCCCGTAAATAACCTTTTCCACCTGACCGGTTCCCGGGGATACATACTGTATGGTCGTATCCCGCTTATCTGTGAACAGGGCCTGGCCGGTTTTAACCCGCTGACCCTCTTTAACCAGCAATTTGGGCCGGATATGGGGGATGTCCCCGGCACAGCAGGCCAGACTGGACGGCAGGGCCAGGTGAACACAGCTCAGATCGGGCTGTTCGGCCACATTCAGGTCAAATCCCCGGGTAATTTTCAAGGTTTTCATTTAGTTATTCCATTTTTATTACTGGCAGTGAACAGAATATAGAAAGTTATTTCCGGATGGACACCGGTTATGGGTCCTCCTTTCTCTCTTTTTTTAAATTTTAATTGTACCAGATATTTGAGTAAGATCAAACGGGCAAAAGCTACACTATTTTAAATTTAATACATGGTGGTTTATAATTCGTATGATCCATTTTAAATTAACATCAAACTGCAAACAAATTACCGCAATTACCCTGGTTTGTCCCTTGATTTTCCGGCATAGAAAGAATAGAAGAGAAATCTAATTTAAATGAAGATACAGGTAATAAAAAAAGGATGATAAAACATGGCTCAAAGAGATTTTGACAGCATACTCACCCAGGAATTTTTAGATGAGCTGTTGCCGCCTGAAAGAAGTGATCAGTTTTTTGATGCGCTGTACGGAGATGCCTCGGAAGGTGCTTATGACATCAGGCTGGAGCCTGTCAGTATTTCCGGCAGCCGGATTGTCCTTGCCTTTAACCTGCTGCGCCGGCCGGACAAATGCCTGGTGTGCAGCCTGACTTACGGACTGCCCAATGTATTTACCCGGCACCCCCTGATTAATATCAAAGGGATGATTGAAAAAATCAAAGAAGCCGGAATTCCGGTAAAAAACTGGCGGTTAGGGGATACCGAGGAAAATTCTGCGTCGCTTCATGTTATTCCTTTGTACATTGACCTGGATTGATCCGACACCCCGGACAACCCTGCTGAATCCAAAAAGAAAAGACCTTTTGCCCCATGATACGCGGCAAAAGGTCTTTTTGTTTACACGGGGTTTTCGTTCAGGAATTATGAGAATCTGGACGCAACCCCCGTGTTTGGACGCAAAGTTGCCCAGATGCAAGGCGCAGAAAAATTTGTAACCGGAGCAACCTTTTGGTTGTGAGGATTGCAAATTTTTCTGCAACGCCGCAGATGGGTGACTTTGCGTCCAAACAATAGATAATCAGGCTTTGGGAAGCTTTGGGAAGGACTTGTTCAGGGTTTTGTTCCACCCATCCAGTCTGGGTTTAATCTTCTTGAATACCGAACCTACATTGCCTTTGATGGTGATGCTTTCAATGGTATCTCCCTGGGTAATGCTGTTGACCACGTCCTGATCTGCTTGGCTGACAACTGCTCCGAATACCGTGTGCATACCGTCGAGATGGGGCGTGGGCACATGGGTGATAAAAAACTGGCTCCCGTTTGTCCCTGGGCCGGCATTGGCCATTGACAGGATGCCGGGCTTGTCATGTTTGAGCTCTTTTTTGAATTCATCTTCAAATTCGTAGCCCGGGCCGCCCATGCCATTGCCATGAGGGCATCCGCCCTGGATCATAAAATCTGAAATCACACGGTGAAAGGTTAACCCGTTATAGTATTCCCGTTTGGCAAGGTTTACAAAATTGCCCACAGTATACGGGGTCTTGTCTGCAAAAAGCGTAATATTAATGGTGCCTTTTGAGGTTTCCATAATTGCTGTCAGATCTGCCATGCTTTTCTCCTGAAGGTTAAAATTTCTTTGAAAATAATATAAAATCGCCGGATGTCAAACATAATTTTATTTCCAGGATAGTGTGAAGATGATAAATAGCACCACAATGATATATCACCACGAAAAAGTTGTCGACAAACGTTTAACTGATATTGAGGCCCAATTATGGAACGAATTCTGGTAATCATGGCATCCAGTGCCCTGGGCACCCTGTTTTTTTTCTGGTTTTCCCACAGCGTGAAGAAAAAGGCCTCTGTCAGGCGGTTTGTTGAATCCCATCTGTGGCTGATGCACCCCAACGCCATCTGCTACTGGCGTACGGCCCTTGCCTTTCTGGGTTTTTTTCTCTATTTCTTTTCGTCCTATCAATCTTTGTCCATTTTTATTTTTACATTTGCTGCAATTCTTGACGGGGTGGACGGGGTGGTGGCCCGGGGCTGCAATCTGGTCTCCCGGTGGGGGGAGTGGCTGGACCCCTTGTGCGACAAGCTGACCTATCTGCCCACCATGATCGGGTTTGCCTATATCGGTATTTTGTCGCCCAGGCTTGTCTGGATTCTTGTGGTCATAGAACTTGTGGGCCAGTTTTTTGCCCGCAGGATACTGGCCTGGCTCAAGGTGTCCGGGGCGGCGAACAATTTCGGGAAAATCAAGTCCATTATCTGCTTTGCCCTGGTGATTCTGTGCGCCCTGATGGATGCCAATCCCGGGATGCTGAATATTGCTGACGGGGTGCTTGGGGCCTGTATCGTCCTTTCTGCGGCATCCATGATTTTCAAATTTGTCCCCAACCGGCTTTATGCCGATATTCTGTCCATGCTCAATTTCATGTGCGGTGTCACCAGCCTGATTCTGACCTATCATCACTGTTATGCCTGGGCCATCTGCGTGATCATCATGGGCCAGTTGTTTGACCTGTTTGACGGGCGCATGGCGCTCAAACACGGGGGAACCAAATACGGTCCCTGGCTGGACGATATTGCTGATTTTGTTTCCTTTGGCCTGGCACCGGCCTATATGGTGATCATTAGAGGCGGAACCTTTGCCCTGGTTTTTGCCCTGATTTATGTGGTGGGTGTGGCTTACCGTCTAGTGCGGTTTGTCACCAAGGACAAGGGCCGTACAGACCTGCCTGCCGGTATTTTCAACGGATTTCCAAGTCCTGCCGGTGCCCTGATTGTCCTCGGGGCGTCCCTTGTGTCCGGTCCCATGCTGCTCTGGGCTTTCACCGCTATTTCCACAGCCCTGATGGTCAGCCATATCCGGTTTGCCCATTTTGGCCGGGTGATTCTCAAACAGATCCCCAAACCCATTTTTTTCCTGATCTCCGCGGCCACCATTGTGGTTTTTGCTTATATCCTGAAAACCAAAAATATCCAGATGTTCGGGTATCTTATCCTGGCGTCCGTGGGGTTTTATCTGGCTGCCGGCAGGCTCTGGGTGCAAAAGATCAGTGTTCCGGGTACGCCCGGGTAACTTGCCTTGGCTTTGTTGTGTTAAATCATTAAGTGGTGCGTTATTTTTTCCGGTAACGTCCCTTTTTTCCCGGTCCGGAAAATTTGCTCTGATTTTGCCTCTGCCGGGGTGTTTCCCGGGTCCGGCCTTCGGCGTTCCGGGTGACGATCTGTTTTTGCTTTTCCTTTGCCCGGGGATCTTTTTCCACAAACACGGGCACCATGGCAAAGGGGTCAATACCGGTATAATACATCAGGGTGGAAAAGGTGGATGGTGTGGGCGTAAATATCTGGACCTGTTCCGGGGTGATGTGAAGTTCGTTTCTGGTAAATGCCTTCAGTTCATTCATCTCCCGCATGGTACAGCCGGGGTGGGCCGCGATCAGGTAATAGGTCAGGTATTGTTTTTTATTCAGCGTGTTGCAGATGCGGTCAAACCGGTGCTTGAACGCAACAAGACTGTCCGTGTCCGGCTTGCCCATGAGCGCCAGCACACCGGGCGCACAATGTTCCGGTGCCAGTTTCATCTGGCCGGAGACATGGTCGGATATTACCTGTTTTAAGTACGCCTGGCCCTTTTGTTTGTCCATGAGGATCAGGTCATGGCGGATGCCTGAGTTGAGAAATATCTTTTTAACACCGGCAAGACGGCTGATTTCATCGAGCAGAGCCATCTGGGGGCCGTGATCCGGAGAAAGGGCGGGGCAGGGGGTTGGGAACAGGCAGCGCCGGTGGGAACAGGCCCCTTTTTTCAGTTTTTTTTCACACTCAAACCCGTACATGTTGGCGGTGGGACCGCCCAGGTCAAATATATATCCTTTAAAATCCTTGTCCCGGGTCATTTTTTTTGCTTCGGCAATAATGGAATCAATGCTCCGCCATCTGACTGTCCGGCCCTGGTGAACGGTGATGGCGCAGAAATTACACTCCCCGTAGCAGCCGTAATGGGTGGGAATGGAAAACCGGATGGTGTCCATGGCCCGGACATGGCCCTGGGCCCTATAATAAGGGTGGACATCCCGCTGAAAATCCAGATCGTGGATTTGGTCCATCTCTTGGGTGGTGCTGAAAGGTGCCGGCGGATTCAGGACAAGAAACCGGTCCCCATGGGCCTGGCTTAAAGGGCGGGCATGCATGGGATCTGTATTGTCGTAAAAGGTTTTAAAACTTTGGATATAAAGGGCCTTGTCCCTGGTGACCGCTTCATAGGCAGGCAGCTCTATGCCCTTGGGGGTTTTAGCGATATATCCCAGGCCGGCAATCTGTGTGACAGGATCTTGTGTGTCTTCCGGCATTGTTTCCAGCCGGTTATCCGTTTTCAGCGGGTTATTCAGGGCCCGGGCCAGTTCCACGATACCGGCATGGGCCATGCCGAACAAAAGGTAGTCAGCCTTGGCATCAAACAGGATGGATCGTCGAACTTTATTGGACCAGAAATCATAGTGGGCAATGCGCCGAAGACTTGCTTCAATGCCGCCCAGCACAATGGGTACGGTTGATTTAAAAAAGCGCCGCACAAGGTTGGTGTATACAATGACGGCCCGGTCAGGCCGCCGGGTGTTTTCTCCGCCAGGCGTGTAATCATCCTGTTTGCGCCGTTTTTTTGTGGCTGTGTAATTGGCCACCATGGAATCCACGGCCCCGCCGGTGATGCCCCAGAAGAGCCGGGGTTCGCCCAGACGGGAGATGTCCCGGTCGCTGTCCGTGTCCGGCTGGGCAATGATGCCCACGGTAAATCCGTTGTCTTCCAGAACCCTGCCGATCAGGCTGACCCCCATGAACGGGGAGTCAATGTATGTATCGCCGGTGACAAGAATTACATCAAGCCGGTCAATACCCCGGTCGTCAAGTTCTTTTCGGGTGGTGGGTAAAAACATGGCCCGCGTTTTCCTGATCAGCGTTTTGGGGCCGGGCCTGGTTTCTGCGCTACCCGGGCCATGGAAAAGACAATCCCCACCAGACTGAGCAGGGCGAAAATCATGAAGGCCGTGTGCATGGTTTTAAGAAATCCCGGGGCTGTGGCAGTGCTGACGCCAGCATCCCCCATGAACATACTCAGCAGCAGGGTGGTGATGGTCATGGCCGTGAGCATGCCGATGCTGCGCATGGTGGCCACAAGGCTGGAGGCAATGCCGTAATGTCTTGGCCCCACAGATCCCATGACCGTGGTCATGTTAGGTGTGGAAAAGACAGCAAATCCAACGCCCATGATAACCAGAACCACCAGCACCTGCCAGATTCCGGCATCCTGGCCGAGAACGGCTGCGAACCCAAGTCCTGCCGCGCAGATGGCCATGCCGGCCGTGGATAATTTGGCCGCGGAGATTTTATCTGAAAGCGCACCAGACAAAGGAGAAAGCACCGCCTGAATTACCGGCTGGACAATGAGCACAAAACCTGTGGCCTGGGCAGACATGCCTTTGACCACCTGCAGGTATAAAGAGAAAAAAAATGTAAGCCCGAATGAGGCGGCATAGTTGATCCATGTGGCAATGTTGCTGAAGGCCAGGACCCGGTTTCCCAACAGCAGGCGGATATCGAGGATGGGAAAGGGGTGCCTGTATTCAAAAACGGTAAAAACAGCCATGAAAATCATGCCTGCCGCCATCAGTCCCGGTGCCCAGGCATGGCTTTCAAGGTGGGACACCCCGACGATCAGACAGGAGAGCGCTGCCATATAAATGATGCTGCCCATGCGGTCAAAGGGTTCCCCTTCAGCGCCTTTCCACTCCCCCTTAAGCTGGGTCAGGGTGAGAATCAGGGCTGCCAAGGCAAGGGGGACAGTCGCAAAAAAGATCCACTGCCAGCCCAGCCAGGCGATCATAAGTCCGGCCAGGGTAGGGCCGGCGGACAGTCCCAGGTAGACACAGGCCACAATGATGCCCATGGCTTTGCCGCGTTTTTCCTTTGGCACCACAGAAGAGAGAATGGCCACGGAAGTAGAGACCGTACATGACACGCCAATACCCTGCAGAAACCGGATGGCAATGAAAATGCCGATGGACGGGGAAAAGGGCAACAGGATCGTGGCAAGGGCAAATAAGGCCACACCTGACACAAATATTTTTTTTCTTCCGGTGATGTCGGCCAACCGGCCCATGGGAAGAAGGAACAGGGTAACGGCCAGCATATAAACCATTTCCACCAGGGCCAGGGAGACGGCACTGGCGCCATAAAACCGGCCAATGGTGGGAAGGGCCACACCGACCGCAGACATCATGAACGGTGCCAGAAACTGGACTGCACTGACAATAAATATGGTGTGGCCGGTGGAAATTCGGGACTGGGGCTTGCTAGTGCTGCTGTTCATATTCCCCCCTGCCTGAGATTTTCAATCATCCGATCCATTATTGATTTATCAATTATTGATCCGTCAGTATAGGAAACGGGTTCGGGAAGTCAAGGACATATAAATCCTAAAAAAAATACTTGCATATTTTTTATTGGGGATTATATTCTGTTAAAGCATTAGTTAGTTAAGACTAATTGCATGGTTTTAAAATGATATCAGGAGGTCACCATGGAAAACACAAACTGCCTGTCACAAAGAGTCTCAAAATATTTACTGGGCGCTGTATTTGGCGTATTTTCCCTTGGATTCGTTGTCCTGGGCGTTACCATTCTTCCTGTGGTCGGATTGATCATGGCCCTGCCGGTAGCCGCGATGGCCATTGTCCTGATCCGCACCCGGCTTAATGACCAGTGCCAGATTGATTTCACCACAGACGTTTAATACACAGACGTTGAATAATGGATAGGAAGAAACGGCGGGATCGGCTTATATCCCCTCATAAGGTTCCGATTGCCCCGTTTCCCTGACCAGGGAGATTTCCACACGCCGGTTGGCTTCCCTGCCCAGAAAATGCGTGTTGTCCCCAATGGGCCGGTATTCGCCAAATCCCTCGATATTGATCCGTTCCGGAGCCACCCGGCAATCAATTAAGAATCTGGCAACACTCATGGCCCTTGCCGCGGACAGCTCCCAGTTGGAGGGGAACTGGGCCGTATGAATGGGGGTATTGTCCGTATGGCCGGCAACAATGATCCTGTATCCGGGTTCTGTTATGAAAAATGAGGCCAGATCCTTTAATGCAGGTTTGATATAGTCCAGCAGGCTGGCCTGGCCGGAAGAAAAACTGATGTCTTCGCCCAGGGTCAGGACGAGTCTGTTTTTTGCCACTTTAACCGAGTAATTTGAAATATTTGAATTTTCCATGACCTGGTGGAGCCGGTCTTCAATGGTGAGCAGATCCAGCTCGGATTCGTGAATTTTTTTCACTGGTTTGGCCGGTGTTTTAACCGTTTCAACGGCCTGGCGGACCTCGGTGGAACCCTGCTTGATTTTTAACGCCTGGGGCATATGGGCCTGGTTGCTGTAAAGCATGATAAAAAAAGCCAGGATCAGGGTCATGATATCCAGCATGGCCCACAAACCAGGATCTTCGGGTTCACATCCCTCCAGAAGGCTTTGGCGTTTCTGGTGAAGCCGCTTTAATTCCGAGATTTCAAGCTCAGATATCAGGTTCTCCGGGGGTATCATGGATATCAGCCTGCCATGGGTTCGTGTTTTTCAGGGTTGGATTGAAGCAGGGGCGGGTTCATGGGCCGTGCCTGGGATTTTCTGTCCACGGTCCGGTCATCCTGGAAATAATCGCCGATGCAGTATCTTAAGCGGTACCCGATGGCCTTGGCATTGGCTTTGTCCGCGATATCCAAAACCCCTTCAATGATCAATGCCAATTCCATGGCGTCATGTTTGGTTTTTTCCGCCAGTTTTTTGGCAATGGGAAGAAAAATGACATTGGCATACAGCAGTCCGTAAAACGTGGTCAAAAGGGCTGTGGCCACCCCTTTCCCGATCAGTTCCGCAGACCCCATGTTGCTCAATACATTGATCAGGCCGATGATGGTGCCCACAAAACCAAATACCGGCATTAATTTAATAAAGGTATTAATCAGGTCGGCCTGGGAGCGCCGGGCCTGCAGGAAGTTGTCGTGTCTGCGTTCAAGGGTTTTGAAAATCGTATATCTGTCAAACCCGTCCGCAACCATTTCAATGCCCATTTTCAGAAATGAATTGTCAATGGCCGCGGATTTTTCATCCAGCACAAGATTCCCGTCCCGCCGCCGGATTGCGGCCAGCACTTCGATCTGTTTTATGAGCGCGTTCAGATCGGTCTTCTCTCCGGAAAATGCCTGGCGGATGTTGACGAAAAGATCTGAAAACAGAACCAAAGGATACGACACCAGAGCGCAGACAGATGCCCCGGTAAGGACAATCAAGTTGCTTTTGATGTTCAAAACAATGGACGATAGTTCGGATACGGTTCCTGACAGCAGGATAAACACTGCAATACCTGCGGCCGGAAGGATTTTCTGGAGCATGGGCTTCTCCCTGTGAAGTAGTAAAAAAACAGACTGTACAGCTACACTTTTATAAGATATAAGCACAAACCATGCCTTTAAAAAGTATTTTTTATTTACAATGCGTTAACTTTTTTGGTGCAAAGAGATCGGAAGGATTTTCCCGCTCATGCAGGTGGTTTTTGCCGACAGGTTTTCATCTATTTTTACCCCAAAAAGATGACAAGCGGGCCGGTTTATGACAAACTGTGCCCGGTAAAAAAACAGGATGCCCGGTGCATACCGGAACTTAAGCAGAAAGGAGATGACAGTGAGTAATCTTGATGCATTTCTGGACAAGCTCCAGGAGGAGATATTTGATGAAGCAAAACAGGCCTTGGGAGAAAGGGGCTTTCACCGCTGGCGAAACCCCAAATACAGCGGCCGGATGGAAAATCCCGATGGATGGGGCCGGGTAACCGGAGAGTGCGGGGATACCATGGAAATATATCTTAAGTTTAAGGACAGCCAGGTGGCGGATGCGTCCTATTTTACCGACGGGTGCGCCTCTTCCATGGTCAGCGGGTCCTTTGCCGCAGAACTGACCCTGGGCAAAACCCCGGAAGAATTGACTGATATCACCGCAGACCATGTCCTTGCCGCCATTGGCCGGCTGCCGGAAGCCGACCTTCATTGCACCACCCTGGCAGCCCGCACCATCCAGGCCGCCTTGGACAACTATATGGGCACCATCGTGAAAAAAAAGTGATTTTATGGAAATCCGCCTTGATTTGAGCCGCCACTGCATCCAGACGGCGGCACGCTTGAAGCTCGAACATCTGATCCGGCAGTGCCTGAAAGCGCCGGATCAGGAAACAGAAGAGATGATTGAGGCCTTGACCGAGTTCCTGTCTTTAAATGATTTCGGTGAATTGCGCAGGCATATTGATCAGGCCCGAAACTCCTTTGAAGGCAGCCCCGGCCCCCTTGTACTCCTTGACCTGCCCCATAACATGGCAACCCCCTTCTCCCGTCTGGCGATTGGCCCCGGTTTCTGCCTTTTGTCCAGCCGATATCGTGCCTGAACGGCAACAACAAGGCGTACACGCCGCTCAATTTACACATTTCCTTGCCATAAAAGTCCCGGGGGAATACAATAAAGCAGTTCTTACTCAGGCTGCCGGTAAAGCGCTAACAGCCTCGTTGCCGTGAAAAACATCCGGCACTTTTCTAACAGCCTGGCAGATTGGGGAATCTCATTAATCTGAACAAAATCGGAGGTAAAATGGGCAAAGATACGCATAAAGATCAGAAGCCGTTAGTGGCGTGGTTCAAGGACTTGACCATTGACGACGTGCCCCTGGTGGGCGGCAAGAACGCCAGCCTGGGCGAGATGTACCGCAATTTGAGCCCCAAGGGGGTAAGCATTCCCAACGGATTCGCGGTCACCGCCCATGCCTATACCTATCTTTTGGAAAAATCCAAGGCCATGGACAAGATTCGGGAAATATTGTCCGACCTGGACACCCATGACATGGATAACCTTCAGGAACGCGGGGCCAGGGTCAGGAATCTGATCCGCAGCCTTGAATTTCCAGGTGCGTTGTATAAGGAAATAGCCAAGGCCTATGCCAGATTGGAAGAGGAATACGGCAAAAATGTGGATGTGGCCGTGCGTTCCTCGGCAACGGCCGAAGACCTGCCCGACGCCAGTTTTGCCGGGCAGCAGGACACCTATCTGAACATCCGCGGCGTGGAAGACCTGGTGGACGCCTGTCACCGCTGTTTTGCTTCCCTGTTCACCAACCGGGCCATATCCTACCGCGAAGACAAGGGCTTTGACCATTTTTCCATAGCCCTGTCCATTGCCGTGCAAAAGATGGTCAGAAGCGATCTGGCCTCAAGCGGGGTTATGTTCAGCATCGACACGGAATCCGGCTTCCGGGACGCGGTGTTCATCACCGGTGCCTACGGGCTGGGGGAAAACGTGGTCCAGGGCGCGGTCAATCCGGATGAATGGTACGTGTTCAAGCCCACGCTCAAGCAGGGCTTCAAGCCCATTATCATGAAAAAAACCGGTGGCAAGGCCATAAAGATGATCTATACCACGGATGCCAAACAGCCCACCAAGAACGTGGCTGTGCCGGACGAGGACCGCCGCCGTCTGGTACTCAGGGACGAGGAGGTGGTGGAACTGGGCCGCATGGCCTGCGTCATTGAGGATCACTATTCGGCAAAGGCCGGATACCTTAAACCCATGGACATCGAATGGGCCAAGGACGGCGAGACCGGCAAGCTGTTCATCGTCCAGGCCAGGCCCGAGACAGTGCATACCTTGAAGGACATGGCCGTTCTCAGGGAATTTCACCTCAAGGAGAAGGGCGAGGTGGTGTGCACCGGCCAGTCCGTGGGCGAACTCATAGGCCAGGGCAAGGTCAACGTGATCAAGTCCGCCCAGATGATTTCCCAGTTCCAGAAGGGTCAGGTGCTGGTCACGGACATGACCGACCCGGACTGGGAACCGGTGATGAAGATCGCCGGTGCCATCGTCACCAACAGGGGCGGGCGCACCTGCCACGCAGCCATTGTCAGCCGTGAACTGGGCATCCCCTGTATCGTGGGCGCCGGTAATGCCACCACCCGGATGGAAACCGGCCAGGAAGTGACCGTGGACTGCTCCCAGGGCAGCACCGGTTACGTGTTTGAGGGACTTCTGCCTTACGAGATCAAGGAGACGAACCTGGAAACCCTGCCCAAGACCAGAACCAAGATCATGCTGAATCTGGCCAGCCCGGAGCAGGCCTTTGAAAAGAGCTTCATCCCCAACCATGGGGTGGGCCTGGCCCGTGAGGAATTCATCATCAATTCTTATATCAAGATTCATCCCCTGGCCCTGTTGAGGTACGAGGAACTGGGCGACGAGATTTTGAAACGGGCCATAGCCGACATGACCATCGGCTACAGCGACAAGAGCGATTATTTCGTGGACAAGCTGGCCGAGGGCGTGGGCATGCTGGCTGCAGCCTTTTATCCCAAACCGGTCATTGTCCGGCTTTCGGATTTCAAGACCAACGAGTACGCCAACCTCATCGGCGGGGCCCAGTTTGAGCCGGACGAGGAAAATCCCATGATCGGCTGGCGCGGTGCCTCGCGCTATTACGCCAGGGAATACAAGGCCGCTTTCGGCCTGGAATGCAAGGCCATGCTCAAAATCAGGAATGAGATGGGGCTTCATAACGTCCAGGTCATGATTCCCTTCTGCCGTACTCTGGACGAGGCCAGGCAGGTGATAGAGACCATGGCCGAATTCGGCCTGCGCCAGGGGGAAAACGGGTTCAAGGTGATCTGCATGTGCGAGATACCGTCCAACGTCATCCTGGCCGAAGAATATCTGGAGATTTTCGATGGGTTTTCCATAGGCACCAATGACCTGACACAATTGCTGCTCGGCGTGGACCGGGATTCTGCCCTTGTCTCCCATGTATATGACGAGCGCAATCCAGCGGTGAAAAAAATGGTCCGCCAGGTGATTGAAACCGCCGTAAAAAAGGGCAAGTACATCGGCATCTGCGGCCAGGCTCCCAGCGATTACCTGGAGTTCGCACAATTTGTGGTGGAATGCGGCATTGAGACCATGTCCCTTAATCCGGACACGGTGATCAAGACCACCCTGGCCGTGGCTGAACTTGAAAAGCAATTGGGCATATAGGAGGCATCCCTCCCGGCAGGCAGGGCGTATGCGTGTTGGCTCGCATTAGCGAATGTAAAGAATCCGATTTCCGGCAACCTGGCTGGAATCGGATTCTTTCTGTTCACGGTCATTCCAATTTTTGGGTCCGGGAAAGAGCCTTTCCCGAACTGTTTTTACCCGGTAAATTTAATCAGTTCCCCGCAAAAGTCGTCTATCTTCCGGATCATGGCCTGTTCATCCGTGCTGGTGGGCGCCCCCTGCCATTCATAAAAACCGAGCAGATCCCAGCCTGATTTTTCAATTTTGGATTCAAAATCCCGCTGGGCCCCCCCGACCCATCCATAGGAGCCGTACCTGAAAACCTTTTTGTTGGTCACTTTTTTTACGAGCAGTTCGTCAATCACATGGGACATGGGTGGAAAGACTTTGTATTCGTAAGTGGGCATGCCGAAAATAAGTCCGGCAGACTTCCAGGCACTGGCCAGTATATAGCCGATGTCATCGCCCGGGGCCTGGTAAACATGCACCGGAATCTTGTGTTTTCGTATGGTTTCAACCACAAGGTTGAGCATGGATTTTGTACTGCCGTACATGCTGGACCAGACCAGGGTAATCTCCCTTTCGCCCGGACCTTTGCTGTACGCTGCATAACGTTTGTAATGGTCGATGATCACGCCGGGGTTCTCCCGCCAGATAATCCCGTGGGAGGGACAGATGATCTTGATATCCAGTCCGGACAGTTTGGCAAGCCCCTTGAGTACAAAACCGGAAAACGAGGAGACAATATTGGCGTAATATCTCAATGCTTCGTTTTCAAAAAAAGCATGTTTTTCCTCGGAGAGCTGGTCGTCAAAAATGGTGTCGTCCGGCACTTTGCCGTAGGAACCAAAGGCATCGCAAGCAAACAGAATTTTTCTTTTTGTCTCATAGGTCATCATGGTTTCGGGCCAATGGATGTTGGGCGTTTCAAAAAACTGGAGTTCATAGTCCCCGACTTCCAGGGTCATGCCGTCCGTGATGGCCACGGCCCGGTCCGCCGGGACCCCGGCAAAGGCTTCGAGCAGGGGAATCGCCTTTTGGGTACAGTAAATCACGCCCTTGGTATTTTTTTTGCAAAAATCCCGCAGCCAGCTGGCGTGATCCGGCTCCATGTGGTTCACCACGATGATATCAATGTCCTCAACAGCCAGGCTGACCCCTTCCATCTGTTCGGTAATGGCCCTGGGAAAGCCCATGATGTCCTGGGTCAGATCAATGAGTACGTTCTTTTCACCCTTGATCAGATACGCGTTTATGGAGATGCCGTGGGGAATAGGCCAGATCCCCTCAAAAAGGTAATTCTCATCTTCGATGTTAACCGCAAGGCGGTAAATATCGTCTACTATTTTTTGAAATTTCATCCTGCAATTCTCCTTGCACCAATTTGGTTGTAAAAAATGTATTTAAAGATGCCATGTTCAATTTTTAAAATCAATCTTCAAACACGAAGTTCACAGCTATCCTTGTCGCCGGCAAGCATCAGGTAATGGGCGCCTTCTTTTTCCCTGCCCCGTTTCATGCACCCGTTGGCAAAAATCCGGCACTTTTCTTTAAATACGGTTAACGCGGCCTGTTCCTGATCCGAAGACAGGACATTGGACTTGATCAAATTCAGGATGGACTGAATCCGGTATTTATCCTGGGAGTGGGAGGCGGACAGTTGATCTCCATGCCCCCCGGTTTTAACCGTTAAGGGGGTGTCAATCAGATACACGGGCGTGTCATGGGAAATACGCAGCCACAGATCATAATCCTCGCACACCGGAAACGTCTCATTAAACGTTCCCTTTTGCTCAAAGAGTTGTTTTCTCATCATCACAGCCGAAGGGCTGACCAGGCAGAGATTTAAAGAAGGCTCAAAAATCATGCCCGATGGTTTTTTATGTTTTTTCCTTGGATTGACCCGTTTGCCCTTTCTGATCCAGATTTCTTCGGTCTGACAGATCATTGCCCCGGGATTGGATTGAAAAAAGGCCATTTGACATGAAAGTTTGTTCTTTTCCCAGGCATCATCGGAATCCAGCAGGGCAATGAAGCTGCCTTGGCTTTCTTGAATCCCACGGTTGCGGGCCGCACTCACCCCTTTGTTTTCCTGAACCAGGACCCGGATTTTATCTCCATACCCTGCCAGCAGGTCCCGGGTTTGGTCGGTTGACCCGTCATCCACCACAATAACTTCCCGGCTCCGGTAGTCCTGGGCAAGGGCTGAATCCACTGCTCTTTTCAGGGTCCACGCCCGGTTGTATGTGGGAATAATTACACTGACCGTATCGTCCTGAAGAATTGGCCCAATCATATTACGCAAAAAAATCCTGTTGAAGTTTTACCCTTGTTTCTATTTTCTTAAATATTTCTTTTAATGTCTTCTGCTCTATTCTTGATAGCTTTTTAGGATTGATATTATTATCAGGTTCTCCACCTTCATTAATGATTCCATGTATTTGATTGATAAATCTTAAATTCATCATATAGTTATAAGAATGGCTTATATCATTATAATCGGATTCGCTTATGACGTTTTTTTTGTATAGCAACTCTAATCGTTCCATCGTATTTGTAGCAGATATTTTATTTTGAAGCGCATATATTCGTGCAAAATCTACCACAAGCATCATAGCGCCTTTAATATCAAAAGTATTTTTAAATTTACCTTTAGTTTCAACAATAAAATTACCAAAAAAGCCTATGGGCAATCTAAAGTGAGATGTGTTTTCAGCCATATTCTTAAAAAAAATTGTCCGGTTGTCCAAAAAATCAAACAAAGATTCTCTAAGCGCATTGACTAAACTGATATCTCCATATCCAAAACGAAAATCAAAAAAAATGCTTGTTTGGAGAAGAGCCTTGGGACTGGCGTTATAAATCCATTCTTTAAAATATTTTTTCCATACAGAAACAGGCTGACACCATTTTGGATTTTTTGCCATTATGTCACCTTTACAAAAATCATATCCTGTTTTATCGAGCATATTACATACGTGTTCGCCTAACTTTAAAAAATATGCATTTACAGATTTCAATTCTCCCTCATGGACATCCTCAAAAATAATAGCATTATCCTGGTCTGTTTTCAGGGTCTGTTCTTTTCTGCCTTCGCTTCCCATAACCATAAACGCAAATTTAACAGGAGGCTGTCCTATTTCCTGTATGGCGAACTTTATCAGCTTCTCTAAAATCGCATCTGTTATTGCAGTAACAAAATTATTTATATTTTGAGCTTTTGCCCCCTCATTTATTAACGTAGCGATGCTTTGGGGAAGCTGTTTTTGTTTTTTTGATATCTCTTCATAGGAGACAGCCTTATTTATTTCTTCGATAAATAAAAAAGGAAGTTTGCCTTGGGCATTTATCAGATCGCTGTTTGAAATCACGCCTATTGCATCATTTTCATTGTTGATTACGGCTAAATGTTTTACGCCTGTTCTCATTATTTTTATGAACGCTTCAAATACACTTGAATGCTCTGATATGCTTATTAAAGGATAAGACATTATATCAGAAATAGGATTTGAAGTTTTTAAATCAGCAGCCACAACTTTATTTCTAAAATCCTGATCCGTAGTGATACCGATAAATCTGCCTTCCTGTTTTATCAGAATAGAGCCGCATCTGTGTTGTTTCATCAGAACTGCAGCATCTTTTATAGAATTGTTTGCACTGCAGAAAAGTACGTCCTGTCTTATCACGCTTGATATAGAATTACTAAAAAATTGTATAGACGATTCTTTGTCACTTAAAAAAGAAAAAGGCTCAATATTTGATAAAAATAAAAAATAATTCTGATTCATATTTTATCCTTTAGAAAATTTGTTTAAATATCTTAACCCCCTGTTTTTTAAACTGTATGTAGAACAAGTATTTTATTTCAGCATTAACTTACCGCCCTTTGGGCCGGTTGTTAAGTTTTAGGTGTTAGGAAATGGAAATTCCTGTACTTTAAAATACGTAACCGTTGTAACCATTCACTCCCCCGGCATTTTTATGCCGGAATAGAAGAAGGAGCGACGTCTTTTATAACAAGAGCTATGATCTGAACAATATACATCCACGAATCTTGATTGCGCAACCCGCATGTTTCAACGACGCTGAGGAGGGCTGCATATGCACGATCATCTCCTGCTGTGACGCATCAGTTTACCGGCAAATGGCCAGGCATTAAAAAGGTTTTTCGGGCAAAAGGGATGTGCAAGGGCCTGGTTTAATGTTTCAGCGGCTGGGGCATTGTCTCTGTGCAAAGAGAAGACTGCGGCCTTCAGCAGATACAGCAATGGGATGAATTGCGGTTTATGTACCGATGTTGCTAAGGATCTTGCTTTTTTTTCGTAAAAAGTCGCACCCAAAGGATTGTCGCGGCAAATCGCAATAAATCCCATGCCCACACAGGCGAAAAATTCCAAAACACCGGCATTCTCAATCTCCTGGAAGCAGATCAGGGCCTGGTCCATATCTTCTTTCATAAGCAGGGCCATGCCTTTAAGGGCTGTTGGGCCCTGGTGGAAATAAATATCCACGCCAGCATTATAAGACAGATCCACGGCCTGGTCTGCCAGTTCCAGGGCCTGGTCAAACCGGCCCAGGAACAGCGCAATAAGGCCCAGCTCTTCCAGGCAGAAGATCTTTCCCCGCAGGGCCTTTATCTGTGTAAAAATATCCTTTGCCGCCAGAAGTTTGTGACGTGCAGGTTCATAATTGCCAAGGCACAGGTGGGCAGTGCCTGCATTGCCAAGGGCCCAGGCGATTTTGGTGGCGTCCCCGAAATCCCGGCCAATGCCAATGCTTTTTTCAAAGCAGTTCAATGCCTGATCCATCATGCCCCGGGCGCGTTGACAAAGCCCCATGCGCATGGTGACCCAGAAGGCGCGTTCCACCCCGGGGTCCTGGGCCAGGCTCAATTGGTATAGCCGCACGGCCCGGGCATACGCCTTGTTTTTCTGGGCAATGGCACCCAGAAAAACAAGGGCGTGGGCCCGGCCCGGGGTGTTGCCTGATTTAACCGACCACCGCAGCCATTTGCAGGCAAAGGCCCGGATGGTTTCAACGGATTTTAATCTGTTGACACTTTGGTTCTGCATGTCAAACCAGCACAGCAGCAGCACGCCTGCTTCGGGACAAAAAGGCCGGTCAGGATCGGCCAGCAGCCTTTTTGCATCCCGGAAGAACCGTTCTGCGGTCCGATATTGGGTATGCATGTCAAAATAGATGTATAATCCCACGGCACATCGTGACACCCCAATGAGATCACCTCGGTTCACAGCCCTTTTCCAGGCCTGCTCAATATTGGTGAAAGCCCTGTCCATCTCCGTGCGGTATGCCTGCATATCCGGCCCTATCAGCTCTTGTTCACCTCTGGAAACCAAGTGAAGATAGTAGCGTTCATGTTTATCCAGGGTCTTTTCCAGCAGCCCGGAAGCAAAAAGCTTTTCTTTGGCAAACTGGCGAACAAGGGCATGCAGTTCAAACAACCCGGTGCCGGGGTCAATTTTAACGAGTGATTTTCTGACAATATCTGAAAACGCGCAATGTCTGGGATGGTTTTTAAATGGACCTGCAACAACCTGGGCAGCCTTTCGGGAAAACAGGCCTCTAAAAACGGACAATTGCATGAAAAGGTCTTTTTCCTCCTGCCTTAAACTGTTCCAGGACGTATCAAATACCGCGCGCATATTTCCATGGGCAGGTAAAAGATCCGCGTCATCGGCCTGTAGAAAATCAATGCTTTCCTCTATTTTATCTGCAATATCCCGGAGGCAGTAAACATCACCCCATCCCCCGGCAAGAATTAATGCCAGGGGCATGGCAGATGTTGACCGGCAAATGCGGATGATGTCATGGGCATTCCCGGCATTGGGCTTGAAATCCGGCTGCACCCTGCGGATGGAAAAAAGAAACAGCCGGGCCGCATCCGAGTGCAAAAGGGTCAGCAGCATCTGCGTGTCCACTTCGGGATCTGCGTTGGGGCAGGCCAGACCGGATAAAACAAGGACCTGTTCCCTGGTGAGCCCCAGACGGGATCGGCTGGTGGCAAGGATTTTTACATGCCGGGTTTTATCCAGCATATGGGATATTTCCTTTTCAATGCCGGGCAGATGCTCCAGGTTGTCCATGACAAGCAGTATTTCGCGGGTGCGCAAAAAGTCCAGCACTTGTTTCTTGGGGTCCATACCCTTATCAAGTCCGATGCCCAGAGTCTTTAACAGGAGGGTCCGCATCTCATCCAAGGTTGACACATTGGCCAGGGGAACAAAAAAAGCCGCCATGGACAAAGGGTGCGAAAGCCTGGTCATTGCCTGCAATGCCAGCCGGGTCTTTCCCATGCCCCCGGGACCTGTCAGGGTCATCAGCCGTGCGTCTCCCCGGATCAGCCATGTTGAAATCCGTTCCAGTTCCTGGTGCCTGCCGATAAAGGCAATGGATTGGGCAGGCAACGCGCCTGGCGGCGGGGATATTTTTTTAACGGGAAACTGATCCGGTGCAAGGTACTGATCTGCCAGGTCAGAGGTTCCGGGATCAGGCTCAATGCCCAATTCAGTGTCAAGCAGGGATCTGCATTTTTCATATTGCTGTTGTACCCGGCTTTTTTGTCCGGACCGGCCGTAGAGCCGGATCAGGCATCTGTGGGCGGCTTCGTTTAACGCATCATATTCCGCCCAGGCAGATGCGTATTTCATGGCCCCGGTATCATGGCCTTGTTTTTCATATGTTTCAGCAAGGGTTTTAAGCACACGTATATAGTCGCGCTCGAGTTCTTCTTTCCGGCTGAACTGCCAGTCATCAAATCCAGGCGCGTCATCCAGGCTGAAACCGGATAAAAAGGGGCCGTTATAAACCAGGGCGGCCTGCTCCAGGTTTTGTGGATTGAATCCATTTTTTTTAACGCGGCTTCCATCAGATCCACCCCGGGAGACCAGGCTTTGAAACGTCAGCACATCAACGCGGATCTCCTTGCCTGGAACAAAGCATATTGTCTGCCGGTCTGCCTTAAACCAGAATTTCCCCAAAATTTTGCCCATGGCCGAAAGGGTCCTGCGCAGGGATGCCAGGCCACTGTGCCTGCCGTAGTCCGGCCAGAACAGATCTGCCAGCCTTTCCCTGGAAACAGGTTGCCCGTGAACGGCAAGAAACGCTGCCAGCGCAACAGCCTTTCTGCGATCAGGTCTCACCATGCACCCATTGACAAAAAAATGGGGGCTTCCAAAAAATTGACATACCAGTTTTGACATTTCTTCTCCCCTTTTTTTGAGTATATCAACGGCTGGAATTTTACAAATTTAATTTGCCCTAACGGCCTGGGACGGTTTCGGGACGATAGCATGATAGACTGCGCCTGAATCTGTTATTTTCAAAAAAGGAGGCAAATTTATGAAAACCTGGATAGTGCCGGCATCCATGACATTGATATGCTGGGGATTATGGGCCTTTATTCCCAAAATAACCACCCGGCATATCAGCCCCATGAGTGCCGTTGTTTATGAAAGCGTTGGTGCACTGACCATGGGTGTCATCGTTCTTGCCATGATTCATTTCAGGCCGGATGTGAATGCCAGGGGAATTTTTCTGGCCGTGGTCACCGGCATGCTTGGCATGGCAGGAGGCCTTGGATTTCTGTTTGCAGTCCGGTCCGGCAAAGTGTCTGTGGTTGCGATGTTCACCTCGTTATCCCCATTGATCACCATTGCTTTGGGATACGTTGTGCTCAACGAAGCCATTACCCTAAAGGAGGGCTTTGGTATTTTAAGCGCCTTTATCGCCATTGTTCTTTTTTCAGCCTGATGATTTTATTTTTTAATGAACACGGTTTAAAGACAAGGAGAAATACACATGAACAGCCAAGTAAAAAAATTGTCAGATATTCTTGGACTTGATGGCCCTGTGATGGGGCTTTTTTATACGGATCAGCAGCCCGGGTCAGGGATATCGCCAAAACCCATGACTCCTTTAAATCAATTAAGCCCTGGCAAAGACCATGATGTGGGCTGGAGTTCCTGTGTGCTTTCAAAGGTCCGGTTTGCCCGCAGAAAACACTGCCCGGCTTTTTTTGACCAGGAACATTACGGATGCCTGGGCGGTGCTTTTTTCATGGGATTCAAATCCTATTACGAACCCTTTGAACCGGCCCTGATCTCCACGGGTATCCCGGGCCAGATGGAAGGGGAGCGGTATGTGGACTCAACACAAACAGGAAAACGCTTTTATGATTCGTTCAAGCCACCCAGGGCCGGCGGCAAGGTCCTTGTCATTCAGCCCCTTGACTTGTTCAGCCCGGGACAGACACCGGAAATTGTCTTCTTGTTTCCAGGCCGGAACAGCCTGATCGGTTTAAATGCCCTCACGGTTTTTGCCACCCAAAATCCCGATGCGGTCAGAATACCCTTTGGCGTGGGCTGTGCCGCCCTTGTTTCATGGCCGAGACGGTTCCGGGCAGGCAACGACAAGGTTGCGGTTATCGGCGGTTTTGACATCAACTGTATTAAATATTTAAAAGCAGAAGAATTCACCTTTGCCGTACCCTATGATCTTTTTTTACAGATGGTGGATGCCTGGCCGGATTCAATGTTAGGCACCCGTGCCTGGCAGCGCCTCAGAAAAAAAGCCTGATTTGAACAATAAAATCAGGCTCTGACCCATTTCGGCGGGGCTTAAAGACCTAAAAATGCAGCCGCATACCGGATTGCAGTAAGGAGAATAATACCTGTGAGCATCAATTTGATCAGGGTGGCTGAAACATATTTCTGGCAGTACGCGCCCAGGTACATCCCGACCATTCCGCCAAGCCCGAACAAGAGGCCCAGGCCCCAGTCCGGGGCCACGGACATGCCCGGGAAAAAAGGTGCGATCAGCTGGTAAAAGACAACCCCGGCGACTGAGGTAATAAAGGTTCCCATGAGTGTGGCACCTGCCACGGTGTGAACCGGGAGCCTGAAAAATGTTACAAAAAACGGGGCAATGATGGATCCCCCGCCGATACCATACACCCCGCCCACAATGCCCACGATGAAACTGAGGCTGAAGATGCCCCAGAACGATATGTCAAAGGCCTGGCCGTCAACGGTGTAGCAGATTCGTTTCAGATTAAACCGGGAGACTTCCGGATGTGTTACACCGGTTGAAAAACGTTCCTCCGGATCAACCGGCCGGGAAAAACCACGGCCATCCATGTTTTGAAATTGCAGTGCATTGGTGGCGGGGGGACGAATATCTGCATGGCTTTTTTTCAGTAAGTCCTTTATCATTTTAACCCCGATATAAAACAGAACCGCAGATGCAAACAATTTAAACCGGGCCGGATCCGGCAGGTATACCACCCGCAGAAATGCCCCTAGGAATACACCCGGAAGGGTACCCAGGACCACCACCCAGGTCAGGGGCCATACCATTCGACCCTCCCGCCAATACCGGAATACACCGCTGGGAATAGCGACAATATTGAACAATTGATTGGTTGCACTGACCGACGGATTGACATATCCCAGAAATGACATTTGAAACGGCAGCAAGAGAAAGGCTCCGGATATGCCGCCCATGGAGGTAAAAAATGAAATCCCGAACGCCACCAATGGCGGAATCCAGGGCTGGACTTCAATGCCGGCTGTATGAAAAACCATGTTGCCTCCTTTTGATGATCTTGGGTTTGACAAATCAGTAACACGATAAATACTATTTTCGTGTTAGTTTATGAAAATTATAATCACTTGTCAAGAAAAGTCACCTGTCTTTATGCGCACCTGTGCTATAAAAATGGGACAGAAGGGTTACTTGCGAATAAAAGAGAGCGTAAATGGATTATAAAACAACCGCTGATGCCCCGTTACCGGCCCCCCGGTCATCCTCCCAGGGCAGTATGGACCAGGGACGCATGGTTTCGATCCCGGAGACAGGCCATTGCCTGGATTCGGTCCAGCTTGACCGTCTGGAGCAGGCATTCAGGGCATGGGCAAGGCAATCTCACCGGGCAGATGTCCAATTGTCCCGCCGCCGTATTCTGGTCATCTTTTTGCTGATCCGGTACACGGGTGCAAAGTTAAATGAAATTCTGGCCCTTGATCCTCTTAAACGGATTGATTTTAACCGGCAGTTGGTGGATTTGGGTATTGGGGAGCCGGATACCCGGACAGAACCGAGAATAGTCAGGATTTCCACCACCCTTGCTTCTGAACTTGAACAGATGCTTAACGATCCGCCATTCAGGCAGTTTCTGGAAAAGCAATTCAATATTGACCCCGGGTTTGTCCGGCGCAAATTTTACGAGCGGGCCCAGGCGTTAGGCTTTCCCAAGAAGCTTGGCAGCCCGGAAATGATCCGGAAGGCAAGGGCTGTGGAGTTGATGCAGCGCAATATGCCCATGCCGGCCGTACAGACCATGCTGGGCCATTCAACCATGAACCTGACCAGTGCCTATGTCTCTTTTTCCAAAGATGACATTGCCCAGGTCACAAAACTTTTCATCGAAAGGGAAGCGTCGCGTAAAACCAGTGCCCGGAATTCATTTTTCGGCAAAATCCAGGCCCTTCAAAAAGGAGACATCCAGACCCGGGTCACATTGACAACCGCCGGGGGTGACACCATTGAGGCAATGATCACCAACAGCAGCGTGGAACGGCTTTCATTAAAAGAATCAAGACTGATTATGGCAGAGGTCAAAGCCCCCCTGGTGATTTTGTACAATGGGGAAAAAGAGCCGGAATGCACTGCCGAGAACCGGTTTTATGGTATGATCGAGCAGATCAATGCCGGACAGATCAATACGGAATATATCGTGCGTATCAAGGACGGAACAACATTATGCGCCCTGGTGTCAACCCAGGGATCCCAATGGCTGGGTCTTGGTGTGGGCGATTCTGTATGGGCCGCGTTCAGCTGCTTTTCCGTTGTGCTGAATGTGGATTGAATAAAATAGAAACAGGCGTACGGGATAAAAAAATTTAATAACCGAAATTGGAGGAAAAATTCATGGATCCTGAAGAAATTATCGTTGGTTTGACAAGAGAACTGTCTGCTGAATTGAAAATAATGTCCAAGACAAAAGAGATTAATGCAAAGGAAGCCCATAGCCGGATTATAAAAAATTTATGCCAATCCCTGGGGGTCTTTTTTGATCTTATGAACGAAATGATGCCTTATGATCCTGATGATGATGATGATTTAGATGATGAAGATTTAGATGATGAAGATGTTCCTTTTTAAAAAAAAAGCAGATCTTCAATCTGTCATGCATTTGGAAGGCCGTCATTTTTTTCTTGACTTCATTAAATTTATATATAATTAATTAACTTTAATTAAAGTGAATAAATTGATTATGAATTTTACCAGTCTACTATTATCCCTGCTTCTTACCCTACTTCTTATCGGGGAGGTGGTTCTTAACACCTCCGGGCGACGGGGCTCTTAGTGGCATAATATTCATAAGTGAAAGCAAAAGCCGTTATCAGCCCCTGCCGGGCAGATAACGGCTTTTTTTATTTTAGCCAACATAAAAAAGGGGAAGAACATGGCGATCAAAAAAAATGAAACCGGAACATGGGTAGTGGACCGGACTCAGATTCCGGGTGAGACCAGGCAGGAAGTCGAAATTTTTGACACCACCCTGCGGGATGGTGAGCAGGGCGGGGTAACCTTTAAAGGGGATTCAAAGCTTAGAATTGCCCGGTTTCTCGCAGACACGGGGGTCAGCACCATAGAGGTTGGGTTTCCCAGCTCAACCCCCCTGGAATTCGATACCGTGAAACAGATTGCCGATACCGTGGAAGGCCCCCATATCTGCGGACTGACCACCATGGATTTTGAAAATATCAAACGGACATGGCAGGCCCTGGAAAATAATCCCAACCCCACCATCCACGTGTTCACCCTCAACATTGACGAGGCATCCATCCGGGCATACAAGGCAGATCCCAATGAGCAAATTGAAAAAGCCTCCCGGGCAGTGGCCTATGCAAAGGAGTTGACAGGCGGTAAAGGCCGGGTGGAATTCTCGGCCCAGAACACCATCCTGGCTTTGTCCCAGTCCCTGAACCCGGAATATAGTTTTCTGCAGGAATATATTTCTAACATCTATGGCTGTGCGATCAAGGCCGGCGCAGACGTGATCAACATTCCCCATACCGTGGCCAAGGGAATTGAAATTGAAATCCAGGAAGCCATCCAGTATTTTAAGATGCTTGTGGAGGGCACGGATGACGTGATCTTAAGTTTCCACGCCCACAATGATTTCGGCGTCAGTGTGGCAGATACCCTTGCAGCCGTTGAACAGGGAATCAGGCAGGTGGAAGGCACCTGGTACTCCCTGGGGGAAAGGGCGGGCAATACGCCGTTGGAGCAGGTGATCATGAACCTTTCATTGAAACCTTCCTATAACCGGAAATTCTTTACCGCCTTTAAGCTTGAAAGAACCAATGCCGTGGCAAGGTTCATCGAAAGGGAAAGCTCCATACCCATTCCCTACAACGCGCCGGGAATCGGGCCCAATGCCCTGCGCCACGGATCAGGAGTCCATTCAGACGGAGACAAAAAGGGCAAGGCCATTGGGGAGAATATTTACCTGCCCTGCTCCCCCGAAGATATCGGCTGGACAGGCAACACCCACCAGATCACCAAGCTGACCGGCGTCGCCGGCGTCACGGCCAGACTTGAAGAGCTGGGATTTGAATTTGAAAAGGCCTTTGTCCGGGAGCATATCATGCCCGAAATCAAGTCCCGGGACATCACATACGGGGACAAGGAACTGCGTATGATCGGGGATGATTTCAGGTACACAGGGAAAGACCATGTCGAGTTTGAGGATTACGCGTTCAACAAGTTTGCCAAGTCCGGTGACCGCCATGCCCAGGTGGTCTTGATCATTGACGGTAAAAAAAAGACCAGCGAGCCCTTCACGGGTAAAAACGGTCCCATCAATGCGGTATTCAGCGCCATTGACCATGTCCTGGAACTGGGTGATAAAAAACCCAAACTCGTGGTTTACGAGCCCAGCAACCGGGGACGGACCCACTCGTCAGCGGCAGAAGCATTGGTTGTACTCAGCGGCAACGGCCATGAACTTAACTATCACCTGACTGCCCCGGTCTGGGTGGGTAGGGCCACGCATGACGACACCATCACGGCGTCTGCCAAAGCCTATGTCCAGGCGTTAAGCCGGTTTATGACGGACATGAAAAAGGCATAGATGTTGGGGGGGACACAAAAAAAATCAAGGCTGCGAAGATCCATCCATCTGAAAGAAAGAGGATATCTTCGCAGCCTTTTTTTATTGAATCAGGAATGTGGGCCTTGATCACCCACCGGCTTGAAGCCGGTGGGTGTTTAGTTCATAGCTAAAGGGTAAAGAGTATAATGACTGGCGGACAAAATAGAACGCAAATCTAAACAGGACAAACGATCTGTTTCGACTACTCTTGGATTAAAGCCAGAAGTTGTTCGGCAGACATTTTCCCGCTTAAGTCGCTCCCCGTGAGCAGACTGTCCGATAGTTTTCGTTTCCGGCGATGCATCTGCACAATTTTTTCTTCCACCGTTCCCCTGGTAATCAGGCGATAAATGGTCACAGGCCTGCGTTGACCAATACGATGGGCACGGTCCGATGCCTGATCCTCCACCGCCGGGTTCCACCATGGGTCCAGGTGGATCACATAATCCGCTGCTGTAAGGTTCAACCCCACGCCCCCAGCTTTGAGACTGATCAAAAACACATCTCCCTCCCCGGATTGAAAGCCATGGATGGCCTTCTGCCGCTGGGCGGCCGGTGTACTGCCGTCCAGGTACTGGTATTTGATTCCAGTTTCATCCAGATATTTCCGGACAATGGTGAGATGTCCCACAAACTGACTGAAGACAAGAGCTTTATGTCCATTGGTGATGAGTTCATCCAGAATCTCAGAAAAAACCGACAGTTTACTGCTGTCAATGGAAATTTCCTTGTTGACAAGTTCACTGTGGCAGCATGCCTGGCGCAGTTTTGTGATTTCCGCCAGTATTTTGATATGCTTTTGGCCGCCATGGCGCTCATCATCGCTTGCGAGTCGTTCCAGGGCCTGTTGACGCAGTGCTTCGTAAAATGCCATCTCTTCTTTGCTCAAATCGATATCCAGCACAATCTCTGTGCGGGAGGGCAGTTCTTCCAGGACCTGGGCTTTGGTACGGCGCAGGATAAACGGCTGGAGCAGTCGCTTGAGATCTTTACGTGCCTGGGCATCTCCTTGTTTTTCAATGGGAACGGCAAAGGTTTTGTTAAATTGCTCCAGGGTTCCTAAAAGTCCGGGATTGATAAACTGAAAAAGATTCCACAGCTCACCCAAATGGTTTTCAATAGGCGTTCCGGTGAGAATCACCTTGAATACGGCCGTCAGCTCCATGACGGACCGGGATCTCTGGGTGGAGAAATTTTTGATTGCCTGGGCTTCATCCAGAACTACCATCTGCCAGGAGACAGCAGACAATAAGTCGGCCATCTTTTTTTGCTGCATCAGGCCGTAACTGCATATCAACACATCAAAGTTGCCAGCATCTTCCAGACTTTTTTCCCGGTTGCTCCCGCCAAATAAAATCAGATTCAGACAAGGTGCAAAGCGGCCAGCTTCGGCAACCCAGTTGGCACAGACCGAAGTGGGGGCAATCACCAGTGAAGGGCCTTGCGGGGCATGTTTGATGAGCATGGCCAGAGTCTGCATGGTTTTACCAATTCCCATATCATCGGCCAGACACGCTCCCACCCCCCAGTCTGACAGACAATTCAGCCAATTGATCCCTTCCAGCTGATAATCACGCAACTCGGCATCCAGCGTGGAAGGCGCCGCCAGGAGTGGATCTGTCTGGGTTTGAAGCTTTGCAATGTGAGCTTTCCATGCTTTGTTGGAACGTAAGGTGCCGACTTCCTGAAAAAAATCCTCCAGGGCCAGGGCGGCCAAGGGGTGAAACTTTACGCCTTTCCCATCTCTGACGGAGTATCTGTCAAGCGCCTGGAGCCTTTTTTGAAAAGCGCGTGTTAATTTAACGAATTGACCCGGCTTAATCTCCAGGAATCGGGTGCTGCTTTTTTCAAGATATTCCAAAAGCATCCCCATCTCCAGGGTAAGGTGTTCATCCACCACCACCTGACCGGTCATGGCAAACCAATCTTCTCCCCCTTTGATGTTGAGCCGGCAATTGGTGAACGAGACGTTTCCCAGCAGCTCAAATGGTTTGCCCTCGGGCCACTCCAGCACAATTCCGTCTGCCTCTTCCTGTCTTTCCAATTCCTGCAAAAGCTCCAGGGACTCTTCCACACCTGGAAAAAGCCACTCCCCTTGATTCTCCTCTGCGGTCGCGAGGGTTGGACATCCATCAATCAACCGGGCTGCCAATTCTTTTTCAATGTTCAGATCCCTCGTGGTTTTCATCTGGATGCCATTCACCCGGGCAATGACATTTTTTCCTTTGCTGCCGGGGGAATAAGCAGGTCCCTCTTCACCCAGAGGACGGACAACCATGGAGAGTTTCAGGCCCTGTCCCAGGGGAGAGAGTTGAACATGGAGGGTTGAATCCGCTTTTGCCTCGGAAACAGTGTCACTCCCTCCTTCTATATCCGAATGGATGGTGATATCCCCTGCCAGTGCATCCATGACCTGGACAATTTTATCTTTCGCAGATATCGGAAATGAAGCCTCTTTGCCAAGAATATCGGCAATGGCATGATATTTTGCATCCAGCGATACTAATTTGATGCGAGTCGGGGTCTCCTCTACCACCACATGTTCTGCCTTAAAATGACGCCGGGGCCTGGGAGACAGAACAAAGGTAATTTGGCCTTTTTCCTTTTTTAAAATTGTGAGTTCAGGCTTTCCATGGACCAACTCCATCCGGGTGATTCCATCGCTTGAAAAGAGCAAGGGATGGCCAACGACATCAGGCATATAAGTGTCATCAAAAATATATTCCACCTTGGTGTACCACCCATCTTTGTAACTATTGGCATAGATATGGCCACAAATCTTTTTATCCTGTTCCGTCAGATAGGAAAATGCTCTTTTCTCACTGCACAGCCGTTTCAAGGCAATGGGGCGCCCTTTTGTCCAGAGGCCTTTGGCGTTTCTCTTTTGCTCCCTGGGGCTGATAGTGCACTCACCGTTATTGACGTAGTCAAGGAACCAGGCCATGCGTTGATCGCTCTCTTGTTCCTGCTTTTCCCCCCGTGGTTTTGCAGGGGGTGTTTCTGGGTTCAAGGCGAGCAGGGCATTTAAGGTGTGCTCCCAGATTTTGCTTTCATTGATCAGTCCGACCAGGACAGAAGGATTCTGCTTTTTACCGGTTTGGGGCTCCGGCCCGGATAGACTTTGGATAAGGCCTTCAAGCTCTCCGGCAAACCAGGTATATTGCCTATCTGCTGCAAACGTATGAAGTTGTTTTATATCTTCAAGTCTGTTTCTTGCCTTTGCCTTGTCCACCCAGTAGTAAGCAAACAAGGTGAAACAATCAATGGCCGGATGTGAGGGATGACCCCATGAGCTAACCCAGACGTAGTGACGGAGAATACGATCCGCCCCTCTGGAATTGCCTTGCAGATAACCCAGAAGCCCACCCAACAAGCCGCATATTTTTTCAAAGTCTATTCCCGCGACCAGGCACGCTCCGGCCCGGGAAAAGCTCTCATCACTGCCCTCTTTGATCAGGGCCAGGATATAAAAGAGCCCCATAAACCGGTTGAAAAAGACTTTCTTTTTCCCCTTTATCCTTTTATTCAGAAGCTCCAGTGCGTTTTCATACAATGAGATGGATTTTTCCGGCTTGCCTTTACAAAAAGCTATCCATCCCTGAAGACACAAACTGTTCTCAAGGTGTTCGCTTTTCTTTCCATGGTTTTTAAGCCAGGCGTCCAGACAATCCTGTTGACCGGTGAGCATCCATTTTTCCAATACTGCGGCCTCAAGTTCTGATTCACATTTTTCAGACCCCTGCATTACAAGAGATTCCAGGTAATCGGCATAGGAATCGTTCTGGTCCCAGCATTCTACTCTCCTGAGATAAGGCTCTTTCAAAAAGCGTGTGTGGACATCCGGCGGCAAACGGCGGAACCAGTCCGGATCAAAGGGACGACAGCAGATATGTTCCCACACCATGAAAAGCGGCTCTTTGTCTAAAACAACATGGTGTTTGAATTTTTCATAAAGCTCAGCGGCCTGGGCCGTCTTTTCCTGATAAAAAAGAATCCGCATTCCAGCCATCAATTTCATCATGGACAGAGACTGTTCCTGTGCCAACCCCTCTTCTGTAAGATTAAGTGTATGTTGAAGGGCATCGGTTAGAGTTGTGAACGTCTTCTCAGCAACAAGGTGTCTGGTCAAAACTTCGATATAATCTCGATTGATAAATAGGACACTGCGGCTTTTTCCATGCAATATATCTGTGCTGAGAAGGGCATCCAGCGGACTGCGGAGTAGCTTTAACATGGCGTTCCTTGTTCCGGAATCAAAGGATTTATCGTCTTCCGTCTTTATGTCCAGGGCGACAAGACAGGCAAGTAACTGGGTCTGACTCAACTTGGCGTAGGAGATGGAAAGAATCTGCAGAATCTTTTTTTCGAGAAAAGGCAAGTTATGATATTTTTCCATAAAAGTATGGTTTTCTAACGACATAGGCTCTTTTTTCCTTCTAATTTTTTAAACATCGAGTGTGTACATTTCTTATGATTCAATTTTCCTTATCGTGATAATTATATCATGGAGGGCTCCTGCCTTCTCATCTTATCTTTAATTTATCGGTCATTATCCACATACTTCTGCTATTGAATACTGTTTTGAAATAGGCCCGGACGACTGACAATACCATGAGTACTCACCTGGGCCAGTCAAGACGAAACATAAGAATTATTCGGATTGGTTCTAACGTCGGCCGCTGTGGGGGCAGGCCACCGGGCCTGCCTTAACTTTGGAAACTTATGAAGAGGTATGGACTAACAGGGATAATCTGCGGTATCCATTCGCCATAAAAATGGTGTCTGTCGGGGAGGTAGTCTTCACCCAAACCCCTCAGTTTGATCTGCCCAATTCGTAAGCGATAATTAAATTCCATCTACTGTTTTGAAACCGGTGTAATAAGATAATCAATTAAGAAATCTTTGTTCAAAGACGGAGGGTTGGACGCAAACTTGCCCGGATGTAAGTTTTTGAAGCAACGTGCAGGTGGATGAGTTTGCGTCTAAACAATATTACAGCATTTCAATGGCGCAAGCCATTGATACGCCCCCGCCGCCGCAAAGCGTGGCAAGGCCTAAGCTCTTGCCTTTATTTTTCATGGCATACATTAACGTGGTCATCACCCGGGCACCGGTGGAACCCACAGGATGTCCCAAGCCTATGCCGGACCCGTTGACATTGGTGATCTCCCTGTTCAGGCCCAGCTCTCTTTCGCATCCCAGGTACTGGGCGGCAAAGGCTTCATTCACCTCAATCAGGTGAAAATCATTAATCGTAATACCGGATTTTGCCATAAGATCCTTGACCGCCGGGACCGGAGAGAGTCCCATGACCGAAGGATGGCAGGCTCCCATGCCTGTGGCTTTTATTTTTGCAATGGGGGTAAGCCCCAGTTCTTTGGCCTTTTCTGCGGACATGATCACCATGCCGGTGGATCCGTCATTGATGCCCGAGGCGTTGCCTGCAGTAACCTTGCCGGTTTTGGGGACAAATGCCGGGGGCAATGCGGCAAGTTTTTCCAGGGTCATGCCGGGCCTGAAATGTTCATCTTTATCAAATATAATAGGATCTTTTTTGCGCTGGGGCACTTCAACCGGCACAATTTCTTCGGCAAAACTGCCGTCATTGGTGGCCCGTTCCGCATTGTTATGGGAGCGAAGGGCTACCTCATCCATCTCCGCCCTGCTGATGTCCAAAAGCTGGGCAACGAACTCTGCCGTGTGGCCCATGATATAGGGTTGACCCAGAAAATCGGCGGCAGGCGCCTGGGAAGTATCCACAGGAGAGGTTTCATCCAAGGGCAGAAGAAAGGAGCCGCAGTGCAGGGCATGAATCATGGCGTCCACGAAACCGGTGTCCTGGAGACGACATCCCCAGCGGGCGTTGGGTACGGCATAGGGAACTCCGGACATATGTTCGGTGCCGCCTGCCAGAATTACATCGGCCATGCCGGCCTGGATCATGGCCATACCGGAAAGGACTGCTTCCATGCCGGATATGCACACCCGGTTGATAGTGGCGGCAGGGACTGTATCCGGAATGCCTGCCATCAGTGCAGCTACCCGGGTGGTGTTCAGGGTGTCATGGTGCTCCACACAGGTGCCGTAGCGCACGTCATCAATAACGGCAGGATCAATATTGGCCCGTTTAACGGCCTCTCTCATGGTAATGCTGGCAAGATGGGCACCGTTCAGGTCTTTTAATGTGCCGCCAAAAGCGCCTATGGCAGTGCGGCAGGCTGATACAATGACAACGTCTTTCATAAAAAAATCCTTTGTTTCGTTCAAACGCAAGTTGAAAAATTATTATTTTGTTGCAAAAGAATCTTCGGCAATATCTATGGCTGTGGTGTCCGCCGCTGTGATGGCATCCATTTTACCCAGGGTAGCCGGTAGAACGCTTGCGCAAAAGAACCGGACAGAGGCCAGGATGCCGTTGTAAAAGGCCACATCTTTTTTCCTGGGCTTGCCGGCCAGTTTTTCAACGGCAATGGCGCCCCGCCACAGAAGCATCCAGGCCATGAGCACGTCTCCGGTGACACCCAGGAATGGATGGGCCTGGGCAAAGGCTCTTTCAACACCCCCCTGGCCCAGAATGCCGCCCAGGGCCTTGGCGGTTTCCGCAAGCTTGTTCAGTGCAGTTTCAAGGGTCCGGGCCTGGGTAGCCAGGGTCTCAATTTCTTTGGCCTGGTTGATGGTCTTGGACACAAGGTTCAGAAGATCGGTAAAGGCTTTTCCCTTGCTCAGCATAAGTTTTCTGCCCAGAAGATCCATGGCCTGGATTCCGTTGGTGCCTTCGTAGATCTGGGTGATTTTGCAGTCCCGCAGCAGTTGTTCCTGGGGATATTCCCGGGTGAATCCGTACCCGCCAAAGATCTGAACGCCGTCGGAGCACAGTTCAAAGGCCCGGTCCGTAATATACCCTTTTGCCACGGGGATGAGCACATCAATCATGCCCTGGTAAGCGGCCTTGTCCTCGTCGGTTTCGGCGATGCGGATCTGATCCTCCAGATATCCCACATAAAAGAGGATGGAGCGCATGCCTTCGGTGTGGGCTTTCATGTTTAAAAGCATCCGTCTGACATCAGGATGCCTAATAATAGGAACCCCGGGGGAGCCCTTGGGCGCGGTGAGCGCCGGGCCCTGGACCCGTTCCCTGGCATAGTTCAGGGCATTGAGATAGGAGGCGGATGCACAGGCAAATCCCTGCATGCCCACATGGAGCCGTGCTTCGTTCATCATGACAAACATGTGGCCCATGCCCTTGTTGGCCTGGCCTAAAAGGGTACCGATGCATTGGCCTTTGGACCCAAGGGCCATGGCGCAGGTGGGGCTGGCGTGAATGCCCATTTTTTCTTCAATACCGGTGCACACAATGTCGTTGGGTTCTCCCATGGAACCGTCCGGGTTTACCCGGAATTTGGGCACCAGGAATAACGAGATACCTGCGGTGCCGTCAGGCGCACCTTCAATACGGGCCAGGACCGGGTGGATGATATTTTCCACCAGATCATTTTCACCCGAAGATATAAAAATCTTGTTGCCGGTGATGCTGTAGGTGCCGTCGCCATTGGGCATCGCCTTGGTGGTCAAGGCGCCCACGTCAGACCCTGCTTCGGGCTCGGTGAGCAGCATGGAGCCGCCCCAGACACCCGTGTACATCTTTTTTAAAAACAGATTTTTCTGTTCAGCCGTACCGAATTTTTCCACCAGCTTGCCTGCGCCGTGGGCCAGGATATTGTGGAGCATGAACGGATAGTTAGCACCGTTGAAATAGTTGTTGGCAGCCAGGGCCACGGTGGCAGGCATGCCCTGTCCACCCCACTGGGGATCATCACACATGGCGATCCATTCGCCTTGAACGAACAGTTTATACGCCCGGTGGAACACTTCGGGCACCGTGACCTTGCCGTTGTCAAAAATGCAGCCTTGTTCGTCGGCTTCCTTCAGAGTAGGCAAAAGCTCTTTGAGCCCCAGATTTCGGGCTTCGGATACCACCATATCAATGGTTTTTTTGTTAAAGTCGGCAAATAATTCATTCTGACTCAATGCCTGAATATTAAATTGTTCATGAAGAACAAAATCAATATCCCTGCGGTCTGCAACCTGTTGTGCCATCCCTCTATCTCCCTTTTTATTTAGTGTAATCGTAGAATCCCTTGCCGGATTTGCGGCCCAGGTAGCCGGCACGAACCATCTTGCGCAGCAGGGGGGCGGGACGGTATTTATCTTCTCCGAACTCTTCATGGAAACTTTCAAGGACCAGCAGCAGGGTGTCCAGTCCCACCATGTCGGCCAGGGCCAAAGGACCTATGGGCATGTTGGCACCCAGGGTCATGGCATTGTCAATGTCCCCGGGGCTGGCAATGTCTTCGGCCAGAGCAAAGATGGCCTCGTTGATCATGGGGCATAATATACGGTTTACGGCAAACCCCGGGGCTTCCTTGACCACAATGGCGGTTTTGTTGATTTTGTCCACAAACGCTTTTGCTAATCCCAAGGTCTCATCCGATGTGGAAAATCCTTTGATCAGCTCCACAAGGCGCATCACCGGCACAGGGTTAAAAAAGTGCATGCCTATGAATTTGTCCGGCCGGCCTGCGGCAACGGCCATTTCCGTGATGGAGAGGCCTGACGTGTTTGAGGCAAATACCGTCTCTTTTTTACAGATGGCGGCCAGTTCCTGAAACACCTGTTTTTTGATCTCCAATACCTCTATGACGGCTTCGATCACCAGGTCTGCGTCCCGGACCGCCATGGTCAGATCCGTGGTGCCGGTAACCCTGTCCATGATTGTGTCGGCATCATCAGCCGTCATTTTACCTTTGGATACGGCCCTTTCTAAATTGGCTTTTATGGTGGTCAGACCGTTTTCCACAAACCGATCTTCCATGTCCCTGATACTGACCTCAAATCCGGCCTGGGCTGCGCACTGGGCAATGCCTGCACCCATGATTCCTGCGCCGAGTACGGTAATTTTTTTTATTTCCATAGCGTGTCTCCTTTTCGAATTAAAATTGGCAGGCGTTCTGAACAGACTTTATTTATATTTTGTTCGGATATCTTTTTTGGAAATTTTGCCCACCGATGTTTTGGGAATCTGTTCATCTATGATGATTTTAGAAGGAATCCCATATTTGGGAATATGGCCATTTTCAACATACTTCATGCAGAAATCCTGAATATCATTGTCCTTGACTTTGCCTTGGAAACTGTCATGCAGCACCACCATGGCCATGGGACGTTCCCCCCATTTCTCATCACTGATACCGACCACAGCCACTTCGGATACCGCTTCATGCCGGGATATAATATCCTCAATTTCCAGGGAGGAGACCCATTCACCGCCGGTTTTAATGACATCTTTGAGACGGTCTGTAATCTTGAGGTAGCCTTCGGGATCAATCACCCCGATATCGCCGGTATGAAGCCAGCCGTTTTCCCACAATTGTTCTGATTTTACCTCATCCTTGATATACCCCTGGGTAAGCCAGGGGGAGCGGACAACCACTTCACCGGCAGTCTGTCCGTCATGGGCAACCGGATTGCCGTTTGTATCCACCACTTCCAACCGGACATTGGTAATAGGCAACCCGGTCTTACAGCGGATCTCCACCAGGTCATCCTCACTTTTATCCATGAGATGGGGTTTGATATTGGCCATCGTGAGCACCGGACAGGTTTCGGACATGCCGTAAGCGGTATAAAGATTGATATTATTCTTCAGGCCTTGTTTACATAACCCTTGAGACAGCGCAGATCCGCCGATAAGAACCTTCCAGCCGTCCAGATTTACTTTTGAGATTCCTGGACTGCTCAACAGCATGTTGATAATTGTGGGGACACAATGGGAAAAGGTAACCTTTTCGGTAATAATAAGCTTGAGCAGCGTCTCGGGTTCATAGCGGCCGGGATACACTTGTTTGGCGCCCAGCATGGTCATCAGATAAGGCATGCCCCAGGCATGGACATGAAACATGGGGGTCAGCGGCATGTACACATCCCCGGAATTTAAACCGGCTTGGGATTCGTATGCAGTCAATCCGGACATCACGCCGTAGGTGTGAAGCACCAGCTGGCGGTGGCTGAAGAATACACCCTTGGGAAGACCTGTGGTGCCGGTGGTGTAGAAGGTGGTGGCCATGGTATTTTCATCAAAGTCAGGGAAATCATACGCAGGTTGTGCATCGGACATCAGCGCTTCATATTCACCGGCAAAATTCATGTCCGATTCCGGTGCCCGGTCCTTGTCTGTGATCAAAACCACATGTTTAACGGTTTCAAACCGGTCTTTGACAGCGGACAGCAAAGGCAGAAAATCCTCATTCACCAGAATTACGTCATCTTCGGCATGGTTGATGGTGTAAATCAGCTGTTCGGCAGTCAGCCGGATGTTGATGGTATGCAGTACCGCCCCCATCATGGGAACAGCAAAGAAACATTCAAGATACCGATGTGAATCCCAGTCCATCATCGCCACGGTGTCGCCGGGTTTTACCCCAAGTGTTGTCAGCATGTTGGCAAGTTTTTTCACTCGCTGACCAAAATCCCTGTAGGTATACCGTATCAAATCACGATAAATGATTTCCTGGTCCGGAGAGTAGATCAAAGGGGTTTCAAGAAGGTTTTTAATCAGCAGGGGATAGCTGTAGGCATCCTTGCAGGGTGCAATGAGTCTGGTCGTATTGATATGGGTCATGGTGTTTCCTTTTTATTCGCTGTGGAATGGGCCTGGATGTTGACAGGCCGGATCACCCCATGGCTGTTATTGATTACGAAATGTCTGGTTCATTCATAATCAAAGCGTAAAAAGCAAAAAATAGGACAGCTCCCTAAATGCATGTAGGTTATGGACTTAAATATGCGTAGGTTCGGCACATAGCTTTTAATCAACGACCCTTAAACACACCGGTCTCCACCCAGATTACAGCATGGCGGATCAATTCGCTGGCATTGTCTAAATTCAGTTTTTCCTTGATCCGCTCCCGGTATGTCCCCACTGTCTTAATGCTGATATTCAACCGCACGGCAATCTCCTTTGATGTCAGGCCGCATCCGATCATCTTGAAAATTTCGAGCTCCCGGTCTGAAATGGCGGCTAAAGGAGAGGCCTGTTCCTGTTCCGACTGCCTGGTGAATACATTGAGCAGACGGCTCATGATCCTGGAACTGACATGGACTTGGCCATTGAGAATATTGCGAATAGCTGTGACAACGGATTCCGATGCTTCCTGCTTCATCAGATACCCTTGGGCTCCGGCCAGCAGACACCGCTCGGCATAAAGTGCCTCGTCAGACATGGAAAGAACCAATGTACGGCAAAAATTGTAATTTTGATGGATTTGGCACACCAGATCAAAGCCGGAACTGTTTTTCAGTGACAGATCCACAATAGCCAGGTCCGGGCAGCACGAAGTAACAAACCCTATGGCAGTATCCACATCTTCAGCTTCAGCACAAACACAAAGATCCGATTCGCTGTCGATCATATCCTTGAGCCCCATTCTAAAAATGGGATGGTCTTCAACAATCAAAATCTTGCCGGACGCTTTTGTTTTCATAACTGGTCTCCAAAGGCAGGCAGTTCCAGGTATACCCGGGTCCCCTTTTCCCCGGCCCGGGTTATGGTTAATCGCCCCCCGATACGGGCGGCTCTGTAGGACATAATTCTGATACCAAGCCCGGCATGGCTTCCCACCGGATCAAATCCTGACCCGTTATCGGTTATCGTCAACCGGATTTGGTCTTGATTTTTATCGAGACAGATCCTGATCCGGGTGCAACCGGCATGCTTTGCCGCATTATGAACTGCCTCATGGGCGATATAGTATACATGGGTAGCAATATTATTATCCCGGAAAGGTGGAATTATACCCTGATCCGGCAGGCTGTCAAGGCAGCATTCAATCCGGAAAACATCCTTTACATACCGGCCCAGGTCCGCAAGGGAGTCGTCAAACCTTCTATCTTCAAGGTTCACCGGGGACAACCCCCGGGACAGGTTTCTGGTTTTTTCGATGGCATCAAGAATCAGCGCTCTGATCTGATGGGTTCGTTCGGCATCTTGTTTGGGCGATTTTTCGCTCTGTAACAGGCGTTTTTCCAGCATTTTAATCATAAATTCAATACCGATAAGCTGGGGGCATAAATCATCGTGCAGGGACATGGCTATTTTTTGCCGTTCATTCTGGGAAATATCTAAAATTTCGCGCTCAAGCCGCCGGGATTCCGTAATATCCGCCATGGCGCCCAGAATGCAAGCCTCCCCCCACAAGGTGACACCTTCCCCTGAAATCAGTCCCTGGCGCAATTGCCCTGATGCAGTTAAAAATCCTGTCTCCCGGTTTACCACAGGCCGCCTCGTTTTGATATCACTGAACAAGGCCCTGCCTTCCTCCCGTTTCTGGAAAAAAGATAGCGTTAAAAGCGACTTTCCCACCAGATCCAACAGGTTATGGCCGGTAATTTTTAAAAAACTGTCGTTGACATTAATAATCCTGCTGCCATCAAGTGTGGCAATAAACATACCCGAGGGGCTTGAACGAAAGGCCTTGGAAAAGATCTCCTCGGACAATTTTAAAGCCTGCTCATTTTTTTTTCTCTGGATGATTTCTTCCTGAAGCTCCCTTGAGGAACGTTCAAGGGTGCCCATGAAACGGTTAAAATAACCGGCAAGCTGGCCGATCTCATCTGTGGTTGTTACCGGCATTCGTACGCTGAAATCCCCGGATGCACCCTGGTCAAACTGATTCATAAGCGCACGCAGGGGCCTGACCACCGAGGCATTAATCCATAAAGAAAAGACAAAAACCAGTAAAGAGATCAGGATCACAATGGCGATAATAATGGTTTTTACGGTGTTCAACGGGGCGTAGATTTCATCCAGGTTACTGGCCGAAACGATGATCCAGTCATATTCAGGAATATAGTTAAAAATAGCTAATTTTTTCCGGGAAAACGGATCTCCTGGATTTTTCCAGGAATAAATAATGCGCCCTGTCTTCATCCGGCATATCTCACGCACCCATAAATTTCCATCCCTGTCTTTGGCATCATAGTAGTTACCACTGATGTGGGGATGGACAATCACATCTCCTTTACTGTCCATAATATAGGCATATCCGCTTTTCCCGAATTTAAGCTTGAGAATACTGTCACGAAAATCATCCACATTGATCAGCTCCCTGAATTCCTCCCGGTAGGAGGAAACGGCAATGATCCAGTCCCATGGCTCAAAATAAGACATATACATGGCTTTGGACCGTTTTTCCTGTTCTCCGGGATTTTTCCACTCATACACCAGGTAGCCTCTTTTTTTTTGAATCATTAACCGGACAAATTCCCTGTCCATAAAATTTTTTCCGGTAACACCGGATTGGGGATGCTCGGCAGCGATGCCGTCGGAATTGACACAAAAGATATACCCGGTACGGCCAATGGTTTGGGAAAACAGCAATTTCCTGCATAAGGCCTTGGCCTTTGATTCCGTCAATTCCCCGTTTATGACCTGTTTATATATGGTTGCCACAATCTCCCTGTTTTTTTCAGCCACTGCACGCAAATGATTTTTAATGGAGGTATGAGCGGCCGTTTCCACCATGTTTCCGATGGCAAGGGTGGCATTGGTCAGTTCGCTTTCAATGTGGTTCTGAATGGTGTGCTGAACCTGGAGAATGATGATGACGCCGCCAATGAGAAGTGCCGATAAAAAGGCAATGGTATATGCCCCCAGCAATTTTGACCGGATTCGAAGATTATTGGCAAATTTAATAATTTTGCTCATGCCCGGCATGAAATCATATAATAAACCGAAAATAAATAAACATTGATGGTTTTTTATAAGAAACTAGAGACAAGATACAGGAAACAAGAGGGCGAAGCGCCTGGGGCGCCCATTTTAGCCCGCAGTGTTGGTGTCTTTAGTGCCTTACTCCTGAGCTTCTGTCACAAAAAACAAGAAATTGTTAGACTCCTTTCTTCTTGTTTCCAGTCTCTAGTTTCTGCGGCTCTGCCGCCTTAGTTTCATGCTTCGTTGTGTCCGCTAGGACATGGGGGTTATAAAAATTCCAGTTAAAAACATTAACCACGGTATCGGCACTTGCCCCGCCTCCTTGACCCTCGTTTGGCCTGACTTTACCAATATCGGGAAAAACAGTCTGCAGACAACACACCACTTGATAAATTAGCTCTTAAGGCCGGACTTTCAGGGTGAACTGCAGTCCGTCTGTTTGTAAAGAAAACCGGTTTGACCTTTGGACATTGGCGACGACAGCTACGTTTACTTTGTGCGATAGAGCTCTTTGATACAGGAGAAAATGTTACTGACGCAGCATTTGAATTTGGCTACTGTGATGTTTCCGCTTTTATACTTGCTTTCAAAATAGCTTTTGGAACAACGATAGCAAAACACTTCAAATTCAGGATTTAAGTGGGAAATATTCGCAAACTTACCGGCGTTTACAAAATTGGGAGAAAATAGTTTGACTGAGTGTTAAAAATATCGGAATCACAGGGATAGTCTGCGGTATCCATTTGCTTGAAAAATTGGATCTGTCAGACGAGTAGTCCTCGCCTTAACACCAAGTATTTGATCTGCCCAATTGTATATATCAGTTTCAAATAACAAAAATATCTGCTGGAATTTTAGAAAAATTGATCTGTGTTCAATGAGTGTTGGCAGGTTGAGCTATCAGACGAACCCCAAGGGCTGCACACACCTTATTAATTGTATCAAATCGAGGTTTGGCGTTTGGTTTAAGCGCTTTATACAAGGCTTCACGGGTTATCCCTGTCGCTTTGGCAACTTCACTCATACCGCGAGCTTTGGCAGCAACCCCCAGAGCGTGGGCCAGTTCTGCGGCATCTCCGTCTTCAATCACCATAGTGATGTAAGCAGCAATATCTTCTTCACTTTTAAGCTGCTGTGCCATATCAAAGTCCGGCAGGTCTGCAATTCGTTTTTTCATGGTTCAATCCTCCAAAGTGGTTTCCCGTTGTTTAGCCTTGGCAATGTCGCTTTCCTGGCTGTTCTTATCCCCCCCACCAAGCATGACGATCAAAGTATCTCCCCGTTTGGTGTAGTACATCCTCCAGCCTGGGCCAAAATGTTCCCTCATTTCAAAGACACATTCGCCAACAGGTTTTACATCACCAAGATTGCCACGCTGTGCTTTATCAAGACGGCGGCTTAGGCGAAGCCGCGTAATACGGTCTTTCAAGCTGTCAAGCCATTTATCAAATTCGGGTAATGTTTTAACTATGTACATATTGAATATGTAATCGTTCGAATACAGAAAGTCAAATAAAATATACAAGCCCCGATATGAATAACAGGGAAAGTCTACAGTTTTAATTTGTCTGAAAGACTGAGGTTCTCAGACGAATAGTCCTCGCCACAACTCAAAGTGACGATTTGTAAAATCTGATTTCCGGAATTCAAATTCTCCATTGCCATTCTGGTGGCAGTCAAGATATTCTCCTGCTGTTTAGAGGATAAATTAAGAAGTCTTCAAAACTGATTCTATAGCAACGCACTATAATTAAATATAATTTAGGAAAATGCGCATGAAATATGAAGGATCTTGCCTTTGTGGCGAAATTACGTTTGAAATAATCGGAGAGTTTGAAAGCTTTTTTCTTTGCCATTGCGAACGTTGTCGCAAAGACACTGGTTCCGCCCATGCCGCTAATCTATTTTCCTCCTCGGCAAGGTTAATATGGCTGTCGGGAAAAGATAAGGCTAAAGTCTTTGATTTTAAATCAGAGGGGCACATAAAAAGTTTTTGCTCGAATTGTGGCTCAGCTCTTCCAAATATGCAGATGGATGGAGGATTATTGGTTGTCCCTGCTGGGAGTCTCGACAGCGATGTACAAATAAAGCCTCAAGGCCATATTTATTGGGGAAACAAAGCCAATTGGGACGATGCTTTAGCACTACAGCGACACTAAAACACCTAATTTTTTAGCGACAGCAATCTGCTTTTTTCTATGGCTTTGATACGCAATGTAGTTACGTTTCAAATGGTACTTTACAATATCTAAAACCCCTTTCCGTGTAATGGAATGAATCGGCAAAACAGCTTGAAGCAATTTCTTGGCCATTGCTAAACTTAAGCAGTTTTTTTTAACTGCCGTCTGACACGGAAAAGAAAGTGCTGTGCCAGCATTACATAAAGCATGTGCCGATGCCATGCCGGCCATGATCGATGTTCATAGTGATCCATTCCAAGATGCATTTTACCTTCCTGAAAACAGC
>NZ_JQKJ01000024.1 GCF_000745975.1 Desulfobacter vibrioformis DSM 8776 | reverse complement strand
CACTTATGTGAATCAACTTTATCCGGTATTAGCTACCCTTTCGAATAGTTATCCCAGGCTTGGAGACAGATTATCTACGTGTTACTCACCCGTGCGCCACTCTACTCAGGATTGCAAGCAATCCCTTTCTCGTTCGACTTGCATGTGTTAAGCACGCCGCCAGCGTTCATTCTGAGCCAGGATCAAACTCTCCAGTTATAATCCTTTACTAAAACTTTTTAAGGTCTGCACTTTAAGCTGTTACACTCAAGCGCATTGTCATTGACCCGCTCTTTTCTTTTTCACTGACCAATTTTCAAAGATCAAAATTTTGTCTGGTGTTTCCTGTTCAACAAAACCTGGACAATATACAGTTGAATTTGGGTTCTGTCAAACACTTTTTTAACTATTTTAAAATAATTTTGTGATATTTTTTCTTTCCTGCCCTAAGCAGGATTTCACCATCGTTCACGTCCGATTCCACAACAACCTGCTCAAAAGATTCAAGCCTCTCATTATTAATATAGGCTCCCCCTTGTTTGATAAGACGACGGGCATCGGATTTGGATTTGCAAAGGTCTGCATCGCAAAACAGGTCAACCACAAACATCTTGTCCACCACCGCCCCCTTATTATATGTACTGGTTGGCACGGACTCATCAGTTCCACAGGAAAGCGTCCCCCGGGGGATACTTGCAGAAGGCAGAAGATCAGCAGGCACTTCAACGGATCCAAACATGGACGCTGAGGCTTTAAGGGATTTTAGGGCCTCATCTTCTCCATGGGCAATTTTAGTCGCCTCATATGCAAGAATGGTTTTGGCTTTATTTAAATCCGCCCCATCCATTTTTTTTACAATTTCGATCTCTTCCATGGGAAGAAAGGTAAATAGTGCCAGAAATTTTGTCACATCCTGGTCATCGGTATTTACCCAGAACTGATAATACTCATAGGGAGAAAACCGTTCAGGATCAAGCCATACAGCACCCTTATGGGTTTTACCCATTTTTATGCCGGAGGCTGTGGTTATCAATGGAAAAGTGATTCCAAAGGCTTGTTTACCAAGGGTGCGGCGCACGAGATCAATCCCTGCCACAATGTTACCCCACTGGTCACTTCCGCCCATCTGAAGGAGACAGTCATGGGTGCCTGCAAGTTCCATGAAATCATAAGCCTGGAGTAACATATAGTTAAATTCAATGAAAGTCAGACCGTCTTCGGATTCCATCCTCGACCTAACGCTTTCTGCCTTGATCATCTTATTGATGGAAAAATGCCTGCCAATATCCCTTAAAAACGTTATGTATTCCAATTTAGTAAGCCAGGCAGCATTATCAAGCATCAATGCCTTGTCTTCAGAAAAATCAATAAACCTGGATAATTGCTTCTGTATCCCGGCTTTGTTTTCATCAATTTGATCCAGGGTGAGCACTTTGCGCAGTTCTGTTTTACCGGAAGGATCACCAATGAGCCCTGTTCCGCCGCCGACAAGTCCGATGGGCCGATGCCCATGCCGCTGCATGTGAGCCAGTGCCATAATGCACACCAGACTTCCTACGTGCAGACTTGAAGCGGTTGGATCAAAACCGATATAGCAGGTCGCCTTATTATTCTCTAAATAGTCTTCAAGCTCCTGGGTATGGGTTGTTGCCTCTATGAATCCACGTTCTTTTAAAACCGATAAAACACCCATTCTGTTTTTTCCTTATCATTTCCTGGTATATTCAACTGCTCTGGTTTCCCGAATCACAACAACTTTAACCTGGCCCGGAAATGTCAGATTTTCTTCAATCTGCCGGGCAATATCCTTTGAAAGCAGCATTGCACTTTCATCGGTAATTTTTTCACTTTCAGTGATGACCCGGATCTCACGACCGGCCTGAATGGCATAGGTATTTACCACACCGTCAAAACTATTCGCAATATTTTCAAGGTCTTCTAAGCGCTTTACATAATTTTCAAGGCTCTCTTTTCGGGCACCGGGCCTGGCACCGGAAAGCGCATCCGCGGATTGAACGATAAAATCATAAACACTTTCAGGCATCTGGTCTTCATGGTGGGCTGCAATGGCATTAACAACACTTTGTTTTTCACCGTACTTTTTAGCAAGGTTGGCGCCAATAATGGCATGGGCACCATCGACTTCATGATCCACAGCTTTTCCAATATCGTGAAGCAGCCCCATACGTTTGGCAAGTTTTATATCCAGACCAAGCTCTGCAGCTATGACCCCGGCCAGAAACGCCACTTCAACCGAGTGCTGCAGGACATTCTGGGCATAGGATGTCCTGAATTTAAGTTTGCCGAGCACCTTGATAAGTTCAGGATCAATGCCGTGTACCCCTAAGTCAAATGCAGCCTGCTCACCTGCTTCTTTGATAGCCAGATCAACTTCTTCCGTTGCACGCGCCACAACATCTTCGATACGGGCCGGATGTATTCTTCCATCTGAAATCAACTTTTCAAGGGAAAGTCTTGCCACTTCCCGTCTGACTGGGTTGAATCCTGACAAGATAACAGCTTCCGGGGTATCGTCAATAATCAGATCAATACCGGTTGCGGCTTCCAAAGCCCGGATATTGCGTCCTTCCCTGCCGATAATCCGCCCCTTCATTTCATCTCCGGGCAGGTTAACCACAGAAACCGTGCGCTCAGCCACATAGTCGCCCGCATAGCGCTGGATGGCAGTAGATATAATCTTTTTAGCCTCTTTATCCGCGTTTTCTTTAACTTCGGTTGTGATCTTTTTAACCATTTTGGCACCTTCATGTCTGGCTTCGTCCTCCATGGTTTTAAGCAGCAGCGCTTTGGCCTGCTCAAGGGTCATCCCAGAAACTTTTTCAAGCTCTTTTTTTGTATCTTCAAGAAGCTGGGCATAATATTCCTCCTTCTGAATTACAGATTCGAGTTTTTCCGCAACATCCCGTTCATTTTTTTCTATGGATCTCTCTCTTTTGACACATTGATCTTCGAGATTATCAAGCTTTTCACTTTTTTTAGAAAGTCGTCGTTCCTCTTTTTTCAATTCAGCCCGGGTCTCTTCTGTCTCGGCATCAAAGGTGCTTTTCATTTCAAGCAGGCGGGAACGGGCCTCAAGTTGTGCTTCCTTAAGCAGCGTTTGCGCTTTTTTAGTGGCGCCTTCCATGGCAACGCGTTGTTCTTCATAAAAATCAAGTTTCTGCTGATCAAGTTTTGTTTTTATCACATATAAAATGACCGCACCAACAGCCAGCAGCACCAGCATTAATGCAAGCATCATTGTAGAATTCATACAATTCATCTCCTGGAATAATGGGACACAAAAAAATGTATACCCGTGTTTCATTTCGGTAAAAGAAAAAGAATAATACTTTAGGATTAGGAGGGGATGCGGCAAAGCGTCTTTAAGATTACAACAAAATCCCCCACAGCTGCCGTGCTGTTTTTAAGGCTTTGAACCAAGGGTCCAAAAGACGGGGATTCAATAATACCTTTAGGCTTTTCCCCTGTATTCAAGGGAACGTGCTCACCAGTATCAGCGTGCGTCCCCTAAGTATTTATGCGTTAGGCTAAAGGCTGTCATACAATCACGCACATTGCAGGGGATTTTGTTATAATTTTAAAACAATGAAAATTTATTTCATTGTTTTGTCTATTTTCTCCAATAAGGATGATACTCTGTTTTCAATGTCTTTTTCAAGGTCGGAATACTTCAAACGCAGTTCATGATAATCCTTGGATAAATTCATGGCTGCAAGAAGCAGAATAGCCATCCTGTTTTTACTGCTGGTTTTGTTCTGGAAGAGGCCTTCTGCTTCATTTATATATTCCTTGACATGCGCTGCAATCTTTACCGGATCATATGTTTGATCTTTTTCCGGTTTAAACTTAAATTCTTCCCCGAAAAGCTCAATTTTAACGATTTCATCCAAGGAAATCCCTTTACCGAGTTAATATATTCATAACACTTTATAACTTTTCATCCCCGGGTACGATTTCCGAAAAACCATCCAGTTTTGAAAGGAGTCTGTCAATTTTTTCATTCATCATGGACTCCTGTCCGACATAGACATCTTCTTTTTTTATTTTCTGTTCCAGCTGATCTTCAAGCTCTTTAATTTTTGCTAAAAGCTCTGTGTTTTCTTTTTGAAAACTCTGACAAGATTCTATTAAAAAGTCGACATGAATGTTAATGTCATCAAACTTGGTTGCTATATCCTGATTATCCAATTTCTTAAGTCTCATAAAATAGTAATAAATTAGCTACTAATATATTCAGCAGCCGGATGAAAGTCAAGATAATTCATTTGATATCTTGTGAAACGCTGTATTGATGCGGCTTAACTGCGCAATGTTATTAACGCCCATGACCTGTTCAGCGTCTTGGATTATCTGAACAAATGCCTTGGCTCTGTTCCGGGCAGCTATTTCCACAAGGTCGGTAAGATAATATTCTGCCTGACTGTTATTGTTTTTAATCTGCTCTAAACCGAATTCAAGAAATTGTTTTTCAAAACAGAAAATCCCCGAATTGACGATGCAAATCTGTTTTTCCAAATCAGTTGCATCTGCCTCCTCACGTATGGCAAGAAGTTTTCCGTTGTTATCCTGGATAATTCTGCCATAACCGGTTGGGTCATTTACCTTTACTGCGAGAACAGTCAAATCTGCCTTTAGGTTTTGGTGCGCTGAGACTAAATCCGCGATGGTCTGCGTTCTTATCAACGGAACGTCGCCGCACAAAACCACAACGTGCTGAATACAGGCATCAACCCCCGGCAATGCAGCCCTAACCGCATCCCCTGTTCCCAACAACTCTTTTTGAAGGGCAAAATACACATTATGTTTTTTTAGGACATCCTTCCGAACTTGTTCGGCCTGGTGTCCGACCACGACATGAATATGACCGGAAGCAACAGGGAGAGCCGCTTCGATCACGTGGTGGATCATGCTTTTACCTGCGACTTTATGGAGCACCTTGGCCAAATCCGATTTCATGCGGCTGCCTTTTCCGGCAGCCAATATGATCACTGCAATATTGTTCATTCATCCCCCATTTCAAATAACAAATCAAGGCAATGAAAACAAAAAAGGGATGCCTTAAAAGGCATCCCTTTTTTATTCCATATTTTTTGACATTACAGGCCAGATGGTTGTCAAACCATCAGACAAGCAGGACCTCAGCGGGTTCCGGCAATTTTAGTCCGAAACATAGCCCGCTGCAAAGCAGCCTGAGCACGAACAATATCCGTATCTGCTGCTTTATCACTCAACCGCTTCTCAGCACGGCTCTGGGCCTCTCTTGCCCGGTCTATATTAATATCCTTACGACGTTCAGCAGATTCAGCAAGGATAGTCACTTTATCCGGAAGCACTTCGGCAAATCCGCCGCTGACAAAGAGCATGCGTTCTTTACCGGATGCATCTTTATAACGGATACCGCCGATTTTCAATGCGGCCAGAAAAGTTGTATGCCCTTTCAAGGCACAGAACTCACCTTCGCTGCCAGGTGCTGAAATGCTTTGGATCTCTTCACTGACAATTGCCTTTTGCGGCGTTACAACTTCAAGAAAAAATTTATCAGCCATTATGAACCTCCGAATGGGTTATTCAGCTTTGGCTTTTTCAATGGCGTCTTCGATGGCTCCCACCATATAGAAAGCATTTTCGGGAAGATCATCATGCTTACCTTCGATAATCTCTTTGAAAGACCTGACAGTATCTTCAACCTTTACAAACACGCCGGCCATACCGGTAAAGGTTTCAGCTACATGGAAAGGCTGGGACAAAAACTTCTGCAGTTTTCTGGCCCGCTGTACAGTAACTTTATCCTCGTCAGATAATTCATCCATACCAAGGATGGCAATGATGTCCTGGAGTTCTTTGTATTTTTGCAGGGTCTGCTGAACCACCCGGGCAACACTGTAATGCTCTTGGCCAATGTAAGCCGCATCAAGAATTCTGGATGTGGAGTCAAGGGGATCCACTGCCGGATAAATACCAAGCTCTGCAATCTGACGGGAAAGTACAACCGTTCCGTCAAGATGGGCGAATGTGGTGGCAGGGGCCGGGTCAGTCAAGTCATCAGCAGGCACGTAAACGCACTGTACCGCGGTGATGGAGCCCTTGTCTGTTGATGTAATACGTTCCTGAAGCTCACCCATGTCAACCGCCAGTGTCGGCTGGTAACCAACAGCAGAGGGCATACGGCCCAGGGTTGCAGAGACCTCTGAACCGGCCTGGGTGAAACGGAAGATATTATCCACAAAAAGAAGCACGTCCTGGCCTTCTTCATCACGAAAATACTCAGCACAGGTCAACGCGGAAAGCGCAACGCGGGCACGGGCTCCGGGAGGTTCTGTCATCTGACCGTAAACCAGCGCACATTTGGGAAGAACGCCGGAGTCCTTCATTTCATGGTAAAGGTCGTTACCTTCACGGGTTCTTTCACCAACACCGCCAAATACAGAGATACCGCCATGCTGCATGGCGATATTGTTAACCATTTCCATCATGATAACGGTTTTGCCAACGCCGGCACCGCCGAACATGCCCATTTTACCGCCGCGGGGGAAGGGAACCAGAAGATCGATAACCTTTACACCAGTCTCAAGAACACGAACACTGGTGTCCTGCTCTGTAAATGCGGGCGCATGTCTGTGAATGGGTCTTTGTTTTTCTCTTGAAATCTCGCCAAGACCGTCAACTGCACGACCGACAACATTAAGAACCCGACCCAGAGAAGCTTCGCCAACCGGCATCATGATGGGCGCGCCCGTATCTTTTACAGGCATGCCTCTTTGAAGACCGTCGGTAACATCCATACCGATGCAGCGAACAACATTGTCACCCAGGTGCTGGGCAACCTCAATTACAAGGTTATCTTCCATGTCCCCGATGGTGGGGTTGGTAATGGTCAAAGCGGTCAGTACCGGAGGAAGTTTTCCGGGCTCAAACTCAACGTCAACAACAGCGCCGAGGACCTGTGAAATTTTACCTATATTTTCAGCCATTTTATTCTCCTATAAAGCTGTTTTATCTATGCCTGTCTATCTGTTAATTATCCCTTAAGGGCTTCGGCACCGCCGACAATATCCATAAGGTCTGCCGTAATAGCAGCCTGACGGGTTTTATTAAATATGGTCTGCAGTTCACCCACCATATCTTCACATGCCTTGGTCGCATTCTCCATGGCCCGCATACGGGCAGCATGCTCGGATGTGGATGTTTGAAGCAGTGCGTCATATATCTGAATAAAAACATTCTTGGGGAGCATTTCACCCAGGAGCGCGTCAGATGACGGCTCGCAGATATGTTCCGGCAGGAAGGCTTCGTCTTCGGCAGGAGACTGAAGCTCATCTGCCACCACTTCATCAAGAGATGGAATGGGAAGAATCTGTTTGACCGTAGGAACCTGTTTTGCCATTCCCTGGAAGTCAGAATAAATCAGATATACTTCATCAACAGCGCCCTCAAGGAAACTGTTAATCAATGTCTGGCCTGATCCGGAAGCCACTGAGAATTCCACATTGCCGCCCACAACACCGATATACTCGGCATCCCTGGTATGGCCCTGTTTCCTGGCCCAGTCACGTCCCTTTTTGCCATAGCAGACAAAAGAGACCTCTTTTCCTTCAAGCTCAGATGTGAGCATTTTTTCAGCTTTATCAATCAGATTGATGTTAAATCCGCCACACAAGCCCCTGTCAGACGTGCACAGAAGCAGGGCCACCTTTTTTACTTCTTCCCTGGGCACCAAAAGAGGGGATGCATCCTCTCCTGATTTCCCGGCAATGGAGCCCAGAACTTCGGCAAATTTGGAAGCATAGGGTTTAAATGCTTCCATTGCATTCTGGGCACCGCGCAATCTTGAAGTGGCGACCATTTTCATGGCAGAGGTAATCTGTCTAGTCTTTTTAACACTGACTATTTTCGATTGTACTTCTTTTAACGTTGCCATATGATCTACCTTTGCGCCTATAAGTTAGTGTTTGTTTTCACAAATCCGTCCAAATCCGTCCTGATTACTTCAGGGTTTCCTTGAATTCTTCGTCATAGGCTGCAAGGCATTTTTTGAGCTTGGCCTCGAGTTCGTCATCAATCTTTTGTTTCTCTTTCAAACCGGCGAAAACTTCGGGGAACCGGCTTTCGACAAAGGGATACAGGCCAGCTTCATATGCGGCAACGGATTCTTTGGGGTATTTATCCAAAAACCCTTTGGTACCGGCATAAAGCAGGGTAACCTGTTTTTCCATGGGAAGCGGCTGGTACTGGGGTTGTTTGAGCAGTTCAACCAGTCTTTCACCACGGGTCAGCTGTTTCTGGGTAGCGGCGTCCAAATCGGAACCGAAAGCAGCAAAAGCCTCCAGCTCTCTGTACTGGGCCAGATCCAGACGAAGGGTTCCGGCCACCTGTTTCATGGCTTTTACCTGGGCTGCGCCGCCTACCCTGGATACGGACAATCCAACGTCAATGGCAGGACGGATACCTGCAAAGAACAAATCCTTGTCAAGGAAGATCTGTCCGTCCGTGATGGAAATAACGTTGGTGGGAATAAAGGCGGAAACATCACCTTCCTGGGTTTCAATGATGGGAAGTGCGGTTAAAGACCCTGCGCCAAGCTCATCACTCATCTTGGCAGAACGTTCCAGCAGACGGCTATGGTTGTAGAAAATGTCCCCAGGGAAGGCCTCACGTCCGGGCGGACGTCTGAGCAGCAAAGAAACCTGGCGGTAAGCAACAGCCTGTTTTGAAAGGTCATCATAAACAATCAGGGCATGCTCGCCTTTATCACGGAAATACTCGCCCATGGCGCAACCTGCATAGGGTGCCAGGTACTGCATGGCAGCGGACTCGGATGCAGATGCCACAACAACAGTGGTGTATTCCATGGCCCCGTGTTCTTCAAGTGCGGCTACAACCTGGGCAACCGTTGATTTTTTCTGGCCGCAGGCAACATAGATACATTTGATGCCACTTTCTTTCTGGGCAATGATCGCATCGACAGCAACAGCAGTTTTGCCGATCTGACGGTCACCAATGATCAGCTCACGCTGGCCGCGACCAACCGGCGTCATCCCATCAACAGCCTTTGAGCCGGTATAGCAGGGTTCGTGAACCCCTTTTCTGGCGATAACACCCGGTGCTACCAGTTCCATGTTCATATATATATCGGAATTGATGGGACCTTTGCCGTCAACAGGCTCGCCTGTGGTGGTTACAACCCGGCCCAGCAGCGCTTCGCCAACCGGGACGGAAGCGATACGGTCGGTTCTTTTAACGACATCGCCTTCTTTGATGACCTTGTCATCACCCAGAATGGCCACACCGACGTTATCTGCTTCAAGGTTGAGTGCCAGCCCCAGAATACCGCCGGGAAACTCAACCAGCTCCATGGCTTTTACTTTTTCCAAACCGTAAACACGGGCAATACCGTCACCCGCTGACAGAACGACACCTGTTTCGCTCAGATCAACCTGTGCATCAAATCCTTTAATTTGATCTTTTATAATCTGGCTTATTTCTTCTGCTTTAATTTCCATTATACACTCTCACCTTTTTTTAAAGTTTCCCTCATATTGATCAGCTGGGTTTTTACGCTGCCGTCAAGAACAAGATCACCGATTTTTGTGATAATACCGCCGATAAGGCTTGAATCCTTTTGCACATCAAGCACAACGGTTTTACCGGTTTTCTGGGACAAAGACTTTTGAATTTTTGTAATGTTTGTCTTGGACAGGTTCGTGGCAGCCACAACACTTGCCCTGACAACACCTTTAAGTTCATCAGCCATTGTACTGTAATACGTCGCAATGTCTCTGAGAAAACCGATCCTGCCTTTATCAAAAAGCAATGATAAAAAAGAATTCATCACTTTTGAAAAGCCTGCAGCAGCGATTACCGCCTCAAGAAGTTTTTTACGGTCACTTTTTCTGATTAGCGGGTTGATAAGAGCCTGTTCAAAACCCAGCTGGGAGTCTAAAAGCCCAACCATTGCGGAAAGCTCATTATTGTACCCATCTGCCTGACCATCCTCCTGGCCTATCAAAATCAACGCCTTGGCATAACGCCTTGAAACTGCAAGATTTTTCATTATGCCTCCACCTTTTTCAAATATTCATCGACCAGACGGTTCTGATCCTGGGTAGTGATGGATTTTTTAACGAACGCCTCTGCCTGCTCCATTGCAAGCTCCACAACTTCCTGCTTAAGAAGCACTTTTGCAGCTTTGAACTCTTGTTCGATATTGCGTTTTGCCATATCTTCAAGTTTTTCAGCCTGGGCTTCAGCCTCTGCAAGAATCCTTTTTTTGGCATCTTCACCCTGTTTGATGTAATCTTCAACAATCTTTTCAGATTCCTGTTCAAGATTCCTGAACCGGGCTTCGTATTCGGCAAGTTTCTTTTCTGCATCGGCTTTTTTCTGTTCCAGGTCTGTCAACTCCTCTTCAATCCCCTTTGTGCGGGAAGAGAAGAACTGCGCCACCGGTTTTTTAGCGATGAAAAAGCAGCCAAGCGCAAGGATCACGAAGTTGAGCACTTTCCAGGTATCAACATCATGCCATGCATTGTGATACGCTGCTTCACCGTGACCGCCGCCGGAAGCCCATACCACTGTCGCACCAGCCACAAGGGCCACGACAGTTGCGGAAACCTTAAGGTGTTTTTTCCAATTCATTTTTTCCATTAACATGCCCTCCCGAGTATCTTTTCGCCGATGGCTTTGGCATACACCTCGACCTCGGCCTCAAGCGCTTTGCGGGCCTGTTCGGTTTCTTCAGCCACTTGTGCCTTAATTTGGGCAAAGTTGGCCTGCGCTTTCTGATTGATCCGGGTAATAATTTCCTTTTCCTGAGCAGACGCCTCCTCAATGAACACCTCTTTTTTCTTAAGGCCTTCACCCCTTGCCTGTTTCAACCCTTCTTTGTAATCATCCTTTTGTTTTTCAAGATCAGCCCAGGCTCTTTCAACACCCGAGTTTAAGGTGCCGACCTTGGCTTTTCTTTCGAGAATGACCTTTCGAATAGGTTTGTACAGAACCAAGTTGAGGAGGAATAGCAGGACCAGAAAATTGACCATCTGATATATTGCTGATATATCAGGAATCACAGTTATCATAAAATTCCTCCGCCAGTTAATAATTACAAAAAAATCAACTACCTATATCCTATTGGCTGAAATCGCTCGGATCCAGCCTAAATGCTTAAAATGATCGTGACTTGAGTACCATCCAGTAGGCCTTTTGTCAACACAGAATGCAGCAATTCTAAATAGTGTCTAAACGAAAAGCCAATCACGGGTTTCCGGTCAGGCCGTGTTGAATTTTCGCATGCTGATATTGAGTAAGATTCCAAAACCGACCATGTTGGTCACAACCGAGGACCCCCCATAGGAAACCAGGGGCAAAGGCACCCCGACCACCGGCATCAGGCCCATAACCATGCCGACATTTATAAAAATTTGCCAGAATATCATAATACTGACACCCATTGCCAGAAGGGAGCCAAACATATTCCGGCAACTATAGGAAATATTCAACCCCCAGAACAGCAAGATAAAATAAAGGGTTAACAGCACCCCGCACCCCACAAGCCCCCACTCTTCGGCCAGTACGGAAAGAATAAAATCAGTGTGCTGTTCAGGCAGAAAATTTAAAGCATTCTGGGTTCCATGGAGAAATCCCTTCCCGGTAAGCATGCCCGAACCTATGGCGATCTTGGACTGAATGATGTGATACCCTGCACCAAGGGGATCCCGTTCAGGGTTCAAAAAGGTTAAAATTCTGTCTTTCTGATACGCTTTAAGGCCGAAAAACCATACCAGGGGCACCAGGGAGAGCCCCGTCCCCACCAGGGTGAATAAAACTTTTTTTTCGACTTTTACAAATAAAGTAAGACACCCGGCAATAAGCAAAAGCAGAAGCCCTGTACCAAGATCGGGCTGGATAACGATGAGACTAAAGGGGATAATACATAAAATCACCGGCTTGATCAGATGCCTGAACCCTAGGCCTTCTGGACTGATACTGTCTGCGTATACCGAAGCCAGGCTGATGATCAAAGAAATTTTCATCAGCTCCGAGGTCTGTATGCGAACAGGGCCTAATACCAGCCAGCGCTGGGAACCGCCGCCGGTATGCCCCGCAAGCCAGGTGGTCACCAGAAGTCCGACACAGGTGGCATAGATAAGGAGATGAAGTTTGCCAAACTCTTTAAAATCAATGACAAGGCACCCCATCATGATGACAAACCCAACGGCCATCCAGACAACCTGTTTTTTAAAAAGGGCGGGCAGAACATTTCCGGCGTATCCTGCGGTCACCGCCGAATAAAGAATGGTCAATCCCAGAATACAAATAACGAAAATAAGTAATAAAAATCCCCAGTCAAAATTTGATATGAGACGGCGGTCAAACATTTTTTTCCCCACAGTTTTACTCTACAGATTCCTGGTCGTCCTTGACCACGGCGCTTGGGATTTCAGGGTCTCCGAGATAGGCATGGATCAACTCTTTTGCCACGGGCGCAGCCGCACTGGAGCCATGCTCCCCATGTTCAATGATCACGGCAATGGCTATTTTAGGGTCCTGTGCAGGCGCATAACAGACAAACCAGGCATGATCCTGGAGGGTACGCTTCAGCTTTTTGTTATCAAACTTCTCCCCGGCTTTGCGGGAAAACACCTGTGCCGTACCTGTTTTTCCGGCGATTTGAACGCCGGGGAGACGGATGTGCCGGGCAGTGCCGCGATTGCCGTGAACAACGTCTAAGAGCCCTTGCCTTACAATGGCCAGATTTGCTTTGGAAGCCGGCAACCCGCCGGCAATCTCGGGTTCAATTTCCCTTATCACCTGCCCTTTTGCATCCTGAACAGATTTGACAAGCCTTGGCCGGTAAAGGGTCCCGTTATTTCCAATCGCAGAGATGAACACAGCCATCTGCAACGGGGTAACCAGATTAAACCCCTGGCCGATACTGATGGACAGGGTTTCACCGGCTTGCCAGGGCTCCTTGAACCGCTTTTTCTTCCATGCCGAAGTGGGAATCAAGCCCGGGTGCTCATGGGCCAGGCGAATGCCGGTCAACCGCCCCAGACCAGAGCCATGCGCATACCTTGCCAGTGCATCGACCCCGACTTTTTCACCGGTCTGATAAAAAAATACATCGCAGGACTGGGCAATGGCATCCACAACATTTAAATTACCATGTCCGTATTTATTCCAGCAATGGTAGCGCCGGTTGCCAAACTTATAAAATCCCGGGCAGAAAAAGGTTGAATTGCGGTCAATGACTTTTTCTTCAAGCCCTGCCAGGGCCGTGATGATCTTGTATGTGGACGCCGGGGGATATTCTGCCTGAATTGTCTTGTTGTTCATGGGTTTGCCCGGATCATCCCTTAAAATCTGCCATTTTTTATTAGAGATACCGCCAATAAAATCATTCTGGTCAAAGCTGGGAGACGATGCCATAACCAAAACATCTCCGTTTGAGGGGTCAAGGGCCACAACGGCCCCGTCATTCTCCCCAAGCAAGGTTTCAGCTTTTTGCTGAAGCGCCAGATCCATTGTCAGGATCAGATCCTTTCCGGAAACCGGTTCCACAGTCTTAAGAATTTTTATCACCCGGCCATTTACGTCCACTTCGACCTGGTGCCCTCCCCTTTTGCCCTGCAGATCCGCCTCAAAGCTTTTTTCAACCCCGTACCGGCCAATGGAATCCCCGGACCGGACATTAGGAAATTTACCGGAAGCCAGTTCTTCCTTATTGATCTCACCAAGGTAACCGATCAGGTGAGCAGCTGTTTTTTTATAGATGTAATTGCGGGTGGGCTCGATATCAATGTGAATACCGGGCAGATCAAACTGATGGGCCTCGACAACCGCAAGCAGATCCCTTGTGATGTCCCGTTTGAGGACAAGTGGTTTGTAAAATGCTGATCTCCCGGCTTTTTCAATGGTTGCCGCCAGGTCCTCACAAGAATCCCCGGTCAGTTCGGCCAGGCGCTCAAGGGTTGTCGCCAGGGGTTTGGCATCCTCCAGAACAATGGTCAAGTCAAAGGCCGGCCGGTTGTCCACAAGAAGATTGCGATTGCGGTCATAAATCAGCCCCCGGGAGGATTTAATGCTTTTGAGCCGGACACAATTGGTCATTGACAGCCGCCGGTACTCTTCGCCGCGGATCATCTGAAGATAAACAAGCCTTAAAAAAAGGACGCTGAAAATAAAAACAATGCACAGACCAGCCCCCATAAATCGATGCTTGATCCATTCTCTATCTGAATTTTTATTGATTCCGCCCACATTACCCCCTGTATTTGCGAGCCATCTGCCGGCAGGACTGTTTTACAACATGTAAAAAGTTCTGGTGTACGGTTCCCAAAACCCACACGCCCATGGGAATACCAACGGCGGCCCCGATGATTTGACCGATACAAAGGCGGTAATCCGTAGCCGCGATGATCATTTGGCCCTGGAGCAGAAAAACACTGAATATCACCAGTCCCTGATAAATGCAGGCGGATGCAAGGCTGACAATAAAAACAAAAACAGCACTGCGCTGAAAAACCAGCCGGCGCAGAAAAAAAACGATCAGGTAAATACACAGATACGAGGCGGTATGAAGGAAGAACGGCGCACCTGACAGGCTGTCCATAATGCTGCCGATGATCACCAGGCAGAAAGGCACCCAGTAGCGCTGGGAAAAAAGGCTCAGGTACAATACATTGATGATCATCAGATCAAAACAGTTGGGGAACCAGGAAAAATCCGGAATAACAACGGTCTGAAGGATAACCAAACCTAAGGTGGTAAAGAAAAAAAATATGAAATCCATCATACCGGATTCATCTGCCTGTCAGTCGGCATTTTTGTACACAAGCACTTCTTCAAGCTTGTCAAAATCCACCGCCGTTTTTATGATGATATCCTGGAACAGCTGGGAATGATTTTTTTTTACATCAAGTACTGTTCCGATTCTCAATCCTTTTGGGAATACCTGGTCCAGCCCTGAGGAAATAATGACCTGGCCCAAAGACACCTGATCTTTTCTCAAGGTATAAACAAAGGAACAGGTATCTTCATTATTGCCCTTGACCATGCCGCGGACCCGGGTGTCCTGAATCAGCGCATCAACAGCTGAATTTCGGTCGGTAATCAGCAGGACCCGGGAAAAATTTCCGGCCACTTTAATAATCTGCCCTACGATGCCTTCTGACACCAGCACCGGCAGGCCCTTGATCAACCCGTCTTTTTCACCCTTATCAATCATGATGGTTTTAAACCAGGGGGACGGATCCCGGGCAATCACCTGGGCGGCCACATAGGCCGCAGGCACGGAACTCTGGAAATTGACAAATTTCTTTAAACGGGCATTTTCAAGCTCAAGCTCTTTGCACCTGTTCGCTGTGTGCCAGGCCTTTGACAGCTCACGTCTCAACACCTGGTTTTCTTCCACGGCAAGCACACATGAAAAATAGGTCTGCCATACCGATTCCGTAAAACCGATAATACGCGAGGCCGCAAATTGAAAAGGAGAGGTAAGTGTTATGGCCAGTCTTTCAATACCACCCGCTGGCAGGGTCTCCCGGCTGGACATGGTGATTACGGTAAGTGCCACCGCAATAAAAAAGCCCACGCCGACAATCATCATGATCCGCCTGGAAAACATTACTTTTAGCTGATGACCACTTCTTTAAGAATTTCGATGTTGTCAAGGGATTTGCCGCAGCCCAGTGCCACGGTGGATAAGGGATCATCAGCCACGACAATGGGAAGGCCGCATTTTTCTTTAAGCAATTTGTCCAGATTTTTCAACAAGGCACCGCCACCGGTTAAAACAATGCCGGAGTCCACGATATCAGCGGCCAGTTCCGGCGGGGTCTGTTCCAGGGCAATGCGAACGGTTTCGACAATCGCTTCAATCTGTTCGGAAATAGCCACCCGGACCTCTTCGGAATCAATGGCCAGGATTTTGGGAATACCGGAGACCAGATCACGGCCCTTGACCTCAATGGTCTCAAGGTGTTCCGGATCAGGATAGGCATTGCCAATGGTTGTTTTGATAATTTCCGAGGTTCTTTCGCCAATGAGCAGGTTATATTTGCGTTTGATATGCTGGCTGATGGAGGCATCCATCTTGTCCCCGGCCACTCTCAGGGAACGGGTATACACGATCCCGGCCAGGGAAATGACCGCCACCTCAGTGGTCCCCCCTCCGATGTCCACAACCATATTGCAGGTGGGTTCCGTAATGGGAAGGCCTGCGCCGATTGCCGCAGCCATGGGCTCTTCTATAAGAAAAACTTCCCTGGCACCGGCGGATTCCGCGCTTTCCCTGACCGCCCGTTTTTCCACCTGGGTGATACCGGAGGGTACGGCAATAATAATCCGTGGGCGGACCAGGGTTTTTCTGTTGTTATGAACTTTACGGATAAAATGCTTGAGCATGGCTTCGGTCACTGCAAAATCAGCAATAACCCCATCCCGCATGGGTCGGATGGCCACAATGTTACCCGGTGTCCGTCCCAGCATGCGCTTTGCTTCCAGCCCCACTGCCAGCACTTTGCTTCTGGACCGTTTGTCCGTTCTGACCGCCACCACAGAAGGTTCACTTAATACGATTCCCTTTCCCTTAACATAAACCAGCGTATTTGCAGTGCCAAGATCAATGGCCAGATCATTGGAAAAGGCCCCAAGCAAAGTATCAGTTACAAAGTTCATTTGTCCTCTTTCATACAAAATTGGGAGTTGTATTTTATCAATAGATGAAAAAATGCCGCTAAAAAACAGTTGCTAACAAACTTAGGTTTTTTTTACAAGAATAAAAGTGTTTCACATTTGTATATCCGCTTTATAAACCGTTGCGATCAAATCATGAATCCTGGGCCTGAATTTCCTGATATCAATATTTCCCCGGTCAGGGTGTACCCGATTTGTCAAGAGTACCGTGATCAAGCCGTTGTCAGGATCTATCCAGAAGGATGTGCCGGTAAAGCCCAGGTGTCCGACCGATCTTTTAGAAAAAAAATGACCTGAGGAAGCGTTCTCTTCGCTTGGAGAATCAAAACCTGCCGGCCGCATCAATCCATGTTTTTCACCACTATTTTTATCTGCAAAACATCGAATGACAGATGAATTTATTACTTTTGTTTCTTTATTTTCAAGGGCCTGCAGGATCTGACAGCAGAGGCGATGGATCCCGTCAGCGGTGCCAAACAGACCGGCATGCCCTTCAATGCCGCCCGCAGCCCAGGCATTTTCATCTTCCACCTCCCCCACCATCATTTTTCTTCGCCAGGGGCAATGGGAGGTAGCGGCAAAAACAAAGGGTGTTTGATTTGCCTTAGACCTTGCCAAATCAAAGCAAAGGGGATTGAAAAACAACGCGTTGATTTTTAAAGGCCCAAAGATCCGGTCATTAACAAATATATCCAGCCGGACACCGGACAGATACTCCACCACCCAGGCCAACAGGATAAACCCCAGGTCACTGTAATTTTCCTTGAAACCGGGCTCATATTCCAGGGGTTCCTCCAGCACCAGCCGCCGCAGGCATTTTCTGGCCTCCATACCGGGAACAGGGACACAAAGCGCTTTAAAATACGGACGGTGGGCAGGCAGACCTGACCTGTGGCGCAGCAGCATGTCAATGGTGATCCTGGCCTTGTCCGTTCCCCGGGCTGCCGGCAGGACATCCTGTAAATAAGTTTTTTGGGACAACTGCCCTGATGAAATCAGATCTGCCACAGCCAGAGCTGTGGCCAGGGGTTTGGTCAGAGACGCCAGGTCAAAAACCGTATTCAATGTCACAGGTTCCCCAAACCTGATGTCTGTTACACCAAAAGCCTTGTGATAAAAAATATCTTGTCCGCGGGCACACAGCAGCACAGCGCCCGGAAACACGCTGTCTGCCACAGCATTGACCATAACGCCATCAATTTCTTGAACTGAACAGGTTTTCATGGTGCGGCAAGATCCCATTCAAGGCAGGCACGGTCTGCATCCAGAATAACGCCCACCCCCATGGGAAGGGAAAGGTTAATGGCTCCGTGGCCCACTGCAAGTCCCATGCAGATCGGAATGTTGGCGTCAAAGAACGCCTCTTGAATGATCTGGGGTATATATTCATCATTATCACAATCTTCAAAAGACCCGGTCACGACCCCGTTGACACCTGCCAGCACACCTGCCATTTTCATCTGGGTCAGCATCCTGTCAATCTTGTATGCCGGTTCCCCCACGTCCTCCAGGAAAAGGATGCTGCCCGTAAAATCGGGCTGATAAGCTGTCCCGATCATATGAACCAGGGTGGCCAGATTCCCTCCCGCAAGCCGTCCTGTGGCACGTCCACCCGCAAGCACCTGATCAGAAGGCAGATCAATACGCGTAAAGCAGCCTGTCACAGTTTGTGCAAAACTGTCCAGTGTATTTTTATCTGCCCGGCCAAGGGAAACCAGATTTGGACCATGCAGGGCACAGATCCCGGCTTTGCATACCAGGGAACTGATCAAAGCCGTGGGATCTGAAAACCCCATAAACAGTTTCGGATTTCCGGCAATGGTATCCCAGTCCAGCAACGGCAAAAGGCGCATGGCACCGAATCCGCCCCTTGCCGCAATGATACCTTTGATCCCAGGATCTGCGAACAGCGAGTTAAGCACATCCGCCCGTTGCCGGTCCGTGCCGGCAAGATATCTGTACTGCTCTGTGATGCCATTGGGGATATGTACGTCAAACCCCATGGATTCAAGACACAGAACCCCTTTTTTGAACGCCTGGGCATCAAATCTGGCCGATGGTGCGGCCACGCCAATGAGATCTTTGGGTTTTAGACTGCAAAAAACGGGTTCTACACCTGGTTTCATTAACTGATTAATTCCCTTTGAAATCCGCAAAAGAATAAATTTAATTTTTACTTAAATTTTTAATATCCCATTCCGATATACATTTTAACCGGGTAGTTATATATTGTTTTATATTGTGTGTTGTTGATCTGTACCACAAAGCTAAAAATTAAGAAACACCCGGACCATGAAACAATCCACAAATTAGGAACAAAGGAGTAATAAAATGACCAGTTCGATACTTTCAAATTTTTCAAGCGTTGGACTTCAGCTCGCCCAACAAAAAAACGCCAGCATGACCACCCTGTTATCAGAGGGAAAATCCATGGCATCCATGACCTATGACATCTGTACAGCCGCTTCCGACTCATGCGCCATTTCCTCCATTGCCCAGAGGGTGGCCCAGGTGGCAAGCACAGCGTCTGACGCAGGTGCGTCCAATGAAGCCCTTGGCAATATCAGAACATTTGCAGCCGCACTCCAGGAGGAAGGGTATGACACCCTTTCCATTATCACATATCTGGGAGATGCCAAAAATCTTGCTGAATCAGACATAGATACGTTCAACAAAGTGTTCAGTGATTCCGACGATACCACAACCACACTGATCGCATCCATTGACGCGGGAACCGCATCCGAAAAAACGGATACAACTGGCACTGATATTGCGGAATAATTGCAGGGCCGTTGCCTATTAAAATTTTTCAGGGAAATGACATGACCATTCAAAATGCCATCAACTTTATCCGGCAAGGACAACATGACGATGATCTCAGACACAGGCTGGTAAAAGCAGACACCAGTCAGACACGGCAGGAAATTCTGGATCAAAAGAATTTAATTTTTACTCCGGAAGAGTTTGAAGAGGCATATTCCCTGAGCCTTTTTAAATGCCAACACCAGGCAGATGCCCAGGCCCTGATGGCATTCAGGATGTGGTGGCTCATGCTTTACCGAAGCCCTGATGCCGGTGTACCGTCCCCCTAGGGACACAGACGCGTCTTTAAAAAAACATAATACCCCCCGATTCTTCCATTGCCTTATGTACAAATCAGGCGTAGAACTGCACTTTTAAAAATGGAAGCCGCTTCCTGCTTGAAGGATTCGGCCGATATCAAGCGGATATCAAGGAGAAAAGGGGTGGGGCAATTTATATATGCAGCCGTATTTGTCGGCGCATTTGTTCTTTTCTGCGCTCTGATTTTAAAAAATCAGCGGCGCGTGGTCAGTGGATCAGATTTTTCAGTGGCAGGCAGATCCCTTTCCACCACCCAGGTATCCTGGGTGATTATCGGCACCCTGGTAGGTGGCGTCTCAACCATCGGGACAGTTCAATCAGCCTATGATCATGGTGTCAGCGCCTGGATTTTCACCCTGGGCAGCGGTATCTCCTGTTTTCTCCTGGGATGCTTTTTTGCAACAGCATTAAGACGTGAGCAGGTCACCACCGTTTCCGAACTGCTCGGCAGATACTTTGGCCAGGGCTTTCAGTATTATTGCTCTGTGCTCAATTCCTGCGGCATGTTTATCCATATTATTGCCCAGTACCTGGCAGCCATGGCTATTTTGAACTCAATATTCCACTTCCCGTTGCCGGTCTCTTTGTTTATTACCATGGTGCTTATGGGATTTTTTGTCATGTCAGGCGGAATTTCCGGTGCCGGCATGGTGGGAAAAATAAAATTTTTCCTGCTGTACGCCATCATGATCGTCTGCGCAACCATTGCGCTGATCAAAGGCGGAGGGATCACCGGCATTACAGCCCAATTACCCAAAACCACTGATTTTTTCAATTTCTTCTCCAATGGTATTGAAACAACGACTATCGATATTATTTCCATGATCACGGGCGTGTTATCCACCCAAATTTACTTGCAGGCTATTTTTTCAGCTAAAACCATACGGGAAGCCAGAAATGGTGCATTTCTTACTGCCATTGTCATCCCCCCCATCGGCATTTTAGGTATTATTGTGGGACTTTTTCTCAGGGCCAACTGTCCGGAACTTGAAGGCAACAGTGCCCAGGCACTGCCCTTTTTCTTTCAATATACCCTGCCCCCGGTCATGGCTGCTTTTTGCTCTGCTGTACTGCTTCTGGCAGTTCTGGGTACCGGCGCAGGCCTGATCCTTGGGGTGACCACCAATATTTATATGGATGGAATTCGGCGCTTGTTTACAAAAGAACCGGATCACAGTCTAACCATTGTCAGGCTGTGTATGCTTGCGGTCCTAATTCTTTCGGGGGGTGTTGTTCTGGCTGGATTTAGTACAACAATTTTGCGCTGGAGTTATCTTTCCATGGGGTTCAGAGGGGCGTCTGTGTTTGCAGGATTATGTATTGTGGTGTTTACGGGACAAAAAAGATTTTCTCCCATGGTACGGGGTATTCTATATTTTCTGCCGGTCGGTTACTTTATCCTGGCTGTGCTATAAGGGACTTGGAAAAATAACGCCAAAATTTTAACAAAAGAAATTTTTTTCTTTTATTTCGCCATTTAAGTGTCATTTTTTAAGCCATTGCCTTGACAATGCAGCAAATTTTGCCCTAAAAGGGGTAGCATACGGCCTTGGCTTTGAAATCCTGATCCTTTTTTAACAGACCAGACACTTCTATGGAGCGGATGTATGAAAAAATTTATCACCGGTGCCCTGCTACTACTTATTGGTATCTCGGGTTTTTCATTTAATTTCATTAATTTTTTAAATTTTGCGGCAGGACTGGTTCCTGTATTAATGATTATTGGCGGTGCATTTGCAGTATATCTTGGCATTGAAGAACTCAAGCAATCCGACAATAGTAACAAACAGGCAAAGTTGGCGTCACCGCATACACAGCAAGAGAAACTGAACAAGGAAATCACCGGGAAGTCAGAAGGCCAAACCAAGCCGATTCCTGACACACAATCAACTGAGCCTGAGCCTGCACCGGAACCCCAAATAAAAATAGAAGAAAACCGTGCAGACAAGCAACCGGAAGCACAACCGGAGGAAAAAGCGTCCCCCCCTTCAATGTCTTCCTCTCAGGTTCCTGAACCGCCTGCACCCGAAGCGGCGGCACCCGAAGAAGCGGCACCGGAAGGTGCAAGTGTTCAATTTAAAGGAAATATTGAAACCCTGGTTTTCCACAGCGTAACATGTAATTTTGCCAACGGTAAAAACTGCAGCATGGCGTTCACCACGAAAGAAGAGGCTGACGCCCAGGGCTACAAACCCTGTAAAATATGCATGCCTGACACTTAAAGGTTTATTCCCCTTTTAGCGGTGGCAAAAACCCCATGGATTGATTGATTCAGGTTCCGGGCAGGTATTCCTCCCGTACCGGTGAAAAAACTTCAATGGCAATGCTGTCTTCCAAGATTTCAGCACGGTGTTCCACCCCGGATTCAATGCACCAGGAATCTCCGGGGCCGGCATTGCGGCATTCACTTCCAATGTAAAGATTAATGCGACCGGAAACAAGATATCCGATCTGCTCGTGGGGATGGGTGTGGGAGGGCAGCTGTGCCCCTTTGGTCATTTTAAACCGGACCAGAAGCGTCTTATCCCCATATACCAGGGTTTTCATCTCTATACCTTCCACGGACATGGCATAACCGTTTTCATCATGAATTGCAAACATGTGCCCTCCTCATTGTTTTGCTATAATCTTTTAAATGGATTTTTTGAATGTTTACCAGCACTGCTTTTACGACAAAAAAAAAGATATTCTGACATTATTATCTGAAATTGCAACATGAAATAACTATTTATCCATACTTGGGCATGAAGAACCTATGACCGACCCATCATCAAAACAACCAACCATCCTTGCACCTGCCGGAGATATTCACTCTTTTCTTGCGGCAATAGCGGCTGGTGCAGACGCGATTTACTGCGGCCTTAAAATATTTTCAGCCCGCATGGAAGCGAACAATTTTTCCATTGAAGAACTGGCAAGACTGACCACGCTTGCCCATTCAAAAGGGATTCAGGTGTATGTTGCTTTCAACTCTATAATTAAGGAATCCGAAACCGACAAGGTGCTTCATATTCTGGACAAACTTGTCCGGTATGCGGATGTCGATGCCCTGATTATCCAGGATACGGCCATGGTCAGCCTTGCCGGCAAAGCCGGATTCAAAGGAAAACTCCACCTGTCCACCCTGGGCAACTGCACCCATCCTGCCGGACTTGAGGCCGCCCAAAAGGCTGGTTTTTCCCGGGTGGTGCTGCCCAGGGAATTCAGCCTTGATGACATCAGGGCCATGGCAGCGGCTGCCCCGGAAACCATGGACCTAGAGGTGTTTGTCCATGGCGCACTTTGCTATTCCGTGTCAGGCCGGTGTTACTGGAGTTCCTGGTTTGGCGGCAAAAGTGCGCTGCGGGGTCGTTGCGTTCAACCCTGCCGGCGGCTGTATGAACAAAATGGAAAAAAGGCCCGGTATTTCTCATGCCTGGATCTGTCAGCGGATGTACTGGTCAAGGTGCTCAAGGAGATCCCCAACATCAGTACCTGGAAAATTGAAGGCAGAAAAAAAAGCCCCCATTATGTTTACTACACGGTGATGGCGTATAAACTGCTCAGGGATGCGCCGGACCAGAAAAAACAGGCCCTGTCGTTTTTAGAATATGCGCTGGGAAGACAGGGCAGCCATTACAACCTGTTATCCCATCGGGTGTTAAATCCCCTGGATCATGCGTCTGAAACCGGCTCCGGCCTGTTTCTAGGCCGGATAAAAAATCCTGAAGATCCATATTTTATTTCAAGGGAGGCGCTTCTGCCGGGGGACCTGTTACGCATCGGATATGAAGAAGAGACCTTTCACCAAATCCGGAAGGTGACCCGGGCCATCCCCAAGAAAGGAAAATACTTTTTATCTTCCCCAAAAGGCAGGCGTATCAACAAAGGCACGTCTGTTTTCCTTATTGACCGCAGGGGAAGTGAACTGGAAGAAAAATTATCACGCCTTGGTGCCGAACTTGATGGAATTTCCAAGGTAACGATCAGGCCTTCCAATCTGTCCTCCATCCACAAAAAAGCCTGGGACAGAGTAAAATTTTCAGGCCAGGCAAGTGATCATAATAGAGGCAGAAAACAACCTGATATATATGAAATGGATGTTTTCAGAAAACAGCCACCTGCGTTAAAAACACACAATGATACGGCCTTCTGGATTTCTGCAAACAGCTATGGAATAAAAGCCCCGGTCCGATCCTGGTTGTGGCTGGATCCCGTGCTTTTCCCGGAAGAGGAAAAAATCTGTCAAAACTATGTCAAAACCGCACTGAAAAAAGGGGCAAAAAACTTTGTACTCAACTCCCCCTGGCAGATAACCCTGTTTGAGAATCCCCAAAGGCTCAATATTTGGGCAGGGCCTTTTTGCAATATCACCAATTGCCTTGCAGTGGAAATACTGAAGAGCAAGGGTTTTTCAGGGGTCATTGTAAGCCCGGAATTAGATAGCCAGACCCTTTTGACCCTGCCGGAACGCTGCTGCCTGCCTTTGGGCGCGGTCTGCCGGGCCAACTGGCCCCTGGCCATATCAAGACTTGCGGCCCCGGATCTGGATCTTGCCAAAGGCTTTACCAGTCCCATGGGAGAAGGCGCCTGGACCAGCAAGTACAATGCGACCTACCACACCTTTCCCAACTGGCCCCTGGACCTGTCATCCAAAACCGGGGATTTAAAACAGGCCGGCTTTGCCATGCTTGTTAACCTGTTTGAAAATATACCCAAAGGCGTCCGGATGAAGCCACGTCCAGGCACCTGGAACTGGCATTTGAAGCTGCTTTAAAAAAACGGTATTTTTAAGGCGAAATACGGATGGACGGATACATACCTGCATTTTCCCCGGATCTGTACGGTTGCAGGGTATTATATGAAATCTGCTGGTCATCCTGGGCATGTCCGTTCATCTCACCATCTTGATTGCAATAGGCACCGTTGGCCTCAAGAATATGTTCAATGCGTTGGGAAAAGGCTTCAACAAAACTTTCTCCCGAACCTGTAAAGGTCATGTCTCCAATGGACTGGCTACCCCTGAACCCATTTATTTCATCAATGGGAATTGAATTTTTTGAAAGGTCATCGGCGCAGGTGATATATCCCCAGACCAGATGACGCTTGGGAATGGTCAACGGCTCTTTTATATCAATAATGGTATGGGGCATAATAATGCAGCCCTTACCAATAGTAAGTTTTGCATCCTTTTTTCCGTGGAGAAAACAGTTGAAGCCCACAAAGGTTTTCAAGCCGATAAACGCGTTGATGATTTTCCCGCCATGGGCAGTTACACACATGCCTTCAAGATGGGAATTGATAATAAATGTATTTTCCTGGGCATTGGAACCGTCTCCCATTTTGGTATTTTCCACATAAGCCCGCTGGGAAATCAGCACGTTTGCCCCGATTTCAGTCTTGGGTTTGATCACGGCATAACGGTTTACAGCCGAGCTTGCCGGGACTTTGATGGGCTCAAGGTCCACCACTTCAAACAACCTTTCATACTCTGCCTCTTTTTCACTGACAAACTCGTAGATCAATCCCCTGGGCTGATATTTTTCATTCACGCCAATATATTTATCCAGGACAGCACTTTCATGCTTGAATTTGAATTTAAAGGCATCCGTCTCAATCCAGACAACACCGGGATCAATTTTGCGATGGAAAAACTCCTGGGCCTGTACATAGGAGAACTCTCCTAAAACACAGGAATGAAGATTCATGAGATCCACCGTGGCAAAGGGTCCAAGGAAGCACCCTTCCATGGTTGAGCCGTGAATATTGGCGTAATGGGCGGAAATGGTATTTCTGATGGTGAATTCCTCGGGGGTTTCAGGATTATGAGATTTGCTGTGCACCAGGGTTTTATACAAGAGGCTGCCTGTTATCACAAAAATCTCATCATCCACCAGGGGTAAGGGGTTGTTCTTATCCAGAATATCGCCTTTACGCTTGAGTTCATCCCCCCTGATATCACTTTTATAAATGCATGACTGCCTGACATTCGCCTTGCCTAGGAAATAGGATCCGGCCATACTTGAATTTTTAAAATGAAAATAAATGGGATGACGGGTGGTAATGCCGTAAAAACAGTAAAATTTGGCCAGTTTGTCAAACTCAATGGTATTATCAACAAAGGTCCGGGTATCAAACTGGAACTCTCTTAAGTTTGCGTTGGCCCGGCTGGTAATTCTTTCAAGCAAAAGCTTTACATTCTCCATTGTTCTGTCCCTTGTTTATGTTATGGATTTTCTAAATCTTTTCCTTCTTCTTCAATTTTGCATGTTCATAGCATAGGATCAAAAGACAAACAACGATATTGCATAAATAATGTTGAGGAATGAAACGTAACAGTATCAAAATGAAACGTTCGTCCATGTTATCATATCAGAACGTCCTGTGGTAAGGTCCTGCCGCTGCATCCTTAGATATCTTGAAGCTGAAATCTTCGTGTTTACTGGAAATATTGGGGTAAACTTCACATACCCAATCCTTTCGGTTTTTTATTTGTAAATCCGGCAAGGGGATGGTAAAAACCGGTTTACGGTCTGTTTAATGGGATGCCCAATAATTTTTTAAACTGCTTTCATATTTTTTTTGCGGGTTGAGTCCGGGTGTTGACAAGCCAGGTCAACCCGTGGCTGTTTTTGATGGAACCGCAGATAAAAGGAAACCCGTTCAAGGATGCAATCATTTCCTGAAATTCATCGGTTAATGCGATCACCGCTGGATTTTGCCCATATCCTGGATGAAATTCCCTTGGGCATCCTGGTGATGGACAAAGATTTACGAGTGGTTCATCTCAACCGGTTCTTCCAGGCCCTGACAGGATTTTCCCTGGATATGGCCCGGGGCATTCCCTGCAAAAATGTCCTGCGCAGTTCTGCATGCATTCTCAACTGTCCGGTCCTTGCCACCCACCGCAAAGACCGGTCCATATCCTGCACCAGCGATATGATCAATACAGACCGCCAGAAGCTGCCCGTACGCATCACCACCGCACAAATCATGGATACCCAGGGCCATCTCACAGGTTATATTGAAACCATTGAGGACTTGAGAAGCAGTGCCACCAATGACCCGGAAAAAAACGTAGCCTACAGTTTTGCCAATATCATCGGCCGAAGCCGGAAAATGGAAATGATCTTTCAAACCCTTCCCATGCTTGCCCAGAGTGATGCCTCCATCCTGATCACCGGGGAAACAGGCACAGGTAAGGATCTTGTGGCAGAAGCCGTACATCAGACATCCCAGCGCGCAGGCGGTCCATTTATCAAAATCAACTGCGGGGCTTTGCCCGAGACCCTTTTGGAATCCGAAATTTTCGGTCATATGAAAGGGGCGTTCACCGGCGCTGTGGAAAACAAACCCGGCCGGTTCAAACTGGCACACAACGGCACGATTTTCCTGACGGAGATCGGAGACCTGCCCCTGCCCCTTCAGGTTAAACTGCTCACATTCCTGGATGACAGGATCATTTATCCGTTAGGTGCCACCAAGGGATTCAACGCCAATGTCAGAATTATTGCCGCCACCCACCGGGATCTTGAATCCATGGTCTCCATTGGTAAATTCAGAAAAGATCTGCTGTTCCGCCTGAATGTGGCCAGGGTGCATCTGCCGCCCTTACGGGAACGGGGCGCAGACATCCGCCTTTTGCTTGACCATTTCCTGAACAACTACACAAAAAAACAGGGTAAAAAAATCAATGGGTTTTCCGAACCAGCCCTGTCTGTTTTATTGAATTACACCTATGAGGGAAATATCCGGGAACTGAAAAATATCATGGAGTATGCAGTCAATGTGGCCCAGGGAACCAGAATCGAAGCAGATAACCTGCCGGCCTATATCCTGGATTATGAACCTGTGCAGCAAAGGTTAAAGATGCCGGCCGCAGAAGATGTCACCCAAACCCAATCGGAACAACCGCAGATGCCGGAATCCCGGCAGACAGGTGAAACCGGACAAACCTGGTCCTCGGTGCAGCGGCAGATGATTATGAATGCGTTGAAAACTGCCCGGGGCAAAAAGAATAAAGCCGCGCAAATTCTTGGCATGAGCCGCAGCACTCTATGGCGGAAAATCAAGGAGTACCAAATCGAATAGTGTTTGAACGAAAAGCCACCCATCTGCGGCGTTGCAGAGGAATTTGCAATCCTCACAACCAAAAGGTTGCTCCGGTTACAAATTCTTCTGCGCCTTGCATCTGGGCAACTTTTCGTCCAAACACGGCTTTCAATTCAGGGATTAGAATAGAATAAAATTTATGACACTGCATAAAATAGCCATCCCAATACTTGGTGAAGAGATTGTACCCAGGTTTGACCTGACCACTGAAGTCATCATTCTGACAACAGCTAAAAATCTCTGTATCCAGGACAAAAAAATTATAGTGCTGCCCAGGTCCTCCTCGGATGAACTGTGTCATACCCTCCTGGCCCAGGAGATCAACACACTGATCTGCGGTGCCATTGAAGATGAATATTATGAATTTCTCAAATGGAAAAAGCTTCATGTATTTGACGGGGTGTCCGGTACCTGGCCCCACGCTTTTGAACGGTGGCAGACCCAGACCCTGAACCCGGGAGACATTCTGTTTATCCGCATGGTTGAAGGCAATTTAATATAACGTTTCAAAGTGTCTCAAAATGTATTGTTTATTTAGTTTCATATTGTTTTATTTTGGGTTTTTGCTTTTTCCGTAAAAACACAACCGCCTGTTCTACAAACCGATTTAAAACATGGCATACTCCTTGCTCTTTGTGTTTCCGATTTTAGCGGATAACCTGAAACCTGGCTGAGCAGATAAGAGACCATGCCCCTGATTGCAATTACATGCGGTTTATATGCCTCCCCCTACAGATTCATTGACGCATTATCTACCTTATATCAATGCACGGTGTATGAAGATCCGGTACTGGTAAAACAAACCGGCCAGGCACATGATTTGAAAACAGATCTTATTTTCAAGTCCATCCAGGGCAGACACATTCCCTTTGACAATTTTACCCACGACAGAAAAAAATGTCTGGCCGCACTGAAAGTACAGATCTCAGAAAATATTTTAAGTGGCCCCTGCCTTTTTTCAGGCGTTTTATCCCACCTGATCCCCGCATCTGTTTGCGGCATTTACAGAATCATGTCAGCAACACCCATGCAGGTCCGCAACCAAAGGGCCATGACCCTGTACCAGCTATCCAGCCAGGCTGCCGCGGCTGCCATCTCCCGGTCCGACCACAGGGACCAGCGCTTTGCTGCCCAGTTAAATTTAGATTCCCTGTGGGATCCCGCACTGCATGACATGGTTCTGGAATGGAAAAAAACAGATCCTGTAGCACATGATATGACCGGGGAAGAGGTTACCCGGATCCTTGGAAAAATACGGTCAGACATTGAAAGTGCAATGGAGAATGCCAATAAGAATATGCATGCCGTTGATTTTAATATCAGTTCCAGGGTTGATGCAGCCTTATCCTGCCTTGGACACCACCTGATTATCGAATCGGATTCAGGCCATGTGCTTGTCACTTTGGACAAAAAAGTGATGAATCTTGCCCGAACACAAAAGGAGATCATGGATCTTGCCTGCGTGGTACCCGGCGTAAAATCCGTTAAAACGAAAATAGGTCCGAACTTCTACAAGGGCGGTATTGTCCGCAATTTAAATTTGACCGCCCCGTTTAAACGAAAAACTTAAATAAAACACCATTGATAAAAACAAAACGTTGAAAAATGAAACAAATACAAATAAAAAACAAAATCTAAATGAGGCAATGATTCATTAACCCAAAGGAGAGAGAGACCAAAATGACAACTGAAATTGCAGATACACCCAAAACAAAACTGGACTGGAAAAGAATCCTGTTTATTCTAATCGGCTTGGCCCTGTTCGCGATTGTCAATTTTTCTCCGGCATGGCCCGATGCTGTGGACCCTGCCGGAAAACATTTTCTATTAAGCGCCCAGGGCAAAGGTGCACTTGCCATCTTTCTTCTGGCCGGCACCTGGTGGGTCTTTGAGGTTGTGCCCATTGGTGTGACCAGCCTGGCGTTAGGTGCGTTTCAGGTGCTTTTTGCGGTCCGTACAGCCAAGGAAGCCCTTAAGGATTTCATGACGCCTTCTGTTCTGTTTATTTTCGGATCCCTTGTTATCGGCATGGTGTTTACCAAGACGGGTCTGACCAAACGCCTGGCGTACAAGATGCTGGCCATTGTGGGGGAAAAGACCAGTATGATCTACCTGGGCTGTTTTGTGGTCACCGCAGCATTAACCCACATTATGGCCCACACTGCGGTGGCAGCCACCATGTTTCCGCTCTTGATGACCATCTACGGTATGTATACCGATGAACCCGGCCCCACGAAATTCGGCAAAGGACTGTTCATCGGCATGGCATTTGTGGCAGGTGCCGGCTCCATTATCACACTTTTGGGCGCGGCACGGGGTGCGGTGGCCCTTGGATTTTTCAAGGACATCGTGGGCCGGGAGATCTCATTTTTTGAGTTGACCTATTACATGTTTCCCGTGGGCTGGGGTGTAACTTTTCTCCTTTGGGGCTTTTTCATGATCGTATGCAAGCCCGAGAAAAAAACAATTCCAGGCCTTAAAGAAAAAGCAAAAATGCTGGAAAAAGCCATGGGGAGAATTACAAAACAGGAAATCCTGGCAGCAACCATCATCTTTATCGCCATCGCCATCATGTCCGCAAAACAATTTATCCCGGCCATATCCAATCTGGACAAAAATGCGATCATGCTTGTGGCAACGGTTTTATTTTTTATCTTCAATATCCTTGACATCAAAGATCTTGAAACGATTCCCTGGAATATCATCCTTTTGTTTGGCGGTGCCATGAGTATCGGTTTCTGCCTGTGGGAAACAGGGGCTGCGGAGTGGCTTGCCATCAACTGGCTGACCATGTTCCAGAAAGCCAATTACTTTGTGTTTATCTTAAGCATTGCCTTTTTTGTCATGATCATGACCAACTTCATCATGAACGTGGCCGCCATTGCCATATCCCTGCCCGTGGCACTGGTTATTGCCCCCTATCTGCATGTGGCACCTGAAGTGATTCTGTTTGCTTCCCTTGTCACCGCAGGCATGCCGTTCCTTTTACTGGTGGGCGCAGCCCCCAACGCCATTGCCTACGACTCCAAACAGTTTACCACAGGTGAATTTTTCATGTACGGCATTCCAGCGTCCATCATCCTGATGGTGGTTGTCGCATTGTCCATATTCCTGTGGAAACTCATGGGGATGCCCATCACAACGATGTAGCAAACTCTTTTTTTATTCTGAACAGCACAATATAAAGCCCCGGTTCATTTTCTCTGATGAACCGGGGCTTTGGCATTGCCAGCCCAGGGCAATCGCATGCAATGTTTCTTAGAATCGCTGTCCAAACATGACTTCATCTTGACAGTCTGACCGGGTTTACTCTATAGGTACATGAATTTGCGGCCAAATTTGGAATAATAATTATAAGGATAACCACATGCCCCAAGGCACATCTCTTGTCAACCTCCTGGTGGACCAGGAACGTCATACAACACTTAAACGGCTATTATCCTCTTTTCCGGATATCACATTGAATCTGCGTCAGATCTGTGATTTTGAACTGTTAACCACGGGTGTGTTCAGCCCGTTGAAAGGATTCATGACCCGGGAGGCGTACGAAAGCGTCCTGGACCGTATGCGCCTGCCTTCCGGCGAAATCTGGCCCGTGCCCATCTGCCTTGATGTTTCCCGGGATCTCGCAGACAGGTTTGAGGCCGGACAGTCCGCTGTACTCCGTGACCCCGAAGGGTTTCCTTTAGGCATCATGGCCATTGAGGATATCTGGCAGGCGGACCGGGAAAAAGAGGCCATGGCGGTCTATGGCACCACAGATATGGCCCATGACGAGGTGGCCCGGCTCCAGAACGAACGCGACAGATACTACGTTGGCGGCACTATTGAAGCGCTGAATCTGCCGATTCATTCTGATTTCAAGCAGATCCGCAATACGCCCTCAGAGGTGCGGCAGCAGTTTTGCAAGCTGGGATGGAAACGGGTTGTGGGGTTTCAGACCCGGCAGCCCATCCACCGCCCCCAGTTCGAGCTGACCATCCAGGCCATGAAAAAGGCAAAGGCAAACCTGTTGATGCTGCCCATCGCAGGCATTCCCAGACCCGGGGATTTTGATCATTATACCCGGATGCGCTGTTATCAGAAGGTGGCAGCCCATTATCCCCCGGACACATATATGCTCAATCTGCTGCCTTTATCCACCCGGCTGGCAGGTCCAAGGGATGCGGTGCTTCACATGATCATCGGGAAAAATTTCGGGTGCACCCACTTTGTCATCGGGCATAACCATGCAACCCCGGGAAGGGACAGTTGCGGAAATCTGTTCTACGATACCCCCCAGGTCAGAGAGCTGGCCCGGCAGGCCGGGGAAGAGATCGGTATTGAGCCGGTATTTTTTGAAGAGATGGTCTATCTGCCCTTTGAGGATGAGTTTAAGCTGACCAGTGAGGTGAAGGAGGGCCAGGAAACCCTCTCTTTTACCAATGACCATATCCGTGATCGGGTTAGAAGGGGCAAGCATATACCGGAATGGGCCAGTTTCCCGGATGTGATCAAAGAATTGCGCCGTTCCTATCCATCCCCGGCCACCCAGGGGCTTACCGTTTTTCTCACAGGGCTTTCCGGGGCCGGAAAATCCACCATTGCCAATGTGCTGTATTCAAAATTCATGGAAATCGGCACCCGGCCCGTAACCCTTTTGGACGGCGACATTGTCCGGCGCAATTTGTCTTCGGAGCTTAATTTTTCCAAGGAGCACCGTGATATCAATGTCCGGCGCATCGGGTTTGTGGCTTCCGAGATCACCAAGAACAGAGGCATTGCCATCTGCGCCCCCATTGCCCCCTACGAGCGGACAAGGTCGAAAATCCGTACATCCATTGAAGCCCATGGCGGATTTTTTGAAATCCATGTGGCCACCCCCATCAGCGTGTGCGAAAAAAGGGACCGCAAAGGCATGTATGCCAAAGCCAAGGCAGGACTGCTCAAAGGCTTCACCGGGGTGGATGACCCATATGAAGCACCTTCAAACCCGGAGCTGTCCATTGACACCGCCAACCTGACTCCTGATGAGGCGGTTCAGCAGATTTTGCTGCTGATCAGTGAAAAGGGTTTTGTGTGACGTTATGTCAATTCATATGCCTGACATTAAACCAGGAGTTTTCATTTGAAAATAGTGATCATCGGTGCCGGGGGCGTGGGTTACAACATTGCCGGCCGATTGGCCCTTGAAAGCAAGAATGTGGTGGTGGTTGATGTGGACGCCCATGCCACCAGAAAAATTGCCGAAGACCTGGATGTCAAGGTCGTAACAGGATCAGGCAGTAACCCGGATACCCTGCGGGAGGCAGGAATTTCAGGTGCGGATATCCTTCTGGCTGTCACAGACAGTGACGAAATCAATATCGTGTCCTGCCTGATTGCCAACCAGATCTCGCCGATGACCCGAAAACTGATCCGCCTGCGCAATGAAGGATTTGTCCCTTTTCATACCAGCCTTAAAAATGAAGCCCCGCACATTGACACCATCATCAACCCCGAAGCCGAGGTTGTCAAAACCATTAGAAAACTGATGACCATTCCAGGTGCCGTGGACAAGGGCGAATTTGTTAACGGCCGTGTCAAATATGTGGGTATGCGGCTTTCCGAAGCCTCCCCCATCGCCGGAATGGAGTTGGCTGATTTTCATCATGTTTTTGGCCAGGACCGGCCTTTGATTGCCGCCATTATCCGGGCCAATAAAGTCATTGTGCCCAGGGGCAAAGACAAACCCATGGCAGGGGACCTGATCTATTTTGTAAGTGACACCAAAAAACTTGAAAAAACCCTGAACCTTTTAGGGGTAACGGTCAGGCCGGTTAAAAGGGTGCTTATCGTGGGCGGCGGCCGCATCGGTGCCAAACTGGGCCAGTCCCTTGAGAAAGACAATATTCAAGTTAAAATCATTGAATCCAGTATAGACCGGTGTAACGACCTTTCCATGCAAATGGGGAAAACCGTGGTGCTCCACGGTGACGGCGGCGATCAGAAACTGTTCATGGAAGAAAATATCAGCCAGATGGATGCGGTGGTCTCGGTGACCAATGACGATGAAACCAATATCCTTGTATCCCTTTTGGCAAAAAACATGGGTGTGGACAACACCATCACGCGCATCGGTAAAGCAAGCTACTACCCTTTATTATCCACCATCGGCATTGAAAAAGTGGTCAGTCCCAGGGTATCGGCGGTTTCTTCAATCCTGCAGGATATTCGCCAGGGCAATGTGATTTCCGACATCTCCATTTTCGGAGAACAAGGAGAATTTATTGAAGCCGTTGCACTGGCATCCTCGGCCATCACCACGGGCCCCATCAAGGAGATCTCCTTTCCCAAAGGCACCCTGCTGGTCTGTATCATCCGCCAGGACGAAATTATTATCCCCATGGGCGACAGCCGGGTACAACCAGGGGATCGCATTATTTTATTTGCGATCCAGGCAGCAGTGAAAAAGCTTGAAAAAATGCTTACTGTAAAGCTTGGTTTTTTCTGATGCGCTGGCCCTTTATCATACGCATCATCGGGGTTCTTCTTTTTGTACTGGGACTTTCCATGACGCTGCCTTTGGGCTGCAGCCTGTTTTTCAAGGACGGGGCCCATCAAGGGCACCTTATTGCCATGGCGGTGACCACAATTATGGGCGCGATAATGATTTTTATCTCAAAAAAAGCCGGGCGCCATGACTATATCAACCAGCGGGAAGGCATCGCTGTTGTGGCATTAGGATGGCTTGGCATTGGCCTTTTCGGTGCCCTGCCCTTTTTCCTGGCCCCGGATTTTTCCAACTTTACAGATGCTTTTTTTGAATCCGTGTCCGGATTCACCACTACGGGTTCCTCTGTGATGACCAATATTGAAGGGGCCGCCCCCAGTCTTTTGTTCTGGCGAAGCCTGATCCAGTGGCTGGGCGGCATGGGCATCATTGTTCTCTCACTGGCCATTCTGCCATTTCTTGGGGTGGGCGGCATCCAGTTATATAAGGCTGAGGTGCCAAGTCCTGTACCTGATAAACTTACACCCCGGTTATCCGATTCCGCCAAGATTCTTTGGATTGTGTATGCGGGCATGACTTTTCTGCTCATCTTTTTCCTTTATTTTGGAGGAATGAATCTATTTGAATCGGTCTGCCACGCCCTGACGACACTGCCCACCGGCGGATTCTCACCTAAAAATATTTCCATTGCCCACTATGATTGTGCCTATTTTGACTATACAATTACTATTTTTATGCTGCTTGCAGGCATCAACTTTTCTCTGCATTACCAGATACTGCGGGGCAATGGGCTTGCGTTCTGGAAAGATTCTGAATGCAGATTCTTTCTGTGTGCTGTCCTTGTGGGCACCCTGATCATCACACTGAACACCTGGGGGCCATTGTATGACAGCTTTTCCAAAGCCTTCAGGTTTGCCTCATTCCAGGTGGTTTCCATTGTCACCACCACAGGCTATGCCACGGCTGATTATGAATTATTCCCGGGCCTGTCCCAGGCGCTCTTGTTTTTTGGTATGTTCATGGGTGCCAGTGCCGGCTCCACAGGCGGCGGCATGAAGTGTGCCAGGATCATGGTCTGCATTAAATACTGCTACCGGGAACTGTTCAAGCTGATCCATCCCCGAAGCGTCAGCCATATCAAACTGAACAACACCCTGATTCCCGAAGACCTGCTGCGATCCATCCTGGGATTTATCGCCTTATATATCCTGGTTTTTGTTATCGCCACCGTCTTGTTGTCCGCCATGGGCGTGGATCTTTTGAGTTCCCTGGGTGCTGTGGCCTCGTGCATCGGCAATATCGGCCCGGGTTTCGGCACAGTGGGACCGGCGGAAAACTTTGCACACCTGCCCCAGGCCGGCAAATGGCTTCTGTCCTGGTGCATGCTGGCAGGACGACTGGAAATTTATACGGTGATTATTCTTCTGGTTCCCGAATTCTGGAAACAATAATACCCTAACTGCATGACATTGCAGTCATTCCTCATTCAATCCGCCACGTTCTTAAATTTACACCTGTTTTTAGGCTTGACTTGATCCGTGATATGCAATAGAACCCATCTACGCATGGATATGCGTTCGAAAAAAATAAGAATACGCTGATAATTTTAAAATTTGTATAAATTCATGTTGCTTACAGAGATACCACTGTGTAAGCGACCATGCGAAGCTATGTTTCCGGGGCTTGAACAATGGAATTGGCGAAATTTAATACGAATTTGGCTTGACAAATCATCCTTAAATGATGTTAATACTAAACCATAAAATATTTGGCGTAAATATTAAGTCTCATGGCATCTGAATCATTTTGGATTATTAAATCACAAATTTTAGGAGGAGAAAATTCATGAAAAAAGCAATTATTTTGCTGATTAGCGTTGTGTTTCTTACCTTTAGCACTGCTGTGTTAGCTCAAGATGCCGGCAGTGTTGGTGCAGGTGTTCCTAGTACCGGCGGTGCTGGTGCGGGCGGTGCAGCAGGAGGCGCTGCTGGTGCGGGCGGTGCAGCAGGCGGTGCTGCTGGTGCGGGTGCTGCTGCTGGTGCGGGTGCTGCTGCTGCAGGTGCTGCAGGTGTTGGAATTTCTGCAGCGACGGTGGGGGCCGTCGTCGCTGGTGCAGTGGTTGCCGGCGCCGTAGTTGCGGCAGTTGCCGATGACGGTTCTGACCACGGTCATGGTCATTGACAATTAATCCAAAACACTACAAAAGATCCATAAAGCTGGCTTATATTAAGGTTTATGGATCTTTTTCTTTCATCCCCATCCACCCCTAATTTTCCATACATGGTTGTGACATGATAAAAAAAAGTTTCTTTTTTATTTGCTTTTTTGTGTTTGCCGGTATTTCATGGGTTTCAGCCCTGGAATTTAACGGACAGACAATATCTTCAGAACAATTAAACAGTTTGCCTCCGGAAATTCAGCAAAAACTTGAACAGGATACGAACAGCCAATCAGATACGGGTACCGGTCCGGATGAAACTGAAGATGATGATATACTAAGGACAAAAGCACCGCGACTTTCCGAAAGAAAAGTTTCTAAAATCGAAACACAATACCGCGACATGTATCAGTCAAATTTAAGCAAAAATTTGAAACAATATGGATACGGTATATTTAATACAGGTGCTGTAAAACCAAGTAGTCTGGCAGTTCCTGATGAAAATTATGTGATAGGAACCGGAGATGAACTTTTAATCCGAATATGGGGAAGTGGACTGGATGCATCCTACCCGGCAAGAGTGGATCGAAACGGAAATATCAGCCTTCCTAAGATAGGCGTCCTCAAGGTTGCTGGTGTAACGTATAAAAATATTGAAACCATCATTCAAAATGAAGCAAACAATTATATTCAGGGGATAACCATCAACGTCACATTTGCCAGGCTGCACAGCCTTGAGGTTTATGTAGTCGGTGCCGTGCAAGAACCCGGACTCCATATTGTCCCGGCTTTTTCCACTATTTTTGACGGATTGATGGCTGCAGGCGGTGTATACAAAAAAGGTACCCTCAGACGCATTCAATTAAAAAGAAATGACAGGCAAATTCAACTTTTTGATTTATATGATCTGTTGTTCAAGGGGGAAAGAACCTCAGACATACAGCTGGAAAACAAGGATGTGATTTTCGTCCCCGGGATCGGCGAAACTGTTGCTGTTGCCGGTGCAGTGAATGATGAAGGTATTTTTGAAACCAACGGAAAGAGCAGTATTAAAGATATCGTCTCCATGGCAGGCGGTGTACTTCCCCAGGCCTGGGGGAGCCGCATCTATCTGCGGCGATTCAAAAACAACCGAGAATTTGTTGTCAAAGTTGTTGAGAGCCAAACAGAACTTTTAAAACACTGGGAATCGGTTCCCGTTCAAAACGGTGATCTGGTGGATGTTACTTTTTTCCAGAATCAACCTAACCTGGTGTATCTTACGGGCCATGTATGGAAAGACGATATTTTTCAATATAAAGACGGGTTGAAGCTTTCCGATATTCTGATTTCAAAGGATCTGTTAAAAACAGATGCCATGCTGGAATTTGCTTTTCTCAACAGGTACAACCCGGACACCACCCGTGTCACCCCCATACAATTTCCCTTGGGCAAGGTATTCTCAAAAGAATATGATGCCGAACTAAAACCATTTGATCAAATACAGATTCTTTCCAGACAGGAAACCGGTATAAAGGAAAATTTCAACATCAACGGTGCTGTGCGAAAACCAGGCCGGTACGAACTCAAGGCGGATCTGACACTGAAGGATGCCATTGCCCTTGCAGGGGGGATAAAATTCGGTGGCAGAAAATCCCATATTGAACTGGCCAGGCAGAAAATTAAAAATAATGCCGTAGTCACTGAATACAGCGTACTGAATCTGGAAACTGACGGAAATAAAAAACTGATGCCCTTTGATTCAGTGCTTATACCGATGCTCAAAGATGCCACCCTCATCAGACAGATAACCATTACAGGTGAAGTGGGGTGTCCGGGTACCTATACGATCAGTGAAGGGGAAAACCTATCCGATATCATAAAGCGGGCCGGAGGGTTTACCCCCAATGCCTATTTGTATGGAGCAAAATACACATCGGAACAGGCCCGTGAAATCCAGCAGCTAAGTATCAACAATATGATCAAGCAGCTTGAACTGGAATATATCCAAATGGCATCGAAACAGACACAGGAAGCATTGTCTGAAGCAGATGCAAAAGCGCAATTACTGGCCAAACAGCAGATGGGATCCCTCCTGGAAAAACTAAAGAAAATCAGAGCCGAGGGCAGAGTTACGATCTATTTGGCAGATCTGAAAACATTTGCCGGCAGTTCCTATGATTATGTAGTGAAAGACGGGGATACGTTTTTTATACCGGAAAAACCTTATTTTGTATCTGTTGTCGGTTCTGTGTATATGCCCGGATCATTCCTTTACCAGCCCAACCAGACACTTGAAACATATCTTGACAAAAGCGGCGGACTGGCAAAGGGAGCAGATGAAAAGCATGTATACCTGATGAAGGCGAACGGTGAAATTTTATCTGCCCAACAGGCAAAGGGCTTATTTTCTTCAAACTTTGAAGATACAGTACTGATGCCGGGTGATACAATTGTAGTCCCCGAAAACCTTGAGAAAATTCCTTATCTTAAACTCGTAACTTCAATTACAGATATTGTATTTAAAATTGCCGTATCGGCCGGAATTGCCTTTGCCATTTAAGCATCACGCTTTTTCTGCGGTTTTATGTATTGTCTTCACGTTGTGTCTGTTGGGCACTGCTGCCAAGACGGTGTCTGCCTATGAAAACAATGCCCAGGCATTAGGCTCGCTTCAGTCGTATACAGGACTTATCTATATGCCCAATGCCCGGGTAAAACCGGATTGGTCAGTACGGCTAAAAATCGGGCACAATGATCCCTATACATATTACGGCGGGGCATTAGGTGTGTTTGACAGGTTTGAATTCCATGGACAATTCACCCAGATCAATACCGTAACTGCTTTCCCCGGATACGGGTACGGAGATTACAAAGACCGGGCAGCAGGGATGCGAATTGTTCTGATCAAAGAAAATGAATTCATACCTCAGGTCGCCACCGGATTTTATGACGCCATTGGTACCGGTCTTTTTCCTTTTCGTTATGTCGCCGCATCTAAAATGATTGGTAATGTTGACCTGACATTTGGCCTGGGACAGGGTACTCTTGCCGGTGATTATCCCGCAGACGAAAATTCAGGAGACAATATCGGACAGTCCTTTCTGCTTACAACGCCGTTTAGAAAAACAAAACCATTTATGGGGGCAGAGTGGCATTGTACGCCGGATTTGAGTTTCACTGCTGAATATTCCACAATCAACTGGCGCAATATGTATGGATACCGGGATAACAGCAATAAGAAACTAAAAGATGATGATACGCTTTTTGATGTAAATTTAGGTGTTAAGTATAAAATTACGGATTATCTTCATGCAACCGCCGCATTGATAGGCGGTAACACCTATGCTGCGGGCATAAACTTTGAGGTCCCCCTGGAACCCGAAGGGATGCTGGCCTGGGATAAACCGGAAAGCTACACCCCCACTGAGAGACTGAAATGGAAAGCTGCCGAATCAGATAACGCAGAATTGTCTTCCCTGGTTTCAGAAGAGATAAAAAAAATGGGGTTCTCAAATGTCTCATCTGCCTGCAGTACGGATTCGGTGTGGATAGAATTTATAAATTCAATCCATCTTTCGGATGCCCGGGCCATTGGAAGAATAAGTGCGGTTCTTGATAAAATTTTACCGCCACGCATTCTGACATTATATATCAACCTGAAAAGACAAGATACTGTTATAAGCAGTCTTAGATTTGGAAGAAACGAACTCAGGGCGTTCTTAAATTCCAAGATGGATGACCAGGGATTAATGGCTTTTTCAGATTTCACCCTGTATAAGACCAAACACTGGCATTCCTTTGAAACAAAGCAGGAGGCATCCGATCTGCATGCTGCTGAAGAATCCAGATTCTCTTTTAATATAGAGCCCAAAATCCGGACATTTTTAAATAACCGGGCCGGCTTTTTCAAGCACAAAGGCCTGTTAAGGGCCCAGGCAGACTACAGGCTCTGGAAAGGGGCGACTGTTTTAGGGGAACTGGAATATACCGTTTTCAACCAATATGATGACCTCATTTACGATCCCCTGGAAAAGGAACATTCAGTAAGAACGGATCTGGTGGAATATGAAACCGGGCAAAAAATCAGACTGTCCCAGTTGGCCTATAACCAGTTTCTGGATTTGCCTTTAGATATTGAGGGAAGATTTTCTGCCGGATATTTTGAAACCCAGTATGCAGGAGTCGGTGTCGAGTGTTTCCGTTATTTTAATAACGGGCTTTGGGGCATAGGTTTTGACAGTCAAATGGTCAAAAAAAGAGACCCAGATTCAACCTTTAAACTCCACGAACAATATGATGACTGGTATAACACAGCCTTTTTGAATATCTATGCCCAGATCATCCCCTCACTGGGGTTGGAGGCCGGAGTAAAAATCGGCCGATTCCTTGCCGGAGATCCAGGCGTCAGACTTGACCTTAGACGCACGTTTAAATATTTTACTATCGGTGCATGGTATACCAAAACCGATACAGATCTGTTTGCCTCGGAAAAAAACAGGGATGCGGATCAGAAAGGGGTATATATCACATTTCCCTTATCCATATTTTTTCAAAAAGACACCCCCAAACGGTTGCGATACTCGTTTTCAAGTTTTACAAGGGACCAGGGCGCAACGGTCCGTCAACCTGGCGCTTTGTACCCGCTTGATCCTTTTTCAACACCAGCGCATATTAAAAAAACTATTAATGACATGAGGCAGAATTGAAAAAAAAGGTGTTAGGTTTTAAAGTGTTAAGTGTTAGGTGCTTTAATCTCGACCTTCTGTCAGAAAAATGAAAACCGGCTGAACCTAACACCTAAAACTTTAACACCTAAAACTTTTTAACAATTTGCTGTGAATAAGTATCAAAAACTCCCCATCGGCATACAGACCTTCAGGAGATCCGAGAGGAGAACTATGTATATGTCGATAAAACCGGGCATGCTGCACGGTTGATTGAAACAGGGAAGTACTATGGCCTGAACAATCTTGAAGATATTACATTAAACGCCACATACTCCGCTATCTGCGGATACACCCAGCATGATCTGGAAACCGTTTTCCGGGCTCATCTGCAGGGCGCAGATATGAACAAGGTCAGCCAATGGTACAATGGTTACAACTTCCTGGGAGAATCGGTTTATAATCCCTTTGATATTCTGTTGTTTATCAGAAACGACTTTGTCTTCAACAACTACTGGTTTGCAACCGGAACCCCGACATTTCTCATCAAACTGATCCAGAAACATAACTACTATATTCCGTCACTGGAAAACCTGCGTGTGAGTAACGCCCTGATTGACAGTTTTGACATAGAAAATATCAAACTGGAGCCTATCTTGTTCCAGGCCGGTTATTTGACCATCCGGGAAGTTGATCAGGCCGGCGCCATCACCATGTACCAACTTGCTTTTCCCAACCTTGAAACAAAATACGCTTTCAATGACTGTGTCCTTGGATACTTGACCGGACAGACCGCAGAACGTGCCGCATTCCAAACAGAAATTTATTCCATCCTGCAAACAGGAAATCTCAACGCCCTGGAAAAAACCCTCACAGCCCTGTTTGCTTCAATCCCTTACAACAACTACGTCAACAACACGATCTCAAGTTATGAAGGCTACTTTGCCAGTGTTATCTATGCCTACCTGGCAAGCCTGGGCCTCGACATCACAGCAGAAGACGTAACCAGCAAGGGAAGGATCGACCTGACCGTCAAGCTGGAAGGCAAAACATACATCCTTGAATTCAAGGTGGACCAACCCGGATCAGCCATGGATCAACTCATGGAAAAAAACTACCAGGAAAAATATCTGTCAAAAAATAACAGCATCTACCTCATCGGCATTGATTTCAGCTCGACCGAAAAAAACATCACCACGTTTGCCTGGAAAAGAATGACAGTTAAGTTTTAAAGTTTTAGGTGTTAAAGTGTTAAGTGCTTTAGTTCCAGCCTTTTACCATGAAAACAAAAACATGCTGAAACCGATTGAACCTAAAACTCTAAAACCTAACACCTTAACACCTAAAAAAACATTTAATGTAAAATAGCCATACTTTACCTCCCAACAACGCCCATAAGCCGAGCCTGACCCCACAAGTTACTCAAATAACCGGCGAGGTGTCCCGTGCAGAAAAACAAAAAACTTCCCATTGGTATTCAGACCTTTGAAAAGATTGCCCAGAACAATTATTGCTACGTTGACAAAACGCATTTTGTGCGGCAGTTGTTAAATGACGGCACGTACTATTTTTTGTCCCGTCCCCGGAGATTCGGGAAAAGCCTGTTTCTGAGCACACTTAAAGCCGCCTTTGAAGGCCGCCGGGAACTGTTTCAGGGTCTTTTCCTGTATGATAATTGGGACTGGAGCCAGAATAATCCCGTGGTGCATATCAGTTTTGGGTCCGGGGTGATGCGCTCAGTGCGTGATCTGGAGATCCGCTTTAGTGCGATTCTTGATAACCATATCCGCCTGCATGGGTTGCAATTACGTCAGGATGACCTTCGCGAACGCTTTGCCGAGCTGATTCAGACCCTTTATGAAAACACCGGCCGTAGAGTGGTGGTTCTGGTGGACGAGTATGACAAGCCGATTCTGGACAGCATTGAAAACACTGAAATGGCCATTGCCCTTCGCGAGGAACTCAAGAACTTCTATTCCGTGATCAAGGATGCCGACCCTTACATCGAGTTTGTGTTCATCACCGGGGTATCGAAATTCAGCAAGGTATCTCTTTTCAGCGGGCTGAACAATCTCAAGGATATCTCCATAGACAAGCGTTTTTCAGACATTTGCGGTTACACCCAGGAAGAGCTTGAGAATGTGTTTTCCGGCTGGATAGGCGATGATGTGGATCTGGCAAAGGTCAAAACCTGGTACAACGGGTACAACTGGCTGGGGCAGGAGGTTTACAATCCCTTTGATATTCTGCTTTATCTGGATAGTGGCGAATTCCGGAATTTCTGGTTTGAGACCGCCACACCGACATTTCTGATCCGGATTCTGCAGAAGAAAAAATATTATATTCCGGCATTGCATGATTTAAGGGCAAGCGAGAAAATTCTGGATGGCTTTGATGTGGAGCGCATGGAAATTGAAACCCTTTTGTTCCAGACCGGTTATCTAACCATAAGGGAAACCATGCACATGGGCGGCATGCATTGGTTTCAGCTTGGCTATCCCAACCAGGAGGTGCGGCAGAGCCTGAACGACTATATCCTTTCCTTTCTCACAGATACCACAGTTGCCCAGGAAAACAACAAGTTTGCATTGTATGAAGCTCTATCTATTAACGATTTTCATGCGTTAAAAGAGATCTTGCAGGCTTTTTTCTCCTCCATCCCCCATGACTGGTACCGCAAAAATCAACTGGCCAACTACGAAGGCTATTACGCCTCCATCGTCTATTGTTATTTTGCCGCCCTGGGTCTTGATCTGTGTGTGGAGGATGCCACCAACCATGGCCGCATCGACATGACGGTGAAGCTGGGCACCCATATCTACATTTTCGAATTCAAGGTGGTGGAACTTCTCCCGGACGGCAGTGCCTTACAGCAGATCAAAAACAAAGACTATGCCGGAAAATATCGCACCCTGGGGGCGACAATCCACCTGATCGGGGTGGCGTTTTCAAGCAAGGAGCGAAACGTGGTGGACTTTGAGGTGGAGACTGAAAAACATTGATCCGTTTATATGATATTAATGATTGCTGCCGTTAAAAATAAGGATTTCATCCAAGCTGCTGCGGCGATGAAGAATTCCCGGTGGTATTCCCCAGGTGGGGCAACGGGCCAGGATCCTTGTGGATACGATGCAGTCTGCCTGAGTCCATTCATAATTTTATATGAAAAAGTTTAACCACGGAAATCACAGAAGACACTGAAGATAGAATTCTGTGTGTTCTGTGGTTAAAATGTTTTTCATAGTTTGTTGTGTCCGAGAGGACATGGGATTCTTAGGATACTGTTTTTGCCTCCCAAAAGTGGGTTTCAAAAGATAAAATTAGACTTTTAAAAAGCAAATCTTATTATAATATTAAGCACTTAACGGGGTCAGACCCTCCATCAAATCCGTAAACCTTATGATATCACACGACCCTAATTTCAAAAATCTGTTTCAAGACTTTCCCCGTGAAACGCTGAAATGGTTGTTACCCCAGGCAGAACAAACCTGGGGTAAGATCGTTTCAATTGATTTTACACGTCAGGAGCCCAAAAAACACCATCTCTCAGATGCGGGCCTGGTGCTGGATCTTCCGATACTGTTCCATTTTGAAAAACAGCAACTGCTGTTATGGCTGGTGGAATTTCAGGAAGATAAATCCAAATTTTCCATATACAAACTGCTCCGGTACACCACCGATATGATGGAGGCTTATCCGGATGCATTGGTTGTCCCGACTGTGCTGTTTACTGACAGGATAAAGTGGCGCAAAACAGTGCTCCGTGAGCTGCACACACAAATCAATGACCGGTTGTTCCTTCATTTTGAATATGTGTTTCACAAGTTGTTTGACTTGAATGCCCGGGATTATTACAATATGGATAACCCGGTGGTGAAAATCCTTTTGCCAAAGATGAAGTATGAAAAGCACGAACGGATAGAAGTCATCCGCCAGGCATACAAAGGACTGTTTCAACTGGCTACCAGAGGGCTTTTTGATAAATATGCGGATTTTATTGATGTATATTCAGAAATAAGCGATCAGGAACAGCAACAGCTTTATGAGACCATGATTCAACATAAGGAGACTGCCATGTTGGCACAATATATTAGAGAAAAAGGCAGGCAGGAAGGCATGGAGAAAGGCATGGAGAAAACTGTGATCGCATTGGTTAGAAATGCCCGCAAAAAAGGACTGTCTGAAAAAATAATCGCTCAGGTTGTAGATATAGACGTAAAACTGGTCAGACAGATATTGAACAATGAGCCGGTGGAAATCCCGCTGCATCTGCTGTCAGACACCTGAACCCATCCCGTTTTGCCAAACACCCAATACTTTTACCCCTCCCAACAACACCATGAAAAAGCTGCCCATAGGTATCCAGACCTTCAGCGATATCATAAGGGAGGATTATGTCTATGTTGACAAGACAAAAATCGCCATTGATCTGATCAGGAATGGTAAATATTATTTTCTTTCCCGCCCCCGGCGGTTTGGAAAGAGCCTGTTTCTCGATACCTTAAAGGAAATTTTCGAAGGAAACAAAGCGCTTTTTGAAGGTCTCCATATTTATGATCAATGGGACTGGACCCAGAGCTATCCGGTCATCAAGATTGATTTTGCAGAAGGGACGCTGCAGAGCCGGGCAGAACTGGATGAAATCATTTATGAGATTCTGGAGGATAATCAACACAGATTGAACCTGCAGTGTTCAGTGGGCAGTATTCGTGGGCGTATGGGGGAGTTGATTCGCAGGGCGAAAGAGAAATACGGCAATCGGCCGGTGGTGCTGGTTGATGAGTATGACAAACCTATTCTCGACAACATTGACAAGCCTGGGATTGCCGCTGAAATGCGGGAGGGTCTGAAAAATCTCTATTCTGTCTTCAAGGGTCAGGATGCCCATCTTCAATTTGTTTTCATGACCGGGGTAAGCAAATCCTCCAAAGTGAGCCTTTTTAGCGGGATCAACCAATTACTGGATATTACCCTGGACGGGAATTTCTCTGCCATCTGCGGTTATACACAAGAGGATCTGGAGCGTGGTTTTGCAATGCATCTCAAAGGCGTTGATCTGGAAAAACTTCGCATATGGTATAATGGGTACAAGTGGTTGGGCAGTGAAACGCTCTATAATCCATATGATATTTTGCTGTTTATCCATAAAAAATTTTCTTATCGCAACTACTGGTTCGAGACCGGCAATCCCAGCTTTCTGGTCAGGCTTTTTGAAAAAAACGGATATTTTCTGCCAAGTCTTGAAGATGTGGAGGTTACCGAAGAGATTCTGGACTCCTTTGATGTAGAGCGCATAAACCCCCTGACCCTGCTTTTTCAGACAGGATACCTGACCATCGATACCACCTTCATCCGTCGCCAACGCATGATGTTCAAGCTGAAAATACCCAATCTGGAGGTTAAGATTGCCCTCAATGATCAGTTCATCAACGGCTATACCGACCTTGTCAATGAAAAGATTGGCTATCAGAACCATCTGTACACCTCTCTTGTAAATGGTAATCCTGAAGAGATGATTGGCGTGATCAGACGCCTTTTTGCAAGTATCCCCTGGCGCAATTTTACAAAAAACAACCTTCCGGATGTGGAGGGATATTATGCTTCGGTGCTGTACGCTTTTTTTTCATCCCTTGATGCCCGGATCATACCTGAAGATATCACCAGCCACGGCCAGGTGGATTTGACCGTGAAACTTGCCGGTCATGTCTATGTGATGGAGATCAAGGTGGTGAACGGGAGGTCGGGCCAAGATGGGGATCTTGATGGAACAGTGGAGAAAATGGATCAGAATTCCGCCCTCAAACAGATCAGGGAGAAAGGCTATGCGAAAAAGTACCTTGGAGAAAAAGGGGTGAAGGTCCACGAGGTGGGGCTTATCTTCAGCAGAAAGCGGAGAAACCTTGTGAGCTGGGCCTGGGAATGCAGCAGCTCATAGGTAAATTATTGATCGCAAAAGTATCAAATCTGTTTTGTTCCGGTCTGTTTACTCCCTAAAGAACCCTCTTGGAGCCAGAGCATTGCTGTCGGAAAAAAGCAACTTCTTACTCATGAAACGCCAAATGATACAATCAATCATTTTGTTCTTGACACCCCATACCCTCTGTTATAGAAAGCTTCCTGTATGAACAGATGTAATCCAAAGGGCGGAGCTGTATCTACACGCAACGATCATGGCGGATTCCGGCCACCTCCTCCATGGTGTACCGGGTAGTGGTAAATCGGACAATATGATGCTTAAAAAACTCCCCATCGGCATCCAGACTTTCAGCAAAATTCAGGAAGGCAACTACCTGTATGTCGACAAAACAGGCATGTCCGTTGATCTCATAGAAAACGGGGAGTACTATTTCCTGTCCCGCCCGCGCCGCTTTGGCAAAAGCCTGTTTATCTCCACCCTGCAGGCACTGTTTGAAGGACGACAGGAACTGTTCACGGGTCTGGCCGCTGAAACCCGCTGGGACTGGTTGGTGAAATACCCGGTCATCAAGATCAGCTTTGCCGGTGTTGCCCGTACGGTCGCAGACATGAAACAGGATGTCTCCAATATTCTGCAGGATAACCAGGAGCGTCTGGGCATCGACTGCCCGGATACGACTGATATGGGCGGCTGTCTCAGGCTTCTGATAAAAAACGCAGCAGAAAAATACAGGCAGAAAGTCGTTATCCTGGTGGATGAGTACGACAAGCTGATTCTGGACAACCTTGATCAGATTGAAATGGCCCGGGAGGCCCGGGAAATCCTCAAGGATCTCTACACCACCATCAAGGACAGTGACGAGTTCATCAAATTTGCCTTTCTCACCGGAGTGTCCCGTTTTGGCAAAGTGTCTGTCTTCAGCGGCCTGAACAACCTGAAGGATATTACCCTGGATAAAAGGTACGCAACCATCTGCGGTTACACCCAGGCCGACCTGAACACAACCCTCAAGGCCCACTTGCAACAAGCGGACAAGGATCGTGTTCGAGAGTGGTATAACGGCTACAATTTTAACGGTGAGCCAGTGTATAATCCTTTCGACATCCTGCTTTTTATCGACAATGATTTTATTTTTAATAATTACTGGTTTGCCACCGGCACCCCGACATTTCTCATCAAACTGATCCGGAAACATAATTATTACCTGCCCAAACTTGCTGATCTCTGGGTCAATAACAGCCTGATCGACAGTTTTCAACTTGAAGATATAAGGCTCGAACCGATCCTGTTCCAGGCCGGTTACCTGACCATCCGGCAGGTCCGGGAAAGGGAGCGTGGGGGGCTGGAGTATCTCCTCTGCATGCCCAATAAAGAAGTTCAGCTTGCCTTTAATGATATGGTCATTGATTATCTGACCGATCAGATCACAAGCAAGAACCGATACCAGGACCAGCTCTATGCCCAGTTGAAAAACGGAGATCTCAATGCCCTGGAAAAGACCCTCACCGCCCTGTTTGCTTCAATCCCTTACAACAACTACGTCAACAACACGATCTCAAGTTATGAAGGCTACTTTGCCAGTGTCATCTATGCCTACCTGGCAAGCCTGGGCCTCGACATCACAGCAGAAGACGTAACCAGCAAAGGAAGGATCGACCTGACCGTCAAGCTGAAAGACAAAACATACATCCTTGAATTCAAGGTGGACCAACCCGGATCAGCCATGAATCAGCTCATGGAAAAAAACTACCAGGAAAAATATCTGGCAGAAAATAACAGTATCTACCTCATCGGCATTGATTTCAGCTCGATAGAAAAAAACATCACAACATTTGCCTGGAAAAGAATGACAGTTAAGTTTTAAAGTTTTAGGTGTTAAAGTGTTAAGTGCTTTAGTTCCAGCCTGTTGCCATCAAAACAAAAACATGCTGAAAACACTTGGACCTAAAACTCTAAAACCTTAACCCCCTAACACTTTAAAACCCTTCTCCCCCATGCCCTACAAATCATTCGAAGATCTAAATGTATGGAAACAATCTTGCCGTTTGACGGTCAGGCTGTACCGGGAGTTGAAAGACTGCCGCGATTTCGGATTAAAGGACCAAATGACCCGAGCAGCAGTATCCATCGCTTCAAATATAGCGGAGGGCGCCGAAAGAGATAGTAAGGCCGAATTTACTCGATTTTTACATATTGCCAAGGGTTCTGCCGCCGAACTACGAACGCAAATCTATATTTCCATGAAAATCAACATGATACCAGAAGAAACAGCCCAAAAATTCGTAGCAGACCTTAAAAAAATATCAGCCATGCTACATAACCTGATAAAAACTTTAAAATCCAATGCAGCGAAGCCGCAGAATTAGCCGGAACTAACGTACTTAACACCTAATACTTTAACACCTAACACCGAAACGCTATCAAAGGAAACCCGACTGGTCCATGGGCAGATATCGCAGTGTTTTGGAGACGATTTCCATTTCACAACAAATGCTTAGCAGGGTCAGACTCTGAAGTTGAAGTTGAAGGAGACATCATGCCCCCAATTGATCGTAATCTAATCAAAACAATTGAAGCTCATAAAGATATTATAAAAGGAAAATTTTCAGTTGAGTCAATGTCAATTTTCGGTTCCATGTCAAAAGGCACAGCAAAATCTGATAGTGACATTGATATATTGATCAGATTTAAAACCACACCAGGCCTTTTCGGCTTCATTGATTTAAAACAATATCTGGAAGGCATTGTTGGACGCCCGGTCGATCTTGTAACGGAAAATGCTTTAAAAAAACAGCTCCGCGATGATATTTTGAGGGATGCAGTGCATGTCGCTTAGAAGTTGGAAATTTCGAATTGAAGACATCATTGAAGCATTGGATCGAATATTCCATTATGTGACGGATTTAAATTACGATGGCTGGATGAAGGATCAGAAGACAATTGATGCTGTTATTAGAAATCTTGAAATAATAGCATGAAAGAGAATAATCGTTAAGTTTTAGGTGTTAAAGTTTTAAGTGTTAGGTGCTTTAGTCTCGGCCTCTTGCCATGAAAACAAAAACATGCTGAAACCGGTTGAACCTAAAACTCTAAAACCTTAACACCTAACACCGAAACCCCATTCCTTTCCAGGAAAATATGGCAAAAAAAAGTTTAATTTTACCCTGCCCCCCCTTTTTTTTTATTCAGGAGTTGTAATGAACCTCGGAAAAGAAGAGGAAAATGATATCCGCTGGCGGCAAAGGTATGTTAATTTTTCTAAATCATACGCATTGTTGGCGGACACCATTCAAATCAAAGCGCCTTCTAACGCGGAAAGGGCGGGTCTCATCCAGTTTTTTGAGATGACTTTTGAGTTGTCGTGGAAGTTGATGAAAGACTATCTTGAGGCAGGCGGATTTAGGATTGGAAGCCCGCGAGAGGCAGTAAAACAGGCTTTTCAATCAGGTTTGCTTGACGATGGGCATCCTTGGCTTGATGCCCTACATAATAGAGATCTTACGACTCACACTTACGATGAAAACACAGCCATCCTGGTAGAGGATAAAATCCGCAAGAAATATTTTCCAATGTTGAATAAGCTACATTGTGATTTTGAAAAGCTGTTCAAAAAATGAAATATGGTCTTCGGCAATCCGACTTAAATTTAATTATGGAAGCGATTCGTTATTTTCCAGAAATCAAGGAGGTCATTTTATTCGGTTCACGCGCCAAGGGAAATTTTGCACCAGGATCTGATGTTGACTTGGCAGTGAAGGGAAAGAATGTAACGGATAAGACCGTTACCAGCCTCTCTATACACCTTAACGAAGAAATGCCGTTGCCCTATTTTTTCGACGTGATCCACTATGAAGGGATTCATGAACCGTTATTGACGGAACATATCAACCGAGTTGGATGCGTCTTGTTTATTTTGGAATCCTGAACCTTGAAGACTGCGTTTAATGGACTGTTTCTGGCTTATAAGTGCCTAACCCGCAAGGTTAGGTTTTAAGTATTAAAGTTTTAGGTTTTAGGTCAAACCGATCACATCACCTCCTTGTTTTCATGACAGAAGGCAGCAAATAGAACGCCTTAACACTTTAAAACTTAACACCTTAAAACCTAAAAAAAACAACCCATGAAAGAAATATCAAAAATGCGTAAAGGAATTATACTGGCAGGCGGTTCCGGCACGCGCCTTTATCCCCTGACCTATTCAGTCTCCAAACAACTCATGCCAGTGTATGACAAACCCATGATTTATTACCCCTTGTCAACACTCATGCTTGCCGGGATAAAAGACATTTTGATCATTACTACGCCAAATGACCAGGAAAACTTCAAACATCTGCTGGCCAATGGCTCACAATGGGGCCTTTCCATACAATATGAGGTTCAGCCCTCCCCTGACGGTCTGGCCCAGGCCTTTATTATTGGCGAGGATTTTATTGGCAATGACCCTGTTACATTAATATTGGGTGACAATATCTTTTACGGGGAAGGGCTTTCAACCCGGCTTCAGGTCATCTCAAAGCAGGAGCAGAGTACCACGATTTTCGGATACTATGTTAAAGACCCCAAACGTTACGGTGTAGTCGGGTTCGATGAAAACGGCAGGGTCACAAGCCTGGAAGAAAAACCTGAGACTCCTAAATCAAACTTTGCAGTCACCGGCTTGTATTTTTACGACACTAATGTGGTTCGAATTGCCAAACAGGTAAAACCCTCGGACCGGGGAGAACTCGAAATCACGGATGTCAACAAAACGTATCTTGAGCAAGGCAACCTGAATGTTGAACTGTTCAGCCGGGGCACTGCCTGGCTGGATACCGGCACCCATGAATCTCTCCTGGACGCCGCCACCTTTATAAAAGTGGTTGAAGACCGGCAGGGACTGAAAATCGCCTGTCTTGAGGAAATTGCCTTCCGGTTAGGGTTGATAGATAGCGGTCAGTTAGAGCAGCTTGCCCAACCAATGAAAAAAAACGGGTACGGCAAATACCTCCTCAGTCTCTTGAGCGGAATCAGAAAATGAAATACACATCCTTATCAATTCCGGATGTCGTACTGTTGGAACCCCGGGTTTTTGGAGACCACAGAGGATTTTTTCTTGAAACCTTCCGGCAGGATAATTTTGCAGAGCATATCGGCAATTATACCTTTGTCCAGGACAACCACAGCAAATCAACAAAAGGGATATTAAGGGGACTTCATTACCAGGTCAAACACCCCCAGGGCAAACTTGTCCGTGTTACCTCAGGGCAAGTTTTTGATGTGGCTGTGGATATCAGACAATCCTCCCCTTGGTTCGGCAAATGGGCCGGCCAGACACTCTCTGCCGAAAATAAAGCCATGCTCTGGGTTCCGCCGGGGTTTGCCCATGGATTCTATGTCCTGAGTGATGAAGCAGAATTTTCTTACAAATGCACAGACTACTATGCGCCGGAATATGAACGCAATATTCTGTGGAATGACCCGGACATTGGCATAAACTGGCCACTGGATATGGATCCTGTGCTGTCTTCCAAGGATGAACAGGGACTTAATCTCGTATCTGCCGAGGTGTTTAAATGAAAATTTTGTTATTTGGTGCTAACGGCCAGTTAGGATGGGAGCTGCAGCGGACATGTCCGTCAAACATCACATTAGTGGCATACGACTTTCCGGAAATTGATTTTTTCAATTCAGACAGTATTCTCACCTGCATTAAAGATACGCAACCGGATATTCTCATTAATGCAGCGGCGTATACAAATGTGGATAAAGCTGAACAGGAAAAAGACGCTGCAGACAGGCTCAATCATGGTGCTGTCCGGGAGATAGCAGAAATCTGCCGGCGCGAAAAAATCAGCCTGGTCCATATCTCCACAGATTTTGTGTTCAACGGAATGAACCACAAGCCATATCTGCCCCTGGACAAACCAGATCCCATTTCCATTTATGGAGATACTAAACTCAAAGGAGAACTGGCTGTCCGGGAACTTCTGGGCAAAGATGCCGCCATTATCAGGACAGCCTGGCTTTATTCCTCCCATGGCAGCAATTTCGTTAAAAGCATGCTGACATTGATGGATACAAAGCAAGAGCTGAACATTATTGACGAGCAGATCGGCACCCCGACATGGGCAAACAGTCTGGCCAACGCAGTCTGGGGCACGGTTGAAAAAAAAGTGACCGGGATTCACCATTTCACAGATGCCGGAGCAGGTTCCTGGTACGACTTTGCCATCGCCATCCAGGAAGAAGCCCTGAATTTACACCTTATTAATAGAGTGATCCCCATCAACCCGATTCCGGCCAGCCAATACCCCACCCCGGCCAGGCGTCCTTTATACAGCATTCTGGACAAAACCTCCCTGTGGCAGGCATTGGATATAAAGCCGGTACACTGGCGTAAAACCCTTCGATTGATGTTGCAGGAACTCCAATGAAACATCTTCTTGTAACAGGTGGTGCCGGTTTCATCGGCGCCAATTTCGTATATTACTGGCTCAACAAATACCCAGAAGATCACATTGTGGTTCTGGATGCATTGACCTACGCGGGCAACAGAACCAACCTGCTAGAGGCGGAAAAGAATCCCAAATTCGAATTTGTCCACGGTAATATTCTGGATCAGCCCCTGGTGGAAACCCTGCTGAAAAAGCACAACATTAACACAATTGTCCACTTTGCCGCCGAATCCCATGTGGACCGTTCCATTCACGGACCGGATGAATTTATTAATACAAACATCGTTGGCACCCATACCCTGCTTAAAGCCTCAAAAAAAATCTGGCTCGACCAAGGCAGGACAGACCACAGGTTTCATCATATTTCCACAGATGAGGTCTACGGCACCCTTGGCCCCAATGATCTGCCGTTCACGGAAAAAACAGCTTACGCCCCAAACTCCCCATACGCAGCCAGCAAGGCAGCTTCCGATCACTTGGTCCGGGCATACCACGAGACCTACGGCCTGAACACCACCATAAGCAACTGTTCAAACAACTACGGACCTTTTCAGTTCCCTGAAAAACTGATTCCTCTGGTCATCATCAATATTCTTTTTAACAAGCCTTTGCCGATCTACGGAGATGGAAAGCAAATCCGTGACTGGCTCTATGTGGATGATCATAACCGGGGGGTGGATTTGATAATAAAAAAAGGTACACCGGGCCAGACCTATAATATCGGAGGCTCCAACGAATGGGCCAACATTGATATTGTGAATTTGATCTGTGAACTTATTTTTGAAAAATTATCTGGTGATCCAGGGTTGGCTGAAAGATTTCCAGACTCTCCGGCCTCAAAAAATATTAATCCCAAAGTTCTGATTGAACATGTCAAGGACCGGGCAGGCCATGATCGCCGATACGCTATCGATGCAGGACAGCTGATTAAAAAATTGGACTACAGCCCTGCCGAATCTTTTGAAACCGGTATCAGAAAGACTCTAAACTGGTTTTTCGAAAATGAAATGTGGTGGAACAGGCTATTGGACGATTCCTACAAATGCTGGATTGAAAAAAATTATATAGGGTGAACGGATTAAAACAACATGAGGAGATATTAAAAAAAACTGATGAGCGATCAGATAAAACAGTCGGAAAAAGAATTCGTTTATATACCAGTGCCCCAGATGGACCAGGAGGATGAAATTGATCTTCTCGAACTCTGGAATGTAATCTGGAAAGGCAAATGGTTTATTTTTGGGTTTACTCTGCTGACAACCCTTATAGCTGTTTATGTCACCCTCTATGTCCTGCCGGTAACATATAAATCGGACATTGTTCTTCAGCCAACGGAAACAACGTCTAACTCAGGACTGTCGGCCCTTGCAACCAACCTGCCAATAAGCCTTCCAATTAGTGGAGGCGACAATAAAAATGAAAACATTGTTTCTTTTTTAAACAGCAGAACCATAAAACAGCGACTTATTGAAAAATATAATCTTCTTCCGAAAATTTACCCTGAAGTATGGGATACTGAAAATCAAAAATGGGAAATTGATGATCCTGAAGATCAGCCTACGATACTTAAGGCAATCCAAGAGAAATTTAAGGACATATACACAATTGAAAAGGACGAAAAAACAAGTTTAATAACTATCTCGTGGATTGACCAGTATCCTAAATTTACAAAAACCATGCTTCTGAGAACAGTTAAAGAACTTGAATATTACCTTGAAAATGAATATGAAAGCGATGCAAAAAGAGAACGTGAATTTGTTGACAACCAGCTTAAAAAGTCGGAAAAAGAGCTTGAATATTGGGAAAAACAGATTCCTTCCGATAAATTAACTTTGTCAAAAATCCAGAGGGAACGTTTAGCTTCCCTGACGGTTTATACAGAGTTGAGAAAACAGCTTGAGCTTGCAAAAATATCGGAAGTAAAAGAGATTATACGCTTTAAAGTTCTGGATCAACCCTTTGTGCCTGAAGAAAAGTTTAAACCAAAGCGATTGATGATTTGTGCCCTCACGATTGTGGTAGCTGGTTTTTTATCTATTTTTCTGCTTTTTTTAAAACAATTTTCAATTAATTTGCGGACCAAATCCAAGCTGGATTCCAAAATATAATTCAAGGCTACCTCTAATAATTTTCCTTCTCCTCTTTGGCAAAAAACTGACGGATATATTGTCATTAAGCTTTGTTCCTAAAAAATGGGGTTGTCCCACCTTTTACATGGCAACAATCGTTTAATGCAAATATTACTTGAAAAATTAAATTGTTACATAGTAACTGTGTTAACATAAGAATAATCCCAATGCATCATAATTCCTATGTAGAAGGTGGGACACACCCCAAAAAAACATGTCGCAAGCTTAATGTCTCGTTTTGGGATTATCTTGAAGATCAATTATCCGGCTTGAATGAAATTCTTTATCTTAGTGATCTCATCATCAACAAAGCTCTTGATTTGTCTGTTTAACTGCAATTGAATTTGCTATCCCTTTGTCTTTTTACCCGGACTAAGGGTCAAAAAATGAGCAATTTAAAACAGCGGATTTCGACATTTCATACCCGGATTTATTGAGAAGTTACTTTTAAACAAACCGTTAAACCGGGAATTATTTTTATCTTGATACTTATCAACTTGGAAGATATGCAATAAAATTTATGAAATTATCCTATATTGCCGTTTTGTTGGCACGTATCAATGCACACGCCGGATTCAAACGCTACTTTGCCAACACCTCCTGGATGATGGGCGAAAAGATCGTCCGAATGATTGTTGCTCTCGTTGTTGGCACTTATGTGGCAAGATATCTTGGCCCGGAGCGGTTTGGACTTTTAAACTACGCCACAAGCTTTGTGGGGCTTTTTTCCGCACTTGCAACACTGGGACTGGACGGGATAGTGGTCCGCAATCTGGTTCAGAGTATCGAATACAGAGATCGACTTCTCGGTACCGCTTTCACCTTAAAACTGGGGGGTGGGGTACTCCTTTTCGGGGTCGTTTTCTTTGCTGTACAGTTTACTTCCAGCGATGCATATGCAAAAATGCTGGTGCTTATTATTGCCGGTGGAATGATTTTACAGAGTTTTAAAGTTGTAGATTTTTATTTTCAATCCCAGATTTTGGGACGCTTAACCTCCATCGCTGGCCTTTGTTCCCTTTTTGCATCATCCATAGTAAAGCTCATACTTATTTTTTCCCACGCATCCTTGACTTGCTTTGCTCTTGAAATAGTTCTGGAAACAGGCATCCTTGGCTCCATGCTGTTTTTTTTATATGTGAAACAAAAGATTCGGATTTTAACATGGCGGTTTGAGTTGGATATGGCGAAAGAATTGCTGCGAGATTCCTGGCCTCTCATTTTGTCCGGCTTCGCTATTACGTTTTACATGAAGATTGATCAAGTTATGATCAAGGAGATGATGGGCAATACGGCTGTTGGGAGTTATGCCGCAGCAGTACGATTATCTGAAGTATGGTATTTCATTCCTGTAGCTATTAACAACTCTTTTTTCCCTGCCATAATTAATGCTAAAAAGAAAAATGAAAATCTATATTATCAACGGTTGCAATCGTTATATAATTTAATGGTATGGCTTTCGGTTGGCATAGCGATTCCAACAACATTTCTTTCACCATTGATAATTAATTTACTGTACGGGCAAGCTTATATATCTTCGGCAAATGTCTTAAGTATTCACATCTGGGCTGGTGTTTTTGTTTTTTTAAATAATGCGGCATGGAAATGGTATCTCATTGAAAATAAATTACTTTTTGCCAATTTACGATTATTTATAGGTTTAATAACGAATGTGTGTTTAAATTTTTGTCTTATACCAGCATATGGAATTGAAGGTGCTGCCATTGCTACCTTGATTTCAAGAGGGGTAGCATCGTATTTAGGGAATATTTTGTTTAAAGAATCATGGATACTATTTAGACAGCAAACGAAAGCATTATTTTTTTTTAATTTGCTTAATAAAAAATAACTTAGATTCTGTTGACATTTGTCGGTGCTCACCCGCTAATACTTTGATTATGATTTTGGCCATTCTAATACTCTGAATTTCCATGAAAAACAGAGGGTGAAAGCAACGGACTTATCTATTCCAACCATCTGAAATAATAAGTTAATTCTAAATCAAAGTATTAGCGGGTGAGCACCGTGATTTCTATTATAATAAAATTAGAGAGCTTAAAATGAACAAATTATTATTAGCGCATGCTTTATTAACCAGAAAAGAAAATCCTATAGAAAGTATCAAAAAATTCTTTCTAATACCCCAAAAAATACGTTATGATGACATATATCTTGTTTCGTTCCCAAAATCGGGGAACACATGGATTTCTTTCATCCTCTCCAATATCATAATAGAAAAATTAAAACTGTTTATTGATGTAAATTTTTTTAATATTCATGGCTTTATTCCAGATATTCACATGGGGCAGGACATCCCCGAAAGTTTAGAGTTCTTCCCTTTTAAAAGAATGATAAAAAGCCACTCGTCTTTTCATCCAGCCTATAAATATGTAATTTACTTAGTTAGAGACCCACGAAGTGTTATGGTTTCATATCATAAATTTTTAACGGGTATAGGAAGATATAGCGAAGATTTAAGTACAATGATTAAAGATAAAAGATTAGGAATTCATGCTTGGGTAAATCACTTACAAAGTTGGATTGATGGAACAATTCCATCTACCCGATTTAATATCTTCAAATTTGAAGATTTCAAACTACAACCAGATGAAAATACAAGAAAATTAGCAAGCCTAATAGGTGCGTCATTGACAGATGATGAAGTAAATAGAATTAGAGAAAAGACTAATCTTGAATATATGAAAGGATTAGAGAAAGTTACTGGCAGTCTCTCAACAAAAAAAAATGATCAAAATTTTAAATTCGTCAGGAAGGGCAGTGCAAATAGTTGGAAAAATGAGTTAAGTGAAGAGGACAATCTGTACATTATAAAAGCTGCTGAACGATTAATGTATCAATTCAACTATATTTAATGAGTTTTTTCGGGTGTGTCCCACCTGTTGCATCAGCAAAAATCAGACCAATCTTAAAATACCCATACATCCATTAAAAATGGATATATTTTTCTGAAAAATGGGGTTTGTTCCACCTGTTACATCAATGTCGTTAATTTAAGACACCTCAAAGTATCAAGCTGGTTGCCTGTATTCCAGATGGACTTTTTTATTCTTTTTATTGAAATTACGTTCATATGTTCTGCCAGGTCTTATGGATTCTATACATGTAATGTAAGCATAAGAGCTTGTAATTTTGTTACAGGCTCATGTTGCGTTTCAGGGTCGTATGATGGTAGAGAGTAAATTTTTTGCCTCAATTCACATAAGACCCTAACGGATGCAGGTAAACATAAAGACGCTGATTGATTATAGACCTCAACTTTCGGAGGAGTAAATTTACACCCCCAATAATTCCTCAGGACCACTTGAAAAGCCGAAATACTTGAGGGCTTGACCCATCACCTGATCAAGCATCTCTTGTACCATACGCTCGTTAAAATCAAATAGTCGCCGAATATTTACCAAAGCTAAACGCATGATCCGCTCCAAAGAAACCATAAAAGATAGATTGTTCATCTCATCATTACAAGCCCTGAAGAGTTCCCCGAATGACCGTTGATCCACACATTGCCGCTGATAAAGGCTGAGCATGTTATATCTGGCAATAACAAGAGATGTATGAGCGATCAGGCCATCGTAGTTCCTAA
>NZ_JQKJ01000023.1 GCF_000745975.1 Desulfobacter vibrioformis DSM 8776 | reverse complement strand
CTTATAATCAAGGATGATTACAAAACCTTGTTGCCTCACTATCTCGATATGCCCAGTCTTGCAGGTCCTCTTTATATCGCATAACGAACCGTACTTGCCAAGGTGTGGTTTATTAAGCGCTTACGATTATGTTACGATCATATTATAAAGCAGGGCGTTGGAACTGCCTGAAACAGATGGCAAATACGCACAATCCAGTGCCAGCGGCATGACCGGGAAAATGGGAATACGCCCGTTGATCGCCCGGGGAGAGGCCTCTAATTTTTTTGCCGGAAGTGACCCGGGCTGATTTTGACAGATCCGTTCTTCTATCAGAGAGGGAGGTATCATACTTGGCTGGCATACATGCAGCAGATACATTCGATTTCAACCAACAGGTTGCTGCGGCATATATCCGCCTTAACGAATAGTATGGGTATATTTCCAAAAAATTTGCGGCAAATCTCTTTCACTACCGGGTAGTCTGCCTCCTGCTTGATATAGACTGTGGCGTATTGTATGGATTCCCCGATTTTTACGGGTGATGACAGCCTGTGTTTTATGGCGTTTTGCAGCAGCAGGCCGTGAATGTTTTTGATGGTTTGGCGGGTTTGGCCTGCAATATCATTCTCACACACCGTTTTCGCGTCCAGGATGCTGGCCGTACCTGAAACAAATATCATGGCTGACTTTTTTGAGCGCAGGCACATTCCCCGTGAAAACAGAGGGGGTTCAATGCTTTCCAGTTGGGGATATTCATAGGCCGGGACCTGGTGCTCATTTTCCATGGCATGGGCTGAAACAGGGGCGTTGGATTTAAATGCAACCGCAGATGTCCGTACGCAAAGATTGTCACACCCGATTCCCGTGCTGGCCGGGAAAAAAGCAACTGGACGATCAGGATCCGATCGTTCTGTATATATCTTTTTACGGTATTTATTAAAAATTTGATACCGTTCTTTTTGGTTGGCATAGCCGGTGATTTGCGGAATATAATACCAGGCGTGCAAAAGATCGTGAAAATTGAAACCAAAATGTTCCAGGTCGTTGAAAAGTGCCGTTAAAGACCGTTCGGCGGATTTTTCACACGCTGTTTCATCCGTCTCAATTGTTTGCCCGGCGTCAATATCCTGGCTAATAAAGAGCCATTGGCTGCCGGTTTTCAATTCAACGGCCATGCAATTATTGTTATGGGCCTTTCTTGCCGGTATTTCGGTGATATACCAGACCAATGCCGATACGCCATACGCGCCCAAAGGCGGCTGAACAACGATGGTAGCCGGGATTGCAGACAGCTTTTCATGGGCCTTGATCGTATGCCTGAGAGTCATCTTCGCCTCCCTGGACGGCACAAAGCAGGTCATTTTCACAGGCAAGGCAGGTTTTCTCCCATTTGCTTCACAGGAGAGGACAACCTCTGAGGACAAAGTTTCCAACTCTTTGGTTTGAATCAATTTGACGAGGATGGGGTGACCATATCCTTCTAAGAATATCTCTTGCAGCTTCATATTTTGAATAATACCAGAATTTGGATAGCGTCTTTTTTTGACATAAATTTTAAAGAGAATAATTCGGAAATTGCTAGTTTGTCAAGTTGCGTTTTTCTATGATTAAGGGATGCAGACAGTTTTCTTATTTTTTATGGTTATGACCTTTTCATCAATATCCCATTTTTTCAGGATTTTTTCCAAGTTCAGGCGTTTCCAGGCCTTGTGGTAAGTTTCCCTATGTTTTTCCCAGGCCTCCGGGTTCGGGGGTTTACTGAATTGGAAAAACGGCAACTTATCTACCTCCGGCAATGTCGCGATGGTGTGGGTATTATATAAGTTTTAAAGTTAAACATATCATACAGGTCCAGCGCATCCGGCCTGTACCTGGGGGAGAGTATGATGGTGGTTTCAATTGGTGTTCCAAGTTCCTTGTACAACCTGGGAAGAACTTCCCGGCAATAGGCGTTCAAACCGGTGAAGGAATCGCCCAGCCCCGTGCCGAACCCCTGCACAATGGCGATTTTGTATATATCTTTATTCTTTTTTTTGAACGCGTTGATTTGCCTGTCCAGAACATCCGTAAAATCATCAAAGTCTTTGCTGGCGTTACGCCCCAGTTCAATTGGGGCGTTTTCCAGTTGTGGGGCCACGGCGTCAAAATTGACGACATTAACAAAATCCCTTGGCTTCAAATTCGTTATATCCTGCCCCGGGAATTGTTTTTTCATGACTTCCCGGAGAATTTTTTTGATGACTATTTCTTCCCCGGAGGTTAGCAGAAACAGGTCCTTGGCTTTCACGGCCTTTAGATTCTCAGGCACGACAAAGATCCGCTCCTGTTTTTTATATGTATAGCGTATTTTTAAATTCCCGGGGAATTTATCAGGATTCAAATAACCAAATTGCATGACTTGCCTCATAATTTCTACGGACTACATTTAGATTGCTGTTACCCTGCCTGTAAATCAGACTTATGTTTACAGGATTCCCGGACCCCATCCTGTATTATCGACACACTGATATCATTGATTATAAATCTATTCTTGCTTAGGGGTAGATCTATCGTACGGGATTACCCCTCAATCCACCTGCGCTTCCAGGCGTGGTACTCCGAAGGCCGCACGCGGTAGCGCGCAAAGTTGCTTTCACGGACGCTTAGCAGTTCGGCTTCCGCCATGTTTGTAAACCGCTCTCGTTCATGTTCGTTAACATGATTACCTGACCAGACCATTATGTGGTGTCGGGCGCCGGTACGAGTCATCTCCCGGCGGATTATTTCTCCGACCACCGCTTGCAACCCAGCTCGCCATTTCAAACGGAAGGGATCTGGTTGGCCCATGGATTGACGTTGTGCCGCATACTTGGCAGCCGAACGTTCATAGGCCCACACAAACAGATCACGCAAAAGTTCGGTACGCTTGAATTCGTAAACGCCGATCATCCCTTGGACATAGACATTTCTGGGTACGTCCGTAAAAGAAATCGGGGCAAGGTTGCGTCCAACAAGAGGAATGTTTGCCACAAGGCGTGAGACGCGTTTGTTCACATCATCAAACGGTTGCAGGTACGGAAGTTGAACCATTACAAAAAAAGCCTGCTCAAAAGGGTCTTCAATAGCCGCGGCTTTTGCCAGCAGCATTTGGAAGCATTCTTCAATCAATTGCGGTATCGCCACCGGTTGAAATGCCGATCCGCTAATATTCACCGGTATTCGCCGCAGCCTTCCGGGTGCATCTAAATCAGGCAAAAGATCTGTTGACAAAATTGCATGCACGTTGAGAACGGTAATGGGTTCAATATCGACGTCATTAATATTTTCTACCACAAATTCAATCGCGGCTTTGTGGTTCAGGATCATTGCTGTTTCCCGGGCGTCCTTGCCTTCGGCTGCCTGGCCGAAATTTATTAAACGGTCCGTGTCGAGAAGAGAATAGGTGTTTCCTTCAAGGCGGCTTGAATTCCAGGAAAGATCAATGAGGAGGCGATTCAGGATATCCCGGGCATAAGTACCAGCGGGGATGGGGGGCGTCTCCCCCCTGCCTTTGTGGTGCAAATGCCGGCGCTCGGATTCTGTAAGGTAAAACGTGTGGTTGGGAGAATATTCATCAAGAAAAGTGCGATCATAGCCAACGGGTTGCCGGGATGAAAGGGGGCGGGAAACAAGTTTTTGAATATCTCTGCCCGCTTCCGAAAGTGCTACGAGCAGGTCTGTTTTGCGTGCCGGCGGAGATGTCTCTGAGGCAATCGGCTGTGTCATCCCGTCGAGCCCTGTGCCGGGCACAAAATAACGCGCACCGCGCCGTTCTCCCTTTCGAACAAGGTGTCCGGCGTCAACAAGCTTCTTAACCCTGGCTTGAAGTGTTCGGCGTGGAAGACCGGTGCAGATAGCTGCGATGTCGCTGAAAGCTGCTCCATCCGCACGGTGCCTTATTGCGTCTATAATCATTTCAAGTTCAGATGCCGGAATACGTTTTGTCATTTATTGTTTCCCTTCGCCTTATTTTGCGCAAGAATGACTCCCCAAAAGAACATGTTATGCGCAATAAGTCAAGGGTTATGCGCAGTGACAGTTTGTTTATGCGCAGTTAAGAAAAATTGAAAGCACTATATTGACTGGATATTGAAATTCACAAGTTTATCCTGCACAATGCCCCCCATGATTTCCACGGACTACATTGAGGTTGCTGTTACCCTGCCTGTGAACCAGACTTATGTTTACGCAATTCCCGATGCGTTCCGGGCTGATGCCTGTCCCGGCATGCGCGTGCTGGTGCCCTTTGGACGGCGCAGGGTCACCGGCTATATTCTGGCGGCAAAAACGGAAAGCGGTCCATATAAGACCAAAGATGTGCTGGATCTGCTGGATGATTACCCCCTGTTTCCCGAATCTGACATTGCGTTTTTCAAATGGGTGGCAGGCTATTATATTTATCCTTTGGGGGAGACCATTAAAGCGGCAATGCCCGCCGGTCTGGACTGCATGGATGTCTCCCGGGCCTTTGTCACAGTTACGGGGGCCCAGGCCCTTGAAACCGGGGACCTGCCCCATGAAGAGGCCAGGGTCCTGGGCCTGGCCGCTGAAAAGGACGGGATCGCTTTAAAAGCCCTTTCCCGCCGGGATCCTGCCGGCGCGGCAGTCCTGCGCCGGCTTGAAAAAAAAGACCTGGTCCAGGTGGCCGCCGTGCTCCAAAAGGAAACCGCCGGGATTAAAACCGAAAAATTTATCTCCCTGCCCGGGCAGACTCCGGCCCACCAGATCCGGATGTCAGCCAAACGCCAGAAAATCCTTGCCATTGTCCGGGAGGCAGGGGAAATTTCTTTGACAAGCCTTAAGCGTCATGTGCCCACCGCACCCAGTCTGATCAAACCCATGGCCGAAGCCGGGTGGCTGAAGGTGGCCAGCCGCCGGGTGTTCAGAGACCCTTTAGGAGACCCGGTGACACCGGATACCCCGCCTGAACTTACCGGTGAACAGGCTGCCGTTGTCAAAGAGATCCAGGACCGCCGGGATGTGTTCTCTCCCTGTCTGCTGGTGGGCGTGACCGGTTCCGGCAAGACCGAGGTGTACATGCGCCTGGTGGCGGATGCCGTGGAAAAGGGCAGGGGAGCCATTGTCCTGGTGCCGGAAATTGCCCTGATTTCCCAGACCGAACGGCGTTTCAGGGCAAGGTTTGGTGACAAAATTGCCGTGATCCACTCCATGCTGTCCCAGGGCGAGCGCCTGGATCAGTGGCGGAAAATCGGCCTTGGCAAGGTTCATATCGTCATTGGTGCCCGGTCCGCAATTTTTGCGCCGGTCCGGAACATCGGCCTCATCATTGTGGATGAGGAACATGACTATTCCTACAAACAGGAATCGGGCCTGCGCTATAATGCCCGGGACCTTGCCGTGGTCCGGGCAAAAATGCACAACTGTCCTGTGGTGCTGGGCTCTGCCACGCCTTCGGTGCAGTCCTGCCTGAATGTGGTGTCGGAAAAATTTTTTAAACTGGAACTGACCCGGCGGGTGAAGAACCAGAGGTTGCCGGACATCACCCTGGTGGATATGAAAAAGTACCAGGGAACCTGGGGAACAGACAGCATCATTACCCCGGAGCTTGGCCGGGCCATCCGTGCCTGCCTGGAAAAGGGTAACCAGGCCCTGATCTTTTTAAACCGCCGGGGATTTTCCACCTTTCCCGTATGTGCCTCCTGCGGCAAAACCCTGGGCTGTCCCCATTGTGATGTGACCATGACCCTGCATAAGGGCGCAGATCATTATAAGTGCCATTTGTGTGGTCATGTCCTGAATTCCGGCATTCGCTGCCCTGACTGTGGCACCGGAAAAATCAAGAACCTTGGGTTTGGTACGGAAAAGATTGAATCCATGCTCAAAACCCTGTTTCCCGATGCCCGGGTGGCCAGGATGGACCAGGACTCCACGGCGAAAAAGGGCAGCACCCTGGCAATTTTGCGCCAGATCCGCAACCGTACCGTGGATATTATCGTGGGCACCCAGATGCTGGCCAAGGGCCATGATTTCCCGGCCATTACCCTGGTGGGGGTGATCTGTGCGGATTTAAGTTTAAGCCTGCCCGATTTCAGGGCAAGTGAACGCACCTTCCAGCTGCTGGCCCAGGTGGCGGGCCGGGCCGGCAGGGGAGAGGCCCCGGGCCGGGTGATCATGCAGACCTTTAGCCCGGATCACTTCACCATAAAAGCGGCCCGCAACCAGGATTACGTGGAATTTTTCAATCAGGAAACCCCTTTTAGAAAGGCCCTGATGTATCCGCCGTATTCCCGGATGATCCAGCTTAAGATTTCAGGAAAAAATGCAGATAAGACAAGGGACCATGCCCGGCTTGCCGCAGATATCCTTGAACAGCTCAATACCCGGGAACCCAAAGCCCGGATCCTGGGGCCCATTGAAGCGGCCATCCAGAAGATTTCCTCCCGGTACAGGTGGCAGATTCTTATCAAAGGGGTTTCATCGGGCAATTTGAGCAGAATGGTATCGGCCATGGTTCAGGACCCGGCCATTCACAAGGTGAAATCCGTCTCCATTGCCATAGATGTGGATCCCTATTCCCTGCTTTAATCAGGGCCGGGTTCTTCCCCATGCGCATCACCTTCTTGTTTCCTGTATCTTGTCTCTAGTTTCTTATAAAATTATGCCTGATGAGCTGCATATTCATCCAAAAGGCGGCGTATCATCTTTTGGTATTGGGTATTGTGCTTTTTTGCTTCTTTTTTAAAAAAATCTACACTTACTTTGCTAAGTGCAATGGTGACCTTGACGGTTTCGTCTTTTAAAACCAACTCTTCAGGAGAAGGAAGAAAATCAGAAACGATTTTTACCTCTCCCATTGGCTCATCAGTATATTCTATTTTCTGTTTCATAGATCTTTTTACCTTTCCGCCAGTAACCAGCGCCAAATATTCTGATTTTGTTTAAGCGGTATGTAAATCTTACAGTAAGGATTTCTCCGGAAACTTTGCCTAAGCAATAGAATCGTTCCTCTTCCGTGCTATGATTCAAGTCTTTTAAAATGATACGATTGTGGTCTAAAAAAGCCAATTGAGATAGTGCAAATGACACACCGTGTTTCTTTTGGTTGATTTTGTCCTTATTGTCATCCCACTCAAAATTTGAATCATTAATCATGTTGATATGGTAGATCCATTCCTTTTGAATGTCAATATAATGATATGGCTAAATATATGGAATCAAGGCCGGGTTCTTAAGTCCAAGGTGTGTGGAAACCTCGGGTTCAAGGGTTCATGGGGTATCTGCTTCATGGGACCGGGGGTGTGGCCGATATCCCTGAACCGGGAAATTCGCCGGCCTTCTGCTTCCAGGGAATTAATCGGAAAGGTCTCGTAATTCCGGCCCCCCGGATGGGCTGCATGATAGGTGCATCCGCCCACGGATCGCATGCTCCAGGTATCCACCAGATCAAAGACCAGCGGGGTATGCACGCCAATGGTGGGGTGCAGGCAGGACGGGGGCTGCCAGGCCCGGTACCGGATGCCGGCCACAAACCGGGTATTGACATCTGTGGGATGTAAGGGCAGGGGCCGTCCATTGCAAAGCACCTGGTAGCGGACATCTGCCATGCCGCTCACCTTGATCTGGATGCGTTCCAGCGATGAGTCCACATACCTGGCCGTACCGCCGCCGCCGGGCTCTTCACCCAGGACATGCCAGGGTTCAATGGCTGTGCGCAGTTCCATTTCCATACCCGCATGGCAGACTTTTCCGATAAAGGGAAACCGGAACTCAAAGTGGGGATGAAAACACGCAGGCGTCAGGTCATATCCGTCCCGGCCCAGAATATCCAGCACATCGCAGAAATCCTGCCACACATAAAAGGGAAGCATGAACTTGTCGTGCAGGGCCGTGCCCCAACGCACCAGCTTTTCCCGGTATGGTGTTTTCCAGAATTTGAGCATGAATATGCGCAGCAGCAGCTGCTGGGCAAGGCTCATCCGGGCATGGGGCGGCATCTCAAAGGAACGGAACTCCAGCAGCCCCAGCCGCCCGGAGGCAGAGTCCGGGGAGTACAATTTATCAATGCAGAATTCAGCCCGGTGGGTGTTGCCGGTGAGATCCGTGAGCAGGTGGCGGAACAACCGGTCCACCAGCCAGGGCGGACATGGCAGTCCTTTGTCTGATTCAGGACCTGATCCGGGCAGGAAGCAGGATTGACAGGATGCGGTCTGGTTGTCAAGTTCGGCAAAGGCAATGTCCAGTTCATCCAGGGTGTCGTGGCGGGCTTCATCAATTCTCGGGGACTGGCTGGTGGGCCCCATGAACAACCCTGAAAAAAGAAAAGACAGGGATGGATGGTTATTCCAGAACGTTAAAAAACTGCGCAGCAGGTCTGGCCGGGCAAGCCAGGGGCTTTGGCCGGGGCTGGGACCGCCCATGACAATGTGGTTGCCGCCGCCGGTGCCGGAATGCCGGCCGTCCAGCATGAATTTTTCCGTGCCAAGGCCTGACAGTCTTGCCTCTTCGTAAAGATCACAGGTCACTGCCACCATCTGGCCCCAGGTGGCGGCCGGGTGGATGTTCACTTCAATCACCCCGGGATCCGGGGTAATATTGAGAACATTGATCCGGTGGTCAAAGGGCGGGGTGTAGCCTTCAATGACCACGGGAAAGCCTGTGGCCCGGGCAGCCTGTTCCACAGCGGCAATCAGTTCGAAATAATCGGACGCACTGGCCATGGGGGGCATGAACACATACAGCCGTCCGTCCCTGGGCTGGATACACAGTGCTGTACGGATGACCGGTTCGGGGATGCTGGTGGAATACGCCCCAGGGGAGGCGGGACCAAGACGCTGTGATACAACATCATCCCGGGTTTCTGTCTCGGGTTGTCCCGGGATATGAAATTGACTTTCCTTTGCCTCTTCCGTCCGGCGCAACCGTTCCTTGTCCGGATCCGGGGTCAGCGGGTCCGGGAACGGGCCGTGGATGCCCATGGGATCCTCTTCCACCACATGGGGATATTGCCTGGATGATACCCAGGGCAGGCTGTCCAGGGGCAGGCGAAGCCCCATGGGCGAATCTCCCGGAACCAGAAACAAATTGCCGGCGCGCAATTCCCAGACACAGCTTTTCCATGACCCTTTTTTGATGGGCAGCACAAAGCCTGTGACCGCACCGATGCCCTGCTCAAATACCCGGGCCATCCGGGCGCGCTCTTCGGGGTCTTTCAGCCGGGAGTCTTCGGGGGTAACGTTCGCCGGCAGGCGTTGTTCCTTTAACAGCCAGTGGAATACATCTTCATAGGCAGGTATGATGTATGTTTCATCCACGCCCAGGACCCGGGTGATGGTCTGCATCAAGGCGTTTGCCTGGGCCGGGCCAAATCCGTAGTCCAGGGTGTCGTCCGCCAGAAGGGACGGATCCTGCCAAAGGGGCTTGCCGTCCTTTCGCCAGTAACAGCCCAGGGCCCAGCGGGGCAGGGACTCGCCCGGGTACCATTTGCCCTGGCCAATATGCACAAGGCTGCCCGGGGCCCATTTGCCGCGCAGGCGCTGGAGCAGTTCCATGGCCTTGATTTTTTTGGTGGGCCCCACGGCTGCGGTGTTCCATTCATCGGCGTCCATGTCCGTGGCTGACACAAATGTGGGTTCTCCGCCCATGGTCAGGGTGATGTTTTCCTTTTTAATCTCTTCATCCACCCGGAATCCAAGATCATGAATTTTTGTCCAGATCTCCTCGGGATAGGGCTTAGTGGACCGGGGGTCTTCGTGGATGCGTGTAACCTGCATTGTGTGGGAAAACGTGACCTCGCACATTTCAAGTCCCCCTGTGACAGGTGCCGCGCTTTTGGGAAACGGGGTGCAGGCAAGGGGGATATGGCCTTCACCGGCTAAAAGTCCGGATGTGGGGTCGAGCCCCACCCAGCCGGCCCCGGGCAGGAACACCTCCACCCAGGCATGCAGATCCGTGAAATCCTGTTCCGGTCCGGAAGGCCCTTCAAGGGATTTGACATCAGCGGTGAGCTGAATCAGGTATCCGGAGACAAACCGCGCCGCCAGTCCCAGATGACGCAGAATATTGACCAGCAGCCAGGCCGAATCCCTGCAGGAACCGGATTGTTTGGTCAGTGTCTCCTCACAGGACTGGACGTTGGGCTCCATGCGGATGTTATAGCGAATGGCCCTTTGCAGATCCTGGTTCACGCGGACCAGGAAATCAATGGTGTTCTCCTTTTTGCGGCTGATGCGGGAAAGATAGGCAGTAAATTTGCTCCCCACGCGGTTTTTCTGTAAAAAGGGGCCCAGGTCTTTTCTGACTTCCGATGAATAGTTAAATGGATACTCCCGGGCATATTCCTCCAGAAAAAAATCAAAGGGGTTGATGGTGACCATTTCCGCCACAAGATCCACCACGATGGAAAAATGATCGGTTTTTTCATGGAAATTAAGCCTGGACAGATAGTTGGAAAAAGGGTCCTGCTGCCAGTTGATCCAGTGGTCGTCCGGTGAAACGGTCTGATTGTAGCTCAAAATCGGGGTCCGGCAGTGGGGGGCAGGCCGCAGCCGGATGACCTGGGGGCCTAACTGGATTTTGCGGTCATATGTATAATCGGTCTTGTGATACAAGGCCACTTGAATTGCCATGGATAAAAATGCTCCTTAAAGGATAGGTCAGGTAAGTTTTACTGGACTGATACAGACACCTGTTCCGTCAGATTGTCCGGGATTCTGAAAAATGCCTCGCGGATGTCAAGCCCCACCAGGTTAATCTTTGTCTGCAGATCATCAAGGTACTCGTGCATGCCTGCGGAAATCACGTCATCAATATCCGAATAATCCAGGTCCGCACACAGCCGGCCCAGGCTTTTTTCCGCCTGGTTGGACACCGTGCCCCTGGGGGTGCCTGTAATTTTGTGCAGGGCGCATTGGGCACTTGTCAGGCAACAGCGGATGGCTCTTGGGAAGTTGGAGTCAAAAATAAGAAAATTGCAGACCTGTTTGGGAACAATCCGGTGAAATTGTTTTCGATAGGTTTCAAATCCCGAGGTGGATTTAAGCACAGCGCCCCACTGGATCACATCGTAGGGGGAGTTTACATCTTCGGGCTTGGGCAACAGCATAAAGTATTTTACGTCCAGAATCCGGGAGGTCTTATCCGCCCGTTCCAAAAGCTGGCCGAGCAAGGCAAAATGACAGGCCTCCCCCCGGGACATGGTGGTATGCAAAAGACCTGTAAACATGTGGCTGAGCATGGTGATGTCTTTAAAAAAGCGGTGGGGTTCCCTGCTGGCCAGGCGGTTTTGGGCTGCATCCTTGAGCAGAAGATAGGAGCGGTTAATCTGTTCCCACATGACCGATGGAATAATCTCCCTGACGCTTCGGGCGTTTTCCCTGGCAGCGGCCACACAGGAGATAATGGAGTTGCCGTACTCCCTGTCCAGAGCCAGGAACTGGATTACATTCTCCCTGGAATAATCCATCCCGTAGCGTTTTTCAAACACTTCATGGTCGCCTGTGGTCATCACCAGAGGTTGCCATGCCCCGGCCATTCCCGAGGTCATGTCCAGGGAAAGGTTAAGGTTTACATTAATAAAACGGGCTATGTTTTCTGCCCTTTCAATATATCGGGTCATCCAGTAGATGGAATCTGCAACGCGGCTAAGCATGGTATCTCCCTAATTTTTGTCCGAACAGAACTTATCGCCCTTTGGGCGGGTTGTTCAGTTTTAGGTGTTAGGTTTTAGGAAATGGGAATTCCTGTACTTTCAAGTTAATCTGTTCCATTTAGCACCCATGTGTCCTTTGTTCCGCCGCCCTGGGACGAGTTCACCACCAGGGAGCCTTTTCTCAAGGCCACCCGTGTCAGCCCGCCGGGAAGCACATAGATATCCTCGCCGTACAGGATGTAGGGCCGAAGGTCCACATGCCGCCCTTCAAAATGATCCCCGACAATGGTGGGAACCTGGGAAAGACTGATGGTGGGCTGGGCAATATAGGTCCTGGGACTGGCCTTGATCCGCCGGGCAAACTCCTCGCGCTCGGCCTGGTCTGCATGGGGGCCGATCATCATGCCGTATCCGCCGCTTTCATTGGCTGCCTTGACCACAAATTTGTCCAGGTTGTCAAGCACATGGGCCCGGTCCTTGTCATCCCAGCACACATAGGTGGGTACATTGGGCAAAATGGGATCTTCCCCCAGGTAGTATGAAATAATTTTCGGCACATAGGCGTATACGGCCTTGTCGTCAGCCACGCCTGTGCCCGGTGCATTGGCCATGGCCACCCGGCCCTTGAAATAGGCAGACATAATACCCGGAATCCCGAGCATGGAATCGGGCCGGAACACGTTTGGATCGATGAAATCATCATCAATGCGGCGGTAAAGGACGTCAATGGGGCAAAGACCCTTGGTGGTCCGCATATACAGCCGGTCACTGGATACTACGAGGTCCTGGCCCTCCACCAGTTCAATGCCCATCTGCTGGGCAAGGAATGAATGCTCAAAATAGGCGGAATTGTACCGGCCCGGGGTCAGTACGCCGATTTTGGGGTTGGAGGCTGTGGCAGGCAAAAGATGTTCAAGGGTGGCCAGAAGCTTGTGGGGATATTCATCCACGGCCCGGACCCGGGAGCTGACAAAAACTTCGGGAAAGGTGCGTTTCAGGACCTGGCGGTTTTCAAGCACATAGGAAACACCGGACGGGCAGCGCAGATTGTCCTCAAGCACATAAAACTCGCCGCTGGCATCCCGGATCAGGTCCGTGCCCGTGACATGGCACCAGATGCCTTTGGGCGGGGTAAACCCTTCCATCTGCTTGCGGTAAGCGGTGCAGGACATGATCAGGTCTTTGGGAATCACCTTGTCCTTAATGATTTTTTTATCATGATAGATATCTTCAAGAAACAGATTCAGGGCATGGATGCGCTGCTGCAGCCCCTTTTCAATGCGCTGCCACTCCCTGTCCTCAATGATCCTGGGGATAATATCAAAGGGCAGGATTTTTTCCGTTCCTTCCTCGCTGCCATAGACATTAAATGTGTTGCCCAACTGTAGAAGAGAGGTTTCCGCAGACTGCTGCTTGATCAGCAGCGCATCTTCCGGCAGGGATTCAATTTTGTCGATCAGCTTTCTGGCACCATCTCTGACGCTGCCGTCCTTGTGGAAGAGTTCGTCATAGTATTCTGCTGGATTATAATTTGAAAATTTCATGATCAGCTCCAACACTCTTTTTGCCATCTGTTATGGAAATACCGGCGCAGCATTTACGGACCGGGATTTTTATCCTGTTTGTCTGCGCTATGCCAAAGCATAAAACGTGCCCTTTAAAATAATTTTAACAACCGCTTCAAAAACTCATTTAAAAAACAAAGGGTTGTTTATTAAGCAAACGCAAGGAATAAAGATGGTCCAGATACAACCTGAATTGAAACGGATGACATTTTTGTGTTTTTTTGTAAGAAGATAGAATCAAAAACGTAATTATTAGGATCCGAAAAAAAATATTTAAAAGTTAATCAATCGCAGGTGTTACAATTCCGCAACAATTCGGCCGGTGTCCGAGGTGTCATAGCCGGGCAGGCAGGCAAGTTCCTCCCTGAATGCCCGGGTCTGGATAATATCCAGGGCTGTTGCAACACCGGGATGGGTCATCAGGTCCGAAGGGATGACAAGATCGCAGCGGACATGGGAAAGGGGGAGGAAATCCAACCCATAGGTCACAGCCACGGTCCGTAGCCCCAGGGCAACATCGCAGACGTGATGGCATACGGCCTGGGCACCCTGGGCATGGCTGTGGACCAGGTATTCGTATCCCAGGATTGCCGTTGCAGGAATTTTGCCCTCTTTGAGCAGATCATCCAGAAGACTGCGAAGGGCAGCGCCTTCCTCCCGGTTGGCAAGCCGGACATCCCTGCGTGCCAGGTCGGCAACGCCCTTAATCCCCTTGGGGTTGCCGGGGGCCACCAGCAGTCCTTCCTCAAAGGAGGAGAACGCAATCAGGACCCCTGAGATATCTTTCATTTTCTGGGTGACCAGAAATTTGTTTCCGTCACCATCTCCCCGGTTATGCATGTGGGTCCCTGCGATATGGGCCTGGCCCAGGGCCACCCGAGTGACCGCTGTTTGACTGGACGCAAACCTGACATTCAGGCCTGCATGTCCGGGGGTTTCACGGACCCGGTAGCCCAGGATGGAAAAGGCAGGATCACAGCCCAGAAGCAGGGCCGTGGAAGCAACCCGTTCCTCGGACATTAATATTTTAGCCCGGGACTGACACGGTTCGAGCAGGCCGTCCGCAGCCCCCATGTCCTCCATCCTGGCATGGGTGCCCACAAGGGGATAGGCAAAGTGCCGCTCCCGCACCTTGGCGATGTTGACCCGCTGCCCCCAGGCAAATTCCTTGTCCACCAGGACCACGTCCCTGGCCTGGTCCGGGGTCTGGTAAAAGATATCCTCCACCCGGCAGCCCAGTATCTGGGCCATTGCAAGGGCAACGCCGGTATTGGGCAGATAACGACCGGTTTCAATATCGTAAACAGCCTGGCGCTTAATGCCCACAAGACCGGCAAGTTCGGACTGGGTCATTTTTTTTTGTGTACGCAGCTCCTTGAGACGGCAGGAAATGTTTAATGTACTGTCTGATGTTTTGGCCATGGTATGACTCACTTAAGATTGCTTCATAAGATTATTTTAGGCTCACGCACTATACCATAGAATATAAATGAAAAAAATAGAACATTGATGTCGTTAGTAAAATTATATTGACGTGTATGGGATTATTTATTATGAGGGAACTTTACCGGTCCGGTGGCAATTCAACCCAATCCGAACCTGACCGGCTTTGAAAACAAATTGAACATACGTAAAGGATCTAAATTATGAAAATGAAACACACCCGCTGGTCAGTTTTTTTCTGCCTTATTTTTTCAGCCCTTATGTTAAGCCCCCTGGCTTTGGCCCAGGCTGAGTCCATCCGGATTTTTGCCGCAGCGTCCACCACCAATGCCGTGGGCGACATTATCAACGCGTACACGGCTGAAACAGGCAAAGCGGTTGTTCCCTCATTTGCCTCGTCCTCCACCCTGGCCAAGCAGATCGACCAGGGCGCACCTGCGGACATGTACCTGTCCGCAAACCCCAAATGGATGGATTTTATTGAGGGAAAAGACCTGGTGGAACCCGGTACCCGCACCAATTTGCTGGGTAACCGGATCACCCTGATTCAGCCCCTGTCCGGAGAACTGGACATTGAAATTTCCAAGGATATGGATCTGGCCGGGATTCTGGGTGATGACAAGCTGGCCATGGGGGACCCGGATCATGTGCCTGCAGGTATTTATGGCCGCAAGGCCCTTGAGTCCCTGGGGCTTTGGGAGTCCGTCTCTCCCAAGGTTGCCCGGGCTAAGGATGTGCGTGCTGCCCTGGCCCTGGTTGAACGGGCCGAAGCCCCTCTGGGCATTGTCTATGCCACGGACGCAGCCATTTCCAAAAAAATTAAGGTTGTGGCTGTTTTCCCTGAACATACCCATCCGCCCATCATCTATCCGGCCTGCATCATCAAGGGCAAAGCCAATGACGATGCCAAGGCCTTTTTTGAATTCCTTAAAAGCCCGAAAGCGGCAGAAATTTTTAAAACCTATGGGTTTTCCATCAGATAGTCTTTTATGCTGAATCTGACTCCCATTGAAATTGAAGCCCTGAAGCTCAGCCTGTGGGTGGGCTTCTGGGCTGTAACCGGCAGTATTGGTCCAGGTATCTTGGTGGCCTGGCTGCTGGCCCGGAAAAATTTCTGGGGCAAAACCCTGGTGGACGGTCTGATCCATCTGCCCCTGGTGATGCCCCCTGTGGTGACCGGCTATATGTTGCTGCTGGTCATGGGCAAGCAGGGGGTGGTGGGGCACTGGTTATTTGAACATACGGGTTTGTGTTTTGCCTTTAACTGGAAAGGGGCGGCTCTGGCCTCGGCCATAATGGCGTTTCCCTTGCTGGTCCGGGCCATACGGCTCTCCATGGAAAGCGTGGACCATCGCCTGGAACAGGCGGCCCAGACCCTTGGGGCCTCTCCTTTGGACCAGTTTTTCACCGTGACCCTGCCTTTGACCCTGCCCGGTATTCTCACCGGCATTATCCTGGCCTTTGCCAGAAGCTTAAGTGAATTCGGGGCCACCATCACCTTTGTATCCAATATTCCCGGGGAAACCCGGACCTTGCCCCTGGCTCTTTATACCCTGACCCAGATGCCTGATGGTGAGGCAGGTGCCCTGCGGCTGTGCATCATCTGTGCAACGGTTGCCCTGGCTGCCTTGGTGGCCTCGGAAATGATGAGCCGCAGATTGAACCGCACCCTGAAAGGAGACCACTGATGTTTGAAGTCAAGCTAAAGAAAAAACAGGGGGATTTCCTGGTGGATACGGCCTTCAGCACACATACGACCGGGATAACCGCATTGTTCGGGCGGTCCGGTGCCGGAAAAACCTCGGTGATCAATATGATTGCAGGGCTGTCCCGGCCTGACACCGGATTGATTCGCATTCACGATACAATCCTGTTTGATTCCGAAAAACGCATCAACCTGCGTCCTTACAAACGCCGGGTGGGGTATGTGTTCCAGGAGGGCCGGCTTTTTCCCCATTTCAGCGTGAAATCCAATCTGACCTATGGAATGAAACGGATAAAGGGTGCCAGGCGTTATATTGATTTTAACAAAGTGGTGGACCTTCTAGGGATCGGCCACCTTCTGGACCGGCGCCCGGCCACCCTTTCCGGCGGGGAAAAACAGCGGGTCGCCATTGGCCGGGCCCTTCTGGCAAGCCCGAGACTCCTGCTCATGGATGAGCCATTGGCCTCCCTTGATGCGGCCAGAAAAGCCGAAGTGCTTCCTTTTATAAACAAACTGCCCGGGCAGTTTGATATTCCCATTCTCTACGTCAGCCACTCTGTGGATGAAATCCGGAGCCTGGCCGACAACCTGGTCTTCCTTGTGGACGGTTCCACCCGGGCATCAGGGCCTGTGGAAACTGTGGCCATCCGCAAGGATTTCAAGGCGGTTGTGGGCCGGCAGGAACACCTTCCTTTTACGGTGCTGTCCTCTAATTAAACAAATCATTATATGATTTTTTCCGGCTGGCATAACTGTTCGGACTTATTTGATAACCGTTTGCATTTTTGGCATGAATAGGTCAATTTCTGCATGACAGGTTTGCAAACCAGCTTGGCTTCAGTTGCCGATGCACCGCAATTTTTACAGACAAACGCTTTCGATGCACCAGATGATTTGCGCAAATGGTCTTTTTTCTTTTTACACGCCTTACAGGCCCTGAGCTTTTTTCCCATACCGCAGCCCCCTTCCCAAGTGAAATGCTGAATTAATATATTTAAAATAGTACAGATTTCCGGAAGGTCAATTCACAAGCCAAAGGCAAACCCTTTGCCCGGGTGTCCATTGTATCGTCCCATTATTGGAATGGCATTCATGGGGCAATCGTTTTTTTTATAATTGTTCATATTATCTTATCCGCTTATTAACATTTAAGCCGGCAGTTCAACCCTTGTTTGAATCATTTGGTTCGGGGCATTACGGATAGAGATGGTACCGTGATGGAGACTGACAATTTTTCTGGCAATGGCCAGGCCAAGTCCTGATCCTCCCAGGGCCTGGGATCTCGACTTTTCAACACGATAGAACTGCTCAAACAGGCGGGAAAGATCCTGTTCCGGGATTTGAAGACCGGCGTTCAGAATTTCAATGCAGACCGTTGTCCTGGATTGGGCCAGACTGATTTTTATAAGGCCGTTTTCAGGCAGGTTGTACCGGATGGCGTTATCAACAAGATTGACAAAAAGGCGAAATAATTTCTCAGGATCACCTATAATCGGACAGGGGGCGTCAATTTGATTGTGGACATGAATCTGTTTTTCAGCCAGCACATCGCCATAATCATCAAGAACCCTTTTGATCAGTACGGACAGATCTGTTTTTTCTCTGTGTAATATATCCTGCTGTTCCATCCTGGAAAGGTCCAGCAGGTTTTTAACCAGATGGCTCATGCGGCGGCTTGTTTCAAGCTGTTTTATCAGGCTTTCTTCTGCTGATAAAGACAAATTCTCATTGATGAGCATATCCTCCTGGGCCAGCATCAGAAGGGTGATGGGGCTCTTTAATTCGTGGGCCGCATTGCCTATAAATTCCTTTTGGCGGATAAAAGAGTGCTGGATTCTGTCAAACATCTTATTTAATGCCACAGACAACTCATAGAGCTCATCCCGGGTCTTACCCAAAGGAATCCGTTTATCCAGGGATTTTTCGCTGATCTCCCTGGATTGATTTATGATGGCTGAAATCGGCCTTAATATCCTGCCTGCCAGGACATAACTCAAAATAAAAATAACCAGCGCACAAAGAAAAAGACTGACCCCGATATTAATGCCAAGCCGGATCAATTCTTCCTCAAAGTCTTCAATGGGTTTTGCAATACGAATTTCCACAAAACGGCCGTTTATCTCTTGCTGGACGACCATTCCCCTGAACATCACATCATCATTGCGATCCTGTTTCAGCCAGATACCGGATCTTGGGATATGTTTTTCGATCAGGAACCTGGTCTTTCCGGCTGGTGTGGAAAGATCGGTAAATTTTGTCAGCCTTGACCGGTAAATCACTTTTTTTTGATCATCTTTGGCCACAATCCAGTATCCGTCGGGATTATACGGCATACCGTCCGGATCAAACGCGTCTCCTCTATTTGTGTCTTTTGTTATCCTTTTGGCCAGAACAGTGGCCATATGCTGAATTTCTTTGTCGATGAGTTTGAACGGTTCCTGGGTCAGTTCAAAGAAAATAATAGATGAAAAGACCATGGTGGAAAAAAGGGCGGCCCCGGAAATCCAGAGGGTTATTTTTTTGCGGATCTTCATACCTGCTCTTCAATGATAAATCCGATGCCCCGGATGGTTTTAATTACGGGTTCATCCTCGTGTGCCGTAAGCTTCTTCCTAAGATTTTTAATATGGACATCCACGTAATTGGACATGGAAAATGGATCGAACTCCTCCCCCCATATATGCTCGGCAAGATTGAACCGTGAAACGACACTGCCCTTGTTATGCAAAAGAAATTCAAGGATTGAAAACTCTTTGGCGGTTAAATGGATCTGCTCGCCATCCACAAACACGCTTCGTTTGACCGTATCCAGGCGAACTGGCCCCACTTCAAGGATGGGGGTTTTATTTCCTTTTCTTCGCAGCATGGCCCTGATCCGGGCCATGAGTTCTGCCATGGAAAAGGGCTTGGCAAGGTAGTCATCAGCACCGTAATCCAATCCTTTTACCCTGTCCTGAACATCGCTTCGTGCTGTCAGCATAAGTATGGGCATATCCAGCCCGGCTTTTCGGATTTCCTGGAGAACGCTTAAGCCGTCCATGCGGGGCAGCATGATATCCAAAAGGATAAGGTCATAGGGGATATCAAAGACCTTGTCCAGGGCCTGCTCGCCATTTTCAGCGATATCTACCCCATAATGCTTTCTTTGAAGGGTGGTTTTCAACTGGGCTAAAAGCCCTGTATCATCGTCAACAATGAGTATGTTCATCCCAAATTTTCTTTCATTTACGGTGTGATGCTTTTGAGAATAACCTGATATCAGACAAATAACAAATATTGCGTTCACTGGAAGGCAACGCCCACCGGTTCAACTGATGTGTAAATACGTAATCTGCCCCCTGGTAATATGCCATTAAATCGCTGACCCCGGGATAGTCCATGGAAACCTTTTCAAGGACCGGCGCTTCATCATTAAGCAAAACCCGGTTAATCTGTTTCCCTGGAGATAAAAACAGCAACTCATTTTTTTTCAGCAACCCAAGTTTCTGGTAATTGGCGATCAGGGCACGGCCTTTGAATTTGAAATCAGATCCAAGGATATTTTTTCCGAAAAAGTAGCTCTGGTAGGAGATATTTAACAGGGCCAGAAGCGTTGGCGCCAGGTCTATCTGACTGGCCAGGGTATCGATCTCCATCGCCCGGATATGCTTTGGCGAATAGATAAACAGCGGGATATGGTATTTTTCCACAGGCAGGCCGACTTTGCCGGCGCTGGAGGCGCAGTGATCCGCCACAACAATAAATATGGTGTTATCAAACCAGGGCTGTTGTTTTGCCTGGTTCATGAACTGTCCCAGGGCATAATCGGTATATTTCACCCCGCCGAACCGCCCGCTGCCGCCCCGGCCTTCTCCGGGCGCCAGGTCAATTTTGCCTTCAGGGAAAGTGAACGGCTGGTGGTTGCTGGTTGTCATGATATGAAAGAAAAAGGGTTTTCGTGCTGTGTATGCCTGGTTGGCCTCGCGGACGGCCCGGTTGAAGATATCTTCGTCGCACACCCCCCAGGCGTTTTTAAATGTGATTTCTTCGCTGCCCAGGCACGGCTCATCCACAATTCGATAGCCATTTCCCGAAAAAAAGGCGTTCATGTTGTCAAAAAAGCCCCGTCCACCGTAAAAAAAGGCCGTATCATATCCTGAATCTTCGAATACTTTTCCAAGACTGTACATCCGGCTGTTATTCGGGCGTTTGACAATGGATCTTCCCGGCGTGGGGGGGATGGACAGGGTAATGGCCTCCAGCCCCCTGGTGGTGCGGGTGCCCGTAGCATAAAAACGGGTAAAAAGCATTCCCTGTTCAAACCACTTGTCCATGAACGGTGTGATGTTGTTTGCCTGCCCGAACCGGGTCAGAAATTTTGCGCTCAGACTTTCAACGGTTACCAGCATGACATTGAGTTTATTGGCAGCACCTTGTGCCTTGATGTATCTGCCGATGTCATAGTCGTCCTTTTGGGTTTTTTCACCCGCCTTGATGACTTGTTTTTTCAATCGTGCAGACAGATCATGATCGTTTCCGGTCACATAAAACTGCCGGTAATCCAACCGGTTGTTCCGGAATGCGGCAAAGAGCTGGTAGGGCCCGTTGGAAGCCAGTTCATTCACATAGTTGTTGCCGGAAACACACCGCAGGGACTGGCCAATCAGGCAAAAGGACAACAAGGGAAGCATGAGCAGGCCCCCTGCGATGATCACTCTTTTTTTAAAGGATTCTGTTACGCTGAGATTTTTTACAATTGCAGGGCGAATGAAATAAAACACAAAGCCTGTGAGGATGAAAAGAACCGCCAGAATGGTAAAAACCGGATAGGATTGTAAAATATTGTCAGTAACTTCCCGTCTGTATACCAGGTAGTCCACGGAGATAAAATTGAACCGCACACCAAATTCGCTCCAGAAATACCATTCGGCAACCATGCAAAAACCAAGGCCATAAAGAATCAGAAAAACACCGCCCTGGGTCAGATATCTTGCGGTGCCTGAGTGTAACCATCTATTGGGCAGAAAAAGGAAGAAAAGGACAAAGGGAATAGAAAAATAACTGATAAAAGAGACATCATATATTAAGCCCTGGCCGAAAATGTAGAGCCAGGCCGATGAAAAATGATCAATGTGGGGCCAGGCCCGGACCAGCAGCCCCCCACGTATTAAAGCAAAACAGATAATAGAAACTAAAGACAATTGAAGCACGATCATGAATCGTGTTCCGGCAGATTTATTAGTTATACGTGCCATTGAATAATATGCTCCATCAATCGGGGTAAAACAGATCGTAAAATAACATGTGGAAATACCGGCTGATGACCATGGCAAACCGATTTAAGTCTGCGGTATTTCTTTTTGTTAAGGCGTCTTTTCTGATGCGTTCATATGCTATGCGACACGATAGCATCGGTATTATGAAGAAAGTGTGAAGAACAAACGTGTGGTTTCTGCCGGTTAGATACCGTTTAGATATTATGGGGGCATATTGATCACTTCAATTTAAATAAAACCGTCCATAGGGCTTAAAATCCGGCGCTATATTTTGGACGGTTTTATTCCGGTCCAGGGCCTTAATCACGTTAAAAATACCAGGACAAGGTACCCATAAAAATATCGATTCCATCATTGGGTTCTTTGAGGCTTGCATTGGAATAGTGCAGATACCTGAAGTTGAGGTCCAGGTGGCGAAACCTGATCCCTGCCCCGATTCGGTCCTCAAAATGCAGGTTGGAAGACAGATTCCTGTTTTTTATGACGTAATCGTCAATATACGCGATGCCGATACCACCTTCCACATAGGGATGAAATTGTGAAATACGGGTGTTGAAGGTGTACTGCAACACAGGGGAAAAAGCGACGCCGTTGGTTGTTTCTCCGTCGGCTTCCCAACGGTTGTAAGACACCTCGAAATAGCCTGTCACACATCCTGTTGGATTTTCAAGCCACCTGACATCCCACGCCTTCAGCAGTCCGATCCTGTAGATATCAATATCATCCTTGGACGGGCCATATCCCAGTGATACGCCGTATCCGGACAGATCATTAGCCGCTGCAGCGCTGCTGAGCAGAATAAGCATAGTCAGTATCCGTATCATATGTTTCATCAGTGTTTTCCTCTTCTGTTAAAATTAATTTTTCTGTTCAGGGTTTATCCGGGAGAAAATCATCGCCGGCAATTCCATTAGAGCCCCCCGGTTGATATTCTAAATACGCTAATCATAGGGGCTGTCTTTTTTATAGCTGCGGAAAATACTATAAAAATATTATGCTTGTCAATAAAAAATTATCGATTATCATTATGTTTTTTAATGGGCTCAATAGGCAGAACGATGGTGATCAAGATGGCTTATCCTGATTGGGATATGGTTCGGAAGGCTTTACTGACCTCATTGATTACTAAATTCAGGGTGTCGAATGCAGAAATACGGGACAGGATGCTGTTCAGGAAAAGAAGGTCATAAAGCCATCTATTCGCTGGAGTCTTTGACGTAAATCGCTTTGATCAAGTGATGTGGCGGGACAAACATCTGCATGAAGCCTCATTAGGCAATGCCATAAACTTTAAGCATTGAGATTTTATTTTACCACGAAGAACACGAAGTTCACGAAGATATTAGAGTACTATATTTCGTGGTTTTAATCTGAACGTTTCTTCACTTTAACCACGTTTAAAAATACCGGGGCAAGGTACCCATCCTGTAAAATTGATTTTTTTGTTTAGTTTTTATCCGGGAGAGAATCATTACCGGCATATTCCAGGATATCTCCGGGTTGACATTCCAAGGCCTCGCATATGGCCTCAAGGGTTGAAAACCGAATGGCTTTTGCTTTCCCTGTTTTTAAAATTGAAAGGTTTGGTAAAGCGATCCCGATCCGTTCCGCCAACTGTGAAACACGCATTTTCCTTTTTGCCAAGATAATATCTAAATTGACTACAATCGGCACGCCTGCCCCCTTAGCTTGTCAATCTACTGTTCATCGTCAAATTGTAAAATCAGCCTCTTCCCGCATGACAGCTGCACGTTCCATAATTTTAGAGACTAACCCAAAAAAAATGCCAGCGGCCAGCAGGTCAATCTCTGGCATGAATATATTTATATCCGGCATTTTTGCTATAATACCTTGGGATTTCATAAAAACACCACACAGGGGAACAATCAGTGTGTCCAATACCGCCATTCCGACCAGTGCTCTGCCGATATTGGCGAAGCAACGGGCATTTTGAACCGTGAAAAAAATGGTGTGGCGATAGAGCTGACATAACTTCCAGATTTGATAGAGAGCGATCAGCCACATCATTGTTTTTACATTCAGGATGCCGAAAAGCACCAATCGGTCTTGGATGGCGAAACTTGAAATCGGCTTGGTCCACAACGTGTCATCGATAAAAAGGGCAATCGGTTTATCAGTGAAAAAACTCAGTGTATCCTCGGCTACTGTCATGATGCTCGCTGCCAGAATTAAAAAGCGCAACCAGAAAGTGAGTTGCCGGATATATGTTGAATCATTTTTATTCATTGTTTTACTCCACAGACTCTAGTACCGGAAGGTTCATTTCCATAGCTGCTGACAATACTATAAGAATGTTCTGTTTTGTCAATAAAAATTTATCGATTATCGTTGTGTTTTGATTAATATGGCTTAATCGATAGGAGCCCGGAAGAAATAAATGCCACAGAATTGTGCGCCGGATTTTTGTTCGTATTCAAGGCAGGGCTCCGTAATCATATTGTTCCTGATGCCCTGGATCCCGACGAAAAATTCAGAATGCTTACATGCGTTAGCCCCGGGGATCTGTTAACAGGGACTCAATGTCATAAAGTTAAGATGCTTCCGAATTAAAACCATGAAGAGCATGAAGGACATGAAGATTGATTTCCCGGCATATATTCTTCATGCTCTTCATGTCCTTCATGGTGAAATAAAATACGCAATGCTTAAGTTTATGACATTGAACAGGGACTGGCATTCCCTAATAAATTCTAGTATATTACCCCATTTGTTTAAATGGTCTTGGTGGGCCTTAAATCTATAAAGGATGAAAGATGATTGATGAAGAACGACTGGGGCAGCGGTTTGAAGCCTTTGCCCGGATTGATTCCGAATCCGGCAGCGAGGCCCTGATCGCAAGGGTGCTTGAAAAGGAACTGACAGACCTTGGGGCAATCGTGGTGTTTGATGACGCTGGTGCTAAAGTCAACGGTGACTGCGGCAACCTTTTGGCTGCATTTCAAGGCAATACAGAGGTTGATCCGGTGATGCTCTCCGGACATATGGACACGGTGGTGCCGGGCAAAGGGGTTAACGTCATGTTTGAGGACGGGGTGTTCAGAAGTGACGGCACCACCATCCTGGGTTCCGATGATAAGTCCGCCCTTGCCATCATCCTTGAGGTGATGCAGGTTGTCAAAGAGAATAACCTGCCGTGCCCCCCTGTTGAGGTGGTCATGACGGTGGGTGAGGAGCAGGGGCTTTTAGGGGCCAAGCACCTTGACTGCACCCTGCTCAAATCAAAATTCGGATACATTCTGGATGCCGTGGACACCCAGGGTATTGTGAACCGGGCACCTGCGGCCAACAAGATCAGTGCAAAAATTTACGGCCGGGCCGCCCATGCCGGAAGTTCTCCGGAAAACGGAATCTCTGCCATTTATGCGGCTTCCTGCGCCATTGCCAAACTTGAGCTTGGCCGCATTGACGGGGAAACCACCTGCAACCTTGGGCTTATTTCCGGCGGGGCTGCCACCAATATCGTGCCTGAATATGTGGAAATTCACGGCGAAGCCCGGTCCCATGATCCTGGAAAACTCGACAAGGTCACACACACCATTGTCTCCACCTTTAAAAATACCATGGCTGAACTTCAGGCCGATGGAGACGCACTCCCCCGGGTGGAAATGATTGTGGAAAATGACTTTCCCCATACCAACATCCCCGAAGATCATGTGATGATCAAGCTTGCCCAGAAAGCTGCTGAAAACCTGGGCCGAAACCTGGCCTGTAAAACAAGCGGCGGTGCGGCTGATGCCAATGTCTTTTTCGGCAAAGGTATTGCCGCAGGCGTTATCGGCACAGGCATGACAGATGTGCACACCCTTAAAGAATCCATTGCACTTAAAGATATGGTCAGTTGTGCCGAACTGGTCCTTGAGATCCTTCAAATCCATGCAACGGGAAAGGCGGCGAAATGATTCTTTATCTTGATATGATGGCAGGCATTGCCGGGGACATGTTTTTAGGGGCCATGGTGGATCTTGGTGTGCCCGTGGACTGGCTCAAGAAAAAACTGTCAGTTGTTCTGGACGGGTTTGACCTGCGTACTGAAATTGTGTTCCGGCACCATCTGCGGGCCGTCAACCTGTATGTGGATGTGACCGATCATGTCACCCATCGCCATTATACCCACATCCGGCAGATGATCGAATCTGCGGACCTGCCGGAACCTGTCCGGGCCAATGCCCTGACAGCCTTTCAACACATTGCCCGGGCCGAAGCCCATATCCACGGAAAGGACATTGAAACCGTCCATTTCCATGAAATCGGCGGTATTGACAGTCTGGTGGACATCATTGGCAGCTTTCTGGCCCTGGATTACCTGGGGGTGGACCAGGTGGCGGCAACGCCGGTTCCCCTGGGATCAGGGACCATTACATGCGCCCATGGCACCATTCCCGTGCCGGTTCCGGCCACGGTGGCCATACTCAAGGGCCTTGAAGTGACAGGATCTGACGCCAAAACCGAGATTGTCACGCCCACGGGCGCAGCCATTGTGGCAACCCTGGCCCCGCAGTTCGGGGCTATGCCGGACATGCAGATTGAAAAGGTCGGGTACGGGGCCGGCAAACGCGACACCGGCGCATCTGTTCCCAATCTTCTGCGCCTGGTGCTGGGCGCTCCCTGTGTTGCTGCCGTAAAAAATTGCGGGGAGAACATCCTGTCAGACCAGGTTTATGTGCTGTATACCAATGTGGATGACATGAGTCCGGAGAGTCTTGGCTTTGTCATGGACCTCCTCATGGACAAAGGGGCGCTGGATGTCAGTTTTACACCGGCATTCATGAAAAAAAACCGGCCCGCCACCCGCATTGAGGTGATTTGCCGAGAGAAGCAGCACCAGGCGCTTGCAGCTGTCCTGCTGTCCGAGACCACAACCATCGGGGTGCGGTACCATCTTTGCGACCGGATGATTTTAAGACGCGAACCTGTGGTGGTTGAGACAAGTCTTGGCAAAATTGCCGCCAAAAAGATCACAGATCCGGACGGCCAGGCCCGGATCATGCCGGAATACGATGACTGCAAACGCATTGCCCGGGAACATGAATTGCCCTTTTATCAGGTATATGAGCGGATCCTGGCTGAATCAAATCCCCTTGACAGACAAACAGGGCGGTTATAAAAGACCGGGAAAGGATACATCTGATGGGGAAAAAAGTCATACTTTTCATTGCCACGGGGTTTGGCCTGGGACGTATATCTGTTGCCCCCGGGACCTTTGGCACCCTTGGGGGCCTGCCGCTGATCGGCATCACGGCGTGGCTGGCAACGGTGTGTCCGCCCGGTGCTGCGGCCCTGTTTCTGGTGGGCGTGATACTTTTCTCGGTCTGGATCTCCCAGGAGGCTGAAATCCTGATTGGCGGTAAAGATCCGGGTGCTGTGGTCATTGATGAGATGGCCGGTTTTTGTGTGACCATGACCCTGGTGCCTGTGACCCTGTTCACGTTGACCGCAGGCTTTATCGCCTTCAGATGTTTTGATATAGTAAAGCCTTTTCCGGTCCGCTGGTTTGAAAAAACTTTTTCCGGCGGGGCCGGTATTGTGCTGGATGATTTAATGGCAGGAGTGCTGGCTGCTTTCCTGCTTAAAGCAATCTGCCTTATGGTGTGATTTAGGAGGAAAACGCGATGGAAAAAAACAAGGAAAAGGAAAAAGCTGTCCAGACCGTCATGACTCAGATTGAGCGCCAGTTCGGCAAAGGCTCAATCATGAAGCTGGGTGGCCGGGAGGTGGAAGCCGTGCCTGTGATCCGGTCCGGTTCCCTTGCCCTGGACAAGGCTCTGGGTGTGGGCGGATATCCCAGGGGCCGGGTCATTGAGATTTACGGCCCGGAATCTTCCGGCAAAACAACCCTTGCGCTCCATGCCGTGGCCCAGGCCCAGAAAAAGGGCGGTATTGCCGCGTTCATCGATGCCGAGCACGCCCTGGATGTGGCCTATGCCAAGCGGCTGGGTGTGGACTGTGACGAGCTTCTGGTTTCCCAGCCCGATAACGGTGAGCAGGCCCTTGAAATTGTCGATATGATGGTGCGAAGCGGCGGCATTGATATCATGGTCGTGGATTCGGTGGCCGCCCTTGTGCCCAGATCGGAAATCGAAGGCGAAATGGGCGACTCCCACATGGGACTGCAGGCAAGGCTGATGTCCCAGGCATTGCGTAAATTGACCGCAACAATAGGAAGAACCGCCACCACCCTGATCTTTATCAACCAGATCCGTATGAAGATCGGCGTGGTCTACGGGAACCCGGAAACCACCACCGGCGGCAATGCCTTGAAATTTTACGCATCCATGCGCCTTGAGATCAGAAGGGCCACTGCAATCAAAAACGGCGAGGATGTGATCGGCTCCCGGACCAAGGTCAAGGTGGTGAAAAATAAACTGGCCCCCCCGTTTAAAAATGTTGAATTCGACCTCATGTACGGGGAGGGTATTTCCAGGACCGGTGACCTTCTGGACATGGGGGTTGATCTGAATATCGTGAACAAGAGCGGGTCCTGGTATTCTTTTGACGGAGAACGCATCGGACAGGGACGGGAAAACGTAAAGGCCTTTTTAATTGATAATCCCGATATTTTTGATGCCATTGAACTTAAGGTGAGAACCGAACTTGGAATTGCCGGATCCGATGCAGCCAAAACTGCAGCCGACACCGGAAAGGACAGTGTGCCGGAAGCCTAACCGGTACAGTTAGCAGGAGCCAATACTACTATGACAGGTAATGAAGCCAGGAAACTTTTCCTTGAATATTTTAAAAAACATAACCACCGCCATGTGCGCTCGTCGTCCCTGGTACCCCAGGATGATCCCACCCTGTTGTTCGTCAACGCCGGTATGGTGCAGTTCAAGCGTGTTTTTACAGGCGATGAAAAACGCGATTATTCAACGGCGGTCACTGCCCAGAAATGCGTGCGGGCCGGGGGCAAGCACAATGACCTTGAGAATGTGGGATACACGGCGCGCCACCATACCTTTTTTGAGATGCTGGGCAATTTTTCCTTTGGCGAATATTTCAAGGAAAAGGCCATTGCCTTTGCCTGGGACCTGCTCACCAACGGGTATGGGTTTGATGCGGATAAACTCCATGTATCTATTTATAAAGATGATGACCAGGCCTTTGAAATCTGGCATAAGCAGGTTGGCGTGCCTGCCGAACGTATCTCCCGGTTAGGTGACGAGGATAATTTCTGGGCCATGGGTGACACCGGGCCCTGCGGCCCCTGTTCCGAGATCCACATTGACCGGGGCAAAGAATTCGGGTGTGATGATCCCAACTGCGCTGTGGGCTGTGACTGCGACCGGTGGCTGGAGTTGTGGAACCTGGTGTTCATGCAGTTTGACAGAAGTGAAGACGGCACCAGGACGGCGTTGCCCCAACCCAGTATTGATACGGGCATGGGCCTTGAGCGCATTATCTCCGTACTCCAGAACGTACCCACAAATTATGATACTGACCTTTTTGTTCCCATCATGGAGCGGGTAGGGGAGCTGGCAGGTAAAAAACGGGGGGAATCCAAGGAAGTGGAAGTGGCCATGAAGGTGATTGCCGACCACTCAAGATCTTGTGCTTTTTTGATCTGTGACGGGGTGCTGCCTTCCAACGAGGGCCGCGGTTATGTGCTTCGCCGGATCATGCGCCGGGCCATCCGGTACGGGCGCAGCATCGGGCTGACCCAACCCTTTTTACACAAAACCGTTCAGACCGTGTTCTCCATTATGGACCAAGCCTATCCGGAACTGAAAGACTCTGCCGCCTTTATCCTCAACGTGGTGAAAAACGAAGAGGAAAAATTCCTTGAAACCCTTGAAACCGGCATGAAGCTTTTGGAGGCAACGATTGAGGATCTTGGAAAGAAAAATGAGAAAATTATCCCGGGCGGGGTGATCTTCAAGCTTTACGATACTTTTGGGTTTCCTGTGGACATTATCCAGGACCATGTCAAGGAGATGGATCTTGGCCTGGATCTGGACGGGTTTGATGCGGCCATGGCTGAACAGAAAGCCAGGTCCAAGTCCAAGAAAAAATTTGCAGGTGTGGGCGAAGCCTATAAACCCTTGACCTCGGCAGGTGTGAAAACCGTATTCAAAGGCTATGACGCCATTGAGATGCAAAGCGATCTGCTCATCATGGTCAAGAATGATGCTGAACTTGAGACGGCAAATGCCGGTGACGAAATTGAAGTGGTCACCCCTGAAACCGTATTTTATGCTGAATCCGGGGGCCAGGCAGGGGACCGGGGCCTGTTTGAAAATGAAGCCTGCACCATTGAGATCACAGATACGGTCAAAGATCCTTCAGGTCTTTTTATCCACAAGGGAAAGGTCGTCAAGGGGACCTGCAAAAAAGGCGATACATTTACCCTCAAGGTGGATGCAGGACTTCGCCGGACCACGGCTGCAAACCATTCAGCCACCCATATCCTGCATGCAGCGCTTCGCAATGTTTTAGGCGACCACGTCAAGCAGGCAGGCTCCCTGGTGACGCCGGACAGGCTGCGGTTCGACTTCACCCATTTCAGCGCTGTTACGCCCGAAGAGCTTGCTGCCATTGAAACATACGTCAACACCCATATCATTGAGAACCATGCGGTCACAACAAAGGAGATGGGCATGGACGAAGCGGTCCGGGCCGGTGCTACAGCCCTGTTTGAGGAAAAATACGGGGATGTGGTCCGGGTGGTTTCCCAGGGGGATTTTTCCCAGGAACTGTGCGGGGGAACCCATACCCGCGCCACCGGCGACATCGGGTTGTTCCGCATCCTGTCCGAGGGGGGGATTGCCTCGGGTGTGCGCCGTATTGAGGCGGTGACAGGGCTTGCTGCCCTTGAAACAGTCCATGCCGATCAATCTGCCTTGGAAAAGGTGGCAGGTGTCCTGAAAAGTGCCAGGGACGATGTGGCGGAGCGGCTTGAAACTTTTGTGGCTGAGAAAAAGGCCGTGGAAAAGGAGCTGGCTGCGCTCAAGGCCAAAATTGCGTCTAAATCCGTTGAAGACATTGATGACAATATCAAGGAGATCAACGGGGTCAAGGTTCTGTCCAAACGGGTGGACATTGAAAATCCATCCCAGCTTCGGGATCTGGCGGACAAATTCAAAACCAGACTGGGCTCGGGCGTGCTGCTGCTGGGTACTGAATCCAACGGCAAGGCATTGCTTATTTCCATGGTCACCAGCGATTTGACCAAGACCTTCAAGGCCGGTGATATTGTTAAAACCGCTGCCGGTATCGTGGGTGGCGGTGGCGGCGGGCGGCCGGACATGGCCCAGGCCGGCGGCACCAACCCCGAGTTTCTGGACAAGGCCCTGGCATCTGTTTTTGACACGGTGTCGGGCAAGCACCTGGAAACTGGAAAATAGAGGGTGTTTCTATTCTGTGACAGCGTATTTTATCAGACGGCTCCTTTTAGTGATCCCCACCTTCATCGGCATCACCATTATGGTGTTCACCATCACCCGCTTTGTGCCCGGCGGTCCCATTGATCGCATCATTGCCGAAACCAGGGCCATGCAGACAGGTGAGCAGGGGGGCCGTTCCAGGGCCATGGTGGGCCAGGGCCAGCCTTTGTCCGATGACCAGATCAAAAAACTTGAAGCCTATTACGGATTTGACAAGCCTGTGCTCCAAAGCTATGGGCTCTGGCTTTTCAAGGTGCTCAAGGGAGATCTGGGCCGGTCCACCCGGTACCAGGACCCGGTGTGGGACATGATTAAAGTGCGCATTCCCATATCACTTTATTTCGGGGTATTGAGCATGGTACTCATCTACGGCGTCTGTATTCCCCTGGGTGTGGCCAAGGCTGTGCGCCACAACAGCGGGTTTGACAATATAACCTCGGGGATTATTTTTACAGGCTACGCCATCCCGGGCTGGGTGGCCGGTGTCATCATGCTGGTGCTTTTTGCCTCCCGCATGGATCTGTTTCCCCTGGGCGGGCTGGCCTCCGATTATTTCACCGATATGACGCTTGGGGAAAAAATAAGGGATGTGGCATGGCATACTGTGTTGCCGCTTCTCTCCTATGTGATGGGCTCCTTTACCGTGATGACCCTTTTGATGAAAAATACGCTCATGGACAACCTGTCTGCCGATTATGTGCGCACGGCCATTGCCAAGGGCTTGAGCTTTAAACAGGCCATCTTCCGCCATGCCCTCCGCAACAGCCTGATCCCCGTTGCCACCAGTTTCGGCAACAATATTTCCATTCTTCTGATGGGATCGTTTCTCATTGAAAAGGTGTTTAATATCGACGGCATGGGCCTTCTCGGGTATGAGTCCATTCTGGACCGGGATTACCCGGTGGTGATGGGGATACTTGTGATTTCATCCCTGCTGTTCATGGTGGGAAATATTTTGTCTGATGTGTGTGTGGCCCTGGTAGACCCACGGGTTAGATTTAAATAGTGTTTGAACGAAAAGTCACCCATCTGCCGCGTTGCATCTGGGCAACTTTTCGTCCAAACATCTATCTAACGAGCCGCCTGAACACGGGTTTTCACTCAGGCACGAACTTAAGGCGTATGGTATGGCATTATTGAACCCGGTGACAAAGGCACAGTTCCGGCGCTTTTGCAGTGTTAAAAGGGGGTTCTGGTCCCTTGTGATTCTTCTGGTCCTGATGTTTATCTCTTTTTTTGCCGAAGTGTTTATTAATTCCAAAGCCCTCGTTGTCTGTTACCAGGGCGAGTTTTATTTTCCCACCTATAGAGATATGATCCCGGGGACAACCTTTGGCCTGGATTATTCCTATGAGACCAATTACCGGGAACTGAAACAGAAAATGGACAGGGAAGGGGGGGCAGGCTATGTGATTATGCCGCCGGTGCCGTATAATCCCTATGAAAATGACCTGCGCCTCAATGAATACCCCCCGTTTCCGCCTTCGTTTTCCCTCCGGCATTTCCTGGGCACGGACAATGTGGGCCGCGATGTGCTGGCCCGTCTTGTGTACGGGTTTCGCACGGCCATTCTTTTTTCCCTGGGCCTGCTGTTTTTTAACTATACTGTGGGGATATCCCTGGGCTGTGCCATGGGCTATTTCGGGGGAAAATTTGACCTGTTTTTCCAGCGGGTCATTGAGATCTGGAGCAATATCCCGTTTCTGTACGTGATCATCATCATCTCCTCCATTGTGGTGCCAAGTTTCATGATCCTGATTCTGATCATGGCTTTTTTCGGCTGGATTTCCATTACCTGGGTAATGCGCACCATGACCTACCGGGAAAAGGAACGCGAATATATTCTTGCGGTCCGGTCCCTGGGCGCTTCGCACATGAGAATTATTTTCAGGCATATTATTCCCAACACCATATCCGTGATCGTTACCTATGCGCCCTTTGCCATTTCCGGCGGCATTGTGGCCTTAACCTCCCTGGACTACCTGGGGTTCGGCCTGCCTGCGCCCACGCCCTCCTGGGGAGAACTTTTATCCCAGGGCTGGCAGAACATGGATGCCTGGTGGATTTCCGCTGCCGTGGTGTCCGCCCTTGTGGTGACGCTGATGGCTGTCACCTTTATCGGCGAAGGCATCCGGGAAGCCTTTGATCCCCGGCGCCATACGGTGTATGAGTAGCCCTCTACAAGACCCGGGATGTTTGATCTCTTGTTAAATTGATTCTTGAGCAACATAAAAAAAAACATCAAAAATTAAGGGTTTCCCCGATAGATATCTGTTCAGCTCAATGATACAAACATAAACGAAAATCACAGATCAACTTGTTCGTTTTCTTATCCTAATTATCCGTCTGTTAACGCGTCTCAATGTGGTTTTCAGCCAATCTTTTAAATACAAAGGAGGAGTATCATGGGAAATAACAAGGCCGTTGCAGTTTGTATTTCTGACTTTCACATTGGTGAGAATCTTGGTGGCGTGAGTGGAAAAGTTGATATCAATGACTTAGGATTTTATAAAAATATTGCTGAGAATGTATATGTTCGCAAGGAGTTTTTAACCTTCCTGGGCAAATTGGAAGAACAATATGACGTTAAAAACGGCGACAATAAAATTAAATACCTGATTATTATGGGTGATAATTGGGATCTTGCTGTTCAACCCATGGAGTATTCTTTCGACCTTTCCTTTAAATTTTTCAATTCGATTGGACTTGAGAAATATTTTGAGGAAATTATTTATATACCGGGCAACCATGATCATCATATATGGCGAATGCTTCAAAGCAATAAATGTGTTGAGGAACCTTTAAAAAAAATTTTTGAAAAAGCTCAACAACCGGAAACAATCCCGAACAAGATTATACCTTATCCGCAAGTGATACCCGGGTATCTGGATCTTGCCTCCTCGACGCTTAAGATGGGAGGCGATCCCATTTTTTCTGGTCCAAACGATATTGTCTCAGGCCTGACGGCATCGGCTCGCATACCTATTTCCACTGTTTATCCCAATCTTTATCTTTTCTACGAAGAAGGTGTTGATAACAATAGAGAAACCATACTGGCAACCCACGGCCATTTATTTGATGACGATTGGCTGCTGGTAACGGATTATATGGGATTCATCTTTGAGACGGTGGGATATACGATGAATCTTGGTGACCTTGAAAAATTGAATTCAACAGTGACGGAATTCTGGAACTACCAATGGTCCCAGATGGGCAGATATAACCTGGTTGATAAGCTTTATGACTCTTCATTGAAAGCCAAACTTTTCACCGGACTTAAACCTATGATAGACAAACTGCTTAAAGAGTTGTTTGCGAAAATTGGCGTCAAAGGGTGGACGGAAGATTTAGCAGATGGATTATGTGATTTGATTATCAACGTAATTTTGAAAAAAGCGTTCAGCAACCAATATTATCCTGACTATGACATAAAATTTATCAATGCGCGTGTAAATAAATTGAAAGATTTTATCGCCATGTCAGTGGCATCCATAGCAAAAGAACAGCCCTCGGTAGAGCGGTTTTCCAAGCTTATCTTCGGCCATACCCATGCACCTGCATCAACCCCTTTTATCAATAAAGAAATCGATGAAAACATGGAAATATATAATACCGGTGGATGGGTCGATATTGGAGAATACAATTATCCCGTGCCTTTAGCGGTTTCCACAAGCGGGGTAATAACGCCGATTAACATTCTTTGAAGAAGCTAAAAGCAAAACAGATCATATGTTAATCATCTGGATCAAAGACCTTCTTCAGCATATCTGGATCAGATTTATTTTCGATTTCAAGGATGGACGGTTCAGGTCCGGGCAATCTGCTCAGGTTTAACTGATACTCCCGGATATGGGTTTCTGCTTCCAGGGCCTTTTTGGCCAGAAGATATCGTAAGTAAAGAAACCAGGCAAAAATCAAAAGAACTGCAATGCCGGAAACGGCAAAAAACCATCGGTACCGGTCAATGATTTCAAGACCGGTTTTACCGATGATGGAAACCAGATTGGGCAGCACCCAGGAGGCAAGAACAACCAAAAAAATGCCTAGACCAATCATAAAAATATTCATACGGTTGATATGGGCTAAAAATTGATCCATTTTCCCCTTGGGTGCATCGTCCGCCTTCTTGGTTTCCGGGGGCTCATTTTGCTTTTTGCCGAAAAGCGTTGTGAAGGCTGATATAATAAAGGCAAACAAAAGCGTAAATCCCAAGGGGAGGCCAATAGCCGTGGCAAACCAGGCCCTGAACGGAAAAGGCACTGTCCGGGTGATCAGCTTTTTTTTATAATTTTCAAAGGGACCGAAAGTTGATTCAAAATAATACTTTTTAAACTGGGTTAAATTCTTTCCATCAGTTTCGTAAATGACTGCTCCCGAATCATTCAGAACCTGCAGGGTATGTTTTGCTCCGGATTTTGCAGAAAAAACGAAGAAAATTTCGAGTTCTACTAAAACCAGCAGCATGGCAACGGTAATCAGCAGAACCTTGTTTTGGACGATGGAATTTGTAATGTTCATAGGCTGCCTTGTTTTGATTCTGATTCTTCACAAAAAAGCTTCCTTCAGTTTCCGGAAAGCCTTAAATTCAACCACTATAATTGTATAGAAATTAACCCGTCTCAGCGACCCTGTCAATTTATTAATCTTGTCATGGTTCGTACCCGGACCGCATGTGGTTTTTTACTGTCATACGCCATGACGTGTCAAATACTGGTCAAGGGGTGAATTGGGGATGGCTTGCGTCAGAAGGTTGAGGCCGTCGCTTTTTTGTTTTTTTGTATGAAAAATTTTAACCACGAAAATCACAGAAGGCACTGAAGATAGAGTTCTGTGATTTCCGCGTGTTCTGTGGTTAAAATGTTTTTCATAGTCTGTTGTGTTCGCCAGGTCATGGCCGTTATAGGACAACGGCCTCCTGTGGACTCCCGGCCGATTAGAATCGATACTGGATACCGATACCTCCCTGGTACAGGGTTTTGTCGTAGGTGACTTCGGGCCTTACAAGGGTTGCGGGAGCGGTGGCATCCTGGTAGAAGTATCCGGCAGCGCTCAGGGTCAGGGTGATTTGCTCCGTCATCCTGTATTTTGCCCCCAGGGCAAAGGCATGGCAGTCAAGGGGCGGACTCATCTGCTCAATGATGCCGAAGTTTTCAGGCTTCATGTCCACGTCGATATAAAATAACCCGCTGTCAGGGACCAGTCCGCGTTGACATCATATTGAAGGGCCAGGGCCAGATCAAAGGAGTTGCCGTCCACGGCGTCATTCTGGGTATCCCAGTCCGCATCTTTTTCAAAGTAGAGGGTGAATGAGGGTTTGAGGGTGAGCTTGGGAAGGATTTTCCACTCAAGACCGAGGGCCAGCACAGCCGGAAGATCCCTGGCATAGCTTTGGCCGTTTACCCGGCCAAATTGTCCGAGAAGGACGCTACCGAATGGGGTTGATCCGCCCGTATCCGTGTCCCAGTCCAGTTTGACCTTTGATTCATACCGGATACCGATGTTGAGCTTGTCAGAAGGGTGGATGTCGATACCGATCACCCCGCCGAAACCGTCGGCTTCCTGCTCGTATTTGGCCAGGATATAACCTAAGCCGGAATGGGTGCCGTGGAGTTCCACTTCCTTGTCGGTGATCACATACCTGGCCCCGGCGGCAACGGAGACCATGGGGTGAAAATCGTAGGAAACGCCTGCCGTGAAGGTGTAGTCATAGCTTTTGGCGTAGGCATAGGGCTGGGAAATCGTCCCTCCTAGGCGGTTCTCAACGGTTTGGGTGATGATATTACCGTGCTCGTATTCGGTCTCCCCGCCACCGCCGTTAATGGTAAAAGCCCCCCAGACGGCCCATTTTTCCCGTTTGTGAACCCCGAAGGCCATGGGGGCGATCAGGTTGGGACTGGCGGTTTGGGTTTCCCCGTTGAATTCATGGTCATAGTCAAAGGTAAATGGCTGGAGATCGACTTCCAGGTAGGTCCCGTTTTTGAGCTGCATCAGGCCGGCTGGGTTGTACGCTGCGGCATCCGCACCGTCTGTTGCGGCATTGCGGCTGAGGCTGCCGACATATGCCGCTGAAAAGTTCTGCTTGTTGTCAATACCGCCGCCAAATGCGGGAACGGTTGTTCCCAGAATTAATACGGCCAAAAACCATCTTCTCATCATCTCTGTTTCTCCTTTTGTGGTTAATTGATTTCAAGGGTTACCAAACCGGCTTTTTGCCCAGCTTTATGCCCATATACCTGGAAACCGATTTTTAATTTTGGCAAATGCATACGATTTGTTTAAACGCTTGTCAACACGAAAGATCCGGAATCGACAGCGGGTTGGTTAAGAGCCTGTTTGGTAATTAGGGAATCGAAGCGAAATTTCATGATAATGAGATTGCAGCTCTAAGGCCAGCCCAATTCTTTTTTTCATGCGCCTGTACCCGGCCTTGAATTTTTTTGTCAGGACGGGAAGCTTTGCGAAAAGATCGCGAATGGATTTCAGACAGGCGATATTGCCATGTCATGCCGGGACGGACTGTGGCTGCGCTTGTCAAGATGCGTTTCCGCATAATTCAGCCCGTTTTTCGTCTTGGTGAAATAACGTGCCAGCGTTTTTCGCTTCTTTTCCAGGGGGGGATCAGCCAGATTTCCCAGGTGCTGGATTTGGGACTTGATAAAATAGTTCAAGGTCTGAATTTTTCTTTGACTTCAGGGTTTAAAATTTGTATTTACCCCAAGTCTTTTAACTTGTTTTATTAATTAATTATTTTACAAACAGAAGTTGATGTATGCACAAAAGAGAACAATGGGGAACACGGGCCGGCTTTATCCTCGCGGCTATCGGGTCGGCCATCGGTTTAGGGAATATCTGGCGGTTTCCTTATGTTGCTTATGAAAACGGAGGCGGCGCCTTTTTTATCCCTTATCTTTTTGCCATGCTCACAGCAGGCATTCCTTTCCTGATTCTGGAATTCGGCGTGGGGCATAAATTCAAGACCTCGGTTCCCAATATCTTCAGGAGCCTGTCAGGTCGCTGGGAATGGCTGGGCTGGTGGCAGCTTCTGGTCGCCTTTATTATATCCATTTATTATGTGGCGGTCGTGGGCTGGTCTATCTCCTATTTTGTCCTGGCCTTTACCCGGGGCTGGGGAGCGGATCCTGCAAATTTCTTTTTTAAAACCTATCTTCAGCTTTCAGACACACCCTTTGCCTTTAATGGCATCCGATGGCCCATATTCGGGGCTATTCTTTGCGCCTGGTTTATTTGTTGGGGGGTGCTTTTCAGTGGTGTGAAAAAAGGGATTGAATCGGCCAGCAAAATTTTTATGCCCCTGCTTTTTATCATGGTTCTGATCATCACAGCCCGGGCCGTAACCCTGGACGGGGCGAAAGAAGGCTTGAACTGGATGTTTAAACCCGATTTCTCGGCGCTTTTGAACTTCAAGGTATGGATCGCGGCCTATGGCCAGCTTTTTTTCAGTCTTTCCATTGGCTTTGCCATCATGCTCACCTATGCAAGCTACCTGCCCGAGGATTCGGACATGGCCAACAACGGTTTTATCACGGCGTTCTGCAATTGCGGATTCAGCATCCTTTGCGGAATCATGGTCTTCTCGGTCCTGGGGAACATGGCTTTCCAACAGGGCGTGGGGGTTGATAAAGTGGTCAGCTCGGGTGTGGGCCTGGCTTTTGTCACCATTCCCACGGCCATTAACAGCCTGCCCGGTCCGGTATTTTTCGGTACCCTGTTCTTTGCAGCCCTGCTTTTTGCAGGCTTAAGTTCCATGGTATCCGTCTGTGAGGTCTCGGTTTCAGCGCTCATTGACCGTTTTGGCATCAGCCGCAAAATTGCGGCCAGTCTTTATTGCGGCATCGGCATCCTGTGCGGGATCGTGTTTGCCTCACATTCGGGACTGCTGGTTCTGGATATCGTGGACCGGTTCATCAATAATTTCGGTGTGCTGGCCGGGGGGCTTGTGGAGATCATATTCCTGGCCTGGATCTGCGGCCTTGACGGGTTTAAGGGAATCATCAACCTGACCAGTGATTTCAAAGTCGGGACGTTATGGGCCTTTTGTCTTAAGATCATCACCCCGGCCGTTCTCGGTTATATGAGCATCTCCAATCTTATCGGGGACATTAAAACCCCATACGGAGGATATCCGTCTTTGGCCTTGTTCGTATTTGGCTGGTGCATGGTGGGCGGTATCATCCTCCTCAGCATCATTATCAACCTTACCGTCCAAGGAGGAGAAAAATGACGACTTCCGCCATTGTCATGATGGTGCTGGGCCTCGGTGTTACCTGGATCGGGGCCGGTGTCTGCATCGCCATCGCCATCAAGAAAAAACAGCTTTAAGGCGAAAGCGGGTTTTCTGGCCTGTGCGGGGCATTGCAGCTTTTTTTCAGCCCCTGCCTTCATTCAGTATGTCAGGGGGAGAGTATCCCCGGATGACCGGCGTGATTTTTTCCGGCCAGCCACGGCGCCAGGCTGTTTTGCCTCCCATGACGTCAGAATTGCGTCTGCAGCGGTCTGTGCCCCGCCCTGTTTTTGTGAAATATAACGGCTCACCGCGTCAATACGGGTTTTTCTGCTTCCGGAGTTTACCAGGTGGCTGCACATGGTTTTAACCGCATGCTGCCAGTTGTTACACCGGGTTACGGCACCAGTCCTGAATATTTCTTTTCCCACCCAGGCAAAATCCTGCCAGTGGGGGCCTGTGATTGTGGGAATGCCTAAGGCTGCGGGTTCCATGAAATTCTGCCCCCCCAGGGGCGCAAGACTTCCGCCGACAAAGACCACGTCGGCATGGCTGTATGCCTGGTGAAGATCTCCGAATCTGTCCCACAGGATAATGGCCGGGCCGGTTAGAACCGATGATATCTGTGAGCCTTGGTAAACATTGAGGCCGGTTTTATTCAGTTTTTTTAAAAATGGGGCTATCCGGTGCATATGCCGGGGAAACAGGGCGATGACCTGGTTGGGCACCTCTTCTAACAAGGTTTTTACCATGTCAAGGATCTGCGGTTCTTCCTGGCGGCGGAAGGAGGCAAAAACAGACAGGGGCAGTTCCCTGGGCACAATTGCAGCTAAAGCGGAAACTTTACCGGGCGTTTTTTGAACCGTCATACGGTCAAATTTGATGTTGTCCATGGTCCCAATACAGGTGTGGGGAAATACCTGGGAAAATCTTTGGGCGTCTTTGGCAGAGATGGCCAGGATGCGCTCCGGGGCAAAAGATTGCCAGAACGCTTTGGTGAGCCGGTAATTCCGGCCGCTTTTCCTGGATAACCTGCCGTTGATGATCAATACACTGGTGTGATTTCTTTTTAAGGCATAAAGATGTGCCGGCCACAATTCTGTCTCCAGCAGAACCATAACCGCAGGATTAACCCGTTGCACTGCGTTGTTCATGGCCTTTGGGCTGTCAAAGGGGAATATATCAAAGCACAGGCGGATATGGTGTGAAAATTCTTCTGGCAACAGCTCTTGTGTCAGAATTTTCATGCCCTGATCCGTGGTTGTGGTCAAAAGCATGGTGACCGGCCTGTCCGGGTTAAGTGCCTTTATGATGGATACGGCAAGGTAAGCCTCCCCGGCCGATGCTGCCTGGATCCAGATATCTGCCGGTTGAAGGTGAACCGGATTGATGCGCCTGTCAAAGGTTGGTGCAAGCCTTGGGTGCTGTTTTAAAAAAGGCAGGGCCGCATCCCACAGGATATTGTAAAATCTGAAAATATTGGGTATAAAAGCACACTTTGTCATGGGAGGCTATGCTCTCATGTTTTTTGATACTTGACAACAAAATCTGTAAAGCAATTGTCCCTGCCCATGAAATCAATAAAAAACGAATTGTCCAAGGAACGCAGGCAAAAGATTATCCGGATGGTGTCTGCACACTGGAAAAAAATTGCCCTGGCCGCGTTCTGCATGGTGGTGGTGGCAGGCGCCAACGGTACCATGGCCCTGCTGGTTAAACCGGTGCTTGATGATATTTTCATTGCCAAGGACAGTACCAAGTTATTGCTTATCCCAGGTCTTGCCATCCTGGTGTTTTTTCTGAAAGGTGCTGGTTCATACGGGTCGGAATACCTGATGAATCATGTGGGACAGCGTATTATCCGCGATTTCCAGGACCGCCTTTATGAAAAAATCATGAATTTGCCCATTGCATATATCCACAAGGAAAAAACCGGGGTGCTCATGTCCCGGATCACCAATGATGTCAATGTGATTAAAGGCATGGTGTCCACTGCCGTCATCAGTTTGTTCCGGGATTCTTTTTCCGTTGTGGCGTTTTTGTTTGTTATTTTTTACCGGGACTGGAAACTTGCCTTGGGCGCCTTTATTGTACTGCCCATTGCCTTTTATCCCATTGTCCTGTTTGGTAAAAGAATCCGGCGGTTTTCCACAGGGTCCCAGGAAACCATGGCAGATCTGAATTCCTTTCTGCATGAAACCTTTTCCGGGGTAAAGATCATCAAAATATTCAATCTTCAGGCCTTTGAAACGGCCAGGTTCAGGGAAAAGACCGGAGAACTGTTCCGCCTGGAGATGAAAAAGGTGATCACACGGGCGTTGTCCTCCCCGGTTATGGAATTTTTAGGCGGGTTGGGCATTGCTTTTGTTGTCTGGTTCGGCGGGATGCGGGTGGTCAACGGCACATCCACACCCGGTGTGTTTTTCTCTTTTTTGACTGCCGTGATGATGCTTTATGATCCGGTGAAGAAATTGTCCTCCCTGAATAATACCATTCAGGAGGGGATGGCTGCCGCATCCAGGGTGTTTGATGTGCTGGAAACCCGGAACGATGTGGTGGACAAGGCCGATGCCCGGCCCCTTAAGGCATCATCCTGCGAGGTGGTGTTTGAAAACGTCTCCTTTGCCTACGGGCCTGAAGAGTCTTTGGCCCTGAAGAACATTAATTTAAAGGCTGCACCCGGAGAGACCCTGGCGTTAGTCGGCATGAGCGGGGGGGGAAAAACCAGCCTGGTGAACCTGATCCCAAGGCTTTATGATGTGACCGGGGGCTGTGTTTCCGTCGGCGGCCACGATGTCCGGGACCTGACCATAGCTTCCCTTAGGGACCATATTTCCATTGTGACCCAGGAGCCTATTTTATTCAACGAGACCGTGCGGGACAACATCCGGTATGGAAAAATGGATGCAGATGATGACGCTGTTGAAGCGGCAGCAAAGTCAGCCTTTGCCCATGATTTTATCTGCGGGTTTCCCAGGGGATATGATACCGTAATCGGAGAGCTGGGTTCCCGGTTGTCCGGGGGGGAAAAACAGCGGATCTGCATTGCAAGGGCGCTTTTAAAAAATGCGCCGGTGCTGATTCTGGACGAGGCAACCTCGGCCCTGGATTCCCAGGCAGAGCAAGTTGTGCAAAAGGCTTTGGAAAATCTGATGACAGGCCGTACTTCCTTTGTCATTGCCCACAGGCTGTCCACCATAAATTACGCCTCCCGGATCATTGTGCTCAAAAACGGCACCATTGTTGAACAAGGTGGCCATGATGACCTGATGGCTGCAAAAGGCCCGTATTATAAACTGCAATCCATGCAGGCTTCAAAAATCTGATATATTTTCTAAGGAAATACTGCCATGGCTGTATCAAAGGAACTGCTCGAAATTCTTGTCTGCCCCAAATGCAAAGGCCCGGTGGCACTGACTCCGGCCGAGGATGGGCTGGTCTGTAATGCCTGTGCCCTTAAATACGAAATCAGGGATGATATTCCCATTATGCTCATTGACGAGGCAATCCCTGTTAAACAAATTCCCGTTAACCCATGAGTACGCCTAAAAAACCTGCACCGGCCAAGCTTGTGATGTCGGTTTTCATGAAAGATAAGAGGGTCTTCGAATCGGTCTTTTCCCGCCTTGAAGGGGTGGGCGGTCCCGTGGACATGATCTCCCCCTGGCTGGATTTTGATTTCACAGATTATTATTACAGGGAAATGGGGGAACCTTTGTTTCGCAGACTTATTGCATTCAAGCCGCTCATGGAACAGGATGCCCTGGCTTCGATCAAACTTGACACCAACAGGATTGAATCCGACTGCCTGGAGCAAAACAACAGAACCATCAACATTGACCCGGGGTATCTTCTGGCTTCCCGGTTTATCCTGGCCACGGGAAAGGAGTATTCCCACAGGATTTACATTGGCCAGCAAATTTATGCAGACTTGACATTAATGTACACCAAAAAGGGGTTTAAAACCCTGGAGTGGACTTACCCGGATTATGCCTCCCATGCGGTGCTGAATTTTTTAGGCCAGGTGAGGCAGAAATATCTTGTTGATCTTAAGGCGCATGATCAAACGCCATAAAAGGATAATTGTATGATAAAAAGCATGACCGCTTTTGCCAAAGTGTCTCACTCTCTGGATGCCCTGACCGTGGACATGACCGTTCGCGCCTATAATTCCCGTTCCCTTGATTTTTCGATTTATCTGCCCGAGGTCTGCCAGCCCTTTGAAGAGGAAATTAAGAAAATCATGGGGCAGTTCCATACCCGGGGCAGAATAGAGATCCGGGTGAATCTGGAGGACCAGTCCCTGGAGCAGGACCTGTTTGAGGTGGACATTATCAAGGCCAAAGCCTATTATAACGCATTGAAGACGGTCCAGGAGACCCTCTCCCTTTCCGGTGGCATTGCTTTGGAAACCGTACTCGGGGCAAAGCAGGTCATTGTGGCTGCAAAACCTGAAATCAACCTGGAACTTATCCGCTCCGCCCTGGGTGACACGGCCCGGACCGCAGCTGAGGCCCTTGACCGCATGCGAAAAAGCGAGGGGGAAAATCTGTACCAGGATTTAGCCCGTCGTATTTCAGGAATTGAACAGCGCATGCAAGGCGTTGAAGAACAGGCCAGAACCATACCGGAAGTTTACAAGGCCCGGCTTAAGGAACGCCTGGCCGTGCTGACCTCCGAGGACGGGGAGTGCTTTGATCCGGTCCGTCTGGCCCAGGAAACAGCGCTTCTTGCGGACAGAAGTGATGTGTCCGAGGAGATTGTCCGGGTACACAGCCACATTAAAATGTTCCGGGAAGTCATGGATGAAAATGAGTCCCAGGGCAGAAAGCTTAATTTCCTGATCCAGGAGTTTAACCGGGAATTTAACACCATTGGTTCCAAAGCCGGTAATGCAACCCTGTCCCATGCCGTGGTAGACCTGAAATCCGAGTTGGAAAAAATACGGGAGCAGGTGCAGAACATCGAATAAAATTAAAAAAGGAAAACTATGGAACAGCCACTTTTAAGCATCGGTTTTGGCAATACTGTGGTGGCTGACCGGGTGGTGGCGATTTTATCCCCGAACTCGGCGCCCATGAAACGGATCAAGGATGAAGCCCGGGAGGACCGGCGCCTCATTGACGCGACCCATGGCAGAAAAACCCGGGCCATCATTGTGACAGACTCCAACCACGTGATTCTGTCCGCGATCCAGGCGGAAACTGTTTCCGCACGCTTTGAATCCCTGATTCAAAATCCCGGAGCACCCCAGGAGGAATAGTACATGGCGGCAAAACTTTTCATTGTTTCCGCACCGTCCGGAGCCGGTAAAACAACCCTTGTCAACGCAGTTCTGAAACGGTGTCACGGCCTGGTATATTCCATTTCCCATACCACCCGGAAACCCCGGCAGGGCGAGGTCCACGGAAGAGATTATTTTTTTACGGATAAGGCACAGTTCATGGAAATGGTGGCATCCGGCCAGATGCTGGAATGGGCACAAGTCCACGAAAATTGTTACGGCACTTCCGGACTTTTTGTTCAAAACCAGCTTGCCGCAGGCCAAAGCGTTCTATTGGATATCGATGTCCAGGGGGGACGTCAGATTATGGATTCCGGCCTGAATCCGGTTTCCATATTCATTATGCCTCCGTCTTTAGAGATTCTTGAGCAGCGGCTGCGGGGCAGGGGAACCGATGCCGAAGAGGTGATCCGCAAGCGCTTGGATAACGCAAAAGGGGAAATAGACCAGAAATCCTTTTACGCCCATGTGGTGGTCAATGATGTACTGGATGAGGCGGTTGCCGAACTCATTGACATTATTGACAGGGAGACTGCAAACTGATGGCCGGCAAACCCGATTCCCAGGGCCGGGGCCGCACCCCCCGTGGCCAGGGCCGAAAAAGTGAAAACCGGAATTCCGGGGACAAAGAGATCCTTTACGGATATCATTCGGTATTTGAAGCCCTGAAAGCCGGCCGCCGCAAATTTGAATCCATCATGGTGCATGAAAACCGGTCTGATAAACGTGTACAAGCCGTGGCAGACCTGGCCGGTGAAAAACGAGTGCCAATCCAAACCCTGGCCGGTGGGGAACTGGACCGGCTGGCGGGTTTGGGCCGTCACCAGGGCATTGCCGCCAGGGCCTCTTCCTTTCCGGTTCAACCGGCATCCACCCTGCTCACACAGATTGAAACCCGGACAGATCCGTTTTTTGCGCTTATTCTTGAAAGCATTGAAGATCCCCAGAATACCGGTGCATTGATCCGCACGGCCCTGTGTGCCGGTGTTGATTACATTGTGATGCCAAAAGACCGCTGTGCCCTGCCGTCTGCGGGTGTCTCGCGCAGTTCAGCCGGGGCCATGGAGCATGCTCCCATTTTTTTAACCACCAATATTTCCGTTCTGATCCGGGACCTTCAAAAATATGGGGCCTGGGTGTCCGGCCTGGATGCCGGTGCGGATAAAGGCCTTTTTGAGGCAGATCTTACCGGTAACCTGGTCCTTGTGGTGGGGGGGGAGCACACCGGGCTGCGGCCCGGGGTCAGAAAAGCCTGTGATTTTATTTTGTCCATTCCCATGGAAACCCATATTACCTCCCTGAATGCGTCTGTGGCAGGCGGTATTGCCATGTTCGAGGCCCGGCGCCAGCGCCTGGGTCTCAATGCCTGATGATAAAAAAATTGGTCAAAGCCATGGGGCTGAGGTTTTGCGCCCTGGTATTTCCGGACAAATGCCTGGGATGCGGCAAATATATTAAAAAAAACACTGATAACCCGTTAAGCGTATGCTTTTGCCACGGGTGCCTGGGGCAGACGCTGCCGGTGTTTGATCATCCCTTCTGCCCTGCCTGCGGCCGGGGTTTTGAATCCGGGCCTGACCATCTGTGTGAAGCCTGCCTGAAAACCCCCATGGTCATGGAGAGGGTCCGGGCCGCATTTATCTATAAGGATTTAATACAAAAAGCCCTGGGATTGTTTAAATACCAGTCAAAGCTCAGCCTGGCCCGTCCCCTTGAACGCCACCTGTTCCAGGCCTTTGCCACCCATTTTGACATGAATCGTTTTCATCTGGTCCTGCCCATTCCCCTTCATATCTCAAAGGCCAGAAAGCGCGGATTCAACCAGTCCTATCTCCTTGTCCGAAATTTTTCCCGGCTGTACAAGGATGCCTGTGGCCGGCCAGCACCATGGCGCATTGACATCCGCTGTCTTGCCAGGGTCCGGGCAACGGTCAGCCAGACCGGCCTTGACCACACGGCCCGGAAAAAGAATCTGGCCCGGGCCTTTGCCTGCCCTGAGCCTGGCCTTATCAAAGGTAAAAACATCCTTTTGGTGGATGATGTGTTCACCACTGGATCTACCTGCAATGCCGCGGCCCAGACCCTTGTGGATGCCGGGGCTGCCAGTGTATCCGTCCTTGTTCTGGCCAGGGCTTAATTCTCCTGAAACAGGAAAACAGTATGAGAACGAGCAAAAAGCATAGAAGAAATTTTGTGGTTCATCCCCCCTCGAATTATTTAAAAAAGGAAAGCAGCGCGTGAAGGTTGGTCATGGGGTGGGGCGGGCACCCCGGGATAAACAGATCTACCGGCAGGATTTTGTCCAGACCTTCGGTGATCTCAGGGCTTCCGGTGAAAGGACCGCCGCTGATGGTGCATGAGCCCACGGCAATGACCACCTTTGGCGCCGGTGTGGCCTCATAGGTCTGGAGCAGGGCTGTTTTCATGTTCCTGGATACCGGGCCTGTGACCACAATCCCGTCGGCATGACGGGGGGAGGCGACAAAGTTGATGCCAAATCTGGCCAGGTCAAAAAACGGGGTAGCCAGAACGTTGAGGTCTGCTTCACAGGCATTGCAGCCAGCCGCCGACACCTGGCGCAATTGCAGGGAGCGTCCAAACAGTTTTTTGAAGTGCTGTTTGGCGTGCTCGGCCAGGGCCGGAAGATCGCCTGATGTTATCAGGTCTGCCCGCTTGGATGTGGCAATTTCATAGTCATTGGTAAACCGGATCTGCCCGTTGGAGATATTCTCGCAGGTCCCGCAAAATACGCACCGACCCATGTCGATCTTTTGATTCTGCACATCTATGGCATCCTGGGGGCAGGATGCGGCACAGGTTTCAAGGGTCTCCCTATGAATATTATTCTGGATAACGGGTTTGCCTCGGTAGCGGGGAAATATCTTGACCTGTTCTTCGGGATACCGGTTGGTCTTGTATCCTTGTTCAAATCTGTTTTTCAGTATACTGAGCATATGATATTCTCCGCTTTTCTATAGATCAAATCCGCAATAGGATAGATTGAAACTCTTGTTATTCAGGGGGAAATCCGATATTTCGGTATCTCTGAGCGCCATGGCCAGCCCATTCCAGTTGTGAAAAGAGGGATCCTTGATCTTGTACCTTAGTATTTTCCCCTTTTCATCGGTCAGGACGGCATGGGAGACTTCCCCCCGCCAGGCTTCGTTCAGGGCCACGGAAAAGCTTGAAGCCGGCAGGTCGTAGGCCATGCCTTCAGTTACACACCGGGTTTCCACAGGGGTGGCGGCCAGGGATTCAACAATCTGGAGGGACTGGAGGATCTCGTCATACCTGACCCGGGCCCTGGCATAGACGTCCCCCGTGGCTTTTTTATTTTCCGGGATGTCCAGGTGCGGGTAGTGTTCCGTGGGGAAACACCGTCTCACGTCATAGGCCATTCCGCTGGCCCGGCCAGCCGGGCCCACCAGTCCGAGATGATCGGCATCTTCATGGCTCACCGCCCCGCATCCATCAAACCGGGCCCGGACGGTGACGGCGTTGAACAGAAGCGCCAGGACGTGTGTCACTTCGGGCCGAAGCGCTGCCAGGCGTTCATTGAATACTGTTCTAATATCATCGGACAGGGAAAACCGGACCCCGCCGGGCCTGACCAGACCCTTGCCGAACCGGTTGCCGCAAATCAAGAGGGAAAGGTTGAGAAAATCTCCTCTGATCCTGCCAAAATAGTTGGCCGGCGGCAGAAATGCAACGTCGCCGCTCAGGGCCCCGAGATCACCGATGTGGTTGGCCAGACGCTCCAGTTCCAGGGCAATGGTCCGGATAACCCGGGCACCTTGGTCCGGTTGAACCCCGGTCAGTGCTTCCAGGTTCTGGGCCATACACAGGCTGTGGCCGATGGTCGTATCGCCTGCAATATTTTCACCAAGGATGGAAAGCCGCTTGGCCGGGACCTCCAGAAGCTGTTTTTCAATGCCCCGGTGCTGGTATCCCAGTTGGATTTCCAGGTGCAGGACTCGCTCTCCGATGCAGTTGAACCTGAAATGGCCCGGCTCAATTACCCCGGCATGGACCGGCCCTACAGCCACCTCGTGGATTTCCTCGCCTTCCACCTGGTAATACTTATAATTTCCCGGGATGTCCTGGGAATAGTCATTGCCGAACACGTCCGCTGCCCCTTCAGCGTAGCTGGGATGATATCGGACCATTTTCAGCCAGGGATGGCCATGGGGACGGATACCGTACTGCTCTGCCATTTCCCGCTCAAACAGATGAAAGGGTTCGCAGATTCGGGTGAATGAAGGGTAGGGGTCCGGCACATCACAGCCGGCCACAAAAAGTTTGTCGGTGCGCAACACCGCCAGAAGTTTTAAACGGTCCTTGTCCGGGTAGGCAAAATAGTGGACAATTTTGCCTCCGTCGGTTACCAATCCCAGGGCCTGGCTTCGGAATTCATCAAAAGAAAGGTGGGGAATGGCCTCACGAGAGACTTTTTCGGCATTTGAAATCTGTAAAAAAGCGTTGCTCATCTAAGTCCTCCGCCAATGGCTGTTACTGCATCGGATATGGTTTGATTCAATGAATCCGGGATATAGAAACACAAGATCAGTGAAGTCAGGAGTAATAGATACTGGGGCCAGACCATACAGGCCTTTTCTTTAATTTTGATAGCGGTATTACAGTCTTCAAAACAAATTTTCATGACCTGGTTGCCAAACCCTGCAAAAATGACGCACAGGCTCAGGATGAAAACAGTGACAGCCACGTGGAAACCGGCCCTGAACGCCGCGAGAATAATGCAAAGTTCCCCGATAAAAAGGCCGAAAGGGGGAAACCCGGCAATCCCGGCAAATCCTGCAAAAAAGGCCACAAAGGTCCGGGGCATGCCCTTGACCAGGTTCCCGGTATTCTTGATCAGCCGGTCTCCGTATCCCAGAAGAATGTTTCCCGATGAAAGAAACAAAGAGGATTTGATCAGGCTGTGGTGGATCATGCAGATCACCGCGCCGTATACCCCTAAGCCGCCCACACCGGTTCCAAATGCAATAATGCCCATATTTTCGATGCTGGAGTAGGCCAGCATCCGTTTGTATTCGTTTTGTTTAAGGATAAAGGTGGCTGCGGCCAGAATGGATAACAGGCCAAACACCATGAGAATCCCGCCTGAAAAATCCTGCAGCCCTGCCGCCACCATAATTTTATTGGTTTTGAAAATCCCAAGATAAGCGCAGTTGAGCAAGACCCCTGATAAAAGGGCAGATGCAGGACTTGGGGCCTCACTGTGGGCATCTGGCAGCCAGGTGTGCATGGGCGCAAGCCCCATTTTTGTACCGTATCCCACCAGGATAAAGACGAAGCCGGCCTTGAGCCACAGGGGATCCAGGGTTTTGGCCACCCCGGTCAGGGCGGAAAAAGAGATGGGCGTGCCTGCATTTGCCTGGCCCATGGAAAAGACCACCAGAACAGACCCCAGAAGGGCCATGGCAATACCCACCGAACAGATGAGAACATATTTCCAGGTCGCCTCAAGGGAGGCGGCGGAGCGATGGGTGTAAATCAAAGGGGCGCTTGCCAGGGTGGTGGCTTCAATGGCGATCCACATGACCATGATATGGTTGGACAGGGTGACCATGGTCATGGTGGACAGGAACACCAGCATGGAGCCGGTAAAAAGGCTTTCGGACGGGATCTGGCTTTCTTTGAGAAAGCCCACGGTGTAAACGGAGATCAAAAAGAAGAGCAGGGAAATCACCAGCAGGGAAAGCATGCCTTCGGGTGTCACTGCAAAATATTGATCGAAAATCGCCTGGGGATGATTCCTCCACAGCATAAACGAAAGTGTCAGGTGAACTGCTCCGGTCAGCACCAGCAGGAACCGGCCAATACTTTTTGGCAGGGAAAATGCTGAAAATACGAAAAATACGATAAGACCGGCAATAAACGGGGTCAGAATTATTATTTCAACCATACCCTAATCCTTTAAGGTTCTGAGCAACGCCGTATCCACGTCGTCAAAGGTCTGTTTAATATTACGGAGGATCACGGCCATGATCATCATGATCATGACTCCGGCCAGTACGTCCAGCAAAATACCGAATTCAACAATATGGCGGGTACTGACGGACAAGCCTGATCCGACTAAGTAAATCCCGTTTTCCATCATGATGTAGCCGATAACCATGGCAATGGCGTTTCTCCGGGCCATAAGCAGAAACATTCCCGTTGCCAGAAGGGCAATGGCCGTAGGCTCCAGGAGTTTAAACCCGCTCACGGAACCGATATCCAGGCGTCCGGACAGATAGGTCGTGCCGATGATCACTGCCAGGCCGCACAAAATGGAGGCATGATACCCCACAATGGGTTCAACCACCCTCCGGATAGCCCCCTTTCTGATGGCCACAAAAATACTCAAAGGGATAATAACCCCCCGGATGACCAGGGTGGCCAGGGTAAACACCGTGCCGCCGGTACTCATATGATCACCGATGAAAAAGGGAATAATGGAAACTACGACGCCCTGGAACCCCACCAGTTTGATCAATGTCAGTACCCGGTCGGCACCGAATGAAAACAGAACCGACAACAGCACAAAGGATAGAATTATGTCAACGGGATTGAACATCATTTTACAAACTCCAAGGTGATGATGGTTGCAAAAAAAGCCAGGGCAAAGGATGTCAGCACAAACTGGGGCACCTTGTCCATTCTATACCTGGCAGTCACCGACTCTGTGACGCCCACGGCAACGTAGACGGCCAGAAGACCTGCCAGATACATCACTATCGGGAATCCGAAAATGGCGGATTCAAAGGGAAGAATCATCCTTGAAATAATGGTGGAATAGAACATGAGTTTGCAGAAAGAGCCAAGTTCAATAAGCGCAAAATCCGGGCCGCTGTGATCCAGGACCATGACTTCATGGATCATGGTCAGTTCAAGGTGGGTGGCCGGGTCATCCACCGGGACCCTGGAATTTTCGGTCAACAGGATGATAAAAAACGAGATCACAATGAACAGCAGCGGCGCGCCTGCTAAACTCCACATGTTCAGGGTGTTGCTGCCCGTAAAATAGGCGGACAATTGCAGTTCTCCGGTGATCCGGTAAAAAAAGATCAGGATCATGAACATGGCCGCCTCGCAGATAATGGGGAAATACGCTTCCCTGGCCGCGCCCATGCCTTCAAAGGGAGATGCCGTATCCATGGCCGCCGCAATGGTGAAAAACCGGCCAAGTCCCAGAACATACAGGACAAAAATCACATCCCCGTTAAAGGAGAACACAGGATTGAACCCTGCAATGGGCAGAAACATGAGAACCGTAATTGACGCGGCAAGGGAGATGACCGGACCCAGCTTAAACACAATGGTGGTGCTGTTGCTGTAAACCGATCCCTTTTTAAACAGCTTGATCAGGGTGTAGTAATTGATCAAAATGGGCGGCCCCTTTTTTCCACCGAAAAACGCCTTGATTTTGAGAATCAGGCCCGAAAAAAACGGTGCCGCCAGAATGGCTGCAAGCCAGAGTAAAATGGATTGAATCATGGAATAGTCCTTAAAGCTATTAGCTTCTGGTTGCTTTCATATAAAAAACAGCAGCAACACAATTGCCAGCAAAATATATCCGATGTAAAGATGAATATCTCCGTGCTGCATCCACCTGAGCTTGTCAAACAGGTAAAAAACAGGACGGACAACCACATTTTTCATGTAAAGTTCCGCAATATCGTTGACATGGCTGTGGTAATGGGTTTTTAGGGGGAACCGTCCCTTGATGGGTGGATGATCCTCGGAAAGCGGGGCTGCAGCACTGAAAAACGCCAAAATGGACCCGGCATAGGATGATCCTGTATACTGCATCTTAACCGTTGGCTGGGAAAAGCCGCATCCCCATGTTCCGGATGTTGTGTTCTTATCGGTCTTGTTCTTGTAGCAGGTTGACCGGATACCCATGATAATCAGGGCCATAACAAGGAACAGCAGGGCCGCAAAGGTGATGTTACAGGATATCTGGCCAAAGGGCTCAACAGGAACCCGGCCGTAGTCGAGGCCCAAAGCCTGCACTGCCTTCAGGGCCATATGGATGAACATCTTTGGGAATACACCGATGATCACGCAGGCTGCGGCAAGTAGCCCCATGGGAACCATCATGGCCCAGCCTTTTTCTTTGACATTTTCGGCGGCCAGGGTCCGGGGTTCTCCCTGGAAAACCACCCCCACCACCTTGGTAAAACAGGCCAGGGCCAGTCCGCCGATAACGGCCAGGCTGATAATTGCAAACACACTCATGGAAAAGCTGATGGACGACCCCAGGGCGATGGTCTTGAAACTGCCCATATATATGAAGAATTCACTGACAAATCCATTAAAGGGCGGCAGGCCGCAGATGGCCAAAGAGCCCATGATAAATGTTGTTCCGGTAATCTTCATGCCTTTGAGCAGTCCGCCCAGGGCGTCAATGGACCGGGTGCCGGTCTGGTGCAGCACCATGCCCGCCCCCATGAACAGCAGGGATTTAAACACCGAGTGGTTGAGAACATGGAGAATGCCGCCGGCAAAGCCCAGGACAGCTACCAGAGGATTGCCGGTTGCCGCACCAATCATCCCGACGCCCAGGCCGATGAGGATAATTCCGATATTCTCCACACTGTGGTAGGCTAAAAGCCGCTTGATATCGTGCTGGCCCAGGGCATAAACCACCCCCAGAATCCCGGAAATCACGCCGGCAATCAGGGTGATATACCCGAAAACAGGGGTGTGGAAATCCAGAATCGCGTAAATCCGCAGTATCCCGTAAATGCCGGTTTTGATCATCACCCCGGACATCACCGCTGAGATATGGCTGGGGGCCGCCGGATGGGCATGGGGCAACCAGACATGAAAGGGAAACACGCCGGCCTTGGAGCCGAATCCGATAAAGGAGAACACGAAGATCAATATTTTCACTGTTTCAGGCACATCAGCCAGGGACGCGAAGTCAAAATTGCCGGTGTGACCATAGATCAACCCAAATGCGGCAAGGATAAACATGGCACCCACATGGGAAAAGACAAAATAAAGATAACCGGCCTTTCTGTTTTCGGCTGACTCATGGCTGTAAATCACCAGAAAAAAGGAGGACAGGGACATGATTTCCCATGAAATCATGAAGGTAAGGATATTGGCGGCGGTTACTACCAGGGCCATGGCGGCGATCAGGACACTGAAGAAAAAGTAATTAACACCGGTTTTAATGCCGTTCTCTTCATTTCCCATGTAGTGGAAACTGTAAATGGCGGCCATCAGGGAAACGGCAAATATGGCGGTCAGGAAAAAGGCGGCAAGGCCGTCAACATGAAAGGAAAGAGAAAACAGATCCAAATACCTGAAAGAGGCCGAGGCCCCGGCCCCTGCTGGATCTAAAAGTTTGCCTGCGGCATCAATCAGCCCTAAAAGACATCCCCCGCTAAGAAACAACACGGCAATGCCCTTTGAAAATTTCTTCTGCCGGGCAAAAAACAAAGATAAAAAACCGCCGAGCAGAATGATGCATGTGGAACTAAATAATTGACACATACTTTCCCCAATTTTTTCTATTCGAATTTCAGATTTCGATCGTCAAGGTCCCTGCCGGGAAAAAACCATTGATATGTACATGCTGTTTTTCCGATTTGTCAAGAAAATTGTAACAGGCAGAGCGGCGGCTATTTAAAAGCTAATGGAATTGGAATTTAATTTCCAACCTGATGCCCTGTGTGGGAAAGACATTTTAAACGCAAAAAAAAACCGCCGATTCGCATGGTTTGCGTAACGGCGGTCAATTCGGTCTGCATGACCTCTAATTCCGAACTCGTGGTCAACGCATTGAAGCACATGGAGTTAGTGGTTTACAGCGGCTTTTTTATTTGAATTCATGACAAAATTCGATGGGCTGTTCATCTCAGAAACATATTCCACCAGAATTTTGTATGTTTCTTTTCACAGTCCGGACATCCGCCAAAAGCTGTTTTAAAATTGTGAATCCATTTTTCCTGAAATGCATTCACGTCATTTTTCTGATTTTCAGTCAGCCTCAACCCTTCGGGCGGAATACCATCAGGACCACTTATTTCAGAAGTTAAAATTATCGTGACGCGATTTGCCGGATCAAGTAATAAATAGCAGCCGATTCCAGTTAACCAGCTGTTTTGAAATTCACCGGCAAAAACAGTCCATCTGATTTTTTCCCCTTCTTTGGGCTCTCCCCCCTTATCATAAATAAAGAAAGGATCATTCACAGGGAAATCGTTTTTTTTAAACATTCTATTCTCAGTCTGCTGGAACGTTAGATTCAACGCCATCCCCTGACTGTTCCGGAATGTCAGAAATTGATTTTTCAGACCTTGTGCTGCTGCAATTGTGTTGCCTGTGTTAAAAAATCCTTCCGGAACTGCAAACTGTCTGTTAAACGCTGAAACCCTGTCATCCTCCAATTCAGCCAGCAGTGTTATTTTTTCCGCTGCAGTGTTATTTTTTTTTACGGCAGGCGGTTCCTTTGACCATCCCCGGTTATAAATACATTCTTCATACGCTTCTGCATAAGCTTTGATGCTGATTTTTTTCCCCGTAAGGGTTGCGTCCCTTCCCATCTGTTCGGCTATGATCCTGCATTCTGCATGATCAACATTAAAATCAGCCTGTCCGGATCCGGCTTTATACCAGGTTACCTTTGAAGAACTGCATCCCGTTACAGACAACGCAAAAAGCATGAAAACACCTAATAATATTTTAGACACTATTCCCTCTTAATGTACCTGAGTTTTAAAAAATCGCGTATAGATAGTTCTCCTCCTGTATGCCGACAGGGAGTTTTTTTTCGGTTACTCACAGCAAAATCCAATTTAGCTGTTTTGTCCGGGGTCATCAATATAAATTTGCCTATACACTCAGGACGCAATGTCATAAAGTTAAGAAACTTTTCAGATTAAAACCACGAAGTTCACGAAGTTTAGTTCTCTAATATCTTCGTGAACTTCGTGTTCTTCGTGGTAAAATAAAATCTGAATACTTAAGTTTATGGCATTGACTCAGGACGCCTTTCATGATTGGCAATGTTCTTTTATGTACCACTGATAAACGCTTTCCAATCCATCTTTCAACGAGATATCCGCATTCCAGCCCAAAGTATTCACTTTTGAAATATCGAGTAACTTCCTTGGTGTACCATCTGGTTTTGAAGGATCAAAAACAATCTTTCCATTGAATCCTGTGATATCTTTTATCAATTGAGAAAGCTCAAATATACTCAAATCCTTACCTGTTCCAATATTGAACAATGGCTTTTCAGCATAATCCACCTGTCCGGAATCGCTGTTTGCAAGGAACACACAGGCATCAGCCAGATCATCCACATGGAGAAATTCTCTTTTTGGATGACCCGTCCCCCAAATGGTTACAGAATTTCTGTTCTCCAATTTTGCCTCATGGAATTTCCTGAGCAGGGCAGGGAGAACATGGGAGGTATCCAGATCAAAATTATCATTGGGACCATATAAGTTTGTGGGCATCACCGGAAGGAAACAGGTTCCATATTGTCTGTTATAGGCCCAGCACATTTCAATGCCTGCGATTTTGGCAACTGCATAGGCAGAATTGGTAGGTTCCAACGGCCCTGTCATTAAATACGCTTCTTTCATGGGCTGGGGACAAAGCTTAGGATAAATACAGGAGGATCCAAGAAAGATTAATTTTTTTACCTGGTGGAGATAACTCTGATGCAGGATATTATTCTGAATCATCAGATTTTCATATATAAAATCCGCCGGATAGGTATTGTTGGCCAGGATCCCCCCCACCTTTGCGGCTGCAAGAAAAACATATTCCGGTTTTTCACTTTCAAAATAATCACTCACAGCCCCTTGATCCAACAGCTCCAAATCTGAATGGACCGGTGTAAGAAGATTGGCATATCCTTCCTTTTTCAATCTGCGAACAATAGCCGACCCCACAAGTCCACGTGGGCCTGTGATCAATATTTTTGAATGCGTATCCATTAGTGCTGCCTATTCATTATAATCAAATATTTCAAATCCAGCTTTTTTGCATAGATCATCTTTTTGAGCTTCCGTCAAATCCTGGCGTACCATTTCAGCAACAAGTTTCTCAAATGGTATCTTAGGTGTCCAGCCCAGTATTCTTTCAGCTTTTGACGGATCACCCAGGAGCGTTTCAACCTCTGTGGGCCTGAAATATTTAGGATCAACTACAACGATCACCTTACCGGATGCTGCATCATAGCCTTTTTCATCAATACCGCTGCCTTTCCATACAATCTCAATACCAAGTTCCTTTGCTGCCAGTGTTACAAATTCCCTTACAGAATGCTGCTCACCCGTTGCAATGACAAAATCATCCGGCTCTTCCTGCTGGAGCATCAGCCACTGCATTTTGACATAATCCTTTGCATGGCCCCAGTCCCGTTTTGCATCTAAATTCCCAAGATAGAGACAGTCCTGAAGATTAAGGCTTATTCTTGCCATGGCCCTTGTTATCTTACGTGTCACAAAGGTTTCACCCCGCAGGGGAGATTCATGGTTGAACAGAATCCCGTTACAGGCATAAATCCCATAGGCTTCCCGGTAATTAACCGTTATCCAGTACGCATACATCTTGGCAACAGCATAAGGGCTTCTGGGATAAAACGGCGTCTGTTCTGTCTGGGGAATTTCCTGCACCTCGCCAAATAACTCAGAGGTGGATGCCTGGTAAAAACGGGTTTTTCTTTCCAACCCCAGCAGGCGAATGCCTTCAAGAATACGCAGGGTTCCAAGTGCATCGGTATCTGCTGTGTATTCCGGAGATTCAAAAGAAACCGCCACATGGCTCTGGGCAGCCAGGTTGTAAATTTCATCCGGTTGAACCTGTTGAATAATCCTGATCAAATTTGTGGAGTCTGTTAAATCCCCATAATGGAGAAAAAACCTCCTATCCGGATCATGGGGGTCTTGATACAGATGATCTATCCTGTCGGTATTAAAAAGAGAGGCTCTTCTCTTGATACCGTGGACTTCATATCCTTTTTTTAAAAGAAATTCAGCCAGATATGCGCCATCCTGACCTGTTATTCCTGTTATTAATGCTCGTTTCAATGGTTACTCCTCCTGTTACAGACAACGCACAAAGCAGGAAAATACCTAATAACAGTCATGGGCGTAAGGCCCACAACGAACAATGAAACTAAAAACAGCAACAATGCAGGGCTAAAAAGGGCGCCCCTAGGCGCTTCTCCTTCTTGTTTCCTGTATCTTGTCTCTAGTTTCTTATAAATATTTTTAGCTGTATTGTCCGGGGTCATCAATGTAAATTTGCTTAAATAGATTTTTCATGGCTATTAAATATGCCGGGCATTTTTCGTATATAACTTTTGCCTGCTCTTCATTATATGTATGGGATAATAAATTTCTTGATTGAATCATTTCCAGAAATACTTCTTCTTTTTTGATCAGGTCAAGTGCATATGCTTCTTTAAACACCTGTCTTGGGGAAACTGTTCGAATTCCATGGACATCTTCTAAAAAGGTCTTTAAAGTTTTCCATGTCAATTCATATGTAAATTCAAACCGCTGGACAGTCGCATCCATGACAATTGATGATTCAGACTCCTGTATTGCCTCTTCAAAACGATTCAGCGCTTTTTTAAGATTTATTAGATTTCTATTCAGTTTATCTGAACTCACCCTTTTATTTCCTGAATATGTTTGAGTGCTGTTTTTTTGAAATCATCTCCTACTGAATTAAAATCAAGAAAATCAATTTTTAATAAGGTAGGTATCTGTTCCAGTTTTTCCTGTATCGTCAGCATCTGCTTTGCTGTGATCGGTTTGTCTGATAGTATCCCAATGTCTATATCTGATTTTTCATCATGTTTATTTTTTGCGCGGGATCCGAATAAAAACAGTTTATAATTGCTGTCCAATTCTTCTTTTACTATCCCTGCAACATGTTCGACAATTTCGTCAAATCTCACTTCAAATACAAGTTCCTGTCCAGTGCCGGCATGGTGGAAGTAAACAGGCTTTTAACCACGGAAGATACGGAACGCACTGAAAGTTAGAGCGCAAAGCGCTCAAGCTCAACTTTGGGGTGACTGCCAAAGTTGATCAGTAATCCTAATTTCAAGTTCGTTACTTTCAGGTAGTTGATAACCTGTGCTTTATGTTCGGGAACAATATTCTTAACCGCTTTCAACTCCATTATGATTTTGTTGTAACAAATCAAATCCGGCTTGTAGGTCTGATGAAGCGGTTCGCCTTTGTACATCAACTGGATCTCCTGCTGAGCAACAAATGGGATGCCCCGTTTGCTTAGCTCCTTTTCCAGACACTCCTGGTAAACTGCTTCCAGGAACCCGCAGTCCATTTCTTTGTAGACCTCAAAGACAGCACCACGAATCAAATAAGTTTCTTCTTCAAAAAGTAAACTCATTTCCGTGTTCTTCCGTGTTTTCCGTGGTTCAGTTTTCAACAGTACTCCCTGACCCAATCTTGTCAAAATAAAGATCCACCATAATTTTCTGGGCGTATATCGTTTTAATCCTTTCCATAATATCTTGATCGGAGAATTCCTTTAACACAGGATATTTCTTTTTTAAAGATGCGATTGGATTTAACTGATGATTATCGGATAGTTTCAATGCTTCAATCAACACCATATCAAGCGGTTTCCAGTCCTGGTCCGAATCTTCAATTTCTATCCACTTGTGCCCCTCCTGCCGCCACGAATCCCCGGACCACTTATCCTGTTTAATAACCATCTGGTCCAATTTAAGAATTTCATACCGTGGGGCAAAGAATTGAAAAAACAAGGTCGCTAAAATAATTCCTGCAACCAGTCCAACCCCAAAATGTTTTTTAGCCTGAAGCATGATTTTGTATTCTCCTGGTTAATTGTCTGCGGGCTGATATTCCGGGACAATTTTTTTTAACATGACTCTGATTTTCTTGTCATCCTGTTTTTTTGCCATATCAAGGATATGATCAATATCCTCATTCAATTGATCTAACTCACAGCTGGTACCGGACAACACCATAATTTTTTTGTGGGCTGTCGGAACAATATCTTCCCCTTGGGTAATCAATTCCTCGTAAAGTTTTTCACCCGGCCTCAGGCCGATGAACTCAATGGGGATATCTTTTTCAGGCTCAAATCCGGAAAGCCTGATCAGATCTTTGGCCATGTCTAAAATTTTTACGGAAGTCCCCATTTCAAGAATGAATGTCTCGCCTCCCTTTCCCATGGCACCTGCCTGGAGAATCAGCTGACTGGCCTCGGGTATGGTCATAAAATAACGGGTCACTTCAGGATGGGTAATGGTAACAGGCCCGCCCTGCTCAATCTGCTTTTTGAACAGAGGAACAACACTGCCGACACTGCCGACCACGTTTCCGAATCTGACGGTAATAAACCTTGTAGACACCCTGTCATCGCAGTTCTGACCCTGAACCAGAAGCTCTGCCACACGTTTTGTCGTCCCCATGATATTTGTCGGCCTGACCGCCTTGTCCGTAGACACCATGACAAATCTTTCCACACCGGACGCCAACGCTGTATTAACTACATTCCGGGTCCCGCCGATATTGTTAAGAATCGCTTCCCACGGCTGAATCTCCAGCATGGGGACATGCTTGTATGCGGCAGCATGAAATACGTTATGGGGCTTAAACCACTTAAATGTTTTCGTTAACCGTTTCAGGCTCCGGATATCACCCAACACCGGAACAATTTCAATATAAGGAAAGGCCCGCTTCAGCTCCAGATCAATATCATATAAAGGGCTTTCAGCCTGTTCAAACAAAACAAGTCTTTCCGGATTAAACCGGCAGATCTGACGACATAGTTCAGAACCGATGGACCCCCCGGCTCCGGTGACCAAAACAGTTTTACGGCGGATATATTCACCGATCAGATTTTCTTCAAGATGGACCGTCTCCCGGCCCAACAGATCCCTGTATGCCACGTCCCTGACCGCATTAAGGGTTACTTTCCCATTAATCAGCTCCCCTAACCCGGGCAGGGTTTTAAAGGGAAGTTTTGTTTTTTTGCAGCATTCCACAATGGTTCGCATCTGCTCTGAAGTTGCAGAAGGAACGGCAATGAGAAGTTCCTGAGCATTGACTTTCTTTGCCAACTCTGGCAACTCTTCAACCCGGCCCAACACCCGAACTCCGTGGATCATTTTATTCTGTTTTAAATAGTCATCATCAATAAATCCAACAATATGGAAATTCAGTCTCGGATTATCCCGGATCTCCCTGAATAATTTTTCTCCACTGTCTCCGGCACCGATAATCAACAAATTGACGCTGTTTTTTCTTTTTTTAGCTTTATCCGTAAACCACCTTGCAACTTTATCATTCAGGTGGTCTTCTCCTGTCATCTCGAAATACAGGCGCAGGCAGACCCTTGCCCCGGAGACAAAGAGTATTGTAAGCACTACATCTGCCACAAAAACAGATCGGGGCCATCCTCTCAGATAATGGGTATAAAGCATAAGGGATAAAATAATCAAACTGCTTAAAACAGCCCCCTTGATGACATTGAGCAAATCAGTGATGCTCGTGTACCGCCACATCCCCTGGTATGCATGGAAAAAATAAAAAATAATCAGCTTAACCATGACGACCCCCGGCATCATCCGAAAGACCATGCCGGAACTTTCAATAGGAATATCAAAATTAAACCGCAGCAAAAAAGCGCTGTACCACGACATACTAATCAATACAGCATCAATAAGAATAATGGTCGCTAAATTCGTATATTTTGATAATTTCTGTTCCATTCTTTTCCAGCCTGTTGATTCTATTTTCTATGACAAGACGAAAAACATGTCCCCAATATGGTATGGATGACACGGCCTGAATTTTGGGTGGTCATGGATGCTCCGGCTATCGTTTTAAGCCGGGACAGTTACTACTATTTCAAATAGTTATTTGAAATAGTAGTAACTCAACTTTCGGTGCTTAAAAACAACAGTGAATAAAATTATAACCAATTGAATTTACAATTTAAATTGACGAATTCTGCTTTATATGATATGCTTCATTTACCACTAAACAAACATTTCAGACAAAGGAAATTCGTCAAAATGAATACTACCCTTACCGACCTACAAAATCAAATAACAAATTCAGAACAGATTGGCGTACTCAATGATTTCTTTTCAAAATTTAAAATCGGTACGTTATTGAATCAATCAGGAATCGTTAAAACGAAAGGGGCATCACCGCTTGCCATTTTTACAGCCCTGTTTAACCTGGCATTTCACAACAAAAATTTATACCAGGGCATTGTGAAAAATAAAAAGGTTG
>NZ_JQKJ01000022.1 GCF_000745975.1 Desulfobacter vibrioformis DSM 8776 | reverse complement strand
AAAAGAGGTCTTTTTGCGGTATCATTACCGAAAACGGTTAACATAAGACAGGACGTTGCAATGCCGGAAATTACCAGGTTTTACGGGATCATTATAAAACTTTTTTTTGGGGACCATTCACCACCACACTTTCATGCTGTGTATGGTGAATACCTCGCACTTTTCGATATCAACTCTTTAAACGTGATTGAAGGGGATCTTCCGCCAAGGGCCAGGAAATTAGTTTTGGAATGGGCTGAAAAATATCAGGCTGAATTGAAGACAATCTGGGAAACTCAAGAATTTAAAAAATTACCACCTTTGGAGTGATTTTAAAAATGATTGTACCTAAAATAAAAACTGCAGTCGTGGCAGATCAAAATACTCTCGTTATTACATTTGTTAACGGAGAAGTAAAAAAATACAATATCAGCAGGCTGTTAACTAATGAAATGTTTTCACCTCTTAAAAATCAGGCATTTTTCAGAAACGTTAAAGTGGAGCCAGGCGGATATGCTGTATATTGGAATGATATGATTGATATTAGTGAATATGAATTATGGAAAAACGGAATTTCTGAAAACCCTTCAAACGCTTAATTGCTTCTAACAATCAGTTTCCTGAATATAGAGTCATCAATGACACAATCCGATTTATAATGTTTTTCAACACACTTGAATTACAGGGATAGTCCGGGGTTTTTGTTTGCCTAAAAACGTTCCTTACCTTGGACATAGTCCTCACCTCAAACACCTCAGCATGATTTGGCAAATTTTATATTGAGGTATCAAATAACAAAAAGTGGATTAATTTTGGAAAACGCCAAAGTTCGGTTCCACTATCCGTGCCAATATTTCATGCAGAACCTTATTAAACCCAACTAAACCTGATTGACAAAAAACAGACACAGTGTAAAAAGACAAACTAAAACATTTGACCCTATAATCTTCAAAGGTGTAAAAAATGGAAGATCGTTGGTTGTCAGTCGAGGAGATTGCTCAATATCTGGGTGTCAGCAAAGATACGGTTTACACGTGGATAAACAAAAAGAAAATGCCTGCCCACAAAATCGGCCGTCTTTGGAAATTTAAGAAAGATGAAGTCGATATTTGGGTCCGTGCCGGGAAAGCACGTGATTCTAAAGATGGTGAAGATCAGTGAAACAGTCTGGGGGAATACTTGATAACAAAGCTCTGGGAAATGTTGTTTCCGAGCTCAAAGGAAATATTTCGGCCGGATGCACACTCTCAGTGGTTTCCGCGTTGTTTTCTCTTTACGCCTACGATGAATTGAAAAAGGAACTTTCAAAGGTTTCTAAGTTTAGGCTCCTTGTACCAAATTATGGCGATGGGGAGAGTTTTTTTAAAAACCTGCCCGGAAATCACTTGGACCGTCGTCTTCGGAATCGGCTTGATGTTACTCGCATCGCACGGGAATGCTCGGAATGGCTGAAACAGAAATGTGAAGTCCGCAAGTTACCCTCATTGGTTCATCAGAATCTTATTCATTTATCTCATACCGAGAATGATGAGCACCTCGCTATTGTGGGCAGCTCATCTTTCACCACTGACGGTTTAGGTATGGTTTCATCTGAGTCCCACCATATGAACACCTGCTTTCGCAGTTCTGGTGAGGCACATTCGCTCATCAAGTGGTTTGACGAACTGTGGGCTTCCGGAAAAAATAACAATGATTTTGAAGCGATTCTTCAGAACGCTCTTGCCCTTGTTTATTCCGATAAAACTCCCCAACAAATCTATTTCCTGACTCTGTTTAATATCTTCAGGGATTTTATCGGTGAACTGGATGAGGACAAAATTATCAAGACCCAGACAGGAATCAAGAGCACACAGGTCTGGCAGAAGCTATACAAATTTCAGAGGGATGGCGTTCTTGGCGCTATCGATAAAATTGAACGCTACAATGGCTGCATCATCGCAGACAGCGTGGGGTTGGGTAAGACCTTTGAGGCCCTGGCGGTTATCAAATACTACGAACTCCGCAATGACCGGGTTCTGGTTCTGTGCCCCAAAAAGCTAAGGGAGAACTGGACCTTATATACCGTTAATGACAAACGGAACATCATGGCATCGGACAGGTTTAATTATGATGTTCTCAATCATACTGATTTGACCCGCGTTCGAGGGATGTCCGGTGAGATCAATTTAGAAACCCTGAACTGGGGGAACTACGACTTAATCGTTATCGACGAGTCGCATAACTTCAGAAACAACCCGGCCCGCAAAGATGATTCTCTGACCCGCTATTCCAAGCTTATGAATGAGATCATCAAAGCTGGTGTAAAAACCAAAGTATTGATGCTTTCAGCAACGCCGGTAAACAACCGGATGAACGATCTGAAGAACCAAACGGCCTTCATTATTGAAGGAAAAGACGATGCGTTAAAGGATAATGGGATACCCAGTATTGAGCAGACGTTAAAAATAGCCCAGGCTCGGTTCAATTCATGGCTGAAGCAAGATGAAAAAGATAGAACCACAGAGTCCTTACTGGACACGCTGAATTTTGACTATTTCAAACTGTTGGATCTTCTGACCATTGCCCGCTCCAGAAAACATATCGAAAGATATTATGATGTGACGGAAATCGGAAAATTTCCGGAGAGGCTGAAACCCATCAATATCAAGGCAGACATTGATACTGAGGGACGCTTCCCGGCCCTTAAAAGTATTAACAGGGACATTAGGCTGCTTAATCTGAGCGCCTATGCTCCGCTGAAATATGTTTTGCCGCAGAAAGCTGAAGGGTACAGCCGCAAGTATGACCGTAAGGTTGCTGGCGGTTCCGTGTTCAGACAGGTCGACCGCGAACAGAGCTTGATTCATTTGATGCGGGTTAACCTTTTCAAGCGAATGGAAAGTTCGATCAACTCTTTTACCATGACGCTGGAAAAGCTGCTCGGTGAAGTAACAGGGTTGATTCAAAAAATTGCAGACCATGACAACAACGCATCGGTTGAAGAGTTTGATGTCGAGGAGATTGAAATTGAAGATGACGCTTTCTCTCCTTTTGTTGTCGGGAAGAAAGTCAAAGTCCTGATTCAGGACATGGACACGGTTCGCTGGAAGCAAGAGCTTGAGGAGGACCGGGTGATTCTGGAAAAACTGATTGCCTCTTCACAGTCAGTTAAGGCCCCGCAAGATGAAAAACTCAGAAAACTGAAAGAGCTCATTCATTACAAAGTCACCCATCCGATTAATCCGGACAACAAAAAGCTCATCATTTTCACCGCATTTGCAGACACCGCCAAGTATCTGTACAAAAATACAGCAAAATGGGCACAGCGGGAGCTTGGCGTCTATGCTGCCTTGGTTACCGGCTCTGGTGAAAACAAAACCGAGATGTCCGGCATACGCAAAGACTTGGCCTCAATCATCACCTCCTTCTCCCCCGTTTCAAAAGAACGTGACAAGATCGATGCTTCTCTTACGGCTGAGATTGATCTGCTGATTGCCACGGACTGTATTTCAGAGGGACAAAATCTGCAGGACTGTGATTACCTGATAAACTATGATATTCACTGGAACCCGGTTCGGATCATTCAGCGTTTTGGCCGTATTGATCGACTGGGCTCGAAAAATGACAAAATCCAACTGGTGAACTTCTGGCCCAACATGGAGCTGGATGAATACATCAATCTTGAGGCCCGCGTTTCCGGCCGCATGGTTCTGCTGGATATTTCAGCCACAGGTGAAGAGAATGTCATTGAGTTTACCGATTCAGGGAAAATGAATGACCTCGAATACCGCCGTAAACAGCTCGAAAAACTTCAAAATGAAGTCGTCGATATCGATGATGTCGAGGGCGGCATCTCCATCACCGACCTTACTTTGAACGATTTTCGTATGGATCTCAGCGATTACATAAAAGAGCATGAGAACCTGCTTGAGCGTATACCCTATGGCGGATATGCCGTGGCCATAATCGACGACTCTTTACAAGATGAGTTCTCACCCGGAGTGATTTTTTGCCTCAAAAATGAAGGCGCTCAAACCGTTTCAGACTCCACCTATGCATTATCGCCTTTCTATCTGGTCTATGTGAAGAACGACGGTTCAGTTCTTTTACAGTTCACCCAGACCAAGAAAATTCTGGATCGGCTGAAAAAGATGAGCATCCATGGAAAGTCCGTTGATAGCGTAGCCACAACCCGGCTTTCCGGCCTGACACGCAATGGTTCCGATATGTCTCACTACCGTAATCTGCTTTCCAAAGCAGTGCAGGCCCTGACCGGTGCGGCTGAAGAGCGTGGCGTAGAGAGTCTTTTCTCTCCCGGCGGGACTGTAATCAATAAAAACAGCTTTAAGGGCATGGATGACTTTGAAGTGGTCAACTACCTGATCCTTCTGGGGGAGGAGGCCGACGATGCCGGATAATAAAAAGGCCGCCATTAAAAATATCTGGAATGCCATCTCCTTTCCAGAGGCGGCCCTGCTGGGCAAACGCGTTCCTAAAAAGCAGTTTCTTGAAAGTGGTGAACTTGTCGCCAGTGATAAAAAGCTGTTTCGGGAAAACGTGCAAAACGTGTATTGGGAATATACCCTAAAGACATCAACCTGTCCGATTCTTCCTTACAGAGACAATGAACGGGAATACCTTGAGGTGGCGGTTCTACAGGTTGAAATGAATTCCCCCCAGAAAAATAAGAAAAGTAGCCACAAACGAATCGCAGAAATTATCCACCGGGTCATTCCGTATCCATTGATGCTGGGCTTCTATACCGAAAGCGGAGATATAGCCCTGAGCATCGCACCTAAGCGTTTCAGTCAGGCCGAGCATGGCGCTTTTGTTGCCGAGCGTTTCTATACCACCGGCTGGATGAATAGTGAGGCATTAAACGATAATGAAAATGATTTTCTCGCATCACTTGCATGGAGTAATATGCCGCTTCAAACCTATGGCACTTTATACAATGCCTGGACGGATCGTTTTACCGGATACGAATGCTCGGTGTTATCCGGGATCTTTACCATCGGCAAAGCTATGGATCGGCTCGAACGGTTGACACGGTGCCGGGAAATTGAATCAAAAATGTCGGAGCTACGCGGGCAGCTGAAAAAAGCGGCCTTTAACCGGCAGGTGGAGTTGAATACACAAATCAAGAAATTTGAACAAGAGCTCAAGCAACTGGCCCAAATGCTATAAATCGGTGCCTGTAACAAAAGAGGTTTAATCATGGAAAAAATGGATGGTAAAACAATGGACATCGTAGCCGAAAACTTGGGCAAGCTGAAAGAGCTGTTTCCGGAAGCCTTCACCGAAGGCAAGGTCGACTTTGATGCACTGAAAGAAGTACTTGGTGCGTTTGTGGACGATCGCGATGAACGCTACAGCTTTACATGGAACGGTAAAAGCAAAGCCCGGATGATTGCCCAGACCCCCAGCACCGGCACCCTGCGTCCCTGCAAGGAAGAGTCGGTAGATTGGGATAGCACGCAGAATATTTTCATTGAGGGCGATAACCTTGAAGTGCTCAAACTCCTGCAGAAGAGTTATCACAAAAAAGTAAAGATGATCTATATCGATCCGCCTTACAACACTGGCAAGGACTTTGTTTATAAAGATAACTTCAAGGACAACATCAAAAACTATAAGGAGATCACTGGTCAAGTTGATGGTGAGGGGCGTAATCTCTCCAACAACCCCGAGACCAGCGGACGTTATCACACAGACTGGTTGAATATGATGTATCCGCGTCTAAAGCTTGCCCGAAATTTGCTGAAGGATGATGGGGTAATTTTTATCAGTATCGATGATAATGAAGTTTCCAATCTTCGGAAAATGTGTGACGAGATTTATGGCGAGGAAAACTTCGTAGATCCTATTATATGGAAAAAACGCTATGGCGGTGGGGCAAAAGAAAAGTTTTTAGTAGCCTTGCATGAATACGCATTGATGTATGTGAAATCAAAAGAATCTCTTGATAATCTATACATACCGTTGCCAGCAGAGTCTATTGATCGCTATTACAAAAACAAAGATGAGTTCTATTCTGAGAAAGGTGGATACAGAACTCATCCACTAGAAGCAATGAAGAGTTTTGATGATAGGGATAACTTGAATTTTCCAATAAGGACACCAAATGGTGATACAGTTTGGCCAAAAAGGCAATGGAGATGGAGCAAAGAAAGAGTTGACGTCGCCCTTGAAAGGAATGAGATTGAATTTTCTCAGGATAAGGATGGAAATTGGATTTTGTCATCTAAGCAGTACCTCAAGGATGAAAGTGGTGAAATCCGTAAGACAAAACCATTTACGATAATAGACGATATATATACCCAACATGGAACAAATCAATTTGTAGAGCTATTCGGCAATGCAAAGATATTTGATTTTCCAAAACCATCACGTCTTATATATAAGCTATTAGAAATTGGATTCAATTCGTCTGACAATAATATTTTCTTAGACTTTTTTGCTGGTTCGGGTGCTTCAGCGCAAGCATTGATAGACTACAATTTGGCTTTAACTTGTTCAAATAAATTCATATTGGTGCAGCTGCCAGAGGTCTGTAATGAAAGTTCTTATGCATATAAATCCGGCTACAAAAACATCGCCGAAATAAGCAAAGAACGCATCCGTCGGTCTGCCACAAAAATCAAAGAAGAAAATCCTGAATACGATGTCGACCTTGGCTTCAAGGTATTCAAACTCGACTCCACCAATATCAAACCGTGGGAAGTTGACTTTGATATGACGGAGCACACCCTCGAAGATTTTATCTCCAATATCAAATCCGACCGCCGTGAGGAAGATGTTCTTTATGAGATCCTGCTTAAGTACGGCCTGGACCTCACACTGCCTATCACGGAACACGTCATTGCCGGTCAAAAGGTATTCGATATCGGTATGGGAGCTCTGATCATCTGCCTATCAGATGCCATTTCCCTTGAGGTAGTCGAAGGCATTGCCATGCTGAAAGATGAGCTTAATCCGGAAATCATGCGCGTGGTATTCAAGGACTCCGGTTTCAAAGATGACGTGGTTAAAACCAATGCGGTTCAGATTCTAAAACAAGCCGGCATTGTCGATGTAAGGAGCCTGTGATGAACCACAAAAAGACACAAAAAAAGACGGTAACCACGGAACACACAGGAAACACAGAAGAACGTAGGTTGACCACACGAGATGAAATGACGGAATTTCTGCTGTACACTGCTCCAGATGGACAGGTAAAGGTGGAGTGTATCCTGCACGACGAGACCATTTGGCTGACGCAAGATCGAATTGCCGAGCTTTTTGGTGTACAACGCCCAGCCATCACCAAGCACCTGAAGAACATCTTTGAGTCCGGTGAGCTGGAGGAAAAAGTGGTTAGTTCCATTTTGGAACATACCACTCAGCACGGTGCCATTGAGGGGAAAACTCAGACGCGTAATGTTAAATTTTACAATCTCGACGCCATCATTTCTGTCGGTTACCGGGTAAACTCCTCCAAGGCCACTCAGTTCCGTATCTGGGCCACTCAGTTACTAAAAGAATACATCACCAAGGGCTTTGCCATGGATGATGAGCGGCTGAAGAATGGTCGATATTTCGGCAAGGACTATTTCCGTGAGTTGTTGGAGCGTGTCCGCTCCATCCGGGCATCTGAACGCCGTATATATCAGCAGATCACCGACATTTTTTCCGAATGCAGTATCGACTATGATCCCACGTCGAAAATCACCCGTAATTTTTATGCCCATGTGCAGGATAAATTCCACTTCGCTATCACCGGACATACATCAGCGGAAATCATCTATCAGAATGCGGATGCCGATAAACCGCTGATGGGAATGATGACTTACAAGAATGCACCGGACGGCCGAGTGCTTAAATCAGACACGACCATCGGGAAGAATTATCTACAAGAAGATGAAATCAGAAAGCTGGAACGGGCTGTCACTGCCTTTTTTGATTACATTGAACGGATTATTGAGAACCGCACGACCTTTACCATGGAAAGCTTTGCCGAAAGCGTGAACCGCTTCCTGGAGTTTAACGAATATCAGATCCTTGAAGGCTACGGCTCCATTTCTCGTAAAAAGGCTGAAGAGAAAGCCTTCGCGGAATACGAGAGATTCAACAAGATCCAGCGCATTGAATCCGACTTCGACAAAATGATCAAACAGTTATCAGTCTCAAAAGGTAAGGGTGGTGACCATGAATAAAGATATTCGTTTAAATTTGTGTTTATTCGTGATGCCAAAGCTCTCCGTGTCTCCCGTGTATTCTGTGGTAAATCATGGAGGTACAGTATGAAAATTCAATTTGACGCGAATCTGGACTTCCAGAAGCAGGCTATAGAATCTGTCGCCGGTGTGTTTGAAGGTCAGGAAATGTGTCAGACCAACTTTACCGTGGCGCCTTTGCAGTACACGGACCAACAAGCCATTCCCGGCATGGAAAACAATCTGGGTATTGGTAACCGCTTGAAGCTACTGGATGAGGATATCCACAAAAACATCCGCAAGATACAGCTACAGAACGGACTGGCCCCGTCCGATGCTTTCAGCTCCAAGGACGGCATTCATCTGACTGTGGAGATGGAGACCGGGACGGGAAAGACCTATGTCTATCTGCGCTCCATCTTTGAAATGAACAGGCTCTACGGCTTCACTAAATTCATCATTGTCGTGCCGTCCATCGCCATCAAAGAGGGTGTTGCCAAGTCATTGGAGATTACCGCAGAGCATTTCAAAGAGCTGTATAATAATGTCAGTGTCGATTATTTTGTCTACGATTCCAGCAAACTTTCAGACGTAAGAAACTTTGCCACCAGCCCAGACATTCAAATCATGGTAATCAACATCGATGCTTTCCGAAAGAGCTTCACTGATCCGGCAAAGGAGAACAAGGCGAACATTATCCACCGTTCCCATGACCGGATGACCGGGGCCAAGCCGATTGAATACATACAGGAAACAAACCCGATTGTTATCGTGGATGAACCTCAGAGTGTGGATACCACTTCAAAAAGTAAAGAGGCTATCCGTTCACTCAATCCGCTCTGCACGCTGCGTTATTCTGCCACTCATGTCGACAAGCACCACATGCTTTACAAGTTGGATTCGGTTGATGCATATGAGCAGAAGTTGGTCAAGCAGATTGAAGTTGCCGGGGTTGAAGTCAAAGACGGCCATAACAAGGCCTATATAAAGCTCTTGAGTGTAAACAACAAGAAAAGTCCGATCACCGCTAAAATAGAGATTGATTGCCGCATGAAGAACGGAAGCATCAAACGCAAGGCCGTGGTGGTCTCAAGCGGTGCGGATCTGCTGGAAGCAAAGTACAGCAATGGCCGTGATATTTATGATGGATACATCATCGAGGATATCTATTGCGAAAAAGGCAATGAATACATCAGCTTCACCAGCAAACCTGAGATCCTGAAACTGGGTCAGGCCATTGGTGAAGTCGATCCGGATGAATACAAGCGCCTGCAGATCCGCAAGACCATTGAAGAGCATCTGGATAAAGAGATGCGTCTGCAGCCTCTGAATATTAAGGTCCTCAGCCTATTTTTCATCGATAAAGTTGCCAACTACCGCTGGTACGACGAGGATGGCAATCCGCAAAAGGGCAAATTCGCTTTGATGTTTGAAGAGGAGTATGCTCGGGCAATCCGCAAACCTAAATATAGCACCCTCTTTGAAGGGGCCGACTTGGATACAGTGGCTGCCGGTGTGCATAACGGGTATTTTGCTGTCGATAAAAAGAAAGACGCTACCGGCAAGGAAATGTTGAAGGATGCCTCCGGTAAGACTGCAGCGGATGAGAGTGCCTACAACCTGATCATGAAAGAGAAAGAGAAACTGCTCAGCTTTGACTCAAAGCTTAAGTTCATTTTCTCACACTCCGCACTAAAAGAAGGGTGGGATAATCCCAACGTATTCCAGATCTGTACGCTCAACGAAACCAATTCCGTTATCAAGAAACGGCAGGAAATCGGTCGTGGTCTGCGTATATGTGTCAATCAGGATGGTGAGCGGGTCCATGGTTTTGAGGTCAATACCCTCACAGTTATGGCCAACGAATCCTATGAGAAATTTGCCGAGCAACTACAAAAAGAGATTGAGCAGGAAGAGGGCATTAAATTCGGTGTGGTTGAAGCGCATCTGTTTGCCAACATCGTTGTCCCGGTTGACGACTACAACAACGAATACCTCGGTGTCGAGGCCTCCAAAAAACTGTGGGGTCACCTGAAAACCGCCGGTTACATTGATAGCAAAGGCAAAGTTCAAGACGCCTTGAAAACAGCCTTGAAAAGCGGCGAGCTGGAATTGCCTGAAGAATTCAAAGCGTACGCCTCGCAAATTGCTGCGGTGCTGAAAAAAGTTTCCGGAAATCTCAACATCAAGAACCGTGACGACAAGAAAAAGGTAAAGCTGAATAAAGCTGTATTTTTAAGTCTGGAGTTTAAAGAACTATGGGACCGAATCAAGTACAAGACCACCTTCAGGGTGGATTTTGATGCGGAGGCTCTTGCCACAAAATGCGCTGAAGAGATCAACGCGAATCTGCAGGTGGGAAAAGCCAGGTTTATTTATCGAAAGGCCAGGGCCGAGATTGACCGTGGCGGCGTTCACGCAGAGCAGGTTCAGGAAACTGCCAGCGTTTATGAATCACGATCTTTTGATCTGCCGGATCTAATCACCTATCTCCAGAACGAGACCAATCTGACACGCCGGACAATCGTTAAAATTATCAACAACAGCGGCCGCCTTGAGTCATTTAAGAACAATCCGCAAAAATTCATCGAGCAGGTATCGACCATTATCCAGCACCAGATGCGCCTCTTTGTGGTCGACGGTATTAAATATCATAAGATCGGTGATGATCATTTTTACGCTCAGGAACTGTTCAGCGACAACGAGTTGTTTGGCTATCTGCAGAAGAACATGGTTGAAAGCCGGAAATCAGTCTTTGACCATGTGGTCTACGATTCCGATATAGAGTTGGAATTTGCCACTGCCTTTGAAGGAAGCGACGACATTAAACTGTACGCCAAGCTCCCGGGTTGGTTCAAAATCGACACCCCACTTGGGACCTATAACCCGGACTGGGCCGTGCTGATTGAGATAGATGGCAAAGATAAACTCTACTTTGTTGTTGAGACAAAAAGTACGTTGTTCACCGATGCATTACGCCCAACTGAAAAAGCCAAAATTGCATGCGGCAGGGAACACTTCAAGGCTCTGGGCAAAGAGGTTGAGTTCGCCGTGACCAATGCATTTGAGGAATTTTCAGGGAAGTACGTTTAATCAAAAGGGAGGCCAAATAGCGATGAGTGGTGAGATAAATAAAATTGAATCGATAAAAAACATGGCGGTTTTTAAGGACTTCCGTTGGGCGTCATCTGTAAGGGATGGCGGCAACAACATCGCAGAATTTAAAAAGATCAACATTCTTTATGGTCGGAACTACTCCGGTAAAACAACGCTTTCGCGGGTTTTCAGAGCTCTTGAAACCGGTTCTATCTCAGACAAATATAGTTCACCTGAGTTTCAATTGGCTTTTAATGGCGGCAGCACTGCCTCGCAAAATTCATTAAGCAATCATGGTCAGGTCGTTCGGGTTTTCAATGAGGACTTTGTCCGGGACAACCTGCGTTTCATTGTTGATGACGAACAGACCATCAATTCATTCGCTATCTTGGGTGAAGACAACACAAAGCTTGAGGAAGAAATTGAGAAGCATGAAGCCGAACTTGGCAGCGAAGAGGACAAGTCTGGACTGCTGGGGGAGTTCCTTGGTGCTGAGGAGAATTTCAAAAAAGCCCGAAAAGACCATGGCAACAAGTCGTCAGAATTGGAGGGAAAGTTACGTGATAAAGCCAATAAGGCAGGCACTGGTATCAAGCACAATAAAACGTTTGGTGATGCCAACTACAATGTTCCTAAAATAAAGACAGACATCTCGACTGTTACCAAAGACACTTACTCTCCGCTTTCTGATGAGCAGGTAGGCAAGTTTCATGACCTTCTAAGAGAAGAACCCAAATCGGAAATCCCTGAGTCATCAACTTTCAATCTTCAATACTCTGCAATCGCTTCAACGGCTAAAGAGTTAATCGAAAAAAAGATTCAGGCATCTGATCCAATTCAAGAATTGCTAAACGATGCGGCTCTGGCCACGTGGGTGAGGACTGGTCGGGGCCACCATCAAGAGAAAAGAGATAAGTGCGCATTTTGTGGCAGCGACCTTCCTAAAGATTTATGGGAGAAGCTGGACAAACATTTTAATCAGGAATCTGAGGCGCTTCGTCAAGCATTGGAGAATCTGCTTGGATCAATTGAACGTGAGAGCTCTCGAGTTCCCAATTTACTGAAAATCAAGAACTCGGATTTCTACTTCAACTTTACCGCTGACTTAGATGCGCTGGCAGAACAGCTATCGATCATATCAACGTCTTACTGTGAGAGATTGGACTCCATAAAAGAACAGATCGAGAAGCGAAAAGAAGATATATTTACACCTCTCGAATTTATTGTGCCTGAATCGGTTGAAGATGCTCTGAATGCAATTAGGTGTTCTTTTGAGCAACGCAGAAACGAATCAAACCAGTTTACAGCCTCGCTTAGTGCCGACCAATCAAGAGCTCGTGCGGCCCTCCGTCTCCATGAAGTCTATACATTCATAAATGATATTAAATATGGTGATGAATGTACGGCCATTGCTGCGCTGAATGAGGCAATGGGCAAGGCGGAAGCATCTAAGAACTCTGCAAAGGAAAAGGTCGATGCAAAGCGAGCAAAGATCAATGAACTGAAGGCGATGCTAAAAGATGAAAACAAGGGTGCTGACCGGGTAAACGACTATCTGAATAACTTCTTTGGCCATCAGTCCCTTTCCCTCAAAGCCATTGAAGAGAAGCCCGGGGATGCGTCATCTGGATATCGGTTTGAGGTAACTCGGAACGACAAAAAAGCATTCTACCTCAGTGAGGGAGAATGCAGCCTGATAGCCTTTTGTTACTTCATGGCAAAGCTTGAGGATATAGAAACTAAAGGCAACCAGCCGATCATCTGGATCGACGACCCTATCTCCAGCTTGGATGCAAATCATATCTTTTTTGTCTACAGCCTTATCAATACTGAGATTGTAACGCCTGAGAAATCTGAAGATGGGGGTGAGATAAAAAAACGTGATCGTTTTAAGCAGCTATTCATTTCGACTCACAACCTGGACTTTTTGAAGTATCTGAAGCGACTTCCAGGCGCTTTGAATAAAAATAACTCTCAATACTTCATCATTACTCGAACGAATCAAGTCAGTGACATTACATTGATGCCTCGGTACCTGAAGGACTACGTCACAGAGTTCAATTTCCTGTTTCATCAAATTTATAAATGCGCCCACGCCCAGATCGCGTGTGATGAGAATCATGATTGCTACTACAACTTTGGGAACAATGCCCGTAAGTTCCTTGAAGCATTCTTGTACTACAAATACCCCAATGCCGTAGAAAAAGATGACAAGTTGGCGCGTTTTTTCGGAGATGATGCATTGGCCGCGTCACTAACGGATCGTATCAACAATGAGTTCTCTCATTTAGCGGGTGTATTTGAGAGAAGTGTTTTACCTATTGATGTTCCAGAGATGAAGACTACAGCAAATTTCATCTTGCGGAAAATCAAGGAAAAGGACCCCGATCAGTATTCGGCCTTACTACAAAGTATCGGCGTGACCGAGGAACCTTCTGAAGATCTTCAAACAGCAGCGGAGGCTCAATGAAAATCCTTCACACATCAGACTGGCATTTAGGCCGCTCCCTTTACGGCAGGAAGCGTTATGAGGAGTTTTCAGCGTTTCTGGATTGGCTGGTCCAGACCATTGAAAGTGAAAAGATCGATGCCCTGCTTGTCGCCGGTGATGTGTTCGATACCAGCACACCCAGCAACCGGGCGCAGGAGCTCTACTATCGTTTCCTCTGCCGGGTTGCGGCATCCTGCTGCCATCATGTTGTTGTGATTGCCGGGAACCATGATTCGCCGTCATTTCTGAATGCTCCCAAAGAACTGCTGCGTGCGCTTAATGTGTATGTGGTCGGCTCCATGACCGAAGCCTTGAAGGATGAGGTCTTTGTCCTTCACGCAGACGATAAGCCGGAGGTCATTGTCTGCGCTGTGCCTTATTTACGCGATAAGGATATCCGCACGGTCGAGCCGGGAGAAACTATCGACGATAAAAACGCCAAGCTCGTTGAAGGGTTGAAAAACCATTACGCGGATGTCTGTACCACTGCTGAACAGAAACGGGCCGAATTCAAAAGTTCCGGGCATGATGGTATTCCCATCGTTGCCATGGGACACCTGTTTACTGCAGGCGGCAAGACGGTTGACGGTGATGGTGTTCGAGAGCTGTATGTGGGATCGCTGGCGCATGTCGGTGAGGACGTTTTCCCCTCGTCAATTGATTACCTCGCCCTCGGGCATCTGCATGTGCCTCAGGCGGTCGGCAGCACGGAGCACATCCGCTACTGTGGTTCACCCATTCCCATGGGCTACGGCGAAGCGACTCAGAAAAAGAAGGTTGTGCTCATAGACTTCAACAGCACCACGCCAAATATCCAAGAACTCCCTGTGCCGTGTTTTCAGGAGCTGGTCCGCATTGTCGGATCGCTGGATGATATCCATGCCAGGCTGGAGGAGCTCAAAAAGGAAGAAAGCTCTGCTTGGCTTGAGATTGAATACACCGGCAGCGACATCATCGGCAACCTGCGCGAGATGCTCAATGAGGCCATGGTCGACTCTGCCATGGAAATCAGGCGGATTAAAAACCGGCGTGTCATGGACATAGTGATCAGTACGCTCGCGGAAGATGAAACCCTCGATGATCTGGATGCCGGGGATGTTTTTACCCGCTGCCTGGATGCCTTTGGGGTACTGGATGAGGACCGAGAGGAACTGACGGTCTCCTATAACGAAATAATCAAGTCTCTCCATGAAGACGACATAAACGCAGAATAGAGAGGCTGATTATGAAAATCCTTGAACTGCGATTTAAGAACCTCAACTCCCTCTATGGCGAATGGGTCATAGACTTCACCGATCCCGAATATGTATCCAACGGGATCTTTGCTCTGACCGGTCCGACCGGTGCGGGCAAGTCGACAATTCTTGATGCCATCTGTCTGGCCCTCTATGGCGCCACACCCCGCCTTGGAAAAATCACCAAGAGCGGGAATGAGATAATGTCCCGCCAGACCGGTGAATGCTACGCCGAGGTACTCTTTGAATCCCAGGCTGGCCGGTTCCGTTGCCACTGGGAACAGCGCCGCGCACGGAAAAAGGCCGAAGGCAACCTGCAGGATCAGGAACACCAGATTGCAGACGATGCTACGGGCAAGCCTATCGAAACCAAGAAAAGCCTTGTAGGTGCGGTTATTGAGGAAAAAACCGGGATGGATTTCGACCGTTTCACCCGCTCCATTCTACTGGCACAGGGAGGCTTTGATACCTTCCTCAAGGCTGACGTTGAGCAGAAGTCCAAGACACTCGAGCAGATCACCGGCACCGAAATTTATTCAGAAATCTCACGACGGGTTCATGAACGCCAGCGTGATGAGCGGGAAAAGCTGAATATCCTGAACGCCGAAACATCCGGCATTGTAATTCTGGAGCCGGAACAGGAAAAAGAAATTCAGGATGACCTTACGGCCAAGCAGAAACAGGAGACTGAACTCGCTGGAAAAGCGACCGAAACCGGCAAAGCCATCACATGGCTGACCACCATTGAAGAGCTGAAAAAGGAGATCCTCAGCCTTACGGATGAAGCCACCAAACTGAAGGCCGATACCGAAGCGTTTAAGCCGGAGAGGGCTAAACTTGAAAAGGCCACCAAGGCCGCATCTCTGGACGGAACATACGCAACGCTCGCATCCTTGCGCAAGCAGCAGTCTGACGATGAGACCGCCTTGAAAATAGATGAAGCCGCACTTCCTAAGTTAGAAACTGCCGCAAACACACAAGCTGACGTTCACAAGGCCGCTGAGAAGCTCACCCTCAAATCCAAAGAGGATCTCAAAACGGCTGCCCCGTTAATCCAGAAAATAAGGTCCCTTGATCAAAAGATTGCGGAACAGACAAAAACTGTATCAGAAGGATCTGATGCCTGCACCAGGGAAGCGGCCAAGATTGAGACAGACAAGCAGGCCCGGGTCAAGGAACAGGAAAAACGGACTGCCGCAGAGAAAAAAATGGGGGCTGCAGAGCTGTACCTCAAAGAGAATGCGCAGGATGAATGGTTGATCAGTGGACTTGCCGGTATTGAAGAACAGTTCGGCAACCTGCTCACCAAACAACAAGAGATCACCCAGAAAGAAACTGACCTCAAAAAAGCCGATACGGCCGTAGCAGATGCCACAAAGAAACTGGAGAAAGCCGCCAAGCAGTGTTCTCTCAAAAAACAGGCGCTTGCGACCACCGGAAGAAATCTTAAGCAAGTCAAGGATGCCTTGATCGAATTGCTGGGTGACAAACTGCTCCGGGAATATCGCACCGAGAAGGAGACCCTTCTTCGTGAGATGGCTTTTATCAAGAAAATCGAGGAACTTGAAGATCACCGGGCCAAGCTTCAAGACGGCAACCCGTGCCCTCTCTGCGGCTCAACCGATCATCCATTTGCAAAGGGCAATGTTCCGGTTCCCGATGAAATCGAGCAAAAGATAGAATCGTTGACCAAGCTGATCGACACGGCAGACGAACAGGAAGCCGCCATCAAAAAACTGGAACAGGCAGAAACCACTGCTCGTAACAATTTGAATAATAGTGAGAAGCTGGAAACCCAAGCCGCCAATGACAAGAAGACCGCGGAAAGAACGCTCGTTGAATTGAAAGATCTCTTTACGAAGCTTCAGACCGGCTTTGAGCAATTCAAACAGACAGTTACCGGGAAACTCCACCCACTTGGTATTATTAAAATACCGGAGTCAGAGGTCGAGTCACTGCTCAAATCTCTCAAATCAAGACTGAAGGCATGGCAGGAGCAGGCAAAACAAAAGACTGACATCGAAAAACAGATTGCTGACATCAACAGCGAGCTGAAGCGTCTTGATGCCGTGATTGATACCCAGGTCAAGGCTCTGACTGAAAAGCAGGAAAATCTGAAACGGCTGAAAAAAGAACTGGCCGACGGAACAGAAGAGCGAAAGCAATTGTATGGCGACAAAAAGCCTGATGAGGAAGAAAGTCGTCTGAACAACGTTATCGCCGTCGCCGAGAAGGCGGAGAAAAAAGCCAGAGACCTGAACACCGCGTTGCAGCAGAAGCTGGCAACGGCAAAAATTCATGTTGAATCTCTTAAGACGCGCATTGAGCAGAGAGCACCCGAACTGAAAAAAGCGGAAACCGACTTTTCAGCGGCTCTGATTCCGGCAGGTTTTTCAGATGAGAAATCCTTCCGCGAAGCCAGACTGCCTCATGAAAAACGGGAATCCTTAGCCTCCCGGGCAAAGGAGTTGGATAATGCGGGGACAGAGCTCAACGCGAAACAGAAAGACAGGGAAACTCGTCTGGCCATGGAGACCGCCAAAAAGCTCACTGACAAGACGCTTGGGGAGCTTGCGCCGCAGTTTAAGGCGTATGACGAATCCCTGAAAACACTCCGCGATGCCATTGCCGGTCTCAAACACCGCTTAAGTGAGAATACGACAGCCAAAGAGCGGATAAAGCAAAAGCAGTTCGCCATCGACGCCCAAAAGAAAGAGTGTGCACGCTGGGACAAGCTGCATGGACTCATCGGTTCAGCCGACGGGAAAAAGTACCGAAACTTTGCCCAGGGGCTGACCTTCGAACTGATGGTATCCCATGCCAACCGGCAGCTGGAAAAAATGACCGATCGCTATCTGCTGATCCGCGATGGACAGCAGCCGTTGGAGCTGAACGTCATCGATAACTATCAGGCCGGTGAAATCCGCTCGGCCAAGAACCTGTCCGGCGGCGAAAGCTTTATTGTCAGCCTGACGCTGGCGCTGGGGCTATCTCAAATGGCCAGCCGAAAAGTCCGAGTGGATTCCCTGTTTCTGGATGAAGGCTTCGGCACCTTGGATGAAGAGGCTCTGGAGACCGCACTGGAAACACTATCCGGGCTTCAGCAGGACGCCAAGCTGATCGGAATCATCTCCCATGTATCTGCACTGAAAGAAAGAATCAGCATCCAGATAAACATCACACCTGTATCCGGCGGCCGGAGTTCAATGTCCGGCCCGGGCTGTACAAGGGTTGGAATATGAATTAGAGGACAAGCAAATGACTGATTCCCGCCAACAAAAACTGATTGATCTGGGGCCGCACGCCCTTGCAGATGCCTTATTGAATCTTGCAGTCCATTCCGAGGAGGCGGATGACCTGATTGAACAGCTGATTGCCACCCCAAAGGAAAATGTTCAACGATTTAATAAGAAGCTTTCCGGCCTGAAGCATTCAAACCGCTTTATTGATTGGCGGGGAGCCTCCAGTTTTGCCCGAGAATTGGAAATGCTGCTGCAGGATTTAAAATCCGGTGTGGATGATCCGCTCACCGGCATTGAACTTGTCGCAGCATTTTACGAGGCTGACAACACCATTTTTGAGATGTGCGATGACTCCAGCGGAAATATCGGCGATGTTTTCCGCTATGATGCTAAAGAACTATTTGTGGACTATGCCTCACGCTGTAAAGACAAAGAAAAAAGGCTCATCGCGGATTAGTGTGAAAAAATGTAAGTTGGCTAATTTTATGCGAGATATTTGTAATCAAATCATATAATAATGGGAAAGGCCAATAATAACTAATGAGGTTTTCCCATGAAATTACTACCGTACATACCAACTTTTATAAAGGACGCATCAAAAGCCGTGAAACGAATTAGCAAGTCAGAATTCAAAAAAACGGCGGATAACACACTCACTGAATTATTGGGCATTGCGACCTTATTTGTAACAATGTATGCCCTTCGTCGAGAAGGGAATCACGAAATACTGCATCTTTGGTGTGCCCATCGAGATGATGTTGCTTTGTGCCCTCATTGTGGTTGCCTTTCACAGGATGTCCATCAAGAAGAAGAACGATCAATCCGACATTTAGATGTGTGGGGGAAAAAGACTATTTTGCATTTTTTAGCCCGCCGTTTCAAATGCGAAGATTGTGATAAGATCTTTTCTGAGCAATTGCCTTTTGTAGATTCCCATCGCAGACAATCAATTGCCTTTGAACTACATGTTTACCAGTCCTGTCTTGAATCGACCCGTAAGGCTGTTGCTGTACGTAATGGGCTGAGCCACTCTACGGTTAAAGAAATATTCAATCGTTTTGCTGCATTGAAGCACAATTTAGATAGTTGCGATACAATCAGGGTTCTGGGAGTAGATGAGATTTCCCTTAAAAAACGTTACAAGCAATTTGTTCTTATTATTTCAGACATTTCAAGAAAATGTGTTCTTGCAGTACTGCCTAACAGAGAAAAAGAAACATTAGAAGCCTGGATTGAATCGTTGAGCCCTGAATGTCGAAAGTCAATCCGCTTTGTTTCCATTGATATGTGGAAACCTTATTATCAAGCTGCCCGTAGTAAACTTCCCCGTGCCAAAATTGTGGTTGATCGTTTCCATGTAATGAAACAACTCAATATGCGCTTGACGAAGCTCAGAACAACATATCAAAATCAATGTGGTCCCGAATTAAAAAAAGTACTTAAAGGCAGCCGCTGGATTTTAGTACGCAACCGATCTGAATTGTCAAACAAAGAGGAAGATCAGTTAAAACAGATATTTCAAGAATGCCCGGAGCTTCGTACTTTGTACTTGCTAAAAGAAGAATTCCGGACGATTTTCGAAAAAATAACATGCCGGGAGAAAGCTGCCCGGTTTCTTGATGCATGGTGTCGAAAGGCTATGCGAACAGGTAACAAGTTTATTGCAAAATTTGTAAATACTTTTAAAAACTGGCGAGATCAAATCCTTAATTATTTTATCGAACGAGTTACCAACGGATTTGTCGAAGGTACTAATAATGCACTGAGAGTAATAACACGCATAGCTTTTGGATACCGAAATTTTGAAAATTTTAGACTACGGGTACTCGCAGGGTTAGGTGTTTGTCACACTAATCCGCGATGAGCCAGAAAAAATTGCGGACATCATTCTCAAGGTAAATAAAAAGGACAATTACGGCATCCGGGACACTTTGATTGATTGTGCAGGAGTGTGTCTGCCTGAGGATGTTATCCGAACGATGATTACAACGCTTCAGCAAAGGGCGGACAAAGAAAAAGATGAATACGGCAAACGTCATCACCTGATGTTGATCGAATCACTGGCCCGCCAGATCAAGGATGCAAAGCTGTTTGAAAAGACGCGCATCGCTTCATGGGGAAATTTGTCCACAGCGGCGCTGATTGATATTGCCCGGGTATACCTTGAAAGCGGAGATGTTGAAACCGCCCATTCCTGGCTGAAGAAAATTTCGGAAGGTGAAACCTTTCAAGCATACGAGCGGGATAAGCTCCTTGAGGAGATCTACCATAAGCAGGGTGATTCTGAAAAGCTGACGGAGCTTCTGTACCAGAAATACAGATCCCATCATTCCACTGACACCTTGCAGGCGCTTCTCGATGTCATCGGTCATGACAAACGGAATGATATTATCAATGATGAAGTTGAGCAAATCCTGAAAACCGACAAACTCCGGGAATCCGATGCCAAATTCCTGATTGCAGTCGGGAAGATAGATGAAGCCGAAGAATATCTTCTGGGGCGTGCCGACCAGCTTGATGGTAATCATTACGGCAGTCTGCTTTCTCTGGCAGAAGCGATGGAGTCAGAAGATCGCCGTCTTGTCACCAGCCTGATGTACCGCAATCTGCTTTCCTCAATTCTGGAACGTGGGTACACCAAGGCCTATCCCCATGGTATTCGGTATCTAAAAAAGTTAGATAAGCTGGCGGCAAGCGTCGCCGATTGGAAAGAATTTAATCATCACGAAGCTTTCAAAGAGAAGATCATTCAGGCCCATGGCCGAAAACGAAGCTTCTGGTCAAAATATGAGGTGAAGAAATGAACGAACGATTTTATCTGCTAAAAATACAACTGATTGATATCGAACCGGCAATCTGGCGTCGTTTTGTGGTACCCGCCAGCATTACGCTGGACCGGCTGCAGGATGTCATTCAGATTGTCATGGGTTGGACCGACAGCCATCTGCACGAATTCACCATCGGTAATAAACGATACACGGAATACCCGGAATCGAAAGAAGACGGGTTGGTCTGCGGCAGATACCGTCTTGGAGATCTGATCAAGCAGAAAGGCCGCACCTTTCGTTATCTGTATGATTTCGGGGATAGCTGGGAGCATGAACTTGTTCTGGAGGAAAGCCGCTATTTCAATCCGGAACTGAGAACGGAGCTGGTCTGTCTTGAAGGCGAACGGGCCTGCCCTCCTGAAGATGTGGGCGGCGTACCCGGCTACTTTGAATTCTGCAACGCCCTGAAGGACCCGAGCCATGAAGAGCACGAAGGTTACATGGAATGGTCCGGTGGCGATTACGACAGTGATCGATTTGATTCCGATTCTATCAACTGGGAGTTGATGAAATACCTCCGTTGGTCCCGGGACAGGTATCAAAACTGGGGCGGCGTTGAATGAAGACGGATAAAAACAAGCAACTTCAAAAAGTTGGAAAAAAAGAGACTTCTATTGTTCGTTCCTCGGCGGCCGAGTATTTAACATTTGTTGCAGCCACAGGCAAGAGCGGTGTTGAGGCGGTATACGCAGACGAGAACATCTGGCTGACCCAAAAAATGATAGCCACGCTCTATGACGTTGATGTCAGGACGGTAAACTATCATTTGAAAAAGATATTTAGTGACAGCGAGTTAGAGGAGATTTCAGTTATCCGAAATTTTCGGATAACTGCCTCTGATGGCAAAAATTATAACACCAATCACTACAATCTCTCGGCCATCATCGCCGTAGGTTATAAGGTCAATTCGGAACGAGCCGTGCAATTCCGTAAATGGGCAACTCAGGTTATTCGGGAGTTCACCATCGAGGGGTATACCATGGATGATGAACGTCTGAAGAATGACGGCACTGTCCTTGGAAAAAAGTACTTTGAAGAACAGCTGGAGCGCATCCGGGAAATTCGCCTTGCATTATGGAGCGGAGACCTTTCCTATTTATACCGATGTATTTGAAATTTTGCAGCGAGGACTATGTCAAAATCGAAATTTTCTGAATACCGAATTCAACGCCCGGACTATTATTAATAGTTCTGACCATCAATCCACCGAAAAATAAAAAACCGGCACTCAATATTATCATCGCCCTCCTTCTGTCTTTGGCTGATCATAATTTGATAATCAAAATTGGCCGCAACGACGATCAAGGCCGGAATGTGCGTTTAAACACCCATTTGTCAAATAGACCATGGAAAAAACCAAATCACTTTGCGCAAATAATGGTGATGCACCCGTTTTCAACAGATTCCTCTGTTTTTTTAAAGCCGCTTTGGGATAATTGTTCAGTGATCCATTTTGGGGGCAACCGTAGTTTTCGGTAAAAGCTTTTATGAAGCGTCCAAGCGCCGTCTATTTTTTGATAGACAAGGTCATGCACCTTTACAGTGTCAGGCTCGTATTCAAGGAAGCATGTAAAAATGGTGTTCTCATCACTTTTCACAGGCAAAAACCTGTCTGTATCGGTTAATTCATAAGTCAGGTCCCGGAATGTCAGTATAAATTTGCCGCCGGGCTCCAATGCGGAAAATATTTTGCTGAACAGCGAGGTCACTTTTTCCTTTGATTCCAGATGAAGTATTGTATCTGTCATACAGACAATTAATTCAGCGCCGCTGTTAATTGTTTTGTCAAAATCAAGTAAATCAGCCTGCACCGTGGTGATGCCAAGGCCTTTTGACTGTCCTTCCAGTTCATGTATCAGCTTTGGGTCCAGGTCAATTGCCGTAACAAAATAACCTGCCTTTGCCAGGGGAATGGACTGGAATCCGCATCCGGCGCCAAGGTCAACAGCCACACCGGAACCTGTCGGGGCCAACCCGTGTTTATTGAAAAATTCGGTGTTGCGCCGGATACCTGTGTCAAATCCGCCGGACATCCATGAATAAATATCTGAAAGCAATTGCCCGTAATGTTCTTTAACACTTGCCATAATTTTTCCTTGGGTGCTGCTGGGTTTTTACCGCAGCCAATACAAGAACCGGTGGGCGTCTCAAATGATCTAAAAGCCCGGGCCTTTCAGCGACGGCATCCGGGGACGGCCCGGGTTCAAGGAGCCGTTGAATCGAAAAACCGGCGTCGATGAGTGTGTTTATGTAGGTTTCAACGGTTCGGTGGTATTTTATAACATCGTCAACAAACCAGCGGGATACCCGCAGGGTTTCCTTTTTATAGTCATCAACGGGCCAGTGTCTCTTGGTCCCGTCATCCAGGCTGCACCACCCCCTGAGCAACGAAGTGCAGATCGGATGTTCAACAGAAAAAATAAAATGCCCGCCGTCTTTGAGAGACAACGCCACTTTTTCACATACCGGCCGGATATCCTTTATGTAATGAAAACACATTGAAGAGACCGCCAAATCAAATGATCCCTGGTCCGCATCAAGATCTTCGGCCGCAATCTGTATAAAATCAGCCCTGGGGTCTTTTATGCGTTTTTTGGCTTCGGAAACCATATTCGCGGATATGTCCGTGCCCAGAACATATGCGGCTTTTTCTCCAAGACAATAAGAGGCAAATTTTCCAAAACCGCAGCCGATATCCAGGATGTCAAGCCCGTCAAGGGGCGGCAGAAGGCTGTAAATTGCCGGTTCTTCAACTGCGGCATTGAGGCCGCTTTCACTTGCCCGAAGCGCCATGTAATGTTCATAAAATTCCGGGTCATCATAAATATTTTGTTTCATACCATAGTTCCTCTTTTTCATGGCTGTTTAGGCGCAGATCAGTTTGATACAGGCCAACGGATCTGAATCAGGTATCAAACGCCTGGGATGTTTTGATGCTGAACGCCGTTAAAGGCACCTGGCTTTCCCACTGGGGCAGCCGGTTCATAGGCCCTTCAATGATGACCAACGGCGGCACACGGTTGGCAAGCCCATTGATCTTAGTCCACAATGTCGTATCTCCCCAGAATTGCGGGGGCGTTTCAGCCACGGTTACAGACCTGAAAATGTCGTCCGGTGTCTTGCAACCCGCCCGGATCGCTTCAAGAGCCAGGCTTTCCAGCCAGCCTAAACCGGTTACTGGGTCGGGCTGTTCTGCCAGCCACCGCCTTACTGCAGCCGGAATCCAGGGTAAAGACGGCGCATCCATCTTGGACAGTTCCGTGAACAAAACCGTGTCCTGGGTTGCAAAGGCCTTGTCCGCAAGGGCTGCAAGCTCAAATTGGTCGTCTGAAACAGGGCGCCGGCTCTCATAGAGCGACGCAAGCTGCCCGGGCTGCAACTGTCCGAGCCCGTGGAATGGCTCTATCCCGGGGAAAGCATCCACACAAAGAAGTTCAACTTTCCGGATCTCCTTATGGGACAGGCATGCAAGAATATGGACAAGCATGGACTGATCAAACAGGCACGCATCAAACCACAGAACAATGCGTTCATAAGACGCGGCTTGTGCAAGTTTTTGGTACTGATGATGAAAGGTTTCCAGAACAAGGTCTTTGGCCAGTCCGCCTGCCGTGTATTCTTCCAGGAACAATGCCCGGGCGTTGAGAACATTTTCATCCGGCCATCCCGGTTGTCTGGGACCGTCATAAAGAATATCATGCCAGACAAAGACCTCCCCCGGAAGGCCTGCCTTTGAAAGAAGTTCGCCTGCAATGTCCCCGCTTGTGAGATGAAGTATCCTGGTCATTCATTTTCCCCTTATTTCCAATTTCGATAAAAACAGGTTTATGATATCTATCTGCAGGCAAAAAATAAACTGAAAACATCCCCTCAAATGACTTGAATCCGGATGAATGACTGTGATGACCAACGCACACATACTGGCTTCCAAACTGTCCATTCCCATGCATCCGGATTTGTTTATTTCCTCCCGATTGTCGGGTATCCTGAAACATTTGACTGAAAAACGCCTGACCGTGGTAACCGCTGGTGCCGGGCATGGAAAGACCGCATTGACGGCCTGGGCCGTACGGCACAAGGATATCACGCCGGTATGGTACCATCTTGATGAACAAGACCGGGATTTTTCCCGGTTTATCCGGTATGCGGCAGCGGGTTTAACATCCTGCACCAAAAATCCGTGCCCCATGATGGAACGGCGCATTGCCCCTTTTTCAGCTATTCACAGGGAGCGGGCCCTGGCAGAGATTGTCCATGCCCTGGAAGCGGCTCCCGGCCCCAGGGTCTGCCTGGTTCTGGATGATTTCCATACTGTGCAGGAAGAAACGGCCATCTTGGAATCGGTTAAATTTCTGGTTGAAAACCTGCCCCCATGGTTTCATATCATCCTGCTGACCAGATCCACCCCTGAAATGGGGTTGTCCAGGCTTCATCTCACCGGCCAGGCCGTGGAAATAACCGAATCTGATCTTCTGTTTACATTGGATGAGACCCGCCAATTTTTGACCAAGCACCTTTGGCCCAGGCCACCCAAAAAGATATTTGCCGGGTACCTGATTCCCAGCACCTGAAGATGAAAAACTGGATCGGGTTTATACTTTGCTACCGGGACTTTGTTGCCGGGGATTTTAAGGCGGCTTATGCCGGTGCCTGCCGGAGTCTGGACTGGTATTCAAAAATGGATGCGGACATCATCATGCCCCTTTCATACCTGCATGCTGCATTGCCTGCCTATTTTCTGAACGAATTCAATATCGGTTACCGCTTGGCTGAAAAAGGGCTGGATCTTATCCGTGACATGGGTATTCGTGATAACCAGGAGGGATGGCTCAATTATGCGGAGGCACTTCACCTGTGCGGTCTGAAACGCCTTGATCAGGCCCTTGAAGGGATCCGAAAAGCCCTGGCCCGGTTTACACACCAGGCCAATTACTGGGGCCAGGCCCATGTTCATGATCTCATTCATTTTATCCGGTTAAAGCAGGGCGATTTCCGGGGTGCGGAAAAAGCCCTGGAACAGGGGCTGATGTTGCTGCGCCGGACAGGTCTTGGTATGACCCAAGGCATTCTTGAAACAGGCATGCTGGGTGTCTGGCTTGAAACCGGCCGGTTTGGCGCTGTGCTGGAAAAAACAGCCCAGGTCCTGGAAAAGGTCAGGGCGTCCGCTTTTTATACCTTTAAAATCCTGATGATATCCGCCCGGTGCCGGGTGCATTTAAATGACCGGACCACGGCACTGGCGGAACTGAACCAGGCAATTGATATTGCAGCAAAGTTCGGCTATGTGCACCAGGTGGCAGATGCCGGACCATGCATAGAACCGCTTTTATCGGCTTTGTATTCAAATGGTACCAAACAAGGGTTTATCCGGGAAGTTTTTCAGAAGATCAACCGGGTACATCTCCTGCCGGAACAAGGCATAAAAGAACCGGTTCCGCCCTTACGGATATCACTTTTAGGCAGGTTCCACATGATTTTGGGCGAACAGGATATGATGCCTGAAACATTTCACAATACCAATGCGTTGATGATGATTAAATATCTGGCGCTCAACCAGCGCAACGGATTTAAACACCGGGATGAACTCATTGAGCTGCTCTGGCCGGAACAGGATTTTAATAAAACGCGCAAGCGGTTCAACGTGGTGGTCACCGCTGTCCGAAAATTTTTTGAGCCCCACATCCGGCGCGGGGCGCCATCCCGGTATCTGAAAAAACAGGGGAGATCATTCCGGCTCTCCCTGGGCCACACAGGTACTGTTGATGTGCTGACATTCCGGGACGCGGTCCAAAAAGGAAACACGGCTCTTGAAATGGAGGCTGCCGTGCCCCATTATGAAGCCGCTCTGGCCGTCTATAAGGGACCGTTCCTGGCTGAAGATGCCTATACCCAGTGGTGTATTGAGAAACGGCAAAGATTACAAGATATTTATTTGTCGGTTCTGTGGAAATTGATCTGCTATTTTCTTGACAGGTCACAGAAAGTCACCCGTCTGGGTCCCTGATTTATTCCCGGTTTATCCGGTAACGCTATAATCGCGGTATGTGCAAGTTTTAACCGCTATTTTTACAAGGAGGCAGGGAATTGAATAAACAGACACACACACTTCTGGTCAAGAATGCCCGGTTGATCGACGGCCTGGGCAATGTGTACGAGGATCTTCAATCCATATACATCCATGAAGGGCAGATCGTGGAGATTGGGCACTGCACGTATCCGGACCATGTGCCGGTGCTGGATGTAAAGGGCGCAACCGTTATGCCCGGCCTGATTGATGCCCACGTACACCTGCAAAGTGTTCCCGGATCAGTGTTCCGCAAAGACGATGAATCACAGCTTAAAACCTACCGATACCATCAGCTGAAGTCATACCTGGCCTGCGGGGTCACCACTGTTTTGGACAATGCCATCTCCCCCCAGATGCTGGGTGAATTCAGCCAATACCTTAAGTCAGGCGGTGCGGGCCCCAGGATATTTGCACTGGCACCTGCGTTTTATCCGCCCAACGGATATCTGGACAATGACATGCTCACCGCTTTCTGGGGGCCCCACTGGCAGCCGGCAAAGACCCTGACAGATGTGGCAGTTCTGTTCCGGGAATATGAGGGGATGGACAATGTCATCGGCGTAAAAGCCATGATTGAAAGCGGATTTGGCAAAGCAAATATCTGGCCGCTGCTCTCCGGTGAAATACGAAATCTCATTGTTGATGAGGCCCGGAAAAGGAACCTGCCTCTGTATGTCCATGCGTATAAAAACAGAGAACAGGAAATCGGGCTTGATATGGGCGTTCACTGTTTTGTCCATTCCGGGTTTATATTCAAACAGCCCACGAACCGCTTTATCAGCCGGATGAAGGAACTGGGTACATACATGACCACCACCTTGTCCTGCACCTTTGACCAGATGCTGGTGCAGTTTGAGCGGGAACGGCTGGACAACCCGTATCTAAAATTGCGGGTTCCCGGAGAACTGCTGGAAACGGCAAGGGATGACCGGGCCTGGGACGATTACTATGACCGGTTTTTTAAGCTGTCATCTCCAAAATGGCTGCCCGGCTTTGTCATCCGGTCCCTGCCAAAGGTTGTGAACATCGAAAAATCAATCAGATCTTGTTTGAACAACGCATCCCGGGCAATCCTCACCCTTTATGAGGCAGGAATTCCCATTGTAGCCGGCACAGATGCCTCCAGCTGGCCCGCATTTCCCAATTTTTTCCACGGCACCAGTATGATCCGGGAAATGGAACTGCTCTACAAAATCGGCATCCGGCCCATGGACGTGATTTCATCGGCCACAAAAATTCCTGCCAGAATGATGGGACTATCGGACAGGATCGGCACCATTGAAAAGGGAAAATACGGAGATATGATCGTTGTCCGGGAAGATCCTTTAAAAAACCCCACCGCCCTGGAATCATTGATGTGGACAATTAAAGGCGGTGACGCCCGTACTCCAGAGGCGTGGATGACCGATAATTCAGCGAAATTATCAGACGTTGCTTTCATATCGTGAAAAACCCTATATAATTATGGGATAAAGAAAAAAAAGAAAGTAGTACGTGAAGCACAGCATTGCACGCACTGGAATCGTTAAGGAAAAAAATGGCTGGAAAAATTCTTCGGGTAGCACTTATCGGATGCGGTCGGATTGCCGCCAAACACATCATGGCCATAACAAAAAAAAACAGCGGCCTTTTGCTCTGTGCGGTGGCAGACACAGCCCCCGGGGCTTTCGACAAGGTGTTTGATTCCTGTAAGCTGTCGCTCAAAAGAAAGCATCAAATAAAGAAGACCGTAAAAACATATGCGGGTTATCACGAGATGCTTGACAGGGAAAAACCTGATATCACCTCAATAACGGCTCCGTCAGGACTGCATTATTCCATCGCAAAAGCGGCAATGCTCAGCGGCTCTCATATTCTCCTTGAAAAGCCCATGAGTATGAAAGCCAGCCAGGCCAGAGAGCTGCGTGATATTTCCGAACAAACAAACAGGCGCATTGCCATGGGGCATATCTTCCGGTATTTTCCCGTTGTCGGGAATCTGCAAAAAGATGTTGCTGCCGGACGGTTCGGTAAAATCAGTCACGGCTCGGTAATTGTGCGCTGGGGACACGATCAGGCATATTACGGCCAGGCATCCTGGCGCGGCACATGGAAACACGACGGCGGCGTGCTGATGAACCAGTGCGTTCATGCCATTGATCTTATCTGCTGGCTTATGAATGGCAATGCCATTGCTGCAAATGCCATGATCAGCAAACGCTTTCATGACATGGAGGCGGAAGATATCGCCCTGGGTACGCTTAAACTTGACAACGGCGCGCTGTGCCAGATCGAAGGGACAACCAACTCACCTCCCGGCGACCACGAGGCGGCGTTTTACCTGCTTGGAGAAAAGGGCGGTTTTCGCATGGGGATTCGAAGGGGCAGGCCATATTTTGATATAAGAATTAACGGTAAAAAGAAAAATCTCGAATACTTTATGAAAGAGATCCGGTCAAGGGGTCTTTCCAGCCTGTTATCCCTGACCAATCCCCATGCCGGAATATACGCCGACTTAAGAGGTGCCATCCTTAACGGAAAATATCCCATTGCCGATGCAAAATCAGGCATGATGTCTGTTGAATCTGTTCTGGCGTTATACCTGTCGGCAAAGGAAAAAAAGCAGATAACGATCCCCCTTGCAAAGGATTTCTCATCCCAGGAGATGTCGGAATATAGTTTTGGATCAATGTCATAAATTTAAGCATTGAGTATTTTATTTCACCATGAAGGACATGAAGAGCATGAAGAATATATGCCGGGAAATCAATCTTCATGTCCTTCATGCTCTTCATGGTTTTAATTCGGAAGCATCTTAACTTTATGACATTGAGTTTTGGATAACGGTCAAAATATTCACCTTTGTTCGAATCAGGTTCATCAAAAAAGGAAGAAAAATGAGTGAAGATATACGATGGAAACAACGGTTTTCCAATTTTAACAAAGCATTGACCCAATTGCAGAAGTTCATTGATAAAGGTGAATTGTCCGAACTCGAAGCACAGGGGCTGGTCAAAGCGTTTGAATATACATATGAGCTGGCCTGGAACACCATAAAAGATTTCCTTGAATTCAGCGGCCAGTCTGATATTTACGGATCAAGGGATGCCATTCGAAAAGGGTTTCAACTGGGTCTTATTACAGACGGTGACGGCTGGATGGATATGCTGAAAAGCAGGAATCAAACCTCCCATACATACAATGAGGATACGGCAAGGCAGATCAATAACGCCGTTGTCACCCGCTATTACGATCTATTTATCCGGTTAAGAACCAAATTTGAACAGCTCCGCGACAATGACCTGTAACCAGAAAAAAATCAGATTCGGGCTCAGCCGGGAAACCATAGAAAAAATCAATTTTGTTTTTCAGACATTTGACGAAATAGATGCAGCCGTTCTTTATGGTTCCCGTGCCAAAGGAAATTTTAGGCCCGGTTCGGACATTGATCTGGTGTTGAAGGGAGAACGGATAGACCTGCACCTGCTGAACAAGATCAGTCTTGCCCTTGACGACCTGCTGCTGCCTTATACCTTTGATCTCTCAATTTATCATCAGATCAATAACCCGGACCTGATCGACCATATTATCCGTGTCGGGAAAATGTTTTATACAATGAAGCGTTGTGATGGATAGGATTCTATCTTCCATATAGCGGCCCATCTTATGATCAACCCCGAAGACCTCTACCTGAGCTGGGTTTCTTCCGAACATATCGTTTATCTTGTGGGCTTGCGGCCCATGTGGGGTATATATAACAACAGGGCCTGGTCCTCCCACTGATTCAGGTTAATGGTCCGGCCCGGTACTTTGAGCCGGTTTTCATAATTTTTGTCTGTTCTGACCACCAGTTTCGGGATGGGACGCGCCATGTAAAGAACAAACCGGGACCCCTGTTTTTCCCATCTGATCCCGCCCGGTTCATCCGGGCTTGAGGGCAGTCCTGCACCATGGGCTGAAAAATATTCACAGGTCTGGATAATCTCTTTTCCCCGGATCTCATACTCGTCAATCACCCGGGTTTTGGATACGGAGTGAATAAAGGAGAGGGAAAACTGCGTTCCAGTTCCCAACGGAACCTGCATCAGCACCTCATTCCCCGGAAAGGTGGCAACAACAATCTGACCGGCTGCCGCAACCGGCCCGCAAAAACAGGAGCCCACCAGACACAAACATACAAGTCTCCCTAAAGCAAAATATCTCATTTTAAATCAGCGCCCAGGTTTGGCACAACGCTCCTGTTGGGACAAATATTACTTACTGAATAAGCCCTTTTTCCCGGTAGTATTTTTCTGCGCCCGGATGAAGGGGAATGGAAACAGACTCAAGGGCCTTTTCAAGGGAGATCTCCTTGCCTTTTACATGAACCTTGGCAAGCGTGTCTGTATTTTCATACAGGGCCTTGACAACATTGTATGCAATGGTGTCGTCCAACTGGTCATGGGTGGACCAGATGGCCCTGACAGCAATGGTTTCCACGTCTTCGGCTTGGCCTTTGTAGGTGTTGGCCGGCAGAATAACGCGGACATAATAAGGCTGAACCTTCTGCAGTGTCTTGATGGGGTTCCCGGCCAGGGGAAAAATCATAATGTCATGGTGATTGGCCAGTTCAAGAACAGATGCGGTGGGGGTGCCGGCGGTGATCAGGGCGGCATCCAGGTTACCGTCCTTGATCTTTTCAACAGACTGGGAAAAAGAAGAGTAGTCTTCTTTGATGTCGGTTTTGCGGTCCATGCCGTAAACACTTAAAAGGTCTCCCAGCAGCTGCCACTGGCCGGACCCCGGGGAACCCGAGGAGATGGATTTACCTTTAAAGCCTGTAAACGTTTTAATCCCGGCACTGGCCCTGACAACCAGCTGAACCGTTTCCGGATAAAGGGCCCCCAGGGCACGCAGGTTTTTCAATTTTTTGCCTTCAAACTGTTTGGTGCCTTTATACGCAGCGTCCAGGATATCAGCCGCCACAAATGCAGATTCAATGCCGTTGCGGCTTAAAAGTGTGGCATTGGCCACCGAGGCATTCCCGGTTTCTACCGTGGCAGACAGTTTTTTGCCGTCAATGACAACCTTGTTGGAGATCATCTGGGCCAGCATGCCGCCCAGAGGATAGTACGTGCCGCCGGTACCGCCGGTGGCAATGCCGAAAAAGATCCTGTCCCCCGCTGCAGCCTGGGATGAAAACAGGCAGGCCGCCATAAACAGTGTTGAAACAAACCATGCTATTTTTTTCATAAAACTTTCCTCCTTTTACTTCATATAAAAACATTTCCCGGGAGAAAATCTGTTTTTAACCCGGAAAACCTAACATCCGGTACACGATGGGGAATGGTATCTGTATTGAGAGCAATACAGTAACACCTTTCCAATCACGGATTCAACCAAGGCTGCTGTTTTCAAAACAAATGCGCAAACCCAAGGCCGCGGGCATTGCATATTAGGCCTGTTTTCTGTTATTTAGGTATCTATGACACAAACGAATTCACCTGTATCGCACAAGCAGCATCAATAACACATGACAGCCCAATCATCCTTTGCCCAAAAATTTACAGATCAGGTGCTTGGCACCATCCGGGAACACGACATGGTTACCCCCGGCCACAGGGTATTGATCGGCGTTTCCGGGGGGCCGGACTCCATAACTCTGGCACAGGTTTTGACAGATTTAAAAAAAAATCTGGACATCCGTATCGGCCTGGCACATCTGAACCACATGCTTCGGGGCAGCCAGGCCCTGGCCGATGAGACCTTTGTCCGTGAATTTGCCCGGGAACACAACCTTGACCTGGTTGTTGAAACAAAGAATGTAGCAGAACTTGCGAAAAACCAACGGCTTTGTGTTGAAGAGGCCGGCAGAAATGCCAGGTATGATTTTTTTACCCGGGTGGCCTGGGAAAAAGGATTTCACCGTATTGCCCTGGGCCATAACCGGGATGACAATATAGAGCAGGTTTTAATGAATCTTATCCGGGGGGCAGGTCCCCGTGGCCTTCGGGGGATTCCGCCGGTCAGGCAGAAAAAATTTATACGCCCCTTGATCCGGATGCCCAGAGCCGATATCCTGGCGTTTCTTGATGAGATAAACCAGGATTATCGGATTGATGGGTCCAATGAGGACACATCCTACCTTCGCAACCGAATCCGGCATTGTCTGATCCCGTTTCTTGAAAAGGAGTTCAATCCCGACATTAAAGCAGGGATAGAGCGCATGTCCGGCATCATCGGACAGGAAGATGATTTTCTGGACCAGATGGCCCGAACCGCCCTGGACAAGGCAGTAACCAAGCGGGGAAAAAATCAGATTGATTTGTCCATACCCGCGCTGAATAAACTTGACCGGGCCCTGGGTGCCCGGGTCATCCGCGCAGCATTGTTGTCGGTAAAACAAAATTTAAGGCGAATTTCCAACACCCATATCCGGGATCTCCTTTATTTTGCAGGCAAAAAAGGCGAATCAGGAAAGAGCCTGGACCTTCCCGGGCAAATCCGGGTATACAGACAAAGGGATCTTCTGCGTATAAAAAAGGAAGAAACAGCACTGAGGACACTTGGCAGGCATCTTAAGACCCGCCGGTATGAAAATGGGCCACCGGGCGAAAACCCCGGGACATAACCCTTGTATAAAATAAATTTATGTTTATATATATTCATTAATGTTTTTAGCCGGAATAATCTAAGAGAGGAAAGACATTGAATCAATTCTATAAAAATATTTCCCTTTGGCTGGTGATTGTCCTGATGATGGTCATGCTTTACAATATTTTCAACCAGCAGCAGGGCGGCCAGTCAGAGATCGGCTATTCAGAGTTTTTATCCCTTGTGGAAAGTGGCCGGGTTCAGAGTGTGGTTATCCAGGGCCGGGATCTGATCATTACAGACACCAGTGGTGCGAAGTTCAGCAGCTATGCCCCGAACGATACCCAGCTCATTGATACCCTGCGCAAAAGCGGAGTAGCCATCAAGGCCAAGCCGCCGGCTGAATCGTCCTGGTTTATGTCCATTATCGTTTCCTGGCTTCCCATGATTGTACTCATCGGGGTATGGATCTTTTTCATGCGTCAGATGCAGGGCGGCGGCGGCGGGGGTAAAGCCATGTCTTTTGGAAAAAGCCGGGCCAGGCTCATGGATGACAAGGGGGAAAAAGTAACCTTTGCCAATGTCCAGGGCATTGATGAGGCCAAGGAAGAACTCACCGAAGTGGTGGACTTTTTGAAAAACCCCAATAAATATACCCGGCTGGGCGGCCGTATCCCCAAGGGTGTGCTTCTGGTGGGCAATCCCGGTACCGGAAAAACCCTGCTTTCCCGGGCCGTGGCAGGGGAAGCCGGGGTTCCGTTTTTCACCATCTCCGGATCTGATTTTGTTGAAATGTTCGTGGGTGTCGGTGCATCCCGGGTCCGGGATCTGTTTGCCCAGGGCAAGAAAAACGCCCCGTGTATTATATTCATTGACGAGATTGATGCCGTGGGCCGCCAGCGGGGCGCAGGGCTTGGCGGCGGGCACGATGAACGGGAACAGACGTTGAACCAGCTTTTGGTTGAGATGGACGGATTTGAAGCCAATGAAGGGGTTATTCTCATGGCAGCCACCAACCGGGCCGATGTTCTGGATCCGGCGCTGCTGCGTCCCGGCCGGTTTGACCGGCAGGTGGTGGTGGACATGCCCGATATCAAAGGGCGTGAAGGCATATTGCGGGTACATATGAAAAAAAGTCCCCTGGCCGATGATGTCAATCCGTCCATTCTGGCCAAAGGGACGCCCGGTTTTTCCGGCGCAGATCTGGAAAACCTGTGCAATGAGGCGGCTCTTCTGGCTGCCAAACGCAACCATGAAAAACTGTCCATGCGTGACTTTGAAGATTCCAAGGACAAGGTTTACATGGGGCTTGAAAGAAAATCCAAGGTAATCAAGGAAGAAGAAAAAAAGACCACAGCCTACCACGAGGGGGGCCATGCCCTGGTGGCCCGGTTCCTGCCCGGTACGGATACCGTGAATAAAATTACCATTATCCCCAGGGGAAGGGCTGCCGGGGTGACCTGGTTTCTGCCCGAGGAAGGGGATTTCAAATACAAGGACCAGTTGGAAAACGAACTGGCCATTGCCTTTGGGGGCCGTGTGGCCGAAGAGATCATATTCAAACGAATCTCCACCGGGGCCTCCAATGATATAAAGCAGGCCACCAAGCTTGCCAACCGCATGATCAGAAGTTTTGGCATGGGTGATGCTCTGGCACCGGTCTCCTATGAAGACCATGATGACAATATCTTCATCGGCAGGGAAATGACCCAGGCCAAAGGCTATTCCGAAGCCACGGCCCAGAAAATAGACGCCGAGGTGGCAGGCCTGATCAGCCGCGCATACAAGACGGCCAAAACCATTTTAGAGGAGAACATCGACATCCTCCATGCCCTGACCGACCTTCTTCTGGAAAAAGAAACCGTTATGGGGCCTGAACTGGATGATCTTATTGTAAGCCTGCGTCCGGAGTTTGATTTCTTTGGACGCCGGAATATCCGGACTGAACAGGAGCCGCCCAAAGAGGAGGAGGGCCAGGTACACGATAAGCAAAAAAATGTTAAGGATGACGGCTCCGACAATACAGTGGCAAAAGGCCCTGATCCGGACACGCCAGATTCTGATGCCCGGATTGTTGAGATGACAAATCTGAACCCGCCGGAGAAGTCTGACGCGTCCAAGGACAACAAAGAAGATAATTAATTTTCAACAGGTAACCGTTACCCGGGGAATCTTTTGACCACCACAGCCTTTACACTTGAATTTGGCCGCTTTAAACTGGATTTGGGTCCAAGGGCCTGTATCATGGGGATTTTAAACACCACGCCGGATTCTTTTTCAGACGGGGGAGAATACACCAGCCTGGACAAAGCCCTGACCCGGGCCCGGGAGATGGTGGCAGCAGGTGCCCATATCCTGGATATCGGCGGAGAATCCTCCAGGCCGTTTTCCGAACCGGTGAGTGAGCAGGAAGAGCTTGACCGGACCATTCCTGTTATTGAGGCCATTGCAAGCCGGATTGATATTCCCATCTCCATTGATACGGTGAAAGCAAAGGTGGCAAAAGAAGCCCTTGCTGCCGGTGGGGCCATCATCAATGATATCTCCGCCTTTGAAAAAGACCCTGCCATGGTGGATGTGGCCGTGGAGACCGGCGCCTTGGCCGTTCTCATGCATATGCAAGGCACACCCCAAACCATGCAGGTGAACCCGAGCTATGATGATTTCATGGGTGAAATCATCACCTATCTGCAAAAAAGGATAGACGTTCTGCTTGAAAAAGGCATGGCCCCCCAAAATATTATTTTAGATCCGGGGCTGGGGTTTGGAAAAACCGTTGCGCACAACCTTGTGCTGATCAAGGAACTTCACCAGCTTACAGCCCTTGGGTATCCAGTGCTCATGGGACCGTCCAGAAAGTCCTTTATCCAGCATGTGCTGGGCAATGTCTCTGGCAAAAAGGCCGGACCCAGGGATGCAGGCACCGAATACGGGACCCTGGCTGCCTGCGCAGCAGCCCTGATGAACGGCGCACACATTATCCGGGTTCATGATGTTGAAGCGGTGTGCGCATTTTCACACATCATTGACGCCATCAGGAATGCTTAGGCCCCGGCAGATATCTTTACTTTCCCGCCTGGCTGTGTCGGCCGCGGTGATGGCGGTTTTTATTTTCACCGCCTGCACCCAGGAACCCAGGGAAACAGACCTGCTTCTGCCTGTGGATTATGCCAATGTTCCGGATGATATGATTTTGACCAATTTTCACACGGACAAAATCGAAGTCAGGATCAAATGCAGGCCCAAACACATTGAAAAACTCTCCAGTGAAAGCCTGGTCTATCCCGCAGACATTTATACGGACCTGGCCTTTGACCCGGCAGGCGGCTCAGATGCCATTGAACCAGGCCGTTACCTGCTGCCTGTGGATAAAAACCGGCTTCCTTTGGGCAGTTCTGTTTCCATTATTAACATCACACCTTCCTATTTAAGCATCCGTCTGGAAAGAAAAGAGACCCGGGTATTCAAGGTGACGGTTCCGTTTATCGGAGAAACGGCCAAGGGCTATATGGCGCTTTCTCCGGTGTGTGAACCTGCCACCGTGGCCCTGACCGGAGCACAATCCCTGATCAACCGGATTGAACAGCTCACCACCAAACCCGTGGACCTGACCAATGCCAATGAAGATTTTAAAAAGGAAGTCCCCCTGGACCTTAAGCAGTCTGAACTTTTCACCGTGGCCCAGTCCATTTTTGTGGTGTCCGTGCCGGTTCAGCCGCTCCCAGGAACCCGGACCATTGAACAGATTCCAATAGAACTTCAAAACCGGCCCGGAAACAAAGTCAGTATTGAACCTTCAAGTATTACCATTGATCTTAAAGGCCCCCAGGAAGATTTGAACAACACGTCCCTGACAGACAAAATTTATGCGTTCATGGATCTTGAAGGGCTTAAACCCGGGGTATATGCCCGGCATGCCTATATTGACATCCCCGTGGAACTGGTCATGACCAATGCCTCGCCCCGGGTATTTACCGTTAAAATTGAATAAAGGACAAGGAGAAAACATGCTGCTGGTAATTGATGTGGGCAATACCAATACGGTGATCGGTGTTTATGAAAACGAAGCGTTGACGCAGGACTGGCGTATCAGAACCATCAGGGAAACCACGGCCGATGAATTTAATATCCTGGCCCGGGCCCTGTTTGCCGACAGGGGCATCCGGCTCACGGACATCACAAACATCGTTATATCCTCAGTCGTACCTTCCTCCGTGAGGATCTTAAATGCTTTCTGTGAACGCTATCTGGGTCTTACGCCCGTGTGGATCAATTCGGCATCCGTAAAAAAACTGATGCCCATTCTCTATTCCAACCCCAACGAGGTTGGGGCGGACCGCATTGTCAATGCCGTGGCAGCGTATGAAAAATATAAAAGGGCCCTGATCATCATTGATTTTGGCACAGCCACCACCTTTGACGCCATCTCGGAAAAAGGCGAATACCTTGGCGGGGCCATCTGCCCCGGCGTGATGATTTCATCCGAAGCCTTGTTCCAGAGAGCTTCCCGCCTGCCCCGGGTGGAAATTTTCAAGGCCCCGGAACGGGTGATCGGCAATGACACCATTGAAAGCATCAAGTCCGGTATCATTTACGGCAACGCAGCCATGGTGGACGGTATGGTGGACCGGATGAAACTGGAAATGAAAACCACACCCATGATCGTTGCCACGGGCGGACTTGCCCCACTCATTGCCGAAGTATCCAATGCCATTGAATCCGTGGATTTGGCCCTGACCCTGGATGGTCTTAAAATCATCAGCCGGGTACTGTAAATAAGATACCCCATGCGTAATGAAACCCGGCCCGAAGGCCGGGTTTCATCGTTTTAAAAAAACTCAGGAGGGCGTGGCAAAAAATATCTGGGCAGATTTTGGGAGGGAACAGGTTTCGTTCAGCCACCTGGCCTTATCTTTGATGGGGCCGTCTTTCATCAGCCTTGCCTTTTCAGGACACGCCTTGATACAGGCGCAGCACAGGATGCACCGGGCAGTGATGGTGACAAATCCGTTTTCCGCATCAATGGCCTTTGACGGGCAGGCTGTGGCACAGGTTCCACAGTTTGTGCATGCCTCCGTCACCTCAATGAAGTCCGGGGCACCCTTGCCCATGCCATCCTTATATGGATAATTTCCCGGCACCGTTAAGGCGGAAAGATTCTTCAAATCATGGGTCTCTTTGATCAGATATCCGGTATTGCCGCCAAACTCTGCGGCCATTTTCAGATCGTTTTCATCCGGTCTGTTCATGGCAACAGGAATATCAGCACTTGCAAAGGAGTGTTCACCGATAAAGGCAGCCCCTGAAATCGGGATAAATCCGCATGCTGACGCAATATCCTTAAGTTCCAGCAGGGCATCGTCATATTCCCTGTTACCGTATACTACGGTGAGTATGGCCGGGGTGTCGGACCCTGTCAGTTTTTTAAAGAAATCAGCCGCGTCTGCGGGCAGGCGGCCGGCATATACCGGCGCCCCCAGCAGCACGATATCATTGTCGTCAAAAGGCGCGAGCCCGTTTTCCCGGATCTCCGGACGGGTGACGTTGACGGCGGTTATTTCGGAGCCACTGATTCCTAAGCTTTGAGCAAGGCCCTGGGTTATGGCTTTAAGCACTGTTTCGGTTGTTTTGGTGGGGCTGAAATAGACAAGGGTAATTTTTTTCATACCTGAAATCTCCATTTATTTCCAATCAATTGCCGGTGGGTAATACACCGGTCTGTGGTATCGGGTATCGGCTTTTATCGTATTCTGGTATTCCTGACAAAGGGCAAAATAGCTGCCTTTAATGCCTCCATGTCACCGACGTTTAGAAAATGATCATCCACGGCAGCAAAATCCGGATCCAGCATATCCATGTTCCGGGAACAGGGCTGGAGTACATAGGATGCTGCCCCCTGTATCATTTTGCCTATATTTTTCATGATAGCGGGCGTGAGGAATGGCTTTGCACAGGTGGTCCTGAATTCATAGGCCGGTGCTTTTTTCATGATCAGCGAAATACTTTCCATGACCCGGTCCAGATGTCCGGGGTTTTTCATCACCATGGGATAGTGGTCTGTATCTGTTTTAATATCCATGGCCAGATAATCCACAAGGCCCTGGTCAAAAAGCGCATCCAGTACCCTGGGAGCTGTGCCGTTGGTATCCAGTTTGATTTTATAGCCCATCTGCCGGACCGTTTGGAGAAAATCAGTCAGATCCGGTTGAAGGGTGGGTTCTCCGCCCGTAACGGCAACCCCCTCAATCATGCCTTTGCGTTTTTCCAGAAAGGCAAAAATCTCTTCCTGATCCGGACCGTCGCACGGGCTTAGGTCTAATTGATTCAACCCCGAACCACCGGAACTGCGGCCCCCGGCAGGGACAGCAGACCCGGCAGCAAGATCCGGATTATGGCAGTAGGGACAGGTGAAGTTACACCCCCGGGTGAACACCACACATGCGATGGTTCCCGGAAAATCGATCAGGGAGTTTTTTTGAAATCCGCCAAGATACATGGGATAATGATTTTCAAAAAACTATGATGCAATTTTTGTCGCCACATTCTGGGCCGTATAGGTCTTACGCATTTTAAATTCCGTCTGCTTGCCGTTGTTCCACTGGCTCACCGGCCGCAGATACCCCACCACCCTGGAGTAGATTTCCGTATCGGCATTGCAGGTTTTGCATTTGGCATGTTCCCCTGCAATATACCCGTGGGACGGACAGACACTAAAGGTGGGCGTCAGGGTGAAATAGGGCAGGCGGAAGGTGTTGGACACCTTGGACACCATGTGCTTGACCGCCTCAATATCTGAAACCTCTTCGCCCAGGAACAGGTGCTGAACCGTGCCGCCTGTGTATTTGGTCTGCAGTTCATCCTGCAGCTCCAACGCCTCAAACAAGTCTTCGGTATAGTTTACCGGCAGGTGGGTGGAGTTGGTGTAAAAGGGATCGGAACCGTTTTTGAATTCTTCTTCATTGGCGCAGACAATGTGCTTGAATTTCTTTTTATCCAGCTTGGCAAACCGGTAGGTGGTGCCTTCGGCAGGGGTTGCTTCCAGGTTGAATATTTCACCGGTACTTTCCTGCAGGCGTTCGATTTTGTTTCGGATATGATCCATGGCCCTGACGGCAAACGCCTGGCCCCGGGGGGTGGCAATGCCGCAGTCCGTGCCCAGGAAATTAAGGCATGCCTCATTCATGCCAAGGACGCCGATGGTGGAAAAGTGGTTGCGCCAGTAAACGCCGGTATTTTCCTTGATTTTTCTTAGATAGAATTTTGAATAGGGATACAAATCTCCTTCGGTGAATTTTTCAAGAATTTTGCGCTTGATGCCCAAGGATTCTGCACTCAGGTCAATCAGCTTATCCATGCGGCTGAAGAAATCAGCCTCATCCTGGGCAAGGCGCCCGATCCTTGGCAGGTTCAGGGTGACAACCCCGATGGAACCGGTCAGGGGATTTGCGCCGAAAAGCCCGCCCCCACGCTTGCGCAGTTCCCGGTTGTCCAGTCTGAGCCGGCAGCACATGGAGCGTGCATCCTCAGGGTCCATGTCGGAATTAACAAAGTTGGAAAAATAGGGGATGCCGTATTTGCCCGTCATTTTCCAGATATTTTCCAGTTTGGGATTGGACCAGTTAAAATCTGCAGTAATGTTGTAGGTGGGAATGGGGAAAGTGAACACCCTGCCCTTGGCATCTCCTTCCATCATCACTTCTGCAAAGGCTGCATTGATTATGTCCATTTCATCCTGGAATGCGGCATAGGTCTCTTTCTGGTGTTTTCCGCCAATGATGACAGGGGTGTCCTTGAGTATGGCGGGCACGTTCAGGTCCATGGTGATATTCGTGAAAGGCGTCTGGAAGCCCACCCGGGTGGGGATATTGATGTTGAAAACAAATTCCTGCAACGCCTGTTTGACCTCCTTGTACTCAAGGTTGTCATACCGGACAAAAGGGGCCAGCAACGTATCAAAATTGGACATGGCCTGGGCCCCTGCCGCTTCTCCCTGCAAGGTATAAAAAAAGTTGACGACCTGGCCCAGGGCGCTTCTGAAATGTTTGGGCGGACAGGATTCCACCTTGCCGGCCACGCCTTTAAACCCTTCAACGAGAAGGTCCTGCAGATCCCATCCCACACAGTAAACGGACAGAAGGCTTAAATCATGGATATGGATATCACCGCTATAATGGGCATCCCGTATGGTCGGGGGATAGATTTTATTGAGCCAGTACTCGGCAGTGATATCCGAGGATATGTAGTTGTTCAGTCCCTGGAGGGAGTAGCTCATGTTTGAGTTCTCCCTGACCTTCCAGTCCATGCGGCTGATATAAGATTCCATGAGGCCGACGTTTTCATTGATGGCAATTTTCCGGATCTGGTTGTGCTGCTCCCGGTAAATAATATACGCCTTGGCGGTTTTGTAAAACGGGGAATCCAGAAGTACCCGTTCCACAATATCCTGAATCTCCTCTACCTCGGGAATGGGCCCCAGTTGAAGGTCCCGGGCAAGGGTCAATGCCCGCATGGTCATTTTTTTGGCGTCCCTGCCGTTGAATTCTCCTGTTGCTTCACCTGCTTTGATCAAAGCATTTGTTATTTTAGAAGAATCAAACGCAGCTATCCGTCCGTCTCTTTTTTTGATCTGTTCAAACATCTGACTACCTCTTGAAATCTGATTGATATTCGCATACTCTGATGGGAATGTAGCCGGAAGGTTCCAAACTACGAAGCAAACCTAACACAATATGTAGTTGCGTGTCAAGAAAAAAAGACTATATATTGTGCTTTAACCCGAATCACACAAGAGCGCCATGCAGCTTGACCAGAATCCGTTTTTTAGAAAAACCATAACCCCTTGGTATGATTCCAATCTTGCCTGCTGGGGTCTGATCTGGTCCATGGTGCTGGTTTTCTGTTTTGGCGTGGGCGGGGTGATTGTGGCGAATAATGATCCGGCTCTTGGCCCCCATATATGGTTTCCGTTGCTGCTGGCAGGACTTTCAGGTTTTCTGGTTGTTAAAGTGTATGGGCGGTTAAACAACAGAATCAACAACGAGTGAGTTATTCTAAGATGTTTCCCACCACCTCTAAAAGATGATGAACAATCTGTGCCGTAACCCCCCATATCACCACATCTTTATATGGATAGATCAGTTCCATGACACTGGGTCTGTGGCCGGTATAACCTCTTTTCCGATGGGTCTGCCAGAGCGTATCAAACGGAATTTCAAGGGTCCTTGAAATTTCCTGGGTATCAAAAACAATGTCGTCTTTCCGGTTCCAGATACCTGTAAACGCCTGGATGTCCCGATTTTTCAAGGTCTGAAAATGGCCCAGCGATCCGATATACTGCACATTGTCAGAAACAATGCCTGTTTCTTCGTAAAGCTCACGAAAGGCCGCATGTCTGGCCGAAGCATCTGTTTTTTCCACATGCCCGCCGGGAAAAGCCATCTGGTTGCGCCAGGCATATCCTTCCCGGTCCGCTTTCTGGATAAAAAGCAGGGCAGGTTCCCGGTTGAAAAGAAAAAGCGCCATCACGGATGTGGGCTTAAACAGGTCCGGGTCCGGGGCCGGCGGATGGGAGGCCGAAACAATAGCACAATTAATTTTTTCAATATATGAAGGGGTGTTCATGAACCGTCCTAATTGAGTGTTTGAACGAAAAGTCACCCAAATGCGGCGTTGCAGAAAAATTTGCATCCGGACAATTTTTCGTTCAAACCCTGGCGTTTCATTCAGGCACTAGTAAAAATGCGCATGAATTAAACCTACAATCTTAATCGGCCCTTGTCAAACCGGGTCTTTTTGAATTTTAATCCGTTGTCTTGACAATCCGATTTTTGCGACAATTATTAGTTAAAAAATTTGATTTTAACCTAACCTGTTAAGTTATTAGGAGTTACAATGGCAGAAAAAGAAACCAGACAATTTAAAACCGAAGTCCAGCAGCTTTTACATCTGATTATCCACTCTCTTTATTCCAACCAAGAGATTTTTATCCGGGAGTTGATTTCAAATGCCTCGGATGCCATTGACAAGGCCAGGTTCACGGAGCAGACAGAACCGGATCTGTTTGCCGATGACAATGATTACCATATCCGCCTGGCCGCGGACAAGGAAGCCAAGACCTTCACCATCACGGATAACGGCATCGGCATGACCTTTGACGAGGTCAATGATAATATCGGCACCATTGCCCAGTCCGGTACTGCCGCGTTTATGGAAGCCCTGGAAAAATCAAAAAATGAAACAAGCCTGTCCCCGGAACTGATTGGCCAGTTTGGCGTGGGTTTTTATTCTGCCTTTATCGTGGCAGACAGGGTGCGTCTGGACACCAAAGCCCCGGGTCAGGAAAAGGGGGTACGGTGGGAATCCGACGGCAAGGGCGAATATACCCTTGAAGAGATAGACAAGGAAAAACGGGGGACACAAATCACCCTGTTTCTTAAAGACCCGGAAGAGGGGGGCCAGGATTTCACCGAAGAGTACACCATCCGCCACATCGTTAAAAAGCATTCCGACTTTGTAACCTACCCCATCATCATGAACGTGGAGGCCTCCGAGCCCATTCCTGAAAATGAGATTATCAAAGACAAGGACGGCAAGCCCATCGGGGACACCTATCGGAAAGTCAGAAAAGACGAGACCCTGAACTCCATGAAGGCCATCTGGGCCAAAGCCAAGGATGATGTTACCGAAGAGGAACACAAGGAGTTTTATAAACACATTTCCCATAACTGGGATGACCCCTGTGAAATTATTCACAAAAAGTTCGAAGGGGTGACCGAGTATGATGTACTGATGTATCTTCCTTCCAAGGCTCCCTTTGACATGTTCCGGCCGGAACGTAAACACGGTATGCAGCTTTACTGCAAACGCGTTTTCATCATGGATGACTGCAAGGAGCTTTTGCCCGAGTACCTGGGCTTTGTCCAGGGTATTGTGGATGCACCGGACCTGAATCTTAATGTCAGCCGCGAGATTCTCCAGGAAGACCGTCTGGTCAGAAACATCCGCAAGAACCTGGTCAAACAGATTTTTTCCGTACTCGAAGAGATGGAAGATGAGAAATATATTAAATTCTACGAAGAGTTCGGCCAGGCCCTCAAGGCCGGTATCCCCAGCGATTACGATAACAAGGAACGGCTGGCATCACTTCTGCGGTACAAAACTACCAAGTCCGGTGATAAATATGTGACCCTTGACCAGTACATTGAAAATATGAAAGAGGACCAGAAAGAGATTTACTACATCACGGGTGAAAATCTGGCCTCTCTTCTCAACTCTCCTTTGCTTGAGGCGCTCAAGGCAAAGGATTACGAAGTCCTTCTCATGGTGGATCCCATTGATGAATGGGTGACCCAGTCCCTGCCCGAGTACAAGGAAAAGAAACTGAAAAGCGCTGAAAAAGGCGATCTTGATCTGGAAAAGGTGGATGACGAGAAGAAAAACGCGTATTCTGCCCTGCTCTCTTTTCTTAAAGGCAAGCTGGAAAGCAAGGTCAAGGATGTGGTGGTCTCCAACCGGCTCAAGGACTCTGTTTCCTGCCTGACAGGCGACGAGTGGGCCATGAGCGCTTACATGCAGAAAATTCTGAAAGCTTCGGGCCAGAAAGCCCCGGATCAGAAACGTGCCCTGGAAGTCAATGTCAGCCATCCGGTCATGGAAAAAATCAAGTCCGTGTTTGAAGCCGATACTACAAATCCCGTACTTACGGACTATTGCGACCTGCTTTATGATATTGCCGTAATTTCCGAAGGAGGCAAGCTTGATAATCCGGCACGGTTTTCCGCGCTTGTGGGGGATCTCATGGCAAAGTCCATATGAAAATCTACCTTGAAAGCCTGGGTTGCTCCAGAAACCAGGTGGACAGCGAGATCATGCTTGGCCGGCTGACCGCAGCCGGCCACCAGGTCATAACAGACCCGGCCCAGGCTGAAGCCATCATCATCAATACCTGCGGGTTTATTTCAATCGCCTCCCAGGAGGCGGTTGATGTTATTCTGGAGATGGCGGAATTCAAAACAGCCGGTGCATGCCGGCGGCTGGTTGTCACCGGCTGTCTTGTCCAGCGGTATAAGGACGACCCGGATCTTCTGGACAGCCTGCCGGAAGTGGATGCTTTTTTAGGCACCGCAGCCTGTGACCACATTGTTAACGCCGTGGAAAATGATGGAAAAGTACCGTTTACCCTGTTTCCCGAGCCTGACTCCCGGCAGGTGGACATCCCTGTGCAGACCCGGGAACTTTTTTATGAAAAAACCGCCTACATCAAGGCGTCCGAAGGGTGCAGCCGCCACTGCACCTATTGCATTATTCCCAATCTGCGGGGACGCCAGCGTTCCCGGCCCGTTGCGCTGATCTGCGAGGAAGCCTGTGCCCTTCTGGACAAGGGGGTTAAAGAGATTATTATCACCGCGGAAAACACGACGGATTACGGCCTGGATCTGGACGGGCCAGCCTTTCATACGGTTCTTGAAAAAACTGCGGAAAAAATGGCTCAAAAAGATTCGTCTGCCTGGCTTCGATTCCTGTATACCCACCCGTGTACCCTTGATAAACGGGTCATTAAAGCGGTGCAACGCCATGCCAACATCTGTTCATATTATGATGTGCCCATCCAGCATGCCCATGATGAGGTCCTGAAACGCATGGGCCGTCCTTACACCCGGCAGGATCTTACCCGGCTTTTTTCCGACATCCGATGCCTGGACCCGGACGCCGCGTTAAGGACTACCGTAATCGTGGGGTTTCCCGGAGAAACAGACCCGCAGTTCAAAGAACTTTTGGCATTTATACAGGAAATTGAATTTGACCACCTCGGCGTATTCACCTATTCCGACTCCCAGGACCTGCCCTCCCACAAGTTAAGCAATCATATCCCCGAAGACCTAGCGGAACTGCGGCATGACACCATTATGGCAGCCCAGGCAAAAATTTCCGAAAAACGTAATGCCCGGCATGTGGGCCGTGTCTATCCGGTCCTTGTGGAAGAAAATCCTGAAAAGGGCGTATACATCGGCAGAACCCCGTTCCAGGCCCCGGAAGTTGACGGAATGACATTTATTTATTCAGATGGACTGGACACAGGCAGTCTGGTTCAGGTAAAAATAACCGACGCATTTGAATATGATATTGCCGGGGAGATGGTGTGACAAAAAATATAAAAAAAGAGATTATTTCACTGGCAGGCCCTGACCTTTTGCTGGTGGAACAGGCCCTTGAAGCCAATTTGACCCCTAATCTGGATCTGGTCAGGCAGGTGGCGGGCCATCTGCTGTTTGCCGGCGGCAAACGGCTGCGGCCGCTGCTCATGATCCATGCGGCCCGCATATGCGGGTTTCAGACCGGACAGGAAATCGAATTTTCCACTATTTTTGAGTATCTTCATGCAGCTACCCTGCTCCATGATGATGTGGTGGACGGCTCTGACACACGCCGGGGCAAACCCTGCGCCCACACCCTGTGGGATGCGCCGACTGTGGTGCTCACAGGGGATTTTCTTCTGGCCACAGCGCTTGTTATTGCCGCAAGAACAAAATCCCCCCGGGTCATTGAAGTGATCGCTCAAATCACAGCAGACATGTCCCAGGGCGAAATTCTCCAGATGGAAAAAAAGGGAAATCCGGACCTCACAGAAGCGCAGTATAATGAAATTATAGAACGCAAGACAGCTGTTCTGATCCAGGGGGCCTGCCGCACCGGGGCCATTGTGGCCAAGGCCGGCCAAGCCCAAGAATCAGCCCTTAAAAGTTACGGCTGGCACCTGGGCATGGCCTTTCAGATGGCGGACGACCTTCTGGACTATACTGCCACAGCCGACCAACTGGGTAAAAACCCCGGAGCTGATATGCGTGAAGGAAAGCTGACATTGCCCCTGATTTACAGCCTTGAAACCGCTGATGCCCCGGACCGCGAATGGATGCTGGCTGCCATGGCCCGGACGCAGTTTAATCCGGAAGAATTTCAAGGCCTTAAAGAGCGCCTGACCCGTCTGGGCGGTATTGAATATACAAACAATCGGGCTTTTTCCCATGTTCAGTCAGCCCGGACCGCTCTGGATATTTTTCCAGAATCCGCCTCAAAACATCTGCTGGAACTGATTGCTGATTATTCTATCCTCAGAAAGGTATGACCATGATACCCAAAATACGATTTTTGTTGACTGCATTTATCATTGCGATTTTTTGTTTTCCCTTGGCCAGGGCAATGGCAGCCCGGCAGGATAGTGTCCACATTACCACAGGCCAGCATAAAATAAGCGACCAGGATACGTCAGGTGCCCAAAAGGCTGCCGTGAGAGATGCCCTGGAAAAGGCTGTTCAAAGTGCATTTGCCACGATGGTATCCCCGCAGAAACTGGGCGAAAATCTTGACTTTATTTATGACCGGCTTCTTGCCAATACCATGGATTTTGTCTCCTCTTACCGGGTCATCAATGGCATGGTCCACAACGGGGTATATCTTGTGGGCGTGGAATCAAAGATCAGCCTGGAAATTATGGAGAAACGACTGTGTGATGCCGGCATCTTTAACCCGGTCCGGAACAATCCAAAAGTTCTCGTACTCATTGCAGAACAGGGACCCGAAGATACGCATCCCCGGTGCTGGTGGTGGCAGCCGGAAGGCCAACCCTATGCCTCTGTTGCGGAAAAAAGCCTGGAAGCCGTATTTGAGCAGGCCCGTATCCCGTTGGTGGTTACAGGAAGTCATTATCCCGACCCTGCTGCCTACAATGTTGTATTTTCTGCCATGGATGACCAGACAGCTGCCATGGCCCTGGGGCAGGCCCTTAAGGCCGACATGGTCGTCCTTGGGACGGCATTGGCCCAGGAGTCCGCCAACCGGATGGAAAATGAAAAAACCTTTGAGGCTGATGTTTCATTTACAGTGCTGGATATGGCTTCCCAGAAAGGGGTGATCCATACCACCTCCACGGCCACGGCCAAAAGCATAGATACCCGGGGTGCAGGCCAGGCACTTGTCCAGGCCGCAGAAACCGCTGGGCAGGCATTGACGGAAAAAATTGAAGGGTTCTGGGCCCAGGCCATGAAAGAGAAAAGAACTTTTGATCTTTATGTGGAGGGAGACACTTTTCTGGCCCGGTTCATTGCCCTGAAACGTCAGCTCAAAGATATCAGAGAGATTGAAGATATTTCGCCCCGTGAGCTTGGATCTTCCCATGCCATTATGGAGGTCAGCTACAAAGGCACCCCTGCAGAGTTTGCCAATGCCGTGATGCTGAGGACCTTTGAAGAATTCGGCATTGAAGTTTCAATGGTCTCTGATAATGCGGTGAAAATAAGATTTGTGGCATCCCCGAACAGCAACGTTGCCCCGCAGTCACCCCAGGATGGTCTAAACGTTATTACCCCGCAGCCGGACACATCTTTCCAGGGATCAGCCAACAGCACGACCGGCCAGGGAATTGTTCAGGAAATACCGCAAGAATAGCGCCAATATTCTTGACATAATTTCACAGATCTGTTAAAAGCCATCTAAGTTTAATGGCGCGTAACTCAGTTGGTAGAGTGCTACCTCGACACGGTAGAAGTCAGCGGTTCAAGTCCGCTCGTGCCAACCATAAAAATTAAGGGCTTACGGTTGTTTTTCGTAAGTCCTTTTTGATTTTTACGACCCAATGCAACCCATCACCGACTTAAAATCGACTCTTCCAACCTCTCCATATATCCCTTATGGCAAATAAGATATAAGTGACGCTGAAAACAAGGGGGCACAATGACTGAGCATGTGTTTGACACGCTATTGAAAAATTATACGGATCTGATTATACGGGTGGATGAACACATCCAAAGGCTTGCCCGGGTCCATAAAGACCGGCTTGCCTGCAAAAAAGGGTGTGATCTGTGTTGCCGACACCTGTCTTTGTTTCCGGTTGAAGCATTTGCTTTGTCACGGGCCTTCAGTCGCCTGGATGCCCCCTGCCGGGAAAAAATTTTGAAGCAGGCAGAACAGGCCGATCGCCAATGTCCCCTGCTTGTGGACCATATCTGCATGGTTTATGAGGCCCGTCCCATCATCTGCAGGACACACGGATACCCCCTGTACATGGAAAAAGAGGGCAGGGCCCTGGTGGATTTCTGTCCGAAAAATTTCAAGGGTATAAAAAAACTGGACAGGTCTGATATGCTGGATCTTGACCGGATGAATACCCTTTTAACCGCTGTAAACAACCATTTTATTACCTGCTTTGAAGACGGGCTTCCCGGGCGGATACCTGTGGATCAGGCCCTGGAATTATACCAGGACCTTGAATTATCCTGACCCCACCGGTCCTAACGTGAAGGTATCTCCACAAGCCTGCTGGCCGGGACCAGCCGGACTTTGTTCTCTAGCTTAGGAAGTTCGCGTTTCAGCGCATCAAGGGTGGCCTGGTGAGGATGGCCGATACCGATGGCGCTGCCATGGGCCTGGGCCTGCTTGATAAGTTTTTCGATCTGGCCTGAAATGTATTCAACATCCTGGAAATTATCCAGAAACACATCCCTGTGGGAAAATTTAAGCTGAAATATACGGGCGGACTGCTCTCCTTTGGATTCAGGAGATGTCCTGGAATCAATAAAAAACAGATTGTTTTTTTTGAGTACCGTGAAAATCTGGTTCATTTTGTCTGAATCCGCCGTGAGTCTGGAACCCATGTGGTTGTTTGCTCCCACCGTGCCGGGAACCGCATGGATGTCCTTTCGAAGCTGGGCCAAAAGCTCATCCGGGGACATGGAAGACAATAACGCCCCTGGCCCGGGGTTGACCTTGGGGTACTGGGTCGGTTCCATGGGAAGATGCAGCATCAGTTCCGCCCCTTTTGCCGACAGACTGTGGGCAAGCTGGGTTCCGGCAGGAGAAAAGGGCAGAATGGAAAAGGTAATATTCTTATCTATGTTGAACAGACCCACGGCCAGATTTTTGTCATATCCGATATCATCAATGATAATGGCAATCTGGGGCATAACGTTATTTTTTGGGGGCGGCACAATCTTTTTAGGAGGTGTGGGCGTTACATCATCATACACTTCATAGACAATTTTAGAGTCCTTTTTGAGCACGGGTGTCCCGGTCATACCGCTTTTGCCTGGAGTATGCTCTTTTTCTTTAAGGCCTTCGACTCTGGTTATGTTTTTCGGTTCAATGGCCGACTGGTCCTTTATTGCCGGGGGCAGGGGCTTTGGGCGGGGTGCCGTCGCCGGGGCCGGAACCTGCGGCTGGGTCACCGGGGGCTCTTTTCTGTCCGTTGTCTGGACTTCCGGGGCTACGGAACGACCAGCGTTAACAAAAATATCAATCAGCATGGCCGCTGTCAAACAGACCGCTACAAGAATGGCAATGCCCAGAATCGTTTTTTTCAACTCATGGAGAACCCCGGGACTTTTTTTCTTACCAGGTCTCTTTGCTCCGGTCTTTCTAGCCGTTCCCGATTTTGTTCTCGTGCTCGTCTTTTTGGCGGCTTTGGGTGCTTTTGGGGAGGCAGGAGCTTTTTTGCCCTGGTTTTTTTTTGTACCGCCTGTGGATTTAGTTGGTGCCATTTATTTTACTGAACACACCATAGCTGATGAGAATATCAAGTGCGCGCTTTACCTGGATATCTTTATTAAGTTTTTCAATTTCAGCATCTTTTTGGGTTTTTTTCTTATTTTTAGCCTCTTCTTCGGGTTTAAGGCTGTTTTTTAAATCTTTTTCTTTGAGTATCAGGTCAAAGGCAGAATCATCTTTGGGGGCTTGCTCTACGGTTCCCGGCTCCACCCGGATGTCCGGCTGGATACCCTTGGCCTGGATGGAATGACCGCTGGGCGTGTAGTACCGGGCAATGGTATATTTAAGCCCGAATCCGTCTTTGTTAAGTGGCCGCACGGTCTGGACCGACCCTTTACCAAAGGATGTTGTGCCTAGGATCAGGGACCGGGAATTGTCTTTAAGGGCTCCTGCCACAATTTCGGAAGCTGACGCAGAACCGCCGTTGATAAGCGTGACAATCGGGTAGTTGCGTTCCGGGAAATTGGGATGGGCCTTGAATTCCTGGTTGTTTTTTTTAATGCGTCCCTTAATGGAAACGATAATTCCCTTGTCTATAAACAGATCGGAAATTCGGATCGCCTGATCCAGCAGCCCTCCCGGATTGTCCCTAAGGTCAATGATCAGGCCTTTAAGGCCGTTTTCCTGCTTCTCCAGTTCTGACAACTGTTCTACCACATCATCCAGGGTGTTCATTCTGAAATTGGTGATTCTTAAATACCCGAAACCCGGTGCCGGTATGGCCGAACGCACACTGGTCATGGGGATCATGTCCCGCTTGAGCGTAAAGACCAGGGGGGCTGGTGCCCCTTCCCGGATGATTGTTATTGTAACCTGCTCATACCGTGGCCCTCTCATTTTTTTTACCGATTCCCACATGGCTATATCCTTGGTGGATACATCATCAATTTTGACAATGATGTCCCCGGCGGTGATGCCGGCCTCGTAGGCAGGGGTGCCTTCAATGGGGGAGACAACAGTAAGAATGCCGTCTTTCATGGTAATGACAATGCCGATACCGGAAAACTCCCCTTTCGTATCATCCTGCAGATCCTCAAAGGCATCAGGGGGCATGAAGCTGGAATGGGGATCAAGATTGCCCACCATACCCATTATGGCATTGCGTACCAGCTCTTCGGGCTTGACCTCGTCCACATAGTTATTTTCAAGTTCTTCCAGGACGTCGGCAAACAGTTTTAAGGCTTCATAGGTTTTTTCTTCAGCTCCATACACTGAACCCGCAGTCAGCATCAGAATCACAGCAGCAGTCATCCAGAACTGTATCAATTCGACCCAATTCGTTTTTTTCATTTGTCATGCTCCTTTTTCCAGCCATTTGAGGGGGTCGACGGGTTTGCCATGGTGACGGACCTCAAAATGAAGGCACGGGCCTTTGATGGAGCCGGTGTCTCCTGCCGTGCCGATAACTTCTCCAGTGTCCACCCGCTCGCCCTTTTTTTTGTACAGCTCTTCCACATGGGCGTAAAGGGTATAATAATTGTTTCCATGGTTGATGATCATCAGGTTTCCGTATCCCTTGAGCCACTGGGCAAACATGACTTCACCGCTGAAAACGTTTTTCACGGGCGTACCCCGTTCCGCCTTTATATCAATTCCGGTTTGAAATGTGAAGGCGTTGTAGTCGTCTTTGCGTTTGGTGCCAAATTTTGAAAGAATTATACCCTTTACCGGAGGCTTGAGGCGGCCTTTCTGTTCGGCAAAGGTGGTTTTCACACAAAAGGAACCGGCCGGAGGCTCCATGGCGGATATGGTCTGGTCCAGGGCCCTGGCCGATGCTTCAAGGGAGTCCATGGCTGCCAGGGACAGGCGCTTGCGGCGCCTGATATCCATAAGGATTTCTTCCTTTTTAAGGGTCTCTTTTTTACGGATTTCAATCTCATAGGCCAATTCTTCCTGCAGGCCTGATTTCAGCTTGTGCTGACTGTTCAAATCCTGTTCAAGCTTGCTGAGTTCATTCATGTCCCGGGCCTGTTTATCCAGCAGGGCAAAATCCGATGTTACCACTTTTTTAAGCGCATTCTGGGTGATGACAAAATTAAACAGAGACGACGGGGGGCCGACCATTTCAAGGCGGCCCATCATATGCATGCGGAAAAGGGCATTCAGGCGTTTTCCGGCATAGTCCCGAGTGCTTTCCATTGATTTGTTCAGGTTTGCAATGCGCGCCTGTGTTTTTTCAATTTCCTGGGAAATGGCAATGGCATCGCGCCTGAGGTCCCGGGCGTTTATCCGTGCCCGGTTCAGGGCCATATCAATTTCGTTAAGTCCGTCAAGAATCAGCATCTCCTGCTGGGAGAATTCTTTGACTTTCTGGTTCTCTTCACGGATTTGCCTTGCAATGGCCTCTTGTCCGGCTTGATCTGTTCCGGTCGTCTCCTTCTGGAACTCCGGCTTGTTTTTTATGATGTTGTCCGGCGTTTTTGCTGGCGGAGTAGTCGTTGGTGGCGGGTTCTGCTTTTGCTTTGGATGCGAAGACACCGGTTTTAAAAGAATATAGCGGCTCCGGTTTCTGATATATCCTGTCAACCCCTTGTACTCTATCGTCAGCCAGCCGCCGACGCCACCTTTCATTTCCAGGACATCAACCCGTTCGCCTTTGTTGAGAACCACCACCACTGGAGAGCTGTTATCCGGCCCGGAGCGGATATTGAGCTTGGCTGCATTGATTTTGCCCTTATACAGGACTTGTGCGCAACACAGATCTGCCAGGCCAAAAATGACGGCAACAGCCGTAATACAGGCAAAAAAGAAAGGCCTTATTTTAAAATCTGTTTCAAGGAAATGAAACATCCGAACCAACCTAAAAAGGTACTGGAAAATAAAATTATTGCCACGGCCTGCCAGGAAAGAAAATGAATATCCAGATAAACATAGGCGTCCAGGTTCCTGGAAATGCCGGAAGACAGTGTCAGATATCCTGCTAAAAGGATGATCATGCCCAGAACCCCGCCTATAAATCCCTGGAGGAGCCCTTCAACGTAAAAAGGGGTTTTGATAAATCCGTCCGTGGCACCCACCAGGCGCATGATTTCCACTTCGGTCTGCCTGGCATAAAAGGCCAGGCGTACAGTATTGGCCGTAATGAACAAGGCAATCATTAAAAACAGACCACTCATGGCATACCCGGTCATTTTGAAAAGATTGAACAGCTTGAGGAAGCGGCCCAGCCATCCCTGTCCGTACTCTACGGTATCCACAATGTCCAAGGCCTCAATCCGGGCGGCTGCCTTTTGAATCTGCTCAAAGCTTGAATGGGCGGTCATGGTAATCTCAATGGCGTCGGGGAGGGGATTTTCCTGAAGCGTCGACAGAAACTGGATTTTTGATCCCATCTCTTTTTTCAGCCGTTCCAGGGCCTGGGTTTTGGGTATAAATACCATTTTCTCAATGCTGCCCATGGAGATAAGTTGTTCTTTTACATTGGGCAGCATGGCCGGGGTGAAAGAATCGCTTAAGTAAACCATGGCCCGTCCGCCATGATTCCACGCAGAAAGGATCCGGCTGGCGTTTTCAAAAAAAAGAATGAAAACCGATACCAGAAGAATGGAAAGGGCAATGGTCATGATGGTGATTATGTTTAAAAATCGGTTGGACCGGATATCTGTCCTGACTTTATTTAAAAATCGCATCATATCGCAATCGAATTTTTCTTCAGCATAGAATGGTTGATATCCCTTTAAGCGTTCCGTCTTCCAGGATGATATTTCGTCCTTTACTAAACCGGTTCATCTGCTCTATGTTATGGCTGGCCATGAGAATGGTGGCCCCGTTTTGATGATATCCTAAAAGCAGATCAAGCACACGCTGGGCAGATTCTCTGTCCAGGCTGCCTGTGGGTTCATCTGCAAGGATAATGGATGGTTCGCCCACCACCGCCCTTGCCACCGCCACCCGCTGCTGTTCTCCGCCCGACAGGGGCTGCGGCAGGTGATTGGCTTTTTTTTCCATGCCCGTGACCCTGAGCACGTGCATTACCTTTTTTTTGATGTAGGACGGTTTTTCTCCGGCAACCCTGAGTACCAGGGCAACATTTTCAAACACGGTGCGGTTGGGGATCAGCTTGAAATCCTGGAACACCATGCCGAAACGGCGCCGCAGAAAAGGCAGTTTTGCCGATGAAATCCGTGCCAGATTCATGCCGTCAATCAGAATCTGTCCTTCGGACACCCGTTCGGCCAGGTATAAAACTTTGAGCAAGGTGGATTTGCCGGCCCCGGAAGGCCCGGAAATAAAAATGAACTCACCGGGCTCGATATCCAGGGTGATGTCGTTTAAGGCCAGCTTGCCGCCGTAGCGCTTGGTCACATTAAACAGCCTGATAATATTAGCTTTTCCGCTATTGGCCCTCATCTGGGATTTGCCTTGTGGTCTTTTAGGGATAATTGACTGCCATTGAATTTACTGATATAAACCGCCTGTGTCAAGGAGTGCTGAAAACAGTTTTTCTTACACAAAGCCTTCACTGAACCCGTAAACCGGCTTCTTCCAAATCAGTGAAGGCTTAAAAATTTTACACCTGCTTAATATTTTGACGTCTATGGGTATTTTGCTGCAAACTTAAGTTTGCTTTTCAGAAAGAGGAGAGGAAATCCCCCTAGGATAGGAATAGATGAATGATTCTTTTTGACTCCCATTGCCATATTAATGATAAATGCTATGATAATGATCTGGCCCAGGTCATGGATAGATCCCGCCAGGAGGGGGGCCTGGCCGTGATGGTGGTCGGAATTGACAGGACCACCTCCCAAAAGGCCATAGATATCGCATCCCGGTTCGATCATGTTTATACGTCTGTGGGGGTTCATCCCCATGATGCGGTTCAGTGTTCTGCCCAGGTGCTCAATGAACTTCGACACCTGGCCCTGACCCATGACTGCGTCAAGGCCTGGGGGGAAGCCGGGCTGGATTTCAACCGCATGTTTTCACCACAGGAAGACCAGGAAGCTTGTTTTTCGGCCCAGCTTGCCCTGGCCGGGAACCTGGACCTGCCGCTGATTTTCCATGAACGGGATTCCAGGGGGCGGTTTTATGAGATCGTGAAATCAGACGGACCCAAGTCCAGAAAAGGAGTGGTTCACTGTTTTTCCGGCACAAAAGAAGAGATGTTTAATTACCTTGATTTAGGATATTATATCGGCATTACTGGTATTCTTACCATTCTCCAGCGAGGGGAGTACCTGCGCAGCATTGTCCCTTTGATTCCCCGGGACCGGCTGCTCATAGAGACCGACGCCCCGTATTTGACGCCCAAGCCTCAGAAAAACAAATACCGGCGCAACGAACCCGCGTTTGTCCGGTCCGTGATGGATTGTCTTGCCCGGGTGCGCGGAGAAGACCCGGACCAGCTGGCCTCTGCCGTGTTTAGAAATACCCTAGACCTTTATAATATCCCGGCAGACCCAGACTGGCCGGATAAATAGAGTCTGAGCAGATATCGGTGTTTGAGCGAAAAGTTGCCCAGATGCAGATTTTTTTGCAACGCCGCAGATGGGTGACTTTTCGTTTAAATAAGATTATTTTTTTTCCATCAGCTTTGTCACTGCCTGGGCCAGCCCATCCAGGGACAATTCATACATGGGAAAAATCTTGGAAATGGCCAGGATGGTGTGGGTATAGCCCCACATGGTTTCTGATACCGGGTTAAGCCAGACTGCACCCCGGAAGGTCTGGGCCAGAAACCGGAGCTGTTCAATGCTGGGGCGCCCGCTGCGCTCCGTAATATGGATGGACCCGTCGTGTGCCATGAGTTCATAGGGTGCCATGCTGGCATCCCCCACAATAATGAGTCTGGTTTCCGGATCCAGCCGGGAAAAGTCCATTATTCTCTTGGGTTTTTTATACCGGGACGGGTCTTCCCATACATAATCATAGATGGTGTTGTGGAAAAAGTAGGTTTTCACTTCCTTGAACTGGGCCCGGGCATAGTTGAAAAGCGTCTGGACGACCTGGATATAGGGATCCATGGACCACCCGCCGTTGTCAATGGCAAGGATGACCTTGAGCCTGTCCTTCATGGCCCGGTTAAAGATCAATTCTATTTCCCCACCGTTGCGAAGGGTCGCCCGGATGGTTTCATCCACATTAATCACGTCCTTGGGACCTGCCGGAATCATATTGCGAAGACATTTCAACGCCTCTCCGATTTTTGCCTGGGTCAGCGGGCCCCGGGTGGAATAATCCTTGTATCTGCGTTCATTGGCCACTTTTACCGCAGATTTGTTTCTGGATTCGCCGCCCACACGCATGCCGCCGGGGTGATATCCGGAATGGCCCACAGGTGACGTGCCGCCGGTGCCGATCCACTTATTTCCGCCGTCATGGCGGCCGTCCTGATCCTTGAGCCGTTTTTTGAAATAGTCAATGAGCTCATCCGGGGTCAGTTTTTTTAAGGTGGCTTCATCCACGCCCAGGGCATTGGCCATCTTTTTGGGGTTTTTCAGCCATTCATCCAGCATGGCCTGTGCCATCTGGTCGATTTCAAATCCCGCATCCTCGGGCAGGGGCACCCCGTCAAAGTGATAGGCAAACACCTGGTCATAAAGATCAAAGTACCGTTCGCTTTTCACGAGCACAGCCCGGGCACAGGTGTAAAAATCGTCCAGACTGGTGATCAGGCCTTGGTAAAGAGCCTTCTGCAGGGTCAGAAAAGATGTTGGGGAAACAGGCACGCCGACATCCTTCAATGTATAGAAGAACTTGAGAAACATGGATACGTCCTTAGAACCGTTTGCGCCGGCCAATCATGTTTTGGGTTCGTTCATAGTCCGGGCTTTTTTTGAACAGCACCCCTAAAAACGGCATGCTGCCCTTGAGAAGGTCCCCGGCCCTGAAGTCGGGGTCTGCCTGAAGGGCCCGTATCCAGTTGATCAGTTCCCGGGTAGCTGGCTTTTTCTCTATTCCGTCAATGTCCCTGACCGCATAGAATGCGTTAATGGCGTTTTCTGCCAGTTTTGAATCAATGGCCGGGAAATGAATCTGGATAATCTTGCGCATCATTTTGGGTTCCGGGAACGCAATGTGGTGGAAATTACACCGTCCGAGAAAGGGATCGGACAGATCTTTTTTGGCGTTGGATGTGATGATGATCACAGGTCTGTGGATGGCAGATATGGTTCTGTCGGTTTCAATGATATCAAACTGCATCTGGTCCAGGACATCGAGCATATCATCCTGGAAGTCCGTATCTGCTTTGTCAATCTCATCAATGAGGAGTACGGTCCGTTTTTCTGCGCAGAATGCCTGGCCGATTTTTCCCATCTTTATATATTCGTCAATATTGCTGACATCCCGGGTGGAATCCCCGAACCGGGAATCGTTGAGGCGGGTCAGGGTGTCATACTGGTACAGGGCCTCCACAAGTTTCATGCTGGATTTTACATTGAGAATAATCAGCGGCATGTCCAGGGTGTCGGCAATGGCATGGGCCAGCATGGTTTTGCCCGTACCAGGCTCCCCTTTTAGGAGCAAGGGCATTTCAAGGGTCATGGATATGTTGACAATGGATGAAAGTTCAGGGTCAAGTACATATTTATGAGCCCCTTGGAACCGTGCGTCTTGATGCTTTGTCATTGGGTTCTCCGTTATGTCGGGTTTGTTGAAAAGCATAAACTTCAGCTGGTTGGTTAGCAGGCTCAGTTTTTAGAGTCAATGGTTAATCTATTCTTTCATCAAGGTTTTGTCGGTTGAGGGAAAAAGGAAATACCACCGGGGCAAGGTCTGCATATAATTAAAATGCAAATGGTTTATTACAAAACTGAAACATTACGACAAGTTTACATAAATCCTTAATGATTGACTTCGTACAGGTTAAATGCTAATGACCTGATTTAATAAATGTTGTGCTAACGCCATGAACAAAACGAGGAGCTTGAATCATGATTGGTGGTATAGGAATGCCGGAGTTGATAATAATCCTGGTGATTATCCTTATTATATTCGGCGCGGGCAAGCTGCCTGAAATCGGTGCCGGTTTAGGAAAAGGCATTAAGAATTTCAAGAAGGCAACAAGTGAGCCCATTGATGACGGCAAGGAAAAAGAGCCTGAAAAAATAGATAAAAATTAGTGGTGTTTGTTCACCGCTGTTTTTTAGTTTTTCCACAGCCAAGCACACCATGTGCCTGGCTGATTATCCATGCTTTTTCAACGATTCGACATATCATATATCCGTCTGCCGATTTTTAGCCCCTACCCAGGAGATGGTTACAAAAAAGTAATATACCCCGTTTTCAAGCAAACATTATTGTAATAAATTTTGTTCTTTCCTTTGGTTCGCAGGCTTCGGCCGCATGTGTGCTTTATAACCTGTTGAAAATAAAAGACTGGCACATCCATTGCAATGATCACAACAAGTAATGAAGATCGTTTTAGGGTATTGGACGGGCAGTATGAGAGAGATATTCTGCCGGAAACAGGGCATATATTAAAAGGTCAAAAATCAAGATATCAAACAGATATGGACAGTCCTGAAGCCAAATTATTAATTGAACAGAGACAAGCGCTGGTAGATAACTACCTCCAGGGACAAGAAACCAATTTCCTGGAAAAAATGACCACCCGTCTTGATGAATACTTTTATAGGGTATTTGAGAAGAGTATTGCTGCCAGGAAAATGGTTATCTCGGGCAGTCCTTTTGCCATCATTGCCCTGGGGGGATACGGAAGGAAAGAGCAGTGTATTCATTCCGATATTGATCTGCTCATCCTTTTTGATAAATCCATTCCGCCGGATGTGGAGGCCTTTGTCCAGGAACTTTTGTACCCCTTATGGGACGCAAGGTTTGAAGTCGGGTATGCGGTCCGGAACGTCAACGAATGTATTAAAATGTCCTTTGAGCGCTTTGATATTCTGACCACAGTGCTTGATGCCAGGTTTATCTGCGGTGCCTCCCTGATATATTCCGCATTCATGGAAAAATTCAGACAGCAGTTAGCCTCAAAACACTTAAAGCCCACACTCAATTATTTGTACGAGAACGGAGAAAAGCGCCTGGCGGATTTCGGGGACTCTTCTTACCTGGTTTCCCCTGATTTAAAATCAGGATTTGGCGGTTTACGGGATTACCACACCCTGCTGTGGTACGCCAAAATTAAATCCAATATTAAATTCCGCCGGGATCTGGAATATTACGGGTTTCTTTCCCATTTTGAATACGAAAATCTGGAAGATGCGTTAACCTATATCTGGGATGTGCGCAACCGCCTGCACTATATCAGTCAACGCAAAAACGATACCCTGCATTTTGAACACCAGGCAGAAGTGGCTGGTTTGATGGATTGTGCGGATATGTCGGGTTTGCCCCAGGTGGAGGTTTTCTTGGGTGAGCTGCATGAGAAAATGGATTTTTTAAAGCAGATTTACCAGATCACTTTTGAAGATATCGTATCCACCTGCCGGGTTAAAAAAGACGCTGTTGCCGCACAACCCACCAAAACGGATGGTCTGGTCGTAAAAAAACGCCGGCTTTGCTTTGCCAACACCGTTTCAATTCTTCAGCACCCTGATTTACTGCTTCGCATTTTTCTTGAAAGTGGTCAGACCCGGATACCCCTATCCGTTGAGGCCAGGCGAATCGCATCGGAATTCCGCCACCTTGTGGATGATGATGTCCGCACGGATCCCGGATGCGTTAAAATTTTCAAGCGGATTCTGGGCCTGTCCCTGTGGAAATTCAATGTACTCAATGTCATGCTGTCCACCGGCATCCTGGCGCAGTTTATTCCGGAATTCTTGCCGTTAGTACACAAAATTCAGTACAATCAGTACCACCTGTTCCCTGTGGACAAGCATTCCATCCGCTGCGTACAGATCCTCAACAATTTCAAGGATCCCGGCGACACGATGATGGGAACCCTTTATAACTCTGTGTTCAAGGAGATCAGGAATAAAAATGTTTTGCTTGTGGCAGGCCTTCTCCATGACATCGGTAAATCCGACCCTGCCAAGGAGCACTCCCGCAGGGGGGCCAGAATAGCCGGACCTGTTGTAGACCGTCTCGGATTCAGTCCTGCGGAAAAAGAAGACATTCTTTTTCTCATTGAAAACCATTTGTTTTTGGCAAAAACCGCCACCCGCCGGGATATTTTTGATGAGGAAACAGCGGTTTACACAGCGCATAAGATAGGAAAAATCCGGTTGTTGCGCATGCTTTTCCTGATCACGGTGGCAGATTCCAAGGCCACCGGACCCAAGGCCTGGAACGACTGGACGGAAAATTTGATCAAGGACCTGTTTTTTAAAACCATGAGCATCATCAAAACAGGGGAGCTGGCGTCCAAGAAAACCCAGCGTCTGATTGAAAAAAAGAAAAAAGATGTTCTGGCCCTGCTGCGGGAAAGCTGGCGGGAAGAAGAGGTTACCCGGCAGTTGTCCGTCATGTCCCGGCGCTACCTGCTTTATGTACCGCCCCAGAACATCGTGGATCATATTAATTTATTCAGAAATCTTGGAGACCGGGAATATATCTGGCAGATCACAAAGGCAAATGAGTCAGATATGAGAACCGTTTCCATTTGCGGCAAGGACAAGCCCGGGTTCTACTCCAAGCTTTCCGGCGTCTTTTTCCAGAATAATATTGATATTGTCGGATCCCAGGCCTATTTTCTGGGCGACAGCCATTTTTTGGATATCTTCAATGTCCGTCCGCCCCAGGACCGTCTCTTTGAAAAGGAAAAATGGGAAAAGGCCGGACAGGATTTGAGCATGGCCCTTGAAGAGGACCATTACCTGGACAGCGTACTTGAGAAAATTCCCACTGAAGTGACCATATCCAGCGGAGGCAGGCCTGAACCCAATCAGGTCCGCATAGATAATGAGACATCCAGCTTTTTTACGATTATTGAAGTTTTAACTTATGATTTCCCAGGACTCTTGTTTGCCGTCACCAATACCTTGTACCGGGCCGGCATCAATGTCAATGTCGCCATGGTCACCACCAAGGTGGACCAGGTGATGGACGTTTTTTACGTTCGGGATATTGAAGGGGACCAGAAAATAGAATCAGAAGAGAAATTGAACCAGATAAAAACCGCTATTATTAACCGTCTTCCACAGATACAGTCAAAGGAGGTTATGAATGAAAAAAATTGAGGCGATTATTAAACCCTTTAAGCTGGACGATGTCAAAGAGGCCTTGAGCGAAATCGGCATCTACGGCATGACCGTTACAGAAGTTAATGGATACGGTCGGCAGAAAGGACATAAAGAAATCTACCGAGGCGCTGAATATGTTGTTGATTTTGTTCCGAAAATAAAGCTTGAGATTGTTGTGGTCGACGACCGACTTGACGAAACCGTGGAAACCATCCGGTCTGCAACCAACAGTGGTAAAATCGGAGATGGTAAAATTTTTGTGCTGCCGGTTGAACAGGCTATCCGGGTCAGAACCGGTGAAAGCGGAGATGATGCAATTTAAATGACAGGGCGCTTTTGCGCCCCATGACAAAGCACCCAAATACAGGGGTAACCCATAATATTTTTTATAGAAAGGGATAGAAATGACACCAAAAGACGTATTGGCAATGGCAAAGGAAAACGATGTTAAAGTCGTTGACATCCGCTACATGGACTTCATCGGCACCTGGCAGCACTTCAGTGTGCCTGTATCGGAACTGACAGAAGCTTCCTTTGAAGACGGGTTCGGATTTGACGGTTCTTCCATGAGAGCATGGCAAAACATTGATAACTCCGATATGAATGTAATTCCTGAAGCAGGTACGGCAAAAATAGATCCGTTTTTCAAAGTACCGACCCTGGTTGTTCTCGGCAACATCCATGACCCCATCACCGGCGAAGGTTACTCCAGGGACCCCCGCGGCATTGCCAAAAGAACGGAAGCCTATATCAAGAGCACCGGCATCGGCGACACCATTTTTGTCGGCCCCGAGCCAGAGTTCTTTATCTTTTCCAACATCCGTTACTCTTCTGATCCCCATGCTTCCTTTTTTGAAATTGATTCCCGGGAAGCATACTGGAACACTGGTGACGGTTCCGAACCCAACCTTGGCTACAAAATCAAACCCAAGCACGGCTACTTCCCCCTGCCGCCCACAGACACCTACCAGGACATGAGAACCGAGATGATGCTGACCCTGCAGGATCTGGGTATTGACATGGAATGCCAGCATCACGAGGTTGCTACAGCCGGACAGTCTGAGATTGATCTTCGGTTTGACTCCCTGCTGAATATGGGTGACAAGCTTGCCTGGTTCAAATATGTATTGAGAAATGTGGCTGCAAAATACGGACATTGCGTTACCTTTATGCCCAAGCCCCTTTATGGTGACAATGGTACCGGCATGCACACCCACATGAGTTTCTGGAAAGACGGCGATCCCACATTTGCCGGCAACAAATATGCGGGTATGTCCGATAACGCCCTGTGGGCCATCGGCGGCATCATGAAACATTGCAAAGCGCTGTGCGCCATCACCAACCCCACCACCAACTCCTACAAACGTCTGGTGCCCGGTTTTGAGGCGCCCATTAAACTGGCTTACTCCAGCCGGAACCGTTCTGCTGCCATCCGTCTGCCCATGTACTCAGGATCCCCCAAGGCAAAACGCCTTGAATTCCGTACCCCTGACCCTAGTGCCAACGGTTATATGGCATTCTCCGCCATTGCCATGGCCATGCTTGACGGTATCCAGAACAAAATGGATCCGGGTGATCCCATGGATAAAAACATCTATGATCTGCCGCCTGAAGAACTGGCTGCCATTCCGTCCGCACCAGGCTGCCTTGAAGAAGCCCTTGAAGCCCTTAAATCAGATAATGAATTTTTACTCAAGGGTGATGTTTTCACCAAGGACGTTATTGACTACTGGGTTGACTACAAAATGGAAAACGAAGTTAAACCGGTTATCAGCCGTCCGCATCCCCATGAATTCTATCTGTACTTTGATATTTAAAAAAAAGATATTTAGAAAACCAGCCTCCTGTTGGGGATTGATCTGACAAACGAGCCTGGGAAGCCTTGACTGTTTCCCAGGCTCGTTTTTTTTTGTTTTATCTGCCTGTCTGCACCGGGTCTTGGTGTCTGCACTTTTTTAATGCAATCAAAAATAAAATACGCTATATAAACATTAGCGAAACAGACTCTGGAACCCAAAATGTCCTGCCTCAAACTATTACAGCAAGGGAGCAGATACGCAAATATGAAAAATTCCGACTTATCCACGCAATGCATCCTGAAAATTGTTGTGACAGTAATTATCAGTTTTTTTGTTAATTTCTGCTACGCCCAGCAGGCTGCTGGGCCGGATAACACTGAACAGGCCAATGAATTTGACTCCCTTACCCTGCGGCTTATCCAGGATGGCTTTGATCCGGAAAAGACCAAATCTCTGTTTGCCAATAAAACGGTTATTTTTGATCCCGGCGGTGTTTCTCTATTTTTCATCCATTCGGAATCCAGTCTTGACTATGACCAGTTTTCTTCCCGGAAATCCATCGCCAATGCCCAAAAGTACATGGTCACGCATAAGGAGAGCCTTGATAAAGCCCAGGAAGAATTCTCAGTGGACAAAACCATTATTACAGCTATCCTTCTGGTGGAAACCCGCCTGGGCGCGTACCTTGGCAAACGCACGGTGATAAACACCCTGTCCACCATGGCAGCGCTTACCAACAAATCTCTTGCCGAAAGGGTTTGGCGGGCTATTGCAAATAGTAAAAAACCTGACCGGGCTAATTTTGATAAAAAGGTGGATCAGAAAAGCAGGTGGGGATATGATGAGCTTAAGGCATTGATCCGCTATGCCAATCGCGAAGGTCTCGACCCGGTTAGTATTAGAGGGTCTTACGCTGGAGCGATGGGTATTCCTCAGTTCACGCCTTCCAACGCTCTGAAACTGGCAAGAGACGGCAATAAGGACGGACGTGTAGATGTGTTTGACCACGATGACGCCATTTTTTCCGTAGCCAACTATTTAAAACACCACGGCTGGAAATCAGGCCTCGGTCGTCAGCGCCAGCATGAAGTTCTGTTTCAGTACAACCATTCCAACTATTATGTTGATGCACTGCTCAAAATTTCAGATAAGTTAAAATAGCGGCAAATGTCTGCCCCGCAACAAAAAAAAGAAAGACCAGCAGCAGTTGGTTTATAAAACATCGGAAAAAAATTAAATGACACCCAAAGAACTTCTTTTATATGTCCTTCTCATTGTCGGACTCTCTTTTGTCCTGACCATGCTTGCCCTGATAGACCTGTTAAAAAAAGATTTCCCCACACCAAAAGAAAAATTTATTTGGCACCTTGTGGCGATTGTTCCGGTCATTGGCTGGCTTTTTTATTTTGGCCTGGGATCTAAAAAGGGCACTCGTAAAAACTTTGATTCATAATAAAGACTCATGGGTGCCCCATAGGCTTAAGATGCTTTGATTTTAATTTTTATTGACTTTTACCCCCAACTATTATAGATAATTCCACTCAAGATGATTTATGGTCCCATCGTCTAGCGGTTAGGACGCTGGCCTCTCACGCCGGAAACCCGGGTTCGATTCCCGGTGGGATCACCACTAATACAAAGGCTTTCAGAATTTTCTGAGAGCTTTTTTTATTGGTGGATACAAAATCCGGATACAAAAAACTTTCGCACTATCTTACTAAGCTCTTTTTGTTTTGAATGGAATAACTGTTCTTGGACCACTCAAACCTTTTTCAAGCGCATCCCTGGTTGCCTCAAGCCCAAGAGATTTCAAGTATCTATTTGTTGTTGTCGGACTTTTATGCCTTAAAATGGACTGAATCACGGACACATCATATCCTTTATGATATAGAATGCTTGCTGTCAGGTGTCTGATAGCATGAAAACCAAAAATTTTAACACCAGCCCTTTTACAAAGTTTTTTCATAAAATGTTGCCGGTTTTTATATGGCTTCCCAAAATATGCCTCACAAAAATTTTCTGTATTTAAGCAGATAAAGACGTATGATGATTCCTTGACAGGTCTTTGCAGCCACCATTCCGATAGGACCATTCTTAGTTCAGAGGTCATAGGCAGCCAATCAAACTCTTTGGTTCCACCTTTCCTCTTGCTTGTCCAGATCCGAATCAGACTATTTTCAAAATCAATATCCTCCCATGTCAGATTAAACACTTCTTTTCTCCGGGCGGCCAGATGGAGGAAGGTCAGCAACATCACTTGATCTTGCCCTTTTGTCTCACTATATATTTTCCAGAAATCCCTTTCTGGTGGTACATACCTGGGAGAACGCTTTTCGGGAAATTTATCAACCAATTTAAACGGATTTTGGGTCTCCAGGGGAAAACCGCTGATATATTTTCGACCCCACTCCCAACCGGCTGCAAGATTTTTTCTGTCCTTATTTGCGGCATTCCCGGACCGATTGTTTGCCTGTTCCATTAGATATTTCATCGCCACACCCGGCGTTATACTATCTGGGCTTAAATCAGCATCCATTCCTTTAAAAAGTCCGGCAAAAGCACCTTTCTTTTCTTTGTATGTTTTTAATGAAAAATTGCTTTGGGAATAATCCAAATATTCCCCAGCCCAATCAAGCAGTGTCAAGCAATCCGTGACGATCTGTTCGGTTTCTAACTTCTCTTTTTCCTCCTTTTCCCATAAAACTGCTTCCCGAAAGACTTCCTTTGAATTGTCTGGGAACAATTTGTCCTTTCTTTGGCCGTTGACCATCACTGTGGCCCGCCACCTCTTCTTTCCTCTTTTCGTTATTAAACTGGGCATCAATCTTTCTCCTGATTAATTTTTCGAAAAATCTGTATTTACCGGGAGAAACTTCGATACCACCCCACCTGTTTGAATACTTAATCACAGTTCGCCGGTCAACCCCAAGGAATGTTGCAAGCTCCTCCGGTTTAATCGCTCGACCATAATCTTGCTCAAGTGTGGCGTGGCTCATTAGTTTATGATCCTTCATCCCTTTTTCAGCAGAAATGTTAATATTATGCAATTTGTTATAATTCCGAGACATAAGAAGGGTTCAAAGGCTTGTTCCTATTATGGCCAGCAGATCCTTTTATCATATTTTATCCTCGAAGTGTGGTTACGATCCTATTGATTATTTCCTCTTTTTTGACAAACGGCCTTTGGCATAATCCGAATAGCAACAATGCAGATAGGTGTTGTAATCAATTTTGCCTGCCATGTATTCATGCTCAAATTCCGTTATGCTGCTTTTGCCGTTTTTCTTTACCAGCCGGTAAAGGTGGTTTTTTAATTCTCGTGGGTTCATTTGATTCATTCTTTCTTAAGTGGTGGCCGGGTATCCTGATGAATTGATCAGGATAATAATCAGAAAATGCCCGGGGTAGGCCACATAATAAAAGTATTTTTGGATCATTCTTGGCAAAGGAATGGTGGTCCTGGAGTACATGAGAAAGACAGCAGCAGGACCGAACAAAACATAGGGGGCTCCGGATAAATAATACACCAGGAGATAAAAGGCGGTCATAGCGCCCAGGAGGTGGACCGGCCGATGGTGCAAAAAATAAATGGCAAAGACTATGAAAATATAGATCGAAACGACGTTGGCCAAAGCGAGAAGCAGAGTCAAATAAAATGCCTGAAAGCCGTACCGTTCATAAAGGACAAGGATAATCAAACCGAAAAGCAGGGTGTAGAGATCATTGAGTCTAT